>NZ_JBNNJT010000001.1:670096-1378467 GCF_050270195.1 Rossellomorea sp. NPDC071047 | reverse complement strand
ATAAGGTGAACTATCCGGAAAGGCGCTCTCTGCCTTTATGGATGGTTTAACTTATGACCTCGAGCTTCTAAGCCCTGCAGCTGGACAAAGAAAAGAAAGGCGGAACTCCTTCGGGTAGGTCTGCCTTTTTTTTTGTTGCATACACTATTAATAACTACTTGAATTGGGTGGATGAACTGTCTTTGAATAAATGGTACACAATGAGAAACAACCAGAAGAGAGGGTGAAAACAGATGGTACGTATATCTGAATTTCAGGTGAAAGATGTTGTGAGTATATCTGACGGGCGGAAATTAGGGAATATAGGGGATATAGAAATTAACCTGGATACTGGAAAAATTGAGGCCATTGTCATCGGAGGTGGAGGGAAGATATTGGGTTTCTTCGGAAAAGATGAAGATATTGTGATTCCTTGGAGCAGCATTGTAAAAATAGGGGAAGATGTTATCCTGGTCAGATATAAAGAAAGTCATTATATTCAAGGTCAACTGCAAGAACCGAAACAAGCCCCCGATACATGACGAATCTTCAGGGAATATGGTACACTTAATAAAAACGAAGGAGATTCAACGTGTCTAAGGAGCCTTTCAATAGAGAAACAGAATCTTATTATTCTATAAATACATGGACGAAAACTAATCCTGGGCTGGTTGCAGGGATCACAACAAGATGGGGTGGCGTCAGTACGGGACCATTTCACTCTTTCAATATGGGATTGCACGTGGGAGACGATGAATCTTCAGTGATTCAAAATCGTCAATTACTTGCTTCCAGTTTGATGATGCCAGTTGAATCATGGGTAGCTGCTGAGCAAACCCATGGAAACAACATTCATACAGTAGGAAAAGTAGACATGGGAAAAGGTGCAGAGCACTATCATACCAGCATTAAAGATACTGATGGCTTTATTGCTCGGAATGAGAATATTCTATTGACGATGTGTTACGCGGATTGTGTTCCTCTCTATTTCCTGGATAAAGATTCGGGTACAATCGGATTGGCCCATGCCGGATGGAAAGGTACTGTTTTACAAATAGGGTCCAAAATGGTCGATGCTTATATGGAGAAAGGGGCCTCCATGTCTTCCCTGGAGGTTGTGATCGGGCCATCCATATGTAAGAATTGCTATGTAGTTGATGACTATGTGATCAATAAAGTGAAAAAAACACTAGAAGATGAAAACAACTTACCCTATAATTTAAAGGAAGAGGGACAATATTACCTCGATTTAAAGAAATTGAATGAACAGCTTTTAGTGCAAGCTGGTTTAAATGCTGAACAAATCCACACTTCTGGTTATTGTTCATCCTGTCACAATGAGTTTTTCTCCTACAGAAGAGATGCTGGTAAAACAGGAAGAATCATGAGCTTCATTGGCTGGAAGGAGAAGAAAGATGAAGGTATCTGAAAAACTTAAAATCATCCAGAAAAATATTGAAAACGCATGTGAAAGCAGTGGAAGAAATCCTGAAGCCGTACATGTTGTAGCGGTCACTAAATATGTTTCAATTGAGAGAGCCGAAGAAGCTGTTGAAGCCGGCCTCATCCACTTAGGTGAGAACCGTGACGAAGGAATGCTCTCAAAATGGGATGTTCTACAGGACAAACCCCAGTGGCATTTTATTGGTTCTCTGCAAACTAGAAAAGTAAAAAACATCATTGATAAAGTATCATACATACATTCTCTGGATCGTCTGTCATTAGCCAAAGAAATTCATAAAAGAGCGGACAAGCCTGTGTCCTGTTTCGTTCAAGTGAATGTTTCGGGAGAAGATTCTAAACATGGGTTATCACCTCAAGAGGTAAAAGAATTAATTGTGAGTCTAAAAGACTTCACAAATATTAAAGTCGTAGGATTAATGACGATGGCTCCACATACGGACGATGAACCATTCTTAAGGACTTGTTTTAGACAGTTGAAAACAATCCAGGAAGAAGTCATCTCTTTAAACCTCCCATATGCCCCTTGTACAGAATTATCAATGGGGATGAGCAATGATTACATGATTGCAATCGAAGAGGGAGCTACTTTTATTCGTATTGGAACTGCATTAGTTGGAAATGACTGAGAGGGGATGAATACAAATGGGTATCAAGTCAAAGTTTAAAACGTTCTTTTTGCTGGATGAAGATGAATATGATTATGAAGAAGAAAAGTTTGAGGAAGAATATGAGGAGAAAAAGCCCATGAAGTCGCAGCTTTCAAATTCGAAACAAAATGTTGTAAGTCTTCAAAGTGTTCAAAAATCTTCCAAGATGATTCTGGTTGAGCCAAGAGTATATGCCGAAGCTCAAGAGATTGCTGATCATTTAAAGAATAGACGCTCTGTACTGGTAAACTTACAGCGGATTCAACATGATCAAGCGAAACGCATTGTCGACTTTTTAAGTGGAACTGTGTACGCAATTGGCGGCGACATTCAGCGTGTAGGAGATAATATTTTTCTTTGTACGCCTGATAATGTGGAAGTGAGCGGGAATATCTCTGAGTTCTTGAAAGAAGAAGATCTATCAGATTCGAGGTGGTAATGTAAATTATGGTGTTGCTTTATGAGATTTTATCGAACCTTATTCAAATATACTCCTGGGCTTTAATCATTTATATATTAATGTCCTGGTTTCCAAATGCAAGGGAATCGGCAATCGGTCAGTTCTTATCAAGAATATGCGAACCGTATTTAGAGCCGTTCAGACGTTTCGTTCCTTCAATCGGGATGATTGATATTTCACCAATTGTGGCATTCATTGTGTTGAACTTGGCGCAATCTGGGTTATACCAATTATTTAGATGGCTTATATAATTGAGAATCAGGATATCAATTTTCCTTTAAAGAACTGAAACAGGATTGAACAGTTTCAGTTCTTTTATTTTGGGTAAATCACATAAGGGGTGAGCATGTGTCTTTAATTTATCAACATTTCAGGCCGGATGAGAAAGAGTTTGTCGATGCTGTACTGGAGTGGAAACTGGCAGTGGAAAATCAATATTCAGCCAAACGAACGGACTTTTTGGATCCGAGACAACAGTATATTGTCGAGTCGATCATCGGAAACAACGACGAAATTCTTTTCTCCTTTTACCCTGAGAATACGGAGAGGAAGAGAGCATTATTATATCCTTCTTATTTTCAACCTGAGGAAGAAGATTTTGGTATTAAGTTATTTGAAATACAGTACCCGTCCAAGTTTGTTACAATAGAGCATAGACAGGTATTAGGGACTCTCATGTCATTAGGATTGAAACGGGAAAAATTCGGGGATATTTTATTTGAGGACGATACCATTCAACTCATGCTCGCAGATGAAATTTCTGAATACGTCCGGATGGAGCTCAAACAAATAGGCAAAGCAAAGATTTCCATGAAGGATATTCCAATGGAAGATCGAATCGAGAGTAAGGAAGAATGGATGGAAAAAGTGACTACCGCAAGCTCCCTGCGGTTAGATGTCATTCTCGCAGCAATCTATAATGACTCCCGCCAAAAAGCTCAAACACTGATTAAAAGCAATCATGTAAAAGTCAATTGGAAAACAGTCGAAAATGCCTCGTTTGAAGTGGAAGCTGGGGATGTAATTTCAGCAAGAGGGTATGGAAGAAGTAAGTTATTGTCCATTGAAGGAAGAACGAAACGGGATAAATGGCGAATTTCTGTTGGAATACTGAAATAATTTAAGAAAATTAAAGGAATTCTCCCACATACTGTCGAAATTTTAGTTATAATAAATATGTAATTCACCAAGTACTGGAGGTGGCTCCCATGCCTTTAACGCCATTAGACATACATAATAAAGAATTTAGTCGTGGCTTTCGTGGTTATGATGAGGACGAGGTTAATGAATTTTTGGATCAAATTATTAAGGATTATGAAATTCTTATCCGCGAGAAGAAGGAAACGGAAGAACGTTTAAACTCCTTGAATGAACGTTTAGGACATTTTACAAATATCGAGGAAACGTTAAACAAGTCAATCGTCATTGCTCAAGAAGCAGGGGAAGAAGTTAAGCGTAATGCGATGAAAGAATCGAAGCTGATCATCAAGGAAGCCGAGAAGAATGCTGATCGCATCGTTAATGAATCATTATCTAAAGCCCGTAAGATTGCCATCGAGATTGAAGAACTCAAGAAGCAGTCAAAGGTGTTCCGGACGCGTTTCAAAATGTTAATCGAAGCTCAGCTTGATTTACTTGATACAAATGACTGGGATCGGTTAATGGAATTCGATCTGGACGCAACAGATTTAAAAACTTTAAAAGAAGAAGAGACATTGTCTTGACGAAAAGCGCAATACTTTCATATAATTGAACAACAATCTAAATTGCCATAATGAAGGCTAAGACAGGGACAGTACGTTCTTATGATATTTCCTTTCTAGCGAGTCGGGGACGGTGTAAGCCTGACAAGGAACAAAGGTACGGAAGATCACCCTCGAGCTCTGCTCATGAAATTCACTTCTGGAGAGTAATGAATAGCGTCTTGTTCACGTTACGAATCAATACGAGTGAAGATCTATTTAGATCTTTATGAGGGTGGTACCGCGGGAAAAGCTTTCTCGTCCCTTTACAGGGATGAGAAAGCTTTTTTTTTGTTTCCAAAAGGGATAGCCTGATTAAGAGTCGCGGGATTTAGAAAAGATGGCAATTAAGAGAAACGTTTAGGAGGAAGATTTGATGGAGTATAAAGATACATTATTGATGCCGAAGACGGAATTTCCTATGAGAGGAAATTTACCGAAACGCGAACCGGATACACAGAAGAAATGGGAAGAAATGAATATTTACCAAAAAGTGCAGGAGAGAACGAGTGATCGTCCTTTATTTGTACTTCACGATGGACCTCCCTATGCCAATGGAAATATCCATATGGGTCACGCATTAAATAAAATTCTTAAAGACTTTATCGTCCGCTATAAATCCATGAGTGGTTTCCACGCACCATATGTTCCAGGCTGGGACACTCATGGTTTACCGATTGAGCAGGCGTTAACGAATAAAGGCGTGAAGCGTAAAGAAATGACTATCGCAGAGTTCCGTAAATTGTGTGAAGAATATGCTTATGAGCAAGTTGATAACCAACGCACTCAGTTCAAGCAATTAGGTGTGCGTGGTGATTGGGATAATCCATATATTACCTTAAAGCCTGAGTACGAAGCTCAACAGATTAAAGTATTCGGTGATATGGCGAAGAAAGGCTATATCTATAAAGGTAAAAAGCCAGTGTACTGGTCTCCTTCAAGTGAATCAGCACTAGCGGAAGCAGAAATCGAGTATCAGGATAAACGTTCTCCATCCATCTACGTTGGATTCGCCGTTACAGAAGGTAAGGGTGTTCTTGATGAAGGGACTCAATTAGTCATCTGGACGACAACTCCTTGGACGATTCCTGCCAACCTGGGGATTGCCGTACATGAAGATCTAAGCTATGTCGTTGTAAATGTGAAAGAAAACAGCTATGTAGTTGCAGAGGATTTACTGGAAGAAGTTGCGAAGAATCTGGAATGGGAAGATATCTCAGTAACCAAAAAGGTTAAAGGGGCGGAGCTTGAGCATATCGTGGCAAAACACCCACTTTACGAAAGGGATTCACTTGTTGTACTTGGTGAACATGTAACGACTGACTCTGGTACTGGATGTGTTCATACCGCACCAGGACACGGGGAAGATGACTTCCTGGTAGGAAAGAAATATGGATTGGATGTGTTATGTCCGGTAGACGATAAAGGAGTAATGACTTCAGAAGCACCTGGGTTTGAAGGCTTGTTCTATGATAAAGCCAATAAACCGATTACCGAAAAGCTCCAGGAAACAGGAGCATTGTTAAAGCTTAACTTTATCACTCACTCCTATCCACATGATTGGCGTACGAAAAAGCCTGTTATCTTTAGAGCGACGGCACAATGGTTTGCGTCAATCGATAAATTCCGTAAAGAACTCCTGGAAGCCGTTAATGAAACGAAATGGGTACCTGCTTGGGGAGAAACCCGCCTTTACAATATGGTCAGAGACCGTGGAGACTGGTGTATTTCAAGACAGCGTGCATGGGGAGTGCCAATCCCGGTATTTTATGCGGAAAATGGCCAGGAGATCATTACTGATGAAACAATCGACCATGTATCAAAGCTTTTCCGTGAACACGGTTCAAATATCTGGTTCGAAAAAGAAGCGAAGGATCTTCTACCTGAAGGGTTCACACATGAAGGAAGTCCTAATGGGAAGTTCACGAAAGAACAGGATATCATGGATGTCTGGTTTGACTCAGGTTCTTCACATCAAGCGGTACTTGAAGAAAGAGATGACCTCGAGCGTCCTGCAGATCTTTATTTAGAGGGCTCTGACCAATATCGCGGATGGTTTAACTCTTCATTGACTACAAGTGTAGCAGTGACGGGGAAAGCTCCATATAAAGGTGTGTTAAGTCACGGATTTGCTCTTGATGGTGACGGAAGAAAAATGAGTAAATCATTAGGGAACGTAGTCGTTCCTGAAAAAGTGATGAAGCAGCTTGGAGCCGATATCCTTCGCCTTTGGGTTGCGTCGGTTGATTATCAGGCGGATGTTCGTGTATCAGATCCAATTCTGAAGCAAGTGGCTGAAGTGTATCGAAAAATCCGTAACACGTACCGCTTCTTATTAGGAAACCTTTCTGACTTTGATCCAAGTACCAATGCGGTATCCTTCGGTCAATTAAGAGAAGTGGATCAATTCATGCTTGTGAAATTGAATGATCTTGTGAAAAATGTAAGAAATTCATACGACAAATATGAATTTGCAAGCATCTATCACGCTGTAAATAATTTCTGTACGTTGGATTTAAGTTCATTCTACTTAGACTTTGCGAAGGATGTTCTATATATCGAGTCAGAAAATCATGACGAGCGTCGGGCCATTCAAACTGTGCTATATGAATCTCTGGTTGCTCTTACGAAACTGATGTCTCCAATCCTTTCTCATACAGCTGATGAAGTGTGGGCTCATATCCCTGGAGTGGAGGGAGAAAGTGTTCAACTTACTGATATGCCTGAAGTGCAAGAGTTTAGAAATGCTGATGAGTTGAAGAAGAAATGGAATGCTTTCCTGGAGTTAAGGGATGATGTGTTAAAGGGGCTTGAAGAAGCTCGTAATCAGAAGATGATCGGGAAATCATTAACGGCCAAAGTGACTCTTTACGTGAATGATGAAACGAAAGCTTTACTTGGTTCCATTAAGGAAGACTTAAAGCAATTGTTCATTGTGTCCGCCTTTGAAATCGGTGGAGCAGTGAACGAAGCACCAGAACATGCATTAAGTATTGGTGAAAACAATATTGTCGTCGAAAAAGCCGAAGGTGAAACATGTGACCGCTGTTGGGTTGTCACAACCACAGTTGGACAGGATAAGGATCATCCTGCGCTTTGTACACGCTGTGCATCAGTAGTGAAAGAAAGCTATTCTCACCTGGCATAATCCCGAAAGGCTGACCCGCATTTTTATGTGAGTCAGCCTTTTTTTATTTTTTCTTTTCTAATTCCAAAATTGCTATATCTTGCAACACAATTTTCAGGTGTGTTTCCCCCATACTATAAATGGAGGGATCAAAGATGACATATGACCGATACACATCCATTGTTCAAGAGCTTACAACATCCTTGCAAGAGCTAGAGGCAAGTCGATCTCATCATCCTTTAATCCAGCAGTATATTGATGATGAAATTACAGAAGTGAAACAAGCCCTAAATCGTGTTAGAGATAATCAATACGGCTATTGTGAAATGAGCGGAGAAGAAATCCCATTTGATTTCATAAAGATGAACCCGACATGCACAACGCTTCATGGTGCATTGGAATGGAGACGATTTGGAAAGATCTCATCTTATTCCTGAGAACTTAAGAGCGGGTTTCATCGTTCTCATTTAGTTTAAGTGTCTTTATTTCCCCTTTTATGCTAAAATGCAAAGGTAATCATTTTACGATGTTCGGAGGTTGCCTTTGTGTTTTATTATTTATTGGCTTTGGTTGTGATTGGACTCGATCAATTAACAAAATGGTTGGTTGTGAAACGAATGACAGAAGGGGAAAGTATAAAGATCATAGAAGATTTTTTATATCTTACTTCTCATCGGAATCAAGGTGCAGCATGGGGAATACTTCAAGGGCAAATGTGGTTTTTTTACATTATTACAGTAGTAGTGATTGTAGGTATCGTGTATTATATGCAAGTCCATGCTAAGGGGCAATCTTTATTCAGTTTAAGTTTAGCCTTTATGCTTGGTGGAGCTATTGGAAACTTTATTGACCGAGTCTTTCGAAAAGAAGTGGTTGATTTCTTAAATACATACATCTTTTCCTATGATTTTCCGATCTTTAATATTGCCGATGCAGCATTAACCATTGGAGTAGCATTGTTACTAATTTACATGTATTTAGACGAACGAAAAGCAAAGAAGGAGAACAAAAATGGAAGTAATTCAGCACAACATACTTGAGGAAGACAAGGGAGAACGAATTGATAAAGTCGTAAGTCAGTTGAACAAGGAATGGTCCCGTTCACAGGTTCAACAATGGATAAAAGAAGGTCATATTAAAGTGAATGGTGAGGCAGTCAAACCTAATTTCAAATGTCCAGCGGAAGCAGTAATCGAGGTTTCGATCCCGGAACCCGAAGAGTTGGATGTAGAGCCGGAAGACCTCAATCTTGACATTGCCTATGAAGATGGGGATGTCATTGTTGTAAACAAGCCAAAGGGAATGGTCGTTCACCCTGCACCTGGTCACTATTCAGGGACAATGGTGAATGGATTGATGTATCACTGTAAGGATTTATCCGGCATTAACGGAGTCCTAAGACCGGGGATCGTCCACCGTATAGATAAGGACACTTCCGGCTTACTGATGGTGGCTAAAAATGACATGGCTCACGAGCATTTGGTAAATCAGCTTGTAGCAAAGTCCGTAACAAGAAAATATACAGCCATCGTACATGGCCTTATTCCCCACGAATACGGCACCATTGATGCTCCGATCGGAAGAGACCCCAAAGATCGCCAAAGTATGGCTGTAGTGGATAACGGCAAACAAGCGGTTACACACTTCAGAGTGCTGGATCGCTATAAAGATTTCACATTGGTCGAATGTGAGTTGGAGACGGGTCGAACGCATCAAATCCGTGTGCACATGAAGTATATCGGCTTCCCGCTTGCGGGGGATCCAAAGTATGGACCACGAAAGACATTGAGCATAGAAGGACAGGCCCTTCACGCTGGTGTGTTAGGTTTTGTCCACCCGAGAACAGAAGAATATATGGAATTCCACACGGAGTTACCTCCGGAGTTCACTAAACTTGTGAAGTATCTTGAAAATAATCGTTGACAAATTTCGACTGGACCTTTATGATTTAGTTAATTGAATAAGAAACCTTTAATACGGTCCCGTGAGGCTGAGAAGGAGCATGTACGACCAAATCATATTGGCGTGCAATCAGATTATAACGATAACTGTGCCCTCTCATCCATACGGTGAGAGGGATTTTTTATTATAAAGAAACGAGGTGGCGTAAATGACTAAAAAAGCTACGGTTCTGGATCAACCAGCCATTCGAAGGGCGCTGACAAGAATAGCCCATGAAATCATCGAGCGTAACAAAGGAATTGAAGATTGTATTCTGGTTGGTATCAAAACAAGAGGCATTTACATCGCTAATCGATTAGCCGAGCGAATACATGATATTGAAGGTGAGCAAATTCCCGTAGGGGAAATAGATATCACCCTATACCGGGATGACTTATCAAAGAAAACAGAGGATCATGAACCAGAAGTCAAAGGTTCTGACCTGCCTGTGGATATTACCAACAAAAAAGTCATCCTCGTAGACGATGTATTATTTACAGGAAGAACGGTCCGGGCAGGTTTGGACGCATTGATGGATCTTGGACGACCAAGTCAAATTCAACTTGCAGTCCTGGTTGACCGGGGACATAGAGAATTACCGATAAGGGCTGACTTTGTCGGAAAGAATATTCCTACATCAAGCTCTGAAAAAATCATGGTCGCCTTAACAGAGGTCGATCAGGAAGATATCGTTGCAATTCACGAAAAAGAATAACGTAAGTCCTTTTAAGAGTGGTCCCGTGAGGCTGACAAAGGATGGGAATGAAGGTAGAAATAGACCTTCTTGTACCCTCTTTGTGCCCTCTTTAGGACAAAGAGGGTTTTTTTATGGGGAAATTTGGGTATTAGAGGAGGAAACATAAATGAATCAAAATCATCAGGTTGTGTTAGACGTAGAAGAAATACCGAAGTTAGGAAAATGGATTACTTTGAGTATACAGCATCTATTCGCCATGTTTGGGGCTACTGTGTTAGTTCCATTCCTGGTAGGGCTAAGCCCCGGGGTTGCCCTTATCTCAAGTGGATTAGGCACACTCGCTTACCTCTTGATCACAAGGGGAAGAATACCTGCTTACTTAGGATCATCCTTTGCATTCATCGCACCTATCTTAGCTGCAAAGAGCTTTGGAGGTCCCGAGGCGGCCATGATGGGAAGCTTTCTGGCCGGGATCGTTTACGGGATAGTAGCATTGCTCATCTCAAAGCTCGGGCTGAAATGGCTTGTGCGGATTCTTCCGCCGATAGTTGTTGGCCCTGTGATAATGGTTATAGGATTAGGACTGGCGGGAACGGCTGTTAACATGGCCATGTATGAAAATCCTGGAGCAGAAGAATTGGTTTACAGCAACACACACTTCATGGTAGCTCTTGCCACTCTGGGCATTACCGTGATTTGCTCGATATACTTTAAAGGCTTTCTCGGAATGGTACCAATCTTAGCCGGAATCGTTGGAGGGTATATCATAGCGGTTTTTGCGGGATTAGTGAACTTTCAACAAGTGTTGGATGCGCCGCTCTTACAAATGCCGGACTTCTTTATCCCATTCGTTGACTACACGCCAAGCTTTTCTTGGGAAATCGTGTCCATCATGGTACCTGTTGCCCTCGTAACCTTGGCAGAGCATACTGGAGACCAGATGGTTCTAAGTAAAGTAGTAGGACGAAACTTCATTGAAAAACCAGGTCTTCACCGCTCCATTCTTGGGGATGGGGTAGCAACTGTGATTGCATCCTTCCTCGGTGGACCACCTAATACAACGTATGGTGAAAACATTGGAGTATTAGCCATAACACGGGTATTCAGCGTTTTCGTAATTGGAGGAGCCGCGGTTCTTGCCATCATGTTCGGGTTTATCGGGAAGATAACAGCCTTGATTGGATCGATACCATCAGCCGTCATGGGTGGAGTGTCCATCCTTTTGTTCGGAATCATCGCCTCTAGTGGACTGCGCATGCTGATTGATAACAAAGTGGACTTAGGAAACAAGCGAAACCTGGTGATTTCCTCAGTGATCCTGGTGATCGGGGTAGGAGGGGCATTCGTGAAGGTCAACGAGCAGGTGTCCTTATCAGGAATGGCTCTTGCAGCGATTGTCGGAGTTCTCCTAAACCTTTTCTTACCAGGCAGAGAAGAAAGCGAAGGGGCAAACAACTTATTCGAAGAAGAAAATGCTAAACATGATGATGTTGCATAGAAGCACCTTTTAACATGGTCCAGAGAGTCTAAGAAGGGTGAATTTGAACAAGACAGGCACGTGGGATATTTCGCACTGTCCCTGTTGGCATGTTCAAAAACACCCTGTCAGAAAATTGACAGGGTGTTTTTTTGAAAGAAGAGTAGAAAGGGTTGTCCCATGATGAAGAACTTGTTGACAATGAATGATTTATCAAAAGAGGAAATCATTGAAATATTAGATGCGGCTGAACGCTTTAAAGAGGGAGAAACATGGAAGGAAGGCTCCAATAAATATGTAGCCAATCTTTTCTTCGAGGCAAGTACCCGGACGAAATGCAGTTTTGAAATGGCGGAAAGGAAGCTTGGGCTTGAGGTCATTCCATTTGAAGCACAGACTTCAAGTGTACAAAAGGGAGAAAGCTTGTATGACACGGTGAAAACATTAGAAAGCATCGGTGTCGAAACCGTCGTCATCCGGCACTCAATTGAACGTTATTTCGATGAACTTGCATCACTTAACATAAGCGTCATCAACGGAGGCGATGGATGTGGGAATCATCCTACACAATGCCTTCTGGACCTGATGACCATTCGTCAGGAATTTGGAGGGTTTGAAGGTCTGAAGGTATCGATCATTGGAGACATTGCCCATAGCCGGGTGGCAAGATCCAATGCAGAAGCGTTAACAAAGCTGGGAGCAGAAGTGATGTTCTCCGGACCAAAGGACTGGTTCCCATCACAGGATCGACATCAATATATGCCGATAGATAAATGTAGAGCAGATTCCGATGTGGTCATGTTACTGAGAATACAACATGAGCGACACGATAGTACATCAAGCTTATCGAAAGAGGAGTACCATGAAAGCTTTGGCTTGACGGAAAGTCGAAAAGCACGAATGAAACCAACCGGTATCATTCTTCATCCGGCACCGGTCAACCGTGGAGTTGAAATTGCAGATTCATTGGTGGAATGTGATCAATCAAGAATCTTTAAGCAGATGGAAAATGGAGTATACGTCAGAATGGCTGTTTTAAAGAGAGCACTTGAAATCAACTAACTAGGGGGAATTTGAAATGAATTGGTTAATCCGAAATGCACGTATTCTAGCAAAGAATGGTGATCTTGAAATCGTGGATGTGAAAGTGGAGAATCAAAAAATCATCGAGATGGGAACAGATCTCAAACGCACCGATCACCGGGAATTTCAAGCAGATGGGTTATTGATTTCCCCAGGATTTGTTGATCTTCATGTCCATTTAAGAGAACCGGGGGGCGAACACAAAGAAACGATCGAAACGGGAACAAAAGCGGCTGCTAAGGGTGGTTTCACGACCATCGCTGCAATGCCCAATACAAGACCTGTACCTGACTCAGTAGAAAATCTGCAAGCCCTTAACAAGAAAATCTCTGAAACAGCCAGTGTTCGCGTGTTACCTTATGCCGCCATCACTGAGAGACAAATTGGGAAAACGCTAAATGACTTACCTTCCTTAAAAGAAAATGGGGCATTTGCATTCACAGATGACGGGGTAGGGGTGCAATCGGCAGGCATGATGTTTGAAGCCATGAAGAAGGCAGCCGGTATCAATGCATCCATAGTGGCCCACTGTGAAGATAACACCTTGATTTATGGGGGGGCGGTCCATGATGGAACATTTTCCAAAGAGCATAATCTGAAAGGAATACCTTCCATCTGTGAAGCCGTACATATATCCCGGGATGTGCTGCTGGCAGAAGCAGCAGGCGTACATTATCACGTATGTCATATCTCAACGAAAGAGTCAGTAAGAGTGGTCCGCGATGCTAAAAAAGCCGGGATCAATGTGACAGCTGAAGTAACACCACACCATCTTCTCCTATGCGAAGAAGATATTCCGGGACTTGATCCGAATTTCAAAATGAACCCGCCTCTTAGAAGCAAAGGAGATCAGCGAGCGTTAATAGAAGGGTTGCTGGATGGCACCATCGACTTTATCGCGACGGATCATGCACCTCATACAGAAGCAGAGAAATCAGAAGGGATGCAGCTCGCCCCTTTCGGAATTGTTGGATTGGAAACAGCCTTCCCGTTACTTTACACTCGCTTTGTAGAGAAGGGGATCTTCACGTTAAAACAGCTAATTGATTGGATGACGATTAAACCAAGTAAAGCCTTTAACCTTCCGTTTGGACTACTAGAAGTAGGAGGAGAAGCTGATTTTACACTTATAGATTTAAATGAACAAAAGGTGATTGATCCATCTGAATTTTTATCAAAAGGAAAAAACACTCCATTTAAAGAATGGGAGTGCAGAGGCTTTCCGAAAGCTACTTTTTATCAGGGATCTCTTGTATGGAATGAAGGAGGAAACGAACAATGAAAAGACAACTCATTTTAGACGATGGAACGGTATTCGTAGGAGAAGGCTTTGGAGCGAACAAAGAAACGATCGGAGAAGTGGTTTTCAACACCAGTATGACAGGATATCAGGAAATTCTATCAGACCCATCATACTGTGGACAGCTTGTCACTTTAACCTATCCCCTTGTAGGGAACTACGGGATCAATCGCGACGATTTTGAGTCCATCACCCCGGCCATCAAAGCGTTCATTGTGAGAGAAGTTGCTGATTTTCCTTCTAATTGGAGAAATGAATCAACATTGGATGAATTATTAAAAGTAAAAGGAATTCCAGGAATTTCAGATATCGATACAAGGAAGTTAACAAGGATTATCAGACAGCACGGGGCAATGAAAGGCATCATTTGTTCAGCCGAGTTGGATCCAAAAGAAATGCTTGAGAAATTGCATGATACTGCTCTAAGATCCGATCAAGTCATGCAGGTTTCAACGAAAACAGCATATGCCAGTCCGGGAAGAGGATATCGGGTCGTGTTAATGGACTTTGGGATGAAGCACGGAATCCTGAGAGAATTAAACAAGCGTGGTTGTGACGTGATTGTGGTTCCTTACCATACATCAGCGGAAGAGATTCGTCGTTTGCAGCCTGACGGGATCATGCTCTCAAATGGACCGGGGGATCCGAAAGATGTACCGGAAGCGATAGAAACGATTAAAGAGCTATTGGGAGAAATTCCTCTCTTCGGAATTTGTTTAGGGCATCAATTATTTGCTCTCGCATGTGGAGGCGACTCCTTCAAAATGAAATTTGGTCACAGAGGAGGCAACCATCCCGTAAAAGATTTGAAAACTGGGAAAGTAGCACTGACATCCCAGAACCACGGTTATGCTGTAGATGAAAAGTCGTTGGCAGGAACCAGGCTTCAAGTCACTCATATGGCCATCAATGATGAAACAGTAGAAGGTTTAAAGCAT
This sequence comes from Rossellomorea sp. NPDC071047, assembly GCF_050270195.1. NCBI lineage: Bacteria > Bacillati > Bacillota > Bacilli > Caryophanales > Bacillaceae > Rossellomorea > Rossellomorea sp. NPDC071047. Next base: position 1,363,612 of record NZ_JBNNJT010000001.1, on the reverse strand, counting down.
TTAGACTTCCCTGCCTTTACGGTTCAATATCACCCGGAAGCATCTCCTGGCCCTGAGGATTCAAATTACTTATTCGATGATTTCTTACAACTTATGAAAGAAGAGAAAAGAAAGGAGCTTCAACATGCCTAAACGTACAGACATTAAAAGCATCTTAGTTATCGGGAGCGGACCCATCATCATAGGACAGGCGGCAGAGTTCGATTACGCGGGGACTCAAGCGTGCATCGCCTTAAAAGAGGAAGGGTACCGTGTCATCCTCGTAAATTCAAACCCTGCCACGATTATGACCGACGCTGAAATGGCAGATAAAGTGTATATCGAACCACTGACACTGGAGTTTGTCAGTAGAATCATCCGTAAAGAACGCCCGGATGCGGTTCTTCCTACATTAGGTGGTCAAACGGGATTAAACCTGGCTGTTGAACTCGCTAAATCAGGAGTGTTAGAAGAATGTGGAGTGGAAATTCTCGGAACGAAGCTTTCGGCAATCGAGAAGGCAGAAGATCGTGACTTATTTAGAAACTTAATGAATGAACTCGGAGAGCCGGTTCCTGAGAGCGAAATCATCCGAACGGTTGATGAAGCGTTTCATTTCGTAGAAAGCGTCGGTTTTCCAGTAATCGTAAGGCCAGCCTACACGCTGGGTGGGACAGGCGGAGGGATCTGTCACAATGAAGAAGAATTAATCGAAATTGTAACCTCTGGCCTAAAGTATAGCCCGGTAACTCAATGTCTACTGGAAAAAAGTATCGCAGGTTTTAAAGAGATAGAATACGAGGTTATGAGAGATGCTGCGGATAATGCCATCGTGGTATGTAATATGGAGAACATCGACCCGGTGGGAATCCATACGGGAGATTCGATTGTCGTAGCTCCAAGTCAAACCCTAAGTGACCGGGAGTATCAAATGCTCCGTAATACAAGCTTGAAGATCATCCGGGCATTAGGGATTGAAGGGGGCTGTAACGTCCAGCTTGCCCTCGATCCGGACAGCTTCCAGTATTACATCATCGAAGTGAATCCAAGGGTGAGCCGTTCCTCTGCACTTGCATCTAAAGCAACGGGATATCCAATTGCCAAGCTTGCAGCAAAAATTGCAGTGGGACTTACCCTGGATGAAATGATGAATCCTGTAACAGGGAAAACATATGCATCATTCGAACCTGCACTGGACTATGTAGTGACCAAAATCCCAAGATGGCCGTTTGATAAATTTGAAGCTGCCAAGCGTAATCTGGGAACGCAAATGAAAGCTACCGGTGAAGTCATGGCGATTGGCCGAACGTTCGAAGAGTCACTTCTTAAAGCGATTCGTTCACTAGAAAGCAATACGTATCATATGGAGTTAAGTGATGCTGAACAATTTACAGACGAGTGGATTGAGAAAAGAATCCGCAAAGCAGGAGATGAACGACTCTTCTATATCGGGGAAGCACTTAGAAGAGGAGTGACGATTGAAACCATTCATGATTGGAGCAAAATCGATCTTTTCTTCCTGTATAAAATGAATAGAATCGTAGAATTCGAAAAGGAATTAACCTTACACCCCTTCAATCTTGAGCTGGGTCATAAAGCAAAACGAATGGGCTTTTCAGACATTACCATTGCCAAGCTATGGAGTAGTACAGAAGCAGAATTGTATAACTGGAGAAAAGAAAATGATTTAACACCAGTCTATAAAATGGTAGATACATGTGCTGCGGAGTTTGAATCAGAAACTCCTTACTTCTATGGAACCTATGAGGACGAGAATGAATCCAGGGTCACTTCCCGGGAGAGCGTCATCGTTCTAGGGTCAGGGCCGATCAGGATCGGTCAGGGAGTAGAGTTTGATTACGCAACCGTACACTCCGTCTGGGCCATTAAAGAGGCAGGGTATGAAGCGATCATCGTGAATAACAATCCTGAAACGGTTTCGACTGACTTCAGCATCTCGGATAAACTATACTTTGAACCTCTCACGGTAGAAGATGTCATGCACATCATTGATCTTGAGAAGCCTAAGGGAGTTGTCGTGCAGTTTGGTGGGCAAACAGCGATCAATCTGGCAGATGAGCTGGTGAGAAGAGGAGTCACGATTCTCGGTACATCCCTTGAAGATTTAGATCGTGCAGAAAACAGGGATAAATTCGAACACACTCTGAACGAACTAGGTATTCCTCAACCTGAAGGGAAGACAGCGGTATCAGTTGAAGGAGCCATTTCCATTGCTGAACATATCGGATATCCGGTGCTGGTCAGACCGTCTTACGTCCTTGGTGGAAGAGCTATGGAAATTGTTTACCGAGAAGAAGAGCTGCTTCAATACATGAAGAATGCAGTAAAGGTCAACCCGCAGCATCCTGTTTTAATCGACCGTTACCTGATCGGGAAAGAAATTGAAGTGGATGCCATTTCTGACGGAGTAGACGTAGTCGTGCCTGGAATCATGGAGCATATCGAACGGGCTGGGGTTCACTCAGGAGATTCCATTGCGGTGTATCCTCCACAGCAGCTGACAGAGGAACAGAAGCAAACCATTGTCGATTACACGACACGACTCGCAAAAGGGCTAAACATCGTTGGGTTACTGAATATCCAATATGTCATCTCGAAAGGCGAAGTATTTGTACTGGAAGTGAACCCACGCTCCAGTCGTACAGTGCCATTCATCAGTAAAATCACCAATGTACCTATGGCGAACATTGCAACCAAGTCCATCCTTGGGATCTCCCTGAAGGATCAAGGATATGAATCAGGACTAATACCTGAAAAACATGGTGTCTATGTAAAGGTTCCTGTCTTCTCCTTTGCCAAGCTAAGACGGGTGGACATCACTTTAGGGCCTGAAATGAAATCAACGGGTGAGGTAATGGGGAAAGACCTTACTCTGGAAAAAGCCCTCTACAAAGGAATGGTTGCTGCAGGAATGCAAATGAAAGAATATGGGTCTGTACTTATGACCGTAGCTGATAAAGACAAAGACGAAGCGGTTCTCCTGGCGAAGCGATTTATCGATATCGGGTATCAAATCCTTGCCACAAAAGGTACGGCCGAGCACCTGACAAAAGCAAATATTGCCGTACGTGAAGTGGATAAAATCGGATCCAGCGGACCAACCCTATTGGATATCATCCAAAGTGGAGAAACACAGCTGGTCATCAATACCTTGACAAAAGGAAAACAACCTGCCCGGGACGGATTTAGAATCCGTAGAGAATCAGTTGAAAACGGCATCCCATGTCTTACATCACTCGATACAGCAGAAGCCATCCTGCGAGTGATTGAATCCATGACATTCTCTGCTGAGGCGCTTCCATCACAACCGAAGACGAGAGAGGCGGTTTTTCAATGATCGTAAATGAAAAGATGGCGGTGCTTTCTCATGAAAGAATAGCTGAAAACATCTTTGAATTAGTTCTACAAGGGGAATTGGTTAACGAGATCAAGGCTCCTGGACAATTTGTCCATATAAAAGTGGGAACGGGAATCGACCCTTTACTGAGGAGGCCGATTTCCATCGCCTCCCATAACCATGATGAACTCACAATGACATTGATCTACCGAGCTGAAGGAAATGGGACGAAAATTCTTTCACAAGCGAAAAGTGGAGAAATGATAGATGTTTTAGGACCTCTTGGAAATGGGTTCACAGTGGAAAGTGACAGTAGGACCGCTCTATTAGTAGGTGGGGGAATTGGAGTTCCTCCCCTCTATGGTCTTTCAAAAAAGCTGGTTGAAAAAGGTTGGGTCGTGAAGCACATCCTCGGTTTTCAAACTGAATCAGTGAGCTTTTATGTAAACAAGTTCAGAGAATTGGGGGAAACCTTTGTCGCAACAGTGGACGGAACGCTCGGAACTTCCGGGTTCGTAACAGATATCATTCATAAAAAATCTCCGGATTTTGATGTGTTCTACTCATGTGGTCCGACACCTATGCTGAAAGCACTTCAATCCCAATTGGGTGACAGACGCGGATTCGTTTCTTTAGAAGAGCGAATGGGATGCGGAATCGGCGCTTGCTTCGCTTGTGTTTGTCACAAACAGGATGATCCACAAGGGTCAAGCTACGTGAAAGTTTGCAGTGACGGACCTGTATTTCCAGTAGGGGTGGTGCTTTTATGAAATCATTAAAAATCGAATTACCGGGATTATCATTAAAAAACCCGGTCATGCCGGCATCAGGCTGCTTTGGCTTTGGTCGTGAATACAGTCAATTCTATGATTTAAGCGAGCTCGGGGCTATCATGATCAAAGCGACGACGGAAGAAGCGCGTTTTGGAAATCCGACCCCACGCGTTGCAGAAACGAATGCAGGGATGCTCAACGCAATAGGATTACAAAATCCCGGACTCACAGGGGTGATGGAAAACGAACTTCCATGGCTCTCCAAGTACGATGTACCGATCATAGCTAATGTGGCGGGGTCTCAGATGGAGGATTACGTGGAAGTGGCAAGAGTCATCTCAACCGCCAAAAACGTTAAGGCCCTTGAATTGAATATCTCCTGTCCAAATGTAAAAACAGGGGGAATTGCCTTTGGTACCATCCCCGAAGTGGCAAAAGAATTGACCGAGAGAGTAAAAGAAGTCTCGCAGGTCCCGTTATATGTTAAGTTATCACCGAATGTCTCCAATATTGTCGACATGGCCAAGGCTGTTGAGGCAGGGGGGGCAGACGGCCTGACAATGATCAATACACTCCTTGGGATGAGGCTGGATATGAAGACAGGAAAGCCGATCCTGGCAAATAAGACAGGGGGATTGTCCGGACCAGCCATTAAACCAGTCGCGATCCGCATGATTTATGAAGTAAGTCAACAGGTGGACCTTCCGATTATCGGAATGGGGGGCATACAAACTGCTGAGGATGTGATTGAATATTTTTACGCAGGGGCAAGTGCCATCGCCGTCGGAACAGCAAACTTCGTGGATCCATTCGTGTGTCAACGGATCATTAAAGATTTACCGCCATTACTTGATGAACTGGGAGTGGAGCATATATCCCAATTGACCGGAAGGAGCTGGGGGAAACATGAATCAAAAACCGTTTATAGCTCTTGATTTCCCAACATGGGAGAAGACATCATTCTTCTTAGATCAATTTTCAGAGAGTTTAAATGTAAAAGTCGGCATGGAGCTATACCTTCAAAATGGACCGGTTATCATCGAAAAGATCTTAAATAAAAATCATCGTATTTTCCTGGACTTGAAGCTACATGACATTCCCAATACAGTATACGGCGCCATGAAGGGACTTGCCGGATTCGACCTTGACCTGATCAATGTGCATGCTGCAGGTGGCGGTATGATGATGGAAAGGGCGTTAGAGGGTTTACATGCCGGCACGCCTGCTAATCATTCACGCCCAAAATTGATTGCCGTCACTCAATTAACCTCAACAACGGAAGAACAAATGCAGGAAGAGCAACTAATACCTAAAACGATCAATGAGTCTGTCTTACATTATGCAACACTCGCAAAAATGGCTGGCCTTGATGGAGTGGTATGTTCTCCTCACGAATCCTCTCTAATAAAAGAACATTGTGGTGAAGATTTTATTCGGGTCACTCCGGGGATCAGGTTGGCAGATGATCAAAAAGGAGACCAAAAAAGAGTCACCACACCATATATGGCAAAAGAAATGGGGTCTTCCTATATTGTCGTGGGAAGAAGTATTACAGGAACGAGTAACCCGGTTGAAACATATGAACGAATCGTACATGAATGGGAGGGCCTCTAAATGAAACAAGAAATCGCCAAAAAATTATTAGACATCGAAGCCGTATTTTTAAACCCGTCGGAGCCATTTACATGGTCATCGGGAATAAAGTCCCCAATCTACTGTGATAATCGACTGACCTTATCTTATCCTGCTGTGCGGGATGAAATATCTACGGGTCTTGTCGAGATTATTAAAGATCAGTTCCCCGATGTGGAAGTCATTGCAGGGACTGCAACAGCTGGAATTCCGCATGCTGCATGGGTAAGTGAAAAACTGAACCTGCCAATGTGTTATGTTCGCTCGAAAGCGAAAGCTCACGGAAAAGGAAAGCAAATTGAAGGGAAAGCTGCTCCTGGTCAAAAAGTGGTCGTAGTTGAAGATCTCATCTCGACAGGCGGAAGCTGTATCACAGCTGTGAACGCCTTAAGAGAAGCGGGCTGCAACGTATTAGGGGTGGCTGCCATTTTCACCTACGAGTTAGAGAAAGGGAAAAGCATGCTTGAAGATCACGACATTAAAGCATATGCTCTATCCGATTACACAAGCTTATTGGATGTAGCGCTTCAAAACTCGATCATTCGGGAAGAAGAACTGGAACAATTGAAGCTTTGGAGTGAAAATCCGGAGAAATGGGGCAGTTAAGGTGGAAAGCAACTCTTTTGTGAGTTGCTTTTAGTTTTTTTATGAGGGGAAATCAAAAGCACTCCCACCCTTTTCAGACTGGAAGTGCTTCTTTAATAAATATCAATTCTTCAGCGAACGGACCAAATCCAAATCAGGTGTCACATACACCGTTTGCTGTCCTTCGTAAATGACAAAGCCGGGCTTGGCTCCTTTTGGTTTCTTTACCTGTTTGACTTCAGTGAAATCAACAGGCACCGAGCTTGATTCCCTTGCTTTACTAAAGTAGGCAGCAATTTTAGCTGCTTCCTTAATCGTCTCCTCGGAAGGGTCTGGACTCTTGATTACAACGTGGGAGCCTGGAATATCTTTCGTATGAAGCCATATATCCTCTTTACCTGCGACTTTGTTGGTTAAATAATCATTTTGTTTATTGTTTTTTCCGACCAGGATTTGTGTTCCGTCGCTGGAAGTGTAGTTTTCCAGAACAGGTTTCACATGGGCCTTTTTCTTTTTCGTTTGTTTACGGACCCTCAGGTAGCCTTCTTCTTCCAGTTCTTCTCTTATTTCTTCAACGTCTTTTGTTGAGGCCGATTCTAATTGTTGAAGTAATTGTTCTAAGTAGACAATCTCTTCGTCGGCTTTTTCAATTTGCTCATGAACGATTTTTACTGCATTCTTTGCTTTTTGATAGCGTGAAAAATAGTTTTGGGCATTTTCTGATGGAGACTTTTGCGGGTTGAGGGGGATGATGATACTTTCCCCGTTTTCATCATAATAATTTACCACGCTAACCTCAGTCATTCCTCGTTCAACCGCATATAAATTAGACGTAAGGAGTTCACCAAGCAATTGATACCGATCTGCCTGCTGGGCATCCTCCAGCGTCTTTTTTAATTTTTCAATTTTATTTACATTTTTATCCCGTTCGTTTCGGATGAAACGTTCCAAGTCGTTTCCTTGTTGCTTCACCCGGTCCCGTGCAGCCTTCTGATAGAAGAAACGGTCCAATAATTCACTTAACGAAGGAAAGCTTTGTTTCTCTCCTTTCAGATGTTCAAGATCCATCCAGTAAAACGTTTCTTTCTCGCCGCTAATGAGGGTTGGTGTAGTGTCATTAGATTTAGCATACTGAATCAATTTTAAGAATGATTCAGAAATCGTAGACTGGTTACCAATTCCTGCACGGTGAACAACCTCTTTTGCATAAAGAGGAGAAATGCCTGCAAAAGCTTGGACAATCTGCTTATCCAGTTTGCCGGAGTTAAAGTCCAGTGCTCTCAGCACATCTTCACTGGTAGCAATAAGTGGATTATTTTTATCTTGTTGAGGTGGTAAAACATACGGATGACCAGGCAAAACTGTACGGTGTGTATTCATACTTGGTGAAATATGTTTGATACTATCCAGAATCATATTTCGTTCTTTGTCAACTAGAATGATGTTACTATGGCGTCCCATTACTTCGATGATCAATTGTTTGTACGAAATATCGCCGATTTCATTTCTGCCCTTCACTTCAATTATGATCATCCGATCCAGTTCAACCTGTTTGATACCCTCTACAATATATCCTTCCAGATGCTTTCGCAGGAGCATACAGAACATGGGAGGGACAGAAGGATTTTCATAGTTTTCTTTTGTAATTTGTACCCTTGAATAACTTGGGTGGGCGGATAGTAAAACTTTATGATTTTTTCCGTTCGCCCGGATGATCATGATGATTTCATTTTTATAAGGTTGATGTATTTTGTTAATGCGTCCATTCAATAAGTTCTCATTCAATTCTTTCGTCATGCTTCTAGTAAATAATCCATCAAATGACATATATAACATCCTTTGCTTTAAACGATTTCGGTGTATTTTAAATCTGCCAGGCTTGATCTTGGTATCTCTGTATCAAATGTAACCGATTTTACCCCTCTCACAGGTAAAATGCAAAACATACGTAAATCATATCATTTTTTAGGACGAGTCTGAATAAGAATGCTAAGAGAAGGACAACTTTTCGTATCGTAGGAGGAGAGTGACATGGTTGCATGAAATTTCATGAGATGAGACAAGAGGACATAGAGCAGTCATTAAATACCAATTATCAAGAGGGTCTTTCAACGGATGACGTAGAAAAGAGACGGAAACAATTTGGGTACAATCAATTGGAGGAGGCTGAGAAGCAGTCAGCTTTGTTATTATTTTTCAGTCAATTTAAGGACTTTATGGTTCTTGTGTTATTGGCAGCCACACTCATTTCAGGATTACTGGGAGAATACATCGATGCGATTGCCATCATAGCCATTGTGTTAATAAACGGATTTTTAGGTTTTTTTCAAGAACGTAAAGCTGAGAGGTCCCTACAGGCATTAAAGGAACTTTCGGCACCTCAGGTTTCGGTGTTGAGAGATGGTAAGTGGGTGAAAGTTGTTTCTAAAGAGGTCATTATCGGTGATATCATCCGCTTTGGAAGCGGTGATCGGATCGGGGCAGATGTGCGCCTCATTGAAACGAACAATCTGGAAATAGAAGAATCTGCTTTAACAGGGGAATCTGTACCTGTCGCAAAATCGACGAACCCCGTCAATGGTGAAAATATGAGTCTCGGAGACTTAGAGAATATGGCTTTTATGGGGACGATGGTCACTAGGGGGAATGGTATTGGGGTCGTTACTTCGATCGGAATGAAGACAGCCATGGGTCAAATCGCTGATATGATTCAAAAAGCTGAAACGATGATAACCCCACTTCAAAGAAAACTTGAAGAATTAGGGAAAATACTGATATCGGTTGCCCTCGTATTAACGGCGTTGGTCGTAGGAATCGGTGTGATACAGGGTCACGATATGTACACTATGTTCTTAGCTGGGGTTTCTTTGGCAGTTGCGGCCATTCCAGAAGGTCTACCTGCTATTGTAACCGTTGCCCTTTCCCTCGGCGTTCAGCGAATGATCAAGAAGAAAGCGATCGTCCGAAAGCTGCCGGCTGTTGAAACATTAGGCTGTGCATCGGTTATTTGCTCAGATAAAACAGGAACTCTGACTCAAAATAAAATGACGGTAACACACCTCTGGAGTGGAGGCAGGACGTGGACGGTAACAGGGACCGGATATGAACCGGATGGCCAATTTTACAGCGGAGAACAGAGGGTAACACCTCACAGTGAGAATGCCCTTCAACAATTATTAACTTTTGGTATGCTATGCAATCATGCGGAACTCGTAACACGTGAAGAAAACTTTGTGGTTGATGGGGATCCTACAGAAGGGGCTCTTCTTGTGGCGGGATTGAAAGCTGGATTAAGCCGGGAATCCCTGCAGAAGAAGTTTACGATTGTCAAAGAATTCCCCTTTGATTCCACAAGAAAGATGATGAGTATCATCGTTGTCGACCAAAACGGGAAACACTTCTCTGTAACGAAAGGTGCTCCTGACGTTTTAGTCGGCAAAAGCGAATCCATCTTGTGGGAAGGAAGACTTCAATATAAATCAACTGAAATATTCCAAAAAGTTGAAGAGGCAATCAGTGAAATGTCGTCCAATGCTCTCCGGAACATTGCGATTGCTTATAAACCCCTAAATGAAAGATCCATCGAAGGGATTAAGGAAAATGACATTGAAGAAGGGGTAACCTTCATTGGCTTACAAGGTATGATTGATCCTCCCAGACCTGAAGTGAAGCAGGCAGTGAAAGAGTGTCGTGCAGCCGGGATTAAGACGGTGATGATTACAGGTGATCATATTCTAACGGCTAAAGCGATTGCCAAACAACTCGGAATCTTAAAAAACAAAGATCGCGTTCTGGATGGAAAAGCGTTGAATCAAATGGAAGTGCATGAACTGGAAGAAATCGTCGAAGAAGTTTCGGTTTTCGCACGTGTTTCTCCTGAGCATAAATTAAAAATCGTCAAAGCCCTGCAAAACAGGGGACATGTGGTGGCGATGACCGGAGATGGAGTAAATGATGCTCCGGCAATAAAATCTTCGGATATTGGAGTAGCTATGGGCATTACCGGGACAGATGTAGCCAAAGAATCTTCCTCACTTGTCCTATTGGATGATAACTTTGCAACGATAAAATCAGCAATCCAGGAAGGCAGAAACATCTATGAAAATATCAGAAAGTTTATTCGGTATCTGCTGGCATCGAATGTAGGGGAAATTCTCGTTATGCTATTTGCCATGCTCCTGGCCCTTCCACTTCCATTGGTGCCGATTCAGATTCTTTGGGTGAACCTTGTGACAGATGGGCTTCCTGCCATGGCACTTGGTCTTGATAAACCGGAAGATGATGTCATGAAGAGAAAACCAAGGCATCCAAAAGAAGGCGTGTTTGCCAGAGGATTAGGCTGGAAGGTAGTTTCAAGGGGGTTCTTAATCGGAGGTGTCACTCTACTTGCATTCATGTTGTCGTATAAGACTCACCCCGATCACTTGGCGTATGCCCAAACCGTTGCCTTTGCTACATTGGTTATGGCACAACTCATTCATGTTTTTGACTGTCGAAGTGAAGTTTCTGTCTTTTCAAGAAATCCCTTCGGAAACATGTATCTAGTGTGGGCCGTGTTATCTTCACTCGTTTTGATGCTTCTCGTGATATACATCCCATCCTTGCAGCCGATCTTCCATACAGTACCGATCGTGTTAAAGGACTGGTTCTTGATCATTGGTTTAAGCTCGGTTCCAACGTTTTTACTGGCAGGGTCATTTTTTGCAAGAAAAAAACAGTGAAATGTGGTATAATCCAAAAGGTAATAGAGAATATCCTCTATTACCTTTTTTATATAGTGAGAGTGCAAGCATGAAATCAGTTGATCTACATACGAATATCGTCAAAAGATTGGATGTGATCGTAATGGTTGTCAGTATGACAGGCTTTGGAAGAAGCAAAGTAGACTCTGAACAACATTCTGTAACGGTTGAAATGAAATCCGTAAATCACAGGTTTAGTGAATGTTTCATAAGGATGCCCCGACAATTAATGAAACTTGAGGATAAAATTAAAAAACAAGTATCCCAGTCCATTAAGAGAGGGAAAGTTGATATTTTCATCACCATTACCGGTGATGGCCTAGTACATAAAAATCTACATATTGACTGGAAGCTCATTCAAGATTATTATCAGTTAGTAAATAAAGTGAAAGAAACCTTCTCCCTAAAAGATGAACTGCAATTATCCCACCTCTTAAATAGAGAAGAGTTTGTGATGATCGAAGAAATGGAAGAGGAAAACGAAGAGCTTGAACAATTGGTGTTAAAAGCTGTAGAACAAGCGGCGAATGAACTTAGGCAAATGCGTGAAAAAGAAGGAGAGCTCCTTAAGAAAGATTTTCTAACTCATCTCAATTATTTTGAGACCAAGATTGGCGAACTTACCGATCATGCTCCTGAACTGGTCGATCAGTATAGAGAACGGTTAAGAAAAAGGATTCTTGAATACAATGAAACTTCCTTCGATGAAAGTCGTTTGCTCACTGAAGTTGCCATTTTTGCTGATAAATCGGATATTACCGAGGAACTGACGAGATTAGAAAGTCATATTCAGTACTTTCATTCCTCATTGACCGGTGAAGGACCTGTAGGCAGGAAGCTGGATTTCATGATTCAGGAAATGAACCGGGAAGTGAACACGATTGGTTCGAAAGCAAACGATTCCTTCATTGCCACGATTGTTGTGGAACTGAAATCAACACTGGAGAAGCTAAGGGAACAAGTGCAAAATGTAGAATAAGAAGTTTAGTTTCCTGTCATTCCGGCGAAACTAAACTATTGATTAGGAGGAGCGTTATGTCGATTAAGCTCATCAATATAGGATTTGGAAACATTGTTTCAGCTAACCGGATCATCTCAATTGTAAGCCCCGAATCAGCACCGATCAAACGCCTGATTCAAGATGCAAGAGACCGGGGAACACTCGTTGATGCTACATACGGAAGAAGAACAAGGGCGGTTATTATTACGGATAGCGATCACGTTATTCTTTCAGCTGTTCAACCCGAAACCGTTGCTCATCGTTTAACTGATAAAGAGGATATAGTAGAAGAAGGGCAGGGTAAATAAATGAAAGAAAAAGGATTGCTGATCGTTCTTTCCGGACCTTCAGGTGTAGGAAAAGGAACCGTTCGTAAAGCGATTTTTTCCCAAGAAGATACTAAGTTTGAATATTCCATCTCCATGACCACTCGTAACCCCCGTGAAGGAGAAGTGGATGGTGTAGATTATTTCTTTAAATCAAGAGAAGAGTTTGAAGTACTTATAGAAGAAGGCAAACTGCTGGAGTATGCAGAGTTCGTTGGAAACTATTATGGGACTCCTGTTGATTACGTTCGAGAAACCCTTGATGCAGGAAGAGATGTTTTTCTTGAAATTGAAGTACAAGGTGCACAGCAGGTCAGGGATAAATTCCCTGAAGGTTTATTTATCTTCCTGGCACCCCCTAGTCTTTCTGAACTTCAGAATCGCCTCGTAACAAGAGGAACCGAAACGGATGATTTGATCCAGGGTAGAATGAATACTGCAAGAAAAGAAATTGAAATGATGAATCTGTATGATTACATTGTTGAAAATGATCAAATAGAACATGCGGTAGGTAAGATTAAATCCATTGTTCAAGCAGAACATTGCAAACGGGAAAGAGTGCAACAACGATACTTAAATATGCTGGAGGTTGAATAAATGTTAAACCCATCCATTGATTCATTAATGAAGAAAATCGATTCGAAATATTCGTTAGTCAGTATTGCTGCTAAGAGAGCAAGAAACCTGCAAGATACCGGGGATTACCGATTGAACCAATATGAGTCTCATAAGTTTGTAGGAAAAGCTCTTGAAGAAATTCAGGCCGGTCAATTATCTATGAAAGAAAGAGATGCCAAAGCGGTTTATGCTGATGAATAAGCGTCATCATGTTTAATGAAAAACTCTAGGGGGGTTGACTCGAAAGATTTCAAGATCTTTCGGGACAACCCTATTTTCTTTTTCTATCAATATCCTTCATAATAAAGGAAGGATAAAGTGTAATGGGGGAAAGCAGAATGATCAAGGGGAAAAAAATACTGTTATGTGTATCTGGTGGAATTGCTGTATATAAAGCGGCTGCTTTAACGAGTAAGCTGGTCCAAAGCGGTGCTGATGTGAAGGTCATCATGACAGAATCAGCACGAAAATTTGTGGCTCCACTTACTTTTCAGGCATTATCCCGTCATGATGTATACTGGGATACCTTTGATGAAAAGGATTCGTCGAAGATTGCTCATATTGACTTAGCTGACTGGGCAGATCTTGTACTGGTTGCACCAGCCACTGCGAACATCATTGGGAAGCTCGCGAACGGAATTGCAGATGACATGATTTCTACAACCATTTTGGCAACGACAGCGAAAGTATGGATTGCCCCAGCCATGAATGTACATATGTATGATCACCCGGCGGTGAAGCGGAATATTGATACCCTTTTTGAGTTTGGCTACCGATTTGTCGAACCAAGTGAAGGGTATTTAGCTTGTGGATACGTTGGAAAAGGAAGATTAGAAGAACCTGAGAAAGTAGTGGAACTGGTTGATCGCTATTTTTCTAATCTTGATAGCGAAGGTAAGATGTTACAGGGGAAAAAAGTCGTCATAACTGCCGGACCGACAAGGGAAATGGTCGATCCCGTTCGTTTCTTCTCCAACCGCTCAACAGGAAAGATGGGCTACGCCCTTGCAGAGGCGGCCGTGTCTCTTGGGGCAGAGGTCGTCTTGATTTCCGGACCGTCTCAATTACCCGTTCCAAGTGGGGTTGAATTTGTCTCCGTAACAAGTGCCGAAGACATGTACAATGCTGTGCATGAAGCGTTTACAACAGCGGATATAGTTGTGAAGAGCGCTGCAGTCGCTGATTATCGTCCGAAAGAAATCTTCGAGGATAAGTTGAAGAAAAAAGATGGTAATCTAGTGATTGAATTTGAACGTACAAAGGATATATTAATGAGTCTTGGTGAGCGCAAGAAACATCAGTATCTAATCGGATTTGCGGCCGAAACAACAAACGTTAACGAGTATGCGAAAGCAAAGCTTGAGAAAAAACGGGCAAACATGATCGTTGCAAATAATGTAAAAGAAACAGGATCAGGGTTTGGAACGGACACGAACAAAGTATCGATTGTAACGAGCGATGGTGACATTCGAGAGCTGCCATTATTGTCAAAGGTAGAGGTAGCGAAAGAAATCTATAAAGAAGCGATCCAGCAGATGAAGAAGGGTGCCTCACATGAACGTAGCTAGTGTCATCGTGGATGTTCCTGCCATGCAGACGGATCGAACCTACGACTATAGTATTCCGGCTGAATGGAGGGGCAGCATCGTTCCCGGCATGAGAGTCATTGTTCCTTTTGGACCAAGGAAAATCCAAGGCTTTGTCATTGAATTAAAAGAAAAAGGCGAAGTCTCTAAACTGAAATCGATTGTTGAGCCGATGGACCTTGTACCGGTCCTGAATAAAGAACTACTAACATTGGGGAACTGGCTTACAGAGAAGACCCTTTGCTTTAAAATCTCAGCATTTCAAGCGATGCTACCGGCAGCCATGAAAGCGAAGTATGAAAAATTATTCCGACTCGAGGGGGATAAGAGTCCGGGTGAACTTCATCCTTCGCTTCAACACTTCTTTCAGAATGGAAAGGAAGTGTCCTGGAAAGCGATTGAAGAAAACGGCCTGCTCCCTCTCGTCCATAAAGAGGTAAAACAAGGTTCAGTTGAAGTGATTTACAGAGTGAAAGCGAAGGGGAATAAAAAAACGGTCCGAAAACTGTATCTAAATGTACCTGACAATGATTTAGAAGAAGTGAAGAACAGTCTGCCACCTCAAGCAAGTAAGCAGAAACAAATTATAGAATACATGAGTGACACTGCTCCTGGTGGGGACGGGATCCTTGCCGCAACCCTACTTGAAGAGTTGGCGACTACCTCATCTACCGTTAAATCGCTGGTCAATAAAGGGGTTCTGATTGAGAAAAGTGTTGAAATGTATCGTGATCCCTTTGAAAACAGGACGTTCGAGAAGACCTCACCGCTTTCATTAACGGCTCAACAGGACCAGGCGATTTGTCCTATACTGAACACCATCGATAAAGAAAATCATCACACATTCCTTCTTTACGGAGTGACAGGGAGTGGTAAAACGGAAATCTATCTTCAATCCATTCAACGGGTCTTGGAAGAAGGTAAGGAAGCGATTGTATTAGTCCCTGAAATCTCGCTTACTCCCCAAATGGTTCACAGGTTCAAGGGCCGGTTCGGAAATGATGTAGCTGTTCTCCATAGCGGTTTGTCAGTTGGTGAAAAGTATGATGAATGGAGAAAGATTCAGCGCAAGGAAGTAAAAGTGGTGGTCGGTGCCCGCTCAGCTGTTTTTGCTCCATTTGAGAATATCGGGATCATCATAATTGATGAAGAGCATGAAACAAGTTATAAGCAAGAAGAAAATCCTCGTTATCATGCCAGGGACGTAGCCATTTATAGAGGGGAATACCATCAATGCCCTGTCATTCTGGGCAGCGCCACACCCTCTTTAGAATCCTTTGCTCGAGCATCAAAAGGTGTATATGGGCTCCTCACGCTGGATAAACGGATGAATGATGGACCACTTCCTTCGGTTGATATTGTGGATATGAGAGAGGAACTTAGGAAGGGGAACCGTTCCATGTTCTCAACTGAACTTTTCGAAAAGCTTCAGGACCGAATTGAGAAAAGAGAGCAAACCGTTCTATTCCTGAATAGAAGAGGACATTCATCATTCATCATGTGCAGGGATTGCGGCTTTGTCCTTCAATGTCCAAACTGCGATATCTCTTTGACCTACCATCGCTTTTCAAACGGCATGAAATGTCATTACTGTGGCTACGAAGAAGGAGTTCCCACTACTTGCCCTGAGTGTACGAGTGAGCATATCCGTTATTTTGGGACAGGAACTCAAAAAGTAGAGGAAGAATTGACGAAGCTTATCCCCGAGGCCAGGATCATTCGCATGGATGTGGACACGACCTCGCGAAAAGGGTCACATGAAAAGCTATTGACAGCCTTTGGAGAGGGGAAAGCAGATATACTCCTCGGCACACAAATGATTGCCAAGGGTCTGGATTTTCCGAATATCACTCTCGTCGGGGTACTCAGTGCCGATACGATGCTTCATCTACCGGACTTCAGAGCTGCGGAGAAGACGTTTCAATTACTTACTCAAGTAAGCGGACGTGCAGGCAGGCATACTCTGCCGGGAGAAGTAGTGATTCAAACGTATACACCGGAGCACTATTCAATCGAGTTAGCGTCTAATCATGATTACAACCGTTTTTATCAACAGGAAATGATGATGAGGAAAATGGGCTCCTACCCTCCCTTTTACTACATCACCCTCGTCACATTAAGTCATGAAGATTTGATGAAAGTGGTGGATATTGCAGAGAAAATGACGCAATATATCCGTTCAAAGCTATCCGAAACAACGATCATTCTTGGACCCGTGGCGTCACCTATCCCCAGGATAAAGAATAGATATCGGTATCAATGTTTGATAAAATACAAGCGGGAACCAAATCTTGGTACTACGTTGAAAACAGTATTAGATCAGTATCAGCAGCAATATGCGTCTCAAGGGTTAACAATCTCCATAGATGTGAACCCTTATATGATGATGTAACTATATTTTTTATGGAAAAATGGAGGAGACTTATGGCAATACTTCCAATTGTAATGCACCCTGATCCAATCTTAGAAAAAGAATGTGAGAAGGTAACGGCATTTGATAAGAAATTAAAAAAATTATTGGCAAATATGTATGACACTATGCTTGAAGCGGATGGTGTTGGCCTGGCAGCTCCTCAAGTAGGAGTCGACCTTCAGGTGGCAGTGGTGGATATCGGGGATGATACGGGTACGATCGAGCTTATCAATCCGGAAATCATCGAGGCGGAAGGATCTCAAACCGACCTTGAAGGGTGCCTGAGCTTCCCGGGGTTATATGGGGAAGTGACCCGTCCTTATTCCGTCAAGGTCAGAACGTTTGACCGAAAAGGAAGAATGATTGAAATTCAAGCCCAGGACTTTTTAGCCAGAGCGATTCAACACGAAATTGATCATCTACACGGTGTTCTATTTACCTCAAAAGTAGAAAAATATGTGACAGAAGAAGAATTAGAAGGGTATGAAGCTTAATGACGAAAGTAATATTCATGGGAACGCCTGACTTCTCCGTTCCTGTTCTTCAATCTTTATTAGACGAAAATTATGATGTGATCGCGGTCGTGACACAGCCGGATCGCCCAGTGGGTAGAAAAAGGATTCTCACGCCTCCACCTGTAAAGGTAGCAGCTGAAAAGAATGGGATTCCAGTCTATCAACCAGAGAAAATTAAGGATGAAAATGAGTTAAACAAAGTGCTTGCATTAGAGCCTGACCTTATCGTAACGGCCGCTTTCGGACAAATTCTTCCCAACTCATTACTGGAAGCACCTCAGTATGGTTGCATCAATGTTCACGCCTCTTTACTTCCTGAACTTAGAGGGGGAGCACCCATTCATTATTCCATTCTCCAAGGAAAAGAAAAAACGGGCATCACCATTATGTATATGGTCGAAAAGCTGGATGCAGGGGATATTATTAGTCAAGTGGAAGTGGATATTGAAGAACGTGATCATGTCGGAACCCTCCACGATAAATTAAGCGTTGCAGGTGCAGCGTTACTCATTGAAACCGTGCCCAAATTATTAGCAGGGGACATAGCCCCGGTCAAACAGGATGATTCAAAAGCGACGTTTGCACGAAACATCAAACGTGAACAAGAAAAAATTGACTGGACGAAAGGTGGAGAAGAAATCTACAACCATATTAGAGGACTTCACCCGTGGCCGGTTGCATTCACCACTTTAGAAGATTCTGTGATCAAAGTTTGGTGGGGAGAAAAAGTCAGCGGAACGTCTGCTGCTGTTCCTGGAGAAATCATGAAGATTGAAGAGGATGGATTCGTTGTTTCCACAGGCACTTCAGTAGGAATAAAAATAACCGATTTACAGCCTTCGGGGAAAAAGAGAATGAGTGCAAAGGATTATCTGCGTGGAGCAGGCTCTCACCTGAAAGCAGGAATGATGTTAGGAGAAAATAATGAGTAATCGAAATAAAACCGTCCGTGAAGCAGCACTCGATGTCATTGAAGCGGTAGAAAAAAATCAATCGTATAGTAATTTATTACTCAATTCTGTGATTGAAAAAAATCAGCTGCCAAGTAAGGATATTGGGTTATTAACGGAACTGACATATGGAACCATTCAAAGAAAAATGACGTTGGATTTCTATTTAGCTCCATTTCTTAAAGGGAAGCTGGATGAGTGGGTTCGTCATCTATTGCGTTTATCCCTCTATCAGCTTGTGTATTTAGATCGAATTCCTGACCGTGCTGTTTTCTATGAAGCTGTAGAAATTGCTAAGAAGAGAGGGCATAAAGGCATTTCAGGTTTGGTGAATGGGGTCTTGCGTTCTGTACAAAGGAAAGGGCTTCCTTCCCTTGAGACTATTAAAGATCCAATCGAGCGGGTGGCCATCGAAACGAGTCATCCTTATTGGCTTGTGAAGAGATGGGAAGAGCAATTTGGCCTTGAGAAAACGAAAGAAATGTGTGAAACCAATTTAATCGCACCAAAACAAACCGCACGGGTGAACACAACCAGGATCGCTCGAGAAGAGCTCATCCAATTCTTGACGGACAATGGAAATGAAGTGAAAGAAAGCCCGATTGTTCCGGAAGCGATTCAGTCACTTCGAGGGAATCTGGCCAAAACAGATGAATATCGTAACGGTCAATTCACCATCCAGGATGAAAGCTCAATGCTTGTCTCCTATGCTTTAAAGCTTGAACTCGGGATGAAAGTGTTAGATGCATGCGCAGCCCCAGGCGGGAAAACGACTCACATAGCAGAAAAACTATCAGGAACCGGAGAAGTCCATGCATTGGACTTACACAAGCATAAGGTCAAATTAATTGACGAAAATGCCACTCGTCTTGGATTAAACAATGTAAAGACTGCAACCCTTGATAGTCGAAAAGCAGGAGAGAAGTTTGAAAAAGAAAGCTTCGATCGCATCCTGGTGGATGCCCCATGTTCTGGATTAGGTGTATTAAGAAGAAAACCGGATATTAAATATGCTAAAAAAGAATCGGATCTTCAATCACTGCAAAAGATTCAGTTGGACATCCTTTCAGCCGTTGCACCATTGTTAAAAAAAGATGGATTATTGGTTTATAGCACTTGTACTGTTGACCAAAATGAGAATGAAGGTACTGTGTCGGCTTTCTTAAGTGATCATCCAGAATTCGCTCCTCAGCCATTAGATGAACTTCCGGATTCCATCACACCGTTTATTAGAGAAAATCAATTACAAGTATTTCCTCAGGATTTTGGCGGGGATGGATTCTTTATTTCTTGCTTTAGAAAAAAATAAGTCGAAAATGCTCAAATATCGAAAGTAAAGCAGGAAAATTCACCAGAAAAGTCGTAAAAGTACAATAGCCCTTAATGAATCTTTGATTATCCATTACTTTGTAATCATATGTTTATTTTATCAACAGTGATAAAAGCTGAAAATATTCTCGCTTTTCATTATCAACCTATTCAGCTCACCATCAGGACTTATGGCAAGCTGAACGTATTTAACGAAGATAATCAAAGTGAATTCATTTTTTGAACTAAAGTTGCACCCTACTATGAGTATAAGGAGCTACTTGCAACAGGTGCCGAAGAAGAGACGAGGTGACATAAGTGAAAACTGTATATTTTACGGACAAAGGGAAAGTGCGTCAACTAAATGAAGATAGTGCTGGCGTATTCGTGAATCATCATGGCGATCATTTAGCTGTTGTAGCAGATGGAATGGGCGGTCACAGAGCTGGAGACGTTGCCAGCGAGCTTACCATCTCCATGTTAAAGGACTTATGGGAGAAAACAGAGAAATTTCACACTGCTGATGAAGCCGAAAATTGGTTAAAATCAACTATTAACGAAGTAAACAAAGAAGTATATACTTATTCTCAATCTAATCCAGAGTGTGAAGGGATGGGGACGACTCTGGTTGGAGCCATTTGTACCTCCTTGTTTGCAACCATTGTCAATATTGGTGACAGCAGAGGATATATACTGAACGAAAATGGTTTTCATCAGTTAACAGAAGACCATACACTTGTGAATGAATTAGTCAGAAGCGGTGAAATTTCAAAAGAAGATGCAGAGCATCATCCAAGAAAAAACGTGATACTTAGAGCGATAGGTACGGAAGCTTCAATTACGATGGATATTAAAACGATAATGTTTGAAGAAGAAGACGTTATTTTATTGTGTTCAGACGGTCTTTCTAATAAAGTCTCCCAAAAAGAAATGAAAGAGATATTGGTTCAGGACCACTCCCTGGAGAATAAAGGAGAGTCACTTGTTCATTTAGCCAATGAATATGGCGGTGAAGATAATATTACCGTAGTAATTGTAGAGTTTGCCGCTGAAACGGAAAGCGGGTGATAACATGATGGAAGGAAAGCGCATCAGTGGGCGTTACAGAATCATTAAACTAATCGGCGGCGGAGGAATGGCCAACGTTTATTTAGCTCACGATGTGATTTTGGATCGTGAAGTGGCTATTAAAATGCTCCGGATCGATTTTGCCAATGAAGAGGAATTCATTAAAAGATTCCAACGGGAAGCTCAATCTGCTACTAGCTTGACTCATCCTAACATTGTGAGTATATACGATGTAGGAGAAGAAGATGATTTATACTATATTGTCATGGAATATGTCCATGGTATGACCTTAAAGCAATACATACAGCAACATTCACCAGTTCATGTAGACAAAGCGATCGATATTATGAAACAGTTAACCTTAGCAATGTCTCATGCTCATCAGAATCATATTGTACACCGGGATATTAAACCCCATAATATCCTTCTTGATGAAGAAGGAAATGTGAAGATAACGGATTTCGGGATCGCGATGGCTCTTAGTGCCACTTCGATCACCCAGACCAATTCAGTCCTGGGATCGGTCCATTACCTTTCTCCTGAACAGGCGAGGGGCGGAATGGCTACGAAAAAATCTGATATTTATTCACTGGGAATCGTCATGTTTGAATTGTTAACGGGCAGATTGCCTTTCTCTGGAGAATCAGCGGTCTCGATTGCCTTAAAGCACTTGCAATCGGAAACACCATCTTTAAAAAGGTGGAATCCTGATATTCCCCAGAGCGTTGAAAATATCGTATTAAAAGCAACGGCCAAGGATCCATTCAGACGGTATGAGAGCCTGGAGGAAATGGATGAAGACCTGTTTTCGGCACTTGACCCTGATCGGATGAATGAGCCTAAATTTGCCGTTCCCCTTGATGACGAAGCAACAAAAGCGATACCTGTCATTACTGATCAAAAGGCGTATTCGAATCTTGATGATACGATTGTTCACCATCAAGCTGAAACAGACAAACTTCAAACCAAGCCGACACTTCCTGTTCAAGAGGGGAAGAAGAAAGGCAAGAAGAAAAACAAGAAAAGTGATCCTAAGAAAAAGGGTAAAAAGAAGTGGCCGATATTCATTATTAGTTTATTCTTTTTGCTCATTCTTTTAGGGATTGCTGCTGTTACTTTCGTTCCTGAACTGCTGGGGCCGAAGGAAATCCAGGTACCGGATGTGACGGATAAAGATACTACTGAAGCCGTTTCAACCATTGTATCCGAGGGGTTTGTCGTTGGAGAAACAAAAAAACAATCCCATGAATCGATTCCTGAAGGTTATGTAATCAAGACAAACCCGAAGGCAGGACGGATGGCGAATGAAGGATCGGCTATCGATATCTATGTTAGTACAGGAAAAGAAAAAGTGGAAGTCGAGGACTATGTCGGAAAGGGTTTTGAAGAAGTGTCCTCCGAACTTGAAGAAAAAGGGTTCACTGTAGAGAAAGAAGAAGAATTCAATGAATCTGAACCTGCTGGAACAATCACCGACCAGGACCCATCTCCTGGAGTAGAAGTCGTGGCAGAAGAAACGACGATTACTTTTACAGTTAGTAAGGGAACTGAGAAGTTTGATTTGGAAAGCTTGGAAGGTTTTGATCAAACTGCACTTGATAAATATGAAGCTTCGAATGAGATAAATATCATTGTACAGAGCGAAGAATTTTCAGATGAGGTTGAAGAAGGTAGAGTTATTTCTCATAAGCCGGTTGCAAGTACTCCGATTAGTAAGGGTGAGGATGTTTACGTTATTATGTCTAAGGGTCCTGAGCCACCTAAGGAACTCCCTACGAAGGAAGAAACAGTAAAGGTAACAGTTCCTTATACGAAAAATGATGGTACCCCTCAACCAGTGGAAATCCTGATTAAGGACAAGGATAGTACTTTTGAAGATAGTGAACCGGATCAGATCGATGGTATTACGAAGGATACGGAGTTCACACTTACCTTTACATTGGATGAAGGTACGGTGGGGGAATATAAAATATTAAGAGACGGTCAAGAGTATAAAACAGGCACTGTCGAGTATCCTAAAGATGAATAAATGACAATTGACAAAGGGCTGTACCCGGGTTTTTAATGAACCTGACGGGACAGTCCTCTTGTTTTCATTTATAATAGTAGTGATACATAAAACAAATGACTTAATTATTCTTTATAAAATATTCTGAATAGGAGGTTTCGAATGCCTGAAGGAAAAATCGTTAAAGCATTAAGTGGATTTTACTATGTGCTTTCAGAAGGAAGCGTTACACAATGTCGGGGCAGAGGTAATTTCCGTATAAATAAAATAACACCCCTGGTGGGTGATTATGTTGAATTTCAAGCGGAGAACAAAACGGATGGATACATCCTGAAGGTCCATGACCGTAAGAATGAGTTAGTACGTCCCCCGATTGCCAATGTCGATCAAGCGATACTGGTCTTCTCTGCAAGCGAACCGGATTTTAGTCCTGCATTACTTGACCGCTTTCTTGTGTTGGTAGAGAGTAAAGAAATAGAACCGCTTATTTGTGTAACCAAGATGGACTTACTTACATCTGATCAAACAGACAAGATTGAACGATTTGTAAAGGATTACCGCTCATTCGGTTATGAAGTCCTGATGACGTCTTCAAAAACCGAGCATGGCGTAGAGGAATTAACTCCGTATTTACGTGATAAAATTTCTGTCTTTGCAGGGCAGTCCGGAGTAGGGAAATCATCTTTGCTTAATGCCTTGAAACCTGAACTTGAATTAAAGACTGCCATGATCTCATCTCATTTAGGACGGGGGAAACATACGACACGTCACGTGGAACTGATTGATATTGAAGATGGGTTAGTAGCTGATACCCCCGGGTTTAGTTCATTGGAGTTTTCAGAGCTTGAAATTGAAGAGTTGCCTCAATGTTTCCCTGAAATGGTTGAAGTTTCAGAGGAGTGTAAATTCAGGGGCTGCCTCCATATCAATGAGCCGAAATGTGCCGTTAAAGCTGCCGTTGAAGCAGGCGAAATCCCTACTTACCGTTATGATCACTACCTAACGTTCCACAAAGAAATAAAAGATAGAAAGCCGAGGTACTAAACATGAAAATCGCACCTTCCATTCTGTCTGCAAATTTTGCAGAGTTAGGGAATGAAATTAAAGATGTTGAAAAAGGGGGAGCCGACTATATCCATGTGGATGTGATGGATGGTCACTTCGTTCCGAATATCACATTGGGTCCAATGATCGTGAAAGCCGTCAGACCGTTAACAACGTTACCACTGGATGTTCATCTTATGATTGAAAATCCAGGTCAATATATTGAAGCTTTTGCAGATGCGGGAGCTGACTATATTACCGTCCATGTAGAAGCAGATCCCCATTTGCACAGAACGATCCAGATGATCAAAAGCAAAGGGGTTAAAGCGGGAGTCGTCCTAAACCCCGGGACTCCGGCAGAAATGATCAAGCCAGTTTTGCAAGATGTCGATATGGTTCTGTTAATGACAGTGAATCCTGGATTTGGTGGTCAATCGTTTATTCCGTCTGTCGTTCCGAAGATCAAACAGATTCGTGAATGGGCGAATGAAGTAAACCCTGCACTTGAAATAGAAGTTGATGGTGGCATTAACCCTGAAACGGCAGCCATATGTGCTGAGGCAGGAGCTGATGTGTTTGTAGCTGGTTCTGCCATCTACAACCGCAGCGATCGAGGGGCGGCAATCGAAGAATTAAAGAGATCTCTTGTATAAGAGACGACAGGGCTGATCCTTTTGGGTCAGTCCATTTTTGTAGAAAAGGAGTGGAGATAATGATAATCAATATAGTAGCAGGTGGTCCAGGAAGATATATCCCTGAATTGAAGGAGTACGACGGGGAAGTAGTGAAGTGGATAGGGGTGGACCGTGGGGTTTATACACTATTGGAACAGTCCATGGAACCATGGGTAGCGTTTGGGGATTTTGATTCAGTTACCGATGAAGAATGGCATCTGATTCAAGAAAAAGTCCAGGAAGTCAATCGCTTTAAGCCTGAAAAGGATGAAACGGATCTCGAACTTGCCCTTAACTGGGCAATTGATCAGAATCCAGACAATATTAACATTTTTGGTGCGACTGGAGGACGCCTTGATCACTTCATGGGAAACCTACAATTACTCATGATGCCAAGCCTGGTTGAAAAGGATATCCATGTGGAAATCATCGATGTGCAAAATCGAATATACCTCGCTACAGCAGGGGGACATTCCGTGGAGAAAAACAAGGATTTACACTATATTTCTTTTGTTCCCGTCACCGATTTTGTTGAGGATATCACCCTCTCAGGCTTTAAATATCCATTAAAAAAACGGAATATTTTCAGAGGTTCCACACTATGTATTAGTAATGAACTTATACAATCATCTGGTACTTTTTCCTTTTCAAATGGCATATTAATGGTGATAAGAAGCAGTGATTAAAGCTTCTAAAAACCAGGCAGAAAAGAAGACGTACTTAACTGAGACTGCTTGAATAGACTGAACTGTTGTCAATCGAAACATTACGTTCTTTAGATTGTGGGGAGGGACTAAAAATGCGCTTTTATACAATTAAATTACCAAAATTCTTGGGTGGACTTGTGAGGGCGATGTTAGGAACGTTTAAAAAAGAATAAATGGTCTGTTGGAGATGGCTATTGCCATCTTCTTTTTTGTTAGCAAGCCGCCTCCGCTTTTCTATATGTCCAGCTCCGGCGGCTAGTCCCTCGAGGTCATAAGCTAAATTGACCAAAAAGGCAAAAAGCCGCCTTTCTGGTTAGTTCGCCTTATGCTTGTCGCCTCAGGGCGAGCCCCTTACGCTTTTCTGCGATGTCCAGCTCCAGGGGCTTGATGCTCGAGGTCATAAGTCAAACCTGCCAAAAAGGCAAAGAGCGCCTTTCCGGCAGGTTCGCCTTATGCTTGTCGCCTCTGGGCGAGCCGCCTCCGCTTTTCGGGGTGTAAAGTATTTTTTCTTGAAAGGTTTTAATTGTAGTATTGCATTATAGAAAGTTGTGTGATAAATTATTAAAGTATCTTTATGATAATAAGCGAAATGTGGAACTGAAATTAACTTCAGCTTCTTGTTAGTGAGGAGGGAATATATTATGGCAAAACAATGCGTAGTAACAGGCCGTAAAGCTAGCTCAGGTAACGCTCGCTCTCACGCAATGAATGCGAACAAGCGTACTTGGGGTGCAAACCTGCAAAAAGTTCGAATTCTTGTAGACGGAAAGCCTAAGAAAGTATGGGTTTCTGCAAGAGCGTTGAAATCTGGTAAAGTTGAACGCGTATAATACTTAAAACGAGAAGACGTCTAGTTTCTAGGCGTCTTTTTTCTATCTTTTGCTAAGTGGACAACGTGATCTGATAGAAACATAAAAAATCAGGGCATTTCTGGATTAAGTATCTGGAACATGAACAATCCATTCTCTAAAATACGATTATCATCACTCAGTTCACCTGAAGTATAAATGATTAATCTTTGCTTATTAAGGAAAAAATAGAGATCATGACCCAACAAATCACATAGAGATAATAGTTTAGCTTTCAAAAACAGCATACTTATAGTAAAATGTTTTTAGCCAAGCATGTAATTAAAGGGGGAAAACATTCCATGTCCATCGAATTGAAAACGCAGTACGGACAAATTGATATTACGAATGATGTCATTGCAATGATTGCTGGAGGTGCAGCGGTGGATTGCTACGGAATTGTTGGAATGGCTTCAAAGAACCAAATTAAAGACGGTTTCACAGATATCTTACGTAAGGAAAATTTCACTCGCGGAGTGATCGTTCGTCAAGATGAAGAGGAAGTACATATTGATATGTATATTATTGTGAGTTATGGTACAAAAATTTCTGAGATTGCTCATAATGTACAATCCAAGGTTAAATATACTCTTGATAAGACCGTCGGCTTGGCGGTAGATTCAGTAAATATTTTTGTGCAGGGGGTTCGTGTCACGAACCCGTAGTGAGGAGGAAGATTCGTGTCGATTACATCTTTGGAAGGAAAACGTTTTGCTGAAATGGTGATACAAGGTGCCACCCGATTATCTGCCCATGCGCAGCTGGTTGACGCGCTGAACGTTTTTCCTGTTCCTGATGGTGATACTGGAACAAATATGAATTTATCCATGACTTCTGGTGCGAAGGAAGTTCAAAACCATATTCAAGGCCATATTGGAAATGTGGCTGCCGCTCTTTCAAAAGGGCTATTGATGGGAGCAAGAGGTAACTCAGGTGTTATCTTATCCCAATTGTTCAGAGGCTTTGGTAAAGCGATTGAAGGGAAAGAATCCTTATCAAGTGCAGAATTTGCCAATGCACTTCAAACAGGTGTAGAAACGGCTTATAAAGCGGTAATGAAACCTGTTGAAGGAACGATTCTAACGGTTGCGAAAGATGCTGCCAGAAAAGGTGTTTCTGTAGCTGAAACAGAAAATGATTTCGTAAAGCTAATGCAGGCAATCGTCGATGAGGCACAGGCTTCGTTAAATCGTACACCTGATTTACTTCCTGTTCTAAAGGAAGTGGGAGTGGTTGATAGTGGTGGTCAAGGACTACTATTCGTATATGAAGGATTTTTAGCTGAGCTAAAGGGAGAAAAGGTTTCCAATCAAGCTTCGTTACCGTCCATGAATGATCTCGTGAGTGCTGAGCATCATAAAACAGCTCAGGATTTCATGAGTACGGAGGATATTGAGTTTGGCTATTGCACTGAATTCATGGTTAGATTTGAACAAGACAAACAATCATTTGACGAAGAAGATTTCCGGCAGGATTTAAGCGGATTCGGTGATTCCCTGCTTGTCATAAGTGACGATGAATTAGCTAAAGTACATATCCATTCTGAACAACCGGGTGATGTATTGACGTATGGTCATAAATACGGAAGTCTCATCAATATCAAGATTGAAAACATGAGACAACAGCACAGCAGCATCGTTGGTGAAACAAAGCCGGTGAATTCTCAAACTCCTGCTGCACCAAAAGAAGTTGACTTTGCCATTGTTACGGTTGCTATGGGTGAAGGGATTTCCGAGTTATTCAAAAGCATCGGTGCTACCGCTGTGATTGAAGGTGGTCAAACGATGAATCCAAGTACGGAGGATATCGTAAAAGCTGTTGAAGAAGTGAATGCGAAGAAAGTCATTATCATGCCAAATAATAAAAATATTATTATGGCAGCAGATCAAGCGGCAGAAGTTCTTGAAATGGAAGTAGCCGTTGTCCCAACGAAGACAGTGCCTCAAGGAATGGCTGCATTACTTGCTTTTAATCCATCAGCCTCTGTTGAAGACAACAAGCAGTTAATGACTGAAGCTTCAAAGCAGGTCAAAACGGGTCAAATCACGTTTGCTGTAAGAGATACGAATATTGACGGTGTTGCGATCGCTAAAGATGACTTTATGGGAATCGCAGAAGGTAAGATTGTTATTTCTGATCATGACCGTCAAAAGTCGGCGCAAAGCTTATTAGAGAAAATGCTAGATGAAGACTCCGAAATTTTAACCATTCTATATGGTGAAGATGTAACAGAAGAGGACGTGCATTCATTAAAAGAGTATGTAGAAGAGCATTATGAAGATGTAGAAGTGGAAGTTCATAATGGTAAACAACCACTTTACTCCTATATATTCTCAGTTGAATAAGGAATAAAGGAAGGGGGGCAGCTCTATATGGAGTTTGTCCCCTTCAATTATGTTAGAATGGTTATATAGTTAGGATGTTAAGTGAGGGGGAAAAGTCATGAAATACAAAAGTGTATTTGATATTATCGGTCCTGTTATGATTGGTCCATCAAGCTCACATACGGCTGGTGCTGCCAGAATAGGAAGAGTGGCGAGAAACCTGTTTCGCAGGGAACCGAAATGGGCGACGATATCCTTTTATGGATCATTTGCAAAAACGTACAAGGGTCATGGAACAGACGTTGCCATTGTAGGTGGAATCCTCGATTATGATACATATGATGAACGAATTATCGAATCAATCAATGTAGCAAGGCAAAAGGGAATAAAGATCAAGTTTCAAGAGGAAGATGCCATTACGGATCATCCGAATACTGCTCGTATCCGGATGGGCGATGACAAAGGAGAAATCGAATTAGTGGGTATCTCCATTGGTGGAGGAAAAGTTGAAATTATCGAACTTAACGGATTTGAACTCAAACTGTCAGGTCATCATCCTGCTATACTGGTCGTTCATGACGACCGCTTTGGGGCGATTGCATCTGTATCCAATGTCATTGCCAAACATCAATTGAACATCGGTCATATGGATGTTTCGCGTAAAGAAAAGGGTCAGATGGCATTGATGACAATAGAAGTGGATCAGCCGATTGATGAAGCTGTCATCAATGAACTGACGTCTCTGCCCAATATTACTCAAGTTACCCGGATTTCCGATTAATCAATTACTATAATGATAGCGTTTACATTCAGGCGAGGAGGTCATTTTTATGTTTCGAAATGTAGCAGAGTTAGTAGAACTAGCTGAAAGTCAAAATAAGAAAATTTCTGATATTATGATTGAACAGGAAATAGAATTTACAGGTAAATCCTTTGAAGAAGTCTACAGTCAAATGGAGAGAAATCTTGAAGTGATGGAACAGGCTGTAGCCAGAGGGCTGGAAGGTGTGAAATCACATTCAGGTTTAACAGGCGGGGATGCTGTGCTTTTACAAAAGTATATTGAAAAAGGCAACTCACTTTGTGGGGACACCATCCTGGATGCAGTAAGTAAAGCGGTAGCAACCAATGAAGTGAATGCTGCAATGGGGACGATATGTGCGACGCCAACTGCAGGGTCTGCAGGAGTTGTTCCGGGAACATTGTTCGCTGTTAAAAATAAGCTGAATCCTACTAAAGATGAAATGATCCGCTTCTTGTTTGCGTCTGGAGCGTTTGGGTTTGTTGTAGCGAATAACGCTTCCATCTCAGGTGCAGCGGGTGGATGTCAGGCTGAGGTTGGATCTGCGAGTGGGATGGCAGCAGCAGCAATAGTTGAGATGGCCGGGGGAACACCCAGCCAATCGGCTGAAGCCATGGCGATTACCTTAAAGAATATGTTAGGGCTTGTGTGTGACCCGGTTGCGGGACTCGTTGAGGTACCCTGTGTGAAGCGGAATGCAATGGGAGCGGCCAATGCGATGGTTGCAGCGGATATGGCACTTGCAGGCATAACGAGTCGTATTCCGTGTGATGAAGTGATTGACGCCATGTACAAAATCGGTCAAACAATGCCGGTGGCTCTCCGTGAGACGGCTCAAGGAGGATTGGCTGCCACCCCTACAGGCAGGGAGCTTGAAGCGAAAATCTTTGGGGTTTCCCTGAATAAACGTGAAGACTCATAATGAAGGACTAACGATCCAGGACATCAAGGGGATTGGTGAAGAAACAGCTGTACAGCTGAATGCAATGGGGGTTTATTCTGTTCTGGATTTGTTAGAATACCTGCCTTACAGGTACGAGGATTACAGGCTTCGAGATTTGGAGGAAGTCGCCCATGATGAGCGTGTCACAGTGGAAGGGAAGGTCCATTCAGAACCTGCATTAATGTATTATGGGAGGAAAAAATCCCGTTTAACCCTGCGGATTTTGGTTGGGAGGAATTTAATTCAGGCCGTATTTTTTAATCAGCCGTATTTAAAGAAGAAAATAAACCTTCACGATACGGTGACAGTGACAGGGAAATGGGATAAAAATAGGCAAATCATAACGGTTCAGTATTTTCAGTCTGGCCCCCACGGGAAACAGGGGGACTTTGAACCTGTTTATTCATTAAAAGGCTCTATTAAAAATAACACACTTAGAAAATTCATTAAAAAGGCTTTTCAGGACTACAGTTATTTGCTGACGGAGAACCTGCCTCATCATCTAATGGAGAAATATAAGCTGGCAAGTCGAAACGATGCTCTTTATCATCTTCATTTTCCAGATTCAACTGAAGACATGAAGCAGGCAAGAAGACGCTTTGTTTATGAAGAGTTTTTGTTGTTTCAACTGAAAATGCAGGCACTTAGGAAATTTGAAAAAGAACATTCGTCTGGAGTGCAGCAGCATTATGATTTAGATAAGGTCAAAGCGTTTGTTGACTCTTTGCCGTTTCCTTTAACTGATGCACAAAAGCGTGTGGTAAATGAAATTTCAGCAGATATGAAGTCCCCTTATCGCATGAACCGCCTTTTACAGGGCGATGTTGGTTCCGGGAAGACAGTCGTATCGGCAATTGCATTATACTCCAGTGTAACCGCAGGATATCAAGGGGCTTTAATGGTTCCTACAGAAATTCTGGCAGAACAGCACGCAAACTCTCTGAGTGAATTGTTGGAACCTGTGGGCCTTTCTGTTGCCCTGTTAACAAGCTCGGTAAAAGGAAAAAGAAGAAGGCTGTTATTAGAAAAATTAAAAGACGGAGAAATTGATATCCTTATTGGAACACATGCGCTTATTCAGGAGGATGTTCAATTTAAGCATTTAGGACTCGTTGTTACCGATGAACAGCATCGCTTTGGGGTGAATCAAAGACGTGTACTCAGAGAAAAAGGGGAAAGTCCTGATGTATTGTTTATGACAGCGACTCCGATTCCACGGACGCTTGCCATTACGGTGTTTGGTGAAATGGATGTAAGTATAATCGACCAAATGCCAGCAGGAAGAAAGGCGATTGAAACTTATTGGGCTAAAGCGGATATGCTATCAAGGGTGCTTTCGTTCATGGACAAGGAGTTAGACCAAGGCAGGCAGGCCTATGTGATATGTCCCCTGATTGAAGAGTCGGACAAACTGGATGTTCAAAATGCAATAGATGTTTACAATCAATTGCTGCTTTACTTTGAAGGACGTTACAACGTCGGATTGATGCATGGAAGGCTTCACCCCGATGAAAAGGATGAAGTGATGAGGGAATTTAGTGCAAATCATCTTCAAGTACTTGTATCCACAACAGTAGTTGAAGTAGGTGTGAATGTTCCAAACGCTACTTTCATGCTGATTTATGATGCCGAGCGCTTTGGGTTGTCTCAGCTTCATCAATTAAGGGGAAGGGTTGGACGCGGCGAACATCAATCCTATTGCATTCTTCTTGCCGAACCGAAAACCGAGGTTGGAAAAGAACGAATGAAGATCATGACTGAAACCAATGATGGGTTTGTTCTTAGTGAAAAAGATCTTGAACTAAGGGGTCCGGGGGATTTCTTTGGAAGAAAGCAGAGTGGACTACCTGAGTTTAAAGTGGCAGATATGGTGCATGACTACCGTGCGTTGGAAGTTGCGAGAGATGATGCTGCAGGCTTAATTCAATCCGATCAGTTTTGGAAGGATCCCGAATATGAACCTCTCAGGAAGTGTTTATCCGCTTCGGGCATATTAGAGGGTGAAAAGCTAGACTAGACAGGCAGATTGTGAGATTCTTTCTTGCAATCTGCTTTTTTTGATTATATACTACTATTAGTACCTAGTACTAATACTGGACGGTGTTGAAATTGAGACTTTCAAAGAAGGAAAGACAGGGAAACCTTACGGACACAATAAAGGAAAATCCTTTCATAACAGATGAAGAATTAGCTGAACGTTTTCGAGTAAGTGTGCAGACAATCAGGTTGGATCGTATGGAATTATCGATCCCTGAACTTCGTGAACGTATTAAATATGTCGCAGAGAAATCATTTGAAGATGAAGTGAAATCATTACCTATTGAAGAAATTATTGGAGAGATTATTGATATAGAGTTAGATCAGAGTGCGATTTCCATATTTGACGTGAAACAAGAGCATGTTTTCGTTCGGAATGGGATAGCGAGGGGGCATCATTTATTTGCTCAAGCGAATTCTCTCGCTGTTGCCGTAATTAATGATGATCTAGCGTTAACAGCAAAGTCAACGATCCGATTTACCCGACCTGTAAAGGAAGGTGAGCGTGTTGTTGCGAAAGCGAAAGTGATACATATGAAAGATCAAAAGGATCGAACAACTGTAGAAGTTCAAAGTGTAGTCGGTGGCGAACTCGTTTTCACAGGTGAATTTGAGATGTATCGCTCTAAAAAATCTGCAAAGGATGAGGCGTAGATGAAGTTAGCCGTAGATGCAATGGGCGGAGATCATGCTCCTAAAGAAATAGTTCTTGGTGTAAAACGGGCATTAAGTGAATTTAATGATATAGAAGTGATTTTATACGGAGATGAAAATCAGATCAAACAGTACATCACACCAGTTGATCGATTGACAATCGTTCATACGGATGAAGTGATCGAGGCGACAGACGAACCTGTAAGAGCCGTCAAACGCAAGAAGAATGCATCGATGGTTCTGATGGCACAATCGGTCAATAATGGAGAAGCGGATGCGTGTATTTCTGCAGGGAATACAGGTGCCCTTATGACAGCTGGATTGTTCATTGTAGGCAGAATTGATGGAATTGAACGACCTGCCTTGGCACCTACGCTTCCGACATTGGATGGCAAGGGGTTTCTTATGCTCGATTTAGGTGCAAATGTCGATGCCAAGCCTGAACACCTGTTGCAATATGCCATCATGGGGAGTATATATGCCGAGAAAGTAAGAGGTATCAACAATCCTCGCGTAGGTTTATTGAACATCGGTACCGAAGAAAAAAAGGGGAACGAATTAACCAAGAGGACATTCCAATTATTGAAAGAGGCTCCTATTCATTTTATTGGAAATGTAGAGTCCAGAGACTTACTTGAAGGTCCTGCGGATGTCGTCGTAACCGACGGGTTCACCGGGAATATGGTATTGAAGACGATTGAGGGAACGGCTCTTTCTGTTTTCTCTATGCTTAAAAAGACATTCACAGCTTCAACAAAAAATAAATTGGCTGCAGGATTAGTGAAAAATGATTTAAAGCAAATGAAAAATATGCTCGATTATACAGAGTATGGGGGCGCGGGCTTATTCGGTCTGAAGGCACCGGTGATTAAAGCCCATGGCTCTTCAAATGAAGTTGCCCTATATAATGCCATGAGACAAGCCAGGGAAATGGTGAAACACAAAGTCTCCAATACGATTAAAGATGCTATCAAGGGGAGTGAAGAATAACATGAGTAAAATTGCGTTCATTTTTCCCGGACAAGGTTCTCAAACTGTAGGAATGGGAAAAGAATTAGCTGACAAATATCCTGAAGTACAAGCATATTTCACTAAAGCGGATGAAAGATTGGAATCGGAATTAACAAGTGTTATATTTGATGGACCGCAAGAAGAGCTTACTCAAACGACAAATGCTCAGCCAGCTCTATTAACAACGAGCATCGCGATTTTGGATCGTTTAAGAACAGAAGGCATTACAGCAGATTATACGGCCGGACATAGTTTAGGTGAATATTCCGCACTGGTAGCTGCTGGTGCTCTTCGCTTTGAAGATGCGGTGTATGCTGTTCGTAAAAGAGGGGAATTCATGGAAGAAGCGGTTCCAAGTGGAGAAGGCACGATGGCTGCTGTTCTGGGTATGGCAAGAGAGCCGCTAAAAGAGGTTACAGATCTTGTAACTGAAGAGGGGCATCCAGTAGGGCTTGCGAACTTAAATTGTCCTGGTCAAATTGTGATTTCAGGTACGGTGAAAGGAGTGGAACTTGCTTCTGAGAAAGCCAAAGAAGCTGGAGCGAAAAGGGTCATCCCACTTCAAGTAAGTGGTCCATTCCATTCCCAATTAATGAAACCTGCTGCAGATCAGTTTGTTTCGATTTTGGATTCTATTACGATTGAAGATGCAGCTGTACCGGTCATCGCGAATGTGACGGCAGAACCTGTGACCAATCGCGAAGAAATCAAGCGTTTATTAATCGAACAATTATACTCACCTGTTCAATGGGAAGATACTGTCGAGAAATTGCTTGAATTAGATGTGGATACGTTCATTGAAGTTGGACCTGGTAAAGTACTTTCAGGTCTAGTGAAGAAAGTGAATAGACGGGTGAAAACGTATGCTGTTCAAGATGAAGCATCGTTGGTACAAACCATCCAAGCGTTAAAGGAGGAAGCGTAAATGAATTTAGAAGGTAAAGTTGCCCTTGTAACGGGAGCATCCCGGGGAATCGGAAGGGAAATTGCTCTTGAGCTTGCCCGTGAAGGCTGTAATGTAGCCGTTAACTATTCTGGCAGTGAAGCGAAGGCTAATGAAGTCGTCGATGAGATTAAAGGTTTAGGCAGGGAAGCCATTGCCATACAATGTAATGTATCAGATAGTGATGCTGTTCAGGAAATGGTGAAGGAAACGATTGGCCAGTTCGGTTCAGTGGACATTCTTGTTAATAATGCTGGGATCACGAAAGATAATTTATTAATGAGAATGAAAGAAGCAGAATGGGATGATGTCATCAACATCAATCTTAAAGGCGTCTTCCTTTGCACCAAGGCCGTTACACGCCAAATGATGAAGCAAAGAAGCGGTCGAATCATCAATATTTCCTCGATTGTCGGTGTGAGTGGAAACCCTGGACAGGCAAACTATGTGGCAGCCAAATCTGGTGTGATCGGATTAACGAAAACAACAGCCAAAGAATTGGCACCCCGAGGCATCACGGTAAATGCAATCGCTCCAGGTTTCATTTCCACGGATATGACGGATCAGCTTCCGGAAGATGTACGTAATGAAATGTTAAAGCAAATTCCTTTAAGCCGCTTTGGTGATCCTCAGGATATTGCGAAGGTAGTAACGTTCGTTGCATCTGAATCAGCTTCTTATATGACAGGGCAAACGCTCCATATAGATGGTGGAATGGTCATGTAACGTCAAAAAATAATAAATTATTAATTGTTTTCGTGGATACTCTTTTCATTAGAGGTCAAAATGCTCTATAATACTTGAGGGGAGGTGACAAAAATGGCAGAAGTATTAGATCGTGTAACAAAAATTATCGTAGATCGTTTAGGTGTGGATGAATCTCAAGTAACTCTTGAAGCTTCTTTCAAAGAAGATCTAGGAGCTGACTCCCTTGATGTAGTTGAGCTGGTTATGGAACTTGAAGATGAATTTGACATGGAAATCTCTGACGATGATGCTGAAAAAATCGGCACAGTAGGTGATGCTGTGAACTACATAAAAGCAAAAGCTTAATCGTTAGATTGAATTAAAAGATAAGCGATCGCTGATCTTTCATTCAAAACCATTCAAAACTTGGTAGAGGTCTCACTTCTACCAAGTTTATTTGTGTTCTAACATGTGCAAGAAACTTTTGCGTAATTGCTTTTTTTAGCATAAACTTGATTAGTAGAAAAAAGAGAACATATAGAGCAAGGTGGAGTGCCTTATGCGGAAGCAAAGTAGAAACAAAGGAATATCCAGACATAAAAATGATAGTAAGTTTAAAACGTTTCAAGATGAAATCGGTATTCAATTTACTGATGAAAAACTACTTAAACAAGCTTTTACTCATTCATCCTATGTGAATGAGCATCGTCGTAAGCCTTATGAAGACAACGAACGCTTAGAATTTCTTGGGGATGCCGTTTTGGAATTAACCGTTTCTCAATTTCTTTTCAAGAAGTATCCAATGATGAGTGAGGGTGAACTTACGAAATTAAGGGCAGCCATAGTATGTGAGCCATCCCTGGTTAAGTTCTCGATTGAAATGAATTTCGGTGAACTCATCTTACTTGGTAAAGGTGAAGAAATGACGGGCGGGCGGGAAAGACCAGCATTACTCGCAGATGTCTTCGAGGCGTTTATCGGAGCGGTATATTTGGATCAAGGGTTAGAAAAAGTGATATCAATCCTTGAAAAAGTTGTCTATCCAAAAATCAACGTCGGTGCTTTTTCTCATGTGATGGATTATAAGAGTCAGTTACAAGAGCTGGTCCAACGAGGCAGTGCAGGGATGATTGAATACAGCATCCTTGAAGAAAGCGGGCCTGCCCATAACCGGCAGTTTATTTCCCGAGTCAGTTTAAATGATGAAGAATTAGGCATTGGAAAAGGCCGATCTAAGAAGGAAGCTGAACAACAAGCCGCACAGAAGGCACTTGAGAAGCTAAAACAAAAGCTAGACGCTAAATAGGGGGAAAGAAGATGTTCCTCAAACAACTAGAAGTAATGGGGTTTAAATCTTTTGCAGAAAGAATATCCGTGGAGTTTGTCCCGGGTGTTACAGCTGTTGTGGGACCAAACGGCAGTGGGAAGAGCAATATTATAGACGCGATTCGCTGGGTACTCGGTGAGCAATCGGCCAAAAGTCTGCGCGGATCAAAAATGGAAGATGTTATATTTGCCGGGAGTGATTCTAGAAAAGCCCTTAACATAGCAGAGGTAACCCTTGTCTTGGATAATGAAGACGGTACCCTTCCGATCGATTATAGTGAAATCAGTGTTACAAGACGAGTGTATCGCTCTGGAGATAGTGAGTATTTGCTTAATAAGCAACCTTGCCGATTGAAGGACATCATTGAGTTGTTTATGGATTCAGGCTTAGGGAAAGAAGCGTTCTCCATCATCAGTCAGGGAAAAGTGGAGGAAATCCTGAATAGTAAGCCTGAAGAACGAAGAACCATTTTTGAAGAGGCAGCCGGGGTATTAAAGTATAAAACACGCAAGAAAAAGGCGGAAAATAAGTTATTTGAAACACAGGAAAATCTTAATCGTGTGAATGACATTCTCCATGAGTTAGAAGGGCAGGTAGAACCCCTTAAAATTCAAGCTTCGATGGCTCGTGATTATTTGGAGAAAAAAGAAGAGTTGGAGAAGTTCGAAGTCGCATTGACGGTCTATGATATTGAGGATTTACATAAGCAGTGGGAAAGGCTTAGTGAAGAATTTGAACATCATGGAAAAGAAGAACTGGCACTTTCCACGCGAATACAAAAAAAAGAAGCTGTTCTGACCCAAACCCGTGATAAAATTGCAGCTCTTGATGAGTCGATTTCAAATCTTCAGGAAGTGCTCTTGGCTACAAGTGAAGAATTGGAGAAACTTGAAGGTAGGAAGCAAGTATTAGTGGAACGGAAGAAAAATTCGTCTTCCAACGAAACTCAATTAAAACAGTCGATAGAAGAAGCAGAAGAACAAATTCAACAGCTGACTTCTGAAAAAGAAAAAGCAGAAATGGAATTCAAGACTATCGATTCAGACGTTAAGGAACTAAAAGGGCTGCTCATAACGAAACAAAATCAGTTTAAGCATTACAATGAAAATATTGAAGATGTAATAGAATCTTTCAAAAGTGATTACATTGAAAAGCTGAATCAGCAGGCGTCAGCAAAAAATGAAATTCAGTACCTTGAGCAGCAGCTGGAGCAGCAATCCAATCGAAGCGGCCGATTAGAAGCAGAAAATGAAAAGTACGTGATTCAGCGTGATGAATTGCATCTGAGTCACAAAGAACTTTCGAAAGTGCTTCAGGAGCAAAAAGAGGTAATCGATGAGCACATATTCTTCTATCGTGAGGAACAGCAAAAGCTAGAGTCGGTGAAGGCAAAATATGAAAAGCAAGAAAAAACCCTCTATCAAGCTTTCCAATTCCTGCAACAGGCGAAATCCCGGAAGGAAATGCTTGAGGAAATGGAGGAAGACTATACAGGTTTCTTCCAGGGTGTTAAAGAAGTCCTTAAGGAACGTGACGGTCAGTTAACCGGTATTCAAGGAGCGGTTGCGGAACTGATAACCGTACCTAAATCATATGAAACAGCTATGGATACAGCTTTGGCAGCCTCCATGCAGCATATCGTGGTTGATACTGAAGAAGATGGCCGAAAAGCCATTGCTTACTTAAAGAAAAACCAATACGGCCGTGCTACTTTCTTACCGATGAACGTGATTAAAGGGAAATCGATACCCGATAGTCAAAAAAATATGCTGAAGGGTCATTCTTCCTTTATAGGAGTTGGAACCGATCTCTTGAATTATGATCAGCGCTTCCAAATGGTGATTTCGAACCTGGTTGGAAATGTGATCATCACGAAGGATTTAAAGGGAGCAAATGAAATCGCCAAGCTTATACAATATCGCTACCGTCTAGTAACCCTGGACGGAGATGTGGTGAACCCCGGTGGGTCCATGTCCGGTGGTACGGTGAAGCAGAAGAAAAATTCGCTTCTCTCCAGGAAAGGTGAGCTTGAAGAAATGAAAGAAAAGCTTTCCACGATGGAAAGCCAGACTGAACAGCTTCAATCTCAAGTGAAATCACTGAAAGAAGAAAGCAGCTTCAGAGAGAAGAAGCTGGAGGAAATGAGAGTTAAGGGAGAGCGTTTGCGACTCAAGGAGCAAGAGCTTCTATCAAAGCTTCGTGAAAATGAATTATCCCAGCAGAATCTGGATGAAAGGCTTTCACTGTATGATTTAGAAAAAAAAGACTTTACGTCGGTAAAAGAGAAGCATGATTCCAGAACGGAAGAATTAAGAGCGTCTCTGGATGAAATAGGAGAAGATATTACAAGGCTCGATCAAAAGATTAGCGAGCTTACTCTCCAAAAGAATAGTGAACGAACGTCCAAGGATGCTTTATTGAATGAAATCAGTGATATAAAAGCAAATCTGGCCGCACGAAACGAGCAATTGGTTAACAGTCGTAATCAATTAATTCGTGTGCAGGAAACGATTGTCGATACAAACAAGCGAAAGGCGACTTTACAAGATGATTTGGAGTGGCTGCAGACTGAAATGAAGGATAATTTTTCAGGAGAAGAGCAGCTTGGGAAGAAGGCTGAAGAGTGTTCGATTCAAAAATCAGAAACTTCAAATTTGATTTCTATACGACGGGAAGAGCGCTTGAATCTTCAACATGCGGTTGAAGACGAGGAGCTCGAGTTGAAAGAATTAAAGCGTCAGCATAAAGGGTTGGTAGGAGCTTTAAGGGACGAGGAAGTGAAAATCAATCGTCTGGATGTTGAACTGGAAAATCGTCTTGATCATTTACGTGATGAGTATATGCTTTCGTTTGAAGCTGCTAAGTCAGACTACCCCTTAACGATTGAGGTCGAAGAAGCGAGAAAGAAAGTGAAACTTGTGAAATTGGCCTTGGAAGAACTAGGGACCGTTAATCTAGGTGCCATTGATGAATATGAACGAGTGAAGGAAAGATACGAGTTTTTAGTAGAGCAGAAAAATGATCTGACGGAGGCGAAGGACACTCTTTACTTGGTCATAAATGAGATGGACACAGAAATGATCAAACGCTTTGATCAAACCTTCACGGCTATTCAAGTGGAATTTGAAGGGGTATTCAGAGCGTTGTTTGGAGGTGGGAGAGCGCAGTTGAAGCTTACTGACCCTTCTGATCTTCTTCATACGGGGGTTGATATAGTAGCACAGCCTCCAGGGAAGAAGCTGCAGAACCTTGGGCTGATGTCCGGGGGGGAACGAGCCTTAACTGCTATTGCCCTGCTATTTTCAATCCTCAAGATCAGACCTGTACCATTCTGTATACTAGATGAAGTAGAGGCAGCTCTTGATGAAGCAAACGTACAGAGGTTCAGTCAATATTTAAAGAAATTCAGCGATGACACACAATTCATCGTCATTACCCATCGTAAAGGAACAATGGAAGAAGCTCACGTGTTGTATGGTGTAACGATGCAGGAATCCGGTGTGTCCAAATTAGTATCAGTCAGACTTCAAGAAACGAAGGAATTGTTAGAAACTTAATGAGTGGGGTGTGAAAGGTTGAGTTTTTTTAAGAAGCTTAAAGATAAATTTACACAATCGAGTGACAACGTATCAGAGAAATTTAAAGATGGACTAAGTAAAACGAGAAATAACTTTACAACAAAGGTCAATGACCTGGTTGCGAGATACCGCAAAGTGGATGAAGAATTCTTCGAAGAGCTGGAAGAAATCCTAATCGGAGCGGATGTTGGATTTGACACGGTCATGGAACTGATTGACGAACTAAAACTTGAAGTGAAGCGAAAGAATATTCAAGACACTGAAGATGTTCAATCAGTCATTTCAGAGAAGCTTGTTGAAATCTACCAAGGAGATCGTGATGAGGACAGCAGCCTGAACATTCAAGATAATCAGCTGACGGTTTTGCTGTTTGTCGGAGTGAACGGTGTCGGAAAGACGACGACCATTGGAAAGATGGCTCATATGTTCAAGGAACAAGGCAGGAATGTGGTACTTGCGGCAGGTGATACGTTCCGTGCAGGCGCAATCGAACAGCTTGAAGTATGGGGTGAGCGTGTAGGAGTTCCAGTCATTAAACAAGCTGCAGGAAGCGACCCGGCAGCGGTTATGTTTGATGCAGTTCAATCAGCAAAAGCCAAAAAAGCGGATATTCTTATTTGTGATACAGCAGGAAGATTACAAAATAAAGTGAATTTGATGAAAGAGCTTGAAAAAGTGAAGCGGGTGATCGAAAGAGAAGTTCCAGGAGCTCCTCATGAAGTATTACTCGTACTCGACGCGACCACAGGTCAAAATGCCATGGTACAAGCGAAAACCTTTAAAGAAGCAACAAATGTCTCAGGGATCGTCCTGACGAAGCTGGATGGTACAGCGAAGGGTGGTATTGTCCTTGCAATCAGAAACGAGCTCGAAATCCCTGTGAAATATGTAGGTCTGGGAGAAAAAATGGACGACCTCCAGCCGTTCGATGCTGAAAAATATGTATACGGCTTATTCTCAAACCTGGTCGATAATGAAGAAGAATAGATTTTAGAATCGGTAGGGTAGCCTGATGGAAGACTTTAAGAAGTCGTCTTGCAGGTTACTCTTCTTTTGTGTGGAGAGTTGGAGATTTTCTCTATGGAAAATCCATAAGTATCCTTGACAAACACCCGTAAACACTGTATTCTTCATATGTAAAGGTTTTTCACTTAACAAGGAGGGATATCCGTGCTGGAGAAAACGACCAGAATGAATTATCTCTACGATTTTTATCAATCTTTGTTAACTCCTAAGCAGAGAAGCTATATGTCCCTTTATTATCTGGATGATTTCTCTTTAGGGGAAATTGCTGAAGAGTATAATGTTAGTCGACAAGCAGTGTATGATAACATTAAACGAACAGAGGCCATGATCGAGGAGTACGAAGAAAAGCTTTTATTATTTAAAAAATTTCAAGAACGCAACGAGATTCTTGATCAACTCAGACAAAAAATAGGAGAATCATCAATCGATTCTTCCCATTGTTTAAAAC
This sequence comes from Rossellomorea sp. NPDC071047, assembly GCF_050270195.1. NCBI lineage: Bacteria > Bacillati > Bacillota > Bacilli > Caryophanales > Bacillaceae > Rossellomorea > Rossellomorea sp. NPDC071047. The sequence goes on along the minus strand of NZ_JBNNJT010000001.1, from coordinate 1,321,698 downwards.
TCATTGATGATCTTGAAATATTGGATTAGGAGGCGGCATGAATGGCATTTGAAGGATTAGCCGACCGACTGCAAGGTACAATACAAAAAATCCGTGGAAAAGGAAAGATTTCAGAAGCGGATGTTAAAGAGATGATGCGTGAAGTTCGTCTTGCTCTTTTGGAAGCAGACGTTAATTTTAAAGTGGTGAAGCAATTCGTCAAGAAAGTAAGTGAACGGGCTGTCGGACAAGAAGTCATGAAGAGCCTTACACCGGGACAACAGGTCATTAAAGTTGTCCAGGAAGAGCTTACAAATTTGATGGGTGGCGAACAAAGTCAGATTGCCGTCGCTAAACGTCCTCCAACTGTCATTATGATGGTTGGTTTACAAGGTGCAGGTAAAACGACGACCACTGGAAAGCTTGCAAACCTGCTTCGAAAGAAACATAACCGCAAACCACTATTGGTGGCTGCTGATATTTACCGTCCCGCTGCCATCAAGCAGTTAGAAACCATCGGGAAGCAATTAAGCTTACCTGTGTTTTCACTGGGAGATCAGGTGAGTCCTGTTGAGATTGCGAAAAAGGCCATCGAAAAGGCAAAAGAAGAACATCACGATTATGTTCTGATTGATACAGCAGGTCGACTTCACATTGATGAAAACCTGATGGGAGAGTTAAAAGAAATTAAAGAACTCTCAAATCCAGATGAGATATTCCTCGTAGTGGATGCCATGACAGGTCAAGATGCGGTAAATGTTGCGCAAAGCTTTAATGAAAACCTTGGCATATCGGGTGTTGTACTGACAAAACTTGATGGTGATACACGAGGCGGGGCCGCACTATCAATCCGTTCCGTCACTGACAAACCAATTAAATTTGTTGGGATGGGTGAAAAGATGGATGCGTTAGAAGCATTCCATCCTGAGCGCATGGCATCTCGAATCCTTGGTATGGGAGATGTTCTTTCCCTTATTGAGAAAGCTCAGGCCAATGTTGATGAAGAAAAGGCCAAAGAACTTGAACAAAAAATGCGTACAATGTCTTTCACTTTTGATGATTTCCTGGAGCAATTAGGTCAAGTTAGGCAAATGGGCCCGCTTGATGAGTTGCTGAAAATGATGCCTGGAGCAAACAAAATGAAGGGCTTGGATAAGATTCAAGTCGATGATAAGCAGATCAGTCATGTTGAGGCAATCATTCAATCGATGACGAAAGATGAGAAAATTCATCCGGAAACCATCAATGCTTCGCGTCGTAAAAGAATTGCGAAAGGGAGCGGAACATCCATTCAAGAGGTGAACCGACTTCTCAAACAATTCGAGGACATGAAGAAAATGATGAAACAAATGAGTGGTATGCAAGGAAAAGGTAAGAAAAAAGGGATGAAATTCCCATTTATGTAAGCAATTCGTTCAACTTTTCATAAGAAAAATTGAACTGTTAAGAAAAAACACTTTACAAACAAAATACACATTTGATATTATACTAACTTGTGTGAAACTATTCGGAGGTGCTTTAATTATGGCAGTAAAAATCAGATTAAAACGTATGGGAGCAAAAAAATCTCCTTTCTATCGTATCGTAGTTGCAGATTCTCGTTCACCACGTGATGGACGTCAAATCGAAACAGTTGGAACTTACAACCCGGTTGCTAAACCAGCTGAAGTGAAAATCGATGAAGAGTTGGCTCTTAAATGGTTATCTAATGGTGCTAAACCATCTGACACAGTTCGTAACCTATTCTCAAAACAAGGCATTATGGAAAAATTCCACAATGCTAAAAACAGCAAGTAATCGATTAGATCGATGAAAGATCTTATTCTAACGATTGTGAAACCCTTAGTTGACCATCCGGACTCGGTCCACATCGAAACTGATGAGGGAACGAACGGCATAACCTACAAGTTATCTGTGCATCCTGAAGACATGGGGAAGGTCATTGGGAAACAAGGGAGAGTAGCTAAATCGATTCGAACTGTGGTATACGCTGCAGCAGGATCTTCACAACAGAAGAAAATCTTCTTAGAGATAGTGGAGTAAGGAAGCCAACATTTGGCTCTTTGCACGAAAGGGTCCTATGACCTTGAACACCGACTCTATTGAATCAGGGGACTGACCCACAAAGGTTACTATATAGCCTTAAGACGTCAGTCTCCTTTTTCATAGGCTCATGCTGCATTATTTAAGGAAAGACCTGCACAATCCAACACTCCCCCAAGAGAACACCCTAAGGATTTAGTACGACAGTGTGGGGTGAATAGAAGGAGGAGGAAGAACTTTTGAATGTTATACATACGATTACGGTTAAACAGGTGTTAACAGAAAAGAGTAAGGATCTGTTAATGAAACGATATGAAAATCAAAAGTTTCATTTAGCTAAGGAAAGCGATCAGTTACAGTTCGAAATGAAAAAGATTGAACGTGGTAAGAAATATCCGTCCCATAAATTAAATCAGCACTTTGAAAGAGAATTGAACGAGCGGGCTGAAAAGATCAAGCTTTTGGATTTCCAAATCGAGCAGTTAAATATCCTTCCAATTGGAAGCGAGCTAAAGGAAAAGGAAGTCCAGGGTATGATTGACATACAAGTTGGTGACAATTGGGAAGAAGAAGCACTTTCTAAGACAATTATAATTGAAGATGGTATTGTGAAAGAAATTCGTTGATGCAAGAGGTGAAAGCGATGGAAAAGTGGTTTAATGTAGGTAAGATTGTCAATACTCATGGAGTTAAAGGTGAATTAAAGATCGTTTCTACGACAGATTTTCCTGAGGAGCGATATCAAAAAGGGAACACACTATACTTGTTTCAAGGTAAAAACCAAGAACCGATCAGTCTCGTGATCAAATCTCATCGAAATCATAAGAGCTTTGATTTATTGACCTTCGAGGGGTATGAAAATATCAATGAGGTTGAGAAGTTTAAAGAAGGAATCCTGAAGGTACAGGAAGACCAATTGCAGGAACTCGAAGAAGGAGAATATTATTTCCACGAAATCGTTGGCTGTAAGGTCTTAACAACTGCCGGGGAAGAGCTTGGAACCATAACAGAGATTCTAAGCCCGGGAGCGAACGATGTTTGGGTTGTGAAGGGTCAAAGAGGGAAAGAGTACCTTATTCCTTACATAGAGGATATCGTGAAGACGATCGACATAGAGGAACAGCTTGTTACGATTGAACCGATGGAAGGCCTGTTGTCATGATGAGAATTGATGTTCTGTCTCTATTCCCATCTATGTTCGAGGGGATCTTTGGTGAATCGATTCTTAAGAAAGCATACGAAAAAGAAGCCGTAAGCTACAATGTGATTAACTTCAGGAAATACGCTGATAACAAACATAATCAAGTTGATGATTATCCTTACGGTGGAGGAGCCGGAATGGTATTAAAGCCACAGCCTATCTTTGATGCAGTCGATGCCTTAAAGAAAGAGCAACATTCAAAGCCCAGGGTCATCCTCATGTGTCCGCAAGGGGAACGCTATACACAGCAAAAGGCAGAGGAACTTGCTAAGGAAGACCACCTCGTGTTTATATGTGGTCATTATGAAGGCTACGATGAGCGGATCAGGGAGCATGTTGTAACGGACGAAATATCAATTGGAGACTATGTATTGACTGGTGGGGAACTTGGCGCCATGGTTGTCATCGATAGTGTAGTTCGCCTGCTTCCTGGAGTGCTTGGAAATGAAGATTCGCCTATTCAGGATTCGTTCTCATCAGGACTCCTTGAGCATCCCCATTATACCCGGCCATCGGACTTTAGGGGGATGAAGGTACCGGATGAGCTGATCTCAGGGAACCATCGTCTGATAGATGAATGGAGAGAGAAAGAAAGTCTGAAAAGAACCTTTGAAAGAAGACCGGATCTATTAGAAAGCTATTCACTCACAGATCGGCAAAAGGCCTGGATAGAGGATTGGAGAAAGTCTAAATAAGCTATTGCATCCTGGTTGCCTGTGTGATATTATATTCTTTGTGGCTTGAGGGGATATCCCCTGTTGTCATTGATCCCGATGTTCCGCTGCAATCTATCGCTTTTGTAAGAGCATCTGTTGGAAGGAGTTGAAAAAGATGCACAAATTAATCGAAGATATTACGAAAGAACAACTTCGCTCTGATCTACCATCTTTCCGTCCTGGTGATACAGTACGTGTACACGTTAACATCGTTGAGGGTACTCGTGAACGTATTCAGGTATACGAAGGAGTAGTAATCAAACGCCGCGGTGGCGGTATCAGCGAAACATTTACTGTTCGTAAAATTTCTTACGGTGTAGGTGTTGAGCGTACTTTCCCAGTACACACACCAAAAATCGCTAAATTAGAAGTTATTCGTCGCGGTAAAGTCCGTCGTGCGAAACTTTATTACCTGCGTAACCTGCGTGGTAAAGCGGCACGTATTAAAGAAATTCGATAAGAACGTAAGAAAAGGAGCTTGGAGACAAGCTCCTTTTCCTTATTTCACAAGATTTGTTGTGTAATAAATTCCGCGAAAGACGGACTGCCTATTTTAATGAAGCCACCTTTTTTTAATGAGAAATACAAGAATTTCTAGTAGAATAGAAAAAGATAGAAAAATACATTGGGTGGTGGAGATGTGGTTAAAGAGAAAAATGAGTGGTGGGAGTGGATGAAGGCACTGTTGATCGCAGTAGGATTAGCTGCAATTATCAGATTCTTTTTATTTGCACCCATTGTTGTCGATGGATTATCAATGATGCCTACTTTACATAATGGAGATCGAATGATTGTAAGTAAATTAGGGGAGCCGGAGCGATTTGATATCGTCGTTTTCCATGCACCTGAACAAAAAGACTATATTAAACGCGTCATCGGACTCCCGGGGGATAAAGTAGAGTACAAAAATGATACATTATATATTAATGGAAAAGCGTATGCTGAACCATACTTACAAGAGTACAAAGAACAATTAAATGATGGTGTGTTAACAGAAGATTTCACTTTAAATGATATCATTGAAAAAGGCACTGTTCCTGAAGGGGAAATCTTTGTGATGGGTGACAATCGCCGTTTCAGCAAAGATAGTCGTCACATCGGTACAGTTCCAATGGAAGAAGTCATTGGTGATACAAAAGTGATCTATTGGCCTGTTAAAGATATAGGTTTCGTGAAATAATAGAAAAAAGTTGTTTGGAGGTGGTCATATGACAATACAATGGTTCCCAGGGCATATGGCTAAAGCACGTAGACAAGTTACTGAGAAGTTAAAACTTGTAGACATTGTCATTGAATTAGTAGATGCTAGAATACCGTTATCGTCAAGAAATCCAATGATTGAAGAAATTATTGGACAAAAGCCGCGGCTTGTTTTGTTAAATAAAGCAGACATGGCAGATATAAATAGAACGAATCAATGGATTTCTTATTTTAAAGAGCAAGGAATAACAGCTCTTGCTGTAAATGCACAGGCTGGCAAAGGACTTCAAGTCATAGTTCAAGCCGCTAAAGAAATATTAAAAGAAAAGTTCGATCGCATGAAATCACGAGGAATGAGACCTCGTGCCATAAGAGCCATGATTGTAGGTATTCCTAACGTAGGAAAATCCACATTAATCAATCGCCTGGCTAAGAAAAACATAGCGAAAACAGGAAATACTCCTGGAGTGACAAAAGCCCAGCAATGGATCAAAGTAGGAAAAGAGCTTGAACTGCTCGATACGCCGGGAATATTATGGCCGAAGTTTGAAGATCCGCAAGTTGGATATAAGCTGGCATTGACCGGTGCCATTAAAGATACCATCCTGAATTTACAGGATATCGCCGTTTATGGTTTGCGATTTCTTGAAGAGCACTATCCAGAGCGATTAGAAGAGCGCTACGGCCTCGAAGAAATACCTGAAGAAGTTGTGGATAGCTTCGATAAAATCGGAGCTAAAAGAGGCTGTCTGATGGCTGGTGGAGAAGTGAATTATGACAAGACATCTGAAATTATCGTACGTGACATTCGAAATGTACAATTAGGACCCATGACGTTTGACATCATTGGTGAGACTGAGCGGGAGAGCGAATAAAAAAGAGGCTGTAAAAAGAGGGGATCTCTTTTGCGCAGCCTCTTTATTTATGTGAAGTACATCCGATATAAATAGGAGGAGCAATGTGAATACAGTACATATGACCATTAAAGAAATAAGGGATATCATCAAGTCTGCTTGTGCTAATGATCCGATTCTTGAGGAATTGAAGAATGACGAAAGAATCGGTGTCCAAAAACTATTAAAACAGATTGAACGCGAGCAGATGAAACGAGAGAAGGAAAAAGAGGAATTTGCCATCCTTACTCATTATGAAAGAGAAATTCACCAGCAAGGATTCACCCTCATTGCAGGAATCGATGAAGTGGGTAGAGGTCCTTTAGCAGGTCCTGTGGTAGCGGCTGCCGTCATTCTGCCCCATGACTTCTATTTGGCGGGATTAAATGATAGCAAGAAGATAACAGAAGCCAGAAGAGAAGATTTCTATGCATACATCATGGAACACGCTATATCTGTTGGAGTAGGAATGGTACATGCGGATGAAATTGATTCCATAAATATTTATCAGGCTACAAAAAAGGCTATGAGTGAAGCGATCGTCAGCTTGCCGGTTCAACCTGAGTATTTACTGATCGATGCGATGAAAATTCAATCGCCCTTTCCGAGTCAGTCTATCATTAAAGGAGACTCGAAAAGTATATCCATTGCCGCAGCATCCATCATTGCCAAGGTAACACGTGACCGACTGATGAAGGAGTATGCCACCACCTATCCTGGATATGCGTTTGAGAAGAATGCAGGATATGGAACAAAGGATCACTTGGGCGGGCTGGAGAAATTAGGAGTGACGCCGATTCACCGAAAGAGCTTTGCACCTGTGAAGGAGCTGCTATAGATTAGCAGCCGGTTGGACTGTATAAATAATGAATAAATTATGATTCATATGAACGGGAGACACGGACATGAGCCATATTCATGGTATTAACAGTAACCAGCCCATTGATCAAAAGCCCTTTTCCATTCAAAGTGGAAAAGTCCTATTTATCAGCGTCCATAAGCTGTTAGGAGAGGGCAATGCATTGGTGTCAGCAAATGGTCAACGGTTTATTGCGAAAATTGAAGCGCCAATGGAAGCTGGAGAACGTTATTGGGTAGAAGTGAAACAATCTGAAAGTAGTGTGAATCTACATCTAATCCCGAAGCGTGGGCAAACTGGATTAGAAATTGGAAAGCATGCATCAGCAAATCTATTACAGCATTTTTCCATATCAACAAGCGGGAAAGAAATGAACGACTTTGTTATGGAGCTCATGAAAAAAAGCATTCCGATTCATAAAGAACTGCTATTATTCGGAGAGAAACATTTGAAAGGAAAAGATTCATCAGAAAATGTGAAAACCTTGGTTGAAATGGCTAAGAGGGACATGCCGCTTTCTGACAGGGTCTTTCTCTCGATGAGAGCGGGAAAATCAACAGGCAGCCTTTTATCCATGCTAAATGAGCTGGCTTCAAAGTTAAGGGGAACTGGAAGGGATACGGACATACTTCATTTACTTACTGGGATCCAGAAACCGTTGAATAGGCTGGCGTCAGAAAAATTTGTGATGAATGCACTATCCAGTTTAGTTGATTCTTCCAGAACCTTCTCAAATCGTTTAGGTCATTTCGATCTATTGAAATCACTAGGAGTCTTACCGAAAGAAATTCCCATGAATCAATGGAGGGAAGGGTTAAAGACAACGATTTTAGAAGAGGTGAAACAGTCTTCACAAGGGCAGTGGGAAAGAAAGATGGAGCTTCTAAGAACCAGATTGGCGGATATTCCAGGTGCAGCACCGCGACAGCTTCGAAATGATCTGGATCAGCTTCTATCTACTAATATCGGCAAGGGTCGGGAACCTCATAAACTATCTGGTACTCAAATCGATAAATGGATAAATATTTTATTGAATTCAGAGACCGTTCTTAACGAAAAAACGGACAAGCCTTCCCTCCTGGCAGCCAAAGAGCTCATGGGGGTGGTTGGGGAGAGAAAGTGGCGGTCCATTGAAATGAACTATATGAGGCTCTTTCAATCTTATGGAAGAGACGCACCTGCATCGAACATGGAACAGCTATTTCACAAACTTCACCTACAGATAGAACAAGAACTCACTCAGACGATCCGTGGAGAAGAACTGGCAAGGGTGTTGAAGAAAGTAATTGGAACGTTTGGAATTAACTTTGAAGCTCGGTTACAAAAAAACGGACAAGAGCTTCAGCATCATCCAACAATCAAGCAGCATCTCATTGGATTAAGTCAAAATCACCCGCTCGCAGATATTCGAATGCTTGCCGATGACCTTGTTCTCAAGATGAACCACCAAGTGCTTCAATCACAGGAGAGTTCTCCTTTTCTAACAATCGTACAACAATTCCCTTTTTCTCTATTTGGACAGAGCACCGATATCACCCTTCAATGGACAGGGAAAGAGAAAGAAAAAGGTGTGATAGATGGAGACTACTGCCGGGTTTTATTTTTATTAGAGCTGGATATCATGAAAGAGACATTAATCGATATGCAGGTTCAAAACCGAGTGGTCTCCTTGACTATCTGGAATGACCACCCAAACGCAGAGAGAATATCCAGATCATTTATTCCTGGATTAAAAGAAGGCCTGGAGAAGCTGGACTATCAATTATCCATGATAAAGGTGAAAGCTCCGGATAAGCAGGTTGAGCTTTCTGATAAAATCAATGCAGAACGTTTAAAAACGTTTTCGGGAGTTGATTTAAAGATATGAAAAACCCTCATGAGAGAAAAGAAGCGATTGCTTTAGGCTATAATCAAAGTAGTGAATCAGCTCCAAAGGTCCTTGCTAAAGGGAAGGGAATCATTGCTGAAAACATCTTGGCTCAAGCAAAAGACCATCATATACCGGTACAAGAAGACAAGAGCTTACTTTCTCTTCTTGGGAACCTGGATGTAGGAGAATCAATACCTGAAGAATTATATGGCGCTGTAGCGGAGGTTTTTGCTTTTATCTACCGATTAGATCGGGATATAGAGGGGAAGGGATAATTTCTTTCTAGTATACACCATGTCACTAAACGGCATGGCACGGATAAGAATAGTAAATTATATTTTTTAAGAATAATAATTTCAAGGATAATCCTTTCAAGAACAACGGAACATATGGAGTAATTCTACTATTATAAGTTCAGAATTTTAAAATTAATATAATATTTTTAGCATAATGGTAGACAGATATACTGTCATTTTATACAATGAAAGCGCAGTCTATTTTTTGAAGAGTTTGATAGGAGGATGGAAAATGAATATCCATGAATATCAAGGTAAAGAAATCCTCAGAAATTACGGGGTATCCGTACCGAATGGTAAAGTGGCCTTTACAGCTGAAGAAGCAGTAGAAGCGGCGAAGACATTAGATTCCAGCGTGTATGTAGTGAAAGCTCAAATCCATGCAGGTGGTCGAGGCAAAGCTGGCGGAGTTAAAATCGCTAAAAGCCTGGACGAAGTGCGTACATATGCAGATGAGTTAATCGGTAAAACTTTAGTGACTCACCAAACAGGTCCTGAAGGTAAGGAAGTAAAGCGCTTACTTATTGAAGAAGGCTGTGATATTAAGAAAGAATATTACGTAGGTCTGGTACTCGACCGCGCGACTTCCCAAGTTGTCCTGATGGCTTCTGAAGAAGGCGGAACAGAAATCGAAGAAGTAGCAGAAGCAACACCGGAAAAAATCTTTAAAGAGTATATTGATCCAGTTGTTGGATTAACAGGTTTCCAAGCGAGACGTATTGCATTCAATATCAATATTCCTCAAAAACTTGTTGGAAAAGCAGCTAAGTTCATGATGGGTCTTTACAACGTGTACGTCCAAAAGGATGCTTCTATTGTCGAAATCAATCCTTTAGTTGTTACAGGTGATGGAGACGTAATGGCATTGGATGCGAAGTTCAACTTCGATTCAAATGCATTATACCGTCAAAAAGATGTAATTGAATTACGAGATCTTGAAGAAGAAGATGCAAAAGAAATCGAAGCTTCAAAATATGACTTAAGCTACATTTCCCTGGACGGAAATATCGGTTGTATGGTAAATGGCGCTGGTCTTGCCATGGCAACGATGGACATCGTAAAGCATTACGGCGGAGATCCCGCTAACTTCCTTGACGTTGGGGGCGGTGCAACAGCAGAAAAGGTAACAGAAGCATTTAAAATCATTCTTTCTGATGAAAACGTTAAAGGTATTTTCGTCAATATCTTCGGTGGAATCATGAAATGTGATGTTATTGCGACAGGTGTTGTAGAAGCAGCTAAGCAAATCGGTCTACAAGTTCCACTTGTGGTTCGTCTTGAAGGTACAAATGTTGACTTAGGGAAAGAAATCCTTAATAAATCAGGATTGAATATCATTGCAGCTGAATCTATGGCGGACGGCGCACAAAAAATCGTTGAGCAAGTAGGCTGAGAAAGGCGGGGGACTAATGAGCGTATTTATTAATAAAGATACCAAGGTTGTTGTACAAGGGATTACAGGATCAACAGCTCTTTTCCATACGAAGCAAATGCTTGAATACGGTACACAAATCGTAGCAGGTGTAACACCTGGAAAGGGCGGAACTGAGGTTGAAGGCGTACCTGTTTTCAATACAGTTGAAGAAGCAAAGAAAGCAACTGGCGTAAATGCATCCGTCATTTATGTTCCTGCTCCGTTTGCAGCAGATGCAATCATGGAAGCGGTAGATGCCGAGCTTGATTTGGCAATCTGTATTACAGAACATATCCCGGTATTGGATATGGTGAAGGTAAAGCGTTATATGGAAGGCAAGAAAACACGCCTTGTAGGACCGAACTGTCCAGGAGTCATCACTCCTGAAGAGTGTAAAATCGGGATCATGCCTGGTTACATCCATACGAAAGGCCATGTAGGGGTTGTTTCACGCTCTGGTACACTTACGTATGAAGCAGTTCACCAACTTTCACAAGCAGGAATCGGTCAGTCAACGGCAGTCGGTATCGGTGGAGACCCTGTGAACGGAACAGACTTTATCGATGTATTGAAAGCATTCAATGAAGATGAAGATACGTATGCCGTCATCATGATCGGTGAAATCGGCGGTACTGCTGAAGAAGAAGCTGCTGAATGGGTTAAAGCCAACATGACTAAACCTGTAGTAGGATTCATTGGAGGACGTACAGCACCTCCAGGAAAACGTATGGGCCATGCAGGTGCGATCATTTCAGGCGGTAAAGGAACAGCTGATGAGAAGATTCGCGTTATGAATGAATGCGGAATTCAAGTTGCTCCTACACCTTCAGATATGGGCGAAACATTAATAAAGGTCCTTAAAGAAGAAGGAATCTTAGATAAATGTAAAACTCATTAATCATGTATTGAGACTGATGGCATTCAAGCCATCAGTCTCAGTTTTATATTATCAATTAAACCATATTCAATATTCAGGAGGTAATAAATGAAAGAACTTCGTCATATTCTATTTCACATTCATCATTGTCGGGGAATTGGATTGAAAGGAACAAAAAGATTACTAGAATCGCTCCAGAAAATACACTCTATCTTTGATTTATCCCCTTCCACGCTTCAACAGATAACCCTTTCTACCAATGCCAATTCAGAACTCTTCTATAGAGATCTTCATTCATTTAATTCAGAACGATACAAAAAGCTTTATTCGGAAAATGATATAGACTGGATCACACTTATGGACGAAGACTACCCTGCTCTGCTAAGAAACGTATATGATCCCCCCTTTCTTCTCTTCTTAAAAGGAAACAGGAATCTCCTTCATGCTCAAAAGAAATTGGCTATTATCGGTTCGAGAAATGCTACCACTTATACTGATGAAATTCTTCGCGATATGATTCCACAGCTGGTGAAGAAAGAGGTAGTCATTGTAAGTGGCCTGGCGCAAGGTGCCGATACGGTGGCTCATAACAAAACGATTCAATCAGAAGGTCAAACGATAGGTGTCCTTGGTGGAGGTTTTAACCACATTTATCCGAAGCAAAATGAAGGACTGGCCCGTTATATGATGAAGCACCAGCTTCTCTTATCTGAATATCCCCCATATATTAAACCTGAAAAATGGCAATTCCCTTTTAGAAACAGGATCATTAGCGGTCTTTCCGATGCAGTACTTGTTACGGAAGCAAGAAAAAAGAGCGGGACATTCATCACGGCTGATTCTGCTTTGAATGAAGGACGGGAAGTATTATGCATACCGGGCTCCATATATGAACCATTGGCAGAAGGAACCAACAGCCTAATCCAGGAAGGTGCAAGAATGGTCTTATCTATAGAAGATATTTTTTCAGAACTGGGAGTATAAAGTGGGGAAAAATGATATAGAATCTTAAAATATACTAGGATTTTCCCCATGAAAGATTGAATAATTACAAGTTATTTATACAAAATGGTTGCAATTATTGTGAAACTGTTATACATTTTGCAACAGGTATCTAAAACTATATATAAGAGAAATACATCGTTAGAAGTAGTGATTATCTACACTGATATCAATTCTATACCTATGTGAATGAAAGTGTAAACGTTTCCGTTTCACTTGAATCATAAACATTCCAAGGTGCTAAAAACAGTGATTATTTCCCTCTTTAAGGAGGCTTATTGGATGGCAGATTATTTAGTAATAGTAGAGTCGCCGGCAAAGGCGAAAACAATTGAGCGTTATTTAGGAAAAAAATATAAGGTCAGGGCTTCAATGGGCCACGTCAGAGACTTACCGAAAAGTCAAATGGGCGTAGATGTAGAAAACGAATTTGAACCTAAGTATATAACGATACGCGGTAAAGGCCCTGTATTAAAAGAATTGAAAACCGCAGCAAAAAAAGTCAAAAAAATCTTTCTCGCGGCTGACCCCGACAGAGAAGGAGAAGCCATTGCCTGGCATTTGGCACACAGCCTTGACATGGACACCACTTCCGAATGTCGTGTGGTCTTTAATGAGATCACGAAGGATGCGATTAAAGAGTCTTTTAAGCATCCACGCGCGATCAATATGGATTTAGTCGATGCTCAGCAGGCACGCAGGATTTTAGATCGATTAGTGGGTTACAACATCAGCCCGCTCCTCTGGAAGAAAGTTAAAAAAGGTCTGAGTGCAGGGAGGGTCCAATCCGTCGCACTAAGATTAATTATTGACCGGGAAAATGAAATCAAAAGCTTTACTCCAGAAGAGTACTGGTCAATAGAAGCTGAATTCACAAAAGGGAACGATACATTCCAGGCATCGTTTTACGGAATGGATGGTAAGAAGGTTGAACTGAAGACAGAAGAAGATGTGAAAGAAGTGCTTGGTAAAGTAAAAGGGAAGTCCTTTGAAATTAACAAAGTTACAAAAAAGGAAAGAAAACGGAATCCTGCTCCGCCTTTTACAACTTCTTCACTACAACAGGAAGCAGCGAGAAAGTTAAACTTCCGTGCAAAGAAAACCATGATGCTTGCCCAACAATTATATGAAGGAATTGAGATGGGGAAAGAAGGCACGGTTGGTTTCATTACTTATATGAGAACTGACTCGACTCGTATTTCTGAAGTGGCTCAAAAAGAAGCGAACGAGTACATCGTTAATAAATATGGGAATGACTTCGTTAAGCAGTCTGAGCGTAAAGAGAAAAAACAACAAAAATCTCAAGATGCCCACGAAGCCGTACGTCCAACAAGTACATTAAGGGATCCGGCTTCAGTGAAAGAATATCTTTCAAGAGATCAATACAGACTTTATAAATTGATTTGGGAACGATTTGTCGCAAGTGAAATGTCCCCGGCAATTATGGATACGATGAGTGTTGATATTGTAAATGGTTCCGTCATGTTTAGAGCAACCGGCTCTAAAGTGAAGTTTCCAGGCTTTATGAAAGTGTACGTAGAAGGATCTGATGACCAGAAAGAAGAAAAAGACAACCTGCTGCCAGCTTTGGAAGAAAACGATAAAGTGAAAAGTGAAAACATCGATCCAAATCAGCATTTCACGCAACCACCACCAAGGTATACAGAAGCAAGGCTCGTCAAGACGCTGGAAGAACTGGGTATTGGCCGACCTTCCACATATGCTCCGACTCTTGATACAATTCAACGAAGAGGCTATGTAACACTGGATAATAAGCGTTTCATTCCGACTGAACTGGGGGAAATCGTCTTAGAACTGGTGAGAGAGTTCTTCCCGGATATCATTGACGTCGAGTTTACGGCAAACATGGAGCGCAGCCTGGATGATATTGAAGACGGCAATGTGAAGTGGGAAAGAATCATTGATCGTTTTTATCAGGATTTTGAAAAACATTTAGAAAAAGCGGAAAATGAGATGGAAAAAATCGAAATCCGCGATGAACCTGCCGGTGAAGATTGTGAAGAATGCGGACATCCAATGGTATTTAAAATGGGTCGATATGGAAAGTTCATGGCATGCAGTAACTTTCCTGACTGCAGAAATACTAAGCCGATCGTCAAGGAAATCGGTGTAAAATGTCCAAAATGTGATAAAGGCAATATCATCGAACGAAAAAGCAAGAAAAAGCGTATTTTCTACGGTTGTGACCAATATCCTGAATGTGACTTTTTATCATGGGATAAGCCGATTGAACGTAAATGTCCGAAGTGTTCAGAATTACTTGTAGAGAAAAAGCTTAAAAAAGGTAATCAAATTCAATGTACGAATTGTGACTATAAAGAAGAACCTCAGAAATAGTGTGAGCTTCCTATTCCTCTGATCAATAAAAAAGATTGATTGTTGAACAATGAACTTATACAATGTAACAAGGGACTGTCCCAACAGGTGATTTCTCTATTATCTGTTGGGTCAGCCTTTTTCTGTTTGCATTTAGTCAGTAGGACAAATTCTCAATATGCTTTTGTCTTTTTTAGCTTTGTGCATTGGTGTACAATACAATTTGGTTAAGATGAAGGATCGATTTACAGGAGGTTTATATAGATGCCAGTAAATGTTATTGGAGCTGGGTTAGCGGGAAGTGAAGCCGCTTGGCAGATTGCGAAGAGGGGAATGAAGGTTAACCTTTTTGAAATGAGGCCGGTACGTCAAACGCCTGCCCATCATACAGATAAATTTGCAGAGCTTGTTTGCAGTAATTCGCTTAGAGCGAATACATTAACCAATGCTGTTGGTGTATTAAAAGAGGAAATGCGACATTTGGATTCCGTCATCCTGTCAGCAGCCGATGACTGTTCCGTTCCTGCAGGAGGAGCATTGGCCGTGGACCGTCACGAATTTGCAGCCCATGTCACAGACAAAGTGAAGAATCACCCGAATGTCACGGTATATAATGAAGAGGTTAGGGATTTACCCGAAGGGATCTCCATTATAGCAACAGGACCACTTACAAGTGAGAGTCTTTCAGAGAAAATCAGAAAAGTAACGGGAGAAGAACATCTATATTTCTACGACGCAGCCGCCCCGATCATTGAGAAAGATTCCATTGATATGGACAAAGTATATTTGAAATCAAGGTATGACAAAGGGGAAGCGGCATACTTAAATTGCCCGATGACAGAAAGTGAGTTCAATCGTTTCTACGAAGCCCTTATTTCAGCTGAAACGGTGCCTTTAAAAGAATTTGAAAAAGAAATATTCTTTGAAGGCTGTATGCCGATAGAAGTGATGGCATCCAGAGGGAAGAAAACCATGTTATTTGGTCCTTTAAAACCGGTGGGATTAGAAGACCCTAAAACAGGTAAACGACCATATGCTGTTGTCCAATTAAGACAAGATGATGCAGCAGGAACACTCTATAATATTGTGGGCTTCCAAACACATTTAAAGTGGGGACCACAAAAAGAAGTGCTTCAATTAATTCCTGGACTTGAGAATGCGGAGATTGTCCGTTTTGGGGTGATGCACAGAAATACCTTCATCAACTCTCCCAATGTTCTTATGGATACCTATCAACTTAAAGAAAATGAGAACCTGTTTTTTGCCGGGCAAATGACCGGAGTGGAAGGTTATGTGGAATCTGCTGCCAGCGGGCTGATCGCAGGAATCAATGCAGCGAAATTGGCTATAGGTGAATCACCCGTGGTATTCCCTCATGAAACAGTGATTGGAAGTATGGCAAGATATATTACGACGGCCAACAAGATCAACTTCCAACCGATGAATGCTAATTTCGGTCTACTTCCTGATTTGCCCAAAAAGGTCAAAGGTAAAAAAGAGCGTAATGAGCAACATGCCAATCGGGCCTTAGAAACAATTCAGAACTTTGTGAAAAAAGTGTAAAATTCATTGCAAGGGCAGCTGGGTTGTGTTACTATTTAGTAGCCCTTGTGAGGTGTTAAAAATGAAAAATCAATTATATGAACAATTAAAATCCTTTACTGAATATATACAAATAGAAAAGCACTATTCTGCTCACACTTTTGAACAATATCGTCATGATATTGAAGAGTTCTACGTATTTATGAAAGAACAAGGTTTAAGTTCATTAAAAGATGTCGAGTATTCTGATGCGAGACTTTTTTTAACTAAGCTGCATGAACATGGTTTATTGAGATCTTCCATTTCAAGGAAGGTATCCAGTTTAAGAAGTTTTTATCGTTACTTAAATCGGGAAAAGCAGCTCACCGATAATCCCTTTTCCTTTGTGAATCTTCCTAAAAAAGAACAGCGATTGCCTAAATTTTTTTATGAGGAAGAAATACAAGCATTGTTAGAAGCATGCGGAGGAGACAAGCCATTAGACATACGCAACCGGGCCATCTTTGAACTTCTTTATGCGACCGGTATTCGCGTAAGTGAATGCACAGGCATACAACTGAAGGACGTAGATTTAGGGCTTTCCACAATCCTTGTTAAAGGTAAGGGTAACAAAGAGAGATATGTACCATTTGGAAGCTTTGCCCACGATGCTATAGAACGATACATAACAGAGTCCCGGCCTAAGTTGATGAAGAATCAAACTCATACCCAATTGTTGGTCAATCATCGTGGCGGAGCATTAACCCAAAGAGGGATACGTCTTATCTTAAATAAGATTATCGAGAATGCCTCCTTGACCGGAAAAATCCATCCCCATATGTTAAGACATACATTCGCCACGCATTTACTTAATAATGGTGCCGATTTAAGGACGGTTCAGGAACTACTTGGACACTCACAGTTATCATCAACTCAAGTATATACTCATGTATCGAAGGATCAGTTGAGAAAAACATATTTGGCACATCATCCACGTGCTTAGAAGAGTTGGAGGTCAGGATATGGAACAATTCCACGCAACCACTATTTTTGCCGTACAGCATAAAGGCAAATGTGCGATGTCCGGGGACGGACAGGTGACATTTGGTAATACAGTTGTGATGAAGCATACAGCAAAAAAAGTACGGAAGCTATTTAATGGTAAAGTATTAGCCGGTTTTGCCGGGTCTGTTGCCGACGCATTCACATTATCAGAAAAATTCGAAGGGAAACTTCAGGAATTTAATGGGAATCTCCCGAGAGCAGCTGTTGAATTAGCGAAAGAGTGGAGAAGCGACAAGGTATTAAGAAAGCTTGAGGCGATGTTGATTGTAATGGATGAAAATCACTTGCTGCTAATCTCCGGGACTGGTGAAGTGATTGAACCGGACGATGGAATTTTAGCCATTGGATCAGGTGGTAATTATGCATTATCTGCGGGGAGAGCGTTAAAACAATACGCAGGTGACCATTTATCTGCAAGGGAAATCGCTCAGTCTTCCTTACAAATTGCTGCTGATATATGTGTATATACAAATAACCAAATTATTGTTGAAGAGCTGTAAACATTAATCATCAGGTTGAAATTTTTATATTCTTTTACACTATAGGGAAAGTAAGGAGTGTGCCATTTGATGAAGAGTACTGATCACTTAACTCCAAGGCAAATTGTTGAACGTCTCGATCAATATATTGTAGGACAGAAAGATGCAAAGAGAGCGGTCGCTGTTGCATTGCGAAATCGATATCGCCGTAGCCTTCTTTCTGATGTATTAAAGGATGAAGTGATTCCAAAGAACATTTTAATGATGGGACCAACCGGGGTCGGGAAAACAGAGATTGCCAGAAGGATTGCTAAGCTTGTCAGAGCTCCTTTTGTAAAAGTAGAGGCAACTAAGTTTACTGAAGTCGGCTACGTTGGACGCGATGTGGAATCAATGGTGAGGGATTTAGTTGAAACCTCTGTCCGCCTGGTGAAAGAGGAGAAAATGGTAGGGGTGCGTGAAAGAGCAGCTGAAAATGCTAACCGCCGCTTAGTGGAACTTGTTGTACCATCTAAGAAAAAGTCCACTTCTTACAAAAACCCATTTGAAATGATCTTTGGTGGTAATCAGACTCAGGGCACCTCGGAGGAAGAGGAAGAAAAGCAAGAAGAGATTTCCCTTCAAGAGCAAAGGCGCAGAGTGGAAACAAGGCTTCAAAATGGTGAACTCGAAGAGGAGTTCATCACGATTGAAGTAGAAGAACAGCAGCCCTCCATGTTCGATATGCTTCAAGGCTCCGGTATGGAACAAATGGGCATGAATATGCAGGATGCTATGAGCAACTTTATGCCAAAGAAAAAGAAAAAACGTAAATTAAAGGTGAAAGAAGCAAGAGTCGTTCTTACAAATGAGGAAGCTCAAAAGCTTATTGATATGGATGAAGTAACCCAGGAGGCAATCGTGCGTGCAGAACAATCAGGAATCATCTTTATCGATGAGATTGATAAAATAGCAAGCAAGAGCTCTGGCCAATCTTCAGCGGATGTTTCGAGAGAAGGGGTTCAGCGAGATATCCTTCCTATTGTAGAAGGATCTACGATTGTCACAAAGCATGGTTCAGTGAAAACAGATCACGTCCTTTTCATTGCCGCAGGTGCCTTTCACATGAGTAAACCTTCCGATCTTATTCCGGAATTACAAGGACGTTTTCCAATCAGAGTGGAACTTCAGAAGCTATCTACAGAAGACTTTGTGCGTATACTCGTTGAACCTGATAACGCAATCATCAAACAATATATTGCTTTAATGGAAACAGAAGGTATACAAATTGAATTTTCTGACGATGCTATTCGTAGACTTGCTGAAATTGCTTATGATGTAAACCAGAACACGGATAATATAGGAGCGAGAAGACTTCATACCATTATGGAAAAACTTCTCGAGGACCTTTCCTTTGAAGCTCCGGATATTACATTGAAAACAGTTAATATCACACCTAAGTACGTGGATGATAAATTAGGGGCCATAGCTAAGAATAAGGATCTGAGTCAGTTTATTCTATAAGTTTTCACCTTCGTTCTATTGGGTAAAGATAGATGAATCAATTAGAATACAAAATTTAATAATAGATACACTTAAGTTGTAGTAGGAGGAAATGTAATGAATTTATTAGGTAAAACAAGAACCATTAATGCTATGCTGCAAAAAGCAGCGGGTAAACCAGTTAACTTTAAAGAAATGTCAGAAACACTTAGCAAGGTTATTGAAGCAAATGTATTCGTTGTAAGTCGCCGAGGGAAATTACTTGGCTACGCCATTAATCAGCAAATTGAAAATGAGCGAATGAAACAAATGCTTGCTGATCGTCAATTCCCTGAGGAGTATACTCAGAACCTGTTTAATGTACAAGAAACTTCTCCAAACCTGGATGTTAACAGTGAATATACTGCTTTCCCTGTTGAAAATAGAGAATTCTTCAAAAATGGTCTAACGACAATCGTTCCTATTATTGGTGGAGGTGAAAGACTGGGTACATTAATTCTTGCCCGTCTTGAAGCAAGCTTCGAAGATGATGATCTGATCATGGGTGAATACGGTGCAACTGTAGTAGGAATGGAAATTCTTCGTGAAAAAGCAGAAGAAATTGAAGTTGAGGCCAGAAGCAAGGCTGTCGTGCAAATGGCGATCAGTTCTTTATCTTACAGTGAGCTTGAAGCGATTGAGCATATCTTTGAAGAGTTAAATGGTAATGAAGGTCTTTTGGTTGCTTCTAAAATTGCCGATAGAGTGGGAATTACCCGTTCAGTAATCGTCAATGCCCTTCGCAAATTAGAAAGTGCGGGAGTAATTGAGTCTCGTTCCCTGGGAATGAAAGGTACTTACATTAAAGTATTAAACAATAAATTCTTAGTTGAGTTAGATAAGCTTCGCACTAACTAATCCAATGAAAAGCTGTTCCCTGTTATATGGGGAACAGCTTTTTTATTTGGTTACCATACAACTTGCTTGTGAAGGCATCCTCCGCTTTTGTGTCATCCAGCTCCGGGGCTTAGAGTAGAGGCTCGAGGTCATAAGTCAAGATCACCAAAAAGGCAAAGAGCGTCTCTCCGGTGATGTTGGCTTATGCTTGTCGCCTCTTTTCAAAGCCCCTCCGCTTTAGTAGTACAAATGGGCGGAAATGTCTGATTGTTTAGGGAAAATAAGTCGAATGAACTATTGGTAATCTTTCGTAAAGTATTGTCATATATGGCACGAATAGTACAATAAAGTTACAACAATGTTACGACTAATTTCGACAGTTTGATAAATTCTGATGACAGAGTGAGTAATTGGATGATATTCACCTCTTGGAAGGTGATATTTTCGTATGTAAAAGAGTGTTATAAGGTGAATAAACCATCTTGAACGCATTAACCTTAGATTTCATTCATATGAAAGCGAACCGGACAATTATATGTATGTGTAACATATATGTAACAATGCTAAGAAAATTCACAATAAATTGGTAAAATATCCTTGGGAATTTAAGGGTTAATTATAGATTAAAAGTCACAAATTCTTTGAATTTCGCCCTCATTCTTGAAAATTTACGGAATATTCATAGACACTAATCTTGCTAAACATTACAATAAATACTGTTGCATGCTAAATTTGTAAAAAATAGTAGTATCTTGTCAAAAAAACGGATAGAGGTGCCTAAAGTGAAATTATTTTCCAACACTTTCACAACTCTGGAAAGAGGACTGAATTACGCCTCGTTAAATCAAAAAGTGATTTCTCAAAATATCGCCAATGTCGACACTCCAAATTATAAAGCAAAAGAAGTAGAATTTAAGGCAATGTTAGACCAGTCAGTTCAACAACTTGATGCAAAAAAAACCGATCAACGACATTTCACCTTTCACTCAAGTAGTCAACATCCAGCAGTTAAAACAAAAACAGCTTTTCAATATAATCACAATGGAAATGGTGTGGATTTAGATCAGGAAATGTCAGAAATGGCTTCGAATCAAATCTATTTTAATGCATTAACAGATCGAATAAATGGTAAGTTTAATAGTCTTAAAACGGTTGTAAGGGGTGGTAAATAATCATGGCGATATTTACAAGTATGAATACAACAGCATCTGCCCTTACTTCCCAACGATTAAGAATGGATGTCATTTCATCAAACATGGCCAATGCAGACACCACAAGAGGAGAAATGGTTGGAGGAGAATGGCAGCCATATAAAAGAAAATCCGTTGTGATGGCACCAAAGGACAATCAATTTTCATCATTTTTAAATAAAGCCATGAACACAAGGGACAATCAAAATGTTGGAAGCGGAGTAAAGGTTTCCAGAATCGAAGAAGACGACGAAACACCATTTAAAATGGTGTACGATCCAGAACATCCAGATGCTAATGGCGAGGGGTATGTACAGCTTCCCAATGTTGATCCATTAAGAGAAATGGTTGACCTCATATCGGCCACTCGCTCATATGAAGCAAACGTAACCGTATTTAATGCGAATAAAGCGATGTTAATGAAATCATTGGAAATCGGTAAATAGAAAGAGGTTATAGTTCTATGGCAATACATAATATAGGTTCGATTAATCCTGGGGTTATTAGTCCGTCAATTGCAAAAAAAAATGTATCGCCTTCAGAAGCGACGGAGAATTTCAGTCAGTTACTTAAACAGTCCATCGCCGAAGTGAATTCTATGCAAGTTCAATCGGATCAAATGACCGGGAAGCTTGTACGGGGAGAAAATGTTGATCTTCATCAAGTGATGATTGCCTCACAAAAGGCAAGTATCACATTACAAACGACCATGGAAGTGCGTAACAAAGTAGTAGAAGCTTACCAAGAAATAATGAGAATGCCAATGTAGTAGACTCATTCAGTCATGTACCGGAGGATTGTAATGAATGAATCGTTTAAGAAATATACAGAACAGATAAAGTCTTATTGGGCAAGCAGAACAAAAAAACAGAAAATAGGTATGGGAGCAACCTTTCTGATTACAGTCATTCTGATTAGTGCTGTGAGCTTCTTTGCAACTAGAACCACTCTTGTTCCCTTATACAGTAATTTATCTCCTTCAGAAACCGGAACGATAAAAGAAAATCTAGATGGTAGAGGAATCCCATCGGAGATATCCGATGGTGGATCAACCATCATGGTTCCTAAAGAACAAGTAGATACATTGAAGGTTGAATTGGCTGCAGAAGGAATTCCTAACTCGGGAAGTATTGATTACTCCTTTTTTAGTCAAAATGCCGGGTTTGGTATGACTGATAATGAATTTAATGTGTTGAAGCTGGATGCGATGCAAACAGAACTTGCTCAACTCATGAAAGGAATCGAAGGAGTACAGGACGCTAAAGTAATGATCAATCTTCCAGAAAAGCAGGTATTCTTAAATGATGACATCCAACAAGCATCAGCTTCGATTGTATTAAATACAAATCCTGGTTTCACATTTGATCAAAAGCAGATTAAATCACTTTACCATCTGGTATCCAAAAGTGTTCCTGATCTCCCTACAGAGAATATCGTCATCATGAATCAATTTTTTGAGTATTTTGACTTGGAATCTCAAAATAATTCCATGGGCGGAGGCAACTTTGTTCAACAAATGGATGTCAAAAAAGAAATCGAACGTGATATACAACGTCAAGTTCAGAATATGTTAGGGACATTGATTGGATTTAACAAAGTAGTTGTATCGGTTACAACTGATATAGACTTTACCCAGGAAAACCGTGAAGAAAACCTGGTTACACCAGTGGATGAAGAAAATATGGAAGGAATAGCCGTAAGCGCACAGCGTATAACTGAAACCTTTTCTGGAGAAGGGGCAAATCCGGGTGGGACACCTGGAGCAGGTGATTCTGGTGAGCCAACGAATACAGGGGATACTTATGGTTCCGGTTCAGAATCAAACGGTGATTATGAAAGAATGGAGGAAACGATTAACAATGAAGTCAATCGTATCCGTAAAGAAGTAGTTGAGAGTCCTTATAAAATAAGGGACCTTGGGATACAGGTTATGGTGGAACCGCCAAATCCTGAAGAGATTAATTCCCTGCCCCAAGACAGGGTGGATGATATCCGTCAAGTATTATCGACCATTGTACGAACTTCCATAGATAAGGAAGCCAACCCTGAATTGACAGACGAAGCAATAGAAGACAAAGTGATCGTCTCGGTCCAACCATTCAATGGGAAAGTCGATATGGCATCTGAAGAGAAATCTGTTCTCCCTTGGTGGACCTATGTGGTCGGTGGAATACTTCTAATTGTCATTCTACTGCTGGTGTTTTTCCTGATTCGCTCTAGAAAGAATGAAAAAATGGAAGAAATGGCCTACGAAGAAACAAGGGAGCCAGTACACATACCGGAAATTGAGCCTAAAGAAGAAACAGAAGGAACGATTCGCCGGAAACAACTTGAAAAAATGGCCAAAGAAAAGCCTGAAGAATTTGCAAAATTATTACGGACCTGGTTATCAGAGGATTAGGAGGGATGAATGTGGTTAGAAGAGAAAAAGGTTTAACGGGAAAACAGAAAGCAGCCATCCTCCTGATCTCTCTCGGTCCTGATGTATCCGCATCAGTATACAAGCATTTGTCAGAAGAAGAAATCGAGAAGTTAACGTTAGAGATATCCGGAGTCAAAAAGGTGGAGACTGAAGCGAAAGAGGATATCTTAGAAGAATTTCACCATATCGCCATTGCTCAAGATTATATCTCCCAGGGCGGGATTGGTTATGCCAAAACAGTGTTAGAAAAAGCACTCGGATCAGAACAAGCATTGGCAATCATTAACCGACTGACAACATCTTTACAAGTAAAGCCTTTTGACTTTGCACGGAGAGCCGATGCTGCTCAAATTCTCAACTTTATTCAAAACGAACACCCTCAAACCATTGCATTAATTCTATCTTATCTGGAACCACAGCAAGCAGGCCAAATACTTTCTGAACTTCCTCAAGAAGTTCAAGCAGATATTGCCAGGAGAATAGCGATCATGGATGGAACTTCGCCGGAAGTGATAAGTGAAGTGGAAGCTATCCTTGAAAGAAAGCTCTCGGCTACTGTGACCCAGGATTATACGCAGACAGGTGGAGTTGAAGCGGTAGTGGAAGTGCTGAACGGGGTAGATCGTTCTACAGAGAAGACCATTCTGGATGCATTAGAAATACAAGACCCTGAATTAGCTGAGGAAATCAAGAAGAGAATGTTTGTGTTTGAAGACATTGTCACCCTTGATGGACGTTCCATCCAACGCGTCATTCGCGATTGTGATAACGAAGATCTGCTCCTGTCCCTCAAAGTTTCAAGTGATGAGGTGAAAGAAGTGGTGTTTAGAAACATGTCTAATCGCATGGTGGAAACCCTTAAAGAAGAAATGGAATTCATGGGGCCGGTTCGATTACGGGATGTGGAAGAAGCTCAGTCACGGATTGTAGCTGTGATAAGAAGGTTAGAGGATTCCGGTGAAATCATCATAGCCCGTGGTGGAGGAGACGATATTATTGTCTAGAATCATTAAATCCTCCATTGCTCGAAGCGTTGATGAAAATAAGAGACTGATATCCCTAAAAAGAGTGAAAACACAGGAAGAATTCAAGCAACATGAATACAACGACTTAGAAATGAACAGAGCGGCAGAGGTAAATCACATTATAGATGAAGCGAATGATAAAGCTGCTCGAATAATCGAAGAAGCGAAAGAGATGACTTTCCATGCTCAAAGTCAAATTGACCTTGAGAAAGAAAAGTGGCTTATAGAGCGCGAGCGACTCATGCAGGAAGCCTATAATGCCGGATTTGTTCAAGGTGAAGAAGAGGGTAGAAACAAAGGTTATCAAGAATATCAACAACGATTGACGGAAGCCAATGAAATGACCGAGAGAAATAAACAACAGTATCAAGACTATATACAAAATGCAGAGAAAGTCATAGTCAGTTTAGGTATTACATGTGCTGAGAAGATCATGAATCGAAAACTCCAGGAAGAACCCGATCATTTCTTTTCGATCGTGGAACGGGGATTAAAGGAGGTAAGGGATCTGCCTCATATTCAAATTCATGTTAATCCCTCCAAGCATAAGCTTTTAGTTGAAAACAAAAAGGAGCTTGAAGTCATGTTCCCCACTGATGTTCAGTGCTTTATTTATGCAAATGATGATCTTCAACCTGAGGAATGTTATATAGAAACCAATCAGGGACGTGTCATTGTGAGCGTGGACTCCCAATTGAGAGAGTTAAAGCAGAAGCTTCTTCATTTTCTGGAAGGTGACGTAGAATGAAAGCAGCAGATCTAATTCACCATATCCCCCAAATTCCAACTTTCAAAAAGTTTGGAAAGGTAAAGAGGGTTGTCGGATTAATGATTGAATCTCAAGGACCTGAAAGTTCAGTAGGTGAAGTCTGTCATATTCATATTTTCTCCCGGGGCAAACAAAAAGTGATTCTGGCAGAAGTGGTAGGGTTTAATGATGATTTAGTGATCCTCATGCCTTATACCAATATGCAGGATATTTCTCCCGGCAGTTTAGTAGAAGGCACGTCAAAGTCATTAGAAATCAAAATTGGACCATCCTTAATAGGGAAGGTGATTGATTCCCTGGGACATCCACTCGATGGAAGTCACTTACCGAATGGATTAAGCACGACATATACAGAACAAGATCCTCCCAATCCTTTATCAAGGCCGCCCATCAACGAAAAAATGGAGGTTGGTGTAAAAGCGATCGACAGCATGCTGACTGTAGGCAAAGGACAAAGGGTCGGTATCTTCGCTGGAAGTGGTGTTGGAAAAAGCACACTGCTTGGAATGATTGCCCGAAACACGAAAGCGGATTTAAATGTCATTGCGTTAATTGGTGAGAGGGGCAGGGAAGTAAGGGAATTTATTGAAAGAGATTTAGGAGAAGAAGGATTAAAGCGAACCATTGTAGTGGCAGCCACTTCAGATCAACCTGCACTAATGAGGATTAAAGGAGCCTTTACAGCTACTGCCATTGCGGAATATTTTCGAGATAAAGGAATGAACGTCATGCTCATGATGGATTCCGCGACACGGGTAGCGATGGCTCAGAGGGAAATCGGATTGGCGGTCGGTGAACCACCGACCACTAAAGGATACACGCCATCTGTATTTGCTATTTTACCAAAACTATTAGAAAGAACAGGAACAAATGTACTCGGGAGCATTACAGCATTTTACACCGTGTTGGTAGATGGTGATGATTTAAATGAGCCTATTTCTGACACGGTCAGGGGGATACTGGATGGTCATATTGTACTTGACCGTCAAATTGCAAATAGAGGACAATATCCGGCTATCAACATTTTAAAAAGTGTGAGCAGGTTAATGAATCATCTGGCATCCCTGGACCATTTACATGCCGCTACGAGAATAAGAGAGTTATTAAGTACTTATATAAACTCTGAGGATCTTATCCAAATTGGTGCTTATAAAAAGGGTACATCCCGTGAAGTTGATGAAGCCATCCAATACTATCCAGGTATCATATCCTTCTTGAAACAGGGTGTATACGAACAGGTTTCTCTCCCTGCAAGTGTTGATGAACTTATAAAGCTATCGGAAAAAGGTGGATGAATCGAGTGAGTTATCAATACAGGTTTCAGCGTATTTTAACATTAAAGGAAAAAGAAAAAGATGAAGTGCAGGAAATGTACAGGGGTTCCATTGAAAAGTTTGAAAAAGTAGCCGAAAAGCTTTATGAGTTTCTGAAAAAGAAAGAAACTCTCGAGCTGCATCAAGAAACCAAGTTGCAAAATGGTTTATCTGTACAACATATTCGTCATCATCAACAGTTCATCACCAATCTGGAAAGAACCATTTCTTATTACCAGGACCTGGTGATACAAGCAAGGAACCGGATGAACTGGTGTGAAGAAAAACTTGTAGATATGAACGTAGAAGTAAAGAAATACGAAAAGATGAAAGAGAACGATCTCCATCGCTTTTTACAAACGAATCAACAATTGGAAAACAAACAATTAGATGAAGTATCAGTCGTTCAATATATGAAAAGGGGAGTCAGGTGATTTCATGGCAAAGGTGATCGAAGAGGAAAGCAAAGAGCATTCCGGTCGTTTGCAAAAAATTGTGTTTATCATCTTCATTCCTCTCTTGTTTACTATAACCTTCGCTCTCGTAATCATGACAGCTGCAGGAATCAATGTATTTGAAAAAGCACAGTCATTAAGCTCGGATATTCCTTTTCTGGCTAAAATCCTTCCTTCAAATGAAGCCCGGGAAACAGACGAATTACATGAGCGAATGGTCTCACTTCAAGCTTCAATCGAAGATCAAGAGGCGAAAATTGCCCAGCTTCAAAATGAAGTAGATAAAAAAGATAGTGATAATGAACAACTGCAAGCAACCATTCAACAGCAAAAAGAAGAGCTTGAAGAGTTACGGCAGATTGGTGAAGAAAACAAACGGGCCTTTAAAGAGGTAGTCAATACATTTGAATCTATGTCAGCAAAGAGTGCTGCCCCTGTTCTGATGAACATGGATGACGATGAGGCAATGAAGATTCTATCAAATATCAAACCTGATACTTTAGCAGATATTTTAGAAAAAATGCCTCCGGAAGATGCTGCAATATACACGGAGATGCTCTCTACGGTGGAATGATAGGCTAGGTTTTGAGAGGAGGTGAAAAAGTGGAAATCGGAATAGGTACCCAATCTCCCAACTCTCCCATAGGGATGAGAAAGGAATCAACGCTTTCCAAGAAAGAAATGGATGGGTTTTCGAAACTTTTAGGATTTGTATCGAATCAAGTTGTTGAAAGGGAAGAAGTAAAACAGTCTGAGTCACTATCTCTACTTGTTAGCCTGACAGGCATCTTACGCGCAACAGAGCTTGATGAAGTTGGACTATCAAGCGGTCAATTAGAAGACTTATCCCGATTAAAGGAACTTGACTATGAACAAATCGCTGAAATAGTCGGTGTGGATAAAGAAACGGTCAATGCACTTTTTTCTGATCTTCAATCTGCTCTTATTGGCACTGAGCAATCCTCGCCCTCATCAGGGGAAATTCTGGAGGATCTTCATGAAATCCTGCTGGGAACGATGCAGCTGCTGCAATCCGCATTAAAAAATGAGGTGGGGGGCTTAAGTGGAAAAGGACCAATAGAAGATGTAACCCGACTTGTAAAGGTCATTGAACTTTTGGCAGCTAACCGTGACTTACTTGTGGTGGAAGCATCAAAAGCGTCCGAGCTAAAAGACATGATGAAGATGGTTCAAGCGGGAGTAGATGCATCCCTGGCCAGGGAGTTTATTCAGGGTAAGGATTGGTCCCGGGTATTAAATGATGCATTTCAACGCCAGGCACCTGTACAAACTCAGGAAAAGCAGTCTCCAACAGAAGGGGGCACAGTGGAGAAGAAAAACATTCAACCGATTCAGGCAAACCACATACACTTTGTTCTTCCGAAAACAGAATCCGTTTCTATTACTCTCTCATCAGGAAATCGATCTCTTCAATATGAACAATTTGTAAAAGAATTTCAGAATGCCCTAAGTAGATCTCAAATGCTGTCACAGCCGAACGTGAGTAAGCTGTTAATCAAGCTGTATCCAGAGCAACTGGGCTCATTAAGAATCGAACTTTTACAACAAAACGGAGTGATGACCGCGAAAATATTAGCTTCAACGGCAACTGCGAAAGAACTGCTTGATTCTCAAATTCAAGGATTAAAGCATGCGTTTACATCACAGAACCTCCAAGTAGAGAAGATTGAAATTTCACAAGCATTAACAGATGCAGAGCGGCAATCCAAAGGGCAGTCACAACAACAGTCCTCACAACAGCAAAAGCAGGATCAGCCACATGGAGGAAGCCAGGAAGAAGAAAGAACTCAATCCTTTAAGGATTATCTCGTAAATACCGAAATATAGGTGATAATATGACGAAAATCGATCCGAGCTTACTATATTCCACCGTCCAAACAAAACAGCGTGAAGGTGGAAAGGATATTATGGGAAAGGATGACTTCCTGAAAATCCTGATGACACAATTACAGAATCAAGACCCGTTAAATCCTATGCAGGACAAAGACTTCATCGCACAAATGGCAACCTTTTCATCATTAGAGCAGATGACGAATCTGACGAAAACAATGGAGAAATTTGTGGATAACCAAAGTCAATCACAATTGATCTCTTACAATCAGTTTGTTGGTAAACAAGTGACGTGGCATAAAATCATGGAATCAGAAGCGGGCGATGCACCCGAAATACAAGAAGGTCAGGGATTCGTAAAAGGAGTCCGCTTTAAAGGTGACTCTGTTGAATTCATCATGGAGGACGGAACAATCCTGACTCCCGGTAATATTTCACAAGTGAATACGACGGATACCCCGGAGGCTTCTCTCGTCAATGCATCATTATTAATAGGAAAGAGTGTAACATGGAACAGTGAAGATGGAGAGATGAGAGGAATCGTTCAATCCGTTTCAAAGAAAGATTCACTCATTTGGTTTCATACAGAAGCAGGTGACAAAATCGCCAGTGATAAATTAATCAAAATTGAATCTTAGGGGGTGGATTGTATGGAAAAGACATTCTTTCATCGTTCACCACAACCTCTTGTACCAATTAATAAGACGAAAGCAATTAGTAAACCTTCAAGTGCATCGTCATTTGCTGACCAATTAGATAAGGCAATTCAACATGTACCTCATATACAGATTAGCAAACATGCAAAGGTAAGGATGGAACAACGGGGGATTTCTATTTCTCCACAAACATGGGAGAAGATAGGGGAGAAAATAAATGAAGCAAAAACGAAGGGTGTCGGGGATTCGCTGGTGATTCTGAACGACGCTGCGTTAATCGTAAGTGCAAAAAACAAAACGGTGATTACAGCTTTAGACCGTGACGAAGCCCATTCACAGATTTTCACCAACATCAATGGGACGATATTAATAGACTCATAGGCTGGACCTTTTATGGAGGCCTGTAGCTGTGGACTGATTGAAGCAGCTAATACGAAAGGGGAAAAATTCATGCTACGTTCAATGTATTCGGGTATCAGTGGAATGAAAAACTTTCAAACAAAACTGGATGTAATCGGAAATAATATTGCAAATGTAAATACGTACGGCTATAAAAAAGGGCGTGTCACATTCCAGGATTTAATGAATCAAACGGTTTCTGGTGCAAGTAGAGCAACTGAAAACCGCGGTGGTCAAAATGCAAAGCAAGTAGGACTTGGAGCATCTCTATCGTCCATTGATACGATTCAAACTCAAGGAAGTCTGCAGACAACAGGCAGATCACTGGATGTAGCCATCTCGGGTGACGGATTTTTTGTTGTAAGACAAGGAAATAACGAAATGTTCACCCGTGCCGGAAACTTTTATTTAGATTCAAACGGAAACCTTGTAACAGGTCAGGGAAATCTTGTACAGGGGTATCCGGTCAACGGTGACGGTGTAGTCAATCAGAGTGGTGCGACTGATATCAAAATTGATACCAATACCACAATGGCACCACAGGCTACTGGCAATGCGACATATAATGGGAACTTAAAGTCCAGTGCCGTCGATGGTACTGTCGTTGAGCTTGAAACGAGAGTGAAGGACTCACTGGGTAAAGATATTAGCATTAAGTTGGTAATGGAGAAATCTGGTCAAAACGAATGGGACGTTACAATATCCAGTCTGACTGATGACGTTACAGTCAGTAATGGTCAAGATTCCGTTTTAAATTTTGACGAAGAAGGTAAATTAACTTCTCAAGTGCCTTTCCCTATAACATTAAATAATGAAACTGGAGCAAATCCTACCCAAACGATCGATCTGGATTTCTCCAAAATCACTCAGTTCGATAGCTCATCCTCCGCTAATGTAGATACTGTTGACGGTAACTCAGAAGGGTACCTTGAAAGCTTCAACATAGGTTCTTCCGGTGAAGTGAACGGAGTGTTTTCCAATGGGGAAGTGAGAGTATTAAGTCAATTGGCATTGGCGACTTTTTCAAATCCGGGTGGTTTGACGAAAGCCGGCAATAATCTGTTCCAGGCTTCAAATAACTCAGGTCTTCCGAATCAGGGATTAGCTGGAGAGGGAAGAGGTGCACTTCAGTCCGGTGCCCTTGAAATGTCCAACGTAGACCTATCCGAAGAATTCACTGAAATGATCACGGCTCAGCGTGGTTTCCAGGCAAATACACGTATCATCACAACGTCGGATGAAATCTTACAAGAGCTTGTAAACTTGAAACGTTAATTCGTTAAAAAGGGAGGAAGGGACTGACATCTTAAAGGTTTTACATTAGGTTGAATCGGGGGATGGATGTCGGTCCTGAAATTTATGATTACGTTAACCAGACTGAATGGAAAGTCGTTTACGTTGAATGCTTTATACATAGAAACAGTAGAAGCGTTTCCGGACACTACGATTCTATTAACAAATGGCAGACGATATGTTGTGAAGGAAACAGTGGACGAGGTTGACTCCCTTACACTTTCTTTCTTTCAAAAAGCAAATTTACTCAGCCTGCCCCATGAGGGAGGGAGTATCAGTTGAAGAGTAAAGCCCTGACAATCATGATGATCTTGTTGGTTACGATTACCCTTGTCGGAGTGATTGCGTTAGTTGTCATTCTGAAGTTTTCAGGAGATGAAGAAACGAAAGAGCCTTCCATTGAAGAAGTGATCGAAAATTCGGTGGACATACCTGAAACGACAACCAATTTAATGAGTAATGATTTCATTCGTATTTCCTTTAAGATTCAAACGGATAGTAAAAAAGCAAAAAGTGAGTTGGAAAAGAGAGATTTTCAAGTGAATAACATCATCATAGAAGAGCTTTCAGAATTGAAAGCAGAAGAACTGCAAGGGAAAAAAGGGAAAGAAATGATTGAAACGAAGGTTAAAGACAAGATAAACTCCCTTATGCAAGAAGGAATGGTAGAAAAAGTCTATATCACCTCTATGATGATTCAATAAGAAAGCTATTACGAGTGTTTGGAGGTGAAGTGGTGGCGAGTGAAATATTATCTCAGAGTGAAATCGATGCTCTCTTGTCAGCTCTCAATACAGGAGAGATGAGCGCAGATGATTTCAAAAAAGAAGAAGAAGAGAAAAAAGTGAAAGTGTATGATTTCAAGAGAGCTTTACGGTTTTCTAAAGATCAAATCCGAAGTTTAACGAGAATACATGAAAACTTCGCCCGTATCTTGACTACATATTTCTCTGCTCAATTAAGAACTTATGTTCAAATAAATGTTGCTTCTGCCGACCAAATTCCATACGAAGAATTTATCCGTTCCGTCCCGAAAATGACCATCTTGAACGTATATGAATTACCTCCATTGGATGGAAGGATCCTTATGGAAATCAATCCGAATATTGCTTATTCGATGATGGATCGGGTGATGGGTGGAAGGGGAGTCAGTGTTAACAAAGTAGAGAATTTAACCGAAATTGAAACGAGGATCATGAGTCAGCTCTTCGAAAAGGCGTTTGAGAATCTAAGGGAAGCCTGGAGCACTGTGGCTGATGTAGATCCGCTCTTTGCGGAGTTCGAAGTGAACCCGCAATTTCTTCAGATGGTGTCACCAAATGAAACGGTTGTGGTTATTTCGTTAAACACAACGATTGGTGAAACAAGTGGAATGATTAACATCTGCATTCCACACGTCGTACTGGAGCCGATTCTACCGAAATTGTCAGGAAGCTATTGGATGGAAAGTAAACGAAAAGAGAGTAAGCCGGAAGAAACGGCACATCTTGAAAGAAGAATCAAGAAAGCGCAAGTGCCAATTATAGCTGAATTAGGACGTTCTGATATTTCAATTGAAGAGTTCCTAATGCTGGATATTGGTGATGTAATCGAAATGAACACCCGGATCGATGATCCATTAACGATCAGAGTGGGTGAGATTCCTAAATTTACAGCTCAGCCAGGGAAGTCAAATAAGAAACTGGCTGTACAAATTTTAGATTCGTTGAAGGGGGGAGACGACGATGATGAGTGATGATATGTTATCACAAGATGAAATTGATGCGTTGCTCCGTGGGTCTGCAGAGCCTGAAGAGGAAACAGAAGAGCGCAAAGAGATAAATAGTAATGATTACATTAGTTCTATGGAAGAGGATGCTTTAGGTGAAATCGGGAACATCTCCTTCGGGAGTTCTGCAACGGCTTTATCCACTTTGCTCAATCAGAAGGTTGAGATTACGACCCCTAAAGTAACGATCATTGATAAAAATTATTTAGAAGAGGAATTTCCACATCCGTATGTCGCCATTCAAGTTCAATATACTGAAGGATTTTCAGGAGTGAACCTGCTGGTGATCAAACAATCAGATGCATCCATCATCGCTGACTTGATGCTTGGAGGAGACGGAAGGAACCCATCCGGTGATTTGGGGGAAATTCAGCTTAGTGCCGTTCAAGAGGCAATGAATCAAATGATGGGTTCTGCTGCAACATCCATGTCTACGGTTTTTAGTAAGAAAGTGGATATTTCACCACCATCCATCGATTTAATGTACATACCTCAAGGAGAGGGAGGAGAAAACCTTCCTGATCAAGATCTATTAGTAAAAGTATCATTCTCATTGAAAATCGGAGATCTCATTGATTCGAGCATCATGCAGCTCTTGCCCTTAAGTTTTGCCAAGAGTCTTGTGGATGAATTAATGAATGGTGGAGCTTCTGAAGAAGTTGCCGCAGCGGTTACACCGAGCGTGGAACCCCCTGCTCCTCAACCAGAGCCTGATTATAGCGGTATGTATGAGGAACCAGTCCGTAACTCCCACCAGCAAGCATCTCCTCAGCACCTGGGGGGACAAGGGGTGCATGGAGAAACCGTAAATGTACAACCGGCTACGTTTAGTAATTTTGAGCAGACAACATTGGGACAACAGGAAACAAAAAACTTGAATATGCTACTGGACATTCCGTTGCAGGTCACGGTAGAGCTCGGAAGGACGAACCGATCTGTCAGGGACATACTTGAGTTATCGTCCGGTTCCATAATAGAGCTTGATAAATTAGCGGGAGAACCGGTTGATATCCTTGTAAACAGTCAATTGATGGCTAAAGGAGAAGTAGTAGTGATAGATGAGAACTTTGGTGTCAGAATTACGGACATTGTAAGTCAAAGTGATCGTATTAAAAAACTTAAATAACCTAGACGATGATGGAGGATGACGATAATGGCTAATAAAATTCTAATTGTAGATGATGCGGCTTT
The DNA here is from genome assembly GCF_050270195.1 of Rossellomorea sp. NPDC071047. Taxonomy (NCBI): domain Bacteria; kingdom Bacillati; phylum Bacillota; class Bacilli; order Caryophanales; family Bacillaceae; genus Rossellomorea; species Rossellomorea sp. NPDC071047. Next base: position 1,287,256 of record NZ_JBNNJT010000001.1, on the reverse strand, counting down.
TATGAGAATGATGATTAAAGATATTTTAACAAAAAACGGGTTTGATGTAGTAGGAGAGGCAGCCGATGGAAGTCAAGCTGTAGATAAATACAAGGAACTGAAACCTGACCTTGTCACTATGGATATTACGATGCCTGAAAAAGATGGTATTGCAGCTTTAAAGGAAATCAAAGCAGTCGACGCCAGTGCGAAAATTATTATGTGCTCTGCAATGGGGCAACAAGCAATGGTGATTGATGCCATACAAGCGGGTGCAAAGGATTTTATCGTTAAACCTTTCCAGGCCGATCGTGTAATCGAAGCCATTCAAAAAGCTCTAAGCTAACAGATTAGTAAGAAGGTGCATGTATTGAAGAAGATTCAAATTCTAGTGAGTCTCATTGTTATTATCATTACTGCAAATGCTGTGAATTTAACAGCATTTGCAGAAGTGAATAATGTCAAGGACTGCATAGAACATCCAGAGAAATGCAATGAACAGCAAAATAATGAGGCTGACACCTCTGGCGCTGCTACCTCGGTTACTTTTTTGGATTATCTTAAAATGATCGTTGCTCTCATCTTTGTAGTTGCGCTCATCTATTTTTTATTGAAATTTATCAATCAAAAAGGAAGATCCTTTCAACAAACGAAATTAATTAATCATTTAGGTGGAACGCCTCTCGGGGGAAATCGTTCTGTCCAAATTGTTAAGGTAGGCAAACAAGTACTAGTACTCGGTGTAGCGGAAGATATTCAATTATTGAAAGAGATTCAGGATGAAAAAGAGAAAGAAGAGATACTATCCTTTTATCAGGACGCTCAATTCCCTGATGCCAAAACAGCCGTTTCCAGTTGGTTAACAAAGGTAAAAAGTCCTTCTCAATCATCTGACACAAGCTCATTTCAATCACAGTTGAAATCACAGCTGGAGGAAATGAAAAAGGGAAGAGAGAAGATGTTTAAGGATTTTAAGAATAAGGAGAATCATTCTGATGAATGAATTCATGGAGTTTTTTAATAGTAGTTCTGCAGATAATGTATCGACAAGTGTCAAGCTGCTATTACTATTTACCGTCCTTTCCCTGGCACCAAGTATACTGATTTTAATGACATCTTTTACCCGGATCATGATCGTCCTATCCTTTGTCAGGACTTCTCTTGCCACACAGCAAATGCCACCGAATCAGGTATTGATTGGAATTTCTTTATTTCTTACGTTTTTTATCATGGCTCCAACTTTTCAAGAGGTAAACGATGAAGCATTGACTCCTCTTTTTAACGAAGAGATTAATCTTGAAGAAGCTTACGACAAGGCTTCGATCCCGTTTAAAGAATTTATGAGTAAGCACACAAGACAAAAGGATTTAGAGTTGTTTTTACAATATTCCGGGGCTGATCGACCCGAATCTGTGGAAGACATTCCTCTTACATCCTTAGTGCCGGCATTTGCGTTAAGTGAAATTAAGACGGCTTTTCAAATAGGATTTATGATCTTTATTCCTTTCTTAGTCATCGACATGGTGGTAGCGAGTGTCTTGATGTCCATGGGGATGATGATGCTCCCTCCTGTTATGATTTCATTGCCCTTCAAGATTTTACTGTTTGTGTTAGTGGATGGCTGGTATTTAGTAATAAAATCTCTTTTACAAAGTTTTTAAGTAGGTGAGTTTCAATGAATGCTGAATCTGTTATCGCGATAGCGGAGCGTGGAATATATGTAACCCTCATCGTTTCCGGTCCATTACTGCTGTTAGCCCTTGTAGTAGGATTGATCGTCAGTATTTTTCAAGCAACAACACAAATACAGGAACAAACTCTTGCGTTTATTCCTAAAATCGTGGCGGTCTTGATCGGGATTGTTTTCTTTGGACCTTGGATGTTAACGAAGCTTGTGACGTATACCTCACAAATCTTCTCAGATTTAACAAGGTTCGTAGGGTAAGGGAATGGAAGAGCTTGTACCCATTCTATCGGTATACTTACTAGTGTTTGTAAGGGTTTCGGCTTTTTTTGTTACGATGCCCCTTTTTTCATACCGTAACATACCTGCACAACATCGGATCGCTTTCTCGGTGGTACTCTCCTGGGTCATGTACTATACGATTGAATCTACGGCATTTGAAATCAACGGCCACTATTTTTTGTTGATCATGAAGGAAGCCATGATCGGTCTTCTCATCGGCTTTGTTGCATATATGATCGTGACGGCCATTCAGATAGCCGGGGGGTTTATAGATTTTCAAATGGGGTTTGCCATAGCCAATGTGATCGATCCCCAAACAGGAGCACAAAGTCCCTTGATGGGTCAATATCTATATACATTTGCGCTTCTTCTATTGCTTGCTCTTGATGGTCATCATCTGCTCCTGGATGGGATTTTTTATAGTTATCAGCTGATCCCGATTGATAGTCCATGGATTCCTTTTGGAGATGAGAGATTAATTGACTATGTTATGACTTCTTTTAACTCAATGTTCGTCATTGCTTTTCAAATGTCGGTTCCTGTTGTCGCAACGTTGTTCCTTGTAGATGTGGCCTTGGGGATTGTGGCTCGTACTGTACCTCAGTTAAACGTCTTCGTCGTAGGGTTTCCTATCAAGATTGCCGTTGCATTTATCGTGTTGTTCATTGTAATGGGAGTGATGTTTGCTGTCATGCAGCAGTTATTTGAAATGATGTTCGTAACCATGAGAGATTTAATGAAAATTATTGGAGGCACATAATTTGCAGTGGCTATCATTAGACCTACAGTTTTTCAGTGGGGAAAAGACGGAGAAAGCAACTCCGAAAAAAAGGGATGACGCGCGGAAAAAAGGACAAACAGCAAAAAGCCAGGATGTGAATACAGCAATCATCCTTCTAGCCGTTTTTTTGTTCCTTACGTTCAGTGCTTCATACATTGGGAATATTGTTTTCGATCTCTTTAATCAAACCTTTCAGGAATACATGCTGATGGAGCTGACAGAGAATACAGTTCAAGTCATAACCATGGATATTATGAAAGAGCTTGCATTGCTCCTCGGACCGATTATGATAGTGGCCTTACTTGCAGGATTGTTTTCGAATTATATTCAAGTAGGAGTCATGTTTACAACTAAACCGCTGGAGCCGAAGCTTGAAAAAATTGATCCGATTAAAGGGTTCAAGCGTATCTTTTCTTTAAGAGCTATCGTTGAACTATTAAAATCCATATTGAAAATTTCCTTTGTTGGGGCAATCACCTTTGTCATTCTCTGGATGAATATTGAACAAGTGTTGAGCTTATCGTTTAAATCAGTGGGGGATTCATTAGCAACGATGGCGAGCTTAACTGTACAAATGGGAATCGCCGCTTCACTTGCGCTACTATTCTTATCTCTATTCGATTTTCTTTATCAGAAATATGATTTTGAAAAAAACATTCGAATGTCAAAGCAGGATCTTAAAGATGAACATAAAAACATCGAGGGTGATCCACTGATTAAATCCAAAATCAAGCAGAGACAGCGTGAAATGGCCATGAGACGCATGATGCAGGAAGTTCCGGAAGCGGATGTCGTGATTACAAACCCCACTCACTTTGCCATTGCTCTTAAATACGATGAGAATAAAATGGATGCGCCTTATGTAGTGGCAAAAGGCGTTGATTATCTAGCACAGAAGATTAAATATATCGCCAATGAAAACGATGTGGTTATGGTGGAAAATCGTCCTTTAGCACGTTCCCTATATGATTCGGCTGAAATAGGCGATGCAGTACCTGAAGAATTTTTCAAAGCAGTTGCAGAAATTTTAGCTTATGTTTACCGAATAAAAAATCAAATGTAAGCAGTTAGGAGAGAAACAATGTCAGCAAGAGATTTATCCGTACTAGCCAGTGTCATATTAATCGTTGCCATGCTTATCATCCCGTTCCCATCCTGGTTATTAAGCTTATTGATCATCGTTAATATTTCACTTGCACTCCTTGTACTCCTAACCTCGATGAATATGAATGAACCATTGCAATTTTCTATATTTCCTTCCCTATTGTTATTGTTAACACTTTTTCGATTAGGTCTAAATGTTTCCACAACGAGATCAATCCTTAGTAAGGGTGAAGCAGGGGACGTTGTGGAAACCTTTGGAACATTCGTTGTAGGGGGAAATATTCTCGTCGGTCTCGTAGTATTCATCATTCTCATCGTGATCCAATTTATTGTCATAACAAAGGGATCTGAGCGTGTGTCCGAGGTGGCGGCAAGGTTTACACTTGACGCCATGCCTGGTAAGCAGATGAGTATTGATGCCGATTTGAATGCCGGGATGATTTCTGAGCACGATGCCAGAAATCGTCGGGAAAAAGTAGGTCGGGAAGCAGATTTCTACGGTGCCATGGACGGGGCATCCAAGTTTGTTAAGGGAGATGCCATAGCTGGAATTGTCATTGTCATGATCAATTTAATCTTCGGTATTATTATCGGCATGACACAACAAGGGCTGCCTATCGCCGAAGCGGCAACCCGTTATTCCTTACTGACAGTCGGGGACGGGATAGTCAGCCAGATTCCTGCCCTATTGATCTCAACAGCCACGGGCATCGTGGTGACAAGAGCAGCATCTGAAGGGAATCTGGGGCAGGATATCATGAATCAGCTACTGGCTTATCCTGCGATGCTGTATGTAGCTGCCTTCACGATCTTCATGCTGGGTGTAGCAACACCTATTAATGATATCTTAACTATCCCAGTGGCAGCACTATTAGGGATAGGAGCCTTCATGCTTTCAAGGTCACCGCAAGAAACGGAATCTGACATGATGGAAATGGAAGAAGAGGTAGAACAGGACGAAATGAAAAGTCCGGAGAGCGTCGTTAATTTATTGAATGTGGATCCGATTGAATTCGAGTTCGGCTATGGTCTGATACCCCTTGCCGATACGAATCAGGGAGGAGATCTCCTTGACAGGATTGTGATGATAAGACGCCAATTAGCTATAGAGCTGGGACTTGTCATACCTGTAGTAAGGATCCGGGACAATATTCAACTTCAACCTAACGAATATCGCTTGAAAATTAAAGGCAATGAAATGGCCCGGGGAGAGCTTTTGCTTGATCATTATTTAGCCATGAGTCCAGGAGTGGAGGATGATTCCATTGAGGGGATTGATACAATCGAGCCATCATTCGGTCTTCCGGCTAAATGGATTTCAGAAGAAACGAAAGAGCAGGCAGAAATATTCGGATACACGGTTGTGGATCCGCCGTCAGTGGTGTCGACCCACATAACCGAGATGATTAAAACAAATGCTCATGAACTTCTGGGCAGGCAGGAGACGAAACAGCTCATTGATCATCTGCAGGAATCCTACCCGATTTTAGTGGAAGAAGTGACACCGAATCCTTTAACAGTAGGTGAAGTACAAAAAGTATTGGCCAAGTTGTTAAAGGAAAATGTGTCTATCAGGAACTTGCCGATTATTTTCGAAACCCTGGCCGACTATGCCAAAATGAGTTCAGATACGGATCTTTTAGCAGAGTATGTCAGGCAATCATTGGCTAGACAAATTACCAGTCAATATGTTCAAGGAGACGATTCCTTAAAGGTTGTGACTATGTCAGGAAAGGTTGAAAAATTGATTGCCGACGCCATTCAACAAACTGAGCATGGAAATTATTTATCGATGGATCCAAACGATTCTCAAGGAATCCTGGAAGCAGTCGCATCTCAAGTGGAACAGTTGTCTCTAATGGAGGAGTCACCGATTATTCTGTGTTCCCCAGCTGTGAGAATGTACGTAAGGCAACTGACAGAAAGGTACTTCCCTCAAGTACCGATCATTTCATATAACGAATTAGAAGCAAATGTAGAAGTACAAAGTTTAGGGGTGGTGAATGTCGGATGAAAGTAAAGAAATATGTAGCACCTTCCATGAATGAGGCAATGAAAAAGGTCAGAGCTGAATTAGGGGATGATGCCGTCATCCTAAACTCTAAAGTGGCGTTTACGGGAGGTTTCATGGGGTTATTCAAAAAGAAAATGATTGAAGTCATTGCTGCCATCGATCCAGAGGTTGAGAGTGAAAAGATTGAGATGAGTAGATTGAATGTGGCATCTGCCCAAACCCCTCCTCCTTCTCCACCCGAAAAAAAATACGAAGTTCCTAATAAATCGGTAGAGTCAGAATTAAAAGAACTTAAACAAATGATTTCTACGATTAAATCAAAGAATCAATTCGAGAAATTCACTGAAGATGTGCAACAAATCTTACTATTTCTCAAAAATCATGACATTAGAGACACAACCCTCTTCCGATTGGGGGACTATCTTGAAGAGAGGATCAAAAGTGGTTTTCTTCCAGCTGACAATCGAAATGAATGGGCTAAACAGGAGGTCAAATATTTTCTGGAGGGTCTTCTGAAAGGAATTCCTTTGGGTGGTATGAGTTACAAAAAGAAATACATTAACGTGATAGGGCCAACCGGTGTGGGAAAAACAACTACTTTAGCGAAAATGGCGGCTGAAGCAGTGATTGAGAAACGGATGAAAATAGCATTCATCACGACAGATACGTATCGTATTGCAGCGATTGAGCAATTAAAGACGTACGCAGGTCTGTTGAATGTTCCGGTTGAAGTAGTCTATAAAATAGGGGACTTTAAAAAAGCAATCGATAAATTCCAGGACTACGATCATGTTTTCATTGATACTGCAGGCAGGAATTTCAGAGAAAAGAAATATGTAGAGGATTTAAGGGGAATTATTGACTTCGACCACCACATGGAGACGTTCCTGGTTCTTTCGCTGACGAGCAAGGAGAGGGATATGAAGGAAATCATTTCACAGTTTTCTTCTATTGACATTGATCGCTTTATTTTCACGAAACTGGATGAAACATCCAGTTACGGTTCTATGATCAATATGATGACAGAGGGGAAGATCGGTGCATCTTATGTAACGATCGGTCAGGATGTACCGGAGGATATTACCGAGGTGGATGTTGAAGAAATAGGTCATTTACTAATGAAAGGATTTCGATATGAAAGATCAAGCATATAACCTAAGGAGGAAAATGCTCATTGGCGACTATTCTCCCGCTAAAACGATTGCAGTAGTAAGCGGGAAGGGTGGGGTTGGAAAATCAAATATCTCCACTAACCTTTCCGTTTTGCTTGGTAAAGAAAATAAGAAAGTGTTATTAATTGACCTGGATATCGGAATGGGAAATATTCATATTTTACTAGGTAGTCATCATTCCTACTCAATCATGGATTATATTGAGGAAAAAGAACTAGATATCGACACGATTATATGTGAGAATGTTCATGGTATCTCTTACATAAGTGGGGGAAATGGCCTGAAAAATATAGTGGAGTGGAATGAGAAGCAGATAGAACGGTTCTTTGAAGTAATGGAGCATGCAGTTAAAAAGTATGATTACATACTTTTTGATATGGGTGCAGGAGCTACGAAAGAGACGTTGGATTTTCTCTTGGCAATGGACGAAATCATTGTTGTCACGACACCTGAGCCTACCTCGATTACTGATGCCTACTCGATGATGAAATATATATATTTGAGGGATCAAGAGAAACAGTTCTATCTGATATGTAATCGGGCAGAATTCAAGAAGGAAGGTCTTGAAACGATTACGAGATTACAAGAAACGGTGAGGAAATTCCTCCATAAAGAGATTGTTTCTTTAGGAGTCTTACCTGAAGATTCAACTGTAAGGAAGGCGGTCATTCATCAAACACCCATAGTCGTCGGATACCCTGCTTCGGCCATGACTTTAAGTCTGCGTACGATGTTGCATCATTTTGTCGGTGCACCCTATCGACCAGTGAAGAAACAGGCAGGCTTTTTAAAGAGTATGAGAAATCTATTTTTGGGAGGTAAAATTCCTGAATGAAAAAAGTTCTAGTTGTAGATGATTCAGCATTTATGAGAAAACTTATTGGTGATTTTCTAACAGCCTCCGAACAGCTAGAAGTGATAGGAATTGCTAGAAATGGTGAAGACGCGATCTCTAAAATCAAAAAACTCTGTCCAGACGTCGTGACCCTTGACGTGGAAATGCCAAAGATGAATGGTATAGAAGCCTTAAAGAGAATCATGGTGGAATGCCCGGTACCTGTCGTGATGCTCTCATCTACAACGAAAGAGGGGGCGGAGGAGACTGTCAAAGCCATGGAGCTTGGAGCTGTTGATTTTATCGCGAAACCTTCAGGGACCATTTCATTGGACCTTCATAAAGTCCAAGATGAAATGGTTGAGAAAGTGCTTTCTGCAAGCAAGGTGAACATGACGAAAATAACCAGCACTTTTCGAAAAACGACATATTCGAGTGAACCTGCTAATGAAGGTGTACCAACGTTACCTTCTGAACATAAATGGACCCGGGATTCACCGAAATTGATCCTTATAGGAACATCAACAGGAGGTCCACGCGCTTTACAAAAGGTGTTGACAGAATTATCTCCTCAACTGGATGCACCAGTGGTCGTGGTGCAGCACATGCCACCCGGCTTTACCAACTCACTGGCCAAACGGTTAGATAGTCAATCCGCCATTAAAGTGAAGGAAGCAGAGCATGAAGAGATCCTCCAAAAAGGAACAGCATATATAGCACCGGGTGGTTTTCATACAACGGTGGTCGAGCATGGAGCACATTTAGCCTTTGGACTATCAAAGGAAGAAGCTCCACGGAATGGTCACAGACCTTCAGTAGACATATTGTTCGAATCCGCAAGCCTGCTTCGAAATTATGGCAAAATAGCTGTCATTATGACGGGGATGGGCTCCGATGGCTCTGAAGGATTAATCAAGCTTAAAGAAACAAGCGAAGTGAGAGCCATTGCAGAATCAAAAGAGACTTGTATTGTGTTTGGAATGCCGAAATCGGCTATCGCTACAAATTTAGTGGATAGCGTGGAACATATCGAGGATATTTCTCAATCTATTATGAAGTACATGTTGTAGAGAGGTGTGGAGCACATGGAATTGAGTCAATATTTAGAAGTTTTTATAGAAGAGAGTAAGGAAAATCTACAAACCTGTAATGAGCAATTACTGGAATTGGAGAAGAATCCTGAAAACCTGGCGATTGTTAATGAAATTTTTCGTTCAGCTCACACGTTAAAAGGAATGTCTGCAACGATGGGGTACGAAGATTTAGCAAACCTTACCCATAAAATGGAGAATGTTCTGGATGCTATACGTAATGAAAAAATTAAAGTGACACCCGAAATATTGGATGTAGTGTTTAAATCCGTTGACGACCTGGAAGCAATGGTGTTTTCTATCGCGGACGGCGGAGATGGAAAACGTGATGTGACGGAAGTTGTCAACCTTCTCCAAGCAATTGAAAAAGGTGAAAATTTACAATCCGCAAGTAATGAAGCTGCCGCAACCATAGCCCCTGAAATACATACATTGTCCATGAAGTACGAAGCATTTGAACAGACCGTTATTCAGCAATCCTACGAGCAGGGATTCCGTTGCTTTGAAATTACCGTTTCCTTGCGGGAAGATTGTCTGTTGAAAGCAGCAAGGGTATTTATGGTTTTCGAAGTGCTGGAAAAACTCGGAGAAGTCATTAAGTCTTTCCCTACTGTAGACCAGCTGGAAGAAGAACAGTTCGATCATTCCTTTGTTATAGCAGTTGTGTCAAAAGAGGATGCTAGTGAAATAGAAAAGAGTATTCGTAACGTCTCTGAGGTAGAAGATGTCACATTAATGGAACTGACCTTACATCATATTCACAACAATGAAGTGAGTGGATCGGAGGAGCAGTCAGGTGAAGTTGTTGTAAAAGAACGGGAAGACACGATGACTAAAGAAACCAATACAACATCAAGACAATCGAATCCTTCGAGCAAAACGATACGTGTAAACATTGAGCGCCTGGATGTACTTATGAACCTTTTTGAAGAACTTATCATTGATAGAGGCAGGTTGGAACAGATCTCAAAGGATTTAAAAAATCCGGAATTAAATGAAACGGTTGAAAGAATGACACGGATTTCCGGAGACCTACAAAGCATCATCCTCACTATGCGGATGGTTCCTGTAGAAACGGTATTTAACCGCTTTCCCCGCATGGTAAGACAGCTTGCAAGAGATTTAAATAAGAAAATTGAATTAGAAATCATAGGGGCAGAAACAGAACTTGATCGGACGGTGATCGATGAAATCGGAGATCCACTCGTCCACTTAATTCGAAATGCCCTGGATCACGGAATTGAAATGCCTGAGGTTCGCTCGAAAAATGGTAAGCCGGAACAAGGGACGGTCAAACTGAAAGCTTATCATAGCGGAAATCATGTATTTATTGAACTTGAAGATGATGGTGCAGGTATTAATAAACAGCGGGTGATGGAGAAAGCGATACAAAAGGGAATTGTATCAGAAGAAGTGGCACAAACCTTATCCGACAGACAAATATATGAACTTATCCTGGCGTCAGGATTTTCAACAGCTGATCAAATCTCAGATATCTCTGGCAGAGGTGTTGGATTGGATGTAGTTAAAGCGACGATTGAGTCATTAGGTGGTTCCATTACAATCGACTCCAGTGCAGGTCAAGGATCATTGTTTTCTATACAATTGCCATTAACCTTATCGATTATTTCTGTCATGCTTGTTGAGATTGAAGATGAGAAATACGCAATCCCGCTTTCTTCCATTATCGAGACGGCCATAGTCAAAAAAGAAGAGATCATGAATGCGCATAATCAAAGAGTGATAGATTTCAGAGGCAAGGTGGTTCCGTTGTTATTCCTGGAGGATGTATTCGAAATTCCTAAAGATTCAAAAGATGAAGAGTTTTATTCTGTCGTGGTTGTAAGGAAAGGAGAAAAAATGGCAGGGTTAGTAGTAGATTCATTTATTGGTCAACAGGAAATCGTCCTAAAATCTTTAGGGAATTATCTTAATGATGTATTTGCCATTTCAGGTGCAACCATATTGGGTGATGGGCAGGTAGCGCTGATTGTTGATTGCAATGCATTGATTAAATAGGAGGTAAGGGAAATGAGTGTAGTGTCAGAGACGATGGAAGACCTAAAGCTTATCGTATTTCAATTGGTGGATAAGGAATATGCCATTCCTGTCGATCAGGTCCGATCAATTGAGAAGCTACAGCATATTACGAGAGTGCCAAGAACGCCTTCCTATGTTAAGGGTGTAATAAATTTACGTGGTGTCGTAACCCCCATCATCGATTTAAGAAGCCGGTTCGATTTATCCTCTTCTGAGCCAACCGAGAGCACCCGTGTGATTATCGTAGGTTTAGAGGATAAAGAAGTTGGATTGATCGTTGATGCAGCAAATGATGTGTTGGATGTAGAGAGAGAAATGATTGAACCTTCACCGGAAGTTGTCGGGGTAGTAGAAGCGGAGTACATTGGTGGAGTAGTAAAGCAAAATAAACGATTATTGATTCTACTTCATTTAGACAAAGTACTGCAATCCATCTAAGGAGAACGGATACGAATGGGTTATGAGAAGAAAATATCGTCAATGCACTTAGATATTTTGAAAGAAATCGGAAATATTGGAGCAGGGCATGCAGCAACTGCCCTCTCTACTCTTCTTGATAAGAAGATTGACATGAAGGTACCCAGTGTCCAGGTTGTTACCTTCGATGAAATGATGGACATGGCAGGAGGACCGGATAATGTAGTCGTAAGTGTGTTCTTAAGAATTGAAGGGGATGCACCGGGAAGTATGTTCTTTTTATTACCTCTTGAACAAGCTTCTACTTATATTCGATCAATGATACAGGATCGTTCTTTTTCCTTTAGTGAACCACCGTATTCAGATTTAGGTTTATCAGCCATGCAGGAGTTAGGGAATATTCTCTCAGGTTCTTATTTATCTTCCTTATCCGACTTTACGAGTCTTAAACTATTACCTTCTGTTCCCGCTTTATCTGTAGATATGGCTGGTGCCATCATCGGTTTCGGCTTGCTGGAAATCTCTCAGGTAAGTGATTATGCCATCGTCATAGATACAGCATTGAAAGAAGAAGAGTTAGAGGAATCAGAAAGTGTGAAAGGTCACTTTTTCCTCTTACCGGATCCCGATTCATTTGAAATCATCTTCCAATCCCTTGGTGTGAAGCTATGATTGTTATGAGTACAGTGGTAAGGGTGGGTATTGCAGATATGAATATCGTTAGTAAGGGAAGTTCAATTCGCACATCGGGCTTAGGTTCTTGCATTGGGGTGGTATTATACGATGAGCTTATCAAGTTGGCCGGTATGGTCCACATCATGCTCCCTCATTCATCATTAGGGAAGGAGCCATCCATGAACTTAGCTAAATATGCAGACACTGGAATAGATGAACTCATCCGACAACTTGGAGAACGGGGTGCGAAAGTTGAGAGACTTAAGTGCAAAATGGCGGGCGGTGCACAAATGTTTCAATTCAAATCAAAAAGCGATGTGATGAGAATAGGCCCAAGGAATGCTGAAGCGGTTAAAGAGGCTCTCTTGAGGCATCGCGTGCCAATTGTAGCAGAAGATTTGGGTGGTAATAAAGGGAGAACCATTGAATTCTTCACGTCGACCGGTGTCCTTCAAGTTCGGACGGTAAATGAAGGAACCAGAGAATTATGAGTTAATGAAAAGTTCCAAGGAGGAAAGATTTACTCTTGTTCTCATACCATGGAGTTTTATACCTTAATGCAGATTTCAAGGAAGAAAATAGTAAGCAAGGAGGATTCTTATGTCTCAGCAACCCCCTCGAATAGATGAACAACTATATTGGGAGAAATGGATTAACTGTCGTGATACCCAGGCAGGTGACATGTTAGTGAAGAAATATATGCCCCTTGTGTCGTATCATGTTCAGAGAATTTCCGTTGGGCTGCCAAGAAACGTCTCGAGAGAAGATATAAAAAGTCTTGGGTTGATGGGTTTACTGGATGCACTTCAGAAGTTTGATCCAACAAGAGATTTAAAGTTCGATACATATGCTTCGTTCAGAGTCCGGGGAGCCATTCTCGATGGACTGAGAAAAGAAGACTGGCTACCACGATCAACAAGAGACAGGGCGAAAAAAATCGAAGCCAAAACAGTAGAGCTGGAACAAATTTTATTACGCCACGTGACCGCCGAGGAGGTAGCTGCCTCATTAGAGATGGCTCCTGAGGAAGTATATCAAACCACCAATGAACATTTCTTTGCCAATGTCCTTTCCATGGATGAGCAACTAACCGATGAAGATCATGAATCTCAAAGCTATTCGATTAAAGATGATAAGACGATCACACCTGAGGAAGAAGTGCTGAAAGGTGAAAAGGTAACAGAGTTAGAGAAAACGATTCTAACACTTTCTGATAAAGAACAGCTTGTGTTAAGTTTATTTTATAAAGAGGAATTGACTTTGACGGAAATCGGGGAAGTCATGAAACTGTCAACCTCACGGATTTCACAAATACATTCCAAGGCCATTTTTAAACTGCGCAATTTATTAGGCTCTTGAACCAACTCTATTGATTAACGGTGCGCACCATGACAAACCATAGATATTGATGGACTGTTCCGATGAAATACCGTTAATGGAGCAGTCTTTTTATGTGCTGAGGAAAGACTAAAATCAAACTAAATTAAGGTGATGACATGGTAACATTCCTGCTTTTTATATCTTTTCTTCTTAATATCGTATCCTTGCTTGCGATCGTCCTTTTATTCTCAAGGCAAAATCGTTTTCTTAACATGGAGAAAGAACAAAAGAAAATGATTATGGAATTAGAAGAAGTCATTTCTACTTATCTGATAGAAATGAAAGAAGAGAATGAAGAGTTCATTAGGGCTTTTAATCATCAAGTTAAAAGTCAAACACATACCACTGACAAAACGGACGATGAGAATGAAACCGGTTCCCCGCTTCACACCAATCCCAAGTGGCCAGGAGCAGGATATAAGCAAGCTTCAAAGGCCTATCAGCAAACACCAACACCACAAATGGGATCTGTCGAAAAAAAGTTGGAAGTGAAACCAACAGTAAAAACCAACGAAGATCCTCTCATCCAACAGGTTCTCTCACTTAAAAAAGAAGGGAAGAGCATCGAGGAAATAGCTCAAACTGTCGGAAAAGGAAAAACGGAAATTGAACTCCTGCTGAAATTCCGTCAAATTATGTAGGAATGTCTTGATTGGTTGGAATAGGTATGCTATAGTATTCATGGTGTGATTACACACGTTTCTCGATTGAGGTAGATGGTGCTATTCAAATGAATAGTTTCTACTACAAGATGACGGAAACGGAGGAGAATACAAAAACCATTTAGGAGGAAACACACATGTCAGTAATTTCTATGAAACAATTGCTAGAAGCTGGTGTACATTTCGGACACCAAACTCGCCGTTGGAACCCAAAGATGAAGAGATACATCTTCACTGAGCGTAACGGTATCTACATCATCGACCTTCAAAAAACAGTAAAAAAGGTTGAAGAAGCGTACAACTTCGTGAAAGAATTAGCTGGTAACGGCGGTAAAGTTCTTTTCGTTGGTACAAAAAAACAAGCACAAGAGTCTGTTAAAGAAGAAGCAGAACGTGCTGGTATGTACTACATCAACCAACGTTGGTTAGGTGGAACACTTACTAACTTCGAAACAATCCAAAAGCGTATTTCCCGTCTTAAAGAAATTGAAAAAATGGAAGAAGACGGAACATTTGAAGTGCTACCTAAGAAAGAAGTAGTACAACTTAAAAAAGAACATGAGCGCTTAGTGAAATTCTTAGGCGGAATCAAAGATATGAACACGCTACCTGATGCATTATTCATCATCGACCCTCGTAAAGAGCGTATTGCTGTAGCTGAAGCTCGTAAACTTCATATCCCTATCGTGGGTATTGTTGATACAAACTGTGATCCGGATGAAATCGATGTTGTCATTCCTGCGAATGACGATGCAATCCGTGCAGTTAAGCTTCTTACAGGTAAAATGGCAGATGCTATTTTAGAAGCTAAGCAAGGTGAAGAAGCAGCTGTAGCAGCTGAGTAATGAATGGAAGGTGATAAGAGGGCTTACCCTTATCACCTTTTTTTAAAGAGTATTCACATCTACTGTACTCAAATTGAGATACGGTACATTTTTGACTATCACCCATGGGTGATATAGTCTACATAGTTAAACTAAGGAGGAAACCCACTATGGCAATCACTGCACAAATGGTTAAAGAACTTCGTGAAAAAACTGGCGCTGGAATGATGGATTGTAAAAAAGCGTTAACAGAAACTGACGGAGATATGGACAAAGCAATTGACTTCTTACGCGAAAAAGGAATTGCAAAAGCAGCTAAAAAAGCTGATCGTATTGCAGCTGAAGGTACTACTTACATTGCAAGCGAAGGGAATACTGCTATCATTTTCGAAGTGAACGCAGAAACTGATTTCGTTGCGAAGAACGAAAACTTCCAAAGTCTTGTTAAAGAATTAGCTGATCACTTATTAGCTAACAAACCGGCTTCAGTTGAAGTTGCTCTAGAGCAAAAAATGGCGAATGGTTCAACTGTAAGTGAATTCATCAATGCCGCTATCGCTAAAATCGGAGAAAAGATCACTCTTCGTCGTTTTGAAATCCGTACTAAAGGTGATAACGCTGCTTTCGGTGAATACCTGCACATGGGTGGCCGTATTGCTGTTCTTACAGTAGTCGAAGGCACTACTGATGCCAATGTAGCGAAAGATGTTGCTATGCATGCTGCGGCACTAAATCCTAAGTATGTATCCCGTGACCAGGTTTCTGCTGAAGAAGTAGAACGTGAGCGTGAAGTACTTAAGCAACAAGCATTAAACGAAGGAAAGCCTGAAAACATCGTAGAGAAAATGGTTGAAGGCCGCCTTGGAAAATACTTCGAGGATATCTGTATCCTGGATCAAACATTCGTTAAGAATCCAGATCAAAAGGTACGTCAATACCTTGAAGCGAATAAAGCTACTTTAACTGATTTCATCCGTTACGAAGTAGGGGAAGGTCTTGAAAAACGTCAAGACAACTTCGCTGAAGAGGTTATGAGTCAAGTTAAGAAATAATAAAAGCTAAACAATTCTTAGTAGGGAACACTTAGCGTGTTCCCTATTTTTCAAGAAAAATTCTATTTTTATGGAGGTTCCCATGAGCGTTCCTAAATACAAACGTGTCGTTCTGAAACTTAGTGGAGAAGCATTAGCAGGTGATGATGGCTTCGGAATAAACCCTTCTGTCATTAAAAATGTAGCAGAAGAAGTAAAAGAAATTGCTGAACTTGATGTTGAAGTTGCAGTTGTCGTTGGCGGTGGTAATATCTGGCGTGGTAAGATAGGTAGTGAGATGGGAATGGATCGTGCATCTGCTGACTATATGGGGATGCTGGCTACCGTTATGAATTCTTTGGCTCTTCAAGACAGCCTTGAGCAAATTGGCATCGAAACCAGAGTTCAAACGTCAATTGATATGCGTCAAGTGGCAGAGCCTTATATCAGACGCAGAGCGATCCGTCACTTAGAGAAGAAACGTGTTGTGATTTTTGCAGCAGGTACTGGAAATCCTTACTTCTCAACCGACACTACTGCGGCACTTAGAGCAGCTGAAATCGAAGCAGAAGTCATCCTGATGGCTAAAAACAACGTAGATGGTGTATATTCAGCAGATCCTAAGAAGGACGAGACGGCTGTTAAATATGAAGAACTTTCCTATTTAGATGTTCTGAAAGAAGGTTTGGCTGTAATGGATTCAACAGCTTCTTCTCTTTGTATGGACAATGATATTCCGCTTATTGTATTCTCTATTATGGAGGATGGGAATATTAAGAGAGCCATCACAGGTGAGAATATAGGTACAATCGTTAGGGGGAAAGCATAATGCCAAATACGATCATAACAAACGCAAAAGAAAGAATGACAAAAGCTATTCAAACGTTTTCTCGTGAGTTAGCAAGTATCCGTGCAGGAAGAGCAAACGCATCTCTACTTGATAAGATTACAGTTGATTACTATGGTGCACCAACACCTGTTAACCAATTAGCAGGTATTTCAATTCCGGAGGCTCGTATGTTAGTCATCCAGCCTTATGATAAATCAGCTTTAGGTGATATTGAAAAGGCGATATTGAAATCAGACTTGGGAATTACACCTACAAGCGACGGGAACATTATCCGCATCGTTGTTCCTGCGTTAACGGAAGAACGTCGTAAAGAACTTGTAAAGCTTGTGAAAAAAGAAGCTGAAGATGCAAAAGTTGCGATCCGTAATATTCGTCGTGATGCAAATGATGATCTTAAGAAGAAAGAGAAAAGTGGGGACATTACAGAAGATGACCTTCGAGGATACTCTGATGATGTTCAGAAAGCAACAGATGAAAGCATTGTCAAGATTGATGCTATTGCAAAAGATAAAGAACAAGAAATGTTAGAAGTATAATTAATCATATTCTAATCCCAAGGGACTGACCTATAAGTGAACTCATATTCCTTATGGGCCGGTCCTTTTGTTTTTGCTTGTTTAGAGTGTTTATGATAGCCCGCTTCTCCATTTCTCTGATTGAGTGATTATTTGTTTGGCTCTTTTCGCAAGATTGTTGTTTTCTAGCATAGAATCTGCCAGGGATCTGTCAACCAGCTTATGCTGGATGGTGTGGGGAACTGCTCCGCTTGCAGCTAGCGTTCGGCAGAGCCTCCTCAGCTTAGCAAAAGGAAGATCAATCTCTACTTACCTTAAATGAGATTGTTTGCTAAAGTTCTTTTTTAATTTTTTTCTATTAAGGATACATGCTAAGAAAGTTGATTGGAGCGGAAGGAGGCTCGACTCCTGCGGGAATGGCTGGACAGGTGAGACCCCGGAGGCTCACCGCCAGCCCCGCGGAAAGCGAGCATCCTGGAGCGGAAATCAACTATTACTTTTTCCTCTACAATAGCAACAAACTATACGAAAAGAGCCTTTCGTTTTAAGAGGAAACATCGTTTAACGTTCAAAATACATATATGAATGTACATAATCTATTTTCTTAAAGATATCTTCCTTATTTTTTGATATGATAGTAAAGGTAAATATTTTTTGGATTGTTGGTGGAGGATTTTATGCTAAACAAGCTTAAGCAATGGAAAAGACAGCAAACTTCCGAAGAAGTGGATGATCGATTTCAAGAATTAGTAAAACACCCGATTCCGGGTCATATAGCTATTATTATGGATGGTAATGGACGGTGGGCAAAAAAAAGAGCCTTACCTAGAGTCGCAGGACATCATGAAGGCATGAAATGTGTTAGAAGAATAACGAAATTGGCAAACGAATTAGGTGTAGAAGCTTTAACTCTCTATGCTTTTTCGACTGAAAATTGGAAACGTCCAAAAATGGAAGTTGAGTTTCTTATGAAGTTGCCGGAAGAATTTTTAGGAACCTTTTTACCTGAGTTAGTAGAAGAAAACGTTCAGGTGAAGATGATGGGTTCTCCTGAAGCCTTGCCGAACCATACCAAGAGAGCCGTCACCAAGGCGATGGAAGCTACGGAGAATAATGACGGTCTGATATTAAACTTTGCTTTAAATTATGGCAGCCGCTCAGAAATTATTGATTCTATGAAGCATGTCTTAAAAGATGTTCAGAATGGAATACTAGATGAGAACCAATTGAATGAAGAAGTGTTTTCAAGTTACTTGATGACGAAAGATTTAAAAGATCCAGACCTGCTTATTCGAACGAGTGGAGAAATCCGCTTAAGTAACTTTATGCTTTGGCAATTAGCTTATACAGAGTTCTTTTTTACAGACGTACTGTGGCCGGATTTTGGCAAGGAACATTTAATAGAAGCAATTGAAGCATATCAAGGTCGTTCAAGAAGATTTGGTGGGTTACAAAGCGAGGAATCCTAATGAAACAAAGAATTATTACAGCAGTGATAGCTGCAGCGATATTTTTGCCAATCATCATTTTTGGTGAAACACCATTTATTATTTTAATGTATCTTATTGCATCCATCAGTTTATATGAAGCACTAAAGATGAGAGGGCAATGGATTTTCACCATTCCCGGGTTACTATCTTTGGCCCTGTTGTGGGTATTTTTGATACCAACCGATGCTATCGGGATTTTAGCAGACTTTGGCTATTCCAAGATCGAAATGGCTTTTCTTGCCGTGCTGCTCTTTTTAACATATACAGTAGCAACTAAGAACCGTTATACATTCGATGATGTGTCTTTTGCTCTGTTAAGCATTTTATATGTAGGAATTGGTTTCTATTACTTTATGGAGATCCGTTTGGATGAAGGAGTACAGTTTGTTTTCTACGCTTTATTTATCATATGGGCAACAGACTCAGGAGCTTATTTCATCGGGAGAGCAATGGGGAAAAAGAAGCTATGGCCTCAAATCAGCCCGAATAAAACCATCGAAGGTTTTGTGGGCGGGATTATTTGTGCCATTGTAGTTGGAGTTATCATGACGTTTTTCACTGATCTTGATATGTCCATTCCAAAACTAATAATCGTGACTGCAATTCTATCCGTCTTTGGACAAGTTGGAGACCTGGTCGAATCAGCTTTGAAAAGGCATTACAAAGTAAAAGATTCCGGGCATTTATTACCGGGTCATGGTGGGATGCTGGATCGTTTTGATAGTTTGTTATTTGTGTTTCCCCTTCTTCATTTTCTTTTATAAAAGTAGAAGGCTTCTAGCGGGAGGAGTGTAGTTGTTGAAAAAGATTAGCTTATTGGGAGCTACCGGTTCTATTGGGACACAGACCCTTGATGTAATCCGTGAGCATCCTGAAGAATTTAAACTGACAGCTATGTCTGTTGGCAGAAATATAGAAGAAGCTAGAAAAATGATTCTGGAATTCAGTCCTCAATTGATTTCTGTTCAACGAAAAGAGGATGCGGAATTACTAAAGAAAGAAATGTCATCTTCTTTAAAGGTTCTTTACGAGGAAGAAGGCTTGGTGGAGGTGGCTTGTCATCAGGATGCGGACGTACTCGTTAACGCAGTTCTGGGAAGCGTCGGACTTCACCCTACCTTACAAGCCATAGAGGCAGGGAAAATGATTGCGATTGCCAATAAGGAAACGCTTGTAACAGCTGGACATCTGGTGATGGAGGCTGCCCGGAAAAAGAATTCCATTTTACTGCCGGTTGATAGTGAGCATTCTGCCATATTCCAAGCGTTGCAGGGAGAGCAAGAGAAAAATATTGAAAAACTGATCATTACTGCATCCGGAGGCAGCTTCAGAGACCGGACGAGAGAAGAATTAGACGGTGTCACAGTAACAGAAGCCCTGAATCACCCGAACTGGTCAATGGGAGCAAAGATTACCATCGACTCTGCTTCAATGATGAACAAAGGGTTAGAGGTCATCGAAGCACATTGGTTATTTGATATTCCTTATGACCAAATTGAGGTGGTGCAGCATAGAGAGAGCATTATCCACTCTATGATTCAATTCCACGATTCTTCTGTAATGGCTCAATTAGGTACGCCTGATATGCGTGTTCCGATTCAATATGCTTTAACCTATCCGGACAGACTTATCAGACCAGGTAAGAGATTGGATTTAGTCGAAATGGGTAAGCTTCATTTTGAAGAGATGGATTTAAATCGTTTCCGCTGTCTTGCTTTTGCCTATGAAGCAGGTCGGATCGGTGGCAGTATGACGACGGTACTGAATGCTGCAAATGAAGCGGCAGTTTCCATGTTCCTGGAAAAAAAGATATCTTTCTTGGACATTGAAGCTTATATTGAAAAGGCTATGTCTACTCATCAAGTGGTACATAGACCGGATCTTGAAACCATACATGAGATTGATCAACAGACTCGACAACTTGTTTCAAGCTGGTTGTAGAGTACTTGGGCATGTTTCCATGTCATGTAACGTAGTATGATAGTGGACATGTTTCGTACGCTTACTTCAAACATTTAGATCTGTTACCAACAGGTTATAAAAAAGGTGGTTTTTTATTTGCAAACGGTGATTGCCTTTGTTGTTATTTTTGGAGCTTTAGTATTTTTTCACGAGCTTGGACATTTAATTTTCGCGAAGCGTGCAGGCATTTTATGCCGTGAATTCGCAATAGGGTTTGGTCCTAAAGTGTTTTCATATAAAAAGGATGAAACAACCTATACAATTCGCTTATTGCCTCTTGGAGGCTTTGTCCGAATGGCCGGGGAAGATCCGGAAATGGTTGAATTAAAGGCCGGGCATCGGGTTGGTCTTGTACTCGATCAGGATGAAAAAATAAAAAAAATTGTCTTAAACAACAAAGATCGCTATCCGAACATTCGTGTCATTGAGGTAGAAGAAGCGGATTTAGAGCACAGGTTGCATATTCGTGGATACGAAGAAGACGAGGAGGAACTGAAAACCTTTTTGATCTCCAGGGACGCCGTATTCATTGAAGATGGTGTCGAGACACAAATCGCTCCATGGGATCGTCAATTTGCATCTAAGTCACTACCCCAACGGGCGATGGCCATTTTTGCGGGTCCGCTATTCAACTTTATTTTAGCCTTCTTCATTTTCATTCTTGTAGGCTTATTACAAGGGGTTCCTACGAATGATCCCGTTCTTGGTGAACTCACAGAAGATGGGGCAGCAAAAGAAGCTGGCCTTCAGAAAAATGACGTGATTTTAAGTATAGACGGTAAAGAGATTTTGACATGGGATGATATTGTCACCATCATACAGAAGCACCCAGGGGATGAGCTGCGGTTTAATGTTGATCGTAACGGCTCAAACACTGAGATTTCGGTCACTCCAAAACCTCAAGAGATAGAAGGGGAAGAAATAGGGATCATTGGTGTTCATAGTCCTGTTGAAAAGTCGCCTCTCAAAGTGGTGACCAATAGTGCACAGCAAACCTATGAATGGACCAAAATGATTTTTGTTCTTTTAGGAAAGCTTGTGTCCGGTGAGTTCTCAATCGATGCATTATCTGGGCCGGTTGGAATCTATCAGTCAACGGATGTTGTTGCTAAATCGGGTATATTCTATCTAATGAGATGGGCTGCCATCCTTAGTATCAACCTGGGAATCATGAACCTTCTGCCAATTCCTGCCCTTGACGGAGGCAGACTCCTGTTCTTCGCAGTAGAAGCGGTAAGAGGGAAACCGGTGGATCGTCAAATGGAAGGAATGGTCCATTTTGTCGGATTTGCCCTTCTCATGGTTCTCATGCTCGTTGTTACATGGAACGACATTCAAAGATTTTTCTTATAAAATATGATGCATGTATCATGAACAGGCAGTTTCTCCCTCCAGAATCAAAAAATGAGGGTGTTACTGCCTGTTGATTTAAGATAAAATAGTGAGAAGGAAATTCCCACACTACATAAATAATATATATGGTAACTGAGGTGCTAATAGATGAAGCAACGTAATACATTCATCCCTACTTTAAGAGAAACACCGGCTGATGCAGAAATCAAGAGTCATCAGCTTCTCTTGAGAGCAGGATTCATAAGACAAAATGCAAGTGGTATTTATAGTTTTTTGCCATTAGGAAATAAAGTATTAAAGAAAGTGGAAGAGATTGTTCGTGAAGAATTAGATGCAGCAGGTGCTGTTGAAATGCTCATGCCTGCCCTGCAACCTTCCGAACTCTGGAAAGAATCGGGACGCTGGGGAACATATGGCCCTGAATTAATGAGAATGCATGATCGCCATGATCGTGAATTTGCCCTCGGAGCAACACATGAGGAAGTGATTACAAGTTTAGTAAGGGACGAAATTAAATCATATAAACGTCTACCCCTCACGATGTATCAAATTCAAACTAAATTCCGTGATGAAAAGCGTCCACGTTTTGGACTCCTTAGAGGAAGGGAATTCATTATGAAGGATGCCTATTCATTCCATTCTTCTTCTGAAAGCCTGGATCAAACCTACGATGCATTATTTCAGGCGTATTCAAATATATTCAGCCGATGCGGGCTGAATTTCAGAGCAGTTATCGCTGACTCTGGAGCGATGGGCGGTAAGGATACACATGAATTTATGGTGTTATCTGAAGTCGGCGAAGATACGATTGCATACTCCGATCAATCCGATTATGCAGCGAATATCGAAATGGCTGAAGTAGTGGATTCCTATACCCAATCGGCTGAAGAGATGCTTGAATTAAAAAAAATATCAACGCCAGAGAGTAAATCGATTGAAGAAGTTTCCTCTTTTCTTTCTATTGAGAAAGATCAATGTGTGAAATCACTACTATTTAAAGTAGATGATGATCATGTACTGGTATTATCCCGTGGTGATCACGAAATCAACGATATCAAAGTGAAGAACCTTCTAAATGCAGGTGTAGTTGAATTGGCATCAGCCGAAGAAACGAAAGCGCTCATCGGATGTGAAATCGGATCAATTGGCCCTTGTTCATTAGATAAAGGCGTTAAAATTATTGCTGATCATGCAGTTAAATACATTAGAAATGGTGTAGCCGGAGCAAACGAAGCAGGATACCATTTCACAAACGTGAACCCTGAACGTGATTTTGAGGTTTCTCGATACGCAGATCTTCGCTTCATTCAGGAAGGTGACACTTCTCCTGACGGAAATGGTACGATTGTTTTCGCAAAAGGAATCGAAGTGGGACATGTTTTCAAACTGGGGACAAGATATTCTGACGCACTAGGCAGCTCATTCTTAGATGAAAATGGACGATCGCAGTCGATCATCATGGGTTGTTACGGAATAGGTGTCTCTCGTACCCTTGCGGCAGTTGCAGAGCAATTTAATGATGATAATGGTCTGGTTTGGCCAACGAATCTTTCACCATATGACCTTCACTTAATCCCAATCAATATGAAGGATGAAGCACAGGCTAACCTTGCAAGCGAACTATATGACACATTTAAAGAAAATCGTTATGATGTATTAATGGATGACCGGGCTGAGCGTCCGGGTGTTAAATTCGCCGACTCAGATCTGATTGGACTTCCAATTCGTATAACGGTCGGGAAAAAAGCAGGAGAAGGCATCGTTGAAGTGAAAGTAAGAAGCACAGGTGAGATGCTGGAAGTGCATAAGGACGAGCTTCTACCAAAACTGCAAGAACTATACAAGACTCTTTCTTAAATAGAAAAGGGCTCGACTTTAAAGGAGGCAATCCTTAGCTGTCAGCCCTTTTTCTACTGTAAATAACACGATTAGAAATGGGGGAGAAGGATCATGGAAGAAAAGCCCCTGGGCAAAAGAGAGAGGTTTCAACTGTTGCTAAAGCAATTAGGGTTAACAGAGGATGCCTTTGTAAAATACTTTCAAAACGCTGAAATTGAAAAACTAGCGGTGTTTCGCAAGGAGAAGAAATGGCATTTTTACTTTACATTCGAAGAAATCATTCCGTGTAATGTATGGAGTAAATTTTCAATCGCACTGCAAACATCCTTTAAACATATTGCAAACGTCGGATTTACGATAAGAGTGGTGAATACTCAAATATCAGACCAACACATATTAGATTATTGGCAGGACTGTGTAAAAGAAATTCAAGGTATTTCACCGCCATTATTAAAATTATTAAATACTCAAAAGCCGAAAATCAACGGAAATAAAATCATTGTGTTTGCTTCCAATGATACAGAAGCAACACAATTAAAAAGAAAATACGGTGAAATGATCACCTCTACTTTCGAGAACTTTGGCTTTCCTAAATTAGTATT
Source organism: Rossellomorea sp. NPDC071047 (assembly GCF_050270195.1). NCBI lineage: Bacteria > Bacillati > Bacillota > Bacilli > Caryophanales > Bacillaceae > Rossellomorea > Rossellomorea sp. NPDC071047. The sequence continues at coordinate 1,262,674 of NZ_JBNNJT010000001.1, read as the reverse complement.
GGATGCAGAGGTAAGTCAAGTAGAGGAACAAAGCAATGAGTATGAGAAGTTTTTGGAAGAAAAGCTTAAAGAAGATCAAGAGAGAGCCAAACAAGCTCTCATTGAAATGGAAAAGGCTGAAAAAGAGGGAGCAAGTGATGCACCCAGCGGTCCATTCATGCTCGGTCTTACGATTAAAGACGATGCTGACTTCCGGAAGATTGAAGAGATTTATGACGAAGAACGACGGATCGCGATTGAAGGATATGTTTTCGATTGTGAAACACGTGAATTACGCAGCGGTCGTACTTTGTTAACATTTAAAGTAACAGACTACTCAAGTTCGATCCTGGTCAAAATGTTCTCGAGGGACAAAGAGGACGCTGCAATCATGAACAATATGAAAAAAGGAATGTGGGTCCGCTGTCGTGGAAGTATTCAAAATGATACATTCGTACGTGACCTGGTGATGATCGCCAACGATGTGAATGAAATCAAACCGGTTCTGAGATTGGATACTGCACCTGCTGATGAAAAAAGGGTGGAGCTTCACATGCATACTCCAATGAGTCAGATGGATGCCGTTTCTTCAGTGGCAAGTCTTGTTGCCCAAGCAAAAAAATGGGGGCATAAAGCGGTTGCAATAACGGACCATGCCGTTGCACAATCCTTCCCGGAAGCCTACAGCGCAAGCAAGAAAAATGATATTAAACTTCTCTATGGTGTGGAAGCCAATCTTGTTGATGATGGGGTTCCAATCGCCTATAACGACCGGGATCTTCCTTTAGAAGATAGTACTTTTATTGTCTTTGATGTTGAAACAACCGGACTTTCGGCCGTTTACGACACCATCATTGAACTCGCTGCGGTGAAAATCAAAGATGGTGAGGTCATCGATAAATTCGAATCGTTTGCCAACCCTCATCATCCTTTATCCGCTACAACCATTGAATTAACGGGTATTACCGATGATATGGTGCAAACGGCACCTGAAATAAACGATGTTCTTCACGACTATCATAAATGGGCAGGAGAAGATATATTAGTTGCACATAATGCTTCCTTTGATATGGGTTTCCTAAATGCAGGGTATCAAAAAGCAGGGCTGCCTAAAGCGACTAACCCTGTCATCGATACGCTGGAGCTTGCAAGACTCCTGTATCCTCAATTCAAGAATCATCGTTTAAATACGTTAGCCAAGAAATTTGATATTGAACTTACCCAGCATCACCGAGCGATCTATGATGCAGAAACAACTGGATACCTGTTATTGAAAATGCTTAAGGATTCCGTTGAAAAAGGAATCACCAATCATAATCAATTCAATGATTACATGGGGAAAGGTGATGCTTACAAACGGTCAAGACCTTATCACTGTACACTGATTGCCCAAACAGAAGAAGGCTTAAAGAACCTTTATAAACTAGTATCCATTTCTCACATGAATTATTTTTTCCGTGTTCCGCGAATTCCACGCTCACAGCTCCAAAAGTATCGAACGGGAATTCTCGTAGGTTCAGGCTGTGACAAAGGAGAAGTGTTTGAAGGGATGATGCAAAAAGGGAAAGAAGAAGTTGAGGAAACTGCTCAATTCTATGATTACCTGGAAGTTCATCCCAAAGAAGTCTATCAACATTTAATCGAGTTGGATTTGGTACAAAGCGAGAAAAACCTTGAAGATATCATTAAAAACATTGTAGAGCTTGGTAAGAAATTGGATAAGCCGGTAGTGGCTACCGGTAACGTTCATTACTTAAATGAAAACGATAAGATTTACCGGAAAATTCTCGTTGGCTCTCAAGGCGGTGCGAATCCTTTGAATCGACACGAACTTCCTGATGTTCATTTTAGAACAACGAATGAGATGCAGGATGCATTCTCTTTCTTAGGAAAAGAAACAGCGAAAGAAATTGTTGTGGATAACTCCAACAAAATAGCAGACCTTGTTGAAGTAATTAAACCGATCAGAGATGATCTGTATACGCCTAAAATTGAAGGCGCTGATGAAGAAATGCGTCGGATGAGTTATGCCATGGCGAAAAGCATTTACGGGGAAGAGCTTCCTGAAATTGTAGAGGCAAGGCTTGAAAAGGAATTAAAGAGTATTATCGGCCATGGATTCGCAGTCATCTATTTAATCTCACATAAGCTGGTAAAAAAGTCATTGGATGATGGGTATCTGGTAGGATCCCGTGGATCAGTAGGGTCCTCTTTTGTTGCGACAATGACAGAAATAACGGAAGTAAATCCTTTACCTCCTCACTATGTATGTCCATCTTGCAAGAAATCCGAGTTCTTTGATGATGGATCGGTAGGATCGGGGTTTGATCTGCCCAATAAAGATTGTCCCGATTGTGGTATTCCATATAAGAAGGATGGTCATGATATTCCGTTTGAAACATTCCTTGGATTCAAAGGAGACAAAGTTCCCGATATCGATTTGAACTTCTCGGGTGAATATCAGCCTAATGCCCATAACTATACGAAGGTTCTGTTCGGTGAAGATAATGTATATCGGGCAGGTACAATTGGTACGGTGGCGGAAAAGACCGCATACGGGTATGTAAAAGGATACGCCAATGATCATCAGCTGCAAATCCGCGGAGCAGAAATCGATCGATTGGTAAGTGGATGTACCGGAGTGAAAAGAACAACCGGACAGCATCCTGGAGGGATCATCGTAGTACCTGATTATATGGATATCTACGATTTCTCACCAATTCAATTTCCTGCTGATGATTCAGGTTCGGAATGGAAAACGACACATTTTGATTTCCATTCCATTCATGACAATCTTTTGAAGCTTGATATTCTCGGTCATGATGATCCAACCGTCATTCGTATGCTTCAGGATTTATCAGGTGTCGATCCGAAGACGATTCCGACAGATGACCCAGAAGTGATGAAAATTTTCAGTGGGACGGAGCCTCTTGGAGTGACAGCGGAACAAATCATGTGTAAGACCGGGACGCTTGGAATTCCTGAATTCGGAACACGATTTGTTCGACAAATGCTTGAGGATACAAAACCGACGACATTTTCTGAGCTTGTTCAAATATCGGGACTTTCACACGGTACTGATGTATGGCTTGGCAATGCACAAGAGCTTATTCATAATAATATTTGTAATCTGAGCGAAGTAATTGGATGTCGTGATGATATTATGGTTTATCTCATCTATCAAGGACTCGAGCCTTCACTTGCCTTTAAGATCATGGAATTTGTACGTAAAGGTAAGGGACTGCAGGATGAATGGGTAGAAGAGATGAAAAAGAATGGGGTACCGGACTGGTATATTGATTCTTGTCTGAAGATCAAATATATGTTCCCGAAAGCCCATGCGGCTGCCTATGTATTAATGGCTGTTCGTATTGCTTACTTTAAAGTGCATCATGCTCTCTTGTACTATGCTGCTTACTTCACCGTTCGTGCAGAGGATTTCGATATCGAAGCCATGGTGAGGGGGTCACAAGCTGTCAGGGCCAAGATAGAAGAAATCAATAGCAAAGGCCTGGATGCATCTCCAAAAGAAAAGAACACGTTAACAGTACTGGAGTTGGCCCTTGAGATGTGTGAACGGGGATACAAGTTCCAAAAGGTAGATCTTTATCGTTCACAAGCGGCTGAATTTGTTATAGATGGAGATTCATTGATTCCACCGTTCAACTCGATTCCCGGGCTTGGGACGAATGCGGCTATCAATATTGTGAATGCAAGACAGAATGGGGAGTTTCTCTCTAAAGAAGATCTTCAACAAAGAGGACGCGTCTCCAAGACAATCATCGAGTACCTGGACAATCACGGCTGTTTGGAAGCCTTGCCGGATAAGAACCAATTATCCCTATTCTAAGCTGATACCATGGGAATTGTTTGCATAAAAATGTTGATTATGGTATATTTTTATTGGAAATACTAAAGATAGCTCTAAAGGTAGAAGAGTGGGGTCGCACCCCACTCTTTCGTTATTACATGGAGATTTTTTGAACTATCATTTCTAGTCTTGGTGCAAGATTTTCATATAGACCAGGAGGTAAGTATGAGCAAAATAACAACACTTGTAGAAGAACTTGTTACACCAATCTTAGACGACATGTCATTAGAACTCATCGACATGGAATATGTAAAAGAGGGATCCAATTGGTTTCTTCGCGTATTTATCGACAAAGATTCAGGTGTTGACATTGAAGAATGCGGAATAGTAAGTGAAAGACTTAGTGAGAAGTTAGATGAAATTGACCCAATTCCTCATAATTACTTTTTAGAAGTTTCTTCACCGGGAGCTGAACGTCCTTTAAAGAAAGAAAAGGACTTTGAGAAAGCCATCGGCAAAAACGTTTATGTGAAAACATATGAACCGCTGAACGGTGAAAAAGCCTTCGAAGGCACACTTCTTTCCTATACTTCAGACCAATTATCATTAGAAGTAACCATTAAGACTCGAAAAAAGAAGGTTGAAATTCCAACAGATAAGATAGCGATCGCACGATTGGCTGTTACATTTTCATAGGAACTAACCGCACTATAAAGGGGGATGAAACCACCATGAGCACTCAGTTATTAGATGCTCTTACTGTTTTAGAGAAAGAGAAAGGCATTGCAAGAGATGTCATCATTGAAGCAATTGAAGCTGCACTTGTGTCGGCTTACAAACGAAATTTTAACCAAGCACAAAATGTCCGTGTAGACCTTAACCTTGAAACGGGTACGATGAGAGTTTTCGCTCGTAAGGAAGTTGTAGACGAAGTATTTGATTCCCGTCTTGAGATTTCTGTCGAAGACGCCGGGGAAATCAATCCTAGCTACGAGGTTGGAGACGTTGTTGAGTTGGAAGTTACACCAAAGGACTTTGGACGTATCGCTGCCCAAACGGCTAAACAGGTCGTTACCCAACGAGTAAGAGAAGCTGAAAGAGGAATTATCTATTCCGAATTTGTGGATCGCGAAGAAGATATCATGACAGGTATCGTCCAACGTCAGGACAATCGCTTTATCTATGTGGCACTAGGCAAGATTGAGGCGCTTTTACCAGTGAGCGAGCAGATGCCCAATGAAACATATAAACCTCATGATCGCATAAAAGTGTTTATTACAAAGGTTGAGAAGACGACAAAAGGTCCTCAAATCTTTGTTTCAAGAACACATCCTGGATTACTGAAGCGGTTATTTGAAATCGAAGTTCCTGAAATCTTTGATGGAACTGTAGAAATCAAATCTGTTGCACGTGAGGCCGGAGATCGCTCTAAAATCTCTGTTCATGCAGAAAATTCCGAGGTGGATCCCGTTGGGGCATGTGTAGGAACCAAGGGTGCACGTGTACAGGCAATTGTAAACGAATTAAAAGGTGAAAAAATTGACATTGTCCAATGGTCTGAAGATCCTGTAACATTCGTAGCCAATGCATTAAGTCCATCGAAAGTGCTGGATGTACAGGTGAATGAAGATGATAAAGCGACAAGAGTAGTTGTTCCGGATTATCAACTTTCACTTGCAATCGGTAAACGCGGTCAAAATGCCCGTCTTGCAGCCAAATTGACAAACTGGAAGATTGATATCAAGAGTGAAACAGACGCTCGTGAACTGGGATTGTATCCTCGAGAAGAGTCATTCCTTCCTCAAGATGAAGAGGAAGAATATGATAACGAGCCTTTAAATATTGATTTCGACAATCAAGATTAAGAGGTGAGTCAGATGAGTGTAAATAAGAAGATCCCATTGCGCAAATGTGTGGCAACGGGTGAGATGAAACCGAAGAAAGAAATGATACGGATTGTCCGCTCGAAAGAAGGGGAGGTTTCCATCGATCCCACCGGTAAGAAGTCAGGGCGTGGAGCTTATCTTTCCAAGGATAAAGACATCATTTTACAAGCTAAAAAGAAAAATACATTAGCCAATCAATTACAAGCGAAAATAGATGAATCTCTTTACGATGAATTGATTAGCCTTGTGGAGAAGGAGTAACGTTTAGCGTATGAATCAAAATCGTTGGATGTCACTTTTAGGATTGGCAAATCGGGCACGTAAGATTATTTCAGGTGAAGAGCTTGTTATTAAAGAAGTTCGTAGTGGACGAGCAAAACTTGTCATTCTTTCCAAAGATGCTTCTGCTAATACGTACAAGAAAATCACGGACAAATGTAAATCCTACAATGTCCCGGTTAGTTTAGTGGATAGCAGAAATGATTTAGGACAGGCCATTGGAAAAGAAGCCAGGGTTGTGGTGGCTATAATGGAAGCAGGCTTTGCCGGGAAATTATCCGAACTGCTCGATGAATCTCAGTGGGGGTGAACATATGAGCAAGATGCGTGTTTATGAATATGCAAAAAAATACAATGTTTCAAGCAAAGATGTTATCGGAAAATTAAAGCAACTTAATATTGAGGTATCAAACCATATGGCAACTATAGAAGACGACGCAGTAACAAAATTAGACGCGATGTACAAAGGGGATTCAGGCAGTCAGAAAACAAGCCAAAAGGATTCCAAGGCAAATGCATCAAAGACAGAAGAAGCTCCTAACAAGGAAAAAGTAAAATCAGCACCGAAAAGTCGTGAAGGAAAAAAACACGAACAACAGCACCAATCAAAGGAGAAGAAGGTCTTCAATAATAATAATAACAACAACAAAAACAAAAATAACAAACAAAACAGGCAAAATAAAAATTTCAAACAGGCTCCCCAGCAACAACAGCCTGCCAAGAAAAAAGAACTACCTTCAAAAATTACGTTCTCAGAGTCATTGACAGTTTCAGAGCTTGCGAAAAAGCTTCACAAAGAGCCATCTGAAATCATTAAAAAGCTATTCATGCTTGGTGTCATGGCAACAATCAACCAAGAGTTGGACAAAGATTCGATTGAACTGATTGCAGGAGAATATGGAGTCGAAGTAGAGGAAGAGATCAAAGTAGATGCCACAGATCTTGAAGTATACTTCACTGAAGATACACAAGAGCAAGTAGAAGAGCGTCCTTCTGTTGTAACAATCATGGGTCACGTTGACCATGGTAAAACGACTCTGCTTGATTCCATCCGTAACACGAAAGTAACGGCAGGAGAAGCAGGAGGAATCACTCAGCATATCGGTGCTTATCAAGTAGAAGTGGATGAAAAGAAGATCACCTTCCTTGATACTCCTGGACATGCTGCCTTCACAACGATGCGTGCCCGCGGTGCTCAAGTAACGGATATTGCGATCATTGTTGTTGCTGCTGATGATGGTGTCATGCCTCAAACAGTTGAAGCAATCAACCATGCGAAAGCGGCCGAAGTTCCAATTATCATTGCCGTCAATAAAATGGACAAAGAAGCTGCGAATCCAGATCGTGTAATGCAAGAGCTGACGGAATACGAACTGGTTCCTGAAGCGTGGGGTGGAGACACTATCTTCGTACCACTATCCGCATTATCAGGAGAAGGTATTGATAATTTACTTGAAATGATCGTTCTTGTCAGTGAAGTGGAAGAGCTTAAAGCAAATCCAAATCGCCTCGCTCAAGGTACGGTAATTGAAGCACAATTAGACAAAGGACGAGGTTCTGTAGCCACTTTACTTGTTCAAAATGGAACATTGAAAGTTGGAGACCCTATCGTAGTAGGAAATACATTCGGTCGTGTTCGTGCAATGGTCAATGATCTTGGTCGCCGTGTGAAAGAAGCAGGTCCATCGGCTCCTGTTGAAATCACAGGTTTAAATGATGTTCCTCAAGCCGGGGATCGTTTCGTTGTATTTGATGACGAGAAAACGGCTCGTTCCGTTGGTGAAGCCCGTGCTTCTCAAGCTCTCCAAGCACAAAGGGGAGAGAAGTCGAAGGTAAGCCTTGAGAATCTGTTTGAACAAATGAAACAAGGTGAAATGAAGGACTTGAACCTTGTTCTTAAAGCGGACGTTCAAGGTTCAGTGGAAGCTCTTGCGGCTTCATTGCTGAAAATTGAAGTTGAAGGTGTAAATATTCGTATCATCCATACAGGTGTAGGAGCGATTAATGAATCGGATATTACACTGGCAGCAGCGTCCAACGCCATTGTCATAGGCTTTAATGTTCGCCCTGATGTAAATGCGAAACGTACGGCTGATGCTGAAGGAGTAGAAATTCGATTACACCGTATTATCTATAAGGTAATGGAGGAAATCGAAGCTGCTATGAAAGGGATGCTGGACCCTGAATTCGAAGAAAAAATCATCGGTCAAGCAGAAGTTCGTCAAACATTTAAAGTGTCTAAAGTCGGTACAATTGCGGGAAGCTATGTAACAGAAGGTAAAATTTCTCGCGATAGCGGTGTTCGTCTGATACGTGATGGAATTGTTATCTTTGAAGGTGAACTGGATGCCCTTAAACGCTTTAAGGATGATGCGAAAGACGTAGCCAAAGGTTACGAATGTGGTATTACGATTAAGAACTTTAACGATGTGAAAGAAGGCGACGTAATCGAAGCCTTCATCATGGAGGAAATTACACGTAAATGATCACATATGTTGAATGTGAGTGCATGATTTATGATTCTCACTCTTTAAAAGAAAAGCGGGCGGTCCTGCAGAGGGTCTTGTCACGCCTCAAACAAAAATTTAATGTTTCTGTCTCTGAAATCGGACACCAGGATGTATGGCAACGAACCAGGATTGCCATCGTCACCGTCGCTTCTTCTAAAGGAGCAAGTGAAAGAGAAATTGAGCATGCATTGAAATTCATTGATTCTTTTCCGGAGTGGGAGAGACTGGAGACCCAAATCGAGTCGTTATAGAGAGTGGCTTATGTTCAAACATATAACCATTAACGATATATAAGAGGTGATATTGATGAGCCATCGTGCGAATCGTGTTAGCGAGCAAATGAAGAAAGAGCTCAGCGATATTATCGGACGAAAAATAAAGGACCCACGCATTGGCTTTGTGACAGTTACAGATGTGCAGGTAACTGGTGATTTACAACAGGCAAAAGTGTATATTACCGTTCTGGGTGGAGAAGACCAAAGAGAAAACACGCTTAAAGGTCTGGCGAAGGCAAAAGGGTTCATCCGTTCTGAAGTAGGACAGCGAATCCGTCTGCGTAAAACACCTGAAATTATTTTTGAGTTTGATGAATCGATTGATTATGGTAATCATATTGAAACTTTATTAAGAAAAGTTCAAGATGAACCAGAAGAGTCTAAAGACACTGAAGAGTAACAAGAAAGGGCTGATCCGGAGGGAATTCCAATGGATTAGTCCTTTTGTTTTATAATTGTTTTATTAAAGAATGAACATTAGTGGAGGTATTAAGATGAATGGAATCCTGCCCCTATGGAAGCCCCGTGGCATGACGTCACATGATTGTGTATTTAAATTAAGGAAGCTCCTTAGAACGAAGAAGGTTGGTCATACGGGCACACTTGATCCGGAAGTATCTGGTGTGCTTCCGATTTGTATTGGAAGAGCTACGAAGATAGCTGAGTACATTACAGCGTCGGGAAAAACCTATGAAGGGGAAGTCACACTCGGTTTCTCGACTACGACAGAAGATGCTTGGGGTGAACTTGTTGTAGAGAAGACGGTGGACCGTACGATTACCAGAGCAGAGGTTGAGGAGATTCTCAGGAGTTTAACCGGCGATATAACGCAAACCCCTCCAATGTATTCAGCGGTAAAAGTCAACGGTAAACGGTTGTATGAGTATGCAAGACAAGGGATTGAAATTGATAGGCCATCAAGGACGGTTCGTATCCATAAGCTTCAATTACTGGAGGATTGGGACGAGTTAGACAGTAAGCATCCGGCTTTCTCATTTGAAGTAGCTTGCGGCAAGGGGACATATGTAAGAACCCTTGCAGTTGAAATTGGAAATAGACTTGGATATCCAGCTCATATGTCCGCCCTTACGCGTACGAAATCAGCGAATTTTAGGAAAGAGGACTGTTTTACCTTAGAAGACGTAAAAGAGTTTGTTGAAAATGAAAACCAAGAGGGGCTTCTTCTCCCGTTGGAAATGGGGCTTTCTCATTTGCCGAAAATGGCAATTAGTGATACATTAGCAGAGAAAGTGAAGAACGGAGCACGCTTAGAAGAGCCTGAAGGCTGGCCGGAAACGGGAGAAGTAGTGATGGAGTACCAGGGCAAGGTCATTGCCATTTATCGCCGTCATCCGGACAAACCTGGGATTATCAAGCCTGTTAAGGTGCTTTTCAACGACTAGTGAAAAAGGTGAAATACTGTGAAAGTAATAACTGTACATCATCCCCATTCAATTAGTAAGAATGAATTTCCTCCCCTTGTGTTGGCTCTTGGATACTTCGATGGAGTACATAGAGGACATCAAAGGGTCATTACGACAGCCGTAAAAAAAGCTAAGGAACTTAATATGTGTAGTGCGGTCATGACATTTGATCCCCATCCTTCAGTTGTATTGGGTCATAAACACAAGCATATTCACTACATAACTCCTCTGGAAGATAAGAAAGAAATCATAGAGGAACTGGGCGTGGATTATTTATTTATTGTCCGTTTCACATCAGAATTTGCAAGTCTGATCCCTCAGGACTTCGTTGATCAATATATGATCGGTCTCAATGCACTGCATGTAGTCGCAGGCTTCGATTACTCATATGGACGTTTAGGAAAAGGGACGATGGAGACACTTCCATTCCATTCACGTGATATGTTTACTTCTACTACTATTTCGAAGCTTACAGACGATGACTCCAAAGTAAGTTCAACGGCCATAAGAAAATGCCTTAAAGAAGGCGATGTAAAGAAGGTTCGTCAGCTCCTGGGCAGGCCGTTTAAAATGAAAGGGACAGTCATACATGGTGATAAGAGAGGTAGAAAAATTGGTTTTCCTACTGCCAATGTTGAGTTGACCTACGACTATCTTACACCTAAAGTGGGAGTGTATGCCGTTAGACTGAAAATACATGACAAATGGTTCGATGGTGTATGTAATATCGGTTATAAGCCTACTTTTAAAAATCCAGATGAATACTCTCTATCAATCGAAGTTCATATTTTTGATTTTCATGCGTCAATATATGGCGAAGAAGTGTATATCGAATGGTATGAAAGAATTAGGGATGAACAGAAGTTTTCGGGGATAGAGGAATTAATCTCGCAAATTCAGAAAGATAAAGACAAAGCAATACACTACTTTTCGGAAATTTGAGGTTTATACTTGATTTTTGTTGAAAAGAGTAGTATTCTAAATAGCGTATGAAATGAACCTTTGCTTGGCATCACGATTCACCAACGGCTGCTCAGTAACAGGGGATTTGAAAGAAATTAATAGGAGGTGAAAAGGATGGCTATCACTAAAGAGCGTAAAAACGAACTTATCAGTGAATACAAAGTACATGAGAACGATACTGGATCTCCAGAAGTTCAAATTGCTGTCCTAACTGAAGAAATTAACAACCTGAACGATCACTTACGCGTTCACAAGAAAGACCACCACTCTCGTCGCGGTCTTCTAAAAATGGTAGGTCACCGTCGTAATCTATTATCTTACCTACGTAAGAAAGATGTACAACGCTACCGTGAGTTAATCAACAAATTAGGTTTACGTCGATAAACAGACAAAGGAAGCGGGATTATGTCCCGCTTTTTCTTTAGTTTTGATAAGTGGGAATCTTTGTATGATCCCCCACTTATTTTTAAATTTTTTTATCACGAAAAGTATTCAATTATATAGTTTTTGTCTAAAATACATAATATGTACATAAAAGTTAGTTAAGTCCTTAATGCGAGTAAATAGAACTTTCCATTGAGAGAACGTACTATATTTACATAGTTCCTTATGTTATTCACCCATGCGAATATAACGGCACAAATGTGCATGATATAGATTAGTTTATTTACAATATTTATCCGGGTTAGGTACAGGCCGAACCTTTTAGTGATATATAAAGAGAGGGGCACACTTTATGGAACAAACTAAACAAACCTTTTCCATTGAATGGGCAGGAAGAGAATTAACGGTCGAAGTAGGCCAATTTGCCAAACAAGCCAATGGAGCGGTAATGGTACGCTACGGAGATACTGCGGTATTAAGTAGTGCAACAGCTTCAAAAGAGCCAAAACCACTGGATTTCTTCCCACTAACTGTAAATTATGAAGAAAGATTATATGCTGTTGGTAAAATACCAGGAGGATTTATTAAACGTGAAGGTCGTCCGAGTGAAAAAGCGATTCTTGCAAGCCGTTTAATCGACCGCCCTATCCGTCCATTGTTCGCAGATGGATTCCGTAATGAGGTACAAGTAATCAGTATAGTGATGAGTGTAGACCAAAACTGTTCATCTGAAATGGCAGCTATGTTCGGATCTTCACTAGCACTATCTGTTTCTGATATCCCATTTGAGGGTCCGATTGCCGGCGTTATTGTTGGTCTGATTGATGGTGAATTTATTATTAACCCTTCAGTTGAGCAGCTGGAGAGAAGTGAGATTCATTTATCAGTAGCTGGTACCAAAGATGCCATCAACATGGTTGAAGCAGGCGCAGATGAAGTACCGGAAGAGACAATGCTTGAGGCAATCATGTTTGGTCATGAAGAAATAAAGCGTTTAGTCGCTTTCCAAGAGGAAATTGTTGCTAAAGTCGGTAAAGAGAAATCAGAAATTCAACTTGTTGAACTTGATCAAGCTGTTGAAGCAGAGGTTCGTTCTTTATGTGAAAGTGAACTAATCCCTGCGATTCAAGTTCAAGAAAAACATGCTCGTGAAGAAGCCATTAAAGCAGTAAAGAAAAAAGTGATGGCTGTTTATGAAGAAGAGAAAGAAGCCGATGAAGCTACACTGAAGCAAGTGAAAAAAGTATTAGACAAGCTTGTGAAAAATGAAGTTCGTCGCTTGATTACTGAAGATAAAGTCCGCCCTGATGGTCGTAAAGTCGATGAAATACGTCCACTTTCTTCCGAGGTTGGTTTATTACCAAGAACACATGGTTCAGGACTGTTCACACGTGGACAAACCCAAGCACTAAGCATTTGTACATTAGGGGCTTTAGGTGATGTTCAAGTTCTTGATGGTCTAGGAATTGAAGAATCAAAACGATTCATGCATCATTATAATTTCCCTCAATTCAGTGTAGGGGAAACGGGCCCGATCAGAGGACCTGGTCGTCGTGAAATCGGACATGGAGCACTAGGGGAAAAAGCATTGGATCCCATTATTCCAAACGAGAAAGACTTCCCGTATACAATCCGTCTTGTTTCTGAAGTACTTGAATCAAATGGTTCAACTTCCCAAGCAAGTATATGTGCAAGTACCCTGGCGATGATGGATGCCGGTGTTCCTATTAAAGCACCTGTAGCAGGGATCGCCATGGGTCTGATCAAATCTGGTGAAAACTATTCCATCTTAACAGATATTCAAGGAATGGAAGATCACCTGGGTGACATGGACTTTAAAGTAGCAGGGACTTCTAAAGGTGTAACTGCTCTTCAAATGGATATTAAGATTGATGGGCTATCCCGAGAAATTCTTGAAGAAGCACTTCAACAAGCTAAAAAAGGAAGAATGCAGATCCTTGATAGCATGTTAGCAACAATCGGTGAAGCAAGAACAAGCCTTTCTCAATATGCACCTAAAATCTTAACTATGCATATTAATCCTGATAAGATCCGTGATGTTATTGGACCAAGTGGTAAACAAATCAATAAAATCATCGACGAAACAGGCGTTAAGATTGATATTGAGCAGGACGGAACGATCTTCATCTCCTCTACTGATGAAGAGATGAACAAAGTTGCTAAGAAAACAATTGAAGATATCGTTAGAGAAGTTGAAGCTGGACAAATGTATCTGGGGAAAGTAAAACGAATTGAAAAATTCGGAGCATTTGTAGAAATCTTCAGTGGTAAAGATGGCCTGGTCCACATTTCTGAAATTGCAGAAGAACGAATTCGCAAAGTAGAAGATGTAGTGGCTATAGGCGATGAGATCCTTGTTAAGGTTCTTGACATCGATAACCAGGGTAGAGTCAACTTGTCCAGAAAAGCAGTTCTTAAAGAGCAGCGTGAAAAAGAAGAACAAAACCAAGCATAATCTTTTTAGATTGGCAGGCTGTCCTGTAAGGAGCAAACTCTCCTGCGGGGCGGCTTTTTTTATCTGTGGAGTTCTCATTCAGGACTGAAGAAGTAGAATTGGCTTGTCGCCTCTGGAGCATTGCTCGTCCGCTTTTGTTCTACCTTTTCCTTTTCCTTCATATGTTTTTAGGAGAAGGAAGGTGGACAGGTATGGAAAGAAATTACTTGATTGGAATTAGTCTAATTGCTATTCTGACTTTAGTTGTCGTTGAAAATCCGTTATCAGATCAGTATGTGACAGGACTAAAACAAGAATCGTTAGAAGTGAATGGAGTTAGCCAACCAATTGATCTAACTCGAAAAATAAAAGAAGAAGCAAAATTGAGGGAAGTCCCTGCTCAAGATGCTGTAATAGATACAGTTTGGAAAGCTACACCAGGATATAATGGTTTAAAAGTGGATGTAGAAGCGTCTCTTCAAAATATGAAAAAAGAAAAATCATTCGATGAAGATAAATTGATCTACAAGCAAGTCACTCCTGATACGCACTTACCTGATTTACCTGCTTCCCCTGTTTACCGGGGGAATCCCGATAAACCAATGGTCTCCTTTATTATCAATGTAGCATGGGGAAATGAATACATTCCGGATATGCTTGCAACTTTGAAAAAACACCAAGTATATGCTACGTTCTTTTTAGAGGGGAGATGGGTGAAAAATAACCCGGACTTAGCGAAGATGATCGTGGACGCAGGACATGAAGTGGGAAATCATTCATATTCTCACCCTGATATGAAAACATTGGAGTCAGCCAAAGTAAGAGAAGAATTGAAAAAAACGAATGAAATAATTGAAGTGACCACAGGGGAAAAAGTAAAGTGGTTTGCTCCACCAAGCGGCAGCTACCGGGAGGAAGTCATAACTATTGCAGACGACATGCACATGAGAACGATTATGTGGAGTGTGGATACGATTGATTGGCAAAAACCACAACCAAGCGTGTTAATCGAGCGAGTAATGAGAAAGATGCACAAGGGAGCAATTGTACTGATGCATCCGACAGCTTCAACAGCCAATTCGTTAAGCATGTTGATTCTTCAAATAAAAGAAAAAAATTTAAGGCTTGGTACGATCTCAAGCTTGGTTAAAGAAGAGAGAATCGTAGAAGACGTCGATAATTCGTCTAAACAGGGAAATAGTAATAAGAAGCAGTAAGTTTGCATCATGAATAGGAGGAAATTTCTTGATAAAGAAATATACATGCCAAAACGGACTAAGAATCGTGCTGGAGGAAATACCTCACGTACGTTCTGTAGCGATCGGGGTCTGGATTGGAACCGGCTCACGCAATGAAACAGAACAAAATAACGGAATATCCCACTTCTTGGAACATATGTTTTTCAAAGGAACAAAAACGAAAACGGCCCGTGAAATAGCAGAGTCATTTGACAGCATCGGCGGACAGGTCAATGCATTTACTTCAAAGGAATATACCTGCTATTATGCAAAAGTATTGGACAATCATGCGGATTATGCATTACATACACTTTCTGATATGTTCTTTAACTCTACCTACGTAGAAGAAGAATTAAATAAAGAAAAAAATGTAGTGTATGAAGAGATTAAAATGTATGAAGATACCCCTGATGATATCGTCCATGACTTACTAAGCAAGGCAATCTATGAAGAGCATCCCCTTGGCTATCCGATTCTGGGAACGGAAGAAACACTTAACTCATTCAATCAAGCCAAATTGAAAGAGTACATGCATGACATGTACACTCCGGATCAAGTAGTGGTTTCTGTAGCAGGAAATGTGGATGAAACATTCATCAAAGAAGTCGAGAAGCTATTCGGATCTTATGAAGGTGGTAAAGGACCAGAGGACCGTGTGAAGCCTGCCTTTCATAATAATAAGCTTGCGCGGAAAAAAGATACAGAACAAGCCCATTTATGTTTAGGATTTGACGGCCTGCAAATAGGGCATCCAGACATCTATAACCTGATTGTATTAAACAATGTATTAGGTGGCAGTATGTCATCCCGTCTGTTTCAGGAGGTTCGAGAGCAAAGAGGACTTGCTTACTCCGTATTTTCATATCACTCCGCTTATGAAGATAGTGGAATGGTAACCATCTATGGAGGGACAGGGGCCAATCAGTTAGATCAATTATTCGATACAATCGACAGTACCCTGCGAGCCTTAAAAGCTGATGGTATAACCTCTAAAGAATTACTTAACAGCAAAGAGCAATTAAAGGGTAACCTTATGCTCAGTTTAGAAAGCACCAATAGCCGCATGAGTCGTAATGGGAAAAATGAGCTGCTTCTAAAACGCCACCGAACGCTGGATGAGATTGTCGAAGAAATCGACGGTGTTACGATGGACAAAGTAAATAAGTTAGCCCTTGACATCTTTAAAGATGATTATGCAATATCCCTCATCAGTCCGGAGGGGAATCTCCCTCAAAATATGAAGAAATAACAGGAAAAAGCAGACTGCTTAAGTCTGCTTTTTTTGTATGAATCATCACATTGGATGGAAATAACGAAGAATTTCTTCTAAAAAAAGTGGACAGTGTATACATTGTAATACAGAGCTTCTTTTAAGGAGGAAACCTTCATGAGATTAAGCGAGTTAAGCGGAAAAGAAATAGTCGATTACAAAAAAGCAGAACGACTTGGTATTCTAGGGCAAACTGATCTTGAATTCAATGATAAGTCAGGAAGCATTAATGCGCTTATCATACCGACGGGTAAATGGCTGCGAAAACAAGGTGGGGAAATAAGGGTACCATGGCATCAGATCAGAACAATCGGAGCTGATATGATCATTCTGGAAGTATCGAATGAATAAAGAAATAGATAGTCTATTGAAACGGGGAAACCCCGTTTTTTTATTTGGCCATTATTAAAATAATCAGGCTTTCTCCAAAATGATGGAAGGAGTCAGTGTAATAGGAAGATACATATTGTACCACTCGTATAAAACCTGTTTACAATCATTATCCCAACCTGACCTGTAACAACAGCTACATTACAGAAGCAATCCCATATTCTAAACAGTCTCTTCCTGCTTTTCTTCTCACCCATTAGGTATGTGCAACATACACTGTTGAAGTGAAAAGGGATTTAGAATAGCGATTATGTAAAAAGTAGGTGAAATCAGTGATGCTGACCGGAATGCAGATCGCAGTTCTAGGCGGAGATGCTCGTCAACTTGAGATTATTCGGAAGCTTACTGAGTTGGATGCAAAGATCTCACTCGTAGGTTTTGAACAACTAGATCATGCCTTTACAGGGGCTACGAAAGAGAAACTCGATGAAGTGGACTTTTCAATTATTGATGCCATAATCTTACCTGTACCCGGCACGAATCTACAAGGCGAAATTGATACGATTTTCTCCAATGAGAAAATCGTTTTAACAGAAGAAGTTGTGTCTCAGACGCCAGAGCACTGTACGATCTATTCAGGAATTAGTAATAAGTATTTGGATGAAATAATGTCTTCAACGAATCGGAAACTTGTTCAGTTGTTTGAGAGAGACGATGTTGCCATTTATAATTCTATTCCTACTGTAGAGGGAACGATTATGATGGCTATTCAACATACAGACTTTACGATTCATGGATCTACGATTGTCATATTGGGTCTGGGTAGGGTAGGTATGAGTGTAGCTAGAACGTTTCATCATTTAGGCGGAAAGGTGAAGGTTGGCGCTCGGAAAAGTGAGCATCTGGCGAGGGTGACTGAAATGGGCTTAGAGCCATTCCACTTAGATAACTTAGAAAAAGAGGTTGAGAATTGTGATATATGTATTAACACAATTCCAGTGCATATAGTGAAGGCTGCTGTGATAGCCAAAATGCCAGCTCATACATTAATCATCGATTTGGCTTCAAAGCCTGGAGGTACAGATTTTCGTTATGCAGAAAAACGGGGAATAAAAGCATTGTTAGCCCCCGGATTGCCTGGGATCGTGGCACCTAAGACAGCTGGCCAGATACTGGCGAATGTACTTTGTCAATTGTTAGAGGAAGATCTTGATTTAGGAAAGGAGAGTTCATCATGAGTGTGAAAGGAAAACGAATCGGGTTTGGTCTGACAGGTTCTCATTGTACGTATGATGCCGTATTCCCGGAAATCGAACGATTAGTGAATAACGGTGCAGAAGTGATGCCGATAGTAACTTCAACTGTTATGAATACGGAAACGAGATTCGGTAAAGGAGAAGACTGGATTAAGCGAATTGAAGACGTTACAGGTCATAGGGTAATCGATTCAATCGTTAAGGCAGAACCACTAGGTCCTAAAATTCCATTGGATTGTATGGTGATCGCTCCCCTTACAGGAAATTCAATGAGTAAATTCGCCAATGCAATGACAGATTCCCCAGTGTTAATGGCTGCTAAAGCGACTCTTCGTAATCATCGACCTGTAGTACTGGGGATATCAACAAATGATGCTCTTGGTTTAAACGGTGTAAACCTAATGAGATTAATATCAACCAAAGATATTTACTTTATCCCATTTGGTCAGGATGCACCTGAAAGTAAACCAAAATCAATGGTAGCCAGAATGACGCTGATTCAGGAAACGGTAGAAGCGGCTATTGAAGGAAAACAGCTTCAGCCTGTCGTAATCGAAAGATATTTAGATTAATAGATTGAGAAGGCTATCAACTTGCACTGTTATGATGGCCTTCTTTTCATGTATATATATTTAAAGTTATTAGTAAATAAAAATAATCAAGGCATAAATATAAAATTTCCTATTGTCGAATAATTGTTTATGTTAAAATATTCTTTATTATAGTAATAGACTAAAAGGTATACCTACTATGAGAATACTGAATGGTTGGAAGGAGAGAAGATTTTGAATACAATGGGATTACATGTAGCTGTTGTCGGTGCCACAGGTGCTGTTGGACAACAAATGCTACAAACATTAGAAAAAAGGGACTTTCCAATAAAACAATTGACATTATTGTCTTCAGCCCGCTCAGCCGGATCCACCGTTACCTTTAAAGGGAAAGAATGGACGGTTGAAGAAGCTACGCCCGAGAGTTTTGAAGGGGTAGACATTGCTTTATTTAGTGCAGGGGGTAGTGTATCCAAACTTCTTGCTCCTGAAGCCGTTAAACGTGGAGCAATCGTCGTTGACAATACAAGTGCATACAGAATGGACCCAGATGTCCCTCTTGTTGTTCCAGAGGTGAATGAAGATGATATCAAACTTCATAAAGGCATTATTGCTAATCCTAACTGTTCTACGATCCAGATGGTGGCAGCACTTGAACCGATCCGTAAACAATATGGTTTATCTAAAGTAATCGTGTCAACCTATCAAGCCGTTTCAGGGGCAGGTGCAGTGGCCATCGATGAGCTCCACGCGCAATCACAGGCCATATTATCCGGTGAATCATTTGAACCGAGTGTGCTACCTGTAAAAGGGGATAAAAAGCATTATCAGATAGCTTATAACGCCATTCCTCAAATTGATAAATTCCAGGAGAACGGCTTTACATTCGAAGAAATGAAAATGATCAATGAAACAAAAAAAATTATGCATATGCCTTCATTGAAGGTATCTGCAACATGCGTAAGATTACCAGTTGTAACAGGTCACTCAGAAAGTGTATATATTGAAATTGAGAAGGGATCTGTAACAGTGAATGAAATCCACTCACTGTTAAAAGATGCTCCTGGAGTAACTTTAGAAGATGTCCCGGAAGAACAGATTTATCCGATGCCTGCACATGCAGTAGGGAAACCGGATGTATTTGTTGGCAGGGTGCGTAAAGATCTTGATGAAGACAAAGGCTTCCATATGTGGGTTGTGTCTGACAACTTACTTAAGGGAGCGGCTTGGAACTCAGTTCAAATCGCAGAAAGTCTGATGAAACTTGGTATAATTAAGTAACGAAGAGGGACCATTTCAGCTATAGTTCTATTTATTTCCACTAGTCGTTCTCACATACCTCTTGAACATATGACAATGAGGTGTAGTCATGAAAGTGATCGTTCAAAAATTTGGTGGAACGTCTGTACGTGATGAGGCAAGTCGCTTAAAGGCATTAGCCCACACAAAGCAAGCGATAGATAAGGGATATAAAGTGGTGGTAGTCGTTTCAGCTATGGGAAGAAAAGGTGAACCTTACGCTACTGACTCCCTATTATCCCTTATCGGTGGCAGGAATACTTCAATAAGTAAGAGAGAGCAAGACTTATTATTATCGTGTGGAGAAATCATTTCCAGTCTGGTCTTCTCCAACATGCTTCTTGAACATGGAATCCGGTCAACCGCTTTAACTGGTGCTCAAGCCGGATTCCGGACTAATAGTGATTTTAACAATGCTAAGATTCTGGAAATGAGATGCAGCCGTTTGGTAAAAGAGCTTGAAAATCACGATGCAGTGGTGGTGGCGGGCTTTCAAGGTGCAACGAAAGATGGTGATGTCACAACGATCGGCAGAGGGGGAAGTGATACTTCAGCTTCTGCTTTAGGAGTGGCATTAAAAGCTGAATTCATCGATATTTTCACCGATGTTGAAGGGGTCATGACTGCCGATCCCCGCATTTCATCCAAAGCGAGACCTATTACGGTTGTTTCTTATAACGAAGTATGTAATATGGCATATCAGGGGGCAAAGGTGATTCATCCAAGAGCTGTTGAAATTGCGATGAATTCAAATGTTCCAATCCGGATTCGTTCTACTTATTCAAATGGTGAAGGGACTCTTGTGACAACACTTGAAAATACGAAAGCACATAAAGAATTCAGGAGTCATCCCGTAACTGGAATCGCTCATGTACCCAACCTTACGCAAATAAAAGTTTTCGCTAAAGAAGACCAATACAATCTTCAAGCTGAAGTCTTTAAAGCGATGGCTATAGAAGGAATAAGTGTTGACTTCATTAACATCTCGCCACGGGGAGTTGTTTATACTGTTGCATCATCCCTGGCAGAAGGAGCGATTTCGGTTCTTAATAAAATAGGTCATAAACCTACTGTAGAGTCAGAGTGTGCTAAGATTTCAATAGTGGGAGCCGGGATGACGGGTGTTCCTGGTGTAACTTCAGCCATCGTATCTTCTCTGTCCAACGAAGGAATTCGAATCCTCCAGTCAGCAGATAGTCATACGACTATTTGGGTTCTGGTGAAAGAGATGGACCTGATTAATGCGATTAATGCACTTCATGATACGTTTCAACTACAAGAGAGAACCGCTACATTCAGGGTAGGATAAACTTAAGAGGAGAGTGACTAGATTGAATTTTGGCCGCGTTTCTACGGCGATGGTTACCCCATTTGACCGTAAAGGAAATATCGATTTCACCAAGACGACGCAATTAATTCAGTATCTGATTGATAATGGATCAGATTCTTTAGTAGTAGCCGGGACCACTGGAGAGTCTCCGACTTTAACAAAAGAAGAAAAGATGGCTTTATTTCGACATGTAGTAAAAGTAGTAAACGGAAGAGTACCTGTTATTGCCGGGACGGGAAGCAATAACACCCACGCGTCAATCGAACTTACCAAAAAAGCAGTGGAGGCAGGCGTAGATGCCATCATGCTGGTGGCTCCATACTATAATAAACCGAGTCAGGAAGGGTTGTTCCAGCATTTCAAGGCGATTGCTGAATCAACAGCCTTACCTGTCATGCTATATAATATTCCTGGACGATCAAGCGTCAATGTTTCTCCGGAAACTATCATTCGATTATCAGAGATTGAAAACATTGTAGCTGTTAAAGAAGCAAGCGGTGACTTGGATAGCATGACTGAAATCATTTCACATACATCAGACGACTTTATGCTATACAGTGGTGATGACGGACTAACTCTTCCTGTATTGTCGATAGGCGGAACTGGAATCGTGTCTGTTGCCTCCCATATCATCGGAAACGAAATGCAAGAGATGGTTGCTGCATTTACAAGTGGAAACCATTCAATGGCAGCCGGTCTGCATCAAAAACTTCTTCCAGTCATGAAAGGATTATTTACCAGCCCGAACCCGACACCGGTTAAAACAGCCCTTCAAATGAAGGGTCTCGACGTTGGATCTGTCCGCTTACCATTAATTCCATTGACAGAAGTGGAAAGAGCAAAGCTGTCTCAATTATTACAGGTATTATCTTAAGAAAAAGACTGTGAAGGACATTCCTTCACAGTCTTTTATTATAGACAGGAAAAGACCCTAAATCAGTAATAGATTAATTTATTTTAAAGAAGAAGGATTTAGTCACGTAGTATCGAAATAGTAATGTAGTAAAAATGAATGCAGTCCTTTTCCTAATCTTATTATAGGAAGGATAAAATTGGTTGTACTCCCAAAATATTATCAAGTATAATAAACGTAACTGATTGAAGATCGGGAAAGGCACAGCATAGGAGGACATAATGTGAGTAAAACAAAAAATGAAAGTATAAAGATCATACCGCTCGGAGGAGTCGGGGAAATTGGTAAGAACATGTACGTGATCGAAGTGGATCATGAAATTTTCGTGGTTGACGCAGGGCTGATGTTCCCTGAAAATGAAATGCTCGGGATTGATATCGTCATACCAGACATTCAATACTTGATTGAAAATAAAGAACGTGTGAAAGGAATCTTTTTGACTCATGGGCATGAGGATAGTATTGGAGCGATTTCATACGTTCTCAATAAAATTAAAGCTCCTGTTTACGGGACCCGTTTAACAAATGCTCTTGTAAAGGCTCGATTGAAGGATGAAAACATCAGGGAAGATGTGAAATTCTATACGATTCACTCAGATAGCCATCTCACTTTCGATGGAGTGAATGTAACGTTCTTTAAAACCACACATAGCATTCCGGATTCAGTTGGTGTATGCATACATACATCTGAAGGAGTCATCGTACATACCGGGGAATTCAAATTTGATCAATCTGCTAAACACCTTTATCGACCGGATTTAGGCAAAATGGCTCAAATCGGTGAAAAAGGAGTGCTATGTTTATTGTCCGACAGCAAAGAAGCGGAGAGACCCGGCTATACAACATCCGAAGCCGTCATAGAACAACATATAACAGACGCTTTACGAATGGCATCCGGTAGAGTTATTGTAGCTTGCTTTGCCTCTAATTTAATTCGACTACAGCAAGTTTTTGACGCTGCAGATCAAAATAACCGTAAAGTGATCGTAGTGGGTAAGAGTTTGAAGAGAGTATATGATGTAGCTTTGAAATTAGGCTATCTTCACGTCCGGGATGAGATGATCATAGGAATGGATGAGATTGGTGATTATCCTAAAGATGAAGTCGTCATCGTTGCCACCGGAACACAAGGAGAACCGTTTGAGGCCTTGCAGCGGATGTCAAAACGTTCCCATCGTCTTGTGAATATCGAAGAAGGGGATACAGTCCTAATTACGGCTTCACCTTCACCTGGCATGGAAGTCATTGCAGGAAAGACAATTGACATGCTTTATAGAGCAGGAGCAAACGTATTGACCGCCAATAAGAAGGTTCATGTTTCAGGGCATGGTAGTCAGGAAGATCTAAAGTTTATGTTAAATATCATGAAGCCGAAGTATTTCATTCCTATACAAGGTGAGTATAAAATGCTGGTGGCTCATACACAGATCGCTCACGACATCGGTCTCCCGTATAAGCAAATCTTCATTTTGGATAAAGGAGATGTGCTTCAATACAAGGACGGTAAGATGAGAATGAGCGGCCGGGTGCAGGCTGGGAATGTGTTGATTGATGGAATTGGTGTAGGGGACGTAGGGAATATCGTCCTTCGCGACCGTAAACTATTATCAGAAGATGGTGTGTTTACGGTCGTAGTAACGATCAACCGCAGATCCAAATCGATTGTGTCAGGTCCTGAAATTATATCTCGCGGCTTCGTTTATGTGAGGGAGTCAGAAGAATTGATTGAAGGAGCTGGAGGCATCGTAACGGACGTAGTACATTCCTATTTACAAAAGGGCTCTTTTGAATGGACAACCATTAAACAAGATATCAGAGATCAGCTCAATTACTATTTATTCAATAAAACAAGAAGAAGACCAATGATATTACCGATCATCATGGAAGTTTAATGCGTGAGGCTATTTGTTTCTAACAGATAGCCTCCGTTTTTTTATTTGATCCCAAAGTATAAAGTATGAAAACACTCCCTTATTAAAATAATAACAAGAGAATGGAAATGAAAAGGAGATGTTTTCATGGAAGAAAATCATGAACGAATGCAGGATCAGCCAAATAAAGGCGAGGATAATAAAGATAAACCATCAGGATTAATGGAAAAGATACAGCAATTAGGGCAAACCAATGTCCCGCAACTCTCTCAGGATTCCAATATCCATTGTTTGACCATTGTAGGACAGATAGAGGGACATATGCAGCTTCCGCCACAGAATAAAACAACGAAGTATGAACATGTTATTCCTCAGCTGGTAGCCATTGAGCAAAACCCTAAAATAGAGGGATTGGTGGTAATATTAAATACGGTAGGTGGAGACGTGGAAGCTGGACTCGCCATTTCTGAAATGATCGCTTCCCTTTCTAAACCTACAGTATCTGTTGTGTTGGGGGGAGGGCATAGTATTGGTGTACCGATTGCCGTATCATGCGATTTTTCGTACATTGCGAGCACTGCTACAATGACAATCCACCCGGTTCGGTTGACGGGGTTGGTGATCGGCGTACCACAGACCTTCGAGTATTTGGATAAAATGCAGGATCGGGTAGTTAGTTTCGTAACGAAGCACAGTAATATATCCGAAGAAGATTTTAAAGACCTGATGTTTGCAAAAGGTAACCTTACACGGGATATCGGTACGAATGTGGTCGGTGACGATGCCGTCGAATACGGCCTGATAGATGGGATCGGGGGCATTGGGACAGCCATTAAAAAGATTAACGAGTTAATTGAGATGAAAAAGCAATCGGATCAACAAGAGGGGCTAGTGCAATGATCCTTTATACAGTCGTTCCCAATGATCTTGTATTCCCAACAGATGCAAGTGAATTCAGTGGTCAAATGATGATGGAATATCAGGGTGTTCCTATCCTTGTTCAGCAGGAGGATAACCGGTATCGAATTGTGAGGGTCATGAGTAGTGATCCTGCACATTATCTAGATAATCAGATTTGCCCAGGTGAATTTATCAATAATTAAGCGAGAAAGAGGATTTTCCCGAAATAGTGGTTATGCTATAATATTACTGGAAGAGATAATCATAATGATACTTTAAGTTAACGGGAAGGGTCTGACACCTTAGGCACATGGATTGCCCCAAAGGATCAGCCCTTTCTTCATCTTTATGTACATAAGAAGAAAGACTTCAATAGAATTTAGGTGAATTGGATTGGCTAAACGAAAAAGAAGAAAAAAACGATCTGCAACGAGTTCAACCTTAAAACAAACCATTAAATATGAAATTACAGGAATGATCCTTGCTGCACTCAGTTTGATTTCAATCATAGAGCTTGGAGCTGTAGGGAAAGCAATGGTATATTTCTATCGATTCTTTCTGGGTGAGTGGTATATGGTTGCCCTTCTGTGGATGCTGTATGTGGCTGGATACCTCATGGTTAAACGGGAGATTCCTATGTTATTTAGTCGCAGGCTTATTGGGATTTACATCATCATTGCGAGCTTCTTGCTATTGAGTCATGTGAAATTATTTGATTTGCTCTCCAATGATGGTTCTTTCGATAATCCAAGTGTCATCATGAATACATGGGATTTGTTCTGGATGGATGCAGGCGGGGAAACGAGTACATCGGACCTTGGTGGTGGAATGATAGGGAGCATTTTATTTGCCGTTTCTTATTTTCTATTTGACTCGCAAGGAGCAAGGATTGTTAGTGCAACATTCATATTGATCGGAATCATACTAGTGACAGGTAAATCCATCGGGGATGTGCTGGGAAGAGCAGGAAAGCGCTTTGGTGCATTCTTAAGCGGACAATGGTCGGCGTTCAAGCAAGATATGAGTGATTGGAGAGAAGATCAGTCAAAGAAAAAAGAAGTGAAAGAAAAGAAAAAGAAAGAAGTTCCTGTGAGGCAGGAGAAAGCGGTTGAAACACAGCTGCCTCAGGAAGAGGAAACGAGAGAACCAATCATCTCAAACTTCGCGGAACGTGCATACGGAGGGAATCCGACTAAAGATGAACCATCCACTTCAGGAGCGGAAATGAATGGTGAAAAAGATGGTGCGGCCGCTAAAGATAAGCCCGATTCAGAAGGAGAAGCGGATTCTGCACCACCGATTACGTTTACTGAAGTAGAAAATAAGGATTATAAACTACCTTCTATTTCGTTATTAAAGACTCCTAGAAAAACAGATCAGAGTAATGAATATCAACTGATTCATGCAAACGCAGCCAAACTTGAAAGAACCTTCCAAAGCTTCGGGGTAAAAGCGAAAGTTACACAAGTTCACTTAGGTCCAGCCGTCACCAAGTATGAAGTTCACCCGGATGTAGGTGTGAAAGTAAGCCGCATCGTGAACCTTAGTGATGATTTAGCCTTGGCTCTTGCGGCTAAAGATATCCGAATCGAAGCTCCTATTCCAGGGAAATCGGCTATCGGTATTGAAGTTCCTAACTCGGAGGTTGCCATGGTGTCATTAAGAGAGGTGCTTGAAGCCAAGGAACATAATAAACCGGATGCCAAGCTACAAATTGGGTTAGGGCGGGATATAACGGGAGAAGCCGTACTTGCAGAATTGAATAAAATGCCTCACTTACTTGTAGCCGGGGCCACTGGAAGCGGAAAGAGTGTTTGTATTAACGGAATCATTACGAGTATTCTAATGAGAGCTAAACCCCATGAAGTCAAGCTCATGATGATTGATCCAAAAATGGTTGAATTGAATGTATATAATGGGGTACCCCACCTATTGGCTCCCGTTGTAACTGATGCAAAGAAAGCTTCACAGGCATTAAAAAAGGTTGTAAGTGAAATGGAGCGGAGATATGAGTTGTTCTCTCACACAGGAACAAGGAATATTGAAGGGTACAACGACTACGTAAAGAGACAGAATCTCGAGAACGAAGAAAAGCAGCCTCTGCTTCCATACATTGTGGTAATAGTGGATGAGCTGGCTGATTTAATGATGGTTGCTTCAAACGATGTAGAAGACGCCATCACAAGACTCGCACAGATGGCACGTGCCGCAGGGATCCATTTAATCATTGCTACGCAGCGTCCATCTGTTGATGTTATTACAGGGGTCATCAAAGCGAATATACCATCCAGGATTGCGTTTGCCGTATCTTCCCAAATCGATTCCAGAACCATCCTGGATTCCGGTGGCGCAGAAAAACTATTGGGTAGAGGAGACATGCTCTTCATGCCTGTAGGGGCTTCAAAGCCTACAAGGGTACAAGGAGCATTTTTATCAGATGAAGAAGTTGAAGAAATCGTTGATTTTGTCATTTCTCAACAAAAGGCACAGTATCAGGAAGAAATGATTCCAGATGAGATACAGGAAGATGAGAAAACGGGCGAAGCTGAAGACGAACTCTATAATGATGCAGTTCAGTTGATCGCTGAAATGCAAACTGCTTCTGTCTCCATGCTTCAAAGAAGATTTAGAGTTGGTTATACAAGAGCAGCACGATTGATTGATGAGATGGAAGTAAGAGGAGTCGTTGGACCTTATGAAGGAAGTAAGCCGCGAACCGTCTTGATCGGTAAACCTTCAGAAGAGCAAAGCTCTTAACAAAAGGTGTGTTACCCTATTCAAAATGAATGGGGTAACACACCTTTTTTATGTAAGGATCAAGAGGAAAATCTGAAAATGTATCCGTTTCAAATGATGTTATTCTAGTTTATCCACCAATGTGTTATACTATTAAAAGCGTTTACAATTGTAATGGCGTTGTTTTAACTTTGTAAAGATTGATAATCTACAACAACCTTAATGTAAATTTTATGTAAAATAACTCCATGAAACCCTATTCATCCTTAAATATTTACTAATTATTTACAAATAAGGATTTTAAATTGTCATTCTAGTCATTTTTTTCGACAAAATCACACAATGCTATTTATTTATGAAAAGAAAAGTGTTATAGTATTTTCGATTAGTAGGAAAGATATACATCAGAGGTCTGATGTCTTGAGAAAATTTGGTGGTGGTTCCAGTGACAATAAAAACAGACAATCGACATTTATACTTACAAGTGATAGACCGTTTGAAGAAAGATATCGAAGCGGGAGTATACAAAGAAAAAGAAAAACTCCCGTCTGAATTTGATCTCTCCAAACAACTCGGTGTGAGTAGGGCTACTCTCCGTGAAGCTCTCAGAATTCTTGAGGAAGAAAGTGTCATCGTACGACGTCATGGGGTAGGAACATTTGTAAACGCTAAACCGCTCTTTACTTCTGGTATTGAGCAGCTGAACAGTGTTACGAACATGATCAAGCAGGCTGGTATGGAGCCAGGGACCATTTTCTTAAGCTCAACAACTCAAGAAGCTACTGAGGATGATGTGAAGAGGTTTACTTGCAATGAAGAGGACGACGTGATCCTGATTGAACGGGTTCGTACTGCAAACGGGGAACCGGTTGTGTATTGTGTAGACAAAATTCCTGAAAAGGTTATGCCGAGGAATTTCACCCATGAAGATAATTCGATTTTCACCGTATTGGAAAAACGGGAGAATAAGAGAATCACTCATGCTGTTGCACAAATAGAACCAATGGGCTATCACGATAAAATCTCCCCTATTCTAAATTGTGAACCAGAAACGGCGCTACTCGTTTTAAAGCAAATGCATTTTGATGAAAACGATGAGCCGATTCTGTACTCAGTAAACTATTTTCGGTCAGACAAATTTAGCTTCCACGTATTAAGAAAGCGTGTATAACAAAAATCCATCTTTCTACTAATTTATTACAATATTAGGGGGTACTCTAGGTGAAAAAACGTAAAATTGGTTTAGCGTTGTCATTTGTTCTAGCTGCAGGTACATTATTAGGTGCTTGTGGAACAAGCGAGGACAAAGAAGGTGCATCTAGTGGTGAAGGTAACAAGAAAGAAGATCAATTTACAGTAGCGATGGTTACGGATGTTGGTGGAGTAGATGACAAATCTTTCAACCAATCTGCTTGGGAAGGTTTAAAAGCTTTCGGTGAAGAGCACGACTTAGAAAAGGGTAAGGAAGGTTTTGACTACTTACAATCACAATCTGATGCTGACTATGCTACTAACTTAAACACATTAGCTCGTCAAGACTTTGACTTAGTATATGGTATCGGCTTCCTTATGGAAGGTGCGATCAATGATATTGCACAACAACAAAAAGATTCTCACTTTGCAATCGTTGATGCAGTTGTAGACCAACCAAACGTTGCAAGTATCACGTTCAAAGAGCAAGAAGGTTCATTCCTTGCAGGAGTTACTGCTGGACTGGCAACAAAAACTAACAAAATCGGTTTCCTTGGTGGAATGGAAATTCCAGTAATCGAGCGTTTCCACTCCGGCTTCATTGCTGGTGTTAAATCAGTCAATCCAGATGCGGAAATCGTTGCAGATTATGCAGGGGCATTCGACAAAGCAGAACTTGGTCAAACAATTGCGTCTAAGATGTACTCACAAGATGTAGACGTTATCTTCCATGCAGCTGGTGGTACGGGTAATGGATTGTTCAAAGAAGCACGTGACTTAAAAGAAAAAGATCCTTCCCGTGAGCTATGGGCAATCGGAGTTGACTCCGACCAATCAGCAGAAGGTAAAGTTGGAGATCATAATATCATCTTAACTTCTTCTTTAAAACGTGTAGATAATGCAGTACTGGATCTTGCTAATAAAGCAAAAGAAGGAAACTTCCCAGGTGGAGAAGTTATCTCTTACGGTCTTAACGAAGAGGGTGTTGGATTAGCTGAACTTAACGAAGAGCTTTCTAACAAAGACGAGGTTATGACTAAAGTTGATGAATGGAAAGAAAAGATCAAGAGTGGGGAAATTACTGTTCCTGAATCTCTGGATGCAGCAAATTCATTCTCAGCTAACTAATTGAACAGGGATAAGGGGGCCAAGGATAGCCGGCCGCTTATCCCTTTTCTAAAAGGAATATTCATAATAATTAAAAATTTAATTGAAGTATAGAAACTTCTTTCTATCTTTCATTTAGAGTTTTAATCGGGGAAACCCTTTTTTTTCTAGAGTCTTAAGGTCTGACCTCTAACTACTAGATAAATATCCCTAGCCTATGCAAGGAGTGATTAGCAATGGATTATGTAATTGAGATGCTGAATATTCGCAAAGAATTTCCTGGCATCGTAGCAAACGATAATATTACCCTCCAGCTCAAAAAAGGTGAAATTCATGCGCTTCTTGGTGAAAATGGAGCAGGTAAGTCTACACTGATGAATGTTTTATTTGGACTTTATCAGCCTGAACAAGGAGAAATTCGTGTTAAGGGGCAAAAAGTAAACATCACCAATCCCAATATTGCCAATGACTTAGGGATCGGAATGGTTCATCAGCACTTTATGCTCGTTGATACCTTTACAGTAACAGAGAATATTATTCTCGGAAGAGAGCCGAAGTCCGGTGCAACAGTGGATATTAAAAAGGCAGAGAAGGATATTCTGGAAATCTCAGAAAGATACGGTTTAAAAGTGGATCCTTCCGCTAAAATTTCTGAAATTTCAGTAGGAATGCAGCAGCGTGTTGAGATTTTGAAAACACTTTACCGTGGTGCAGAGATACTGATCTTCGATGAGCCTACAGCGGTACTGACCCCGCAAGAAATCAAAGAGCTTATTCAAATCATGAAAACTCTTATTCAAGAAGGGAAGTCTATCATTCTTATCACTCATAAGCTAAAAGAGATTATGGAAGTGTGTGATAATGTAACCGTTATCAGAAAAGGAAAAGGGATCGGGACAGTGCAGGTATCAGAAACCGATCCGAATCACCTTGCCAGCCTGATGGTAGGACGCGAAGTAACCTTTAAGACTGAGAAGAAGGAAGCCGCTCCTACTGACAATGTGCTTGAAATTCGGGATTTGAACGTAAAAGACCATCGCAATGTTTCCGTTGTAAAGGGGTTGAACCTGGAAGTAAAAGCCGGGGAAATCCTTGGTATTGCAGGTGTTGATGGGAACGGTCAAAGTGAACTTATTGAAGCGATTACAGGGTTATACAAAGTTAATAGTGGCTCGATTAAGCTGAATGGAAAAGAAATAGTCAATATGAAACCGCGAAAGATTTATGAAACGGGTGTAGGTCATATTCCTCAGGATCGTCACAAACATGGTTTAGTTCTGGATTTCCCAATCGGTGAAAATATGGTTCTACAAACCTATTACCAAAAGCCTTATTCAAATAAGGGGGTATTAAGCTATAAGAATATTTACAATCAAGCTAGAAAGCTAATTTCAGAGTTTGATGTAAGAACACCTTCTGAATATACCCTTGCCAGAGCACTATCGGGTGGTAATCAGCAAAAGGCGATCATCGGCAGGGAAGTTGATCGAGATCCCGATTTATTAATTGCTGCCCAGCCAACCCGTGGCCTCGATGTAGGAGCGATCGAGTTCATTCACAAGCGCCTGATCGAGCAGCGGGATAACGGTAAAGCAGTACTATTACTTTCATTTGAATTAGATGAAATCATGAATGTAAGTGACCGTATCGCCGTCATTTATGAAGGACAGATTGTAGCAATTGTGAATCCAAAAGAAACAACTGAACAAGAACTTGGACTACTGATGGCTGGTTCGAAGAGGAAGGAAGCGGGGGAGAACGAACATGTCTAATCGATTAACAAATATATTAATCCCGGTTATTTCGGTCCTTTTAGGAATTATTGTCGGAACCATTATTATGCTTGTGAGTGGATATGATCCAATGGCAGGATATTCTGCACTATGGCAAGGTATTTTCGGAGAGATCTACTACGTTGGGGAAACGGTTCGACAAGTGACTCCATACATTCTGGCAGGATTGGCTGTTGCCTTTGCATTCAGAACCGGATTATTCAATATCGGGGTCGAAGGACAACTGATTGTAGGGTGGCTTGCTGCAGTATGGGTTGGAGTTGCTTTCGATGAGTTACCTAAGATCATCCACTTACCACTTGCTGTAATCGCAGCGGCATTAGCTGGTGCATTCTGGGGCTTTATCCCGGGATTACTGAAAGCAAGATATCGTGTACACGAAGTAATTGTTACGATCATGATGAACTATATTGCACTTCACGTAACAAATGCGATTATACGGGATGTATTGACGGAGCGTAAAGATCGTACGGACTATATCGCAGAGACTGCCTCATTAAAGTCTCCATTCTTTGAGGCCTTAACTGATTACTCAAGACTGCACTGGGGGATCTTCATTGCCCTCGCCTGCGTATTTATCATGTGGTTCCTTTTAGAAAAAACGACTCGTGGATATGAACTGCGTTCCGTAGGCTTTAACCAGCATGCTTCTCAATACGCAGGAATGAACGTAAATGGGAACATTATTCTTTCTATGGTCATCTCCGGAGCATTCGCCGGACTCGCAGGTGCCATGGAAGGCTTAGGGACATTTGGATACGCCTCGATTAAAGGAGGATTTACAGGGGTCGGATTTGATGGGATCGCTGTAGCACTATTAGGAGGAAATGTGGCCATTGGTGTTGTGTTCGCAGCATTATTATTTGGAGGACTTAAAGTAGGGGCGTTAAATATGCCACTTGAAGCTGGTATTCCAAATGAACTGGTAGACATAATCATCGCCCTTATTATTTTCTTTGTAGCATCTGGTTATATGATTCGATATCTGATTCAACGATTCAGTAAGAAGGGGGTGAAATAAGTGGGCTTTATCGATATCTTAACAATCCTTATTCCATCAACATTATTGTGGGCATCACCACTTATTTTCACTGCGTTAGGCGGAGCGTTCTCAGAACGTTCTGGTGTCGTTAACATCGGGCTTGAAGGATTAATGGTCATTGGAGCTTTCTCAAGTATCGTTTTCAACTTGGCGTTTGCAGACACATTTGGTGCGGCAACACCGTGGGTCGCCCTGCTTATAGCAATGGTCATGGGGGCGTTACTTGCTGTACTCCATGCGATTGCGTCTATTACATTCCGGGCCGATCAGGTAGTGTCCGGTGTGGCAATCAATCTGCTTGCCATCGGTTTAACGCTTTTCTTAGTCAAACGTATTTACGGAAAAGGTCAAACAGACATCATTTCTGAAGGCTTTGGAAAAGTGGATGTACCATTACTTAACAAGATTCCGTTAATCGGTGATATTTTCTTCTCCAACACTTATTGGCCACCATTTGTAGCCATTCTTGTGTCCGTCATCGTTTGGTTCATTATGTTTAAGACTCCATTCGGTCTCAGATTGCGCTCAGTAGGTGAGCATCCAATGGCTGCAGACACAATGGGTATCAACGTAACGAAAATGCGCTATATCGGCGTAATCATTTCTGGGGCTTTTGCAGGAGTGGGTGGAGGAGTATATGCCCAGTCCATTTCATCAGACTTTAGTCATGCAACGATAAGCGGGCAGGGATTCATGGCCTTAGCTGCTTTGATCTTCGGTAAATGGCATCCGCTTGGCGCAATGGGTGCAGCATTATTCTTTGGGTTCGCACAAAGCTTAAGTATCATCGGATCAAGTATCCCATTATTTGAGAATATTCCAAGCGTATATCTGCTAATCGCACCTTATGTATTGACCATCCTTGCACTTACCGGATTCATCGGCCGTGCAGATGCACCTAAAGCACTTGGTACACCGTATATTAAAGGAAATCGTTAATCATAACCGAAGCAACGATCAATATAAGGTATCTCGACTTTCGAGATACCTTTTTTGTGCAAACGAAAAAATGAAACATATTTAATATTTTCTATACATATACTAGTTTACTCTATGGGTATTTTTCCAATAGAGGAAGATGCTTGAAATCAACATATCACTACATGTATAGTTATACATAAATACCGCACAATAAGGGTGTTTATTACTTTTTTGATTTCAAAAATGACGGAAGTGTGGAACTAAGGAGGACGGTACGATGACAGCCGTAAATGAAGTAGTAAAAAAGAAACAGGGGTACACGCTACATATCGTTCAAACAGATAAGTATAAAACCAACAGTCTAATTTTGAAAATGAAAGCTCCTTTAGATCAAGAAACAGTGACCTTACGCGGATTACTCCCTCATGTGATGCAAAGCAGTACAAAGACCTATCCCAGTACAACGGAATTAAGATCCTACCTGGATGAATTATATGGTGCGAACTTTTTTACGGATTTAGGTAAAAAAGGTGAGTACCACGTGGTTAGCATGTCCGTGGAAATCGCCAACGAAAAGTTTTTAAAGGACTCAGAGCCTTTACTTCAAAAAGGAATAGAATTTTTAGCAGATGTCCTGCAAAATCCTCATATTGAAAATAACGAATTCGATAAGAAAACGGTCGAGAAAGAAAAACGAAACCAGAAGGTAAGAATACAGGCAGTATATGACGATAAAATGCGCTACGCTAATTCCCGGCTTGTAGAAGAAATGTGTAAGGGGGAGCGTTTTGCCCTTCATGTTAATGGCATCAGTGAGGAAGTAGAGTCCATAACGGCCAAGAGTTTGTATGAATATTATCAAAAAGTCATGAATGAAGATCAATTTGATCTTTATGTCATCGGCGATGTAGATGTTGCGGAAGTTGAAAAACTGTGTGATCAACTCCTCCACTTAAACGAACGTACCCCTCTCGAAGTCGATTCATCGGAAGTGAAGCAAAAAGAAAGGGAAAACGTCGTGAAAGAAAAACAGGATGTGAAGCAAGGAAAGCTTAATATGGGATATCGGACACATACCCAATATGGCGATGATGATTACTTTGCCCTGCAAGTGTTCAATGGCATATTTGGTGGCTTTTCTCATTCTAAATTGTTCATAAATGTGAGAGAAAAAGCGAGCTTAGCCTACTATGCAGCGAGTAGACTGGAAAGTCATAAAGGATTATTGATGGTAATGTCCGGAATAGAATTTGAGAAGTATGATCAAGCAGTCGGAATCATCAATGATCAGCTGAAAGCCATGAAGGATGGAGACTTTACAGATGGTGAGATCGAACAAACGAAAGCGGTCATCCGCAATCAACTGCTTGAAACCATAGATACGTCCCGTGGGTTGGTAGAGGTCCTATATCATAATGCTGTAGCCCATGAAGAAATTGATTTAAAACACTGGCTTGAAGAAATAGAGAAAACGACGAAAGAAGACATCGTGAAAGCAGCAAATAAAGTTGAGCTCGATACCATCTACTTTTTAACAGGAATGGAGGGATAAAGATGAAGAAAATTTCCTTCGATCAACTACAAGAAAACTTATATTATGAAAAAATGTCTAACGGGCTGGATGTCTATATTCTCCCGAAAAAAGGATTCAATAAGACATATGCTACGTTTACGACGAAGTATGGAAGCATCGACAATCATTTTGTCCCTCTGAACGAAGAAGAATTCGTTAAGGTTCCAGACGGGATCGCCCACTTCTTAGAGCATAAATTGTTTGAAAAAGAAGATGGGGATGTATTCCAGCAATTCAGCCGCCAGGGAGCGTCGGCTAATGCATTCACTTCCTTTACGCGAACTGCTTATCTATTTTCAAGTACTACTAATGTAGAGCGAAATTTAGAAACGCTCATCGACTTTGTTCAAGACCCGTACTTTACAGAAAAGACTGTCGAAAAAGAAAAAGGCATCATCGGACAGGAAATCACCATGTATGATGATAACCCTGACTGGCGATTATACTTTGGTGTGATTCAGAATATGTACAAAAATCACCCAGTGAAGATTGATATAGCAGGAACGATAGAGTCCATCACACCAATCACAAAAGATATGTTGTATCAGTGCTATAACACATTCTACCACCCAAGTAATATGCTTCTCTTTGTTGTGGGAGCTGTAGACCCGGATCAAATCATGAATCAAATCCGTTCGAATCAGGAAAAGAAGGATTATGAAAAAATGCCTGAGATCAAGCGGAAATTTGATGATGAACCAGAAACGGTTGCTGAGAAAAAACAGGTACTTAAGATGAATGTGCAAAGCCCTAAGTGCCTTGTAGGTCTTAAAGCGCCTGAACCGCAGCAGCAAGGCAAGGAAATGCTTAGACAAGAGCTTTCAATGAACGTTTTCCTGGATATGTTGTTCGGTAAAAGCTCAACATATTATTCTGAACTATACAATGATGGATTGATTGATGAAACATTCCACTATGACTATACACAAGAAAATGGCTTTGGGTTCCTGACCGTCGGAGGGGATACGGAAAAACCGGATGTGCTGGCAGAGAAGGTACAATCTTTGTTACTTAAAGCCAAACAAGAATCTCTATTTACAGAAGAGGGATTAGAAAGAACGAAGAAAAAGAAGATTGGTGCGTTTTTACGTGCCATTAACTCTCCGGAGTTCATTGCAAATCAATTTACACGCTATGCTTTTAACGAAATGGATCTTTTCGAGGTTGTACCCACACTTGAATCATTGAAGTATGATGATATACAAACCGTTGCGAGTACCATTATCAGTGAAGAGCGCTTTACGGTGTGTCAGGTAGTACCAAAATCATAAAATTGGAGGGAGCTGCTCTAGGCAGTTCCTCTCTTTATGTGGACATTGAGGTGGATATAGTGAAATATGCTTTAATAACAGGGGCATCAGGGGGAATTGGAAGCAGTACGGCTTTGTGCTTGGCAGAAGAGGGGTGGAATTTATATTTACATTACCATACGAATGAAAAGGCTATAACAGAGCTTCTACATAAGATTGAAAAGTTTGGGGTGAAGGCGATCCCCATTCAGGCAAATCTTGCCCAACCGAGAGAAGTCGTGAGTCTCGTGGACAGTATCTTCCAACTTGATGCCATTATATATAGTAGTGGGAATACAAGCTGGGGAATGTTTCAAGATCAGACTGAAGAAGAGGTGGACGATTTGATTAATGTTCATGTGAAAAGTCCTATCCTTCTCATTCAAAAGTTATTGCCTAAGCTGATAGAACGTAAGGGGAGTATCGTTATGGTAAGCTCCATTTGGGGGCAAATAGGCGGAGCGTGTGAGGTCGTTTATTCAACCGTTAAGGGGGCGCAATTGGCATTTGTGAAATCATTGAGTAAGGAGCTTGCTCTAAGCGGGGTAAGGATCAATGCAATCGCTCCAGGAGCAGTTGCTACATCGATGATGAGTTCATTTTCTGAAGGGGAACTAGAAGCTCTTCAAGAGGAGATTCCAATGGGGCGTCTCGCTCAGGCGGATGAAATTGCCGATTCCATTCAATTTCTCACTTCTGCCAAATCCTCATATATAACTGGTCAAACCATCTCCATCAATGGTGGTTGGCATACGTAAAAAAGTTTTTTAGTCAAATGATTAAGGCGAATAATTTTTCCTCCTGGATACAAACTAAGGTTGTATTTCAATAAAGGAGGTCATGACAAATGTCTGTATTAGATAACTGGTCTGATTGGAAAAACTTCTTAGGTGACCGTCTTCACCAGGCTCAACACGGAGGAATGGAAAATGAAACGGTTTCTGACTTAGCTTACCAAATTGGTGACTACCTAGCGAATCAAGTCGAAGCTAAGAACGATCAGGAGAAAGTGTTAGCGGATTTATGGTCTGTCGCTTCTCCTGAAGAACAACATGCCATTGCGAACATGATGGTTAAACTTGTTAATAACAATGGTACTCGATAAGGAGAGGGATTTTTCCTCTCCTTTTTTTATATATACGCTTTATGAGAATTACTAGAGACAGAAGTCATTCTCTTCGGGTTAAGTCTATGCTTCATTACTATAAACAGCTTATGAGGTATAAAATGAGAAATTGTACATATTTATGTAGGTTTTGCTTTTCTATTACCGGAAAATCATTTATTATAATACCTAGATGTTTAAATAACTTTTCCGAATTATGTCGATTCTTATCGAATTGGAATGTCACAGTTTTTTCAGGAGGGAACCAATGGAACGCAAAGAATGGTATTTAGAATATGAAATTCAAAAAAATCGTCCAGGCCTCTTAGGTGATATTTCCTCGTTATTAGGAATGCTTTCTATAAATATAGTGACGATAAATGGAGTAGATGAAGGCAGGAGGGGAATGCTTCTTCTTGCTAACAATGATGAACAGATAACAAGGCTCGAGTCCATCTTACAAACGATGGATACGATTAATGTTACAAAGCTCCGAGAGCCGAAATTACGGGATCGCCTTGCCGTTCGTCACGGCCGTTATATTCAGCGTGATGCCGATGACAAGAAAACGTTTCGGTTTGTTCGTGATGAGCTGGGGTTATTAGTGGATTTTATGGCTGAGCTATTTAAACAAGAGGGACATAAGCTTGTTGGGATCAGAGGGATGCCCCGGGTAGGGAAGACTGAATCCATCGTGGCATCAAGTGTATGTGCAAATAAGAAATGGCTCTTTGTCTCTTCTACCTTATTAAAGCAGACAATAAGAAGCAAGCTGATTGAAGACGAATACTCATCTGAAAACCTATTTATTATTGACGGTATCGTTTCAACTCGCCGTGCAAGTGAAAAACATTGGCAACTAGTAAGGGAAATTATGAGATTGCCTGCTGTGAAAGTAATCGAACATCCAGATGTATTTGTTCAAAACTCTGAATATTCACTTGAAGATTTTGATTATATCATTGAACTTAGAAACGATCCTGATGAAGAAATTACATATGAGTTAGTAGAACAAAATAATCTATTTCAAAATTCCGATTTTGGAGGTTTTGATTTTTAATATTGGAAGGTGTTAAGTGGTGACGGAATTAGGAAATCGTTTAAAGGAAGCCCGTGAAGCTAAAGGTTTTAGCCTCGATGATTTACAAAGGATAACAAAGATTCAAAAACGCTATTTGATTGGGATAGAAGAAGGTTCGTATGACGCGATGCCGGGGAAGTTCTATGTGCGTGCATTTATTAAACAGTATTGTGAAGCGGTCGGCCTTCCACCTGAAGTGATTTTTGAGGAACATAAGGATGAAATTCCGACAACCTATGAGGATGAGATACCTGTCTCCCTTTCCAGGGTCCAGTCAAGAAAGTCCGTATCAGAAAGCTCTACCAAGGTATTTGACTTCGTGCCCAAACTTCTCATAGCCTTGTTTGTAATAGGTGCATTGATTGCTGTGTGGGTATTTTGGCAGGGGAAAGTAGGGGATAAAGCCCCGGAGACACAACCCTCAGAAAATCAGGAACAAGTCGCTGTAGATGAAAACCAAACGGCTGAAAGTGAAAAGCCTGAAGATGAAACCAAAGATAAAGAAGAAACAGGAAAAAGTAAATCTTCTGCAGATGAAAATGCTGAGGAAGAAAAAGAACAAAAACCTGTACAATCATTAGAAGCTGTTAATACTTCAGGATATAAAACAACCTATGAGCTTAAAAATGCAGATGAATTCAAGCTGGAATTATCTGCTAAGGGGGATACCTGGGTCGGTGTATATAACACGAAGGATGAGTTGTTGTTTGAAGGGCTATTAAAAGAGGGAAACAAAAAGGATTTTGACTTTTCCTCCGAAAAGCTTGCATATCTTGTAATAGGTAACGCTTCAAATACGAATATTTCAGTAAACGGCAATCAGCTTGAGTACAAGGTATCTTCTTCAGATGTTGTAAGACAGGATATCATCATTAACTATAAACCTAAAGCGACACAATAATTGAGATGAAAGGAGTTTTAATAACTCCTTTTTCTTACATACTATAGTTAGACGTGTTTTTTAGTATTGGAGGTAGAAAGGTGAACTTACCTAATAAGATTACAGTTTCAAGGATATTTTTAATTCCATTATTTTTAATCATTATGCTTGCACCGTTAAATTGGGGTGACATGATGTTTCTTGGGGCAGAAATGCCGGTCAAGCACTTTGTAGGGGCTTTGATATTCATCATTGCGGCAACAACCGATTGGATAGACGGTTATTATGCAAGAAAGCTTGATCTCGTCACGAACCTTGGGAAATTTTTAGACCCATTGGCAGACAAATTGCTTGTATCCGCTGCCTTGATTGTACTGGTTGAGCTTGGCCTTGCCCCTTCCTGGATTGTCATCATCATCATCAGCCGTGAGTTTGCGGTAACAGGCCTTCGCCTTGTGTTAGCCGGTGAAGGGGAAGTGGTTGCTGCGGGTCAGCTTGGAAAGATTAAAACATGGGCACAAATTATCGCTATTTCAGCGCTGCTTCTGCATAATGCCATTTTCGAACTGATCAATCTGCCATTTGCGACCATTGCTCTTTGGGTGGCTATGTTCTTTACTATTTGGTCTGGATGGGACTATTTCAAGCATAACAAAAAAGCATTTGTAAATTCGAAATAACTGATAAGGGGATTGATTCTACTGGAATCATCCCCTTCTTTACATCAATGACAGGGGGAATAGGGATGAATGCAGAAATCATAGCGGTAGGATCAGAACTACTATTAGGTCAAATAGTCAATTCCAATGCTCAATATATTTCAGAGCAGTTGGCTGAAATGGGGGTGAATGTCTACTACCACACTAGTGTTGGAGACAACCCTGAACGATTGCAGCATGCGATTTCAGTTGGTCAAGGGAGAGCAGACTTGTTGATTTTCACGGGTGGACTTGGACCGACAAAGGATGATTTGACGAAGGAAACCATTGCGAAGTCATTAGGTACAACTTTGAGCATGGACGAAGATGCATTGGAATCAATAAAAAATTATTTTACAAAAGTCAATCGGGTGATGACACCCAATAATGAGAAGCAGGCTCTCATTTTATCTGGATCACAAGTATTGAAGAATGATTTTGGGATGGCTCCCGGAATGTTATTGAAAAAAGATGGTATAGCATACATGCTTTTACCCGGGCCTCCATCCGAAATGAAACCGATGTTCAGTACTTACGGCAAACAGGCGGTCCTTACACTATTAAAGAAGAATGAAATCATCCATTCACGGGTCCTGCGCTTTTTCGGCATTGGGGAAGCTCAGTTGGAAACTGAATTAGAAAATTTGATTGATCAACAAACCAATCCGACCATTGCCCCACTGGCTGGTGACGGAGAAGTTACACTGAGGCTGACGGCCAAACACGAATCGAAAGAGGCTGCCATCACCCTTTTGGATGAGTTAGAAATTGAAATTATGAATATTGCAGGAGACTACTTTTACGGTTACGATCAGGATTCTCTCGTCGAGGTGGCATTCAAGTTATTAAAAGAGAAAGGTGTCACCCTATCCTGTGCAGAGAGTTTAACCGGTGGTCTCTTTCAAGCTCAATTAGCCTCTTTACCAGGTACATCCTCCATCCTGAAAGGCGGGGTGATTTGTTACCAGGATGAGGTTAAGAAGAAGGTACTCTCCGTGAAAGAAAGTACACTTATACAACATACATCAGTAAGCGAAAAGTGCGCACAGGAGCTTGCGGAAAATGTCAGAGAACTTTTATCATCGGATATCGGAATCAGCTTTACAGGTGTGGCGGGTCCCGGATCACACGAAGGGCACCCTGCTGGAACCGTTTGGATTGGACTGTCCATGAAAGATCAACCTACTAAAACGTTTCCATTAAATCTTGGCGGCGGTCGGAACGCTAACCGGATGAGAACGGTAAAATACGGTTGGTATTATTTGAATAAAGAATTGGGTAAGTAAGGATGGATTAGCTGTCTTCTGAAAGGTGGAAGGCAGTTTTTTTATTGTAAAACCGCTCCAAATTCAATCCAGATCACCTGTGGAAAAAAACCG
This sequence comes from Rossellomorea sp. NPDC071047, assembly GCF_050270195.1. NCBI lineage: Bacteria > Bacillati > Bacillota > Bacilli > Caryophanales > Bacillaceae > Rossellomorea > Rossellomorea sp. NPDC071047. The sequence goes on along the minus strand of NZ_JBNNJT010000001.1, from coordinate 1,220,956 downwards.
AATGAATGTTCGATTTTTTTCTTGTTTTCTATTATAAAAACGTTTATAGTATAGATAGGTTGGATTTGAGACAAGCTTATAAGTTGTCTATTTCAAGTTCTATATTCAAAGGAGGAAGATTTTGTGAGCGATCGTAAAGCAGCCTTAGATATGGCGTTAAAACAAATAGAAAAGCAATTCGGTAAAGGCTCTATCATGAAGCTTGGGGAGCAAACTGATAGAAAGATAGTAACATGTCCAAGTGGTTCACTGGCATTGGACGCAGCTCTTGGAGTTGGCGGATATCCCCGCGGTAGAATCATCGAGGTATATGGTCCGGAATCATCCGGTAAAACAACAGTAGCACTTCATGCCATTGCAGAAGTCCAGGCTCAAGGCGGTCAGGCGGCATTCATCGATGCAGAGCACGCACTTGATCCTGAATATGCACAAAAGCTAGGGGTAAACATAGATGAATTATTACTTTCTCAACCGGACACAGGTGAGCAGGCACTGGAAATTGCTGAAGCGTTAGTCCGTAGTGGTGCGGTAGACGCCATCGTTATCGACTCTGTAGCAGCACTTGTACCGAAAGCCGAAATAGAGGGAGAGATGGGGGATGCTCACGTAGGTCTTCAAGCCCGCTTAATGTCACAGGCTCTTCGTAAGCTTTCAGGTGCCATCAACAAATCGAAGACCATCGCGATTTTCATTAACCAGATTCGTGAGAAGGTTGGAGTCATGTTTGGAAATCCTGAGACGACTCCTGGTGGACGCGCACTGAAATTCTATTCTTCTGTACGCTTGGAAGTCCGTCGTGCTGAAACACTTAAGCAAGGAAATGAAATGGTAGGGAACAAAACGAAGATTAAAGTCGTAAAGAATAAAGTAGCGCCTCCTTTCCGTGTAGCGGAAGTAGATATCATGTACGGTGAGGGAATTTCTAAAGAAGGTGAAATCGTCGATCTTGGATCTGAGCTTGATATTGTTCAGAAGAGCGGTGCCTGGTACTCTTATAACGAAGAGCGCTTAGGTCAGGGTCGTGAGAACGCGAAGATTTTCCTTAAAGAAAATCCGGAAATCCGCAGCGAAATCATGCTGAAAATCCGTGATCATTACGGATTGGATACAGGTAGAGCTGAAACCGATGATCAAAGTGAATTAAGTCTTTTAGAAGACTAACCAAATATGAGAGAAGCAGCCATTTTAGGTGTGCTTCTCTTTATTATGTATGGCAAGTTATTATTTGGTAGAAAATAGTAATAGTGTCTTTCTCTAATGGTAATCGCTTATAGATAAGAAAAGCATGTGAATAGTCGTTTTCTGATATTAACTTCTAAATTCAACAAAAAATTTTCAAATAGATGGATAGTGTCAAAAAAACATCCATAACCCCATAGTGACAGTGTCAATTTATGTCGATTGGAAAAAATCCCTTGAGAAATCTAGTGATAGAGGGCTCTACCCCTTGACAATAAATTTTCAGAGATTTAAAATTAACATGTATATTTTACAAATTTTTCGAATGAATATTTGAAAGCCTAGCGCTGTATATTTTGTTCTTTTGAGCAATGTACAAGCCGACATGTAAAAGACATGATGACAGTTCATAGCAAGAGGAGGTGAAATAATGCAACCTATAACAATCATCTCCATTTTGCTTGGCCTTATCGTCGGTGTAGTTGTTGGATACCTAATTCGTAAGTCCATTGCTGAAGCAAAGATTGCTGGTGCTAAAGGTTCAGCAGAGCACATTTTAGAAGATGCTAAGCGCGAGGCAGATGCTCTGAAGAAAGAAGCACTATTGGAAGCAAAGGACGAAAATCATAAACTTCGCACAGAAATGGAAAATGACCTTCGTGAACGAAGAAATGAATTGCAGAAACAAGAAAATCGTTTAATGCAAAAAGAGGAAAACCTCGATCGAAAAGATGAAACGCTTGATAAGCGTGAAGCCTTACTTGAAAGAAAAGAGGGGACCCTTAACGAGAGACAACAACATATTGAAGAGATGGAAAGCAAAGTGGACGAGATGGTACGATCACAGCAAACCGAGCTAGAACGTATCTCGAGCTTAACTCGTGATGAAGCGAAAGGAATCATTCTTGACCGCGTTGAAAATGAACTTTCCCATGATATCGCTATTATGGTCAGAGAGCATGAAACACGTGCGAAGGAAGATGCAGATAAGAAGGCGAAAGAAGTCCTTTCACTGGCTATTCAGCGTTGTGCTGCCGAACATGTGGCAGAAACAACGGTTAGTGTTGTGAACCTACCGAATGATGAGATGAAAGGTCGAATTATTGGGCGAGAAGGACGTAACATTCGTACGCTGGAAACTTTAACAGGAATTGATCTGATTATTGATGATACTCCTGAAGCGGTTATTCTTTCTGGTTTTGATCCGATTCGTAGAGAAACGGCTCGAATTGCATTAGAGAAGTTAGTTCAGGATGGACGTATCCACCCTGCACGAATTGAAGAGATGGTCGATAAATCCCGACGTGAAGTGGATGAATACATCCGTGAAATTGGTGAACAGACAACTTTTGAGGTTGGTGTTCATGGTCTTCACCCGGATTTAATTAAAATCTTGGGACGTTTAAAGTATCGTACAAGTTACGGTCAAAACGTTTTAAAACACTCAATGGAAGTGGCGTATCTATCTGGATTATTAGCAGCAGAGCTAGGTGAGGATGAAAGACTCGCTAAACGTGCTGGATTACTTCATGATATCGGAAAAGCGATCGACCATGAAGTAGAAGGAAGTCACGTGGAAATTGGTGTTGAACTGGCAACGAAGTACAAAGAACACCCTGTTGTCATTAACAGTATTGCTTCTCACCACGGAGATACAGAGCCTACGTCCATAATCGCCGTACTGGTTGCTGCAGCTGATGCTTTATCTGCTGCGAGACCTGGCGCGAGAAGTGAGACGCTTGAGAACTATATCCGTCGATTAGAGAAGTTGGAAGAAATCTCAGAGTCATATGAAGGCGTTGAGAAATCGTTCGCGATCCAGGCAGGACGTGAAGTTCGTATTATGGTTAGACCAGAAGCCATTGACGATTTGGAATCTCACAGATTAGCAAGGGATATCCGTAAACGGATCGAAGATGAGCTCGATTACCCTGGCCATATTAAAGTAACGGTCATCCGTGAAACAAGGGCTGTCGAATACGCGAAATAAGAGGTTGACTCGAAAAGGGATATTCCCCTTTCGAGTCAGCTTTTTTTATCGTTTATTTTATTTAACCAGGGGATGAATCTATTTTGGATCGTTTATGGATGAATAGACGGCAAGTTATTTGTGATACAATAACTACAATACTGAATACATATAAAGAAGGGAATTTTCATGAAAATTTTATTTGTTGGAGACGTAGTCGGTTCAATGGGCAGGGAAATGATCACGGAATACTTGCCAAAGTTAAAAAAGAAGCACTCACCGGATTTCACCATCGTTAACGGGGAAAATGCTGCATCAGGCAGAGGAATAACGGAGAAGATTTACAAACAATTTTTGCAAGATGGCGCTAATATGGTAACTCTAGGTAATCATACTTGGGATAATAAAGACATTTTCGATTTTATCGACTCATCGAAACAAATGGTGAGACCGGCGAACTTTCCTGAAGGAACCCCTGGGAGCGGTTTGGTCTATGCTGAAGTGTATGGAAAAGAGGTTGCCGTTATCAATGCCCAAGGTAGAACTTTTATGCCCCCCCTTGATGACCCTTTTAAGGCACTGGATGAACTTGTGGACGAAGCAAAGAAGAGAACGTCCATTATCTTCGTTGACTTTCATGCAGAGGCAACAAGTGAAAAGCAGGCTGTTGGCTGGTTTTTGGATGGCCGGGTATCCGCTGTAATAGGGACCCATACACATGTCCAAACAGCGGATAACCGCATCCTGCCCGATGGGACTGCATTTATGTGTGATGTCGGTATGACAGGCCCATACGATGAGGTATTGGGAATGAGCAAGGATTCTGTTCTGAAGAGATTTCAGACAAGTTTGCCTGTTCGCTTTGAAGTTCCAAAGACAGGACGGAAAATTTTGAGTGCCTGCTTAATAGATGTTGATCAAAAAACGGGTAAAGCGAAAAAAATCGAACGTATTTTAATTAACGAAGACCATCCATTTATGGCAGAATATTAAATGTTTCCTTCCTTTTTTAGGTGAGACCGGAATGATTTGTCCATTTCCTGAATATAGTATCAGTGGAATCATTTATACCAAGTTTGTTCTTTACCACGGACATACGGTATGGGGGAAATGACAAGGAGGAAAAGGAATGGAAATATTAAAAGTTTCAGCAAAATCTAATCCTAATTCTGTAGCTGGTGCACTCGCCGGTGTTCTTCGTGAAAGAGGAGGAGCTGAGATTCAAGCGATTGGTGCAGGGGCTTTAAATCAAGCCGTTAAAGCAGTCGCGATTGCCAGAGGCTTTGTGGCTCCTAGTGGTTTAGATTTGATATGTATCCCGGCATTTACAGATATCCTGATTGATGGGGAAGAGCGTACGGCGATAAAGTTAATTGTGGAACCAAGATAATAAACCAAAGGCTGTCCGTTAAAGAGGGGATTCTTTAGTGGACAGCCTTTCTATTATTCCATAGTATTATTTATAAGAAAGTCAGGCACTTGAAGGGATGAAGAAACATGTTATTTGATGCACACTGTGATGTATTGATGAAGTTATACTTAGAACCGGGGAAGAAGGCATTTCAAACGAAGTACAATTTACATATTACCTATCCACAACTGATCGAAAGCAGAAGTAAGGTACAATTATTTGCTATTTATATCCCATCCAATTCGAAGCCAGGTCAACGATTTCAAGCTGCCCTGGAAATGGTGAACTTATTTCATAATCAAATTCTGAAACCCAACCCTAAACTAAAATTTGTCACCTCCAAAAGAGAGATAGAAAAATTAGCACATGATGAAATCGGGGCAATGCTGACACTTGAGGGCATAGAAGCGATAGAAGAGGATCTCACTAAGCTTGAAATTCTTTACCGGCTTGGGGTGCGTTCTGTTGGATTGACGTGGAATTGGGCCAATGCTGCTGCAGATGGGGCACTGGAGCCAAGGGGTGGAGGATTAACCAATTTTGGTCATGAGGTCGTTTCATTCTTAAACGAGAACAGGTTGTGGACAGATGTTTCCCATTTATGTGAGAAAGCATTTTGGGATACAATCGAGATTGCCGATTATCCCATTGCTTCTCACTCGAATGCCTACTCCATTTGTCCAAATCCCCGAAATTTGAAAAACGAACAAATTGAAGCGTTAATCAAAAAGGACAGTGTCATGGGGATCACGTTTGTACCGCCATTTCTAAACAAAAAAGGAACAGCAGTTATTTCAGATATTATCAGGCACGTAGAACATGTTTGCAGTTTGGGTGGAGAGGACCATATTGGCTTTGGATCAGATTTCGACGGGATATCAGAAACCGTACAAGGGTTATCATCATTTGATCAATATCAGAACTTGATCAATACACTCCAACGATACTATAGCGAGAAACAGGTGGAAAAGTTCTTGTTTGATAACTTTGTTGGAAGAATACCAGATTGACTATAAAACCTGCCATTAAAGAGATGCCTTTAATGGTTTTTTTGTACCAGGAATTAAGTCTGTACATTCATAATCTCTTTAATACAGTAGTGATTTAAATAGAAAAGTGATAAACTGATAGAGTGAATACAATTATAAGAGTTGCAACAATCCTTTGTAGAAATAGGTTGTTTGAACGAAAAGAAGAGAATATGCTTCTCTAATAGATGTTGCAAAAATTGATTGAAGGGGTGTAATAAATGAAAGAACAACTTTCATGGAAAGTTGGCGGCCAGCAAGGTGAAGGGATAGAGAGTACGGGTGAAATCTTTTCTATGGCCCTCAATCGCCTTGGGTACTTCTTATATGGTTACCGCCATTTCTCCTCTCGTATAAAGGGAGGGCATACAAATAACAAGATTCGGGTAAGCACTACACAAGTGCGTGCAATTGCTGATGACTTAGATATTTTAGTAGCTTTTGACCAGGAAACGATTGATGTGAATTATAAAGAATTACATAGCGATGGTGTGATTATAGCTGATGCCAAGTTCAAGCCTGAAAAGCCTGAAGATACGGATGCTTCTTTATATATCATTCCTTTCACTCAGTTAGCTGCAGAACTGGGAACTTCGTTAATGAAGAATATGGTAGCCGTAGGTGCGACATGTGCCGTTCTCAACCTGGATCCAAACGTTTTCAAGGAGGTCGTGGAAGAGATTTTTGGCCGTAAAGGTGAAACTGTAGTAGAGAAAAACATGGAAGCCATCAAGCAAGGATTTCAAACGATGAAAGATGAGCTTGGAATCAAGGTTGGTTCATTACAATTGAAGGAAGCCGATGGAAATAAGCGCATGTTCATGATCGGGAACGATGCGATTGCTCTCGGTGCACTGGCTGGCGGGGTTCGTCTCATGGCAGCATATCCAATCACTCCAGCTTCTGAAATCATGGAATACCTAATTAAGAAGCTCCCGATGGTAGGAGGAACGGTTATCCAAACAGAGGATGAGATTGCAGCTGCAACGATGGCAATCGGGGCGAATTACGGGGGAATCCGTTCATTCACGGCATCAGCTGGACCTGGTCTTTCACTTATGATGGAAGCAATCGGTTTATCCGGTATGACAGAGCAGCCTTTAGTAGTGGTGGATACTCAACGAGGAGGTCCGTCCACGGGACTTCCAACGAAACAGGAGCAGTCCGATTTAATGGCCATGATTTACGGTACGCACGGTGAGATTCCTAAGATCATCCTGGCTCCAAGTACTGTACAGGAAGCGTTCTATGATACAGTAGAGGCGTTTAATTTAGCAGAGGAGTATCAATGTCCCGTCATCATTCTTTCAGATCTTCAGCTTTCTTTAGGGAAGCAAACGGTTGAACCTCTTGATTACAGCAAAGTGGAAATTCGTAGAGGGAAACTTGTTGGTGATGAATCCGAATTAAATGAATTAGAAGCAAAGAAATACTTTAAACGTTTTGAAGTGACTGAAGATGGTGTATCACCACGAGTCATTCCTGGAATGAAAAACGGTATTCATCATGTAACAGGAGTCGAACATGATGAAACAGGGAAGCCTTCTGAATCTCCGGTAAACAGGCAGGCGCAGATGGATAAACGTATGCGCAAGGTGGAAAGCATCCGCTTTAACAATCCAATCCACACTCATGCACCACATGAAGCATCCGATTTATTATTAGTCGGTTTCAACTCGACACGTGGAGTAATTGAAGAAGCAATGGAACGACTTGAAGCTGATGGGCTGAAAGTGAATCATGCCCATGTCCGCTTAATCCATCCGTTTCCGGCAGATGAGCTGGAGCCGTTGATGCAATCAGCGAAGAAAGTGGTCGTGATTGAACATAATGCCACTGGACAATTAGCCAATATAATCAAAATGAACGTTGGGTATGGAAATAAAATCACAAAAATGACAAAGTATGATGGAACACCATACCTACCAAATGAAATTCATTCAAGATGTAAGGAGTTGATCTGATCCATGGCTACCTTTAAAGATTTCAGAAATAATGTTAAACCCAACTGGTGTCCTGGGTGTGGAGACTTCTCTGTACAAGCCGCGATCCAACGGGCATCGGCAAACGTGGGGCTGGACCCTGAACAATTAGCAGTCGTTTCCGGAATCGGTTGTTCAGGACGTATATCAGGGTACATTAATTCTTACGGCTTTCATGGCATTCACGGCCGTTCCCTTCCTATCGCTCAAGGATTGAAAATGGCGAATAAGGATTTAACCGTCATCGCTTCAGGAGGGGATGGGGATGGATTTGCCATTGGCCTCGGCCATACGATCCATGCAATCCGTCGTAATGTAGATGTCACATACATCGTTATGGATAACCAGATTTATGGGCTGACAAAAGGACAGACCTCTCCGCGTTCGTCATCTGGTTTTAAGACAAAGTCTACGCCTCAAGGAAGCATTGAGCCAGCACTGGCACCGATGGAAATGGCACTGACAGCCGGCGCAACATTCGTTGCCCAAAGTTTCTCATCTGACTTGAAAGAGCTGACGGCGATTATTGAAGCAGGTCTAAATCATAAAGGCTTCTCATTGATCAACGTATTTAGTCCTTGCGTAACATATAATAAGATTAATACGTACGACTGGTTTAAAGAAAACCTGACAAAGCTCTCTGACCTTGAAGGCTATGATCCATCAAATCGTGAACAAGCAATGAATACCCTCATGGAGAAGGATGGACTGGTAACTGGATTGATTTATCAAAACAAAGAACAGCCTTCATACCAGGATCTTGTAACCGGGTATTCTGAAGAGCCATTGAGTACACATGATTTAAAGTTAGATGAGGATAAATTTGATGAATTAGTCAAAGAATTTATGTAATAGAAAAAACCGGGCTCCTTATTTGGGTGCCCGGTTCTTTAATTTATTGATTTCTTCGATTAAGTGAGCATTTGTGAAATGCAGGTGCTGAATAGTGTCTTCATAGCTCTTTATTTTATTTTTCATTTCAGCTGATTCTTCCTCTTTGAAACTGAATACGTCTTCCTTCATAAGTTTGATGTTCTTCCTTAATGTATGAAGGGTCGTGGTATAGTCCTTTTTTTCTTCCAACAGCCTTTTTAGTGATGTTTCGATTTTTTGGATATAGGCCGATTTTTCGATTTGCATTTTCGATGCCTGTTCAAGCTGATTCGCTTTTGTGGTAAGTAGGTCCTCATAAAAGAATGTAGTTTCTGAAAAAGCTTGCTCGATTTCATACAGTGCTACTTCTTTTAAGTAAAGTTGAGTTTTCAAGGAGTCGTTCTGGTGCAAGAGATTGTAGTTTTCATGTTCCTCAAAGCCGTTCTGGATGAGCAAATGTTCTTTTGTTTCCGCCCACTCAATTTTCAATTTCTCCAGCAGCTCCACAAGTTCTAGTAATTCTGTTTCTTTTAGGTAAAGTTGAGATTTCAAGGAGTCGTTCTGATGAGAGAGATTGTAGTTCTTATGTTCCTCAGAGTCATTCTGGATGAGCAAATGTTCTTTTGTTTCCGCCCACTCAATTTTCAATTTCTCCACCAGCTCCACAAGTTCTAGTAATTCCGTTTCTTTTAGGTAAAGTTGAGTTTTCAAGGAGTCATTCTGATGCAAGAGATTGTAGTTTTTATGTTCTTCAAAGCTGTTCTGGGTGAGTAAGTGTTGTTTATGTGCATTCCACTCCCTTTGAAATTCCTCTCCTAACACTTCCAGTTCCAATAATTCACATTCTTTAATATATAATTGTCTTTCTATTTGTTGTTTGTTTTTCAATAGAATTTCTATTTGTTTTGTAAGATAACAATTTGTCACTTGTAATGAAATGATTTCTTTTTCAAATGCATCCTTTGTTTCTTTTTGGTGTTCCGTTTGTTTTCTTGTTTCCGTTAGGTGTATTTGGGTTGTTTTATGGAGTTGATCCTTTAGATGATTAATCGTGTAGCGAAGCTTGGTCATTTCCTTTTCCTGTGCCCTAATGAAGGAATGGTATTTTGAGGAGATCTGTTCTTTTTCCGTATCGCTTTTTTTACATTGCATTCGATACTCTTCAATCTTGTTTTCTAAAAGTTGATGTTCTTTTTTTAAGGACTTGTATTTTTGAGCGAGGAAATCTTTTTCCAATAATGAACATTTTTGTTTGTATTTTTCCATTTCAGATTTATAATGAATGATTTGCTGCTGCAATTGTATAGGAGAAAGTTGTTTCATCCAGGAGGTCTCCTTTCTTATCTTTTTTATTATGTATATGTATTCATCAATGTGAACGCTATTTGTCCATAAAAATAAGCCATGAAAACTTCCCAGTGTTTCCATGGCTTTTATATTTATAATAAATATCATTGCAATGATAATATAAGCGTTTACGTTCGTAATATTCATTTAAAAGAGTAAGCGTAACCAATCAGAAGCTTGTTTTTGAAGAAATATATATGAATGTCATATTATTGTAGTTTTGATCATTTTACATTACAAGTGGAGCAATTCGTTAAAGGTTATAGATTCCCCCTTCCTTATGGTATATGATATGCCGGATTTGAAATTGGAGTACTGACAAAAGTCTATATGATTAGCCTATTTTTTCATAGTTTTAAAAAACTATTAGTATGCCTATTATTTTTTTTTATAAAAATAGGTATTTTCTCTATACCAAATTCTTTCTCGTCCATAGGATATAGTGTGATAGAAATATAATATTCATTAAAAGAAAGGAAGGATTTTTTTGAAGAAGCGTAAACAAATTAGGGGTTCCCAGACTCCGACTCCAACGCCAACCAGTATCCCATTGGATCCAAACGATTTAGCACCTGAATGTATTAGAGTAGACAAAGTGTATGACTGGGTGTTCTTCGCGAACAAGTATGAGAACAAGAACTTTATTCCTGATGAAGCATGTCGTGCAGCAGTCAGTGCAGCATTGGCGGCAGGTCAAAGAGTAGAGGTGCAGACTGCTCCAGTAGACCCGGCTGACGTCAGCGTAACAGGTACTATCATTGAAAATGGTAATCCTGGAAAAGTTCTTATCGTCTGGACAGTACCGGTAGACGTTACGATTTTAATTGATGGGGTAGCAGAGTGTTCATTCACTATTCGCACTCAATTCACCGACGAAATTATGCTTTGCGTACCGACAGGAATTACAAATGACAACTTAAACATCAGAGCGACTCAAGTTATTGCGACTTCTGGTGGAGTATTAATGGGACCGGATCCATTTGGACCAATGATCCCATTGAAAGTCGTACTATGTAAAGATGTTCAAGTAGAGTACCCGGTTAAACTTGAAGTATTGGCTAAATTCTGCTTCCCACGTCCAAACAATATTCCGGTACCTGAAGAAAGACTTCAATGTGACCTGAGTTTACTGGAATTCCCTCGTCAATGTCCAGGGTTATTCCCGGTTGATAACTGTGAATGCCAGGCGACTGCTCTTGCTAGAAATGAAGATACACTTGCAACATTTGGTTCCGGTGCAACCGCAGACGTTGTAACAGGTCTATCGACTCTTAGAGCAGAGATTTGTCAAGAATGTTCACTTGCTGATAGCACATGGTCTTACTCCTTCACTGATACTGAAGTAGGTCCTACACCGGCTCCAACTGGAACAGGGTTCCAACCTGACTTCAGCTTCACTTTCGATCCATCTTCCATCGATAGCGTAACATGTGGAGAGGACGCTTTGACTGCTGTAGGAGAAGGAATCCGGTACTTTGATGGTGCTCCTGAACAGTTATTCTACGAATTACAGATCTTCACAGGTTTATTGGGACCAATCTCAGAAGGCTTCCGCTTAATCTTAAGAAATACAGCTAATGTTGTAATCTTTGACAGTGGAGTAGTTGAAGCATTGGTAGAATTCGGTGAGTGTGATACATTTGCTGACCTGCTTGGCGGATTGGATGATTAATTAAATGAGGGAGAGAGGAATCTCTCTCCTTTTTTTTAACATGTAAACAAACCATACATAAGATAATACAAAGAAATCAATGGAGGTGAATGTGATGACAGTGGAGGAGGATGAATCTAAAGATGGCACAGGCTACCCGGAAGTCATGAATGATATTCATTTAATATCTGAAGAACTTGAGTCCCTCTATAATCATTATTCAAGGCGAATAAAGAATGTGTCTGAGGAATTGTCCAGGGAAAGATCAAAACATAAAGTGTATCAATTAGAAATCGCGGAGAACCACCATACAATTCAGATGTTGACAGAACAAATTGAGTACTTATTACAAGATATGGAACTGAAACATGAGATTTATCTTCAACTGAAACATGAATTAAAGAAAGGACCATTTCAAAGTGAATCTGAATTTATCAATGAAGCAACCAATATACCAGATAATATGGATGATAGCTTTTCTGGAAATAGCTTATGGGAAGTTAATGACCATTTACTTCCCACAGCCATTCCAGAAATAAGGGTGATTTATGAAAGCACTTTTAGCCATAAGAGATCAATACTAGAAAGTGTAAAAAATGATGCAATTTCTTTGTTGATGGAAGCGAATGAGTACTTCTTATCAGAGAGCAAAAGGTCCATTGAGGTCGAGGTATATGCTAAAGCATTCACAAGTCAATTAGCATGGATCAGAAAGCAAGAGAAGCAATACATGAATGGAAAGAATGAAAGGTGGTATACAAAAATGTGGAATTTTTTATGGGGGAAACAAGAAAATAATCATCCTGAAATATTAAAGAAGCTTAATTTGATTGAAGAACATTTAGAATCGTATTCAGGAAAATTCAATGAAGTGAAAGAATCATTGAATAAGAGCAATGAAAGAGAAGAAACCACTCAGAATTACTTACAGAAAATGAGTGTCTTGCATGAAGAGCTTAAGAAAATCGAAGAGCATTACGAGGAAGAACTTCATGCATTAAGGAATCAAATTGAAGAATTTAAACAAAGAGAAACAGACCTTGAGAAACAGATGACGTTAATGAATGAGAAAGAGACAGGAAAGCAGAAGGGCAAGAGCCAGCGTGAAGTGGAGCTGGAGAAAGAACTGACTAAACTTCGTCAAGAACTAAAATCTCAGTCAAATAAGAAAAATGATCTTTATAATAAAATGAAACAGCAAAGTAAACAAGTTCCTCAGGGGAACCCTCAATTTGAAGAGTATGGAAATATACCGATGGCTCCTGAAGCGAAACGAACAATGTTTAATCCGAACAAATACATTCGATGAATTTGAAAGGGGGGAAAAAGATGCAATCCAAGGATTTAAATAAAATTTATAAGCAGCAAAAGAGTGTACCCATTGGGATTAGAAAAGAACAAAAAAAGAAAATGGAAGCGAAACGAACAAAGTTCAAATTTAAGGGATGCGGGTGTAACGCATAAAGAAAGAGTCTATATTTCAAAGAAATTAATTCAATTACTTGAAGCGGAATGTAAAAAAGAGCTTCCGAATGAGGCATGCGGATTTATTTCTGGTCATACTAAGGTTTGTAAAAATGTATGGCCGACCAGAAACACAAACCCTTCTCCTTATACATTTGCCATTGATATTCATGATCAAGATAGAATATTGGGTGAACTGAAAAAAAATCATGAAGAATTAGTTGGAGTTTATCATTCTCATCCTTTTGGTAAAGCAGTACCTTCAAACGATGATATTAAGCATGCCCCTGGCCAACAAATTTATTATTTCATCATTGCCTTAGGAAGGGGAGAAGCAAATATCAGATGCTATAAAATATTTAATGGTAACGTAAGGGAAGTCGATATCAAAATTTACGGGTGACAAATTTCATTTTTAAAAGGGATCTGCTATATGGCAGATCCCTTTTAACTGTTGAAAAACGTTGACCTGACAATACTCGAAGAAGGAGAATCAGTCTCCCTCTTCGAATATATATAACTTTAAATTCCCTTCCTCTTTGAAAGGATTTTCATCATTTCTTCTTTTTTATTATAGGCTTTAAAATATTCAATAACAATTCTATGGTTATTTGAATAGTATGGGTTTGTTTTAGCTTTTTTGGGTGGGTGCCATAAATGATAAATGTCACCGGTTAATCTTTTATGAGGACCACATATTGTATCGCAAGCAGCAACAAATGCATCGTCCTCACCACCCCAGCCTTTAAAACGTTCATCAAAACCTTTAATCTTCATAAAGCATGTTTTTTTGATTAAGTTTATTCCACCCACGGGAATCGACTTTTTAGGATGCCGGTTTTTACCATGTAACAGGGAAGTATTTAGAGAGAAATTTGGTTTCTCATATATCTTTTCTGACAAGGGGCGGGACAAATCACACACATTGTTAAATGGAAGTATAAGCGGAAAATATTTAAGAAGCTTCAAGCCTGTAAAAATAGCATATTTGGGGCAAAGTATATCTGCATCTACAATGGCAATGAATTCAGTTTTAGCTTTTTTTACTGCCTTATTTATTGCTGAAGATTTGGAATAAGGATCATTCCCATCGTAAGCGATTATGATATCTGTGTTTGGAAACAAGGTTTTGTAGTAATTCATAACTACACTTAAGGCATTTTTTCTGTATGGATCCTTTGAATGAAAAGGAATGATGATCGAAAAGGGAATCATCTTTAGACACATCCTTTCTTTAGGAAAAGATAATAAGACTAATTTAGGTTTGCAAGTATCCTTTCTATAATGGAAAGGGAAATCATTCCATCTTCAGCGGTAACCTTGGGCTGCTTGTGGGTTTTAACATTTTGAATGAAATCTAATAGTTGCATTTGTAATGAATCATACTCAGGAGCAGAAATATTAATTGTAGAAACTTTATTTTGACTTATAATATCTTCTATTTCAGGATAATGAGAGGAGACTTGAATCGTCTTAATCGTATGGTTAATCAAATCTACATCAAAGTATGAATGGTTGGTTATAATTTCGATTTGCCTCTTTTTATATTTCGATTTATAGCTTGCCGTTAATGTACAAATCAATCCGGATTGAAGAGTAAGAATAGACGTTACATGATCGTTCCCATGGTGATTGTTCTTTGGGGATCTAATTGAATATATTTCTTTAATTCTTTCACCTTTAGTGATCTCTTCTAATAGATATACATCATGAATCATTAAGTCACTGACAACATCAGGGGAATCCAAACGGATAGCAGTTGGGTTTAACCTATTAAAATTGATAGAGTAAATATCCTCGTACTTTAATAGCTCCATTAATAATCTAAAGGTAGGGTTGTATAATTCTATGTGCCCCACTTGTACAATCAAGTTTTTAGATTGAGCTTTTTCAACAATCTTTTCTGCATCAGAACTATTAGCAGTGATGGGTTTTTCTATTAATAAATGAACATTTTCATCTAAACATAGATTCGCAAGTTCGTAGTGATAATTAGTTGGCACACAAAGACTTATTGCATCCACACTTCTTACAAGATCGATCATAGTAGGGAAACGCTTAATTTTATATTTCTCTGAAATGGCTTGACTCTTTTTATTATCGTTATCAAATATTCCTAGTAGTGTCACATGATCCTTAAGTGCCAATAAGGCATTAATGTGCTTCTCTCCCATTTTACCAGCACCAATAACTCCAATCTTCAAATTGAACACCTCTTATACCTATTTTTAATATACTATGCAAAATAAATGAAATTGCTTGGACAAACATTTAAATGTTTAAATTAGTCCAAACTTTTATTGAGGTTAGTACATACACTATGTTATAAATAACGTTTGCAGAGGTGATCTACGTGAAGAATCTTAATGGTGTGACACTAGGGAGAAATGTAGTTGTAGAAGAGGGTGTTTTGATAGAAGAAGGGGTCGAGATTGGTCATAACAGCGTGATCTTAAAAGGCACCCATATCATGAAAAATTCAAAAATAGGTAATAACTGTGTAATTGGTATAAAGCCACAAGGAAATAATAGGATGAGAGGCAACAAAAGTTCTACTACATTATTAATTTCAGAGAATGTGAAGATAGGCAACCTGGTCAGCATTTATTCTGGCACCACTATTGGTCAACATGTATTCATTGGAGATCATGCAAGTATAAGGGAGAACGTAATAATTGATCAGGATACTGTGGTTGGTAGGGGTGCTATCATTGAATTAAATAGTACGATTGGTAAGGCATGTACTATTCAAACACTTGCGTATGTGACAGGTGATACCATTATAGAAGATCACGTTTTTATTGGTCCTTGTGTTTCTATGTCCAACGATAAATACATGGGTAAATCTCCTTATGAGTTGAAAGGTCCTGTTATTAAGAAAGGTGCTTCAATTGGAAATAATGCCACTTTACTTCCTGGAGTTATTATTGATAACGATTCTGTAGTTGGTGCAGGCTCAGTAGTAACAAAAGATGTACAAAATAATAGTACTGTTATAGGAAACCCCGCAAGAGAATTAAAGAGAAATTAATTCATACACATACTAATCAGTGAGAATGAATAAAGTAATTATTTTTGGACATGAAAGAAAGCCCCTCATAAACTGACAAAGTTCATGAGGGGCTTTTTTACTTGTATAAATGATTAGGTGAAGAAACTTTTTCAACTGGAATTATAATTTTTTTATTGTATCTACACTATACAAGGTTTTCATTGTGTTAATTTCATTCTCTTTCATTGTAGTTACATATTTATCAATTTGCTTTTTGATATATTGGCGATATTGTGGTGCAATAATATTTAAGGCTTCTGGATGAAATTTTTCCATCCACGATGTATTGACTGAATCCCCTCTAACTTTTTCCTTTAATTTATTCATTTCAAGATGGTTGCCATTATATTTGGAAGTAATGTATGAAAGGACGTTTCCGAAGTGTGGATAAGGATGTTTTATTATATTGTTTGCATCATTGATTTTAAACAAATTATTTAAATAAGGTTCTGAAAGAGGTACGTTATAAATCGTTTTTTCCAATAGATCTTTCCTGAAACATTTATAACAGTTCATACAAGGCTTTCCTACGCCGCCTCTGCTGCATGCTTGCGCAATATTTTTATAGCGGGAGTTCATAACCATCTTTGTTGTAGATACTTCACTTAATCCTATTAATGGGAGTGTAAAGGGCATATCTACGCTATCTAATATTTCTGACCAGATGGATATGAATGGATTTTCCTTCCAGTCTGTATACCCCTCATAACCGACCCTGTATCCCTCTTCGATCGTATGACCATTTGCTAAACTATTGAAGCCGTAGTAATCAGATAATAGTAAACTAGGAACTGCGTCGGACAAAATGGTATTAAAGCCAACAGGATTCCTTACATACTGTAAATCTGTCTTTATTCGATGAATATTAAACCCAAGTTTTTTTAAAGAATCACATGCAAAATATGCAGCTTCTTGATTAAGCATCGTTTTTCTCTGTTTAAGTGTATTAGGAGGGATTCTATCTATATAGAACAAGTGAGTTGAAGGTGGGAGAAGTAATAAAGCTGAAGTTGAATCCATACCCCCACTATATGAAAGGGCTGGTGCAGCATTAATTGGAGCTTTTCTGGGTTTGAGATTATAATTTACAGGAACTATTTTTTTATTAGTGAGTCTGTAGAAAGCCCTGTGGAAGTGTACACTGACTCCTATTGGTACAGAGATTACAGGACCACAAAATGGGTACACAATGGAAATAGCAGCAAGAGCTAACATATCTGGATGAACTGAATCGATATTCCAGTTGTTTGGCAAGTGAATATTACATTGTTTATTATCTAGGTGTACTTCACCCGATGTTTTATAACTGTTTCTAAAAATAGTAAAGTTGGTTTTATCCGATGAGTCAATAAAATAAGAAAGGGTCAATAAACCGTTTTTGCATTTGTAGTATATTTTCATTACATTCATCCTTTATTAATAAAATTCATGAAACTAATGATGTATAACCCTTGAAGAAAAAAGAAATAAATGGGATATTATAGTTTTGGGTTGGATAATTAAGATGGTATAATGTGTGAATTTGTATTTAATATGCTATAAATTTCTTTGGAATTATAAAGCTATGAATCCCACTTGTTTTTCCTTGCTATCTTTTTTTTAAGATAATGTCTTTTACGGAGTTAACAAACTGTTGTGCCCGTATTTGATTAGAATGATTTCTTTGAATGAAATGGTATCCATTATTAATAATTTCTTCTCTTGATCGATTGTTATTGAGATAATACTTCGCTTTTTCTTCAAAATTTGTAAAATTGCATGCGATGAAATTCTCACCATCCTTGAATCCTAACTCGAGAATATCGTTGTTGGGTTCAGCGAGCAGTAAAGCTTTACATGCAGGTACCTCAAAGAACTTCAAAATTGGATATTTGAGATTACTTCCACAAGTAAAAAAGATTTTAGCTTTGTTGATTTCTTTCGCATATTTAATATCGACAATCGGTTCCTTATCCCAGGATACTAAGTGACCAGGGTGAGCAATGTGGGTGAAATTAGGAAGAGTATTAAACTTATTTAACACTGCTTCTCTAAATTTGTACCGGCCATGCGTTGGCGTGTTGATTAATCCCATCAGTAGATAGTCATACTCTTTATTTTGTTTCCAATCTCTATAAATTTTTGTGTTTACTGACCAGGGTAACCATTTGAATTTATGCTGAAGCTCTGGATAGGAATTGAGAAAATTTTCTTTTGATACCGAAAAAACAGCATCAAATTTATTCGTAAGAACATAGTTTTTCCGGAAAGCAGGATTATAATGAGAATCAATAACAAAGCAACCTTTAGGTATGTCAATGGAATACAATCCAGTGATATTCGGTGCTAGTGCATAATTATATCCGACATCATAATGAAAAATAAAATCAGGTTTGACTCTTATTTTTTCTAATATATCTCTTATATCCCCATCTTCATACCAATAGTATAAATCAGCAAATTCTTCAAATGCTTTAATCATATCAAACTTCGCCTTATGCTTAGCGTATTTTATCCAGAATGGTCTAATTAATATTAAAATCTTAGGTTTCATCAGCTGACACCTCTTTAGTAATAATAGAGTAATCAAAATTATCAGGATGATAATTTTGAGGGAATAATAGTAAGTCATTACATTTAGTATCAATCGAGTAGTAGGCACTTAGGAGATGAATGTTTAGCTGGGGGATTTTTATCAGAGTGTTTTCTTCACCAGGAATGAAAATGTTGAAGTTCTCATTTAAATAGTTAATGAATTCTTCCCCGTTAACATTGACTTTTTTAAGGAAATCTATATTGAACTCAATACATCCCGCGAAAGTTTGGCACCTTTTTAAGGTACCCTTCATCCCCTCCAAAACTTTCCATTCGTGACCTTCGACATCAATTTTAAAGATGACTATCTGATTTTCAATACTTTTCAACTTAAATAGGTCGTCAATTTTAATACTGCCTATTTTCTTTTTAATTTGTTCTCTATGTTCTAATTGATAGATTGATGAATTTCCGGAACGCTCTTTATCTACAAAAAAATCTTGAGAATATAAGTTTTGATCAGATGCCAATTTATAAATGATTTTCATTTGGTCTTTATTTAGATGCTTTTGGAGAGATTTTTCGATATAAGGTTTAAGTTCTTTATTTGGCTCTACGCCATAAATCAATGCATCCTTACAGTAATTTGCAGAAAATAATATCTCTCCATAATTCAAGCCAATGTCTAAGATTAGGTTTGGTTCCAGCTTCTCTACAATTCTTCTCCAGAAATTCACAACTCTGGGCTGAGTGATCCCATTGTGCAGTGACAAGCCTAGTCCTTTCTTATCTTCATCATTTACAAAAAATGAATTCTGGTTATCACTAAATATGATTTCTTTCATCTTTTCAACACCCCTTTATTATTATTGTTCTTGGAGAGATTAGAATGAGAGAGTATGAATCAATCAATCCAGGTTTTTTTTCTTTCAATAATTATTTCATTAACATGTTTAATGAATTGAGTTGCCCTAACTTCATTTGAGTGGTATCTATTAATAAAATTCGCCCCATTTTTTGATATCCTATTTCTTAATGTAGGATTATTTAAATAGAAGAGAGCTTTTTCTTCGAAGTCTGCTTTAGTACAGGAAATGAAATTCACCCCATTAATAAAGCCTAATTCATAAATATCATTGTTAGCTTCAGCAAGTAATAGAGTGTTACAAGCGAGCACTTCGAAAAACTTTAAAACGGGGTAGTTTAATGTACTACCACAGGTAAAGAAGATTTTCGATTTATTGATTTCTTTTGCGTAATTAAGATCGACCAATGGATTCCCTTTCCAAGATACTAAATGTCCGGGGTGTTGGTGATGGACGAATCCATTATATTTTTTCATTGTTTCCAGCACTTTTTCCCTGAAAGGATATCTTCCTTCTAATACAGGATTGACTAAACCCATCAACATAAAGTCATATACTTTTGGTTGCGACCAGTCTCTAAATATAGCCGTATTTATCGACCAGGGTAACCAAATAAATCGGTTTTTCAGGTCTGGATACATTTTCAGGAAGTTTTCTTTAGTGACGGAAAATATAACATCAATTTTATTTTTATTTACATACTCCCTGCGGAAACCTGGATTGTAATGAGAATCGATAATATAACATCCTTTAGGAATATTAATTTCAGACAAACCAGTAATTCTAGGGGAGAGCTTATAATTGTAAGCTGCGTCATAATGGAAAATAAAATCTGGTTTAATGTTCAATTTTTTTATAATTTCATGAATCGAACCATCTTTATGCCAATAATATACATCCGCAAATTGTTCCAAAGATTTAATAACGTCGTATTTGGATTTGTGTTTTGCGTAAATTCTTCCAAATGGTCGGATCAAAATTAATAATTTTAATTTTTTTATTTTCAAAATTCGCACCTCCTTCTATTTTATTTTATGGATTAACAGATTTTTTGTGAGGACAAGATGTGAAAATTTCCAATAATAGATTAGTGTCTTAACAGATTCTTTGGATACGCATAAACTGATAAAAACAATAAGGGGTGTGTAGATTGAATTTAGATAAGGATAACTTGAAAGTGACGGTTATTGGTCTGGGGAAAATAGGTTTAACCATTGCTTCAGTAATAGCGGAGAAAGGAATAAGAGTTTATGGAGTAGATAAAAACCCAAATGTAGTTGAACAAGTTAACAAGGGTAACTGTCATATAAAAGGTGAACCTGGCTTGGAAGAGTTGGTAAAGGCAAATCATATTGCTCAAGTACTGACTTCTACTACAAATACTAAAGAAGCAGTGAGTAACTCCAATGTAGTAATTGTCATTGTCCCGGTATTAATAACACCTGATAACAAGGTTGATTACCAATATATTGATGAAGCGGTTAATCAAATTGGACAAAGTATAAAAAAAGATACAGTAGTGATATTCGAAACAACATTACCAACCGGTGATACAAGGAACCGGTTTGGTTCCAATATCGAGAAGCTTTCCGGTTTAAAGATGGGTACTGACTTCTACCTTGCATATAGTCCAGAGAGAGTTTATTCAAATAAAATCATAAAAAATCTCAAGGATTATCCTAAAGTCGTGGGGGGAGTAAATAAAAAAAGTAAGGATCTTGCAGTTTCTTTTTATAAAAAGGCATTACAATGTGAAGTAATTGAAATGAGTAGCACTGAAGCTGCTGAATTTGCTAAAGTAGCAGAATCGGTTTATAGGGACGTGAACATCGCACTTGCAAACGAGCTTTCTGTGTATGCGAATGAAAAAGGTGTAAATATATTAGAAATCATAAAGGCTTCAAACTCACAACCTTTTTCTCATATTCATAATCCAGGCATAGGAGTCGGGGGGCATTGCATCCCTATATACCCTTACTTTTTCTTAAATAATGGACTAAGTACAGATGGCTTAGTTAACAAAGCTAGAGAAATCAATGATAGCATGGCGGTTTATTCTGTCGATTTGATAGAAAAAGAAGTAGGTAAATTAGATTCTATGAATATACTTATTTTAGGGCTGTCGTTTAGAGAAAATGTGAAAGAACACACAAAATCAATTACTATACGTCTAAATGAAATCCTAAATGAAAAGAATGCGAATGTTTTTGTGAACGATCCGTATTATTCTCCTAAAGAAGTTGAAGACATGGACATAAAGTATATTTCACTTCAGGATAAATTAGTTCCTGACATGGATATTGTCATTTTACAAGCTAATCATTCCGAATATGAGAACCTTAATCTTTCCATGTTTAATAACTGCAAAGTATTCCTTGATGGAAGAAATGCGTTCAACCGCAATGAAGTTGAAGAGCAGGGAATCAAATATATCGGCATTGGAGCCACATAAGGGGGTGAGTGAATGATACCTATGGTAGATACTAAAAGTGATTTGAAGCTATACGAAAAGGAAATATTGAAAGAAGTGGCAGCAGTAATCAGAGGTGGAGAGTATATATTTGGACCAAAGTCCAAAAAAATCGAAGAAGAGATAGCTGATTATGTAGGCGTTAAGTATGCGTTGGGGTTAGCAAATGGTACAGATGCCATTACATTGGGATTAAAAGCCCTGGGAATTGGAGAAGGGGACGAGGTCATCACTACTCCTTTTACCTTTTTTGCAACCGCTGAATCTATCGCTCATGTAGGAGCCAAGCCGGTTTTTGCAGATATTGAAGAAGAAACATATAATATAGATCCTAAGGAAATCATCCGGAAAATTACTAATAAAACGAAAGCGATCATTGTTGTCCATTTATTTGGCCTGGCTGCAAATATGGATGAGATAATGAAAATAGCCAGGGAGCACGAACTATATGTGATTGAAGATGCTTGCCAGGCGTTAGGAACAAAGTACAAAGGAAAGATGGCAGGAAGCATAGGGGACATAGGTTGTTTTTCGTTTTATCCTACAAAGAACTTAGGTGCGTGCGGTGATGCTGGAATGCTGACAACTAACTCTCTGGAACTGAATAATAAAATAATGCAATTCAGGAATCACGGCTCTCAAGAAAGGTATATTCACAACACAATAGGAATCAATAGCAGGTTGGACGAGATACAGGCAGCCATTCTATTAGTGAAATTAAAATACTTTGAAGAATTATTGGATAAAAGAGATGCTATTGCTAAAACGTATTACTCAGGATTAAAGAATAACCTAAAGCTCCCCACTTATATACAATCAAGAGAACACACTTATCACCAATACTCATTCAGGGTGCAAAAAAGGGAAAGATTAATGGAGTATTTAAAAGAAAAAGGAATTTCGTCTATGATTTATTATCCGATTCCGTTACATCTACAAAAAGCGTTTAGCCATTTACATTATCAAAAAGGGGATTTTCCGAAAACAGAAAAAATATCCGATGAAATCCTCTCCCTGCCGTTGTATCCAACGTTATCCAATAGCCATCAACAATTTATCATTAACACTGTAATCGAGTTTTTAAACAACCAATAATACGAAAAAAAACCATTTCTTTTTATAGATAAAAGAAATGGTTTTCGTTATTAAAAGTGTATTTTAAAATGTTTAAAAAACCATTCATCATTAAAAGACCTGCTCTGTAAATATTTCTTTCTTCGTTGTTCCACTCCATCTTTGAGAACAAGATTCTCAATTTTTTTTGGACTCCTATGAATGATTAAATCTTTCGTTTTTTTAATCCTATCCTGATTGAAATGCAGGTAAGCCATCCGCAGTAGGTTATAATATACTCCATCATAATCTACTTTGTAAGGGTGGGACTTCCTGAACAAATGTTTGATTGTAACTGCCGGCTCGCAGCTGCACCTATAGCCGAACAACCAAAGTTTTATAGATAATTCTACATCTTCATGTCCCCAGGTTTTAAAGCCGGTTTCAAATCCACCAACTTTAAAAAAGACATCCCGTTTTATTAAAAAACACCCGCCTGGAATAATCGCAGTATTAAATAAACATGGCTTTTTCTTATGCCATTGTATCCTTAAACTGCTATTTAAAGTTTGCCCATAGCCTACAATCTTCGGGTCGTCCATTGATGCTATCGCGGGACAAACGACATCCGTCATATCCACCCTTAAAGTAGTTAGTAATCTATCTATCCAATAAGGTTCGAAAGATAAATGAGCATCACAAAACATTAAATAGTTAAATTTAGCGTTTTCAGCTCCTATATTACGTGCTACTGAAGGCCCTACTCCCTCCGTCCTAATTAACTTGACTTTATTTTTGAAATGAGATTGTTCCAAGAAATCACAACACCGATCTTCAGAAGCATCGTCAACAATAATAACTTCGTAGTCAATTGTCGTATCAGTAGCAAAAAGTGAAGTTAATGTGTTTTTCACATTTGGACCTTCATTTTTTACAGGAAAGATAATAGATACCTTCGAATTATCCATTTGCACTTCAGATTCTCTCCTTCACATATATATTCATCCATTTATCTTATGTCAATAAATCGTGTTGGTGTTCTTAGAATTCAGGGCTCATGTGAAGCATCATAGTTAGTCGATTCGTAACATAAGATAAAGAGACCAAATAATCATTAAGGGTGGTGAGCCTGTAAATGAAATTAAAAATCAATAATCATGATTGGGGATCAATTCCAGACTATTACTTATCAGCCATCCAGTTTTTTTGTGCGGAGAATAATTATCATTTTAATTGGAATAAAGAAGAACAAATGATGGAAGTGAATAGTTCTCTACACGGCAAAAAAGTATGGCTGTCAGTGAACACATCGAATGAGAGCACAAATCATGAGATAATTGAAAAGGTGAGAGAGGTATTAACTCATTATGGAGTTGAAATTTCGATTGTGGAAAATACTGGATGGATCAGTGATGGTGACCTGTTTATGGAATTAGTGTCGACTAAACCAAAGAACGATAAACGGTTTGTTTCATTTGGATATAACGAAAAATTGAATTCCATCAATGTGAAAAAAAATCTCTCCATCTATAAGGATGAGCTGCATTTCAATGGGTACTATTTATTGCAAGAGCGACACTCAATTCCACATCTTAGATGTTCCATACAGTGTAAAGATGAAGAATTCTTACTTAATGAGGGTCCTTCAATTTTAACGACTTGTGCGCTGAAAATACTACTTGGAAACCAGAAACCCACCTTACTCGATTTGAATGTTCTGCACATATTAAAAACGACAGGTAAGCTTGATGAGGATACCGTAACAAATAAGGAGGAGATAAAGAAGCCAAATAGGCATACCCAGATTGATGATAAGGAATACGAAGAAATCAAAAAGCAAAAAGCAAATCGGAAAATCCGGGAAGCCCAGGTGAAAAGGCCATCTGCTGAAATATATTTTGATTATAATGTCTTACCTAATCGGAAACTGGAACGATATTCCATTAAAGCTGCATTTTACATTAAGAATACCGGAAACGTAGACTTATTGAATCCAAAAATCTGCTTTCGAATGAACCCTCCTGATAAAATTGAAATTGGAGGACAGATCCTCCCTCCTGAAATGAGTGAGATTTTTTCCATTCAAGGCCAAAACGGTGCACAAGGGTGGAAGTATATGGGGGAAGACTGGCTGGAAAAGGCATTTGCAACTGGCGATTATTGGATTGAATCTATCCAGGAATCCATTATTCCGCCGGGGGAAACAATTTCGGTTGAGGGGTTACAATTTACGTTGGAAAATCTCGAAGAACAGGAATCTTCTACTATTTTGGGGTTTGTGTTATTTGAAGAACAAGAGCTCCAGCTCAGTTCAAACAACAAAATCATGATTAGCTTTTAACCATAATAAAGTTGCCAAGGGATCTCCCAAAGCAACTTTATTTATTACTGACGTTATTCTCTTGACCTGTCATCGTTTTGAGTGACCTTCTTATCTGATGAATGTTTCTGACGTGGTTTAATAATATGAGTTTGGCTTCGTTTTTGGTTTTCAACCATTCGTTTCAGCTCAAATAAATTGTGGGTCATTCTCGAATTATGGTCACGGATGGAATCGACTTCCTCAATAAATTCAATAAATCGCTGCTCGACTTCTTCAAATTTCTCCATTAATACTTCATTCTGATGGATAAAGTGGAGTTCTTGCTCCTGTTCAACCAATTCAATTCGTTCATCCTGCTGTTTTGACCGTTGATCAATATCGGCAAATTGGGTGGAAAACCACCACTCATTCTCTTCAAACTGCTTTTGATATTCGCTGATAAATGTTTTAATATATTCCATTTTTTGTTTTTCAGCTTCGACTAACTGATCCTTTGCGAACTGCAAAGAATCAAGAGTATGTTTCCTCTCAGACATTAGCTTTTCTAGCTCTTCTGTTTTAGAAATAAGGCTATAGAACATTTCTTTCTTCGTTTCTTCAGAATGAGCTAATGCAGCGTTTAAATCCGAAATATGCTGTAGTTGACTATGCACTTTCGTATTTAAAGATTGGTTTCGTTGCAGCAATGTTTGATTTTCTTTTAGTAACGTTTCGTTTTCAAGGGTTGACTTGTTATGACTTTCTTCCACCTTGGATAAGGAAAGTGAGAGGTTATTGAGTTCATTTTCGGATTGAAGGTGCTTTTTTTCTAGTTCATTATTGATTATAGACTTCTCTTGAAGCAAATCTTCCTTCTTGTGAAGCTGTTGACGGAGTGAATCTCTTTCTTCATCCAGCCTGGACATGGAAAGGGCCAGGTTGTTCCGATCCACCTCAGTTTGAACCAGCTTTTTCTCCAGCTCGTTTATCATTTCACTTTTTTCCAAAAGGAATTCTTCCTTGCTGATAAGCTTATCATGAAGTATTTTCAATTGATCTTCTAATAGGGATAAAGATACTGATAGATTTTTTCGCTCCATCTCGATCTGAAGCAGCTTTTGCTTTAATTCATGAATGTTTTCAGTCTTCTCTATAAGGATGTTTTCCTTGATGTGTAGCTGATGGTGAAGTTCATTTACTTGATACTCAAGCTTTTCTTTCCGTTCTTTAAATCTATTCCGATCCTTCATAAGTTCTTCCTCAGAAACCCGGTTTACTTCTAATTCCTCATTTAGATGGTCTATTTGGTGAAGTTTAGAGTTGAAAAGTTCTTTATAATGCTGTACCTCAGCATACAGATGGCTTTCTTGTAATCTTTGAATGGTTTGGTTTAGTTCATCTATTTTAGAATGGAAGTATATTTTTTCCTGGTTTTCAATGTGATACATAGGTGTCTTCATTTCATTCTTTGCTATGTTAATCGCCTCCCTGGGTATTTGTCTTACTTTACGTTATGCACCATTTGCAAGGGGAGTTACATGGATGAAAGCCCATTTATACTGGTAAGCGGGAAGTTTCGAACAAATTTCAACACTTATGCGCCTCTATTGTATGTATCCTCGAAAACCTTTATACTATTATAATGTGCAAGAATGTATATCTTCTTAGATGATTTATAATAGAAGATAAGCGGTTTGGTTATAGAGGTAGAAAGGGGATTTTTCATGAACGAAGAGCAAAGAAAACATGGACAACAATCGAAGTCTGTTACTCCATCGGACCAAAAATCCGAAAAGGATTACAGTAAGTACTTTGAAAGTGTCTATATCCCACCATCGTTAAAAGATGCCAAAAAGCGTGGGAAGGAAGAAATTAAATATCATAATGACTTTACGATTGATGATCAATATAGAGGTTTAGGGGAAGGCAAGAAATTCTATATTCGTACGTACGGTTGTCAAATGAATGAACATGATACAGAAGTGATGGCAGGGATTTTCATGGCTTTAGGCTATGAAGCGACGAATTCGACTGATGATGCAGACGTTATCCTTTTAAATACATGTGCGATTCGTGAAAATGCCGAGAATAAGGTATTTGGTGAGTTAGGTCACTTGAAGCATTTAAAGCGGGAAAAACCTGAGCTATTGATCGGTGTATGCGGATGCATGTCACAGGAAGAATCCGTTGTGAATAAGATTCTGAAAACATACCAGCAAGTAGATATGATTTTTGGAACTCATAACATTCATCGACTTCCTAAAATCCTGTCTGATGCTTATATGTCCAAAGCCATGGTAGTGGAGGTTTGGTCTAAAGAGGGGGACGTCATCGAGAACCTTCCGAAGGTACGCCGCGGGAACATTAAAGCATGGGTGAACATCATGTACGGGTGTGACAAATTCTGTACGTACTGTATCGTTCCTTACACACGCGGTAAGGAACGGAGCCGACGTCCTGAAGAAATCATTCAGGAGGTAAGAAACCTTGCTGCCCAGGGGTATCAAGAGATCACTCTTCTTGGTCAGAACGTGAATGCCTATGGTAAAGATATCGAGGATCTTGAATATGGCTTAGGAGATTTAATGGATGACCTTCGAAAAGTGGATATTCCTCGTATTCGATTTACGACCAGTCATCCGAGGGATTTCGATGATCATTTAATTGAAGTTCTTGCGAAAAAAGGGAATCTGGTTGAGCATATTCACTTACCGGTTCAATCCGGATCGTCAGATGTCCTGAAGATCATGGCCAGAAAGTATACACGTGAGGAATTCCTCGAATTAGTGAGGAAAATCAAAACTGCGATGCCGGACGTTGCTCTTACAACTGACATCATCGTCGGATATCCGAATGAAACCGATGAGCAATTTGAAGAAACTCTTTCTTTATATCGGGAAGTTGGATTTGAATCGGCTTTTACGTACATCTATTCTCCTAGGGAAGGTACCCCTGCGGCGAAGATGAATGACAATGTACCGATGGATGTCAAAAAAGAGCGGCTTCAACGATTAAATGCAGTTGTGAAGGAATACTCTGCTGAAGCGATGAAGAACTATAAAGGGCAGATCGTCGAGGTACTGGTGGATGGAGAGAGTAAGAAAAACCCTGACATCCTTGCCGGCTATACCCGACGCAGCAAGCTTGTCAATTTCAAGGCTCCTAAAACAGCCATTGGAAAAATTGTAAAGGTTAAGATCACAGATGCTAAATCGTGGTCACTGGATGGGGAAATGGTCGGAAATGGCCAGATTGGATCAGAATTTCAAGAACCGGTAGAGGTGAATTAATATGGCAAAGTACACAAAAGACGATATTATGAAGCGGGCAGAAGAGCTTGCAACGATGATTGCTGAAACAGAAGAAGTGGATTTCTTTAAACGCGCTGAAGCTCAGATTCACGAAAATCAAAAAGTGCGTGAAATGATTGCAAGTATTAAGAGCTTACAAAAACAAGCGGTTAACTTCCAGCACTATGGTAAGACAGAAGCGTTAAAAATGGTTGAAGAAAAGATTGAAAACCTGGAAAAGGAAATCGATGCCATTCCAGTCGTACAACAATTTAAAGAGTCTCAAACGGACGTGAATGACTTACTACAAATTGTTGCTTCCGTCATTTCTAATAATGTGACGGATCATATCATTGAAACCACCGGCGGAGATTTACTCCGTGGTGAAACCGGATCACAAGTGAAAAACTCAACGCCTGGAAGCTGTTCTTAATAGAAGAATGGTGTATATAGGTGCATAGTGAAAATAAAAACGATCTCTGCTTAAAGGAATATCCCTTTCATGCGGAGATCGTTTTTTGTGTTTTTTTAGATCTTTTGCTACTGTTTCCTTCTTCGTTTTAGTTGTGCGCTCCATTATCGAAAAGTCTGGTAAGGTACTTCGGAGCTTTGTCACATCCCTGCCCGTATTTCTAAGGAAATGACCCCTTTTTCGTTTTGCTTTGCTTTTTGACATGAAAACATCCTCCTCTTCAAAATTGTCACTTCATTGCTGATTCTTAGTTTACCATTTTTCTATGGTGGCGGGTAGTGCATTCCGGAACATTCAATGGGTATTCGCATACAATACATTATCTCGCAACAATCCCATTATGTAATTAAATTTACTCGCACAAACACCTAGATAGTCGCATAAGATGAATTGAAAATGAATGAGGAGGTTCGCTCGAATGGCAGAATATAGAGAGATTATTACTAAAGCGGTCGTAGCGAAGGGACGTAAATTCACACAGTCTCATCATACGATTAGCCCGCCGCATAATCCATCGAGCATTTTAGGCTGCTGGATCATTAATCACCAGTATGAAGCACACAAAGTAGGCAAGAAGGTTGAAATTCACGGTTCATACGATATCAACGTATGGTACTCCCACAGTGACAACACAAAGACATCTGTTGTAACGGAGAGAGTACAGTATACAGATTGCATTAAGCTGAAATACCGTGATCCTGATTGCTTAGATGATATTGAAGTATGTGCTCGCGTACTGCAACAGCCGAATTGCTGCGAAGCGGTTATTTCACCAAACGGTAACAAAATCATTGTTCACGTGGAACGTGAATTCCTAGTGGAAGTTATAGGAGAAACGAAAGTATGTGTCCTTGTAAATCCTGAAGGTTGTGACGATGAAGACTGGGATTGTGACTTAGATGATGAAGAATTTGAAGAGTTAGATCCAGACTTCTTAGAAGGAGACGAAGAATAGCATTTACTAGGAAGACGGCCTCTTCCTAGTTTTTTCTTCATCAGAGTTTAAAGGAATTTATCGCATAAGGGATGGTAAACAGTACAGGGGGCATCTCTCTAGATGCTCTTTTTTTCGTCGTAGAAACCAATCACATGTCATTTCCCTATGAGGTACGTCACGGTAATAGCGATGGAAACCGATAAAACTATTAGACCAAGAAGGGTATCATACAGATTGTTTTCCTTATATCCCTTAGTATAGTACAGCCCATAGGTGAACTCTAAAACACTATTCATTTTATTGGTATGTTAAAATAGAAAAGATATAGAAACCAAACACCTAGTATTGAAAGGATTTTTAACATGAAAAAGATTTTAGTCCTGGCAGAAAAACCTTCTGTCGGTAGAGATATTGCCAAAGTACTTCAGTGTACGAAAAAAGGAAATGGATTCTTGGAAGGAAACGACTATATCGTCACTTGGGCCCTGGGACATTTAGTCACATTAGCAGAGCCAGAAAGCTATGATGACCGCTACAAAGCTTGGAAACTTGAGGATTTACCCATGCTCCCTCCGTCCCTTAATCTTGTAGTCATTAAGAAAACAGGGAAACAGTTTAGCTCAGTGAAAGCACAAATGAACCGTCCGGATGTCAAAGAAATCGTCATTGCGACTGATGCCGGCCGGGAAGGGGAGCTTGTTGCCCGCTGGATCATTGATAAAGCCCGGGTAAATAAACCGCTGAAACGATTATGGATTTCATCTGTCACCGATAAGGCGATTAAAGACGGATTCAATAAACTGAAAGATGCTAAAAAATACGAAAACCTATATGCAGCTGCTCAAGCGAGATCTGAAGCCGATTGGTATGTGGGAATGAATGCAACCAGGGCTTTGACTACCAAACACAATGCCCAGTTATCATGTGGGCGTGTACAAACACCTACGTTAAGCATCATTGCTCAGAGGGAAGAAGAAATCAGGAACTTTAAACCACAAACTTATTATGGCATACAGGCTACAACGGATAGTGGTACGTTTATTTGGTCAAACCGTAAAAATAAAGATACGAAAACATTTTCTAAGGAAGAAATAACAAGCGTCATGAAATTACTGAAGGACAAAAAGGAAATCACTATTCAGTCAGTAAAAAAATCACAAAAGAAAAATCATGCTCCTTCTTTATATGATTTAACAGAATTGCAAAGGGATGCTCATAAAATCTTTGGTTATTCTGCAAAAGAAACACTATCCATTATGCAGAAATTGTACGAGCAACATAAATTGGTTACTTATCCAAGAACAGATAGTAAACATTTATCCAGTGATATGGTCTCCACATTGAAGGATAGATTGAAAGCAGTGAGCGTACAACCTTATCGTAAAATGGCTCATTTAGCGTTACAGAGTTCAAAACAACTTTCAAAAGCATACGTAGATGACCAAAAGGTGACGGATCACCATGCCATTATACCGACGGAGGAGACACCTTTCCTCCAAAAATTACAGGACCGTGAAAGAAAGATCTATGACCTAGTCGTGAAACGCTTCTTAGCTGTATTCTACCCTCCATATCTGTATGAGCAAACGACTATAGAAGCCTCGATCGGTACTGAAGCCTTTCAGACGAAGGGAAAGCGGATTGTAGAAATCGGTTGGAAAGAAGTTTATGATTTTGATTCAGAAAAAGATCATTTGCTATCAAAAATGGAAGAAGGGGATATGTTTTCTGTTCTGGCAATAAAAGAAACAGAAGGGCAAACCAATCCTCCCGGTCATTTTAATGAAGGAACACTTCTATCCGCTATGGAAAACCCAAAGAAATTCATGAAAGAAAGCAACAAAGATCTTCTGGATACAATAGATGAAGCGGGGGGACTGGGGACAGTTGCGACAAGGGCAGATATCATTGAAAAACTTTTTAACTCAGGCGTGATTGAACCGAAAGGAAAAGAAATTCTCATTACGTCTAAAGGAAAGCAATTATTGGAATTGGCACCTCTGGAATTACAATCCCCTACCCTTACAGCAGAGTGGGAGCAAAAGCTTGAAAAAATCGCAAATGGATCTCTTAATAAACAAGTATTTTTACAAGAGATAAAAGATTATACAAGTAAATCGGTTAGTGAAATAAAGAACTCTACTAAGAAATTCTCTCATGATAATCTAACCGGAACGAAATGTCCTGATTGTGGAAATCTGATGCTCGAAATAAAGAATAAGCATGGTAAGAAATTGGTCTGTCAGGATCGCGAGTGTGGTCACCGGAAAAACATTAGCAAAAAAACCAATGCACGGTGTCCGAATTGCCATAAACGCTTAGATCTAAGAGGAGAAGGGGAGGGCCAGATGTTCACATGTGTGTGTGGACATAGGGAGAAACTTTCAACCTTTAACGATCGCAGAAAAAAAGAAAAGAATAGTAAAGCAACTAAAAGGGATGTAAATAAGTATTTGAAAACACAGCAAAAGGACGAGCCGGTCAACACTGCTTTAGCCGACGCATTGGCTAAATTAAATCTGGATCAGTAAGGTTTTATAGGGATGACTCCCTATTTTAGGAGTCACCCCTATCTTTTTTTGATAATAATTGATAGAATATTTTTAATTATGTAAAAATGAGGTGAGTGTGATGACATCAATAACCATTCAAGAATTTTTTGAAGCAATTGAAAAAGGTGACAAAGAGACAGTGGAGCAGTCATTGAGAAATGACACAAATCTGTGCAACGCAGATAATGAACAAGGTTTAATAGCATTAGGGGTGGCTGCACATTATGGTCATAGGGAGATCGTTGAGCTTCTGCTGAATTTTGGTGCGGATATCAATTCCTTCTCAAATTCTAAAGTTTCCTACATCCCTTCTAATACGGCTTTACATGCTGGAATCGCCGGGAAAGCTTCTAAAGAACTGTTGGAGTATTTACTAAAACAAGGAGCGAATGTAAATCAACCCGATTCATCAGGGCACACACCGTTACATATAGCTGCTTTCGACGGAAGTGAAGAAATTGTGTCCCTGTTACTGGCTCACGGAGATGGACAAGAGATACATTCGGGAAATGACCGTACTCCATTGGATATTGCAAGAGAAAGGAATAATAAAGAATTCTTAAAAGCTCATGAAGAATTTGCAAAAGGAAAAGTACAGTAGCTTCCATTAGTTTTAATGAGGCTGGGACATAACTAAAAAACCACCACATAAAGACGAACAATTTCAGTGTAGGCTCTTAATACCGCTAATGATTTCCATGCAAGACTACGCTTTCCGCGGGTAGCTAGTGAGCCTCCTCGGCAAGCCTGCGGGGTCTCACATAAGCTACTTTTCCCGCAGGAGTCTTCGTCTTGCACTCCAATCAACCGCTGGAAAGCGCTAAATCTAAATGTTCATTGGAACAAATTAAAAACCCGAACTAATTTGCCTCTAAGAATGCAAATTAGTTCGGGTTTTACTTATACTAAAACACTTTTGTCGCCTCATTTTATTTCTCGATTTTGCTATATAAGAATGTTTATTTATGAAAAATTATTCACTTATATATATTATGTTATGAAACTTTTTTTAAATAATGTAACCCCTTACAATCTTGATTTGAAAGCCTTTGGGTGATGATTAAGTTGATTATTTATTCGGAAAAAATAATATTTTTAGAAAATTCTGTTGTTTTTTGTCGTTTGTCGTATTAGAATAGACGATAAATTCATTTACTGAAGGGAGGACATCGTGATGCTGACATTTCTTGCATCCATCTGTATTCTAGTAGTAGGTTATTTCATTTATTCAAAGGTGGTAGAGGGTATTTTCGGTATTGATGATACTAATGTGACTCCTGCATACTCAAAGAAGGACGGCTTGGACTATATGCCCATGAGCTGGTGGAAAGCAAGCCTGGTTCAATTGTTAAACATTGCGGGGTTAGGTCCGATCTTCGGGGCAATTTTAGGTGCTTTGTATGGACCTGTTGCATTCCTATGGATTGTGATTGGCACCTTATTTGCTGGAGCGGTTCATGATTACTTTTCTGGAATGTTATCTCTAAGGCATAATGGAGCTCAGTTTCCTTCAATCGTAGGAAAATATTTAGGAAAACCTGTACAATCCGTTATGAACATTTTATCGATCGTGCTGATGATTCTCGTAGCCGCTGCCTTTACATCAGGTCCTGCACAACTGATGGCAGAGGTAACACCGCTTAATTTTATGACGTCTCTTGTCATTATTTTTACATACTTTCTCATTGCGACTGTCTTACCGATTAATAAGATTATTGGAAAGGTTTATCCGTTTTTTGGAGCCATCCTTATCTTTATGGCAGTGGCAATTGGAATTGGGTTGTTCTTCTTTGAACATCCAGTCCCAAATCTAACATTTGAAAACTTACATCCTAATGATTTGCCTCTATGGCCATTACTGATGGTTACCGTTTCATGTGGGGCAATCTCTGGATTCCATTCCACTCAAAGTCCCATCTTAGCCAGAACATTAAAAAAAGAAAGTGAAGGACGAAAAGTATTCTATGGAGCGATGGTGGCTGAAGGAATCATCGCATTGATCTGGGCGGCAGCGGGCATGGCTTTCTTTAATGGAACAACAGGGCTTCAAGAAGCATTGGCAGCTGGCGGACCTGCAGGAGTGGTAAATGAAATCAGCAAAACGACGTTAGGCACACTAGGTGGAGTACTAGCCGTCCTTGGTGTCATCATCCTTCCAGTCACAACAGGTGATACCGCGTTAAGATCATCAAGAATGATGCTTGCTGATTTAATGAATGATATACGTAAGAAAGATGTTGAAGGGAAATGGCTGCCGGTCTTGTTAGTTATTCCAGTGGCTGTCCCTACGTTTTTACTTACTCAGATTGACTATACCTTCCTGTGGAGATATGTTGGTTGGTCCAACCAGGTAGTAGCAACCGTTATGTTGTGGACCGCTGCCATTTATTTATTGCAACAAGCCAGATTCCACTGGATTTGCAGTATTCCTGCATTGTTCATGACAGGAGTTGTAAGCTCGTATATTTTTTACGCTCCAGAAGGTTTTGGTCTTCCCTATTCAACAGCAATGATGATTGGTTCTGTCATTTGGTTGGCTGTCTTGATTTGGTTTGTGGGACAAGTAGTAAAATACAGGCCTCGCAGGAAACAATTGCTAGAGATGAAGTCAGTTAGTTCATAACGATTATCGACAAAAACAGCCTTTTCACTAGAAAAGGCTGTTTTTTTTTTAGGATAATTTCAAATGGTCTGCAACAGATCATTATGAATGTGAATGATTGATTCAAGAGGATGGTCTATATTTTTTGTCGAATGAAAACTGAATTTTATAAAGATTAAAACAAATCATTCTACAATATTCGTAATGAAAGTATGCTACCTTAAGAGAAACCATTCATTATATTGAATATACATAATGACAAATCAGGAACGCGGTTAGTGTTACAGAATGTATAGTGCATTCTGTAAATGTACGGGTTAAAATAAAGTGAAAATACTTAAAATTCAGATTTTTATTTCAACAGTGAAATCTAGTAAGTGTGAACCAATGGAGCAAAAACAATGAAAGCGCTTACTATTTTATTAAATCTATTTGTGTAGGGGGTAATGAAATGTCAGACTTGGTGAAAATTGGACTTATTCAAGCTTCTCATGATGTAGATGGAAGTGAAGGGGTAGACGTCCATAAAGAGCAAGCGATCAAAAAACATGTGGAACTGGTGCGAGAAGCAGCAGAAAAGGGAGCTCAAATCATTTGTTTACAGGAAATCTTCTATGGTCCTTACTTTTGCTCCGAACAAAATCCAAAGTGGTACGATTCTGCTGAAGAAATACCAAATGGCCCTACAACAAAACTGTTTCAGGCGTTAGCCAAAGAGCTGAGCGTCGTCATCGTTCTACCAATCTATGAGAGAGAAGGAATAGCTACTTACTATAATACGGCAGCGGTCATCGATGCGGATGGATCCTATCTCGGAAAATATCGAAAACAGCATATTCCTCATGTTGGGGTTGGAGAGGAAGGTTACGGATTCTGGGAGAAATATTACTTTAAACCAGGAAATCTCGGGTATCCGGTATTCGATACTGCTTATGCAAAAGTAGGAGTTTATATTTGCTATGATCGCCACTTCCCGGAAGGTGCCCGCTTATTAGGTTTAAAAGGGGCAGAAATTGTGTTCAATCCATCTGCAACCGTAGCTGGTTTATCTGAATACTTATGGAAGCTTGAGCAGCCAGCCCATGCGGTGGCAAACGGCTACTACCTAGGAGCTATTAATCGTGTTGGGTTTGAGGGCCCTTGGAATATGGGTGAATTTTACGGACAGTCCTATTTAGTTGATCCTAGAGGGAGTTTTGTTTCCATTGGAAGCAGAGATAGTGACGAGGTCATTATCGGTGAAATGAATAAGAAGCTATTACGTGAGGTCCGGGATACATGGCAGTTTTATCGGGATCGCAGGCCAGAAACTTATAACGATATGACGGCTTTACTTCCTTAATATATAGAGGCTGACGGTGAACCATCATTGTCAGCCATGAGGTGTTTAACTGGTTGTGGAAATTAATTGGAAATAGATAGGGGGAAGTCAGTTTGTCTAACACAATTTCGTTACTCAATCTTGAGAAGAATTTTCTCGAAGCCCATGAGGGATTGACCAATAGGGAAGCAGTGGAGGAAGCGAATCGCTGCTTGTATTGTTATGATGCTCCGTGCATTACAGCTTGTCCCACAAGCATTGATATACCTTCTTTTATTAAAAAGATTGCATCCGGAAACTTGAAAGGATCGGCAAAAACAATCATGTCTGCAAATCCTGTGGGTGCGAGCTGCTCACGTGTCTGTCCGACAGAAGAGCTGTGTGAAGGGGCCTGTGTACTGAATCATTCTACTAAGCCAATCATGATTGGAGACCTGCAGCGATATGCAACAGATTGGGCAAGGCATAACGAAACAGTGTTATTTGAAGCAGGGGAGCCAAACGGGATTAGAGTGGGGATTATCGGAGGGGGACCAGCAGGTCTATCTGCTGCAAGGGAACTTGCACGCTTCGGTTATGAAGTGACCATTTATGAAGCGGAAAAAGAAGCGGGAGGCTTGAATACTTATGGAATCGTATCTTTCCGCCTTCCCCAGAGCGTATCCTTCTGGGAAGTGGATCAGGTAAAGAAATTGAATGTAGATATTCGTACCAATGTAAAAGTTGGTCAAGATATATCTGCAGATGAAATCGTAGAGAGCCATGATTTTGTCATCCTGGCAGCAGGAATGTCCCATGTTCCAGATTTGAAAATTGAAGGTGAAAACTTAAAAGGTGTTCATGACGCCATTGAATTTGTTAAGGCAACGAAAAGTGGCAACCTGGCGCAAGACTATGTAGGCAAAAAAGTGGTGGTGATTGGGGCGGGAAATACTGCCATCGATGGAGCTACCTGTTCTGTCCGCTTAGGAGCAGACAATGTAAAAATCTTGTACCGACGTACACAGGAAGAAATGACGGCTTATGATTTTGAATACGAATTTGCAAAACAGGATGGAGTAGAATTTCGCTGGCTAACGGCACCTCAGCGAATTATAGGAAATGAAGCGGGAGAAGTAACAGGAATCGAATGCATCAAGATGAAGTTAGGAAAGCCTGGTGAGGATGGAAGAAGACGTCCGATTCCTGTCGAAGGCTCACAGTTTGTGCTTCCTGTTGACGCAGTCATTAAGGCGATTGGTCAAACTCGTCATCTTTCGCTTATTGAACAATTCAAACTGGAACATTCAGACGGTGTTGTACAGGTTAATCGAGACACCTTCCAAACATCTAATCCAAAGATTTTCGCCTGTGGAGACGTTGTTTTCGGTAAGGGAGTAGGAGAAGCAATGGTCGTTACGGCTGCAGAGCAAGGGAAAATTGCCGCCTATCATTTACATGCACAATTGGAAAAAGTCCAAGTGAATTAAGATTGTCCTAGGGGGGGAACTCATGGCAAATTTAAACATTGATTTAGCAGGAATAAAATCACCCAATCCATTTTGGCTGGCGTCCGCGCCACCCACGAACTCAGGGTACCAGGTTCAAAGAGCGTTCGAGGCAGGTTGGGGCGGTGCAGTATGGAAAACATTAGGGGAACCCATTATAAATGTATCTTCAAGGTTCGCAGCTGTAAGTTTTAATGGTCAAAAAGTAGCAGGATTCAATAATATCGAACTCATTACCGATCGACCATTAGAAGTGAATCTGAAGGAAATCTATGAAACAAAAAAACGGTTTCCGGATCATGCGATCATTGCATCTTTAATGGTAGAGCCTAAACAAGAAAAATGGCATGAAATCGTGAAGAAGGTTGAAGACGTTGGTGTTGATGGGCTAGAGCTCAATTTCGGATGTCCACACGGAATGGCTGAAAGGGGAATGGGATCTGCGTCCGGTCAGGTACCAGAACTAGTAGAGAAACAGACTTTTTGGGCGAAAGAGGTGGCCAGGACACCTGTAATTGTAAAATTGACACCAAACATTACAGACATTACTGTCACAGCGGAAGCGGCTGTCCGGGGTGGTGCGGATGCAGTAAGTATGATCAATACAATCAACAGTTTAGCTGGTGTTGATCTGGATTCCTGGAATACCATTCCTCATGTAGCCGGAAAAGGTGCTCATGGAGGTTATTGCGGACCTGCAGTTAAGCCAATTTCATTGAATATGGTTGCCGAATGCGCCAGAAATCCACGTATCAACGTTCCGATCTCAGGAATGGGAGGAGTTTCAAATTGGCAGGATGCCGTCGAATTTATGCTAATGGGAGCATCAGGGGTTCAGGTGTGCACTGCTGCCATGCATCACGGTTTTAGAATTGTCGAGGATATGCTTGATGGCTTAAATAATTATTTGGATGAAAAAGGGATTGCTTCAGTTCAGGATATCGTCGGGAAGTCAGTACCGAGATTTTCTGATTGGGGAAATCTTGATCTTAATTATAGTGTTGTGGCAAAAATCAATACGGATGTTTGTATTAATTGTAATAAATGTCATATTGCCTGTGAAGATACGTCTCATCAATGCATTGATATGTTGAAAGACCCTAAAGGAAACAGTTATTTAAAAGTGCGGGAAGAAGATTGTGTCGGGTGTAATTTATGTTCGATTGTATGTCCGGTTGATGGGGCTATTGACATGATAGAGGTTCCAAGTGGCCATATGCCGATGACGTGGAATGAGCGTCAAGCGGTAGTAGGGAACCTATCCGAAGCTAGAGTAAACGCGGCGAAATAATTCTGGAGGTATGGAAATGAATAAAATTATTCAAAATGGAACCATTGTTACGGCAACAGACACATATAAAGCGGATGTGCTTATACAAAATGGGAAGATCGAAGCTATAGGTAAAGGGTTTGATACTAGCGATGCAGAAATAATTGACGCGAATGGAAAGTACATTTTTCCCGGTGGGATCGACCCCCATACTCATCTGGAAATGCCTTTCGGTGGGACGGTATCAAAGGATGATTTCGAGAGTGGAACCATTGCAGCAGCGTTTGGAGGAACGACGACACTCATTGATTTCTGTTTGACCAATAAGGGTGAACCGCTTCAAAATGCAATTGATACTTGGCATGCGAAGTCTAAGGATAAAGCAGTCATCGATTATAGTTTTCATTTAATGATCGGGGAAATCAATCAAGATGTCCTATCGCAGCTTCCTGAGGTGATGGATAAAGAGGGGATTACATCATTCAAAGTCTTTATGGCATATAAAAATGTATTCCAGGCAGACGATGAAACGCTTTTTAGAACCTTAATAGCCGCGAAGGAATTAGGGGCACTCGTAATGGTACATGCAGAGAATGGCGACGTTATTGAGTATTTAACCGAAAAGGCTTTAGAGGAAGGGAAAACGGAACCAATTTATCACGCGCTGACGAGACCTCCTGAACTGGAGGGGGAAGCGACTGGCCGCGCAGCTAAACTAACCGGGTTGGCAGATTCCCAATTATATGTTGTGCATGTTTCCTGCTCTGATGCCGTTGAACAGATTTCAGCAGCGAGAAGTAAAGGATTGAATGTATGGGGAGAAACATGTCCTCAGTATCTTGTGCTTGATCAAACCTATTTAGAGCGTCCGAATTTTGAGGGAGCTAAATACGTTTGGTCGCCGCCCCTTCGTGAGAAGTGGCACCAAGATGTTCTCTGGAATGCCTTGAAAAGTGGTCAGCTGCAAACATTAGGGTCAGATCAATGCTCATTTGATTTCCAAGGGCAAAAAGATCTTGGAAAAGATGATTTCACTAAAATCCCGAATGGCGGACCGATTGTAGAGGACCGTGTATCCATATTATTCTCAGAAGGAGTTGAAAAAGGGCGGATAAGCTTAAACCAGTTTGTTGATATCATGTCTACTCGAAGTGCAAAGCTGTTTGGTCTCTATC
Source organism: Rossellomorea sp. NPDC071047 (assembly GCF_050270195.1). Lineage (NCBI taxonomy): Bacteria > Bacillati > Bacillota > Bacilli > Caryophanales > Bacillaceae > Rossellomorea > Rossellomorea sp. NPDC071047. Next base: position 1,180,689 of record NZ_JBNNJT010000001.1, on the reverse strand, counting down.
CTCAGAAGGGAACCATTGCAGTAGGTTCTGATGCAGATGTGGTCATTTTCGATCCAAATGCCGAGAGAGTGATAAGTGCTGAAACTCATCATATGGCAGCAGATTATAACCCGTTTGAAGGCATGAAGATAAAAGGTGAACCTGTTTCTGTATTGTCCAGAGGTGAATATGTCATTAAAGACAAACAGTTCGTCGGTAAGCTGGGAACCGGAAAGTATATTAAGAGAGCGAAATACGGTAAGCTTCTTTCAAGTGAAGAGAGTGAAGCACTTCAATCCTCTAAGTCTTAAAAACTTTAGAAAATAATGCATCTTAACTGTCGAACAACTCCTGCCGGAGGAGGATAGACTGCCTTCATCCGGCCTCTCTTGTCAAAGATTTGGTTTTGCCATTTTATGCAAACAAATAAGGGGTGTTCAAGATGAAGAAAAGTTATTTAAAGTCTCCTGATTTATTACCGATTAAAGAGAGTGAAAGAAAAATCACCAAGCTTGGCTATTCATTTATGTGGGTTGGAATGGTTGTAGTACTTGCAACCTTCGCCATTGGGGGAGCCGGGGTCGTATCCCTGCCCCTGCCTCTTGTTGTGCTTGCCACCATCATTGGGTCACTTGCGATCGGTCTATTTATTACATTGACCGGGGATATCGGGATTGAGCATGGGCTATCATTCCCAGTCTATATGAGAGCCCCTTTTGGAACGCTTGGAACCCATATTCCTTCTGTAGTGCGTGGTCTGGCAGCATCAATGTGGTTTGGAATAAACACTTACTTTGGTGCAACAGCGATGAATGGTATTTTAAATATTTTATTTGGTTTTGACAACTGGTTTGTTTGTTTCGTGATTTTTGCGGTCCTTCAATTAGTGAATACAGCTCTTGGGATTAAAGCTGTGGAAAGATTTGCCGACCTTGCCGCACCTATCATCATTCTTATTTCTGTATGGATGTATTCATCCTTATCTGAATCTGCCGCTTCTCAAGGAAGAGACATTTGGAGCTGGGTTGAAAGTCCGGTAACAGGTGCTGCCACGTTTACGGCTTTTCTGGTAGTCATCTTTAGTAATATGGGATTTTGGGCCACACTATCTGCTGATATTCCGTCCATTTCAAGATTCATGAAAGCTCCAAAAAATGAGCGGAATTGGTTTAAGAGAAACAAAAGCTCGTTAATTGGGAACCTTGTAGCTCTTCCTATCACTCAATCATTTATGGTGTTAATTGGCGGGATTTCATATATTGCCGTACTGAATTATGATCCCGTAGTAGCTCTTCAAGAAGCAGCGAGCGGATTCGTTTTAGGTGTCCTCCTTCTGATGATCGTCCTTGCTCAATGGTCAACGAATATTGCTGCGAATATCGTTCCGGCGGCAACAATATTCTCTAATGTCGGGGGACCCAAATTCCCGTTCTGGGCAGGGGTCATCACTGCCGGTATTGTGGGTACGATCGTACAACCATGGAACCTTTTTGGTGTAATCATTCCAGTTCTGCTATTCGTTGGGGGCATTCTGTCAGCCATCGTAGGAATTTTGATTTCAGACTATTATTTTATCAGGAAGCGAAGAGTCAATGTGCCTGCATTATATGAAGACAAAGGACAATTCAAGTATATGAATGGAGTGAATCTTGCAGGGTTCATCTCATGGATTATTGGAGGGGTTGCCTCCTATTACGTTCCAAACTTCTCATTTTTAGTAGGCTTCGGGGTTGGAGCTGTTTGCTATTATGTATTGGCTAAATTCTGGTGGTTCAAGAAATACGAGCAGGCAGAACTAATTGATCCGAGTGATGAGAAATATCTTGGATTGTCTGTCGGCCGAGATTGGGAAATTCAAGTCGAAGAAGAGGTCATTGTCTCAGAAGAATCCCCAACAGGCACAAGTTTTTCTTAAATGGAATGGATTCATTGATTCATGAAGCAATAGTTCTTATCTGAAGATCGATAGAAAGGGTGTCGTCATGTCTGATTATCAAGAGTTTTTAAGTGAACGGGATAAGATTGATTTTCTTATTCAAAAGGGCTTTAAAATAGAGAAAATAACAGAGAACCTAAGTGGGGCATTTGTTCTGTTTAAACATACTGAGAATAAAAGAAGTGCCACTCTTCATGTGAAAACGGCAAATGCACGAAAATATTTTTCAAATCTATTACTTCAAAAATAATGGTTGAAGGGGGTAACTTGGATGAGTGACGTTAAGGGACCGCGTGAAGGAAAGGAACTTACACTATTTCCTGGAAATATGCAAACGTCCGATGAGTTGATCGATTGGGTGTTGGCCGTCTTATCTTCACAACAGCTTTCAGATGAAGAAATAATGAAATGGTGGAGTGAAGAGATCCAGTTTGCAATCCCCTATATAGAAGAATAGAAGCAAATGAAGGGTTGGTTCCGCCAATCCTTTTTCTCCATTTTCCTAAGGCAGAACAAGAGGAGATTTAAATGAAAAGTAATTACTATTTCTCAGTAGAAGATATTCTAGCAAGAAAATACTTTGAACATGCTAAAGTGATTGCTGGGCACAATGGTCTCAGCCGTCAGGTGAAGTGGGTCCATGTAGTCGAAGTAAAATCGATAAAAAATCTTCTTAACGGTAATGAACTGATCCTTTCTACAGGAATCGCTTTACAAGAGGAAAAGACCTTCCTTTCACTCCTTCAACAGTTAATAGAGAGTGAAGCAGCCGCCATTTGCATTGAACTTGATACAAATATATCCACGATTCCGATTTCTGTATTAAAGTGTGCAGACACATTTGATTTTCCTATCATCGTGTTTCAAAAGGAAGTTCCATTCGTTAGTATAACTCAGGATATTCACTCCGTACTCATCAATCAGCAATACGACATGGTTAAAAAACTGGATTCATATGCACAGGAGTTAAACAGAAGGCTGCTCGGCGTTAATCACTTCAGAGAGATCCTTCAGGTTCTACATAAGGAACTTACTGTTCCTGTACTATTCCAGTTAAAAGAACAAGAGGTGGAAATCTATCCTCCCATGTGCTCACCGGATGAAGAAAGAATACGTAAATGTTATCACAGCCAAAAAGATTCCCGTAATCACCATTTTGCCTCCACTAAAGTTATTCTATTTGACCAGGAATACGCAGAGTTATGTATTTACAGAAGCGACCATCCTTTTAGTGAATATGAGCTTCTCATATTGGACAGAACTTCAACGGCGTTAGCTCAGTATTTAATGAGAGAATTGTATTTTAACGAGCAAAAACGGTTAGAAGACTCCAAATGGATTACCTGTTGGCTAAAAGGAGAACAGTCCTATGAGAGACTCACCTCATTTTTAGCCGACTTAAAAGTACAGGTCAATGGTGGAGTCGTCTGTATCTGCCAGACGAATAGGCTGAATGAACAAGAGCCGATTGATATTACCTTTTTTAACCTTGTCACCAGGAGCATTTTTGAACAACAGGGTTTTCGTGTGTTACCCGAAAGAGTAGGGAATGATCTCATTTTCATTCTATTGGACACAAGGAGGACAGGAGATTGGAAATCGAGAGTCACCACTGCCTACGAAAAGATTCTTCAGTCTGATTTTTTTAAAGATTCATCACAAACAGTATTTGCAACCGGCAAATACCAAATGGAGACGATGGAAATTCACAAAAGCTATGATACAGCAAAAGAAAGTCTCATGTTTAAGTCAAAGGTGGATGATTCAAAAGCGTATTTTTTCTTTGATGATTTGCATTTATACAGGCTGATTTCAATCGTTAATAACAATGTTAATCTGTGGGAAATGATCGAAGAGTACCTCACTCCGCTTCTGGATTATGATCGTAAACATGATGGCAGTCTATTAAAGACTTTGAAGGTTTTCCTTGCATGTCAGGGATCAAAACAGGATACATCGAAACAACTATTTATTGTAAGACAAACACTCTACCATCGCCTGAAGAAAATTGAAGATTTACTTGGAGATGATTTCATGACCCCTGATAAACGTGTGGCCATCGAGTTTCTCCTTGCTGCCCATGACTATTTGCAACCACTTAGCTCTTTGAAAAAGTCGAAGATTAATTAATTGTAAAATGTCAAATTGTGAGGTCAGGTTCTTTTACACAATGTCTAATGAAACCACTTACAATTTCTATCATAATAAAACTATAAACGATGCGACAGGTTCTACACCAAGTAGAAAAATCCAATGAAAAAATAAGGAGGAACTGAGTATGACGATAATAAAAAAAGACGTAGCTGAATTAAAGAATTACATTGGAGGTGAATGGGTTGATTCCCTTAGCTCACAGACCTTACAAGTAGTGAATCCTGCTACAAATGAAGAGATTGCAAGAGTTCCGGTTTCTACTAAAGAAGACGTAGCTATGGCTGTGAAAGCTGCTAAGCAAGCCTCACAAACCTGGAAGAAGACGCCGGTTCCAAAACGTGCCCGTATTCTATATAAATACCATTCTTTACTTTCTGACAATCATGAGGAGTTGGCCAAACTGGTTGTACAGGAAAATGGAAAATCATTTAAAGAGGCGTATGGTGAAGTGCAGCGGGGGCTTGAGTGTGTGGAATTCGCTTGTGGTGCCCCCACTTTAATGATGGGTGAAACGCTGAGTGGTATTGCAGAGGATATAGATTCAGAAATGTTCCGTTATCCACTTGGTGTAGTGGGGGGGATCACGCCATTTAACTTTCCTATGATGGTACCCCTGTGGATGTTCCCGCTTGCAATTGCGTGTGGAAATACTTTCGTGTTGAAGCCATCTGAAAGAACCCCGATCTTAGCCAATAGGCTTGCAGAGTTATTAACAGATGCAGGAATGCCCGATGGTGTATTAAATGTCGTGCATGGTGCACATGATGTCGTAAATGGGTTGATCGAGCATAAAGATGTGGCAGCCATATCGTTCGTCGGGTCTCAGCCGGTGGCTAAATATGTATACCAACAGGCTGCCTCTCATGGGAAAAGGGTGCAGGCCTTATCCGGGGCGAAGAATCATCATGTTGTCATGCCTGATGCAGATATGAATAAAGCGGCTGAACATATTATCAGTTCAGCGTTTGGCAGTGCCGGCCAGCGATGTATGGCGTGCAGTGCCGTAGTGGTTGTAGGGGATAATGAACCGTTTGTTAAAGCTTTAAGTAAAAAAGCAGATGAGTTATGTATTGGTAACGGAATGGACGAAGAAGTGCTTCTCACTCCCGTTATTCGAAAAGAACATAGAGAGAAGACACTGGGCTATATTGACAAAGGACTGCAGGAAGGTGCATCCCTCATACGAGATGGGCGTAAAGAAATGGATGACTTCAAGGAAGGAAACTTCTTGGGTGCAACGATCTTTGACCATGTTTCACCGGATATGACCATTGCAAAAGAAGAAATGTTTGCCCCTATCCTCAGTTTACTGAGAGCTAAGGATTTGGATGAAGGACTTGATTATATTCGTCAATCAAGATATGGAAACGGTGCTACGATTTACACGAAAGATGCTAAGGCTGTACGACAGTTCAGAGAAGAAGCAGACGCTGGAATGCTGGGTATCAACGTTGGAGTTCCTGCGACAATGGCGTTCTTCCCGTTTTCAGGATGGAAGGATTCTTTCTATGGGGATATGCATGTAAACGGTAAAGACGGAGTAAATTTCTATACTAGGAAGAAAATGATCACTTCTCGATTTGATTTTTAATCTGAGTTAGGGGGAACTTTCATGGTGAAAGCAGGTCAATCTCAAGATGTATGGTTAAGGAATGATGAAAAGCTCATCTGGCATTCCATGAAACCATACAATCCCGATGGAACAATGGTCGTTACAGAGTCTGCCGGGTCCTGGATTACAGATAAGGATGGTCAAAAATTTCTGGATGGCATGGCAGGGCTATGGTGTGTAAACGTAGGATATGGTCGACAGGAATTAGCAGAGGCAGCCTATCTGCAGCTTAAAAAAATGGCTTACTTTCCACTAACACAAAGTCATCAGCCGGCTATTGAGCTTGCTGAGAAATTAAATAATTTACTTGGGGATGACTATGTCATTTTCTTTTCCAACAGTGGCTCAGAAGCTAATGAAACCGCCTTTAAGATTGCCAGGCAGTATCACCAGCAAAAAGGGGACCACGGACGTTATAAAATTTTCTCCAGATATAGAGGGTATCACGGGAATTCCATGGGGGCCCTGGCTGCAACAGGCCAGGCTCAGAGGAAATATAAGTATGAGCCGTTAGCTCCTGGATTTATCCATATTGCTCCACCTGATAGCTATCGCGATGAAACGTCGGGTGATAGTCCACATGATCTTCCTGGAGTAAAGGCAATTGATCAAGCAATGACCTGGGAGCTAAGTGAGACAGTGGCTGCGTTGATTATGGAACCGATCATCACAGGAGGTGGGATACTCGTTCCTCAAGATGAATATATGAAAGCGGCGAAAGAAGTTTGTGAGAAGCATGGAGCACTTATGATTGTCGATGAAGTGATTTGTGGCTTTGGACGTACAGGCAAGCCATTTGGTTTCATGAATTATGATGTGAAGCCGGATATCATCACAATGGCAAAAGGGATTACAAGTGCGTATCTTCCGTTATCAGCAACAGCCGTGAAGCGGGAGATATATGAAGAGTTTAAAGGAACAGAGGAATATGAATACTTCCGTCATATCAATACATTCGGTGGAAACCCTGCAGCATGTGCCCTTGCTTTGAAAAACATTGAAATCATGGAGAGTGAGAAGCTTTTTGAACGATCCGCTGATCTTGGTGAAAAGGCATTGAACTCGTTGAAAAATCATTTGCAAGATCATCAATATGTTGGAGATGTTAGAGGAAAGGGTCTGTTAATTGGAATTGAAATGGTAAGTGATAGGGAAACAAAAGAACCTTTAGACGTATCGAAGGTCAATGAGGTGATTGGCTACTGTAAACAAAAAGGTGTAATCATTGGGAAAAATGGGGCTACAGTCGCTGGTTTTAACAATGTGCTTACGTTATCACCACCATTGAACATAGAAGAGGAAGATCTGGATCTGTTATTATCCACCGTGATGGATGGGATCAAGCAACTTTAATAATAATGACTGGGAAAACACCTGTTTGTGCAGGTGTTTTCCATTTTCTTGTTAAATTGAATTTTATGGTAATATAAATGAGTAAGAACATAGGGGGAGGGGATGAGCATCATTTTCAAAGGGATTGATCATATTCAGTTTGCTGCTCCAAAAGGCTGCGAAGGGGAAGCTAGAAAGTTCTTTGGTGAAATTCTTGGTTTGAAAGAAATACCGAAACCTGAAAATCTTAAAGGGAGAGGCGGTTGTTGGTTTCAATATGGACCACAAGAAATTCATGTAGGTGTACAAAATGATTTTGTGCCGGCGACAAAAGCGCACCCAGGTTTACTTGTTACAGATTTAGAAGCGCTTAGAAGTAACCTGATGGATAAAGGTATCAGGATAAAAGAAGATGCACCGATAAACGGTAGAGATCGCTTCTTCGTCTCAGATCCATTTGGGAATCGAATTGAATTTTTAGAATACCATTAATAATGAATGCACCTCAGAATTAGGAGGTGCATTTTCATTTTCAGAACACTATTCTTGAATTGAATTATCCACATCTTTTTCTGTAGATAATTTTTGTGAAGCACTGGGCACCTTTCTTTTTTCCACATTGATAAGATCTGAAGAATAGATTGAAGTGATAACTTGCCCGCCAATTACTTTTGCACGGATGAGCAGTGGCTGATTATAAGCGTTTCTAAAAGTGAAGTCGGGTCCATACCAGCTAACTGTAGCATCTCTGCCCATAGGCACGTAAGGAACCCTCTTTGAATGATGATACCGTTCTAAAATTTTTACACCTGCCTGGTCAACCGCATTAAATAAAGTGGATGATACCTGACAAATCCCACCTCCTATATCTTCTGAGAGTTCCCCTTTTACAATCACGGGGGCTTTTTTATATCCCTTTTCTTTCGTTCTTTTTCCAACCACACCGTTAAAGGAGAATACTTCTCCAGGGAACACAACCGTATTATTGATTTTTTCTGTCGCTAGAACGATATTTTGAGTCCGTTCTTCATTATGCTTATTGAAATATGTGACGTATCTTCCAATAAGCTGTGTTCGGATGTGCGCAAGGATCTCACTGTCGACTTTGGGATGTAATGTCATAAGGGGTGCTTCAGTATGGATTGACCCTCTAGAAAAGAAGAAGGAATGAACCAGCTCACGAAATCTCCGTTCATTTAGTTTGTAACCGGCTCTTTCTGAAATAATTTGATTATTCTCATTGATATAAGCATTCTGAGGAGGAGTATAGACCCGCTTTTGCACATTTGAAACTAATTCCTCATATTGCTTTTCGTCCATAATTGGTTCATCTACCAATTGTACATTCAATGAATTTCGTTCTATAGCAATTGGCGCATGATTTTGAAATTGAATATGTAATTGATCTTGACCATTCATAACAGGAAACAGTATAAGACCAATTGAACTAAGTTTAATCCAGAGCATATGAACCCTTCCTTTCGTATGTAGTATCGGTGGAAAAGGCTTCTTTCATGTTAAATCCTAATTGCCAAAAATTGATGGTTATGTATTTGCAGTTGTGATTAGAAACTAAGGAAAAAAAGAGGTCTTTACATGCTTTATTTATTCAGGTTCATGATGGTTGTGTCTTTACTTTTTGCCTGCAGTGCTAAACCTGCGGGGGCAATGCCTAGTTTTACTGTAGAAATACTTCCATGGGATCAAGTGAAAGAAATCATTCCTAAACAATCGTATTTTACGATCATTGATGTAGAAACCGGCCTTTCTTTCAAGGTACAAAGAAGAGCAGGAAGCAAACATGCGGATGTACAACCTGTTACAAAAAAAGACACGAAAATCATGAAATCCATCTATGGGGGAAAATGGAGTTGGGACCGTCGTGCAATTCTCGTTTTAGTACATGATCAACTCATATCTGCCTCAATGAACGGGATGCCCCACGGTGCAGGCGCTTTACAAAACAATTTTCCGGGACATTTCTGCGTGCATTTTTATGGAAGTACAACCCATAAGACACCAACGCCGGATTTAGCCCATAAGATCATGATTTTAAAAGCAGGTGGAAAACTGGATGGATTTCTATACAAATTAGACCCCTATGAGTTGATCAGTGTCATGGAGATTGCTGTCAATCAGCATGATGAAAAGCTACTTTCACAAGTGATGTCCGGAAGTGATGGGACCGTGAAGGAAACCCTTAAGAGAGTGAAACATATAGATGTTACTCAAAGAACGATACTTCCTGTAGAGGATTTACCTGCACATGTTGGAATGAAGCTTAATGTTAGGGTGAAATGGATACGTTCCAATCAATCCAAAGAAGAAAATATCGTTCAATTCATCATTCGGAAAGAAGCTCTTGAGGATCAATGGAAAATAGATGGTCATACATTTCTTCAGGAAATGAAATAAGGTACAATTCAGATACATTATTTCCCTCCAGTGGATAAATTCTTCTTCTCTATGTGCGTTTTTAATATTGAAAATAGGGAAAAGGGTATATAAATAAATCGTGGAGGGAACACACCGATGTTTGATTTTGTAATAAATTTAATCAAGGAGCTTGGAATGTGGGGGTTATTCGCTGGAAATGCAATTGAAGCGTCATCGTTGCCATTTCCGGGAGCCCTCGTGACGCTGACATATGGTTACCTTTTAGATCCATCCTGGACGAAGCTGATCATTTTAGCATTCACAAGCAGCTTGGTATATACGGTCTTTAGTTATATCCCTTATGGAATAGGATATAAACTAAAGGATAAAATCAAAGAAAAAACCAGCTCGAAGAAAATGGCTAAAGGTCAGAAATGGTTTCGGAAATGTGGATTATGGAGTATTGCCATCACGAGACCACTTGGCATTGGTAACTATATTTCTTACGTTGCAGGTATTAGTAAAGTGAACAAGTGGACTTTTGGCGGATTAACGTTCATCGGAATCTTTCCAATTACCCTCACGATGTTAATAGTCGGCAAGAATGGAAATCTCAAGTATGTACAGTCTTTGATGAGTAACATACAAACCTTCCTTCTCATTGGAGGGGTTATACTGTTGATTGGTTTCTTATCATATAAATACCTTTTTAAATTTAAGGAAAAAAACACCAGCTGCTTGGACGATGAGTCAAGCATAGCAAAACCATCCGAATAAACAAGACATCGATTCGCTCCCCATTCGGGAAGCGGATTTTTTTGTGAGAATAGGAGATGTACACACCAACCTTAAGGTGGCTAGATCCGGTTTCCTCAATCTACTACATGCTCCAACCCTTTTACGTGTGATATAATGAATAGTCGAGATTAGTAGATTTACTTGGAAAGGTTTGAATGAAACCATGACACAATATACTCCAATGATAAAACAATACTTACAAGTAAAGGCAGGATACCAAGATGCCTTTTTGTTTTTTCGTTTAGGTGATTTTTATGAAATGTTTTTTGACGATGCCATTGCCGCATCGCAGGAACTTGAAATAACGTTAACAAGTCGTGATGGGGGAGGGAAGGAACGTATTCCCATGTGTGGTGTTCCCTATCACTCTGCTCCTAATTACATAGAGCAGCTCATCGATAAAGGCTTTAAAGTAGCAATATGTGAACAAACCGAAGATCCGAAACAGGCTAAGGGAGTTGTGCGGAGAGAAGTTGTTCAGCTCATTACACCCGGTACGGTTATGGATGGAAAGGGCCTGAATGACAAAGAGAACAACTATATTGCTTCTGTGACCGATTTTAAAGATGAAACATATGGACTGTCTTATAGTGACTTAACAACAGGGGAAACTAAAGTGACTTTGGTAACAGATGGCCTTCAAGCATTGTTGAATGAATTATCTACGATTGGTGCGAAGGAAGTCGTTATTCACCCCGATCTTAATGAAGCGGTACAAGGAAAAATTAAAGAACGAAACGATGTTACCTTGTCATATGAGAAAGGAGCTGACGGCGGAGGAGATTTTGCTCATCTCGTTACCTCTTTAAAACAAGATAAACTAATAAAAGCTTCATCCGTCCTTTTTCACTACCTCTTCCGAACACAGAAGAGAAGCCTGGATCATTTACAAGTAGTTGAGACATATCAGTTGAATCAATTTATGAAAATGGATTACTATTCAAAGCGAAATCTGGAGTTGACGGAAACGATTCGATCAAAAGGAAAGAAAGGTTCCCTTCTTTGGCTATTGGATGAAACGATGACAGCTATGGGAGCCCGGTTACTCAAGCAATGGATCGATCGGCCGCTTATTCATAAACAGGACATTGAAAGACGTCAAACGGTTGTTGAGGTTCTATTGGAGCGATTCTTTGAGAGGCAGGACCTTAGAGAACGATTAAAGGAAGTGTATGACTTAGAGAGGCTGGCGGGGCGTGTTGCGTTCGGTAATGTGAATGCACGTGATTTGATTCAGCTGAAAAAATCACTTCAGCAAGTACCCCTGTTAAAACACCTGGTGGGATCACTCGAAAATGAAGCAACCGATGATCTCGTAAGGAAACTTGATCCATGTGAAGAGCTGACAGATCTTCTTGACCTTGCTTTAGTGGAAAACCCTCCTCTTACAATTAAAGAGGGAAGTCTGATTCGGGACGGGTATCATGATGAACTTGATCAATACCGTGATGCAAGTAGAAACGGGAAGTCCTGGATCGCTCAACTCGAACGTGATGAGAGGGAAAGGACTGGAATCAGGTCCCTTAAAGTTGGATTTAACCGGGTCTTTGGCTATTATATCGAAGTAACAAGAGCAAACCTTCAACACCTGGAAGAAGGCCGCTATGAAAGAAAACAAACATTAACAAATGCTGAGCGATTCATCACCCCGGAGTTAAAGGAAAAAGAAGCGCTTATCCTCCAGGCCGATGAAAAAATCGTGGATCTGGAATATGAGCTGTTCCTAGGGATACGTGAAAGAGTGAAGGGATTTATACCCCGCCTGCAGAAGCTCGCGAAACTCGTGAGTGAACTGGACGTTCTCCAATGCTTTGCAACGGTCAGTGAAAAGCGTCATTATACCCGCCCTGACTTTAATGAAGAGAGAATAATCCAGTTGAGGGACGGACGTCATCCTGTTGTGGAAAAGGTGATGGGTGCCCAGGAATACGTTCCAAACGACTGCTATATGGATCAAGAAAAAGAAGTCTTTCTTATAACGGGACCGAATATGTCGGGGAAAAGTACCTATATGAGACAGGTGGCTCTAACCAGTATTCTTGCTCAAATTGGGTGTTATGTTCCTGCCAGTGAAGCAAACCTGCCAATCTTTGATCAAGTATTTACGCGAATTGGGGCAGCGGATGACCTGATTTCAGGTCAAAGTACTTTCATGGTGGAGATGTTAGAGGCAAAAAATGCAATCATCAATGCGACTCAGCAGAGTTTAATATTATTTGATGAAATTGGACGTGGCACTTCTACTTATGACGGCATGGCATTGGCCCAGGCGATTATTGAATACATTCATGAACATATTGGGGCGAAAACCTTATTCTCCACTCACTATCATGAACTGACGGTTCTTGAAGAAGAATTACAAAAGGTGAAAAACGTGCATGTAAGTGCCATGGAACAAAACGGTAAGCTCGTTTTCCTTCATAAAATCAAGGAAGGAGCAGCTGACAAAAGTTATGGTATTCATGTTGCCGAGCTTGCAGAACTACCTAAAGCCCTGATTGTAAGAGCGAACGAAATCCTTCTTGAGCTTGAGCAAAAGGATGAGCCTTCTCACTACAGAGAAGTGGCTGTTGCGAGGGAATCAGCTGTTGAGAAACACGAACCAAATGAAGAAGATCTTGCCCAGCTATCTTTCTTTACTGCTGAGAAAAAGGAGAGAAAAGAAAATCTTACTTCTAAAGAAAAGAAATGCTTAGATGAGCTTAAAAAGCTCGATATCCTGGAGATGACTCCCTTGGATGCAATGAACACGCTATATGGGATCCAAAAAAAGTTAAAAAATTAAAGGAGGTGAAACTGTGGTAAAAATATTTCAGCTTGATGATTCGCTTTCTAATAAAATTGCCGCTGGTGAAGTTGTGGAAAGACCGGCTTCTGTTGTGAAGGAACTCCTTGAAAACAGCATAGATGCAGGCGGATCCGTCATCGAAATACATATTGAAGAAGCAGGCTTGCATTCAATACGTATCATTGATAATGGGGACGGAATCGAAGAGGATGATGTAAAAACAGCTTTCAAACGCCATGCAACCAGTAAAATCAAAGACGAAAATGATTTATTCCGCATCCGGACATTGGGATTTAGAGGAGAAGCCCTGCCCAGTATTGCTTCCGTTAGTCATTTTGAGCTGAAAACGAGCACGGGAGATGGTCCGGGAACGTATATCGAACTTGAAGGTGGAGAAATCAACTCACTCGAAAAAACGTCGTCAAGAAAAGGCACAGATATCACAGTTTCACAATTGTTCTTCAATACACCCGCACGATTAAAATACATGAAAACCATTCATACTGAGCTGGGAAACATTACAGATGTGGTGAACCGGATTGCCCTGGCACATCCTAACGTTTCAATCAAGCTTTTGCACAACGGTAAAGCTTTATTACACACCAATGGTAATGGAGATGTCCTGCAGGTTCTGGCAGCTATCTATGGGATCGGAATAGCCAAGAAGATGGTGCCAATCGAAGTGAGCTCACTTGATTTCAAGGTTAAGGGCTACATCTCCCTCCCGGAGATCACACGCGCCTCCAGAAATTATATTTCAACGATGATCAATGGTAGGTTTATAAAAAACTATGCTTTGGCGAAAGCAATCGGCGAGGGGTATCATACACTTCTTCCTATAGGTCGTCACCCCATCGTCCTTCTTAGCATAGAGATGGATCCGATTCTGGTAGACGTGAATGTACATCCTTCCAAGATGGAGGTCCGCATCAGTAAAGAAAGTGAATTAAATACATTAGTTACTGAAGGAATCAAAAGGGTGTTTAAAGGAAAAGAATTGATCCCTTCAGGATCCGTGGCACCGAAGATTGTACAGCCGAAATCAGAGCAAACGTTTATGAACCTCGACCATTCGGCTAAAACTCATGCGAAAGAGGAGAGGGCGGGATACCCAGGTGCGGTTCGTGAACGGTTGCTTCCTAAAGAAGAGCTGGAAAAGCTTTATGAGCCAAAACCAGAAATGAACGAATCCCATGAGGCAAAAAATCCTGTTTCAGATGAACCGGAAGTTCCGGACTTAACGCACACATTTGAGGAAAAAATGGAATATCAGGATACAAATGGGGAAGAAGTATTCGATGAGAAAGGTCACTCTCCCAGGGTTCCTCCACTTTACCCTGTTGGCCAAATGCACGGTACTTATATATTCGCCCAAAATGACCGCGGCCTATATATCATTGATCAACATGCAGCTCAAGAACGAATAAAATATGAGTTCTTTAAAGAAAAAGTGGGGGAGGTTGCGAAAGAGCTCCAGGAACTCCTGGTCCCACTTACCCTTGAATTTTCTACAGACGAGTATATAAAAATTAATGAATACCGCCATCTTCTGGAAGAAGTCGGTGTGTTTCTGGAAGAGTTCGGCTATAATAGTTTTATTGTCCGTGCTCATCCTCAATGGTTTCCAAAAGGCGAAGAACAGCAAACCATCGAAGACATGATCGAACAGGTGTTGAAAATGAACCGGGTTGATATCAAAAAACTCCGGGAAGAAGCGGCTATCATGATGAGTTGCAAAGGTTCGATCAAGGCGAATCATCATTTGCGCAATGAAGACATGCAAGCTTTACTGGACGAACTGAGAAGAAGCAGTGACCCATTTACCTGTCCACACGGGCGACCTATCATCATCCACTATTCAACTTATGAAATGGAAAAGATGTTTAAACGAATAATGTAATACCAAAACAAGGGGATGAACCAGCAGTAGTTCATCCCTGTTCTAATTGTCATCAGCCATAATTGGTTTGATGTTCTTTTTTTAAATGAAGATACTCTTCATCCTCCCTGGCAAGCTTCCACTTTACTTCGAATATCGCTGCAGATGCAGCTTTCTCTTCATCTATCTTTCTTTTCTTTAAATCTCCATCTTTATTATACTTTTTCCCTCCTGGATAGTTGGCGTAACGGCGAGCTCTTGTATAGCCCATTTGCAGAAACTTCCTCGCCATGTCCATACCTACAAAATCATTTTCCAGTTTATATTGGATAAACATCTCATATATCTTATTAGAAGACTCTTTGGCAATATCAGTGGTCTTAAAGCGCCAGTGAGGGAGGATTTCCCCCTTATAGGGTTCGACAAGTAAAACCCCTTGTTCCCCACGTCCCACCCGGTATTTTTCAGGCTGCTCCCGAAAATCAATCGACTCGAAATCAAGATCGTAATCAAATGGCATGTTCTAAACCTCCTTCCTGTACTGTACCCAATATGATCAAACCCTCAAACGAAATTTATAGCCTGTTTGTTGTCGATAAAAATATTATGTTTACTAATATTTTTATTTTATTAGAGGTATTTTCATTTTTATCGTTAATTTATATAGTATTGGATTGTAAGGTTTTACTTAGGAGGAGAAAAAATGATAGAACTAGAAAAATCTATTAATAATGAAGTAGTCAGTGCAGAAACATACCTCCAGCCATCTTATCGGGTAGATAAGAGACAGTTCACAGAAAAGGAATATAATAAATTTGTAAAATTAAAAGGTGTAAGAGATTGGTCGACACTATCATGGAAAGATGTAGGAAAGCCTTACGAAGTGACAACTTTCGCTAAAGAAAAAAACGAATGGGAATCAGAGAACGGTAAAGTTCTTCCCGTTCATACTTCATGGGAAATGTTTAATCGCTCCTTTCATGAGTGGTTTGTTAAGGATGTTCCCACTGAGTTGAATCATAGTAGAAAACGATTTGTCAGCAATGCCTTAAAATTGAATTTGAAAGAAACGACTGCTGCATTAGGTGAGCATCTTCGTCTTCATTTATGGAATTATGTTCACCGGATACAAGATGGGGTGTGGGATCCTAGAGGGAAGCGGGCCTTATTTGGTGGACTTGACGTAATAAAGCCTAGAATCTTATTCCTCGGTGCTGCCGAAGGCTATGAAGCCATGCAGCTTGCAGCGATGTATCCGGGTAGTGAAATTGTTCTTGTTGATTATGACCCATTCTGTAGAGATACCCGTTACAGGGATTTTCCGGACACCTACCCTTTCTTGGGACCGAATCCGGCTACGGGGGCGGATAAAATCTACTTTAAAGGTGACTTTCCAACAACGTATATTGTAGATGATATAAGAAACCTATCTTTTGGAAAGGAGTTTGATATTGTACTCAGTGTCGGGCTTCTTGAACATTTCCCTGATGAATATAAATCAGAAGTCGTCGAGTGGCATCGTAAATTTTTGAAGCCAAATGGATACATGGTCCTTACTACTCCCAGAGCTCAGCTCAAATCCAAAATTTATTATGAAGTAATGTCTGATGTGATGAACCACACATATAGGGAACTCATGACCGTTGAACAAATGGGTCTTTATTTATATGAAAACGGAGTGGATATTTTGCAGCATGGTTATATAAAGGTTCATAATGGAATTATTGCAAAAGCCCGGTAAGGAAAAAAGCTTTTGATTGATATGATAATCAATCAAAAGCTTTTTTATTTGACTCTACTATTCTATAAAATATCTAAGACCACTAATTAGTAGAAGGAATTCCTCACTTAAAGAGCTAATAACTAGATATAATAAATAATTTCAGAAAATTAAAATAAATAGGGGGAAAAGGAATGAACGGGGGCATAGAGCTTCAACGGGAGAAAAAGAATAAACGATTAAGAATCACTTTGTGGACGGCGGGGTCACTTCTGTTTATCCTGCTTGGAATATTAATATTTGTAAACTTCTATATTGACAGATCCCTACCCATTACATCAGGTACCATATCGTTAGAGGGGCTATCTGAGGATGTGGAAGTAACAAGGGACAAGGACGGTGTCCCTCATATTCTAGCTCAAAATGAAAAAGATTTATTTATGGCGCAAGGATATGTACAGGCGCAGGATCGTCTATTCCAAATGGACCTAAGCCGAAGGCAGGCTTCAGGACGGTTGAGTGAAGTGGTTGGTGAGAAAGCAATTGATCGGGACAAGTTCTTCCGGACATTTGGTTTGAGGAGGGCAGCGGAGGTTTCATTTGCAGCATATCCGGATGAAGCAAAGCAACTTCTCGAATGGTATGCAGATGGGGTCAACGCTTATTTGCAAGAAGCCACAGATGATGGAAGGCTCCCTATTGAATTCACCCTGCTTGGTTATAAGCCCGAAAGATGGACTCCCATCGATTCATTAACCATCGGGAAGTATATGGCATTTGATTTAGGTGGCCACTGGCAAGGTCAGGCATTCAGGTATTGGGCATTAGAAAACCTGCCAAAGGATAAAGCGTATGATTTATTCCCCTCATACCCTGAAGACGCTCCTACCATTCTAGCAGATATAGGAGAAGTCCAGGTTGATATGGAGCAATCATTTGCCGGTGCAGTCATTCCACCTGAATTTAATGGGAGCAACAACTGGGTGGTAAGCGGAGAGAAAACTGCTAGTGGTAAACCCCTCCTGGCAGACGACCCACACCTCTCATTAGGAACTCCTTCCATATGGTATCAAATGCACCTGGAATCACCACAAGTCAATGTGAGTGGAGTGATTTTTGCCGGTATTCCAGGAATCATCCTTGGTCATAATGAGCAAATTGCATGGGGGGTAACCAATACGGGACCTGATGTTCAGGACTTATATGTAGAAAAACAAAATGAAGAAGATCCTTCTCTGTTTTTATATGATGAAAATTGGGAAAGGGCAACGGTCATAGAAGAGCCCATTAAAGTAAAAGATGGTGACACCATTCCATACGAAGTCACGATCACAAGACATGGTCCGGTGATTTCAGAATTTGCTCATCAAAATGAGGGTGAAAAAGTACTATCAATGAGATGGACAGCTCTTGATCCAAGCCTGGAACTTCTCGCAATCCTTAACATTAATAAGGCAAAGGATTGGGATGAATTTGAAGAAGCCTTAAAGGACTTTCACGTTCCTACGCAAAATTTCGTTTTTGCCTCAGAGGATGGGACGATTGCGTATAAGGCCAATGGGAAAATTCCTATCAGGAAAAAAGGGAACGGGCTTTTGCCTGTTCCCGGGTGGGATCCTGATTATGAATGGGAAGGGTTTATACCATTCGAAGAGCTTCCAAAAGTCATCAATCCCCAATCGGGCTACGTGGCGACAGCAAATAATAAAGTAGTTTCCGATGAATATCCGTATCATATCAGTCATCACTGGGCTCAGCCATATCGGTACATGAGAATATCGGAGTATTTAGAAGCGGAAAAGGATCTCACTCTTTCCGATATGAAAGACCTTCAAATGGATCAGATGAATTTACATGCACGTGAAATGATTCCTATTCTTATTGAGGGTATGGAAAGCGGCTCATTAACAACTAAAGAAAAAGAAGCTCTTGAATTGTTGAAGTCCTGGAACAATAAAGATGATAAAAAGTTAGCTGCGCCACTCATTTTTCATCAATGGATGAATGAAATTTCCGCTGGGCTATTTAAGACCGAAATCCCAAAAGATATGATCAAGTTATTTGAGGGCCGCCAAAGTGTCGTGGATGAGCTCATTCGAAAAGCTCATAACGGAGAGGAGTCTCAGTGGTTTGTGGACAGGGGAGGATACAAGACTTTCCTAACAGCTTCACTTACCCAAGCATTAGAAAAGCTTGAAGAAGCATATGGTTCTTCAATGGACGAGTGGGAGTGGGGACTGTATCATAGAGTATACTTTGAACATCCTTTATCGGGAGCTTCTTCCGTGTTGAAAAAGTTCTTTAATGACAGGGATCCCGAGCCGGTGGGGGGAAGTAGGGTGACGGTGGGTGCTGCGAGTTACAGTGACAGTGGAATCGTCAATCATGGAGCTTCATGGAGGTTTGTTATTGATACAGATAACATGAACAATGGCTACCATATTGTAGGCCCTGGACAAGCGGGGCATTATAAAAGTAAATGGTATCAAAATCAAATGGACGCATGGAAAAACGGGGACTATCATCAAACATCCATCTCAAACCGAAATGGAGATAGGTTAATATTAAAAGCAAATTAAAGTAAGCAGCTGGTCATCAAAGGTTAAATAACAATTTCTACATGAAAGATTATTAATATCTATAAAACAGCCTGGAGACCATCTCCAGGCTGTTTTATAGTATGAGAGTTTACTCTCGATGAGTTTTATCCCCTATATAAATGGGTACATTCACTTCTAAGAAGAAGGGAGGAAAACAGCATCTAATATTGAATAATAATAAGAGAATTGGGTATACTAGCAAGATGTGATTTCATAACATCTATCATTATGGTACGATAATATGTAACGAAACATTTACATAGAAAGCAGTGAACGTATGACAAGAATTGATAAAGAGAAAGTGATCGTTCTTATTGGTCCGACTGCTGTAGGGAAAACCAATACAAGTATAGAACTTGCCAAGAGGTTTAATGGCGAAATCATAAGTGGTGATTCCATGCAGATCTATAAAAAAATGGATATCGGTACCGCGAAAATCACACCTGAAGAGATGGAAGGAGTCCCTCACCATCTCCTTGATATTAAAGATCCCTGTGAAACCTTTTCTGTAGCAGACTTTCAGCAGCTTGTCCGAAAGAAAATTACAGAGATTCACTCACGTGGAAAAACCCCGCTTATTGTAGGGGGGACAGGACTATATATTCAGTCTGTTTTATACGATTATCAATTCACTGAAACTCCAGGTGATGAAAGTTATCGTGAGGAATTAGAAGCTAGCCTTGAGAAAAATGGTTCCGAGTGGCTTCATGATCGATTAGTGTCTGTGGATCCCGTTTCAGCAAGGAATATACACCGGAATAATACCCGACGAGTCATTCGTGCATTGGAAATCCACCATTGTACCGGCAAGACGATGTCTGAGTATCAAGAAGAACAATCCCAGGAGCTGCAGTACGAAGTGGCTTTAATCGGGTTAACCATGGATCGTGAAAAACTTTATGAAAGAATAAACCTTCGTGTTGATCTGATGATGAAACAAGGTTTATTAGAGGAAGTAAAAGAGTTATACGATGAAGGAGTAAGAAATGTTCAGTCTGTTCAAGCCATTGGGTACAAAGAACTTTACGATTATTTTGATGGTACAGTCAGCTTGGAACGGGCAATAGAAAGCCTGAAGCAAAACTCAAGAAGGTATGCAAAGCGCCAACTTACATGGTTCAGAAATAAAATGGATGTTGCCTGGTTCGATATGACAAATGAGAGTCAGCACACCAAAAATATTGAGGATATTTCAGAATTTATTGCAGGAAAGCTACAATTAAAGTCGAATAAGTAATGTAGAGATAGAAGAGGAGGACTAACCATGAAACAATCCATTAATATCCAAGATCAATTCCTTAATCAATTGAGAAAAGAGAGTTCACTATGTACGGTATTTTTATTGAATGGATTCCAAATCCGTGGACAAGTGAAAGGTTTTGATAACTTTACAGTGCTGTTTGAATGCGAAGGAAAACAGCAGCTTGTATATAAGCATGCCATTTCAACATTCGCTCCACAGCGTAATGTCCAAATAAATTTCGAAGAACAAAGCAATTAATATTAAAAAACTGCGAGAGCTGCCTAAATGGGCAGCTTTTTTTGTATTCATTATCAGCATGATTCATGATTGCAAGAATTAATTAATGAAACGAAAAGTAATTGAATAGGATGATAAGAGAGGCTATTTTTATGTCCCTCACTTATAATGTACCAAATTAGTTCTCAATAGTTATGAATATGATGAACGGTTATGAAAAATAAACGAAGCAAAACACTCCGTATTTCTTTTTATTTCTCGGGAAAGCGCAGGAATAGACAGAATTCTTCTAATTTGTCGAAAAAACCAGGTGAAATATAGGCGTTTGTCACCGTAAAATCTTCAGGAGCGTATACTGTCTTAAGAATGGTGAGGTGAATCCATTGGATCAACCAATGAGAATGAAAAATAATGGTCAAATCAGCATTGTATTGAATTCTCAAAAACGGAGTTCAGTAAAAGATACGTTAAAGCATGATTCCGTTCCTCAGTCGCTCCCTCAAGAGCATGTCGCATTAAAAGAAATAGAAGAAGAACTTGGATCTCTAGTCGGAATGGAAGAAATGAAGAAAATGGTGAAAGAAATCTATGCGTGGATATATGTTAATAAGAAACGGGAAACCATAGGTTTGAAAGCGGGAAAACAAGCTCTTCATATGATGTTCAAAGGAAATCCCGGAACAGGAAAGACTACTGTCGCAAGGATTATTGGTAAACTGTTTTTGAAAATGAATGTACTTTCTAAAGGACACTTAATCGAAGCAGAACGGGCTGATCTGGTAGGTGAATATATTGGTCACACAGCTCAGAAAACAAGAGACCTTGTCAAAAAAGCCCTGGGTGGAATTCTGTTTATCGATGAAGCATATTCACTCGGCAGAGGTGGAGAGAAGGATTTCGGGAAGGAAGCCATTGATACACTTGTCAAACATATGGAAGATAAGCAGCATGAATTCATCTTGATCCTGGCAGGATACTCAAGGGAAATGGATCACTTTCTTACCTTGAATCCCGGACTCCAATCACGATTTCCTCTCGTATTTCACTTTCCTGATTATTCAGTTGATCAGTTGATGGAAATCGGGAGAAGGATGTTAGAGGAAAAGGAATATTTATTAAGTCATGATGCAGAAAGAAAGATTAGGGAACATCTTCACTCAGCAAAAAATACATTATCTCCTATGGCATTTTCAAATGGCAGGTATGTTCGTAATGTATTAGAGAAGTCAATTCGTGCTCAGGCTATGCGGCTGCTATTGGAAAATTGCTATGATCGACATGATTTATTAACAATCCGCAGCAATGATTTAATGTTTAACAAAGGGACATCTGAATGACTATACTTAGTAAACATCTAGTAATATAAAAATCTATAAAAAAATGCATTCAAAAGTGAATGCATTTTTTTATTATACATGTGCCCGTAAGCTCCTATTCGGTAACTTCCATTTATATAAATAGGATAGAACACGTAATGTTGTTGTGATCACGAATAAAGAGTAAAGTTCAAATGCTGAATGGACGATCCCGAGCCCGATTGCTGCTCCACACAGGACTGCCCACACAGCATAAATTTCTGAACGAAGCACTAATGGTTTACGACCGGCAAGGAGATCACGAATGATTCCGCCCCCGCTCCCTGTCAGCACAGCAGCTACAATAATAGCGCTTATTGGATGATTCATTTCAGAAGCATACAGTGCTCCTTGGATAGCAAAGGCTGAAAGACCTATGGCATCAAAGAAATTCCCCCATTTTCTCCAGTGTTTAAGGAGATTATTAGGGAAAAGAAAGACAGCTGTTATGGAAAGGAGAGCAATCTGAAACAACATGCCTTGCTCCCATAGAGCGGAAACAGGGACGCCAATAAGCAAATTACGAATAGCCCCTCCACCGAATGCTGTGACAATTCCTAATATATATACACCGAGGATATCGTATTCCTCTTCCATGGCAATTATAGCTCCTGAAATAGCAAAAGCAATGGTACCTATAATACTCAATACTTCCCACGTCATACGCATTCCTCCTAACCCTATTACAATATGCTACATGCCATTATGTAGATTCTTGAATGAGTGTGATTTCGTAAATTCAAACATACTGATTTTAACACGTCTGCACTTAATTGCAACCATTTTTCACTCCTTTTAACATAGAGTTTACGAGTCGGATTTGTTATGATGAAGGTGAAAATGAAATGTACAGAGAGAAGGATGTTTATTGAAGAGTGAAATGAAGGAAAAAGTCATTCTGGTTGGGTGTCAACTGGAAGAAGATGACTTACGTTTTCAATATAGTTTAGCGGAGCTTGAAGAACTGACTCAAACGGCTCAAGGTCAAGTTGTGGCTGCTCTCACCCAAAAACGGGACCGCGTTCATCCTGGTACTTATATCGGGAAAGGAAAAGTAGAAGAGCTGGTCCTGTTGGAAGAACAACTTGAACCGGATATCATCATATTTAATGATGAACTATCTCCGAGTCAGATACGAAACTTATCGAAAGATTTACATGCAAAAGTGATTGATCGAACTCAACTGATCCTGGATATTTTCGCTGGGCGCGCCCGTTCAAGAGAAGGGAAATTACAAGTAGAGCTTGCTCAACTTCAATACCTGCTTCCTCGATTAATCGGTCAAGGAGCTTCTCTCTCAAGGTTGGGAGGAGGAATTGGTACAAGAGGGCCGGGTGAAACAAAGCTCGAAAGTGACCGTCGTCATATTCATCGCAGAATTGATGATATTAAGAAACAACTACAAATCATTGTTGAACATAGAGAAAGGTATCGTGAAAGGAGAAAGCGTAACAAAGCCTTTCAAATTGCACTGGTAGGTTATACAAACGCTGGGAAATCGACTTTGTTTAATCGAATTTCATTAGCAGACTCTTATGAAGAGAATCAACTCTTCGCAACATTGGACCCGATGACCAGAAAAATGCCCTTGCCCAGTGGCTACTTGACATTACTAACGGATACAGTCGGATTTATCCAAGATCTCCCGACTACATTAGTAGCGGCTTTTCGCTCTACACTGGAAGAGGTGAGAGAGGCGGATCTTCTTCTCCATATAGTGGATAGTTCAAATCCCGATTACAGTCAGCATGAAAAAACCGTTCAATCTTTATTAGAAGACCTGGACATGTTTGGACTGCCTCAGTTAACGGTTTACAACAAGAAAGATGTGATGCACAATGACTTTGTCCCAAACAGCGAATGGGATCGTATCATGATCAGTGCCTTAAACGAACAAGATCGCGGGCAGCTTTTATTAAAAATAGAAGAAATCGTAAAAAAACATATGACATCTTATCATGTATTCATTCCAGCTAGTGAAGGGAAGGTCCTTTCACAATTAAAGAATGAAACCATCTTAAAGAAGCTGGAATTTATAGAGGAAAGCCAGATTTATGAATTGACGGGCTATCACCTGGAAGATCATCCAATCGAAGGCAGTATCAAGAAATTTCAAAGGTAGAAGGGAAACAAAACCTCATGTTTGAACAATTAGTGCACGGAAACACTTTAAAACCATTGGTAACAAAAGTTGAAGCAAGCATTAAAGATATACACAATCAAATTGAAGAACGGGCTGAAAATAACCAATTCAGTGTGCTTAGATCTTTTCAAAAGCACCGTGTAAGCGATTCTCACTTCATACCTTCAACTGGATATGGGTATGACGATGCAGGAAGAGACACATTAGAAAGTATTTATGCCGATGTTTTCGGAGGTGAAGCAGGACTAGTGCGACCTCAGATTATTTCAGGTACTCATGCAATCTCCATCGCCTTATTTGGTGTACTCAGACCTGGGGACGAACTAGTGTACATAACGGGAAAACCATATGATACGTTAGAAGAAATTGTAGGGATTCGCGGGGAAGGAACCGGGTCACTGAAAGACTTTCAAATTGGCTATCAAAGTGTAGATTTACTCCAATCTGGAAAGGTCGATTTTGAAGGGGTGGCTAAAACGATTTCCTCCAAAACAAAAATGGTGGGGATTCAGCGATCTAAAGGATATGCCAACCGACCTTCCTTTACTATAGAAGAAATCAAAGAAATGATTGATTTTGTAAAAGAGATCAACCCTGAAATGGTCGTCTTCGTAGACAACTGCTACGGAGAGTTTGTAGAAGAGAGTGAGCCTTGTCACATCGGAGCAGATTTAATGGCAGGCTCCCTTATCAAAAATCCTGGTGGAGGTCTTGCTAAAACCGGGGGTTATATTGTAGGAAAGAAAGAATACGTTGAAGCATGTTCATATCGAATGACCTCTCCTGGAATAGGGGCAGAGGCGGGTGCATCTCTTTATAGCTTGCAAGAAATGTATCAAGGCTTCTTTTTGGCACCCCATGTTGTGGCACAATCATTAAAGGGGGCCGTCTTCACATCTGCACTCTTAACGGAACTTGGCATGAATACAAATCCAAGTCCTCATGCAAAACGAACAGATTTAATCCAGTCCGTACAGTTCGGTGAAAGAGATAAGATGGTCGCATTTTGTCAGGCAATCCAGTTTGCATCACCTATAAATTCTCACTTTACTCCATACCCCAACTATATGCCCGGGTATGAGGATGATGTCATTATGGCGGCAGGAACATTCATTCAAGGTTCCAGCATTGAATTATCTGCAGACGGTCCGATAAGACCACCTTATGTGGCCTATGTCCAGGGGGGATTAACTTACGCCCATGTGAAAATTGCCGTTTGCTCAGCAGTGGATAATTTGATTGAAAAAGGTTTAATCACTGTGACAAAAGGATAATAAAGTAGTAATTGGATAGTCTAAATCTGACTATCCTTTTCTTCTGAAATCTTATGTAAGAAAATCTAACATTTGATTGACAGAACTCCTTACATTACATATAATAAGGTCAAGAAGGAAAACAAAAGGAGGAATCAGGATGAGCGGAAGTGAAATTCGTCGAACGATGGCATTATTCCCAATTAGTATTGTCATGCAGCTCACGGACCTAACAGCTCGTCAGATTCGATACTATGAAGAGCACCAATTGATCAGCCCTGCACGTACTGAGGGGAATCGCAGGCTCTTTTCCTTGAATGACATTGATAAGTTATTAGAAGTAAAGGATCTGTTAGATCAAGGCATCAACATGGCTGGGATTAAGAAGATATATGCGGTATCCAGTCATAATGAAAGTAAAGTAGTATCTGACGTAAGCAATGAAAAGGAAGAAAAAGCACGACAGGATCTATCCGATGACGAGTTGCGTAAATTACTTCGAAATGAATTGATGCATTCCGGTCGATTTACTAAAGCATCTTTGCGTCAAGGTGACATGTCTCGCTTTTTTCATTAAATAAAACCTTTAATAAACTTGAGGAGGAAACACGTAAATGGCAAAGTATACTCGAGAAGATGTTTTAAGATTAGCGAATGAAGAAGGTGTAAAGTTCATCCGACTGCAATTCACTGACATTCTGGGGACGATTAAGAACGTAGAAATCCCTCTTAGTCAGCTTGAGAAGGCATTGGATAACAAGATGATGTTTGACGGTTCTTCAATTGAAGGATTTGTCCGAATTGAAGAATCTGATATGTACCTATTCCCTGATTTAGACACTTGGTTAGTATTCCCATGGACAGCTGAAAAAGGAAAAGTAGCCCGACTGATCTGTGATATCTACAATCCAGATGGGACTCCATTCGAAGGAGATCCGCGTAACAATTTAAAGCGCATCTTAAGTCAAATGGAAGAGCTAGGGTTTACTGATTTCAATCTTGGACCTGAGCCAGAATTCTTCCTCTTTAAATTAGATGTAAATGGTGAGCCGACATTAGAATTAAACGATAACGGTGGCTATTTTGATTTAGCTCCTACAGATTTAGGGGAGAACTGCCGTCGTGATATCGCTTTAGAACTAGAAGAAATGGGCTTTGAAATCGAAGCATCTCACCACGAAGTTGCCCCTGGTCAACATGAGATCGACTTTAAATATGCAAGTGCATTAAGAGCATGTGATGATATCCAAACATTTAAACTAGTGGTTAAAACGATTGCACGTAAGCATGGATTACACGCGACATTCATGCCTAAGCCACTATTTGGTGTAAATGGATCAGGAATGCACTGTAACATGTCCCTATTCAAAAATGGGGAGAACTCTTTCTTCGATGAAAAGGGAGATCTGCAATTAAGCGATACTGCTCGTCAATTCCTTGCAGGTATCATTAAACATGCAACTGACTTTACAGCGATCACGAACCCGACTGTAAACTCATATAAGCGTTTAGTACCAGGATATGAAGCACCTTGTTATGTTGCGTGGTCTGCTCGTAACCGTAGCCCATTAATCCGTATCCCTGCTTCTCGTGGATTAAGCACACGTGTTGAAGTCCGTAGTGTTGACCCGGCGGCTAATCCATACCTGGCGATGGCTGTATTACTGGCAGCTGGATTGGATGGAATCAAAAATAACCTTCCTGCTCCTAAGCCAATTGACCGCAACATTTATGTTATGGACAAAAAAGAGCGTGAAGAAGCGGGAATCGTAGATCTTCCAGCAACTTTACACGCTGCATTAGAAAACCTTAAAACAAATGAAGTAATCGTTAAATCCCTTGGAGAACACATCTTCGAACACTTCGTTGAAGCGAAAGAAATCGAATGGGATATGTTCCGTACACAAGTACACCCATGGGAGCGCGAGCAATACATTCAAATGTATTAATCCTAATTGTAATTAATCAAAAAGGGGAGAGGGGTAGCAGAAATGCTAATCCCCCTCTCCTTTTTTTAGTGCATTCAAGAATACATATGAAATAAAGCCGCTATGTATACATAGCGGCTTTATTTCATATTAATGTACTTGACGATAAACCCCGACAACTTTTCCTAAAATGGATACATTTCTTAAAATGATCGGAGCCATAGTTGAATTCTCTGGTTGTAATCGAACATAATCCTTTTCTTTAAAGAAGCGTTTAACAGTCGCTTCATCTTCCTCGGTCATCGCTACGACGATATCTCCATTGTTCGCTGTTTGTTGCTGACGCACAATAACAAAATCCCCATCCAAGATCCCGGCTTCTATCATACTGTCACCCATGATTTCCAGCATGAAGACCTGTTCATCCGAAGGTGCCATACGCTCGGGCAGTGGGAAGAATTCCTCGACATTCTCAACAGCCGTGATGGGTTGACCGGCTGTAACCTTACCGATTAAAGGAACGTTAACAACCCGCTGACGCGGTATCGTATCCTCTTCAAGATTTAAGATTTCGATGGCTCTTGGTTTAGTGGGATCTCTGCGAATAAGACCTTTACTCTCTAACCTGGCCAGATGTCCGTGTACGGTGGAACTAGAAGCAAGACCAACGGCTTCCCCGATTTCCCGTACGGAAGGTGGGTACCCTTTTTCTCTAACTGCAATTTTGATATATTCTAGTATGTCCTGCTGTCTTTTAGACAATTTTGTCATGTTCACGCACCTCTATTATAGATCTTATGTTCCCATTATAGCATGTCTTTCCAGTCGATACAAACATAAGTTCGAATTTCTGTTGACACCAAACGAATGTTCGTATTACAATGAATATAACAAAAACAGAACAAACATTCGTATGGAGGTATTTTTTATGTTAACACACATTTGGAATCGTTTCTCTTACATTATTATATTATTTATTTTAGCGCTTTTATCTGCAGCCTATTTGCTAGTGGTTATGGCAAACCAGCCGTCATATCAAAGCATCACCGTCCAGGATGGAGACACACTATGGACTATTGCCAAACAGTACAATGAAGAATATTCTATGACAGTGGAAGAATTCATCGCTTGGGTAGGAGAGGAGAATAATCTCTCAACATTCTCAATCAAACCGGGTGAATCACTTGTGTTACCTATAGAAAATCCAACATTATCCACCCATTCAGACTATGAATTGGTAATGAACGAAGAATAGAGGGATAGAAGATGAAGGCAGTAATTTACTGCAGAGTCAGTACAAAGAAAGACACGCAGGAAACATCCTTGGAACGTCAAGAAGAGGAATTAGTGAAATTAGCACAAGAACACCAATACGAAGTGGTTGCTATCATAAAAGATCAAGCAAGCGGTTTTGAGTTGGATCGCCCTGGTGTTCTTGAACTTCTTGATTTGATTAAAGAGGAGTCGATTGAGGCTGTTCTCATACAGGACGAAACAAGAATTGGCAGAGGGAATGCCAAAATTGCTCTCATTCATTGTTTATTAAAAGAGGAAGTCAAGATCATCAGTCAAACACATAGTGGGGAGCTTCACTTATCTGAATCGGATTCTATGGTAATTAATATCGTAAGCATGGTTGAGGAGTATCAAAGGAAACTCCATAATTTAAAAATCAGACGAGGTATGAAAAGGGCAGTGGAAAATGGTTTTCAACCTCATAAAAATCTGAAAAATAAAGGGAATGCAGATGGAAGAGAGCGGATTGAAGTACCCGTTGAGGAAATTGTCAGGTTAAGGAAAAACGAACTGACATTTGCTGAAATTGCAGCCACTTTGAGGGGATTTGGGTATGATGTCTCCAAAGCTACCGTTCATAGGCGTTTTAAAGAATATATGTCTTCATTGGAAAATGCGTAACCCTTGTTTTATCTCCTTTAATTTAGTAACATGACGATAGTATTAATCTTAACTATTAGTTGTGTATTAGATCTTGCTGATTATGCAATAAAGGAGTTTTTATAGATGCTTTCAAAAACAAAAATGAATCGAATCAATGAACTTGCCAAGAAGTCCAAGAGTAGCGGACTAACTGAACAAGAAGCAAAAGAGCAGTCCAAGTTGAGAAAAGAATACCTGGAAACGTTTCGTCAATCGATGAAAGGTACCATTGAAAATACAAGAATCTTTGACCCGGAAGGTAATGAAGTGACCCCTAAGAAGATTCAGGATATACAGACTAAAAAGAAAATGCACTAAATGAATGAACTGCCAGGTCCATTTTAAATGGACCTGGCAGTTATTTTTTTCATTAAAAACCCTTATGATTTCATAGGGGTTTTTATTTTCAACGATTATAAAGTCATGTTATCATTCAAGATAGTTGTATAAACTATCAAAGAAGATTAATATTAATAAGGTACATTAAAAGGAAGGATGTCTGACATATGTTTGATAACACAGATCAATTAGCAATTAATACAATTCGTACATTATCTATTGACGCAATTGAAAAAGCGGGTTCTGGACACCCCGGAATGCCGATGGGAGCAGCTCCGATGGCTTATGCTCTTTGGACAAGATTCATGAATCATAATCCGAAAAACCCTGAGTGGTTTAACCGGGACCGCTTCGTTTTATCTGCCGGTCATGGATCCATGCTATTATATAGCCTGCTTCATTTATCAGGTTATGACGTTTCAATGGAAGATCTTAAGGAATTCCGTCAATGGGGAAGTAAAACTCCGGGTCACCCGGAATACAAACATACTCCAGGAGTAGAGGCTACGACTGGACCATTAGGACAAGGAATCGGTATGGCAGTCGGTATGGCACTAGCTGAAAGACATTTAGCGACTACATACAATAAGGATCAATACGATATGGTAGATCATTTTACATATTCTATCTGTGGAGATGGAGACTTAATGGAGGGTGTGGCCTCTGAAGCAGCTTCATTGGCAGGTCACTTGAAATTAGGTCGTCTAGTAGTTCTCTATGATTCAAATGATATTTCACTTGATGGAGAGTTAGACAAATCTTTCTCTGAAAGTGTGAAAGGCCGATTTGAATCATATGGTTGGCAATATATTCGTGTTGAAGACGGAAATGACCTTGATGAAATTTCCAAAGCAATTGAAGAGGCTCAAGGTGATACTACCCGTCCAACTATGATCGAAGTTAAGACGGTCATCGGATACGGAGCTCCTAATAAATCAGGGAAATCTGCAGTTCACGGTGCTCCGCTTGGTGAAGACGAAATGAAGCTAACGAAAGAAGCTTATCAATGGACGTTTGAGCAGGATTTCCATGTGCCTGAGGAAGTTTACAGCAGATTCGAGGAAAAAATCCAACAAGCAGGTTCTGAAAAAGAAGAAGCTTGGGCTGACCTATTCATAAAATATAAAGAAGAGCATCCAGAGCTTGCTGTCCAATTAGAAGGAGCAATCAAAGGCGATCTTCCAGAAGGATGGGATAAAGATATCCCGGTATATGAAGAAGGAAAAGCACTGGCAAGCAGAGCTTCCTCCGGTGAAGTCTTAAATGCGATTGCAAAGAATCTTCCTTCATTCATTGGCGGATCAGCTGACTTAGCCGGATCTAACAAGACGATGATTAAAGATGAAGCAGACTTTACACATGAATCGCCTGAGGGTCGTAATATCTGGTTCGGTGTTCGTGAGTTCGGTATGGGTGCAGCCATGAATGGTATGGCTCTTCACGGCGGTCTGCACGTATTCGGAGGAACATTCTTCGTATTCAGTGACTATTTAAGACCTGCTATCCGCTTAGCGGCTCTAATGGGCTTACCTGTGACATATGTATTCACACATGATAGTATCGCAGTCGGAGAAGATGGACCTACCCATGAACCTGTAGAACAGCTTGCTTCACTTCGTGCGATGCCTAACCTTTCTGTCATCCGCCCTGGTGACGGAAATGAAGTTGCTGCAGCATGGAAATTATCATTAGAGTCTAAGGATCAGCCTACGATGTTAGTTTTATCTCGTCAGGACCTCCCAACTCTTAAAGGTACTGCAGATAAAGCGTATAACGGCGTAGACAAAGGCGCATATGTCGTATCTGCATCTGGCAAAGAACAGCCTGATGCCTTACTGATTGCAACTGGTTCTGAAGTACATTTAGCAGTAGACGCTCAAAATGCACTTGAAAAAGACGGAATCAGCGTATCTGTCATTAGTATGCCATCTTGGGATCGCTTCGAGAAACAATCAAAAGAATACAAAGAATCTATTCTGCCTAAGAGTGTGAAAAATCGTCTTGCTATCGAAATGGGATCTCCAATGGGTTGGGACCGCTATGTAGGAGACGAAGGCGATATTTTAGCTATTGATGGATATGGTGCATCTGCTCCTGGAGCAAAAGTCATGGAAGAGTACGGCTTTACAACAGACAATGTAGTTTCAAGAATCAAAGCGTTGATACAGTAATGAATTAAAGACATGAAAGGTCGACTTCTTAATACTCTTTAAGGAGTCGACCTTTTTTTAGCTGAATGTAATTGTCGATAAAATGAGTATGTTTGGAAGAGAATGGGTAAATGATGAAAAGTCCCTAAATATTACAACTTGAGCCAATCACCCGTATTTTTGAGTTAACTTGCTCTTCGACAAAACTAGTGTAGATTTTCAACAATTTCCGACAATGACTCCTATCTAGTTGATTTATACTATATGAAAGAAAGGTAGGAGGGTGTAAAGGTGCGAAACTATCAAATCTATTGGATTGAGGAAATGTTTGTTCAGCACTATTATGGTCGGGAAAGAATATTCTATCAGCTGTTTTCCGAATGGGAAGCAAGTTCAGGGGAGCTTCACGATATCATCTCGAAACAAGTAAATTACATTACTAGGCCTATTCCATACCTTCCTACACAAAGACTCCTGCAGCACGAGATCATTAAAATTGAAGGAGCGGCTTGGGTTGATTCTGTTGCAACGATTGAAAGTGGCGATTCAGGTGCTACACTTGTTCTCAATGAGAAATGGATGACTTTGAATGCTTGGGGTCACGATGAATCTGAATATGTCTTTTTTGAAATCCTGCGCAGAAATATGGGTCAGCTACTCGCAATTGATATCCAAAATGAACGTTTTGGGTGGTTAAAACCGATTAAACAAAGAAAATTTATATATTAATAAGAAATTATGACAGAAATATTGTATAATGTTTCATGGTTTAGTACACTTTTATAAGGACAACATGAAGGAGGAAGTAAGAGTATGTCAACGACTGGGTTACTTATTCTAGTTGGAGTTCTAGCATTACTTGCTGGAGTTGCACTAGGATTTTTCATTGCTCGTAAATATATGATGAGCTATCTTAAGAAAAATCCACCAATCAACGAGCAAATGTTACGCATGATGATGATGCAAATGGGTCAAAAACCTTCCCAAAAGAAAATCAATCAAATGATGAATGCAATGAATAAGAACATGAAGTAATAGATAGAAGCACTCAGGTGATGAGTGCTTTTTCTATTTGTGATTATACTATTTATGATGAGTTTAAATTCCTAATTTCTTTAATCAATTAGGCTAAAATGATTATTTTAGTCAATTCATAAAAACTTAATGATTATCATTCAGATTGAAATTGAATTTATGATAGAATAAAGTCCGGAGGGAGTCATATGAAAAAATGGATGATTGCTTCACTGTCTCTCATGATTCTTGTTGCCGGCTGCAGCAATAAGCCTCAAGAAGTGATGGATGAAGAAACACTTGAAATTCAAAATAGTGCAGCTGGAGAAGCACGGGAATATTTAAATTATAAAGTGAACAAAGAGAAGAAATCAATCAATCGTGGTCTTATTACAATGATGATAAATAATCGCAGTGATATGGATGAAATAGAGACTGGCCTCATGTCTTTATCCACCGAGCATTTTTCACCAGAGGATTATGTATACCAGGAAGGTCAATATCTTAAAGATCTAAATTCATGGCTGGGAAGAAAGTCTAAAACAAATAAAATAGGGCTTAATCCTGCTCTGGAGATTAATGATGATATGGGCTGGGAACAACAAATGGAGCTTGAAAAAAAGAATCCCATGTATCTCGCTTATATCCATGAACAGAATTACGTTGACTCAGAAGGTAAAATAAAAGGGATTTCCCTAGGTCTTGCTATGAATACTGTAGATTATATTCGTGTCGAAGATGAAAATAAGCTCATGCATTTTGATGAGGTAAAGATCGATGACCAACAGTTAGAAGAATACGGAAAAAAGATTGCCAACACCGTTGTCAATAGGTTGAAAGCCAATAAGGAACTAAAAGATGTACCTGTATTGATATCCCTATACAAGCTTCAACCATTGAATAGTGTAGTCTCCGGCAACTATATTACTTCTAGCTATGTTGACGAAAATGATAAGACTGCAAAAAAATGGAACGATGTAACGGATAAATATTTTTACTTCCCAAGTGATGAAGGGGAAGAAAAAGATCGAGATCTACATAATCGTATTCGTGATTTAGAAGATTATGTATCAAAATATTTTTCACACCAGGATATTGAGTTTGTCGGAAAAGCCTTATACCAAAAAGATACCTTGAATAAACTCGTGATTGATGTACATACAGGGATGGTGAAAGAAACGGAACTAATAGGCTTTTCTCAGGCAATTGGCCCTGAAATTGTTGATTACTTCCCCCACACACCCGTTTACCTATATGTGAAAACACCAAAGGGTCTGAAAGCAACCATTGTAAAAGAAGTGGACCAAGAACCATTTGTTCAAATCCATTAGTATAATATCAATTATAAGAACATCTCTTAAGACATTAAGAGGTGTTTTTTTTGATTATAAGTCTTATCAAAAGGCTCTTTTCGCAAAGAAAGATTGTTGTTTTCTACCATAGAATCTGCCAGGGCTCTGTCAACCAGCCTATGCTGGATGGTGAGGGGAACTGCTCCGCTTTCCGCGGACGTTCGGCCGAGCCTCCTCAGCTTCGCTTCCGGGGTCTCGGCACGCCCGTACTTCCGCAGGAGTCTGCGCAATTCCCCTCACCATCTTTAATAGAATTTTGTGACAGAGCTTCAAAACATGAAATAAAACCATGTAACTATAAAAATAATACTTCATTCATAAAAGGCAAATCCATCTCTGCCCTTAAATAAGGTTGTTTGCAAAAATTCTTGTTTTTATTGATTTCTATTAAGGATGCATGCTCAGAAAGTTGATTGGAGCGGAAGGATGCTCGACTCCTGCGGGAATAGCTGGACACTTTACGAAAAGAGCCTATCAAAAAAAGATTTCTCATTTTTTTGAAATTTGGTAAAATAAAGAGTCGATTTATTATAGATACGGGGGAGACGGTATGAAAGTCTTTTTAGATTTAAAGTGGTTT
Organism: Rossellomorea sp. NPDC071047; assembly: GCF_050270195.1. Classification (NCBI taxonomy): domain Bacteria; kingdom Bacillati; phylum Bacillota; class Bacilli; order Caryophanales; family Bacillaceae; genus Rossellomorea; species Rossellomorea sp. NPDC071047. The sequence goes on along the minus strand of NZ_JBNNJT010000001.1, from coordinate 1,145,983 downwards.
TTTCTGCAAGAGAAAAAGTCATATGTCACAGGAACCATCCTTCTTTTATTTGTTGCATTTCTTCAACTCATTCCACCAAAGATCGTAGGGATCATTGTGGACAGTATTAAAGAGAGCACATTGACCCGTCAAGACATGCTGAAGTGGATTTTCATCCTCATCACCACGGCGCTATCGATGTACGGACTTCGGTTTGTATGGAGGATCATGATCTTTGGTTCGGCGACCAAACTTTCCCGCTTGCTCAGGAATCGTTTGTATCATCATTTTACCAATATGTCGCCCTCTTTTTATCAAAAGAGAAGAGTCGGTGATTTGATGGCACATGCCACAAATGATCTTCAAGCGATTCAACAAACCGCAGGAGTTGGAGTATTGACATTTGTAGACTCCATATCTACAGGAGGATTCGTGATACTGGCCATGGCTTTTACAATCAGTTGGAAGCTTACCCTTATTGCTTTGATCCCAATGCCGTTCATGGCTATGCTGACGAGTTACTATGGTACTCTTTTGCATAAACGCTTTCATAAAGCACAGGAAGCATTCTCATCCTTAAATGATAAAACGCAGGAAAGTATAACGGGGATCAAGGTTCTTAAAACGTTTGGGCAAGAGAGAGAGGATATCGAATCATTTCGAAAGCAATCCGAAGATGTAGTGAAAAAGAATATAGCTGTTGCAAAAGTGGATTCCCTTTTCGATCCAACCATTTCAATAATAGTAGGAATTTCTTTCTTTCTTTCCATTGTATTTGGGTCAAGGTTTGTCGTGAGTGGAGAACTGACAATAGGGGAATTGATCTCTTTTACTACCTATCTGGGACTTCTCATTTGGCCGATGCTCGCATTTGGATGGTTATTTAACATTGTGGAGAGAGGACGTGCATCTTACGACCGTGTATCTCAGCTGTTAAATGAAAGGGTAGATATTAAAGATCACGAAGGAGCGCTGGATCGAGTGCCTTCAGGTGATATGGAATATAAGATTGAGTCCTTTGCTTATCCAAATGAAGATGTGCATACATTAGAGAATATTCAATTTTCCTTAAAGAAGGGTCAAACGATAGGGATTGTAGGAAAAACGGGATCAGGTAAAACAACCCTACTCAGATTATTACTAAGGGAATTTGAAGGATATAAGGGTGATATTACGTTGGGTGGGGAGAAGATCCAGAAATATAAATTAAGCCGTTTACGTGAAGGTATAGGATATGTGCCTCAAGATCATTTTCTTTTTTCTGCCACTATTCTTGAGAATATAGCTTTCACTCATCCACATACCCCGAGAGAAAAAGTGGAAGAGGCGGCTGAACTTGCGCATATCCATGATGATATTATTCATTTCAGTGACGGATACGGTACTGTGGTCGGTGAAAGAGGCGTTTCCTTATCTGGTGGACAAAAGCAAAGGATCTCGATTGCAAGAGCACTGTTAATGAATCCAGAGGTACTCATTCTTGACGACTCGTTGTCAGCTGTTGATGCAAGGACAGAGGAATCCATTTTAACATCATTAAAGGAAAATAGAGCCGGAAAAACGACCATGATCACTTCTCATCGATTAAGTGCCATTCAACATGCAGACTTAATCATCGTCCTCGAAGAAGGTAAGGTCATGGAGAGAGGTACTCATAGTGAATTAATGAAGAAAAAAGGATGGTATAGGGAAATGTATCTGCGCCAACAGTTAGAAGAAATAGTGGAACATGGGGGATAAGAAATGGATACGATACCGACGTTATCAGCGAAAGAACAGCGAAACATATTTTTTCGTCTGATGAAATATACGAAGCCTCATAAGAAAACGATTTTATTTGCATTTTCATTATTGCTTTTGACAACGATCGGCGATGTATTTGGACCTATCATCATCAAGGTCTTTATAGACGATTATTTAACCCCAAGAGAGTTTCCTTATGGTCCTCTTGTGGGATTGGGAGCGACCTATTTATTCATCCAAATTGGAAATGTGTTGATTTCTTACTTTCAATTATTGAAGTTTCAGGAAATAGCACTGAAAATCATTCAACAGCTTCGTGTGGATGTTTTTACGAAGGTACAGGGTTTAGGAATGAGATATTTCGATAAAACCCCGGCAGGAAGCATTGTTTCCCGGGTGACCAATGATACGGAAGCGATTAAAGATATGTTTGTGAGTGTACTGGTATCCTTCATTCAAGGAGCTTTCCTATTAACAGGTATCTTCATCGCCATGTTTGCACTCAATACACGGCTTGCCTTCTTCTGTTTATTTATTTTGCCGGTCATTTTTATGATTATGAAGCTTTACCGTAAATTTAGTGCCATCTTCTATCAGGATATGCGCGAGAGATTGAGTCAGCTCAATGCAAAGCTTAGTGAGTCTCTTCAGGGAATGTCCATCATTCAAGTCTTCAGGCAGGAAAAGAGACTTAGAGAAGAATTCGGGGATATCAATGAAAAACATTATTTAGCAGGAATGAAAAATATCAAAGTGGATGGATTATTATTAAGACCCGCCATTGATCTGGTGTATGTAGCTGCCTTGATCGTTGTATTAAGTTATTTTGGCGTAACATCATTTAATCAGCCTATTGAGATAGGTGTATTATATGCCTTTGTAAATTATCTGGACCGATTCTTTGAGCCTGTCAATCAAATCATGATGAGACTATCCATGTTTCAGCAGGCTATCATTGCTTCGTCCCGTGTCTTTAAGCTGCTGGATGAAGATGAACTTTCACCTGTACAGAATGTAGAAAGTCATTCAAAAGGTACAATCATTGAAGGGGAAATAACATTTGATAATGTTTCGTTTTCTTATGATGGAAAGAGAGATGTACTTAAGAATATTTCATTTTCTGCAAGCCCTGGAGAAACAGTTGCTCTAGTGGGACACACAGGAAGTGGTAAGAGCTCAATCATCAATTTACTCATGAGGTTCTATGAATTTGAACGTGGAAATATTTTAATAGACGGTCAAAGCATTAAGTCTTATCCACTAGAAGAGCTCCGTGGGAAAATGGGACTTGTCCTGCAGGATCCATTTCTATTCTTCGGAACCATCAGAGATAATATTAGGCTTCATTCCGAAGAGATGACGGATATAGAAGTGGAGGGAGCTGCCACATTTGTTCAAGCCAATACTTTTATAGAAAAACTACCTGAAGCATATGGGCATCCAGTGGTTGAAAGGGGATCAACGTTTTCGAGTGGCCAAAGGCAATTAATCGCATTTGCGCGAACCATCGCAACCAGACCGAAAATCCTTATCCTGGATGAAGCTACGGCCAACATCGATACGGAAACGGAAGAAGCCATTCAAGAGGCATTATCAAGAATGAGAAAAGGAAGAACAACGATTGCCATTGCTCACAGGCTTTCTACCATTCAAGATGCAGACCTGATCCTGGTCCTTCATCAAGGGGAGATTGTGGAGAGAGGAAGTCACCAGGAATTACTTGTTCAAAAAGGCATTTATCATAAAATGTATCTTCTGCAAAATGGATTAGTAGATGGCATGGAAGATGCCGTGTCTGGATCTTGAACGTATAAAAGGCAGACCCTATGGATGAAGGGACTGCCTATTGTTCGTTAATATTTATATTAGAATAGTATAGTTGTAATCAATAGTGCCTTAGCTCATTTGAGGTGAACATTTTTTTATGTAAAGGGAGTTGTAGCTATTTAACAGACGATCAAGTTCCTGACTAAATTGAATAGCTTGAGGCGACGTGAGTCCATTTTCAGCAACAATATCAATTAATTGAGCACGCTTTTTTTCAATTCGTTCGAGAAGCTCTTTTTTAGACACGGCTGTTTCCTTTCTTTTGTATGTCCTTACAGACGGAATACAAAACTAGTAATAACTGTAACTTTTTATTAGTATAACGAAAATCGAACTGTTTTTCAAAGCAAAATTACTGGATTTTTTAAAAAGAAAAGAGAGTTTAATACATTTGAAAAAGTAAAATGTGCATGTAATATTATGGTCACAAATCTTTCACATAAACATTCCTCATAGAATCCGGGTTTGTTTGATAGAATAGAGATATATACTGAAATGTAGGAGTTGTAAAAATGTCTGATATTAATATTTTTTTAGCATTTGGGGCCGGTTTCCTAAGCTTCATCTCTCCTTGCTGCCTTCCATTATATCCCGCTTTCCTTTCTTATATAACTGGAATGAGTGTAAATGAGCTCAAAACGGATAATGCGATGCTTCAAAGAAGAAGTTTATTACATACGTTATTTTTCTTAGTCGGCTTCTCGGCAATCTTTATCGCAATCGGTTTTGGCACTTCCCTTATCGGAAACTTCTTTTTAGATTATAAAGATCTCATTCGTCAGCTTGGGGCTATCTTCATTGTTGTATTCGGATTGGTAGTCGTTGGAGTATTTACCCCTGAAACCTTGATGAAGGACCGTCGCATTGAATTCAAGAATAGACCGGCAGGCTTTTTTGGTTCAATATTAATCGGAATGGCATTCGCTGCCGGCTGGACACCATGTACCGGACCGATTCTTGCTTCCGTTCTGGCTCTTGCAGCCTCTAATCCAGGATCGGGCGTCATGTATATGACTGCTTACGTATTGGGATTTGCCATTCCTTTTTTCATTCTGTCGTTCTTTATCGGAAGAATGCAATGGATCAGAAAAAACAGTGGAAAGATTGTAAAGGTAGGAGGATATGTGATGATTGTTGTAGGGATCATGCTGTTCTTTGATTGGATGACCGTCATTTTAGCTTATCTTACTTCTTTATTTGGAGGGTTCACTGGGTTTTAATCCAATAATATAAGAGAATTGAATATACAGTGCATTACGTTTTATGGTATAGTTTAAATGGATGAATCAGGAAATAATATTCAATAGACACCGGGTAGCGTATACGAGGAGGAAACATCTGTGGCAACGATACTTGTAGTGGATGATGCGAAATTTATGAGAATGACACTTGGAAGCATGCTTTCCTCTGGCGGTCATGAAGTCATTGGGGAAGCAGAGAATGGACTTATCGCCGTAGAACAGTATCGTGAGCTTCAGCCCGATCTTGTGACAATGGATATCACGATGCCTGAGCTGGATGGAATAGAAGCGGTTAGAAGAATTTTATCCGAGTTTCCCAAAGCTAAAGTAATCATGTGTTCAGCTATGGGACAACAAAAGGTAGTGGTGGAAGCCATTGAAGCGGGAGCAAAGGACTTTATTGTGAAACCCTTTGACGAAGTGCGGGTAGAGGAAGCCATCAAAAGAGTATTAGGATGATAATTTCGAAAGAGAGATTAAGGCTCATTTTAATCTCTCTTTTTTGTGTTTTCGTTTTTCTTTCATTTGGGCTATAATAGGGAAAGGTATGAAAGTAGAAAATAAAAGGATGATGATGGTTTATGATGATTGCTTCATCCATTGTTGCGATTTGCATGGGTTTTATGGTGATATTCATTAGAATGAAGGCTCAGAAAAAGCCTGTTAGCAGTAAGAAGATTATCCTACCTCCTTTGTTTATGAGTACAGGTGCGTTAATGTTCTTATTTCCTGTTTTTCGAGTCACTTTAGGAGAGTTTCTAGAAGCGATTACCGTAGGAATGATCTTTTCTATATTGTTGATCAAGACTTCCAAGTTCGAAATTCGTGATAATGATATTTATTTAAAACGTTCTAAAGCGTTTGCATTTATTTTGATTGGACTCCTATTAATACGAATATTGGCCAAGTCCATTCTAAGTGCATCGATCGATTATGGTGAACTTAGTGGGATGTTTTGGATTCTTGCCTTTGGTATGATTGTTCCTTGGAGAATCACCATGTATCTTCAATATAGAAAGCTGCATCAGGAGCAACAAGATGTAACAACGAATTCAATTTAATTAACTAGGAAAAAAGCAGGGTGATTCCTCTCACTCTGCTTTTTCTTTGTAAATTTCTTCACATAAGATTACGATTTCTTTACAAAACAGACCGATATGCTTAGGGTTGAAACATTTAGGGCAAAGAGAGAGATGAAGAAAATAACAAGAGATATTGGTGGGATAAGCATTGTTTACACTAGCAGATATTTGGACGTTTTTTCTGGCATTCTTTTTAACACTGCCATTGGTCACCATCGTCCATGAAGCAGGTCATATCCTCGTTGCTCGCATATTTGGTGCAAAGATAAAATTTTGCATTGGAACCGGTAAGCATTTAATGAGCATTGGTCCATTGGAAGTGAAGAGAATGTATTTTATGGAAGGTTGGTGTCAATATACAGAATTGAAGTATAACAAGGTGTGGGTTCATGTGCTTATTTATATGTCTGGAAGTTTATTTAACCTGATTGCGATTTTAGCCATTAACTTCCTAATATTTGAAGGAGTCATTCCTGTTCACATCTTTTTCTATCAATTTGTATATTTCTCCGTTTATTTTATATTCTTTTCATTGTTTCCTTTTCGGAATGGAGAGGGGAAACCAAGTGATGGTCAAGCGATACTTGACGTTATTAGATACGGTAAGGCAGAAGATCCCATTGATTAATCATATAAAAAAGGTAAACGACTATCGTTTACCTTTTTTTGCTTTCATCCATCTATAAAATAGAAATGCTGCACCTATAATAAAAATTAAATAAAGCACAATCGGAATAATTAGTATCGATCCCATCCTCTTTCCTTCCTGTCACTTAGAATAAATGTTCGTAAGGGGTCACATCTATTTGCATTTCGTTTAGTTTTTTTCGAAGAAACTTATGATCCCGTTTCGGAGTCGCCAGGATATACCCTCTTATGACTAATTCCTGAGTTATGGAGGAGGCTCTGTCTTTTAAAGCCAATTCTCCAATTTTACCTGCAATTTTTTGCTTAGCTACGTCTCTAAATAATTCGGGTACGGGCGTGACCAACTCATTGAGCATTTTCTTTTCCTCATCACCCCATAAATGGATGGTTTCATTCACATAATGCTCTTCCCAGTCCAAATCGGATTTTCCATCCTCTTTAGGAAATCTCTTTAAGAATTTCCTGAACATAAAGAATCCACCAATAGCAAATGAAGCAACTAAAAATACGACCCAAAATAGTATGAAATATAAGAACCAACCTTCAAGCATGCTTTCACCTCAATTTTTCAAAAAAGCGTATGTATCGTATTCATTATAGACAAGGGAATAGCTTGTGACAAGAATATCGCTGTTTTTACAAAAGAAGTCTATACTGTTCTTAATTAGAAATGATATACTAATAAATAACAAATATCGCGAAAATTCTTTCTATTTCGATTCTCGTGCTTGGATGGATAGGGGGCTCACAGGATGATATATAGAGGGAGAATAGTATCAGTGCTCATGGGACTTTTACTAGTCTTGACTTGGGATTTTATTTATTACTTTGTTCTGCATTATCCAGTAGATTTGAAAGTCGATTTAGTATTCACTCTATTGATTCTCTTTATTAGCTACTATATGGGGAAAAATTATGACACAAGCTACAAAACTCTAGCTGCCCTGCGAAAGAGTGAGGAGAAAGTGAAGCTTCTAAATGAAGAAATGCAACATGTGCTTCAGAGTATAGATGAAGTTGTCTTTCATACCAATTCCAAAGGGGAGTTTCAATTTCTGAATCAATCCTGGGAAGACTACACGGGATATACGGTTAAAGAAAGCTTACATAAGAATGCACTTCATTTTATATCCCTGCATGAACGTCATGAAATCCTTCGAATGGTAAGACAAAGTATAAGCATGAAAAAGGAGAAAATGAAAATGGACTTCTCTTATCAGAAGAGGGATGGTCAGTTTCGTTGGGGTGAAGTGAATGTTAAGTTAAACTACAATGAAAACGGTGATCTTCTTGGAACGGTAGGAACGATCTCAGACATTACCGAGAGAGTACATAATGAAGAAGAATTGATTGAAATGAATGAAACGTTAGCCATAGAATCTCAAAAACTATCTGTCGCCGGGCAATTAGCAGCCGGTATTGCACATGAGGTACGCAATCCCCTTACGTCGATCAACGGTTTTTTACAGTTATTAAGAGATGATGCCGATGAGAAGACGAAGGAATACTTAGGAATTGTCTTTTCTGAAATTAAAAGGATTGAACTTGTGCTTAGCGAATTATTGATTCTAGCAAAGCCCCAATCCGTTACATATAGACGAATCAATATTATTGAGACCCTTGATCATGTTGCGAAATTATTAAATACAAATGCCATTTTATATAATATCGAAATTCAAACCGATTTTCATGAAAGGGAGCTCCATATTCGTGGAGATGAAAATCAGCTAAAACAAGTTTTTATTAACTTACTTAAAAACGCCATAGAAGCAATGCCTCATGGAGGAACGATTACGATAAGTGCAGACCTGTCTTCTTATAACAAGGTTCAATTAACCTTCAAAGATGAGGGAGTAGGCATGAAAAAAGAAACGCTGGATAAACTCGGGGAGCCTTTCTTCACAACGAAGACGAAAGGAACTGGCTTAGGCCTCACCATATGCCTGAGAATTCTTCGTGATCATGGAGCGGATATCAGGGTGCAAAGCGAGCAGGGAGAAGGAACCACCTTCCATATCATGTTTGATGGTGTTCAAGCTTCAGAAAGAAAGAGAAGGGAAACCTTACAAAACCACTGAAATAAGAGCCCTTATGGAACGAACATAAGGGCTCTTTCGTGTGTGAAGATATGGCGGGACTGCCTGGGAATCGAACCCAGCGGAGACGGCACGCGCCTCCCAAGAGGTTTTGAAGACCTAGGCATGCACCAGCTTTACAATCAGCCCCGAAAATAAGTATATATATGTTATACCATGGAAGAAAAACTTGTTCAAATGTTTTTAGAATCTATAGGTACCATAGACCTGTGTGTAAAGTGGGGGAATCAGAAGAAAATAGGCTATATATTTAAAATATTTATAAGATTTAAACTTTGGAGAAATTAGAAAATTCTTCTTTACCAGTCGATTCTCACCGTGATAAGATACTTTTTGCCGGCTTATCATAAATTGAAGAAAGCGATTTCCTATGGGAATGGCTTACCTTCTATACTTGAACATGTTGATTGAGACAGAGAGGGGAAAACAAGTATGAAAAAAGTATGGTTTTTAGGTCTGGGTCTATCTTTAGCACTGGTTGGATGCTCCGATTCAGGTTCTGACGAAGCTAAAAAAGAGGAAACAACAAATGCATCGGAAGAAAACGCAAATGTTGCTGGAGATTTAATGGATTTTTATTTGAATCTAACAACAACCGTCAATGGTGTTGATATTGATCTTAATGGATATGAAGAAGCGATTGCAGGAGAAGAGCCTCCTGCAGGAGAAGAGATGGAGAAAATGAAGGAAGCTGCTGCTGCATCAGCAACACAATCTGCCAAAGCGGTAGAAGGCATGGAGATCCCTGAAGGTCTAGGTGATCATAAAGATGCGGTGAAATCGTTCAAAACGACCTTGACAGAATCATATAATATGAAAGCTGAAGCACTCTCTAATGAGGGCGAAACTGACTTAACGGCAGCCAATGAAAAATTAAACGAAGCAGAAAACCAAATCAAAGAAATTCTTGATGAGGCTGGCTTAGTTAGCTCAAGCTTAATCAGTGACTTAAACGGTTAATCAAAAAAGCGAATCCAGAAGCTTCTGGATTCGCTTTTTTTACTATAAACAAAAACGTAACCTTTTTTTTATAAATTTCCTATATTAATGTCGAGAGGAGGGAATAGGATGGAGACCATTATCGCTTTTGTGTCTGAGGTGGGTTTTCCGATTGTTGTCACAATGTATCTCCTGTATCGTATTGAGACGAAGCTGGATGCTGTGATTACATCGATCCAAACACTGCCACAGCAGTTAAAAGAATAATAGAAGGATACCCCTCATTATTGAAGGGTATCCTTTCTTATTTCTGGAAATCCAATAAGACTTAAGGTGAAATGAGAACAAGTGTTCATTGTAATGACATTTCCTTTCACGTATAACTTCTTAGTTTGATATAATTCAAGGAGATACTCATTGACCGGAGAGGAGACAACAGTGATGAAATTCATTCACACCGCCGATTGGCATTTAGGTAAATTGGTTCATGGCATATATATGACAGAAGAACAGCGATACATATTAGAGGAGTTTATAGAACTTGTAAAAAAGGAAGAACCTGATGCAGTCATCATTGCGGGTGATCTTTATGACCGGTCCGTCCCTCCTACAGAAGCTGTAGAGTTGTTGGACGAAGTTTTATACCGGATTAACGTAGAATTAAAAACACCGATTGTAGCTGTTTCTGGAAATCATGACAGTGCGGAGCGACTATCATTCGGTTCATCATGGTACAAGCACAGTCAATTCCACTTAAAAGGAAAACTGACAAATGACTTTACTCCAATCACCATTAAAGGGGTTCATTTCCACTGCGTTCCTTATGCTGAACCTGGTAATGTCAGACAAATACTAGAAGACGATTCGATTAACTCCCATCATGCTGCGATGGAGGCCATCGTGAAGAGAATCGAAGAGAAAATGAATCCAGATGAGCCGCATGTTTTTGTGGGTCATGCGTTTGTGCTTGGGGGTAAAACCACAGATTCAGAGAGAACCCTTTCTGTTGGGGGATCGGGCTGTGTCGGTGCAGATGTATTTAAGCCTTTCCATTATTCAGCATTGGGCCATCTACATAGTCCAGATGCTATCAAGCATGAAACGATACGATATTCTGGGTCTCTATTAAAATACTCATTCTCAGAAGCGAATCAGCGGAAGTCAGTGAGCATCGTAGAAATGGATGGAGATGGATCCTTCCGTTTACGGGAAAAGGTGCTTAAGCCGAAGCAGGATATGAGAGAACTCCAGGGACTGATGGAAGAACTTCTGGACCCTGCATTCTATCAATCCCAGAAAGTCGATGATTATCTAAAGATCACGTTACATGATGAAGGTACGTTAATCGATCCCATTAATCAATTGCGACAAGTCTATCCGAACGTTTTACATCTGGAGAGGAAAATGGATCTCACCGATGCCAAAAAGAAAAATACTTTCAAGGTATTGGAGGATAAGAAAAGGTCGGAACTGGATTTGTTTAAAGAATTTTACGGAGATATGACCACAGGTGAATTTACCAATGAAAAGGAAGAAGTCCTTAAGAACGTTATTGATAAAGCCAGAAAGGAGGTCGATCAAGCATGAAGCCCCTTCAACTAGTGATGCAAGCCTTTGGACCCTATGCAGGAAGAGAAACGATTGACTTTCGCTCGTTGGGGAACCGCACAATGTTCGTGATATCAGGGAAGACAGGTTCTGGTAAGACGACTATTTTTGATGGAATATCCTATGCGATTTACGGTAAGGCAAGTGGTGAGGATCGCAGTCCGACTGAACTGAGAAGTCAGTTTGCAAGTAATGAGGATATTACGGAGGTAGAACTTACATTCAGTTTAAGAGACAAATCGTATCGCATCTGGCGCTCCCCTCAGCAGGACAAAAAGAAAGCAAGAGGAGAAGGCTACACAACCATCAATGCCCGTTCTGAATTATACGTATACGATGTAGATGGAAAAGAACAGTTACTGGCGGCTAACGTCAGAGACGTGGATGAGAAGATCAAAGGGTTAATTCAACTGGATGCCAATCAATTTAGGCAGATTCTTATGATTCCCCAAGGGGAATTTCGAAAGCTCTTAACTTCAGACAGTAAAGATAAGGAGCTTATCCTTCAACGTCTATTCCATACAGAGCTCTATAAGACCATCCAGGAAAAACTGAAATCGGAGGCAGACGATCTAAAAAAGTCAGTAGAAACCTCTATTGAAGAACGAACAAGGGAATTACTTAGAATTCATTTTGAAGAAAATGAAGAGCTTCAGTCACTATTATTAGAAAGTCCATTGAATGACCATCATATTCTTCAACTTCTTCCAGCTCACATAGAAAGCATAGAAAATAGGGAGAATGAAATGCAGCTTAATTATGAAAGTGTGCAGAAGAAAAGAGATGCCTTTCAGAAGCAGCTTCAAGCGGCGGAAGGATTGGTCGATCAGTACGAGCTTCAAGAAAGACTAAGGGATCAGAAAGAGTCACTTTTAAAATTAAAGCCAGAAATCGAATTAATCGATCGAGACATTTTATTAGCCCAGCGAGCCTCACGTTTGGTTCAACAAGATGAGTATTGCCATAAACTTAATCGAAACCTGAAGGAGCTGAAGGGTCAATTCGCTCAACTTACAGAGGAAAAGAAGGCAATCTTGGAAAAGCTTATAGTAGCTAAAGAAACTCTGAAAGAAGAAGAGAATAACGAAAATCTCAGGGACGACGTTTCAAAGAAGATCACTCAACTCGAAGAAATGGAAAAAGACATAGATTCTCTGGATATGTTGATGAAAGATACCAAAGAAATGAAAAATAGATATGAGCATCAGCAAGACATTGTCAAAAAACAGACAGAGCAGATTTCATTTTTACAAGAAGGCATAAAATCCCGGGAGAAACGACTTGAAGAAGGGGAGAATAGTCAAGCAGATTTATTTCAATTAGAAAAATCATTGCAAGAGAATCAATCCTTTTTAGAGCAGGTAAATGAAATAGAGAGGATGGATCAAAAATTTCAACTCGTCCATAAGCAAGTGCGAAAATTAATAGAACAATATCGTCACCTTCAGAAACAAAGTTTAGATGCGTCTGAAACTCTGACCCATTTAGAAGAAAAGTGGCATTCTGCTCAAGCTGCACACCTTGCAAAAGGGCTGGTTGATCAAGCTCCTTGCCCTGTTTGTGGTTCAGAGCATCATCCTCATCCTGCCGCCGGGGTCGATTCATTACCCTCTCAGGAAGACTTGAAAGCGGCGAAGGAAAAGCAGGAGGAACTCAACCAAGAAGAGAAAAGGATGAGCCTCGCAATCGTTCAAGAGGAAACCAGAATGCATGGTATTCAGGATCAGATAGACGATATCGTTCGGAACATTCGTGAAAAGAAAAGCGACTTTAAGCGGGAAGAAATAGATGATACTCTTTCTCAAATGACTTCAGAGATTGAAGCCTTGAAACGTACAATGGCTGAAAAGAAAAGAGAAGTCGAAGAAGCAAAGGTAATGAGGGAGGAAGTAAGAAAAGGAAGGGAAAAGCTAGAAGAACTGGACGGCTCAAGGTTGAAGAATCTAGACAAGCTACAGGAGCTGAATACTCTGTTCCTTACGAAGGATACTACCCTTCAAAAGGTGAAGGAAGCTATTCCTTATGAGCTTAGATCAAAAGATCAATTTAACAAAGTGTTAAAGGAGCAGAAGCAAAAAAAAGAAGAGTTGAAGACTGCATACGAGCGTGCCCAGAAGCAATATTATGAGCTTGAGAACATGTACAGCGTAAAAGAGTCACAAGTGAGTGACAAAGAAACTCATATTGAAAAGGTAAATGCAGAGTTAAAAACAGAACGTGAAGCATTTCTTACGCTTCTTACAGAACAAGGTTTTTCTCACTATAGAGCATTTCAAGAGGCTAAAAAGTCTGAAGCAGAAATCCTGGATCTTCAAGAAAAAGTGAAGGAGTATGGTGAAGACCTGCGTTCCGTTTCCGATCGTCTATATGATATTGAAAAGCATTTACAGGATAAACATAAGCCTGATGTGAAAAGCATTGAAGAAAACGTAGCACGGGTTACCGAGGAACTTAGGCTTGTAAATGATAAACTTAATAAAATCAAGACAAATAAGAAAGAGAATAAGCTAATTCTTACAAGGGTGACTTCCATTAATGAAGGAATAAAGCATTTAGAATCCAGATATCAAATGATCGGGCATCTGGCAGAAGTGGCCCGGGGTCAGAATGCAAATCGCATCACATTTGAAAGATATGTGTTGGCATCATTCCTTGAAGATATTCTTCAAGTGGCAAATGAACGATTAATCAAAATGACGTCGGGTCGATATCAGCTGATTCGAAAAACGGATAGAAGCAAAGGAAACGTCCAGAGCGGTTTAGAGCTTCTCATATTTGATCAGTATACAGGTCAGGAAAGACACGTTAAAACGTTATCCGGAGGAGAGAGCTTCAAGGCATCGTTAGCACTTGCCCTCGGACTTGCAGATGTCGTACAGCAGTATGCAGGTGGCGTCTCACTTGAAACAATGTTTATTGATGAAGGATTTGGGACACTGGACCCTGAATCTCTGGACCATGCCATTGAAGCACTTATGGATATTCAAAGCAGTGGCCGTCTTGTAGGGTTAATTTCACATGTTCCAGAGTTAAAAGAGAGAATCGACTCCAGATTAGAGGTCATTTCATCTCAAAGCGGAAGCAGGACTGAATTTCAATTTCTTGTTTAGGCTTATTAACACTTTGGATCATCACAATATCATTTAAAAAGGTCAAAGAGAATAGCTCTTTGACCTTTTTATTTCTATTTAAGATAAGACACGATTCATTGTCTGGAAATGTTACGGCATGAAAGGTCCTTAGATGGATTAGGAGGTTTGATTTCTTTTATGTAGGACATAAATAGAGATAAAACAATCTGAAAAATGGAGAAAACCTATGAAAAGCATTCGTCCCATTTTAATTCCCCGACAATTAATACTATTGCTCATCCTTTCAACCGGTTTATTGAATCATGTCATGCTTATACCAAGTATCCTGAATGCAGCCGGGAGAGATGGATGGATCAGTATTATCTTAACCTATCCAATATTATTCATCATGACATTATTGATATATTACATAGTAAAGAATTCCCCGGAGGAAGGGTTCTATCATCTACTTAACCAAAAGTGGAACAAATGGTTTGTATTCCTTTTCTCACTGCCGATGTGTTTATTTTTAATATCAAGTGCATATATAACCTTTGTTGATTTAATAATATGGTTAAGTGCCTATTTCTTAGCAGACGTCCCATCATTATTAGTGGTAGGAAGCATATTCATTATCTGTTTCTTAATCAGTTGGTCAGGGATCAAGCATATGGCCATTGCGAGTGGAATTTTATTGCCATTGGTTATGCTATTTGGTTTTTTTATTGCTTTTACAAACACAAATATGAAAGATCCAAGCCTTTTATTTCCGATTTTCAGTGATGGATATGAGCCTGTCTTTAAAGGGATGATTTATGTATTATCCGGTTTACTTGAATTATATTTGATTGTATTAATACAGCCTTATAGCGAAGGGAAAATTAAATTTCACCATTTAATTGTTCTTGGTTTAATTTTCATGGGCTTGATGTTTGGGCCATTAACCGCTTCCATCATGGAATTTGGTCATATAGAATCAGCGAATATGAGATATCCAGCTTATGAACAATGGAGAATTTTATCCATAGGGGAATTTATTACTCATTTAGATTTTTTTGCTCTCTATCAGTGGTTATGTGGTGCACTTATCAGGATTAGTTTATTCATGTTTCTGTTGGCCGTTTTTTTCACGAAAAAGAAGGATCGTTATCAAATTTCTCTAAAAGTGATGGTACCAATTTTTCTAATACTGCTGGTACTTATTTTTATAGATGTTGATACGTATTTTTTTTATAAGTTCTTATATGAGTACTTTTTCCCTGCAACCGTTGTCCTGTTCATTGTACAAATTGTTACATCAGCAGTGATTCTCCGATTTATAAAGTAAAGGATGTTCTAAATGAAGAAGTCTTCGAAAGAAAAGCGGATAGAGGAAGAAAAAGAGGACACTTTGAAAGAGTTAAAGCAATTATTTTCAAAGAGTCATGATTTACTTATTCGAGAACACTTTTTTCAAGATGAAGTCGTCACCCTGGTGTATTTTGAGAGTTTGGTCGATCGACATTACCTCGATCAGTTCATTCTCCCAAAATTAGAAGAAGCTCCTGAAAAGTCCTATTCAAAAAAGATGGAGGGGAATTTCCAAGCCGTAGATGAAACGGGAAAGACCCTGGATATGCTATCTACTGCTCTATTCAATGGCTATATTTTGTTTTTGATCGATGAAAAAATCATCTCATTACATGCAGGGAACTTTCCTAAACGGCTGCCCGAAGAATCCTCGCTTGAAACATCCATCCGTGGGCCAAAAGATGGATTTGTTGAAGACTTAAATACAAATATATCTTTAATTAGGAGAAGACTTTTCACCCCAACCCTTTCAGTGGAGAAATACAAGATAGGGACCCGCAGTCATACAGAAATCGCCATCATGTACCTGAGTGATGTAATCGATGAGCGTATTCTCAATGAGTTATATACTCGATTGGAAAAAGTAGAAATTGATGTTCTAACCAGTAATCAACAGCTGGAATCAATGTTGGATGACAATCCTAATTCCATTTTCACTAATTTCGATTATACAGGTCGCCCCGATTTTATCGTTGATTCATTGGTTCAGGGAAGATTTGCCCTCTTGGTGGATGGCTATCCTACTGTTTCTATTGCGCCAATAAATCTTTTGTTACAAACGAAATCACCAGAAGATTCAAGTATCAACTATGTATATGTATCTCTGGAAAGAGTCCTGCGAGTAGCAGGGGTTTTGATTTCAGCTTATTTACCAGGATTATGGGTAGCATTTTCGGCTTATAATATTGAACAAATTCCCTATCTGCTCGTGGCGACGATTTCCATGTCCAGGTTCGGCCTGCCCCTTTCCGCTCCTGTAGAAATGTTTATCGTGCTTTTTTTGTTTGAGTTTTTTAATGAGGCGGGTGTCCGGCTACCCAGGGCGATTGGTCAAACAGTTTCTGTGCTTGGGGGCCTTATTGTAGGAGATGCCGCCATACGTGCCGGGTTAACATCCCCAACCATGCTGGTCATCGGAGCCATTACTTATATTTCCTCATTTACACTCGTCAATCAAACGTTGAAGTATGGCACGACGATATTAAGGTTCGGCGTATTGCTCATTAGCACTTTTTTTGGATTATTCGGTGTTGTGATGAGTTTTATTCTTACGGTTATATATTTAGCGACAAAATCTTCCTTTGGTACTCCATTCCTTGGCTCAGTAGCTCCAATCAGTTGGAATGAAGTCATTCGGTCATTTTTTCGATTGCCTATTCAATTTTATAAAAACCGTACCCCTTCAACCAGCCCGGATGACAGCAACAGGAAAGGAATAAATCAGCGTGATCAACAAGACAAGTAAACTCATTTTCGTTTCTTTAATCCTATTATTGACAGGATGTACCGGTTCAAAAAACATTCAGGATCTAACGTATATTGTATCGATCGGATTGGATTACAATGAAGAAAATCAGGAATACACAGCATATCTTCAAGGTTTGAATTTTGCCAATGTAGCAAAACAGGAGGGGAGTAAGCCTGCAGAACCTGTTCCGACATTTGTAGGTACTGCTTCAGGTAAAACACTGAATTTGGCTGTAAGACACCTATATAAAGCTACTAGGCCATCCTTATTTTTTGGACATACAAAAACTCTCGTCCTTTCAAAAAATGTGTTGAAGTACAAATTTAAAGAGGTCCTGGAGGATGTGGGAAGAAATCGTTCATTAAGGCCCAATCTGCAGATATTTACAACTGATGAAAGCATTGAAGAAATCTTTAAAGTGAACGGCTTATTTCATTATCCTCCCGTTTATACGGTTTTGCTGACGGAAGAAACGATAGAGTCTTTACAAGATGATATCGGGGCCACAAGTTTAATGCATTTCTTAAGGGAATACTATGAACCGATGGGCACGGCGTTCATTCCAAATATCAGTATTGATACAAAATCCTGGAAGGCGGATCAACCTTACCCTGTACTTTACTTGAACGGTTATAGTCTGTTTCAACAATCACAATTCAAAGGAGACCTTCCTACTAAACCCTCTATCATCGTAGATTGGTTACTTACAAAAAAAAATCAAATGGATTATCCTTTGTATCGTGATGATGAATTAATATCCACATTTAAACTAATGACGAAGGAGCCTAAAATAAAATATAAGAAAAAAGAAGATGGCTTTCCCTCCTTTTCACTTGAAGTCAGCGTGAAAGCAGAATTAATTGAAAAAATACAGGATGCCCCATATAAAGAAGTGAAAAGGGCACTTGAAAAGTCTTTGGAAAAAGAAATTGAAAAAGTGTATAACATTGGACTGGACAGACAAGTAGATTTATTGAATGTAGGCGAAAAATGGTATAGATACCATCCACTAAAGTTTAGCAAGCTAGAAGAGCAGCCTTCATTTTATTTAACAGACAATTCATTAGACGAAGTGAAAGTTAAGGTGGATATCACTCATTTCAACGCCTATCGTTACGATCACAAAAGCTTGGAATAGGTATAAGGCGGAAAAACACCAAAATAAATTGGTGTTTTTCCCATTTTCTCTTTCATTTTCCAGATTAATTGAATACCATGTAAATAGTATGAATTTGAATGGAGGCATCATTGATGAAAATAAGTATTTACATATTATTATTGTTAGTTTCAGCCGTCGTTGCAATTGGATGGAGCTGGAAGAGACTGTTGGATTTCAATACCTATAAAAAACCATTCTTGGAGGGAGTCGCTCTTCAATTTCTCTTTCTTCTTTTTGCATCTGTATGGTGGCTCATTACAGAAGATACTTCAGATGGGGTCATAGGAGTTTTCTATTATTTTCTTGCTTTCCTTACTATAATGGTCGTTCATGGCTTTACCCTTCACTATTTATTTTCTAAGAAAAAAATGCAGGAACGGGAAGAATGAGTGTGATCGGGGTAGATGCTGGAGGAACGTTAACCAAGGTCGTGTATGAGGAAAATGGGAGGCTGCATTATAAAACATTTACCAGTGAGCAGCAAGGGAGTGTGCTGCAGTGGCTTACAATCCCGGCACAAAATCATAAGCTTTATATAACTGGAGGGAAAGCAGAGAAGTGGGCAGAAGCTTTCCCTCAAGTACGTATTGTTGGAGAATTCAAAGCGGTATGCAGGGGAGCTAAACTTCTCCTTAAAGAGGAAAAAAATGACCTGAATCAGTTCATCCTCATAAATATAGGTACTGGGACGTCAATTTTTAAGGTTGATGAGAACGGATGTGAAAGGTTGCTTGGTAGTGGGTTAGGGGGCGGAACCTTAATGGGATTGGGAGGTTTACTGACTGGAGAATCTGACTATTACGAGTTGGTAAGGTTATCAAAGGAAGGCAAACGAGAACTAGTTGATTTATCAGTGGGAGACGTTTATGAGACAATGAATTCTCCGGTTCCTCAACATCTGACAGCTGCTAATTTTGCTAAAGGAGATTCATCTTCTAAGAAAGAAGACAAACTGCGGGCTCTGACTAATTTGATAGCCGAAACCATTATTCTGCTTGCATCTCAAGCGTCTCAAGCCCATAATATAGAGCATTTCGTATTTATTGGGAGTACGTTGAAATCAAATCCTGCATTAAAAGAGGACCTTATCCAATTTCAAGATATGTTATCCTACACCCCTCTTTTTCCTGAGAAAGGTGCATATGCTGGAAGTCTTGGAGCGTTTGATATTGGAAGGGAAGAAGAGCTTTCACAAAATAGACAATGAATATTTCCCCTGCTGATTGTTTTTTTATCCCCTTTTTACTAACATAGAATGGTAGAGAAAGAAAAAGTCGGAGGAGATAAAGATGTCAAAAACAAAACCATTCATTGTGGTGTTGACCATCATCGGTATTCTCCTTGCAGGTTGCAGTAATAGTAACTTTCAAGCAGAAACAGATTATGAGGTAAAAGAATTTTCTTATACGAATCAAAATAATCAAGAAGTCGGTTTGAATGATTTGAAAGGACAAGTCTGGATCGCAGACTTCATATTCACTAATTGTGAAACCGTTTGTCCACCCATGACATTTAATTTATCGAAGCTTCAAGAAAAGCTGAAAGATGAAGGGGTAGAGGATTACAAAATCGTTTCCTTCAGCGTAGATCCTGAAAATGATACACCGGACGCATTAAAAGAGTATATTTCAAACTTTGAAGCAGACACGAGTAAATGGGAACTGCTTACAGGCTATGAATTTGACGAGGTAAAGGACCTTGCGGAACATTCCTTCCGCTCGATTGTAGCCGATGATCCTAATTCCGATCAGATGATTCACGGTACCAGCTTCTACCTGGTGAATCAAAAAGGTACAGTCGTAAAAACGTATAGTGGCAATAGTGATGTACCATACGATGAAATTGTCGGAGATATGAAAACATTGATTGAAGAGGGATCTGAATAGACTTTATAAGAGGGAGAATCACAGAATTTCCGGTGATTCTCCTTTTTTATTATTGAAAGCAATTCCAAAATCAGGTTTTTAAGGATTATAATGATAAAAAGGGGAGCCGCTAAGTTAGGAATATATTACGGAAGGTTTATACCTGCTGGAACGGTGAAGCAGGATTATGATAAAGTGAAAGAAGCGCAATTAATATTAACGGGTAGCAGGTGAATAAACATTCGAAACTCAAAAGGTATGATGATACTTGATATAACCATAACCTTATTTATTTTGATATGGGTATTGAAATCTTTTTCAGATGGAGATGTATGGAAGGGAATCTTATTCGCCATTTGTTTTGCCTTAATGTCCGGCGTCCTATTTTTCCGGTTCAAAAAGAAAAGATAATGAGAGGGTGAGCGGATGGGGAAACAATATTATACGATTGGAATGGCCGGACATATTGATCATGGAAAAACCACTCTCACAAAGGCCCTTACTTCTGTCGATACTGATCGATTAAAAGAGGAGAGGGAGCGCAGCATCTCGATTGAGCCCGGGTTTGCCCGATTATTTCAAGATGAAGATATGGAGATTTCTGTAGTGGATGTTCCTGGTCATGAGCGGTTTATTCGCCAGATGATTGCGGGTGTGGCAGGGATCGATCTCGTTGTGTTAGTAGTAGCGGCAGACGAAGGGGTGATGCCGCAAACGAAGGAGCATCTTGATATACTGGCTCTACTAGGAATCACTCAAGGTATTGTCGTACTGACTAAAATTTCGAAAGTTGAAAAAGAACTAAGGGATTTGGCTCTCGAAGAAGTGATAGATGAGTTGCAGGGAACAGTGTTTGAAGGTGCTCATATCTTGAAGGCAGATAGTCTATCAGGAGAGGGTGTTGAAGAGTTAAAACAAATAGTCATTACTACACTAAAGGGAATGGCTTCGAAAAGTGTCGGAGGCGATTTTCGTTTGCCGATTGATCAAGTTTTTACTGTAAAGGGTCAGGGAACAGTCGTAAGAGGGACTGTATTTGAAGGGACCTTGGACACTGGAGATGAAATAATTATATTACCTCAAGGAATACATACGAAAGCGAAACAAATTCAAGCCCATCATAGGAAAGAGAGTAGTGCTTTTGCCGGTCAGCGTGCAGCGATAAACCTTTCTGGAGTGGATTACAAAGAATTGAAAAGAGGAAACGTGCTCGTTAAATCCACACATTTTACCGTGACCAATACGATTGATGTGTGCCTTAAAGTATTACATGAAGTAAACCATCCTATAAAACAAAGAATGCCAGTTGTGCTTCATGTAGGAACTTCTGAAGTGACGGGGAAGCTTGTATTTTTTGATCGAAATAAAGTCGATTCGGAAACCGAAGATATTCTATGTCAAATCCGACTTAATGAATCGATTGTAGCCAAAAGAGGTGATCGTTTTATATTAAGAAGACCCACTCCAATTGAGACTATCGGGGGAGGATGGATTATTCAGCCGAATGGTGGAAAATACAAATTCGGAGAGGAAACGTTGGCCCTTCTTCAATCTGAACGGCACGGTTCACCTGAGGAAAGAGTTCTAAGGCTGGTTGAACAATACAAATGTGTGGATGAAGGTTTCATAGTTAGAGAAGCATCAATGACTCATAAAGACTTGCGTGATATGCTGCAGGGTGATGATCAGTGGATTGTAATTTCTCAATCCAAGGTCACGCATAAGAAAATAGTGGATGAATGCGTGAATTCGATCGAACAGATTCTTCGAGGTTTCCATAAGGAGTTTCCTTTATTACAAGGGATTAATATTGGTGAGTTGAAGCAATCCTTAAAAAGGTACTCAGGAGCTTTAATGGACTTTGCGATAGAGCAGAGGCGTTGGAAAAAAAATAATGGATTTCTTTGTTTAGAGGAATTCATTCCTCATTTACCTCCTGAATGGGAGCAACGATGCAATCAGCTAATCACCTTACTAGAGGCCGATGGTACGCAAGTAAAAGACAAGGAAGAGTACTTTCATCAAGTTGGTATACCTGAAAAATGGCATTATGATTTTTATCATTTTTTTATCCAGGCAAAGAAAATCGTTCCATTGGATGATAAAAAGTCCTTTTCCTATCAAGTTTTTATGAAAACTGTTGAAGAATTAAAAGAAAAAACCGGCGAAACATTCGATATAGCAGATGCCAAAGCTGCTCTAGGATTATCCAGAAAATACTTGATCCCCTTTTTAGAAAAGCTGGATAAGGATGGTCTGACTTTAAGGACCCAAGGAATTCGTAAATGGATTAGAACTGGTATAAAGGGATGAGGTATGAATGAGGTTAGAAACTGTGATGTATACTTTAGTAATGATAAAGCGTGGGGATAAAGTGTTGTTATTAAATAGGCCGGAGAAGAAAGACTATCCTGGTTACATTGCACCGGGAGGTAAAATTGACTTCCCTGAAAGTCCTGCAGCAGGTGCAATCCGAGAAGTACGAGAAGAGACAGGTTTACAGGTAGAAAAATTAAGGTATAAAGGGTTAGATGAATACGTTGTACCAGAAAAGGGCTTTCGGTATATCGTGTATAATTACCTTGCCTATGAAACCAAAGGTGAGCTCCTGGAACACCCTCCTGAAGGTGAACTGGTTTGGGTCTCAAAGTCAGAAGCCTTAGATTTACCGATGCAGCATTTTTTCAAACGAAAATTCCCTTTGTTTTTCGAGGAAGGAACTTTTGAAATCCACACTTCCTGGAATGGAATGGATAAGGAGACTGCTGAGGTGACGATTCGCAACTTGTCATAATGCTTCTCTTTCAAACATATATCATCGTACATGAACAACTAAATCATCGTAGTAGCTTAGAGGAAAGTAGGAAAAGGAATCATGAAAGAATTATGGAGCGCATTTGGTTGGGTTCTTCCAATTATTGTGGTTGTGACGATTACCCTTATCTTTGCGGTCTCCTTTTGGAAGAAAAGAAAGGGTAAGGGCAGATGGATGAATTTACTGCCTGTTTTGTTTACGTGTATAACGATCGGAGCGATTTGTTTAATCACAATGACCCCATTGACGGGTGGAAATGTTTCAGAGGGATCTGTGAATTTTGATCCATTTTCTAATTTGAAGTTGAATTTAATTTACCGGAATCATTTAGATGTGCCCATTCGAAACTTGATGGCAAATATATTATTGTTTATTCCATTAACTTTTTTTATTGCTTGGTGGATGAGGCAGTCGAAACAGATTATTCTGATGGTGACATTTATCGGAGCACTTTTCTCCTTTGGAATTGAGTTTGCTCAATACTATCTTCCATTAGGAAGAGCAACCGATATTGATGATTGGATAATGAATACATTAGGTTCATTTATTGGTGGACTTCTTTTTGTGGTCGCACGCTTTATTTATAATCTATTGAGAATCAACAAGAAGATAAACTGAGGGTATTAACGTTATGTTAATGCTCTTTTTTATATATTTTGTATGGAAATGTATAGTCCTTCTCCTTATACAAAAGCTAACACTACATAAAAAGGAGGTGAGTTCTCTTGCTTAAAAAGGGACTTAAAGCAATTCTGATCACGTCTGCTTGCATTGGGATTTTGTTCCTCATTATGCACTGGGATGTGAAACAAGGTGTGAAAAACTATGCGAGAACTCACCCCATTACGGAAACCCTTTCTCATAAAGCTTCAATCGACGTCTACAATACCGGGAAGGACTTATATGAAAAGTTGTTTGCGGATATTAAAATAGCCGATGAGCTAGTTTGGATTCATTTTTTCATTATCAGGGACGACCAGATTTCCAACGAGTTTTTTGACTTGCTGATTGAAAAGGCTAAACAGGGGGTAGATGTTCGTTTGTCTGTAGACTTCCTTGGTTCAGATATTAAGAAGGAAAGTATAAGCAGGTTGGAAGAAGGAGGAGTGAAGGTTGTTAAAAGCAGGCCTTTATCCGTGAAGAATATTTTCTATTCCCTTCATCATCGGAATCATCGCAGGCTCGTTTCCATTGATCAAAGAATTGCCTATATTGGAGGCTTTAATATGGGTGATGAATATTTAGGGAAAGACCCGAAGCTTGGGTATTGGAGGGACTATCATATACGGTTGGAGGGTGAGGCAGGGGTTGAGGTGGCTCAGCAGTTTAAAAGGGACTGGATCGAGGATGGGGCAGAAAGTATGGAGAGCATACACACTACTCGTACATCAAATGAAAATGAGGGAAGCAGCGTTCAGTTCTTGTTCTCAACAGGAGACAGTATTGTTGATAAGACAGTAAACTGGATTAACAGTTCGAAAGAGAGTGTCACAATTACAACGCCATATTTTTTACCAAATGAGGACCTTATATCAGCTTTAAAGAAAGCAGTGAAGCGTGGGGTGAAAGTGAAGATCCTCATTCCGGACGATACAGATGCATGGTTCACGAAGCCTCCAAGTTACAGAATAGAGAAAACTTTGTTAGAGAGCGGAGTGGATTTTTATTTATATGAAAAAGGATTTTTCCACGGTAAAGTACTGGTCATTGATCATCAATGGGCTGATATAGGTACAGCCAATTGGGATCCAAGGAGCTTCTACTTAAATGATGAAAGCAACTGCATCATTCGCGACGCAAAAGTTGCAGCCGAGCTAGAATCACTCATCCATAAAGATATTAATGATAGTAAAAAATTGAACATGAAGGCTTTTAATGAACTCCCTGCCTGGGAAAAAGCGCTCCGTAAAACTCCTGATTGGGTATATTATTATTTCTAGGAATAAAAATTTTTATTGATTAAGAAAATATGGTAAAGTGATTTCATATCTTATAAAGAATACACCTTACTGAAGAAAGGGATTGTCCATGAGCGAGCTCTTGTTTATATCTTTGTTTATTCTTTCGTTATTGGCTTTTAAGTTTTTTAACGTGTTAAAGAAGAAACATATTTCAAAGTCTCACAAGTCTGTAGCAGTTAGTATCGTGATCTTTTCTGTTATCGGCATGATGTTGACGGTCCTCTTTTATCTTCCCAATGCATCTTAAAGAAAGCAACGTCTATACACTGTTTTAAGATATAAGGATTAAACACACGGGAGAAGCGTTCTTGTGTGTTTTTTTGTTAATAAAGATTGGTGGTCACTAATGGACAGCTATACATAGTAAGAAATTGTTCATCTAAACTTAGCTGCTTTCTTTCGGCAGTGAATTTGGTATGATAAGAGAAGGTTTATTTGATGTAAGCAACATTGTGACTTAAGCATAAATTGTCGAACATATAAATGTACGAAGGGAAATAAAGGAGAATATAGATGAAAGCTGCAATGATTTTTGACATGGATGGAACGTTATTTCAAACGATCAGTATTCTTGAAGCATCACTTCATGATACGTTTCAACGACTTAGAGATGAAGGAATGTGGAGAGGGGATACACCTCTTGAAATATACAGAGAAATTATGGGTGTCCCTCTTTCTGTTGTGTGGAAAACACTTTTACCTCGTCATCCCTTACATATACATGGGAAAGTGAATGATATATTTCATGAAAAACTGATTGATAATATACAGAAAGGAAATGGTGCTCTCTACCCACA
The DNA here is from genome assembly GCF_050270195.1 of Rossellomorea sp. NPDC071047. Taxonomy (NCBI): domain Bacteria; kingdom Bacillati; phylum Bacillota; class Bacilli; order Caryophanales; family Bacillaceae; genus Rossellomorea; species Rossellomorea sp. NPDC071047. Next base: position 1,120,334 of record NZ_JBNNJT010000001.1, on the reverse strand, counting down.
TACGGAGGAAATATTAGCTTATTTATCAGGGAGGGGCTTTCCGATTTTTGTGGCAAGCAACGGATATCCTCATTATTTAAAGGCGATCATCGAGTCCTTTCATCTGGATCAATGGATTTTGGACTGCTACAGCATTCAGGAAATACATTCAGATGACAAAGGGGAGTTGATTCGAAAAATCAAAGAGGATCATAATCTGACACATGGGGTTGTGATTGGAGATAGATTGTCTGATTTTAAAGGAGCAGAGGCAAATCACTTTCTTTCGATAGGTTGTGCGTTTGATTTTTCTCAGGAAAAGGAATTAAGTGAAGCGGATATTGTGATTGGAGATCTATTGGAGGTTAAAGAGTATTTAGAGGTAATGAAATAAAGGAGGGATCGGGATGGAGGATGAAAAACTAGCAGTCTTCGATGAATATGGTAACAGACTTGGAGTAGCCAGTCGTTCCGAGGTACATAAAAAGGGATATTGGCATGAAACCTTTCATTGCTGGCTTGCGCATTTTGATGAATGTAGTGGAGAGACCAATATTTATTTCCAGCTGAGAAGTGATAAGAAAAAGGATTTCCCCCGCTTGCTTGATATTACGGCCGCTGGACATATCTTGTCACAGGAGAAGATTGAAGACGGTGTGAGAGAAGTTCATGAAGAGCTTGGACTTCATCTTACGATAGATGAACTTCAATCATTAGGAATCGTAAAAGGGGAGTTAATTCAACGGGATATGATTGATCGGGAACTAACTCACGTATTCCTGTATTCCAAGCCGGTTGCATATGACGAATTTCAACTTCAGTCAGAAGAAGTGTCCGGTATTTTCCGTTCGACTCTTCAAGACTTTAAAGCGCTCGTTCAACAAACGAAAGAGGAAATCGCCGTAGAAGGATTTCTTACTAATGAAACAGGGGAAAAGGACTTCATTAAGCAGAGGGTGAGTTACCATCACTTTGTTCCACATAAAAGATCCTACCTTCTTGAAATTATTGAGCGCATATCGGCTCATCTTTAGAAATTAATTCGTACTTCCCATGGTCAATATGGATAATTAAGGCTATTATAGTAATCTAGTACATACATAATGTGATAAGAGAGTAGGAGGACACACTTGAACGGCACAGCACATATGGCAATTGGAGCAGCAACAGGATTTATTGTGGCCAACTCATTTGGATCTGGTCCTGACATAACGGCCGCACTTGTGGCAATAGGCGGGGTATCCGGACTCATGCCTGATATGGATATTGACGGACAGCTTAGTAACAAGGTTACTTTTTCACCAAAAATGATCAGAGCAGTGGCACAAATCATTGGTTTTTTAATGATGGTATACAGCTATCTTGAAGGAATTGGGAAAGAACGATGGCTTGGTATAGGATATGGTGCTGGAATGATGATTCTCTCAAGTTTCATTACCCAGAGAAGAATGCTGATGATTACAGGCATCGGTGTGACAGCATGCGGTTGGCAGTTTAATGAAACATGGTTATGGTTGTTAGGTATCTATATTTTCATAGCCTCATTCGTTTCACATCGAAGTTATACTCATTCTGTACTTGGAATCGTATATTATGGCATGATTGCTCATTATTTAGAGTCATCTTTAATGATAGATGGGGTATTTGAAGCATGTGTAATCGGATATGCCAGTCATCTGATCGCGGATATGAAATTTCTTCCTTTCAATAAGAGAGGGATAAAGCTTTTCCTTCCCCTTTCTACCAAAGAACTCTAAAATGTGTTTACGCCCTCTTGACCATTATTTCCCGATACATTAAAATAATGGAAACACTTTAAATAGTTAAATGCGATGAGGAAGAAGAGTAGACGAACGAAACATTTCAGAGAGCTGATGGCTGGTGAGAATCAGTATGGTGAAATCGTTGAATGGGCTTTTGAGCATCCAGGCTGAAATTAAGTAGGTAATGGCGGAAGGTCTCACCGATAAAAGAGACGATGTATCGAAGGCGACTTCTGTACAGATGAGTGCGTTTACTGAAGTGTAAGCGAATGAAGGTGGCACCACGGGTTTCCCGTCCTTTTTTAGAGGACGAGAAGCCCTTTTTGTGTTGATTTTTATTATTTTAAGCGGGGGGAATTTTTATGGAAAAACAAATTCTGACGGGGATTAAACCAACTGGCTATATTCATTTGGGGAATTATATTGGTGCAATCAAACCGGCATTAAAATTGGCAGAGAACAAATCCTACAACGCAGCATATTTTGTGGCGGATTATCATGGTTTAACGAAGATACATGATAAGCATGAAATGAAAGAACTATCTTATGGAGTGGCAGCAGCTTGGTTAGCATTAGGTTTGAATCCTGATCGAGCGATCTTTTATCGTCAATCCGATGTACCTGAAATCTTTGAATTGAGTTGGATCCTGTCTTGTTTTGCACCGAAAGGATTAATGAACCGCGCTCACGCATATAAATCATTGGTCGAAGAAAATACAGAAACCGGCAAAGATGTTGATGCTGGAGTCAACATGGGATTATTCACTTATCCAATACTAATGGCAGCTGATATCCTCCTTTTTCAAACCGAGGTGGTCCCTGTTGGTAAAGATCAGATACAGCATGTTGAAATTGCACGAGACATAGCTGAAAGCTTTAACAAACAATATGGAGAAATATTTGTCATCCCTGAATATGTCATCCAAGAAGAATCGGCAGTTCTCCCGGGACTGGACGGACGTAAAATGAGTAAAAGTTATAACAACACCATTCCATTATTTGAAGAACCAAAAAAGCTTCAAAAATTAATCAATAAAATCAAAACAGATTCTTCACCCCCTGAAGAGCCCAAGGATCCTGACAGCTCCGTCATTTTTGCATTATATAAAGAATTTGCAACCTCCGATCAAGTTAAAGAAATGAGAGGGAGATTTCAAGAAGGAATAGGCTGGGGAGATGCGAAAAAAGAGCTATTCCAAGTAATGAATTCTTTTATCGAAGAACCAAGGTCGAAATATGAAGAACTGATGGCGAGTCCCCATATGCTGGATGGGATCTTACAAAATGGAGCAAAAAAAGCACGGGAAAAAACAATCCCATTCATGAAAGAGATTAAAAGGAAAATAGGTATTTATCATTGAAATAGAACAGGGTGGTGAAGGGCAAAGATCATTTTGTTTTTCAGATAATTCATAATTCTCATTGACATTTTTTCTTCTTTGTTATAAGTTATGGGAAAGTTATTTTTCACAAAATCATATAGTTTCTTATCAAGAGAGGTAGAGGGACTGGCCCGAAGACACCTCAGCAACCAGCCGCGAGTTTTGGTATGGTGCTAATTCCAGCAAGTTGATGTCAACTTGGACGATAAGAGGGAGAACGAACGCACAAAACCTTCTTATTTTCATTAAGAAGGTTTTTTTGTTTTTTCCCTTTTCGTAATCAGGATAGAAAAGGAGAGAAGAATGTTGAAAAAACACATTGACACAATACTTGTCCAGGCAGGAAATCGGAAAGATCCTGCAACGGGTGCCGTAAGCCTGCCCATTCATTTATCGACTGCCTATGAACATAAAGGGATTGGGCAATCGACAGGCTATGATTACACAAGAACAGGAAATCCAACCCGTGCCACCCTAGAAGATACCCTCACTCAATTGGAGGAAGGACACAGAGGGTTTGCCTTCAGCTCGGGGATGGCAGCGATTCAGGCAATCCTTAGCTTATTTTCAAGCGGGGATGAATTGATTGTTTCGAAAGACTTATACGGAGGGAGCTACCGTTTATTCGCGCAGTATGAAGCACAATATAGTATCAAATTTCATTTCGTCGATACAAGTGATACCGGCTCCATAGAAGAACAAATTTCTAAAAGAACAAAGGCAATCTTCGTTGAAACGCCAACCAATCCATTAATGAATGAAGCAAGTATTTCAGAGGTTGCTGGACTCGCTAAGCATAACGGATTGCTTCTAATTGTCGATAATACCTTCTACACACCTATTCTGCAGAAGCCACTTACTGAAGGAGCGGACATTGTTATTCATAGCGCCACGAAATACTTAGGGGGACATAATGACGTGCTGGCAGGTGTTGTGATTGTAAACACAGAGGAGTTGGGGGAAAGAATATTCACCATTCAAAATTCAATCGGCGCGGTTCTCGCCCCTTTTGATTGTTGGCTCTTATTAAGAGGAATGAAAACCCTTAGTCTCAGAATGGCTCAGCACGAAAAAAACGCAAGAAAATTAGCGGAGTATCTTGATTCGCATGACTGTGTAACAGACGTTTTATATCCGGGAAAAGGCGGCATGCTTTCCTTTCGTATCGCAAGGGAAGAATGGGTTGCTCCCTTTCTCCAACACTTAAAAATTATTACGTTTGCTGAAAGTTTAGGAGGGGTCGAAAGCTTTATCACCTATCCGGCTACTCAAACACATGCAGACATTCCAGAAGAAGAACGAAATAGGTTGGGTATCTGCAACAGACTCCTGCGGTTCTCTGTAGGCATTGAATTTATTGCTGACCTTATTGAAGACCTGGAGAATGTTTTTCAACAATTGGAGAAAGAGGTGCTTACGTATGAGTAAAAAACCGTTTTCACTTCAGACGTCACTCATTCATTCTCATGGATTTGATAAAGAAACAGGAGCGGTCTCTACACCGCTTCATCATGCTACAACCTTTCATCAACAGGATTTTGATCAATATGGAACGTATGACTACAGCCGTTCAGGAAATCCGACAAGAGAAACCGTTGAAGAAACGATCGCGGAATTGGAAGGAGGAGTAAGAGGTTTTGCCTTTTCATCTGGAATGGCGGCAATCTCAACAAGCTTCTTATTATTGTCGAGTGGAGATCATGTTCTCGTATCAGAAGAAGTGTACGGTGGGACATACAGAATGATTACAGAGGTCCTCACTAAGTTTGGAATTGAATATTCATTTGTGAACATGAAGGATCTACATGAAGTAGCTTGTTCAATCAAGCACAATACGAAAGTGATTTATATGGAGACACCATCCAATCCGCTTCTGAATATCACCGATATTGAAGGAGTCGTTAAGCTTGCCAAGGCGAATGGATGTTTAACGTTTCTTGATAATACATTCATGACTCCCTTGCTGCAAAGACCGATCAGTCTAGGAGTGGATGTTGTTCTACACAGTGCCACGAAGTTTCTTGCCGGACATAGCGATGTATTGGCAGGGCTTGCGGTAACGGGAAATGAAGAGATTGCCGGGAAACTTGCTTTCTTGCAGAATTCGTTCGGAGCTGTACTCGGTGTTCAGGATTGCTGGCTGCTCTTAAGAGGACTGAAAACACTGCATGTACGTTTGAAGGAATCATCAGAATCGGCATATAAGATTGCGGCATTCTTAGAACATAGAAAGGAAGTAGAAGAAGTGTATTACCCGGGATTAAGCTATCATCCCGGTCGTGAAATTCAAGTTCGACAAGCAGAGGGTCCTGGAGCGGTTCTTTCCTTCCGGTTAAAAGGGGCAGAGGAAGTAAAGCAACTCATTCAAAATGTAAACATTCCTGTATTTGCCGTAAGTTTAGGAGCTGTTGAATCAATTCTATCCTATCCTTCAAGGATGTCACATGCTTCCATGCCAAAAGCTGAACGGGAAAGAAGGGGTATTACAGATGGTTTATTACGATTATCAGTAGGACTTGAAAACGTGGATGAATTAATTATCGATCTTCAAAAAGGTTTAGATAGTATACAAAAGATCAATCGAAACAACGTGATAAATTTATAAAAAAGGAGGGAATGTCATGAAGCCGTTGCTGGAAGCTCTGAAAGAGAGAATTTTAATTGCAGATGGAGCCATCGGAACGTTGCTGTATTCATATGGAGTCGACAGATGCTTTGAAGAACTGAATCTTTCTCACCCAAATGAAGTGTTGAAAGTCCATAAAGAGTATATTGATGCAGGAGCAGACATCATTCAGACCAATACGTATGGAGCTAATTATCAAAAGCTTTCCAGATACGGATTGGAGGATTCGGTTAAGGAAATAAATACAGCTGCAGTGCGACTGGCAAGAAAAGCAGCAGGTGTCGACACTTATATCCTTGGCACCATCGGGGGAATCAGGGGCATTAAACAAAATGTATCGTTGGAAGAAATCAAAAGAAGCTTTCGGGAACAGCTATACTGTTTATTGTTAGAAGGGGTGGATGGCATTCTGCTAGAAACCTATTATGATTTCGAAGAATTGACCACTGTATTAAACATTAGTAAACGTGAAGCAGACATTCCTGTCATTGCTCAAGTTTCACTCCATGAAACAGGAGTTCTTCAAAATGGAATGGAGATAAAAGACGCTCTTCAACAATTAGAATTATTGGGGGCGGATGTTGTGGGCATCAATTGCCGCATGGGGCCATTTCATATGGTGAATTCATTAGAGGAAGTTCCATTACCTAAAAGGGCATTTCTTTCCGTCTATCCCAATGCCAGTCTGCCGAATTATGAAGAAGGTAGATTCTATTACTCTGCTGAGCCTGATTACTTTGGAGATATAAGTAACGAATTGCGACTGCAAGGTGCAAGAATCATAGGGGGATGCTGTGGGACCACACCTGATCACATCCGTTCTGTAGCAAGCAGGTTAAAAAGCCGCAAGCCTGTGAATGAAAAAGTGGTGAAAGCAAAAAAAGTTGTTCAGTTATCGTCTCCTTCAATCAGGGGAAGCTTGCTGCATGAGCAAGTGAGGGAAAAGAAAACGATCATTGTTGAACTTGATCCACCTAAGCATCTTGACACGAAGCTGTTCTTCCAAGGGGCTGAGGCATTAAAGGAAGCTGGAATTGACGCACTCACGCTTGCAGACAATCCGTTAGCATCACCTCGTATCAGTAATGACGCCATTGGCAGCCTGGTAAGGTCCAAATTTGATCTTACGCCTTTAGTTCACATTACTTGCCGGGATCGAAACCTGATTGGACTTCAATCCCATTTAATGGGGTTACACACGTTAGGAATACACAATATATTAGCCATTACGGGGGATCCGGCCAAGATTGGAGATTTTCCTGGGGCAGCATCCGTTTATGATTTATCTTCTCTTGAACTCATTGAATTGATTAAACAGAACAACGAGGGGATATCCTTCTCGGGTAAATCACTACGGGAGCGCACTCAATTTTCAGTAGGTGCAGCTTTTAATCCGAATTTCCGTCATTTAGACGCTTCTGTAAAAAGACTTGAAAAGAAAAAGAATGCCGGAGCTGACTATTTCATTTCCCAACCGATTTTTGGGAAAGAACAGCTGATTCAAATACATGAAGCTACGCAGCATTTAGATGTACCGATCTTTATCGGAATCATGCCATTAATCAGCTCGAGAAATGCTGAGTTTCTCCATCATGAAGTACCGGGGATTAATGTTCCGGAAGAAACAAGACAAAGAATGAGGGAAGCGGGAAGTGATCCCGTAGTTGCAAGAGCAGTTGGAATGGAGATAGCAAAAGACTTACTTGATACAGCAATAGATCTTTTTAATGGGATTTATCTTATCACGCCTTTTGTCAGGTATGATATGAGTATTGAATTGATTCATCATATACAGGAGAAAACCAACCCAGAAAGAGAGGTTCCCTATGGCCATCACTTTGTTTGAAGAACAGCTTAGGAAAAAAATACTCGTACTCGATGGAGCAATGGGAACGATGCTTCAACAAGCGAATTTATCCCCTGAGGATTTCGGTGGAGAAGAGCTTGATGGATGTAATGAAAATCTGGTTCTGACAGCACCGGAGGTAATCTATCAAATCCACCTGGAATATTTGAAAGCCGGAGCTGATGTGATTGAAACTAATACCTTTGGTGCAACCCCCATCGTACTGGACGAATATGATTTAGGCTATAAAGCATACGAAATCAATAAAGTAGCGGCTGAAATCGCCACAAGAGCAGTAAAAGATGTGTCAACATCAGAGTGGCCGAGGTTTGTTGCGGGATCTCTAGGTCCCACTACCAAAACCTTATCTGTTACAGGAGGGATAAGCTTTGATGCGTTAGTAGACAACTATCGTGTTCAAGCAGAAGGTCTTCTTGATGGAGGAGTTGATGTACTGCTGCTTGAAACGAGTCAGGATGCGTTAAATGTAAAAGCAGCAAACCTCGGAATTCGAGCTGCCTTTGAATCCAGAGGGAAAGAGATCCCCATTTTGTTATCCGGAACTATTGAGCCAATGGGTACTACACTTGCCGGGCAAACAATCGAAGCATTTTATTTATCCCTTGAACATTTAAACCCTTTGGTAGTTGGTCTAAACTGCGCAACCGGACCTGAATTTATGCGCGATCATATTCGTTCCTTATCAAGTCTCGCCACTACCTATGTCAGCTGTTATCCGAATGCGGGACTTCCTGATGAAGAGGGAAATTACAATGAGACCGCTGATTCACTCAGTGCAAAGATGAAAGGTTTTGCTGAGAAAGGCTGGCTGAATCTTGTAGGAGGGTGTTGTGGAACCACACCGGAGCATATTCGTGCCCTTTCAAGAGTGGTGAAGGGATTACCTCCTCGTAAACCCAATGAGTCTCACCCTCATGCAGTGTCAGGAATTGAAGCGTTCGTCTATGAGGATGCAGACAGAAGACCGATCCTGGTCGGAGAACGGACGAATGTCATCGGTTCACGTAAATTTAAACGATTGATTGCAGAGAATAAGATAGAAGAAGCGTCAGAGATTGCGAGAGCACAAGTGAAGAATGGAGCTCAGGTGATCGATATCTGCCTTGCGGATCCCGATCGTGAAGAAGTAGAAGATATGAATGTATTTATCCAAGAAGTGGTGAAAAAAGTTAAAGTTCCACTTGTCATTGATTCAACGGATGAGAAAGTGCTTGAAACCGCCTTGAAATATTCTCAAGGGAAAGTAATCATAAACTCGATTAATCTCGAAGACGGAGAAGAGCGGTTTGAGAAGATAACAAAGCTGATGAAGGAATACGGAGCAGCGGTTGTAGTAGGAACCATTGATGAAAAAGGAATGGGAGTGTCTGTAGAGCGTAAGGTAGACGTTGCCCTCCGCTCTCATAAACTGTTAACAGAGAAATATGGGATAGCTTCAGAAGACATCATCTTTGACCCTCTCGTTTTCCCTGTGGGGACAGGGGATCAGCAATATATTGGATCAGCCAATGCCACCGTTGAAGGGATAAGACAGATTAAGGAAGCCCTACCGGAATGCCCCCATATATTAGGGGTTAGTAACGTTTCTTTTGGACTGCCTCCTGTCGGAAGAGAAGTCTTAAATGCGGTATATCTTTACCACTGTACCAAAGCGGGGCTGGATTATGCCATAGTCAATACGGAAAAATTAGAGCGTTTTGCCTCAATTCCTGAAGAAGAAGTTCGAATGGCAGAGAAACTCTTATTTGAGACGACTGATGAAACACTGGCTGAATTTACAGTATTTTATAGGGGGAAAAAGAAAGAAGTAAAGGTACCCGTCAATACTATGACTCTAGAAGAGAGGCTGGCTCATTATGTGGTGGAAGGAACGAAGGAAGGACTGATTGCCGATTTAAATATCGCCCTGGGAATATATGATGCTCCCCTTGAGATCATCAATGGTCCCCTTATGGCCGGAATGAGTGAAGTCGGTAGGTTATTTAATGATAACCAGCTGATTGTAGCGGAAGTATTACAGAGTGCCGAAGTCATGAAAGCATCCGTTTCTCATTTGGAACCGCATATGGAACAAACGGAAAATTCATCTTCCAAAGGCAAAGTGATCTTAGCTACGGTTAAGGGGGATGTTCATGATATCGGTAAAAATCTCGTAGATATTATCCTCAGTAATAACGGATATAAAGTGATTGATTTAGGCATTAAAGTAACGCCTCAGGAACTGATCGAAGTCATACGGCAAGAGAAGCCCGATATCGTAGGTTTGTCCGGACTTCTTGTGAAGTCTGCCCAACAAATGGTCATTACTGCTCAAGATTTAAAACAGTCTGAAATATCAGTTCCTCTTGTAGTAGGAGGTGCGGCCCTCACCCGAAAATTCACTACAAACAAAATTGGCCGGGAATACGATGGGCTCGTTCTTTATGCGAAGGATGCAATGGATGGGCTTGGCATCATGAATGGGATTCAACATGAAGAAACGAGGCTGCAGCTGGAAAAAGAGAGTCGCGAAAAGTTAAGGAAGGTGGTTTCGACTGAAGGTTCACCGAAACCCAATACATCTTCTGTTGCGGTAAAAGTACGTTCTACAGTTGCAAAAGATGTAAAAGTCCATGTTCCTTCTGACTTAATTCCGCACACCATTAAAGAATTTTCACTTGATCAAATTCATCCCTACATTAATCAGCAAATGCTGCTTGGACATCATTTGGGGATTAAAGGGAAAATTTCTAGATTACTGGAAGAAGAGGACGAAAGGACGGTCGGCCTTAAAGCAGTGACTGATGAATTGTTCCAAAGAGCAAAAAGGGAAGGGATGATTCAGGCATCTGCACGATATCAATTTTTTCCTGCACAATCAGATGGAGACGATGTTGTTATTTATCATCCGGAGGATTTTTCCATAGAAATAGAACGATTTCACTTTCCAAGACAAGGAGGAAATCAGCATTTATGTTTAGCAGATTACTTGCGTTCTGTAAAAAGCGGAGAAATGGATTATGTCGGTTTCTTTGCCGTAACGGCAGGTGTGAAAATCAGACAGTGGGCAAGAGAGATGAAGGAAGAAGGCAGATTCCTTGAAAGTCACGCCCTGCAGGCTATTGCCTTAGAAACAGCTGAAGGACTGGCTGAAAGAGTGCATGAAATGATGAGAAGCAGGTGGGGGTTCCCAGATCCCGTTGATTTTACGATGCAGGACCGGTTCCGGACTCATTATCAAGGACAACGTTTTTCATTTGGGTATCCCGCCTGTCCCGAACTTGAAGATCAGAAGAAACTGTTTAAGCTTATTCAACCTGACAGAATTGGAATCCAATTAACAGACGGATGTATGATGGAACCGGAAGCATCAGTAACAGCGATGGTCTTCGCTCATCCGGAAGCAAGATATTTTAATGTATTATAAATTACCATACTAAAAAGGCAACTTCCCAAAGTGGAGTTGCCTTTTTGCTTTGAGGCGAAAAGTTTAGCAGTCTTTTCTTATTAATCTCTTGGCAAGACCAACAGAGGTCCACTAATTCAAAATAAAAATGGAAATTTAGAAAATGAAAGAATTTAATGATTAGGGGATGAAGGATAATCGGCTTGTAGAGTAATAAAGGGGAACACAGAGTCAAAAAGAGTGATCTTCTGTTTTAACACTTTGATTACTAAACTTGGTTTCGAGTATTTCCAGTATTCTTTCTTCTGAGAATCCTGTGACCATTGATAGATTGAGTAAACTGGGCTTGATTCCTATAGACACGCAGAAATGATAGGCACTTTGTATAGCAAGTGATTCAATACACCTTCTTGTCAGATTATTTTTCATTCTCTCATCAGCTCCCAACTATTTTGACAAATGACTAAGTAGTAGGATTACGACATCATATTAAGATTTGCGGTTGGATTCTAGTAGGAGATTCATATCCATCAAAATAGTATATCGAGACATACCTGCTGTCTGTTTCTCAGTTAATACCCTCATTATACACTTTATATTGTGAATTGTAGAGTTGTTTTACAAAAAAATGTAATGTTTTTAGAATATACTAATAATTGTACCGGATTTATATATATAATCTAAAGAGTGTAGTAGATGATATTACTTAGGGGGAACGTGATGAAATTTTTAATTTTGAGCTTGATGTTGATTTTGTTTCTTTCTGCGTGTACTGGAGTAGATAAAAATCTACCATATCAAGAACAGGATTTGAGGGAAACTTCTAAAGCACTTCAGGAATCTATTTCAGATTATGGAAATGGAATTTTTCTATACGAAGATGAAGACGGAAGTTCTCTTGTTGTGATAAATGGAAGTGTAGTAGATCAATCGGCTAAAATGGCTCCCTATTATGAGAACATTGTTTTTGAAGTAAGAGAAGACACCTTATGGATTTCATTTACTGAACACTTTGAAAAAAACTATTTGCATAAAGAGCTGACTAATCAATTAATATATCGCATTAACCGAAATGAATTCAAAGAGAGCTATGATACGATTAAAGTGTTGAAAAATGATAAGGAAATTCCCATTACCGGTGTAATTATCGGAGAATTTTAGTTATAAGTGTAGATATAGTTACTATACCAAAGCAGGTGCAAGTGTGTCTGAATGGAAATGTTGTATGAATGTGATATATAATGGAGAATGGCATAGGAAAAAGTCGAAAGCGGATTGATCGACTCAACTTTAAACTAGAATCAATAATAAAGAAGAACTAGAGAAAAGGGTATGATCTCCCAACTACTCATTTCATCAGACAGGGAAGAAGAAATTGATATAAATTTGTTGGATATCATAGGAGGAATCATACATGCATAGAAATCAGGAACTACATACATTTTTATTAAGTAAGGCACGTCAATTAACGGAAGATTGGTATAACTCCCTGGATAAAAACACAACAAATGGTGTTTATTCTTCCTCAGATCCCGAGGTGATAGAAACTTTAAAAAATCAAAACTTTGAGTTTCACGGTATTCTTTGTAATGTGTTTGCTGAGGAGAAAGAAACGTTTAATCAGAAGATCGATGAATGGGTCTTGACCATTGCAGAGGATAAGGAACATTTAGAAACCCCAAATCACTATATTCTTAGAGAATTCATGAGGGTTAGACATCAGTACCTGGCATTTTTGAAAGACTTTGCCGAAACTCATATGGAAGAAAACATCTTCGAACAATTCAGCCTTTGGAATCAAGTCATCATTGAAGCGTTTGACCGGGTTATGTTGCGTTTTGTTGAGTTGCAAACGGAAGTAGTGGAGCAGCAGATCCATTCCCAGCAGGAAGTGATCAATGAATTAAGTTCACCTGTCATATCCTTGAATGGGCATACAGCACTTTTACCCCTTGTAGGTAATATCGATCCTACCCGTGCGGAATTAATATTAGAGAATGCGTTGGAACAATGTGTTAATAAGGAAGTTTCTCAATTGTTCATCGACTTATCAGGTGTTGTATTAATAGATACGATGGTAGCTCATCAAATCTTTCAGCTAATTGATGCTCTTCAATTGATCGGTGTAAAGCCGATTCTATCTGGGCTACGCCCTGAAATCGCACAAACAGCTGTTCAACTGGGATTGAATTTTGATAACCTGACGATTACTTCTACCTTGTCACAAGCACTGACTATTAAGAATAATGAAGTTGAATAATCAATTATTTTAAAACATTCGTACATGGTTGTACGGATGTTTTTTTTTGGTGGGGGTATTGGGGAGTATAGATAAGTGAAAAACATTTCGAAATAAAATATCTTGAATTAAAGATAATTTTCATGTATGATGAAGATAGAAAGTAAGCAAGAATAATACCAAGGAGTGAATCAATTATGAACTTAAAACCACTTAAAGGGCAGCATCACGTTTCTGCCATTACTGCAAATGCAAAGAAGAATTATGAATTCTACACAAAAACTTTGGGACTTCGTCTCGTGAAAAAGTCCATCAACCAGGATGATACATCTGTTTATCATCTTTTCTATGCAGACGAAAGAGGAAATCCAGGGACGGACCTCACATTCTTCGAAATTCCACATGCGGGGAATACGTACAAAGGGACGAATAGTATTTCATTAACTGCACTGCGGGTGAATACGGATGAGGCGTTAGCTTATTGGAAAAATCGCTTTGAAGAGATGAGTGTCGAGCATGACGAAATTTCTCACCATAGTGGGCGGGCAACACTAAGCTTCCGTGATTTTGAAGGACAGCGACTCATGCTTGTGTCAGATGAAAAGAACGAAGGAGTTCCTGGAGGGAAGCCTTGGGACAAGAGTCCTGTACCCGTCCAGCATGGGATAGTTGGCCTCGGTCCGATTACGCTGACGGTTGCCCGTGGGGAAAACACGGCAATGGTACTGAAAGACGTATTAGGTTTTAGAGAAACAAGGACTTTTCCTTCAGATGTAGATGGACAACCGGATATCCGTGTGTTCGAAACGGGGGAAGGCGGTACTGGTGGAGAGGTATATCTTGAAGAAAGAAATGATCTTCCACAAGAAAGACCGGGAAGAGGAAGTGTTCATCATGTAGCCTTCCGTGTGGAAGATGAAGATGAATTACGTAAATGGGTAGATTGGGTCACCCAAAACCGCTTGCCGAATTCAGGTTTTGTTGAAAGATACTATTTCCGTTCCCTCTACTTTCGTGAACCAAATGGCATTCTTTTCGAACTGGCTACAGATGGACCGGGATTTGAGACCGATGAAGATTTTGATAATTTAGGTGAAAATTTATCACTTCCACCATATTTTGAAGCGCAAAGAGATTCCATAGAAGCGAAATTAAAACCATTAGATACAAAAGAATAAAGGAGGAAGTCAGCTTGAAGCATATATTTAAACAAGGAAATAAAGACTTACCCACACTTCTGCTCCTTCATGGAACTGGTGGAGATGAGCGTGACCTATTACCGCTGGCTGATATTATTGAGCCAGATGCTTCTGTATTAAGTGTAAAAGGGAATGTGGATGAAAATGGAATGGCCCGTTTTTTTGCACGGTTACGGGAAGGTGTCTTTGATGAAGAGGATTTAGTATTCCGAACGAAGGAATTAAATGAGTTCATTGATAAGAGTGCTAATGACTACGGTTTTGATCGTCAAAATATTGTTGCGTTAGGATACTCCAATGGAGCGAATATCGCGGCTAGTTTAATGTATCATTACAAGGATGCATTAAAAGGTGGAATCCTGTTCCATCCTATGGTTCCTAGACGAAATGTCAAGCTTCCAGACTTAAGTGACGCATTTGTATTCATTGGTGCAGGAAAGCGAGATCCACTCATCCCCATGCAAGAAACAATGGAACTCGTTAAAAATCTTCAAGACGCCCGAACCCAGGTAACAGAGTTCTGGACAGAAGGTGGGCATGAGCTTCGTCGTGAGGAAGTAGATGAAGCAAAAAGATGGTTTAAAGCAAATTTTAAATAATTTTTAGAATCCGGAAGTGAAGTCTTCCGGATTCTTTATTATTTAATTTTCTACTATCTGATAGGACTCTAAAATCCGTAGCTTTCCAAGAGTCAAAATCCCTCTCCATTCCTTTTCAGCAATTGGCCAGGTCTCGTCATATTGACCGAACCAGGACCAATTCGGCTGCCAAAAACCTTCCTGGTGTTGAGTTTCAATCTCGACATTCAATTGCATATGTACCTCCTCTTTTAAGGCTTCATAAAACGGGGAAGCAGGATGACTGGCTACCTGCAATGGTTTTGCTACATATTCATTCCAGCGTGCTGGATCGGTACAAACAGTTTTTCGTAGGGAAGAAGAAAGAATTCTATAAAGAGTGGATTTCGTTTCCCCTTTCACCTCAGAAAGGAGTCGATCATAACAGAGAAAATCATGCATCTCTATTGGGTGTGAAAGATTTTTTAACTCTGTGACCGCTTTCTCAGTCCATTCTTTTAACCGAGGGTGTTCCGGACAAAATAAATGAAAATAACCTACTATTTCAGCGTTAGGGTTAGCCCAAGTTGTTTGAACGCCGCTTTGTCCCTTTTCAGAATCAAAATGCCACCATGGTGCATGGGGAACCAAATTAACCTCTTCAGACACAGCATGCCAGCCGTTGATTTTCTCATCGTATGTGTTTTGCAGGTAGCTCATCGCCCTTTGTACGATGGGGTGTTCGGCTGAAAGCTTTAAGTCCTTTGCCTGCTGTAATCCAACGGTTGTTGCCATTGGAGATGAACTGTCCAGGCGAAAATCTGGCTCTAAAGAGCGGCCGAATCCTCCGTCACGATTTTGGAAACGAGATAATTCTTTGATTGCTTCTTCTTTACTTCCTTTTTCAAAAAAATAACTGAATAGCTTTTGTTCAATTGGTCTTGCATGGGTTTGGATATAGGTGGCTGCTGTATTCCATTGTTGTTTTGTCAGTTTCATAATTGATGCTCCTTTATCTTAGTTTAGATTGAATGATAATTATTCGCTACTTTATTACATTAACTATTGGGTAAGAGAATACCTGCTTGTTAAGATAATTAGTTTGAATACAGAGGTCCGTCCCTCAGTATGCTTAGAATTATCATGAAAAGGGGGGAAGAGTAGAAACTTAATAATTTTAATAAAAATCGATGCCTGATTTTCGGCGGCACCGTTGTTTTGTTGGGGTTATAATAAAGGAAGAATGAAATAATGGAGGTATGAGGATGATTTCAGTCGAACTACAAAGGGAGTATTATCAAGCGTTAGTGGAAAAAAGATCGGAATACGAAGGGGTATTTTATGTGGGGGTTAAAACGACTGGTGTGTTTTGTCGCCCGACTTGTCCGGCCAGAAAACCTAAATTTGAGAACTGTGAATTCTTTGAAACAGCTCAACAAGCTCTTCTGGCGTCGTTTCGACCTTGCAAAAGATGTAAGCCCTTATCGCACCCCAATAGTATCTCAGATGTTGTAAAGATGCTGGTAGAGGCAGTGGAAGAAAATCCTGAAAAACGTTGGAAGGATAAGGATTTTCAGGAGCTATCGATAGATGCATCTACTGCACGGCGTCAATTTAAGAAGCGGTTCGGTATGACCTTTGTAGAATATGCCAGAGCCCGCAGGATGGGAATTGCCATGAAGTACATCAGATCAGGGTCGATGGTGATGGATGCTCAACTTTCAACGGGATATGAATCAAGCAGCGGTTTCAGAGATGCTTTTTCGAGAATTATGGGAACGACGCCTGCTTTGTCTCATCAACAGTACATACTAAAAGCAGCTTGGATTGATACGAAACTTGGCCCGATGATTGGAATTTCAGACGAAGAGGCTTTATACCTGCTGGAATTTGTTGACCGACGCGGTCTGGAGAAAGAAGTAGAGAGAATGAGGAAAAAAATAAAGGCGGCAATCGTTCCTGGTTCTACCAAGCCACTTCTCACCATTGAAAAAGAATTGAACTCCTATTTTGAAGGTACTTTATCCGCCTTCCAAACCAAGGTGAAGATCAACGGCACACCTTTTCAAAAAAACGTTTGGAGCGAATTGCAAAGAATACCTTTTGGACAAACAAGATCCTACACTGAGATCGCTCAAAATATTTCCAGTCCAGCAGCTGTTCGAGCAGTCGCAAGGGCCAACGGGTGTAATCAGCTTGCCATCATCATTCCTTGTCATAGAGTGATAAGAGCGAATGGAGACCTTGCCGGCTATGCAGGTGGTCTTAACAGGAAGAAATGGTTGATTGAACATGAAAGCAAGATGAATGAAGGAATGAATGGATCATTCACGAACAAACTCTATAGAGATACAAATGAACAAATATGATGAAAAGGTGGTAAAACATGAAATATGATGAAGTAATGTCAGCACTTGAAGAGATGGGAAACGAACAGACCAAGAATACATATTTACGTCACGGCGCACATGAACCATTATTCGGAGTGAAGATCGGGGATATGAAAAAACTGGTGAAACATGTAAAAAAAGATCAAGGTCTTGCACTAAGTCTGTACGAATCGGGGAATTTCGATGCCATGTACCTGGCTGGATTATCTGTAAACCCTAAAAAAATGAATAAAGGAATTTTACAGGATTGGGTCACTAAAGCAGATTGGTACATGCTTGCTGAATACACTGTTGCTAACATAACCGCTGAGAGCGACTACGCTATTGAATTAGCGAATGAGTGGATCAAATCGAAAAATGAAATGACGGCAACAGCTGGCTGGAGTGCCTATGCAGGGTATATTAGTATAACCCCAGACCAAGAAATCAATATAGACGAAATCAAACAGTATCTGATACAAATTGAAAAAACGATACATGAAGAGAGAAATAGAGTACGTTACGTAATGAATGGATTTGTCATTTCTGTAGGAGCACATGTAGCTCCATTGTTAGATGAGGCTAAACAAGTGGCGAATAAAATTGGGAAAGTACATGTCGATGTTGGAAATACAGCATGTAAAGTACCGGTAGCCACAACCTATATAAAGAAGATAGAGGATAAAGACAGAGTCGGTGTGAAAAGAAAGACATGCATTTGTTAAATAGTAAAGTGAGATTGGAAAAGAGCTCATATTGAAATTATTTGGCCGGGTTGAAGGGACTATAACCATAATTTCAATGAATTAATGCTATTAATGATTGAAAAGTTTCAATTAGTCCATAACCAGATATCTTCATTTCTTTGTTGCAGAAGAAGCGTATTGCTACTAGACTATGAAATAGAGTCCTATACAGAATCAGGAGCAATGTACAGATGAATGTAGTGAGAAAGGGTACTATTTTAGGTATAGCAGCAAGCATACAAGGATTGGCCATGGCTATCTTTTTGTTTCCCCATTTTATCCCTTCAGGTGGCGCTGCAAGTGTGAGTGTGCTATTAAACTATTTGTTGCATGTCCCATTTGCCATAACATTATGGGCGTTAAATGCTTCTCTTTTATTAGCTGCGGTTAAATGGTTAGGGAAAGAGAATGCACTTTGGACCATGTATTGTGTGACAGTAACGTCGTTTGTAGTTAATTTTTTGAATTCTCATTTAATCGGAACTGTTTCTTTTATTTTAGTCGATCTATTGATCGGCAGCATCCTTTTCGGAATCGGAATAGGCATCCTTTTCAGAATGGGAGCATCCTCTGGAGGGATGGACATTTTAGCACTTATTATTTCAAAGCTCAAAGGGTACACCCCAGGGAAGACTTTATTCTTCATTAATGGCAGTGTGTTACTACTAACAGGAATCGTAGTAGATTTAAAAATCATTCTTTTTGCCTTAGCGTGCCAATTCATAGGAACAAGAATCCTTGATATCATTTGTCAGGTGGAATTCAAACGAAGCCTCAACAGCCTTGAAAATCAGTAAACAGAAGGTCCGTCCCTAAATAGGGACGGACCTTCTGTTTACGATATTTCTTTGATGATGGATTTGACTGTGTGTTCTGGTGAGTTTTCGAAAAGTGAAATATATTGAAAAAGTTTATTTTTGGGAAGCAGGTGTTTTCTAATTTCTTTAGCCGTTTTTCCCTCCTGGTGTGCTTTCATAACGGCTTCTTGAAGGTTCTGAAGATATGCTAGTTTCTTCTCTAACAGCTTTCTTCCTTGCTTCAAGTATCCCTGATGTGAACAATACACTTCTTGAAAGGAATACTGGAGGGTCCTGTCAATTGATCGAATGAGCTCAGGTACAGATTCAAATGAAAAATTAGAAGTAGGAGAATGAAATAAGTATAAATCTCCTGAAAAGCAAATGCCCTTTTCTTCATCTATGAGAACGATATGATCATCAGCGTGTCCCGGTGTATGAACAATTTGAAACGAATGCCCGGCCGTTTTAAATACGTCTTCTTTAAGGGGCAACGGGTGAAATGCCTGGCGGTTATGCCAGAACATAGCTCTGTAAAAAGGCAGTTTAGTGCTGTGAGCGCACTCTTGTACCCCTAACGGATGAATCCATTGTGGGATCGAGTAATACCTTTCGATCCATGAACTGTTACCCGTGTGATCCTCATGATGATGAGTATGAATCACCCGTTGGATAGGAAGCTCTCTTACAATTTTCCGCACTTCGTTTTTCATACTATAAGGTCCTGTATCAATAAGGACATCGTCGACTCGAAAAATGTAAACTGGCATTTTCTGACCCATTGTTTGAACGTTTAATTTAAATGATTGTATCAATTTAGTTACCCCTTATGATTTAGTGTTATAGTACATAGTTCGAATGAAAGTTGAAAACTCCTGCATGAATTCATTTTTTTGAGGGGAATATCCTTAACCAAGGTAACTATTTGGTTGAACATGGTATAATTTACTATAATTGGTTTATCAAACGTTTTTAAAGGGGTTTTTAATGTATGAAAGGGAAACGGAAGTCTTTGCTCTTAATCCTAACCATCATGATGGTGATCACCATCATACTGCTGGATAAAATGGGTTTAAAACAAGCAATTGAGTCTTATGAAAACCATGGCAGTGTAGCAGAAGTGGAAGAAGGAATCTTGTCATGGAATGTATCGTGTGAGGAAAAGTAATAGCGATAGTGGTTTGCGTTTGCAGACACTGCAATGAATACGAGGGACGGACCTCATTAATATCTACTATTGACAGACTTATAATGATAAACTAGAGAAAAGAGTAGATGATTTAAATAGGGGGAAGTGCTTTGCAGAAGTGTAATGTATGTAAGAATCAGTTTCAATGGAAAGAGTTATTATTCTCCATTTGGAGGTCTTATAAACCTATTGAATGCAGTCAATGTGGTAAAAAACATACGATTAATTTCACCTCGAAATTTATTGTTTCTTTTCTCATTATTGTCCCAGCGGTTGTATTCGGATTATTGATTGCACCAGATCAGGGGTTATCAAAGCCGCTCACGTTCGGTTTAATCGTTTTATTGGCCATTATTATTTCACTATTTCTTCCGTTATTTGTGAAATATGAATATAAGAACAGTTAAAAAAAGAGCTGCCGTTCACTGGCAGCTCTTTTTCTTTACCATAAATTATCCAGAATAATTTACAAGATTAGGAAAACACTATGAGAAAAAGAAAAGGAGTCGAAAGATGGAGGACAAAGACATAAGACTGACTACCGCAGAAATCTCTGCTTTGTGGACGACATATATTAAGTGCTCAGCATTAAATTGCTTTTACACACATTTCCTTACATACCTTAAAGACCAAGGAATCAAATTAATCATCGAAGAAAGTCTACAGACAAACGTAGAAATAATGAGTAAGATTAAGTCTCTTTTTATGTCCGAAGGATTTCCTGTACCAATGGGCTTTACTGATAGGGACATAGATACAACCGCACCACCCTTGTATACTGATTTGTTTGCTCTTAGTTTTGTTTACCGCGGAGGTCAGGTCACGAGCGGTCATTACACTACTATAGTGGGGGCCGTTGCCCGTAATGATGTATATGATCTTTTTGAAGAAGCGCTGACGAAATCATTATCACTATATAAGCAATCATTGCAATTAATGTTGGAAAAAGGGATCTATGATCGTCCACCTAAAATGAATTATCCTCATTCCATAGAATACATTTCAGAGCAGCCATCATTATTGGAGAGCTGGTTGGGAGAAACAAGGCCGCTTAATGCATTGGAATTGAGCGAATTATTCTTTGTAATTGAGAGGAATTGCATCGGAATCATTCTATTGAAAGGATTTATACAAGTATCAAAAGATATCGAAGTGAAGAACTATCTCAAAAAAGGAAGAAAATTAAGTGAAAAGCAGATTACCACTTTTAATAATGTCCTGGTAAAAGATGATTCATTTCCCACTTATCCAGTATCCATGGAGGTAACAGATTCAAATGTGGCACCATTTTCAGAAAAATTAATGCTTTTTTTTATCTCTTCTTCAAACTCGGTTGGGCTGTCAACACTTTGTCACGCTATTACGATGTCTACAAGGAAGGACTTAGCCGTTCATTATACACTATTTGTGACAGAAGTCATGAAGTATGGTGCCGATGGTCTTAAACTTTTAGTTGAACGTGGATGGATGGAGCAACCACCGCAGCAGAAAAGTCGTGGGGATTTATGCGAATGATATCGATATGATTGGAGGTATATAGAAATGGTTTCGAAGATTCTTATTATTTTTCTAATTGGAATGATTATGCTGATGAAAGTTGATATAGTAAAAAATCGGGTTAAGAATGCATTGAGGTATAAGTTCTCTAGTGTTGTATCTGCATTTTATATAGTTCGGTAGTAAGAAATATGAAAGATAATGTATCCAAATCTTATTTTTAGGTTTGGATCTTTTATTTTCTTGTGGGTGAATTTGTTCATAAGTTACACTGTTAATAAGGAAAGCGTGTGCAAAGTAAAATCCAACTGGAAAGCGGGAGATAAAATGTCTATTACATACAGAAATTTTCAAGGGGAATACGATTTAGCTCTTCAATATGATTTCTGGAGAAAAATAACCTCCACACTTCCCTATGCCTGGAAACCGACAATGTCTCCAATATTATTTAAAGAACAAAAGGAATTTGACCCGAGATCACGGTGCTTTGCCTATGAAGGTGATGATCTTATTGGATACATGAGCTTTACGGGGAGAGGCGATTTTGTTTCTCTTGGTTACCCTTGGGTCTTACCAGGATATGAAGGGATTCAGGATGAATTGTTTGAGCGTGTATATGGTTTTGCTGTAAGCGATGAGTACGGAGGGAAGATTTTGGCTCAACGTTTTCGTGAACAGTGGGAGAATCAAATACTTTATTTTGAAGCAAAGGGATTTGAAATCACCAATGAATCCAAATTAATTGGCAGATATCTTTTGAATGTAGAAACCACAGATGATATTGAGTTTTCATGGAAGGTCTCCAATGAGTTTAGATTTGAAGATTGGCGTTCCATCATGGAGGAAAATGATGAAGGGAATGAAGCCCAAATCAAAATGATGAAAGAATACTATTCATCCGTTGACTTTGACTTTTCCATTGCTTTTTTTATTGAGGAACAGATGATTGGCGTCATGGGCATAACATTACGTGAAGATACAAAGTATAGTGAAGCATTGTCATTTGGGGTTTTACAAGAATTCAAGATTCATAAGGGTAAAATGATTTCTGTATTGATGAATGAGGCATGGTCAAGGGGGGCCGAAACGATTACATTTCATGCTTCAGATATCCCTGAAGAGGACATCCAAAAGGAATTGGGTTTAAGTGAGCTTACGAAAGATGTCATGTTGGTGAAGGAAGTATAGGCTTCTTGATATCGAACTGAAAAATATGATATTAACCGGGCTATTAATGTAAAAGATTTCTAAATTTGGCAGATAATTTCACGTCCATCACAAAATGTTCGGAATTTATTCAGCAATTTTATGACAAAGCAACTTCAGATAGTATAGAATAATAGATAATTAAGGTAAGGCTTCAAGAGCATAGAGTGACTCATGCAATTGTTTTGAAAATCGGTTTTCACATTAATGAGAGTTTATAGAAGTAAAACGGTTTTCGAATAATTGGCCAGATTCATTTCATTCTTTTGGTAGGTTGTGCTGTTTTAAGGAGAGAATTGATGCTAGAATACAACGTTCATCAAGGAGTCGGCAATGAGTATGTGGTGTTTCTCCATGGAATTGGGGGAAACTCAAGAATTTTCGGCAAGCAGCTCGATATATTCAAGAAATCCTATAATGTAATAACGATTCATTTGCCCGGGCATGGGGAGTCCCCAAGTGTAGAATCATATAATGAAAAATTCACAATTGATTTAAATGTGCGCGAAGTTCTTAAGGTGCTTGATCATCTGAAAGTGGAAAGGGCTCATTTTATCGGCATTTCCCTTGGCTCGGTTCTAATACACGCATTGCTTCAAACTGCTCCAAATCGCGTGAAAAGTGCCGTTTTAGGAGGGGGGATAACAAGGTTTAATTTACTATCCAACACACTTCTTAAAATTGGTGATGCAGTAAAAAATATGATTCCATTTATGTGGTTATATAAAATTTTCGCCTATATTATGATGCCTAAAAGCAATCACAAAGTTTCACGAAAATTATTCATCCGCGAAGCAAAGAAAATGAACCGGAATGATTTTCTCGGGTGGTATCGTCTTACCCCTTATGTAAAATCAACATATGCTTCTGTACAAGAAAGGGCTTCTCATATTCCCAAGCTTTATATATCAGGGAAAGAAGATCACCTATTTGTACAATCTCTTGATCAGGATACAAAAGGAGATCCATCTGCCACGAAAGTGTTCATTGAAGATTGTGGACATGTTTGTAATGTAGAGAAGCCAAGTGAATTTAATCGACTGGCTCTTGATTTCATTTATAAGAACCAGGGTGTACCATTACGCAAGGTTCAATAAAAACGGAAGTTTCCCATTTCTTTATCGAGATGGGAGTTTTTTTTTGTGAATGCCTGTATTCTCATGGAATGAAAATTAGAGAGTAGAATCTCTGTTAAGTAATCTGATGGTTTTAGTATTGGTATTTATGTCTACGGTTAAGGATTTAGTGGAAGGGAATAGGAGGAATGGAGGACGATGATTGGGTGATATTCTTTTGGAGGTCCGTCCCTTAAAGGAATTGAAGAAGCGTTAAGAGAATATAGTACCTATGGGTGTGGTAAAGGCGGGTGAGGGTTTGTTGAAAGAGATGATGAATTTTAGGTATGATGAGTATCCTTTTGAGTTGTTTTCGGTTTCCCATTTGGCAGCGATGATTGTCTCGTTTGGATGTATGATCGGTTTGTATGTCCTTAGAAATCGACTAAGCGGCAGAGGTAAGGCTGTGATTAAATGGCTTCTCGTGGTGCTGCTGGTTTTGAGTGAAGCATTATTTCAAATTTGGTACATTATCAATGATCAATGGGATATAGCCATTAATTTGCCATTTCAATTATGTTCCATCTCATTATATCTGTGCACAATCATGCTAATTACGAAAAACTATAGAATCTTTGAAATCAGTTTTTTTGCGAGTATGACAGGTGCTTTTATTGCTATCATGACACCTGAGTTGTTTTTTGGTTATCCCCACTTTCGTTATTTTCAATTTTTCTTAGCACATTTGGCGATTGTATTATCCTGTTTGTACATGGTATGGGTCGAAGGCTTAACATTGATGTTCCGGTCTATGGTGAGGGCATTCATCGCTTTAAATCTGATTGCTGTCATCGTGTTCATAGTGAACAGATTGGTAGGGGCAAACTATATGTTTCTTTCTCATAAGCCGTATAATTCAAGTCCCATAGACTATTTAGGCGAGTATCCCTACTATCTCCTGGCTCTTGAAGGTGTCGCGCTAATATTATTCAGCCTTCTTTATTTACCGTTTTATCTCTTAGAAAATAGGAAAAGTAGAGGAAATGTAAATACATGAAACTTTCCTGGGTTTCAATTCGTCTATTAACATATAAGAAAAGTCAGGTGTAGGGATGATGAGTAATAGTATAATGATAAGTATTATCATTTTGGTTTCTTACAGTCTAGGAAGTATAACAGGTGCTTATTATATAGTGAAAATGTTTACCGGAGAAGATATCCGTAAACTGGGGAGCGGAAATGTCGGCGCGACGAATGCAGGTCGGGCTATAGGAAACAAAGGCTTTCTTCTGACGCTGCTGATAGATGCCGGGAAAGTGATTCTTGCATTAATGATCACGGCACAATTGGCAGAAGGTGAGAGTTTCTTTGTTCTCAGTTCTATATTTGTTATGATCGGTCATCTGTTTCCAATACAGCTTGGACTTCACGGTGGAAAGGGAGTAGTTGCTTACTTAGCAACTGCATTATTTCTTAACCCCCTTACCATTGGGATTTTCGCCATCACTATGGGAATCTCATATATGATATTAAGAAAATACACCATCGCAGGTTTTCTTTCGATGGCAACCATTCCGATTACGGCATATGTGATTGAGGGTTCATTCACCATTTTTATCGGATTATTGTCACTTTTTTTGACAGTTCTGTTGGTCCATAAACGATAACTGAAGTAAACTGCGGATACATAGGAGGTACGAGAATGGAAAACCTTTCTCTTCAGTATAAAATTGCAAGTGAATCAAATGAGTTTCAACAAATCTATGCATTAAATTATCAGACCTTTGTAGAAGAAATACCTCAACACGAAGGAAATCCAGAACGCAAACTGATTGATAAGTTTCATGATGAAAATACATATGTTATTGCTAAAGATGAAGGTGAAGTGGTGGGCATGATCGCGGTTCGTGCCAAGCGTCCCTTCTCTTTGGATTTAAAACTGAAAAATCTAAATGAATATTTGCCGGCTGATGCCGTTCCATGTGAAATTCGATTATTATCCGTAAAAGATGCATATAGAAGTACGAGGGTCTTTTATCAATTATGTGAGCGTTTAGTATCCTTTTGTTTGGAAAAAGGTTATACGATGGCTCTCATTTCAGGAACGGTTCGTCAGCTAAAGTTGTATAAACGAATCGGTTTTCAGCCTTTTGCCGATCTAGTGGGGGAGGAGGGTGCGAAATTTCAGCCAATGTATTTAACCCGTCATAGCTTCGAAAATTCGACGAAAGCATTTCAGCGATTAATGATTCGCAAAACAGAAAGTTCAGTTCCGCTTTCTTTCCTTCCTGGACCGGTTCCCCGTCATGAAAAGGTAGAAGAAGCGTTCAAAGGGGAAGCCACTTCTCATAGAAGCAACGCGTTTATTAATGAAATGGATGAAGTAAGAAGATCATTATGCAAAATAACAAACGCAAACTATGCAGAAGTTGCAGTGGGAACGGGCACCCTATCTAATGATATGGTTGCAGCTCAGCTGAAATGTCTGCCAGGCAGCGGCTTAATACTTGCAAACGGAGAATTTGGATACAGGTTGATTGATCATGCAAACAGATTTGATTTACATTTTCATACGTTCGAAAAGGACTGGAATGAAGCAATTTCATTAGGCGAAGTAGAAAGCTTACTCCAGGAAAATCAAAATATTAATTGGCTTTGGACGGTTCATTGTGAAACGTCGACAGGCTACTTGTATGACCTGAAAGGGTTACTTTCTCTGTGCAAAAGGTATGGAGTGGAGCTATGCGTCGATGCCTGCAGTTCGGTTGGGACCATTCCAGTGGACTTTAAGGAAGTGTACTTCGCCACAACGGTAAGTGGGAAGGGCTTAGGCTCTTATCCCGGCCTCGCCATTGTATTTCATCGAGATGGAATACAGCCCAGCCCCACAATTCCAAGGTACCTAGATATGGGAGTGTATGAGGTGAATGGAAGTATCCCATATACCCACTCATCTAATCTAGTAAGGGCGCTAAGTGAGGCACTGCATTTTATGGAGTATGAGTTTCATAAATATTTAGCTCTGAGAGTAAGGTGTGTGTTAACTCAAGGAGGATTTCATATACTAGGGGATGAAAACTATTCTCCAGGTGTGATTACAATTGCACTGGAGAGGGAACAGTGTAGTAGACAGTTTGGTGATGTATGTAAAGCTAGAGGCATTTTATTAAGTTATGAAAGTGACTATTTAGTAAAGCGAAATTGGGTGCAGGTAGCACTTATGGGAAGACAAAACGAAAGAAAGGTTTTGGAAGCAATGAAAATACTCAACAAAGAATATCAAAGCAATGTCGATTCAAGGGTTGTGAAATGAGTAGATTATCCCGTTTTATAACTCGATTTAAGACATACAAATTAATTGGGTTTGCACTCGTAACCTTATGGTTAAAAACCGTATTAGTTTCTTTTATTGGGTTTAATTTACATATCGAATCCTTCTTGGACTTATTACTCATCATATTTAATCCTCTCGGTTCATTAATGCTATTAATCGGTTTCAGTTTTTACTTCTCAAAGAGAATAAAACCCGCTGTTGTCATCCTTGCTATGGGGATTGCAACCGGGCTTTTATACGGTGATCTATTATATTATCGATTTTATTCAGATTTCGTTACCGTTCCGATTTTATTTCAGTTTAAAAATGTGGGGGGGATCGGACCAAGTACCTTTGAACTGATGAGTCCCTGGGACCTCCTCTTAATTGTAGATTTTCTTCTTGTAGGGTGGTTATTAAAGGAAAAGTGGACGTCTACCTCTTCCATAAAGGTCTCAAGAAGGTGGAAGCTTTCATACATCGGGCTGAGTCTAGTGTTACTACTTGTAACAGTAGGATTAGGGCTGATGAAATCCCCATATTTATTTGCTGAATCATATGACAGAGAGCAATTGGTCAAATCAGTGGGACCATACAATTATCACTTATATGATATCGGTGTTGAAGCTACGGTACCTTTCACCAAGATGCTTGCCAGTAAATCAGATACAGAAGCGTCCATTAAATATACACAATCCAAGAAACATAACAACTCAGATTTGTTCGGTGTTGCCGACGGAAAAAATGTTGTATTGATCAGTATGGAATCTACCCAAAATTTTGTCATCAACCAAAAAGTCAACGGAGAAGAAATCACACCGTTTTTAAATTCTTTAATCAAGGATAGCTTTTATTTCAATCAAATTTATGATCAGACAGCTCAAGGGAAAACGTCAGATTCTGAATTCATGATCGATACGGGGTTATACCCATTAGCAAGCGGTTCAGCATTTGTTCGCAAACCGGATAATCGTTATAAAAGCATGCCTCACATCCTGGAAAAGAAAGAGGATTATTATGCGGCAGTTTTCCATGGGAATGATCGTACTTTTTGGAATCGTGAAAAGATGTACGAATCGTTAGGCTACAACCGCTATTTTTCAAAAAGGGATTTCACGGTAACGGAAGAAAACTCTGTTAACTACGGTTTAAAGGATATCCCGTTCTTTGAGCAATCCATTTCGTATCTTGAGAAATTACCTCAACCGTTTTACACCCGTTTCATTACACTGACCAATCACTTTCCTTTTTTATTAGAAGAAGAGGATAAACTTATTCCAGAGGCTTCAACAAATGAGGATGTTGTGAACCGTTACGTAACAACCGTACGTTATGAGGATGAAGCGATTAAATCATTGTTTAACAGGCTCAAGAAAAATGGAATGTATGAAAACACAATTTTTGTACTATATGGAGACCATTATGGCATCTCCGAAAAATATGAAAATGGAGTGTTCGAGCTATTAGGGCAGGAAGACACTCCGGTAAATCATGTGAAACTTCAACAAGTTCCACTCATTATCCATGTGCCTGGTGAAAAGGGTAAAACGATCGAGACGATAGGGGGAGAAATCGATATTCGTCCAACCATTCTCCATTTATTAGGGATTAAAACGAAGGATAATCTTTCATTTGGACATAATCTCTTCACTCGGAAAGAAGATCATCCTGTTATTTTCAGGGATGGTGACTTTGTAACTGAAAAGTATGTCTTTAAAGACAATGTTTGCTATGATACAACTGAAGCATCGACTTCTGAATCAGTATGTGAGCCGTTTAAAGAAATCGTAAGAAAAGAGTTAGGCATGTCTGATGATATTATTTACGGAGATTTGTTGAGGTTCTTAGATTAGATGAAGAAAACCCGGCTCTACTAAAGAGTCGGGTTTAGTCATTCGTATATAATCATCGATAATATTATTATGTAAACTTAAGTCATTCTAATTCATTCTCGATTTCCTGTAAGATCTATTTCAGAATTCATTTCATAGAATCTTCCATTAAAGCCGATCACTTCTAAACTTAATAGGCGTTTCGGGTCATTTAGGCTCATGTAGTGTCTGTTTATACGTAATGTAAATAGTCCAGGAGAATAGGCTCCGTTTCCATCTGCAAGCTTAATCCTCTCTGTAATGTTCCCATTCCCACTTTCCAATTCAATGATAGAGCAGTCTTTATTGCAATCAATATTGTATTCTTCTTGCAGCCATAGGGTAAAATCTTTTTCTGTCGGCTTATTGAGAATGGTTATAATGCAAAGTGTTACGATTAGACCTATTAGAAATAGGAATGTCCCTCTTTTGCTCATTGTATTTAGCCTCCCATCAGGTTGTAGAGCCCTGGAAAATCTTGATAAATCAAGTGTATCATAGATTAAGGGAGATGAGGTTATTCCAATAAAAAAGCTCAGGATACAATACCCTAAGCTTTTGGTGACGATGATTGTTTGGTTGTAAGGGGTAGACGAATTTTCACGACGGTACCCTTATTCAACTCACTTTCGTACTCAATCATTCCACCCATTTCACGGATAATCTTATTCGTCACCATGCTTCCAAGCCCGGTGCCCTTTGTTTTCGTGGTGTAAAAAGGTAAACCGATCTTTTTCAACTCATCCCCGTTCATTCCTTTTCCCGTGTCTGAAATATTGATTACCACATTGTCCCTGGAAGAGTCTTCTTTTAATAAAATGGTGATTTCCCCATGTTCCTCAATGGATTCAATTCCGTTTTTTATGACGTTCATAATCGCTTGCTTCATATGATGCTCATCACCCTTAATATAATGGGTGTCATTTTGGTTGAATAGTATCGATGTATTCGAATAGGAGGCAAATGGTCTTAGTAAGTCGACACAGTCCTGTAGCACTCTTTCCAGGTTGAGTGTAGACAGCTGAAATTCACTTGGTCTTGCTACGCTAAGGTAGTCTGTGATGATTTTATTCGTACGATCTAATTCATTCAGTATAAGAGGGGAATACCTTTTAAACTGTTCATCCTCAGTGTCCTCGCTTAGATGCTGTATGAATCCTCTTACGGTTGCAAGGGGATTGCGAATCTCATGGGCAATAGAAGCCGCCATCTGTCCCACCATATTCAATTTGTCGAGATACATCATTTCTTCGATTTGTCTGTTCGTGTGAATCAAATGTTCAATAATGAACACCAAAGCCACAAAAGTAAAATAGAAAACAGTGAAATAAATGAAATAAAACTGCAAATGAAGAATAGGGATAAAGCTATTGATAATCGTGATGTAAAACAATGAATGAAACAGGAAGATGATCGTACTCCCCAGTAATTTATATTGTGTCTTTAATAACATCTTACGAAAGAGAATACCTATTACAAACGCAAGGACCGAGACTGCTATTCCAACCATGACATAAGGACCGCCTATCAAATAGCGGAAAATGATCACACAACCTAAAACGATCGATCCTGATAATAATCCGGCGTAGATCGTTGCTATTAAAATGGCGATCATTCGTAAGTCAAAATGAGTTTTTCCAAGGGTTTCAATAGGATAAAGCATACACAATAAAGCCCCAAAGGATGCAATCAGACCATATGTGATTTTATGTTTAAAATGTGGAACTTGTTTTTCTTTAAATGGAAATAATACGTTAGCATTATATGTAAATGACAACAAGATTGTAATATTGACCAACAAAGTTTTGATTAATGTAATCAAAGAAAAGCCTCCAAAACCTAATTTACCTGGAAACAGAAATCAGTTCCAGCCTATCCAAAATATGAATATACAAGTATTAAAAATACTTTATTTTACCCTTTGAGTCAAATTTAATTATCTGAGGGACGGACCTGGAATTTATTAATGTTAAAATGGTTAGATAACTTGATTATCATGATTAAAACAAGGTATTCGTTATATCAAAGAAAGGTGGAAGGTGCTCATTTAGAGGTCCGTCCCTCACTATAAGCAGGTATTTTGAAGGTGATGATAGAATATATAAGTTATACAAGCCGGTTTTTATGGGCCTTGATGGATTGGTTTTGTGTATGTTACATAGATCATTTTGATTCCAGTGAGATGAGTTCAGTAGTTGTCGCGGGATGTTTATCTTTGGAGGAGGAATGAAGATGATTGATGGACAGGTAATAAATCAATTGCAGCAAGTTAAAATAAAGCATAAGAAGATTCCCCTTAAAGAGGTAGTGAAAAGAGCTGTTCTCATCACCATCGGGGCGATGATCATGGCGGTTGGACTTGAAATATTTCTAGTTCCGAACCAGGTGATTGATGGAGGAATCGTTGGTGTCTCGATTATGCTCTCCCATATTACAGGCGTTAAGCTTGGTCTTTTCATCTTTATCCTTAACATCCCCTTTTTCTTCATCGGATATAAACAAATCGGTAAAACCTTCGCATTCTCTACTCTATACGGAATTATCATACTATCGATTTCAACTACTTTTCTTCACCCCGTAGCTGCCTTCACCCAAGACATTCTGCTGGCTTCTTTATTCGGCGGGATCGTTCTAGGAATAGGGGTGGGTATGGTCATTCGTTACGGTGGATCTCTTGATGGCACGGAAATCCTTGCTATTTTATCAAGTAAAAAGCTGCCATTCTCTGTCGGTGAAATCATCATGTTCGTCAATCTGTTCATTTTGGCTTCTGCCGGATTTGTATTTAGCTGGGATAGAGCCATGTATTCACTTCTTGCCTATTACGTAGCTTTTAAAATGATAGATATTACCATTAAAGGTCTGGATGAATCCAAATCGGTTTGGATCATAAGTGAAAATTACAAGGAAATCGGTGATGCCCTCTTACACCGTCTGGGGAGAGGAGTGACCTATTTGAAGGGAGAGGGGGCTTTTTCAGGAGATGATAAGAAAGTGATATTCTGTGTCATCACTCGTCTGGAGGAAGCGAAACTGAAAGACATCGTTGCAGAACATGATCCGTCCGCCTTTCTAGCCATTGCGGATATAGCAGAGGTAAGAGGTGGAAGATTTAAGAAGAAAGATATTCATTAGACGTAAGAGGAAAGCGCGGTAGAGGGAAGCCCTTTACTGTGCTTTTTATTGATTTGTATCTGAAAATCAATAAATTTGGCTATTATCGTGAAAATTCAGGCTGATGATTCATTGGAATTGACTGTTCAGTAGCTTACAATTCCTTATTGTCGTCCCCTGTCGGTTATAGTATGATTAGCTAGATTATCACGAGAGGGGGGAAGAAGAGTGAAGGAAATCATGTTGCTTGTGCTATTTTGCTCTTTTGGATTTTTCCAGCAGATAAACGATGTTCAGGCTCACTGGGAAGATGAAGTCATTCAGGATCAAGCTCATATGGCTGAACTTGACGATGATTCTTTCTCATTAACTTCTTCTATAATAAAGAAGAAAATAGAAGATAAAAGCAGAGCTCCTTTTAAAAGAGTTCTGCCTCTAATTCCTCCCACACTTTTCGATGACGGACTAAATTCCCAATATCGTGGGGATTCAACCGGGTTTGGGGTCATCGTGAAATATCACTCCAACTATCTTTCATGACTGTCATATACACAGTATGATCAAACGATAAGAGGAGAAATGTAAATGGAAGTCATCATGTTAATAAAAGCATTCATATTGGGAATGGTTGAAGGGTTAACGGAGTTTGCTCCTGTATCTTCCACCGGCCATATGATTGTAGTAGACGATTTATGGATCCAATCGAAAGAAGTATTGGGTAAATATCCGGCAAATACGTTCAAAGTTGTGATCCAACTAGGCTCAATTTTAGCAGTTGTCATTGTATTTAGAGAGAGATTTAAAGATTTACTCGGATTTAATCAACGTAACGCAAGTAAATCGTCCAATTTAAAAATAACCCACATACTGGCTGGATTAATTCCTGCAGTGATTCTAGGCTTGTTATTTGAGGATTATATCGACGAGCATCTTTTTTCGCTTAATACAGTTCTCGCTGGTTTAACGATCGGTGCTTTCCTCATGATTGCAGCCGATTTGTTTCGTCCCAAAAGCGTTACAGTGGAAAACGTCGATCAGATGACGCATAAAAAAGCGCTGGTGATCGGGCTTATTCAGTGCCTATCATTATGGCCGGGTTTTTCGCGGTCAGGATCCACCATTTCGGGGGGGGTTTTACTTGGATTAAGCTACCGGGCAGCATCGGATTTCACCTTCATAATGGCGGTTCCGATAATGCTGGGTGCAAGTTCGCTTTCTCTTATGAAGAACTGGATGTATTTCACCCCTGAGTTTTTACCATTTTTATCGGTGGGATTCTTAAGTGCATTTGTATTTGCTTATTTGTCGATACATTTTTTTCTGAAGATAATTAATAAAATCAAGCTAATTCCTTTTGCGATCTACCGACTTATTCTAGTCGCGATTATTTTTCTTGTTTTTATTTAATCACTCTTGACAGTTAGAAAATACTACCATATAATTTCAATAACAAATTTCTTTTAAGTTGAATATACTATACGAAAGCAAAGAAGAGGACATGATTCATTCCTTTTTATCTTGATCAGAGAACAGGGTCGCAGGCTGAGAGCCCTGAAGAGAAAAGAATGATTTACCACCTCGGAGCTATTATGGTGAAATTTGAGTATCCATAATCGGGAAAACCGTTATCTTACTTAAGCGAAGAGTAATATTTTACACTTCTGAATTAGGGTGGAACCACGACCGCACTCGTCCCTTGGTTAGGGATGGGTGCGGTCTTTTATTAATTGAATAAAAAAGTGATGAAGAGGACACGAATCATTTGCTATTTTCTAACCAGAGAACAGGGTCTATAGGCTGAGAGCCCTGAAGAAAAGGAAATGATTTACCACCTCGGAGCTATTATGGTGAAAAGTCAGTATCCATAATCGGGAAAACCGTTATCAACTTTGAGCGGAGAGCTTTTGTTTAGCACTTCGGAATTAGGGTGGTACCACGACCGCATTCGTCCCTTGCCAGGGATGAATGCGGTTTTTTCTATATAAAAAATGATTAGGAGGAAACAATATGTCAGTTCAATCTGAAGTGGATAAAAGAAATCACAGGAAATTAGGTCAGGAGCTGGAGTTATTTGTATCGATGGAGGAAGCGCCGGGAATGCCCTTTTATTTACCGAAAGGGATGCTATTACGTAATGAATTAGAAGACTTTTGGAAGAAAGAGCATCGGAAAGCAGGATACCAGGAGATTAGAACTCCCATTATGATGAAGCAGGAGCTATGGGAAAAGTCAGGTCACTGGGATCATTACCATGAGAATATGTATTTCTCAGAGGTAGATGATCAGAAATATGCGATCAAGCCAATGAGTTGTCCAGGGGCTGTCTTGATCTATAAAAGCAAGAGAAGAAGTTATCGGGAATTACCCCTTCGTTACGGTGAATTGGGATTAGTTCATCGACATGAGCTATCGGGTTCATTAAGCGGACTATTGAGGGTCCGTTCCTTCACTCAGGATGACGCTCATCTATTTGTCAGGGAAGATCAGATTCGGTCGGAGCTTCATAAAGTATTGGATCTTATCGATCTTTTCTATAGCAAATTCGGGTTTGACTATAAGGTTGAGCTTTCGACTCGTCCTAAAGATTTTATGGGCTCCGTTGCATTATGGGATAAAGCTGAAGGAGATTTGGAAGGTGTATTAAAAGAAAGAGGAGTCAATTATCATATTAATAAAGGGGATGGTGCTTTCTACGGACCAAAAATAGATTTTCATATATTGGACGTTATTGGTCGAAGCTGGCAATGTGGAACAGTGCAACTTGATTTCCAAATGCCTGAAAAATTTGAGTGTGAATATATTGGAGAAGACAATGGGACAGTCAAACCGATTATGATTCATCGAGCGATTTACGGTTCGATCGAACGCTTTATGGCAATCATCATTGAACATTTCGGTGGAGATTTTCCACTTTGGTTAGCTCCTTACCAGGTCAAAATCCTTCCGATTTCCAAAGCGCATTTCCAATATGCTCAAGGTGTGAAGTTTCAATTGGAAAGAGAAGGGTTTAGGGTAGAAGTCGATGATCGTGTTGAAAAAGTCGGTCTGAAAATCAGAGAAGCAGAGATGCAAAAAGTTCCTTATATGATGGTAATAGGAGACAAGGAGGTCGAGAGTGATACTATTTCGTTACGTAAAAGGAAGGAAGGAAACGTAGGTATGTTGAAGGTAAAAGAAGTTATGTTGAAATTACAAGAAGAGCTAAACGGCTTGAATAGTTAGACAAACACAAACTAAAAAGTACACTTGACCATTTCCTGTATTTTCTATACAATTAGAGAAGGAAAATTCTGAATAGTGCGAGAGGAGGAGAAGGAATGTTCATCAATCGTCAATTATATTTCAGCATTTCTTCTCCTATAAAAAGAACTAAAAGGGTATTCATTTCCTTTTTAGTTCTTTTTTTATGTCCAGGGGAGGAAAATAGATGAGATACAAGCGTGTGTTAATTAAATTAAGTGGTGGAGCGTTGGCGGATAAGGAAGGAAATAACTTTGGCACTGAAGAGCTTAATCACATTGCAGGCGAAATCATGTCGATCGTCAATATGGGGATTGAAGTTTCCATAGTTGTGGGCGGTGGCAATATATTTCGAGGAAGCCTGGCAGATACATGGGGAATAGAACGTGTAGAAGCGGATAGTATTGGAACTCTCGGAACCATCATCAACAGTTTGATGCTTAGAGGTGTGTTGAAAAGTAAGACCGACAAAGAAGTTCGAGTGATGACTTCTATTCCTGTTTCAACGGTAGCCGAACCATATATTCGCCTTCGCGCCGTTCACCATCTTGACAAAGGATATATTGTTATTTTTGGTGGAGGAAACGGTCAACCCTTCGTAACGACGGATTACCCAAGCGTTCAAAGAGCCATCGAAACGAATAGTGAGGCCATCCTGGTAGCAAAGCAGGGGGTCGATGGTGTTTTCACGAGCGACCCAAAACGGGATAAAAAGGCGAAGATGTACCACAATTTAAATTATGATGACGTGGTAACGAATAATATTAAAGTTATGGATCAATCAGCTCTGCTGTTAGCAAGGGACTACAAACTCCCTGTACACATATTTAACTTCGACCAGGCAGGAATCATGGAGAAAATATGCTCCGGTCAGAAACGTGGAACACTGATTAATCACGAAGAGACGAGACTTTGAATGGACATTTCGTTTACATAAATATAGATGGGGGAGCTAAAGATGGATTATTCTTTTCAAATCATAACTCAGGAGCAAGCTGAGCATATTGCCTACAACTGGAAATATGATGGGGAATTTGCATTTTATGATCTTACAGCGGATGAAGAGGATTTGGCGGAATTCATAGATGGAGAGCAACGTGGAAACTCAACCTATGCTGTCCTTCACCATGGGGAAATGATTGGTTTTTACACATTTAATGTATTAAATGAGTCGACTATTGATATCGGTTTAGGCATGCACCCGAATCTTACAGGAAAAGGAAAAGGTGAGGCGTTCACCAAGGCTGGTGTTGATTTCTCGATCACAAGGTATGCTCCGGAAAACTTGACTTTGTCTGTAGCCGCCTTCAATAATCGTGCGATCAAGGTGTATAAGAAAGTAGGGTTCGTTCCTATAGGAACATTCATTCAAGAAACAAATGGAAGTCGTTATGAATTTATCAAAATGAATTATTCCCTTAGTAAAAGAGGATAGGGATAGCATAATGGAAAGATAAACTCCATTGAGCATAAGAGACAGCCACGTGTGGCCGTCTCTTTTGTTTACACCATTTCCTTATAGAACTTTTCATACCTGTGGGCCACATCAAAGTCCAAAACCGTGAGGCCATTTTCATTCCAAGAGGTCAACTCTACAATAACCAATTTGTATTGAATCGTTATAAAAGGATGATGATTCATTTCCTCGGCTGCCTCTGCCATTTTGTTGACAAACCGTATTCCTTCAAGGTAATCCTTGAATCGATAGCGCCGTTCAATCCATTTCTCTTCTTTTAAGCGCCATTTCTCAAGAGTTTTAAGATTTTGAGCAATGGCAGTTTCACTTAACTTCCTCATATTGTAACTCCTTTCCTACCAAAAATGACATCAAGACCATTTTGAATAAGACGTGCAAACCGATCCTGCTTACTTAAAACAAATAAATCTTTTAGAAGTTCTTCCTTTAACTGTGATTCTGGCTTGTGAATCTGTAGAAGTTCAATAATTTCAAGTCTAAGCAGCCACTCTTCAGGGAAATCCTCATTCAGCTTGCCTACTATACTATGAATAAGATCTCCGGAAAAGGCTACTTCTCTCAGTTCCCTGACCTCTTTGAAGAGGCTGTCCAATGGTGTAAGTTCACGATACCCGAAATCCTCTTCTTTAATAAGAGGGGTGTCCCCGAAGAAAGCATCATAATCTGCCGCATGTGGCCGTGCTGAGACGATTTCACTGCCTACTGCCAAATCGTATGTTCCCCAAGAAGGGTGGAATAATACAAGGTCACCCAAAGTCACCATACATTCATCAATTGATATGAGAACAAGATGATGCTGGTGAAAGACAAGATTCGTCACATGTCCAGAAACTTCAATCCCACCATCAAACGTTATCTGCATTATTTTATTCATCTCAATGCCAAGCTTTCTTAAATCCGCTTCGGTCTGGTTCTCAAGAATGGTGCCATCCTGAAGGGTCCCAATTGGTGCACCGAAGCCATCAGCGTGATGATCTGTCCCGTGATGATGCAGTTGCTCGTTTTGGATGGAAAGTGAAGTAGGCCCTGCGGTTTTGACGTAGATAGCCTCACCATGCTCATTTTTTATGACTTCTTTAAAGATGCCTGTGACTTGTATTCCTGAATTGTATTCGATATGTGCAAGTTGATTAGAATCAATGGCTTTATCTATAGCTCCTGTTCCACCTTTTCGGAAAGCCATCGTCTCTCCGAATTTCTCGACTTCTTCAATGAGTTGTTCAAAACTTTCACAAACAAATAATTGAGTCTGCATGGAGGTAACATCATAGCTGGTATGGATGGCGTCTTCGATGGAGAACGGCCTTTTGATCACTTCACTTGATAAACAGTGCTTGCTTTCTCCAACCGATGAAAGCAGTCCTGCACCGAAGATCTTCGGTTGATGAAAATCACCGATTAAACCGAATTCCACCGTCCACCAAAAGATTCGTGAAATTTGTTCTGCTTCAGATAGACCGGAAACGGCCTCTTGCTTTTCAATTAATACCTGCTTTGCTTCTTCAATTTCTTTCTCTGTGGAGTTTGGATCCTCCATCACAATGGATAAATGCCTGGTTGCTTCAAATGCTTTGTGTTCTTCTTCAGTGGCAAAAGCGTTCGCTCCGATATTGCCGATTATCTTTACAAATCGGGAATAGGTCTCATCAAACAGAATGGGAGCGTGTCCGGCTGCTTCATGCAATATATCAGGAGCAGGTGTATATTCAATATTCGATTTTTGACGAATATCCGTTGCTATTGGAAGAATACCGTGAGCTTGGAAATCAAAGAACGCTGTACCAGGGATCAAACCGTCTACAATTGCAGCCCCCCAACCAATTTTCGCTAAGTGTCGGTTCATATCACTTACCTTAGGAATTTCGTGTATGTTAATACCGGAGGCTTTTAATCCTTCAGTGAAAGCTTCATGTGCGGTATCTTCCAGGAAGTGATGATTCTGTCTCATCACATAACGCCAGACGGCATGATCGATAGGGGTGTATGAATGATAGTGCTGTTCAGCTACAAATTGGCGTAAATGACTTGGAATGGTATGGTTCATATTAAATTCTCCTTATTTCAAGATGTTGTTTAGCGCTTAAACGCTTTTATGCATGAAAGTAGATGCATACAAAAAATCCCTGCTGAAAAAATCAGCAGGGACGAAAAAGATCGCGGTACCACCCTTGTTGTAAGCTAATTGCCTACCACTCGAATTGATAACGGACAATAACCGTCTTGTTCCACTACAGAACAAGAAGCTCAAGAAACGTAATTCATGATTTTCCTATGTACTAGTTCCCAGCACCACTAGCTCTCTATAACAGGGAGGAGATCACTACTTCAAATCCATCACAGCTCTTCACGAATATGTATGATCATAATGCTTTATATCTTAAACGCTTTTAAGCGTTAAAGTCAAGGAGATTTTTTATTGGATATATGATGTGTATGTAAAAATGAGTAATGATGTTGGTTATTTCAATTAAAAGAATATCTCGGAAATAATACTAAAGTGAATGTTTATAAAGATAGCCTCACAAATAAAAAACGCCAGGAAGTCCTGGCGCTATTCGTTATAGAATTTGTGTTTTTTCCTGGTGATCCTGAAGCTTCATCTGTTCCAATTCCAATCTCATTTTCTGGGTTTCGATCACAAAATTTTCGTGTTTCAGTTTTTCCAGTTCGAGTTGGTCTTCT
Source organism: Rossellomorea sp. NPDC071047 (assembly GCF_050270195.1). Classification (NCBI taxonomy): domain Bacteria; kingdom Bacillati; phylum Bacillota; class Bacilli; order Caryophanales; family Bacillaceae; genus Rossellomorea; species Rossellomorea sp. NPDC071047. The sequence continues at coordinate 1,080,781 of NZ_JBNNJT010000001.1, read as the reverse complement.
ACCATTTTTTGTTTTAGCTTGGATTGTTTTTGGAAATGGTCCGTTATGATTCCGAGGATGGGTATCGAAAAAATCATAATAACAGCAATGGTTCCAGTCATGACATTCCTCCTTTTTCTCCAAATCGTATTCGTTACTTAATAGTTAAATTATAACAAAACACGAGGTGGATTAGTATATAGTGTGGTAATGTTAAGATAGAATCTTTATAGAAGAATATACGAATAAAAACATAAAAGAGTTTCATGATTTCTAAATAAAAAGGGGAGTTAAAGGAACAAATATTTTTTTCGTGGGGAATACCAGGACCTCCATTGTTAAAGACAAAGTGGAATAAACTATAAGTTCCACTTCTTATACACATACGTTAGCATCGTCTCCCGGTATTTTCTAAGTATGGAATTCATGATGAAATACGTGAGGATACCGAAAATGGGGAGATTGATAAACATCCCGATAAAGAATGCTTTCCCTAATTGCATCCCTACATCTACTGCTTCACTGGAGTAATCTATGGACGGATGGATTACATCAATGGGGTAGAAGAGATATCCTACAACAAGATTCAAATAGAAGAAAAAAGGGAAAGCCCAAATCAAGGAGACGCCTCCTACTAATCCAGCAAAAGAATTCCCTTTAAACACCTTTGCAATCGCTGTGGAAATGAATGGACCTATTCCAAAAGAGGGAACGAAATTGATTAATAATCCAACCGTGAATCCTAATGCAATACTATGAGAGTTGTCTTTGAGACGCAATATTTTAAGAGTAAGACATTTACATTCACGAAGCTTTTTTCTAATCATGAAATCAACACCAATTATCGTTTACTTTCATACATAGTAAATAGTATGGTCAACTTTCTGTTTTTAAATATAATATTTCATAAGGTTTCTAGAAGTTTTTTTATTAGATTTCTTTAAGAAAATCTGTAACATGGTATCCTAGAAGTAATAGAATTTTTGGTAGAGTGAGGATAAAAGATGAAACTAACGAAAAAAATACCCAACATGGTCACGTTGGGAAATCTGTATTGCGGTTTCTTATCGATTGGGTTTGCCGCTAGCGGACAATTTAAAAACGCAGCGATTCTTATTATTATCGGCATGATGCTTGATAGCATGGACGGCAGACTGGCGAGGATGCTGCAAGCGGATAGTGTATTAGGAAAGGAACTGGATTCATTAGCCGATATTGTTACGTTTGGAGTCGCACCTTCTTTTCTTGTGTATTATACATATTTCTTTCAATTTGGATTATTAGGTTTTATCGTGGCAGGGTTATTTCCGTTATTCGGAGCTTATCGCCTGGCAAGATTCAATACCAGTCCGCCGAAATCGTCTCTACATTATTTCGTGGGGGTACCGATTACGGCAGCAGGGGGGATCCTGGCGATCCTTACACTGTTCGGAGATTTTATACCGAATATCGTAACAACGGTCATTTTCACAGCAATGTGTTTTCTCATGGTGAGTCGTATACGAATTCCAAGTCTCAAGGAAGTGCCTTTACCGAAGTACGGAACGATCGTGACTCTCTTTATCGGAGCATTATTATTTGTCATCTATAAAGGGACTTATGAGCAGTTTCCCTATTTGATTTACATTGCTACACCCCTGTATATCGCATATCTGGCGTATCGATTTATAAAAAGATGAAAATAAATGATCCGGGCTTTCATAGCCCGGATCATTTTTATTTTCCACTGTGCAAAAACTTCTCCTGAAAAAAACCATAATATCAAAAAAGCCAGGGAACAGGTCCCTAACTCAGTCAACTTAAAGAATTAAATAAAACCCATAACGAGTCCACCCACTGCGCCAGTCACCACGACGATCCAAGGTGGTAGTTTCCAAAACACCAGCATGCTAAACAAAACCGCAGCAAAGGCAAAATCCATTGGAGCAAGAATGGATGAGGTCCATAGCGGGTGGTAAAACGCTGCAATCAGAATTCCAACCACAGCGGCATTGACTCCCATCAGCGCGCCTTTTATCTTAGGATTCCTACGGAGGGAATCCCAGAATGGAAGCGTCCCTAAAATGAGTAGAAAGGCTGGAAGGAAAATCGCGAAAGTCGCTAGCAATCCGCCTTGCCACCCATTAATCACAGCACCAATATAGGCTGCAAAGGTGAAGAGTGGGCCTGGAACCGCCTGGGCTGCACCATACCCTGCCAAAAACGCTTCTTCCGTTAACCATCCGGTAGGAACAAACTCCCGTTCAAGCAGAGGCAAGACAACATGACCTCCACCAAAAACCAATGACCCGGAACGGTAAAAGCTATCGAATAAAGCGATCCATTCAAGGGATGTCAATTCCCTCAAAAACGGAAGAAGAAATAGTAAACCGAAGAATATAACTAAACAAATCAATGCGAATCTACGAGAAATCGGGAAGTCAATTCGGGCTTCATCGTCGGGTTTATGTTGTTTAAAGAGTAAAAATCCAATGAAAGCTGAAAGAAGAATGATCCCAATTTGTGAAAACGCTGTTTGCCATAATAATATGACCACTAAAGCAAACAATGCAATCGCTTTTCGTTTTAAATCAGGCGTCAACTTTTTCGCCATTCCTAAAATAGCATGAGCAACGACTGCAACTGCGACAATCTTTAACCCGTGTATCCACCCGGCATCTGCCACATCCAATCCTTGAAGAATGATGGCGAAAAGAATCAATGCAACGACAGAGGGGAGTGTAAAGCCTAAAAATGAAACAATTCCTCCAAGCACTCCTGCCCGCATGATCCCAATGCCCATTCCAACTTGAGAGCTAGCAGGACCAGGGAGAAATTGGCAAAGAGCAACCAGATCTGCGTAACTTTTCTCATCCATCCATTTTCTTCTGCGAACATATTCTTCATGAAAGTATCCTAGATGGGCAACAGGCCCACCGAACGATGTAAGCCCTAATCTTGTTGAAATAAACAGGATTTCAATCAGGGACTTTAAATTTCTTGATGTTTTCAATGTTTTTTCACCTTCTTTGTTAGTCTTTGATTTCTTTAAATAGCTCATAGGCTTTATCACGTGCTTCACTGAGTACTTTATTGCCTTTATCTGTAGTCGAATAATACTTCCTGATCTTGCCGTCCACGTTTTTCTCTTCTTTCTTTAGTAGTCCATCAGTCTCCATTGAGTGAAGAATAGGGTACATTGTACCCGAGCTTATGCTGTAGCCATGTTCTCTTAATTCCTCTAACATCCATGTACCATAAATAGGCTCTTCTTTGGCATGATGGAGTATATGGATCTGTATAAACCCCAGAAAAAGTTTCCGTAATACTTTGTCTTCCAATGGAACACCTCCCAATATTCAAATCGAAATCCAATATCGAAAGTCGATATCGGAATTTCATAAAAAGACTATAGCATGAAAATATACTGATTCCAAAGGTTTGACGGCAAATTTACAAACTCTTAACAAGAGGTACTTACGAATGTAAAAAAGCCATATCCACTGAGGATACAGCTAACGTTCATCATCATCCCTATCTTTATAAAAAAATGAATAGGTTTTGACTAAGCCAATCAAAAATAATCCAATGGCAAAGTAGGCAGGCAGAAGATGGATAAAAGAGGTATACCCGATAGCAAAATGAATATATATCCCCGATATAAAGGCAGGAAGCCCCCCTATCAGAAGGGTCCGCCAAACCCACTTGTTTCCTTGCTGAAAGCCCCAAAGTGAGAGAGTTAAGACCAGTAATCCGACACTTAGTAAAGCGCTGCCGAACCCCGCTCGATCATGTGCAATAACGGGAATGAGATTCTGGTTGAACTCATGAAGAATTTCAGGTGGCATACAGAGGTATAGGAGATCAGTCGGAACAAAAACAGAAGTAATCCCTAAGTAAGAAATGACAAGACCTCCAAGAACAAACGAAAATCCAAGTACAACAAATGCAAGCTGACCATACAGGGATTGCATCCATATAGTATGATTTCTTCGATTTCCAGATGAGGGAGTTCCATTTATCTCCCTTGTATGAATCCAGCCATATACGTAAAAGGGTAGCAAAACGACCCAAAATAAAAGATGAAGCCAGTCAAAATAGCCATACCCTATAAATAAGAAAATTCCCAGAAATCCTGTAATGGCGGCAATGTCTATTGATCGTTTGGCCCATAGGAGACCTCTTTTGACACCATGGAAGGAGAGCTGCATATACACTATCCCTCCAGAAATCATTGTACCTGCTAACGTCATCCGATCATGAGCCATAAATTTTACAATCCGGTCGTTGAATCCAGCAATCGATTCCCTTTTCATCCCCAAGTAAAGTTCATCATATGGCAGAATTACCGACGTTAAACTAAAAAGGAAGGCTAAGAGTCCCCCTATAAAAATAAATAAACCAAAATACCAGTAAGATTTCCATCCATTGGAAGGAGGTAATTGATCGTTCAAATCATCCAGTAATGCTTCGTTAATTCGTTTGGTTAAACCCGGACCCGAAAAGACATAAGCATCTGAAAGAAGAAGGAGGTCTGCACCCGCACTTAGTAGAGATAGAGCCTGACCTGGTTCACGAACTCCACCTGAAGTGATGATTGAAAGAGAAGGAATTTCTTTTTTGTATGAGCGAACAGTTGAAAGGAGGATATTGATATCATTTTCTTCTACAACGATTCCTGTAATATCCTCACCGCTTAATTGGTATAGAAGTTCTAACGTTGGATTTGAGATGAAAATCGGTTTGTCACTATTTATAGTAGCGGGGATTTCTTCACCTTCAACAATATAACCATCTGAAAGTTCATCTAATTTTTCCATCATAATAGATATTTCCTGGGGTGTCCCCGACAGTCGTATGATGAAGGGCTGTTTTTTTCTAATCTTCTTTAATTTCTCAAGAGTCCTCTTTAACCCAATAGATTCAAGAGGATCCGAGAACTGTATACGCTGCTCATTATGATACGCATCAGGGTATGCAGATTCTGATGAAGTATGTAAAGTTACAGGACCAATTTCAATAAAACCAAACCCCAAATGAACAAAGGCAGATGTACCTGTAAGTAAGGGATCAATTTTACCGGAGAGACCAACAGGATTAGTAAATTCCATCCGTTTGATTTGTTGATAAAGGAGAGGGGAGCACTCTTCTCTTCCTAAGAAATGGATGATATTAGGACCCAGGGGGAGGGAAGCGATCGTACTCATTCCTCTATGTATAATCTCTCTCGACACGTAAGCAGGGAGTTTGGATAAAACGGGTTTGAATATTCCGTGGTAGGACCAATCAGGCATAGTACATTCCTCTCGATTTATAAGTAATACCATTATTTTAACAGGTAATTAAAAAGAACGGATAGTGAAAATTGAGCATTAGTTAGTGTTTATGAAAAATTCGTTGGAAGTAATATTGACATAATTACAAAAAGGACACGCTTGTGAATTTTTTATAGTTCATTCCTCCCGTATTCTGTTAAGCCGGTTATATATCATAAAATACGAAGATATACTTTACAGGTTTATTTCAACGAAAAAGGAGAGAGTGTATGATTAAAAAGATTTGTATGGCTGTTTTCACACTATTTTTATTGCTGCCGTCCTGGAGCCAGGCCGGTTCATTTGGTAAGGATGATCCTTCTGGAGTTCCCGGGCAGTGGTATGTAGGTACAACTCCCACGTATGTAGCCCCTTCCAAACATCCAATTCTCTTTGTTCATGGACTAAATAGCTCTTCCAACACATGGTGGAATGAGAATAACATGTACGATACTGCCTTTCAGAATGGTTATGAAACCGCTTTTATCGATCTGTATCCAACAAAGAATATGTGGGATAATGGTGCCCTCCTGGCCCAGAAAATTAGCGACATATATCATTACTACGGTGAAAAGGTAGTGATTGTGGCTCATAGTAAAGGGGGCATCGATACACAATCAGCACTTGTACACTATGGTGCCTATCCGTATGTCTCAAGGGTGATCACTCTTTCCACGCCACATTATGGTTCCCAACTGGCAGATCTTGCATATAGCAGCTGGGCAGGGTGGTTGACAGGCATTCTGGGAAGTAAGAATGATGCCACCTACTCATTGCAAACAGGGTATATGAGTTATTTCCGCTCTGAGACGGATCATCATCAGAATGTAAATAAAAATCCAATCTATACGTTTGGCGGTACAAAATGGGGAAGCTTCGGAAGCTCATTATATTGGGGAGGATTGTACCTCAGGGCTTATGGCAGCAACGATGGAGCCGTTACGGTCACCAACTCAAGACTTCCCTATGGAACAGAGCTGAGAGTGGGGGATTGGAATCACTCGACCATCAAGGAAGGTTCATCTACATTTAATATTTTCAAAAATTATTTGAATGAAGCGACCAATACGTCAGGCATCGAATCTCAAAGTATGGTCGATTCGAATGTTGCAGAGAACGCGGCCTCTTTTGTTAGAGGAGGAGAATATAGTGGGAAGAAACAAGAAAAGGTATTAGTTGAACATGGAGCTAAGGCCGTAACATTTGATTGGATCAGCAATAGCCCTTCGTCACAGTTGATACTAAAAGATCCTGGTAAGAAAGTAAATTCAATCTTCAAGGTGAATAAGGATGAAAGTGAATACTTTAACGGTGCGTTTCACCATACGGTTACCGTTCAGGATCCGGTACCAGGGCAGTGGACGGTTGAAGCATCAACGTCTTCAGAAGAAAACTATCTCTTATACGTTTCTTATGAAAGCGCTACGAACGATGCATTTAGTATCAATTTAGCTCAGGATGAAATCAGCTTGAAATCAGAAGACAGTAAGGTAAAGCTTAAACCAGACATGACCATTGAATATTACAAGAATGGTAGGTTGAAGAATAGTAAGGTGAAAACAAAGAATGGCTCATTAAAGCTCCCGAAGCTTGGAGAAGGAGTTTATAATGTGACCATTGATGTAGAAGGAAGCAAGGACAAAACGGTGTTCCAAAGAACCTTCATTAAAACCATTTATGTTGATGCTTCAGGGGAGGTTTTTGGACAATAGTATAGGTTGGAATTCATTGGGAGAGGAGTGAGCTTCTCATATTTTGAAAGTGAATTAAAATGTTAAGGGGCCAATCCTTGACGGATAGGCCTTTTTAAGGTTGAAGCAATTCTTCAACATACTCTCCGTATATTTCAGCAACGATCATGGCGCCGTGACTATTTAAATGAATACCATCTATTGTATACTTCAATCCCCGTTTATTAGAAAGATGGTCAATTCGGGGAGGACTCTTATAAAAAAGAGCATCTTTCATGATGCTAAAGATGCTGGTGTTGATAAAATTGCTGCTGTCGCCAGTGGATAAATGTTGAAGGAAAACCTCTTGCATATTGAGAAAATGGATGGAGGGATTGTTGCCCGTGATGAATTGTATTATGAAAGATAGTTCCTTTAATTCCATGTTGAATTCGTTATCGAGACGCTCACCGATTATAGCTGGAGAAACCGCGATGGTGTATCGGGTTGAGGAAGAAATGTTCTTTAGTATGTTTCGATAATAATCTTTAAACTCATCATGATCTTTTACAACTGGCTGAGACTGAATTTTTAACAGCTTGGAGTATACATCGTTCACGCCGATCCAGAGAAATGTAAGGTCATAGTTTTTTTGTAAAGGGTTATTAGTGAGACGGTTATTTAAACTCTTAACAGTTTCACCAGGTTTTCCAAGATTGTCAAAAAGATAATTTGGAAACTTTTTTTGAAGAAATGAAACGAATGATACCCCCGGTCTGCCTTCAGTTAAACTATCTCCAATAAGTCCGATTTTCATGGGATGCCCTCCTTTATTTCACGATCATCACTGGGCATTTAGCCCTCTTTGCAACTTTATGGCTTACGCTTCCCAAGACCATTTCCTGAAACACATTTAATCCCCGGCTTCCAATGACTACTGCATCGAAGTTGTTTTTGTTTGCATGCTCAACAATGGTTGGCCCCGGTTCTCCGTGTAAAAAGATAATCTCATAGTCGATGCCTTCATGCTTGGCTTTTTGTTCTATCATTTGCAGTTTCTGCTTCCGTTTATCTGTTGCATCCAGTCCCCAATGGTGGAGAACATCTTCCTTGGATTGCTTCCCATCTACAACGTATACAATATCTATTTTAGAGCTTTCATGGCATCTTGCTAGAGCAATCGCTTTTTCTCCTGCCCTTAGAGAGTGTTCAGATCCGTCTGTTGCTAGAAGAATATGTTTGAACAATGCTTTTCCTCCATCCGATGATAGCGTTTAGTATTTAGTTCTATATTATTATTCAATTTCCTCTACAAAACCTTAAGATTTATTTACATGTTTTTGAAATGATGCAGATTATCAGTGAAATTAAGAGTAAATGAAAGTTAAATTGTTATGTTTGCGCTTTCATAACCGTTTCACAAATTAAATCATCCATTATATAATGTCCCTTGTGTTAAACGGTCCCGACTTTCATGAGAGTTGAAAGTCATAAATAAACAGGAAGAGGTGCATTATGAGTTTAAGTCAAAAAATTAAATATGAGTGGTTTGGTAATATCCGTGGAGATGTGTTTGCCGGTTTAGTTGTGGCTATGGCATTGATCCCTGAAGCAATTGCGTTTTCTATTATCGCAGGTGTCGATCCAATGATAGGATTATATGCTTCCTTCTGTATTGCAGTAGTGATTGCGTTTGTAGGCGGTCGTCCGGGAATGATTTCTGCTGCAACCGGTGCTACAGCACTGGTCATGGTGACGTTGGTCGCAGATCATGGTTTACAGTATCTGTTAGCAGCGACCATCTTAACAGGTGTGATTCAAATTATCATGGGTGTCCTTAAACTAGGCCGCTTAATGAAATTTGTACCACGTTCCGTTATGGTTGGATTTGTGAACGCCCTTGCCATCTTGATTTTCACTTCACAGTTACCACACTTTGTTGGTGAATCGTGGATCATGTATGCTATGGTGGCTGGTGCCTTGGGGATCATATATATTTTACCCCGCTTTACAAAAGCAGTTCCATCACCATTGGTGGCAATTATCGCTGTAACAATTTTCGCGGTGCTGACAGGAAGTGGAGTACGTACAGTAGGAGATATGGGGGAGCTTACTCAAGCCTTACCAATCTTCTTGATTCCTGATATTCCATTTAACTTCGAGACATTGCAAATCATTTTCCCATATTCATTATCGATTGCAATTGTAGGGTTAGTTGAGTCTCTGTTAACTGCGTCTATTGTTGATGATATGACAGATACGACAAGTGATAAAAATAAAGAAGCAAAAGGTCAAGGGATTGCGAATATTGTATCTGGTCTTTTCGGTGGAATGGCCGGTTGTGCGATGATCGGACAATCTGTTATTAATGTTAAGTCAGGCGGACGAGGACGTTTATCAGCATTTGTGGCCGGTACATTCTTGATGACTTTAATCCTATTGCTCAATGATTTCTTGGTTCAAATTCCAATGGCGGCTTTGGTTGGAGTCATGATCATGGTATCCGTTGGGACATTTGATTGGTCTTCAGTGAAGAACTTACACAAAACTCCGATTACAGACTCTCTTGTTATGATTGCAACAGTTGTCACTGTATTGTTTACTCATGATTTATCTAAAGGTGTTCTAGTCGGGATTATCTTAAGCGCTATATTCTTCGCTTCCAAAATATCAAAAGTGAAGATTACCACGATGGCTTCTGAAGAAACTCATAAAAAGGTATACCGTGTGTCAGGTCAATTGTTCTTTGCTTCTGTTACGGAATTTGTTGAAAGCTTTAATTTCAATGAAGATGTGAAGGAAGTTACGCTGGATTTAACTCACACACATTTATGGGATGATTCTGCAGTGGGAGCGATTGATAAAATCGTTATCAAGTACCATCAGAATGGCGTGAAAGTAAACCTGATTGGTCTGAATACTGAAAGTAATAAATTAATTGACAAATTGGCTGTGCATAAAAAGCCCGGTGGATTAGATAAAGCCGTTAATCATTAAGTAAGAATCTGAAAAGTCCTTGGTCAAGTGATCAAGGACTTTTCTATTTATACGTATTTTTACATTAGGGGCCAATAGACCAAAGAATTTTTTATAAAAAGGTTGAAATAAGCATATAAGTATTTTATTATATAAGCAAGGACTTATATGAGAGCCTTTTGAAAGGTTTTTTCTTATTATATAAGTAAATAATAATAAGCTAATAATATAAGTGTTTGAGGAGGTGTTTACATGCTTAAATCAAAAGTTGATATTGAAAGGGCCGCAACAATGTTAAAGCTTCTAGGGGATAAAACCCGTCTTACTATGGTGAAACTATTAGAATCAAATGACTGTTGTGTGTGTGAGTTTGTCGAGATTTTCAAAATGAGTCAGCCTGCCATTTCGCAGCATGTTCGTAAGTTGAAAGATGCAGGACTTGTAAGGGAACTAAGAAGGGGTCAATGGGTCTTTTACTCTCTAAACAAAGAAAGTGATGCGTATCCGTTTGTTCAAAGCTTGTTGGAACACTTGCCTAATCAGGATGATCGATTAACAGCATTAGAAAAGCAAGGATTACGTATTTCTTGTAATTAGGAGGAGGGTTCCCTGTGTTATCAGTAATTTTAGCTACCATGATTTTTGTGGCCACATTGGTACTTGTGATTTGGCAGCCTAAAGGATTGTCCATTGGCTGGTCTGCTTGTGGAGGAGCGATCCTTGCTTTGATTGTAGGGGTCGTTGACTTCCAGGATGTTGTGGCTGTGACAGGAATAGTCTGGAATGCGACTTTAGCATTTATTGCTATTATCATTATCTCTTTAATCCTGGATGAAATTGGATTCTTCGAATGGTCTGCTCTACATATGGCGAGGGCAGCAAAAGGGAATGGCGTCAAAATGTTTGTGTATGTTTCCCTATTAGGAGCGGTTGTCGCAGCATTTTTTGCGAATGATGGAGCTGCGTTGATATTGACTCCGATTGTTTTGGCAATGGTGAGAAACTTGAATTTTGAAGAAAAAATGGTTTTTCCATTTATCATGGCAAGTGGATTCATTGCCGACACGACTTCATTACCGCTTGTCGTCAGTAACCTTGTGAACATTGTGTCAGCCGATTTCTTTGACATCGGGTTTGTGGAATATGCATCAAGAATGATCATTCCCAACTTCTTCTCATTGTTTGCAAGCATCTTGGTACTGTATCTGTTCTTTAGAAAAAGCATTCCAAAGAACTATGATGCCAGCCAGCTAAAGAAGCCTATTGAAGCGATTAAAGATCAGCGCATGTTTAAGTTATCCTGGATTGTACTTGGTATCTTGCTTGTTGGTTACTTTATCAGTGAATCACTGCACATTCCTGTATCGATTATCGCAGGCATTGTATCGATTTTCTTCTTATTGATGGCTAGGAGAAGCTCAGCTGTCAACACGAAAACGGTCATTAAAGGTGCTCCATGGGCGATTGTATTCTTCTCGATTGGAATGTACGTGGTAGTGTATGGTTTGCGTAATGTAGGACTGACGAATGTGTTAACTGATGTTATCCAAGTGGCTGCTGATCAAGGACTTTTCGTCGCTACGATTTCCATGGGGTTCATTGCAGCGATACTGTCATCGGTCATGAACAATATGCCGACCGTTATGATCGATGCAATTGCGATTATGGATACGAACACTACAGGAGTCATTCGGGAGTCCCTTATTTATTCCAATGTCATAGGTTCTGATCTTGGTCCGAAGATCACCCCGATTGGTTCATTGGCAACCCTCTTATGGTTACACGTTTTATCATTAAAAGGCGTGAAAATCTCATGGGGGCAATATTTTAAAACGGGAATTATTTTAACCGTACCAACATTACTCATTACCCTTATTGGTTTATATATCTGGCTAATGATCATATCTTAAAACTTACAACAAAAGGAGCTCGATTACTATGTCTAAAAAAACACTATACTTCTTATGTACAGGAAACTCATGCCGCAGCCAAATGGCAGAAGGTTGGGCGAAGCATCATTTAGGAGAAGAGTGGGATGTGAAAAGTGCAGGTATTGAAGCGCATGGATTAAATCCTAACGCAGTAAAAGCAATGAAAGAAGCGGGAATTGATATTTCAGGCCAGACTTCTGACATAATAGATTCTGACATTTTGAACAACGCAGATTTGGTCGTTACCCTTTGTGGTGATGCAGCTGATAAATGCCCAATGACCCCTCCACATGTCAAGCGTGAGCATTGGGGCTTTGATGACCCGGCAAAAGCCGAAGGAACGGATGAAGAGAAATGGGCATTCTTCCAACGAGTACGTGATGAAATCAGCGACCGCATTAAAACATTCGCTGAAACCGGGAAGTAAGAAAAAAAGAGAGGGACGGACCTCGTGGCATTCTTTGAATCCCTGTCCCATAGGTCCGTCCCTCTTTTATAAAGCCGAGAGATGCTTCTCGGCTATTTTTATATAAATTTATTAATGGGAGTGGAATTTTGATGGTTAAGGTTGAAATTTTTGATCCTGCAATGTGTTGTTCGACGGGGGTTTGTGGTCCCGGTATCGATCCTGAGCTTACTCGTGTAGCAAATGCGGTATATACACTTGAAAAACGAGGGTTTAATATTAGCCGATATAATTTAGCGAATGATCCAGGAGCATTTGCCGACCATGAGGTGATCAACCGTATTTTGCACGATGAAGGTCCAGATGCTTTACCTGTCACGCTTGTTGATGGGAAACAAGCCACTGTTGGAAAATATCCCACAAATGAAGATTTTTCAAAATGGTTTGAAGTGCCGGCTGAGGAATTGAATGAGAAAAGAAAAGTACGACTGACATTGGATATTAATAAGAGATAAGAAAGTTGGGGTACAGTGTTCACATCGTTTCAATTAGATGCTGTCAATCATACACCATTCCTCTTTTTCACAGGTAAAGGCGGAGTGGGGAAAACGTCTACGGCGAGTGCAACAGCCATTGCCCTTGCTGATGAAGGAAAAAGGGTGTTGATCGTCAGTACAGATCCAGCTTCCAATTTACAGGATGTATTAGAAACTGATTTAACGAATCAACCTAAACAAGTCCCGGGTTTACCGATGTTGTTTGCTTGTAATCTTGACCCGGAAGAAGCAGCTGCTTCATATCGTGAAAAAGTTATTGGACCATATAGAGGGAAGCTTCCAGACGCAGTAGTAAGTAATATGGAGGAACAGCTGTCTGGTGCTTGTGCTGTTGAAATTGCTGCTTTTGATGAGTTTACAAATTTGCTTGCAGACCCTGCCATAGTAGCTCAATTTGATCATATTGTATTTGATACGGCACCGACAGGTCATACACTCCGTTTACTGCAGCTTCCAACCGCTTGGACGGGGTTTTTGCAAGAGAGTACACATGGAGCTTCTTGCTTAGGACCTCTTTCAGGGCTTGGAGACAAGAAGGATTTGTATTCTTCCACTGTTAACGTTTTATCCGATAAGAAAAAAACAGCTCTTGTACTTGTTGCACGGCCGGACTCTTCAGCGTTATTGGAAGCTGACCGGGCATCAACAGAACTCAAGGACATTGGAATAAAAAATCAAATGTTGATTGTAAATGGATTAATGGGTAAGCATCAATGGGATGATCCGATTGCATCGGCCTTTTACAACCGTCAGCAAGAAGCATTACGTTCAATGCCGATTGCTCTCAAGGAAATTCAAACGTATTCGCTACCTTATGTAGCGTATTCCTTAACGGGAACGAATTCCTTGAGACAATTATTCTCTCATGTAGAGGTTAACTCGAATGCTGAAACTGTGATAGACGATGAATCCATTGAAATTCCCGGATTAAAAGAAGTGATAAAGGACTTCTCCAAGAACAATTCCCGTGTCATTTTCACGATGGGAAAAGGTGGAGTAGGGAAAACTACAGTCGCTTCAGCTATTGCTGTTGGCTTGGTTGAAAGGGGACACAAGGTACATTTAACTACAACAGATCCCGCAGCCCACTTAACTCATATGTTTCAAGAAGAACCTGGAAAGATCGGCTTAAGAATCAGTCGGATCGACCCTAAAGAAACGGTTGAGTCGTATAAAAAGTCCGTTCTTTCAAAAGCTGCAGAGAGTCTCGATGAAGAAGGAAGGGCGTACTTGGAGGAAGATTTAAACTCCCCTTGTACAGAAGAAATCGCCATTTTCCGATCTTTTGCAGAGATAGTTGAGAACGCGGATGAGGAAATAGTCGTGATCGATACTGCTCCAACGGGACACACTCTGCTTTTACTGGATGCGACTGAATCTTATACGAAAGAAGTGTCGCGTTCAAAAGGAGAGGTGGAGGATCATGTGAAAAATCTATTGCCGCGTCTTCGTAATCCAAACGAAACGAGCGTAGTGATAGTGACATTGCCTGAGGCTACCCCTGTTTTTGAAGCGAAACGACTTCAGGAAGATTTGCATCGAGCGGAGATTCACCCAAAATGGTGGGTCATCAATCAAAGCTTATCGGTAACGAACACAACAGATCCCGTGCTAAGAGGCAGATCTGTCTCAGAGCGGGAATGGATACAAAAAGTGCAGAACGAATATGCAAACAAAACCGCTCTAATTCCGTGGATGAGTGAAGAAAAGATAGGGTACAAAAAGCTAATGGATTTCTCTAAGTAGAGGAGGATAACAGTGAAATATAATGAATTATTGAAAGACCGAATTTATATCGGGGGTTTCGAAGATGCAGACTCTGTTCGTGATAAAGTGGATATAATCGTCGACTTGCGAGCTGAAGCACCTGGAGTGGAATTTGATGATGTAACTCGCATGCATCGCCCGATCGTAGAGGATGCTGATCAACAAGAAACGTCCGTAAGACGTGCAATCAATGAAGTGGTAACGGCCTATCAAAATGGCAAAAACGTCTACTTCCACTGTAACGGAGGAAGTAACCGAACAGGCACGGTCGCAGCAGGAACTCTCCTATCACTGGGAGAAGCCTCCACACTAGATGAAGCCGAAACAAAAGCCAAAAACGTCCGACCAAAAATCAACATCAAACCAGAACTGAAAAATGTATTAAAAGTACTATATTCAAACAATTGAGGGACGGACCTCAAAAAGGAAAGGGGATTGTGTACAGTGAATATCACGAATGAAGCAAAAGATGTACTGTTGAATGCAATGGCAGAGAACAGCTCGGAAGGAATCAGATTTTTTCTTAATCAAGGTGGATGCTGTGGACCGCAAATTGGAGTTTCTTTAGATTTAGCTCAAGCAACGGATAAAGTGGAAGAAATTAATGGGGTTTCGGTTGCCTTTGATACGAATGTGATTTCTATGACTGAAGAAATCACATTAGATGTGCAAGATGGGGGATTAGTATTAGTGGGTGTACCGGACAGCGGCTGCTGTTAAGGCCATCCTAAATAGAATAAGCCTGTTCTGGGTACTTTTGTACTTAGAAACAGGCTTTTTTGATGATGAAAGAAAAATTTCCAATGAAGAAAACCAGCAAAGGAAATAGTCCCTGCTGGTCTGGCAAACTCTTTAGTTAATTCCAACTGCATCAAATGATAGTTTAACAGCATTGACTTCTGATGAAGTGCTTCCATATAAATCAGTTGCAGACTGGACAGCTGCCGCTCTTGCCTGACTGAAGGTTGAGGAAGCTGTCAAATACACTGTATTCATACGATAATAAACATCCCCAAGCTTTTCGCGGCCAATTCCAGGAACGGTTATTCCAAAATGACTACCACCTTCACTTAATAGGTAAGCCTGCTTGTTGATGATTCCACTGTTTGTATGAACACCGCCATTATCTCCTGTACCAGTATAACGTTTGGAGTAGTGGTCTGGATCTCCGTATTTAGCAGGGTTGCTCATGGAGCGGAGGGCATCGCCGGATGTCCCAGGTGTATAAATATCTTCCCCTATCTCGAAATCTGGATTCGATCCATTCTCGTACTCTACCAATGTTCCAAAAATATCTGAAATCGCTTCGTTTAAGGCTCCCGATTCATTCTGATACACCAGGTCAGAAGTAAAGTCTGTCACCGCATGGGTTAATTCATGGGCCACAACGTCAATGCCGCCTGAAAGTGGGGCAAACGTTGTGCCATCTCCATCACCATACACCATTTGAGAGCCGTTCCAAAAGGCGTTATTGTACCCGCTGCTGTAGTGAACAGAAGACACCAGGCGTGCACCTTGATTATCATAAGAATTACGATTGTAGTTATCCTTGTAGAAGTCATACGTGACCCCTGCGAAATAATGAGCATCAACTGCAGGTGCATCATATGCAGCATTTAGTACATTATCGCTATCTGACCACAAAGTGCCCGGCAAGAAAAATTGAGGGAAGAAGGTACGATTGTTCATGTTGTATGTATACACACCATTTCCCCGGGTATTATCCTGCAAATAGTACTTCCCGCTTGAAAGAGTTGTGTTCAACGGTTTAGAGTCACCCAATACGCCTTTACCGGTCCCTACTTGATTCGTTCCTGTGACTTCATGCATGTCATTGTATTTATTTAAAATCTTTCCG
This sequence comes from Rossellomorea sp. NPDC071047, assembly GCF_050270195.1. Classification (NCBI taxonomy): domain Bacteria; kingdom Bacillati; phylum Bacillota; class Bacilli; order Caryophanales; family Bacillaceae; genus Rossellomorea; species Rossellomorea sp. NPDC071047. The sequence goes on along the minus strand of NZ_JBNNJT010000001.1, from coordinate 1,064,343 downwards.
GTTTTCGCATCAATGAAATAGTTCCAGTTTCCAGGAGACGGTTCTAAATAATTTAGGTTTACAAAATAGGCAAATGAAGCAGAATCACCATCTGTATAGACGACTAATTCCGGTTTAGCCTCCTTTTCTAATTTTGGATGGAGTCCAAGATCTTTCTTAGCGATCTTTATGGCTTTTTTCGAGTTCACTTTCTTATTTGAAGACGTTACCTTTTGATCCAAGTCAGCTACGACAGTACCGGAAAAAGCTTGAAGGGTGCCATCTTCCTTTACAACTGCTGATTGTGTTGAGCCCCAAACAGGTACTCCTTTGTAGGTTTGCTGAATGCGAACGACTCTATTTCCCAGATCATCTTTTTCAACAGACAACACTTTGAACTGCTCATCTGATTTCTTATCAGAAAGCTTGAATTTCCCCTTGTTCTTCTCTAAAAAGGAAAGGACGATTGTCTCCGCCTTTTTCCCGGATGGAGCTGTTAATAGTCCTGAAACAAATTCCGGTGTTCCTTCTATTTGATTCATTTGAAAGAGAGCGTTGTCCGATGGTGCAGCTAAACTCCCTGTAGCCATCATTCCAGACAGTAAACCAATGGATAACCCAGCGCTAATGATTTTTTTCTTTTTCAAATCATTTCCTCCTCTTTTTTCTAAACATTCTGTCAAAAACAGAATATCATAGGAAGGAAGAAGAAGGTATTGAGAAAATAGAGGACTATTTGAGGATATAGAATGGACCTATAATGGTAGTATTCAGGAAAATTTTCATGAAAACCAGACTTATTATAAGATATAAATCTGTTGTTAGAATTTGTAATTTTTTCTAGTGATAATATAAGCTGGTTGGATTATAAAAGGCAAGTGTTTTTAATGATTTTGTTGGGGAAATAGATTCAATCATTGTAAAACACCCCTCAACCAATTGGTTGAGGGGTGCTTTATACTATTTTAGTATCTTACAGCATCGTAAGAGTTAATTCTCCCATGTTGGAAGTAAGAGCCTGTACCGCTGATAGGATCAGCTGTTTGTTCGATCGCTTGACGGATTTGAACATTGTTTCTTCCCTGCCCTGCAAGTAATCCTGCTAATCCTGCAACGTGAGGGGAAGCCATCGATGTACCTGACATGTATGAGTAGCCGTTGTTAGGTACGGTTGAAGCAATGTCAACTCCTGGAGCGGTTACATCGACCCACGTTCCATAGTTTGAGAAAGATGCTCTACGGTCTCTGGAATCAACTGCTCCGACGGCAATCGCGTTAGGGTAAGAAGCTGGTTCAAACGTTGTTGATACTCCGTCATTTCCAGCAGCGGCAATGACGACAGATCCTTTGTTCCACGCATAATCAACTGCACTTTTTAACGTTGTTGTATTACAGTCGCAACCAAGAGAAAGATTTAGAACTTCAGCGCCTTGATCTGCAGCGTAGCGAATTCCTGCTGCGATATCATCAAGTGATCCACTTCCATTGGCATCCAATACACGAACGGCAAGAATCTTTGTATTAGGAGCCATACCGGCAACCCCGGTGCCGTTGTTCGTTTCAGCTGCCGCAGTACCCGCTACATGTGTACCATGTCCGTTTAAATCCATTGGATAATAATCATTGTCGACGAAATCATATCCACGAATCGTTTTGCCATCTAAGTCAGGGTGGTTATAATCTACGCCTGTATCAAGAACGGCGATTTCCTGACCGCTGCTCCCCCGTGCAAGATCCCATGCACTAGGTGTATACGTGTTTTGAGGTCCATATTGATATCCTTGGTAGTAATAATCATTTGGGGTCCAGGTGGCTGAGAAAGTATAGTTCGGTTCAACGTATTCTACATTCGGGTTTTTACTTAATGCTTTTACGGTTGCTTCTACATTTCCTACTTTTAACACTTCGAAAGGCTTCTTCTTACTAGCTTTTTCCTTTACTGCAGAAGCATTGACTTTATTGAGGGTGTTTCCTTTTTCAGACTCTGCCACACCGTCTTTAAATTTTACAATAACCTCACCTTTTACATAACTACCTTTTTCGAGGCTTTTACTGACTAAAGTCTTTTTCGGGGCTTTCTCAAGAGGGTTCTGATCTTGTGCAAAGGCACTTCCTCCGAAACTAGGTACGAGAGCAAGTGATGCAGCTAGAGATAAAGCAGCAATTTTTTTAAACTTCATAATAGCATTCCTCCGTTTTTCTTTTTTTTGATCAACGACAAATGAATTGAGTAGTAAATCGTTTGCTTGTGGAATTACCTCCTTTTATAAAAACTCACAAGAATAATAGAGAATGTGTAAGAGAAACTATGTATAAGATTCTTGCTAACTAGGATTCTAGCAGACCCTTCCAAAAAACAGAATAGGGCGATAATTCTGTTTTTGTAAGTTTTTGGAAGGGTAAGTAAGCCAAATTCAAAAATCACCGAGAATCAAGAAAACTTTCCTGCGAACTACCTGAAAAACAAAAATGACTATAGGAAAACAGTCACGCATTTTCCCAACATCATTTTTAAATTTATGAGGGACGGACCTCCACATTCGGTGAGAATAGTAGGGTAATCATGCTTAAATTCTATAATTATTATTATTAGGAAGAGGGAAATGGAGGTCCGTCCCTCTTTAGACACTTTCCAGGGACCATCAAAGACGATGATAATGATACAGAAAGATCCCAATGGATGTGTTTTCCACTGGGATCTTTAGTTGCTATACTATCTCATTTTCATGATTTTCTACTGCTTTATTTAAAGATTGATAGATTTTTAAGCTTGAAATGTTTATTCCCATCTGTACAAATTCGATACTCATTTCTGGGCGCATTCCCGATAAAATCGGTTCGATTCCCAATAATTTAAGGCTATCAATCAATTTCATGATTCCTTGTTGGAACAATGGATTCACTTCATACACACCGGAAAGGTCGATGATTAATTTATGAATGGATAGCTTTTTACACTCAAGAAGGACATGCTCAGCCATCATTTCTCCACGTACTTCATCCACTTGTCCAATGAGAGGCAATACTGCCAAGTCGGAGAAGATGGGAACGACTGGAGTGGATAGGGACAAATACTTTTCTTCAGATATTTTCAGCTGTTCTTCTGCATACTCACTATATGCTTCACAGAAAGCAGAAATCATAGTGGTGAATGTGTGATCGATATCGTTTGTGATTTGCAGTAGGATCTCTTTAGATAGGGTTGCTTCATTGTGCAAAACGATATCTTCTAATATCACTTTTTTATATAAGGATGATTTACTTATGGACAGATGCAAAGGAACTCCTTGGCCTGAAGCGAGTCTTCCAACTTCTTTTCCCCACTGACTTGATTTGTCTAAGTTATTTTCTCCCCTTAGCAAGCCTTCACCTATAAGTTCGATAAGCTGCTCAAAATAAGGAAGGCTTTCAATTCTTCGTGCTTCCACGTAAATTGTTGGATAAGCATCTAAAAGCGCTGAGAAAATGTTATTGGCGATTTCATGCTTTCTCTCAATCAGTTGATCCCCAATAGAAGTAGTGATTGTGTGGTGAGTCATTTTTCTCCTCCAGATGTATGATTTTCCTTTATTATAAAGTATTATTAAATTTTAGTATAGGCTGGAAAGACTAGAATAATAGTATACCAGGTATATTGACAATATGATGTCATTACATTATAATTTCATTAATTTAAAATATTTCCAAATAACGATGAAAAGAAATTTATAATGAAGTAATTGATGTACAGAGAGCTCTATTAACTGAAAAAGAGCCATCATGTTCATTATGGTAAAAGACTTGGAGTTATGTATGAAGCTCTTTCAGGTAGTGAATACATCGGTTTCTCCCGTTATAGAGATAGGATATATAATGTATCCAAAGAGGTTGGTATGGTGACATGCCAATAAACTGAGGTGGTACCGCGAAAAATAAACTCTCGTCCTCAAGAATTATTTCTTGAGAATGAGAGTTTTTTATTTTGATAAGAGGAGTGTTTTGTATGAACCCTGTATTACTTGAAGTTCCACCAGTGTTAGAAACGGAGAGGTTAGTACTAAGAATGCCTAAGCCAGGTGATGGCAGGTCAGTAAATGCAGCCATTAAGGCTTCACTATCTGAATTAAAACCGTGGTTAGGATTTGCACAAAATGACCCTTCAGTAGAAGATACTGAAACGAACACCCGTGAAGCTCACGCGAAATTTCTAACAAGGGAAAGTTTGAGGTACCTCATCTTCCGAAAAGATACAAATGAATTCGTCGGTTCAACAGGCTTTCACAACATTGATTGGAGTGTCCCGAAATTCGAAATCGGTTATTGGATTGATACCAGAATGAGTGGGCATGGTTACATGATGGAAGCAGTTGGGGAATTGACCGATTTCGCCTTAAATGAATTAAAAGGAAAAAGAGTGGAGATCAGGTGTGAATCCACAAATGGGAGGAGCAGGGCGATTCCTGAAAGGCTTGGTTATGTGCTGGAAGGGGTTTTGCGCAATGAGGACCTTTCAGTTGATGGGCAGCGGTTAACGGATACATGTGTGTATGGGAAAATATTAATAGATGAAGCAGGGTCTTAATTGAGACCCTGCTTCATCTATTAACCGTCATTGTATTGACTGCTTATTATTAAGCAGATTCTTATGGTTTCGAAAGAATTTTTCTTATGCATGAATTTATATATTTTAGAAAAAACATAGGGCACATTGCACCGGCAAAGGAGGAAGTGAAACCGCCTCGGTTACATATAGCAATTTTTAAAAGAGGAGGCGTTTCTAAAATGAAAACTGCCTATGTAATGAGTGACTTCTTAAGAAATATCCCAATCTTTTCTCAACAAACTATACGTTACAAGGTCTTCATAATGATCATACAACCATTGACCATCACGCGTGATACCTTCCTTGTCAAATCCCAAACGTTCCGGGATGCCAATACTTTTCTTATTGTTGATGGCACATTGGATCTCTACCCTGTTGAGGCCCATTTCAATAAATAAATAGTTTAATAAAGAAGAAACGGCTCGTGTAATGATCCCTTTTCCTTCTGCTTCTTCCGAAAGAAGGTATCCAATACTGGTGCTCCTGGTTTTCCAATCAATATAATGCAGCCCGATCATACCGACTAATTTCCCTTGATAGCGTATTCCGGCATCGAATCCGTTGTTATCAGCATAATTCCGTATCCAGATGGGTATGATCGACTCTAAATCCTGTGGGGACTTCCGTTTATCGACCCAAAGAAGCCACTGGCGAAGATGATCCCGGTTGGAATCAATCAGTTCGTATAACTCCTCTTTGTGGTGCTGCTGAAATAGCTCGATCGAGATTTCTTGATCTACTTTGAAAGAAAACATGGGAACATCCCCTTTAAGATATTTAGAAGATTATACCATATGTTGCTTCTTTTTAGGCTTTTTATCATAATGTGATTCAACCGAATTTATTTTATAATAGAAGAACGAATAACTTAAAGGAGGTGGTGACATGGTAATGAAAACAAACTTACCAGAGTCCAAAGCGTCTCATGCAAAGCCTATTATTAGAAAGGCGATACTTTGCATGGGGGGACGCTGACTGATCGCCCTTAAAGTTCATTTCTAGTAAGTCGGCTTTGCACCTTATTTACTTTATTAATCAGAAAATAAGGGGCTGACTGAAATGAAATATGTGAAAGCTGAGAGTGTTTTACCACCATCGCTTCTTGTTGAAGTCCAGAAATATGTACAGGGGGAAACTCTTTATATTCCTAAACCAAAGGTGAAATACCGAAAATGGGGTAGCCGTTCTGGAAGTAGAAAAGAAATTGATGAACGAAATGTTGTGATTAAAGAGGCTTTTTTGAATGGAAAGACGATTCAAGAATTAGCCGAACATTATTATCTTTCAACGGAAACAATTAAGAAAATAGTGTATAGAAAGCACTGATGATTATGTCAGTGCTTTTTATCTTGTATAGATTGATTCTGAACCAAACTCTACATATATTTTCGACATGTACCGGTATATAGTAAAAATAGGGTTGCACGGAATAACTGTGCTCCTTGACTCATCTTGAAAAGCCCATTTAAGATGACGATAATGACAAATGTTTTTAGGAGCGATTAACATGGAACCATTTATTCGAAATGATCAATATAATTTCATAACGTATCAGACTCAAGTGCTGATCAATGGATATTCAACAGTGAATGATCTAGGTGTCCTTCAAGCCTTGAAAGGACTTGTGAAAGATAAGGTGACAAATTTGTTCGATGAACTTTCTCAAAGTCAACTGAACATACTTGATCCAATCGGGAATATCAGGGATTCTGACCAGGCAGAGGATTATTTAATTGGATTAAAACCTTATGTGATTCCATTTCCATCTGTAACTGATGCCTCATTGAAAAAGTTATTTCCGAAAGTGAAAAAGCTAAAGACTCCTGATTGGGGAAATATGAATTTCAGGGATCTCTCCTATTTAGGCTGGAATGATTACGGGCAGGAGCGAAAATATATTGTCGCTATGCATGAGGGTAAATTGAAAGGATTTAAGGGTACCTTCAAAAGCAGCAGCAAGAAGGGGATTTGCACGATTTGCAATACCTTTGGAAGCATCGGATTTTACATGTCTGAATCGAAAACTTCATCTCAAGGAACCTTTGTGAAGAAAGGAAATTACATCTGCCAGGATAGTCATGAGTGTAACGAAAATCTTAAAGACATAGAGAAATTGGATGATTTCATTCAAAGAATTAATCATTAGAAGGATGCGCCGTGCAAGAGTCTCGGCGTATTTTTATTGTATATATACTATATTACGGAATTCCAATTCTTCTCAACACTTATAAATCCCTTGAAACATTACCATACTTTAAGTAGTATAGATAAGTAGAAAATTGTAGAGTTTTGAAATGAGGGTTTTAAATGGAAAAGAAATCCATATACGGATTAACATTAGATCAACTGACTACATGGCTAGTCGAGCACGGCCAAAAGAAATTCCGTGCCGCCCAGGTGTGGGATTGGTTATATAAAAAGAGAGTGACAAACTTTGCGGATATGAAGAACCTCAACGCTGATTGTGTACAATTGCTGGACGATCACTTCTATCTTCATACACTCACTCAAGAGGTAAAACAGGAATCAAAGGACGGCACAATCAAATTCTTGTTCAAGCTTGAGGATGGTAACCTGATAGAGACAGTTCTTATGCGATTCAATTACGGTCTGAGTGTGTGTGTGACGACCCAAGTCGGGTGTAACATCGGTTGTACATTCTGTGCGAGTGGACTTCTCAAGAAGAATCGGGACCTATCAAGCGGTGAAATTGTCGAACAAATCATGAACGTCCAACATCACTTGGATGAAGCAGGAAATGGAGAACGAGTCAGCCATATCGTCGTAATGGGAATTGGCGAACCATTCGATAACTACGATAACATGATGGACTTCTTCCGAGTAGTGAATGATCAAAAAGGTCTTTCTATCGGTGCTCGTCACATCACTGTATCAACAAGTGGTCTGGCAGATAAGATTTACAAATTTGCCGACGAAAACATTCAAATCAACCTGGCTGTTTCCTTGCACGCACCAAACAACGAATTGCGTACGAAGATCATGAAGATCAACCGCGCGTATCCTTTAGAGAAGTTAATGCCGGCTATTGATTACTATTTAGAAAAGACCAATCGACGCATCACCTTTGAGTATATTTTATTGAGCGATGTGAACGATCATAAAGAAGAGGCTATACAGCTAGCCAAATTGTTAAAGAACAAGCGTCATCTGTCTTATGTGAACTTGATTCCTTATAATCCAGTTGACGAACATAACCAATATCAAAGAAGTACGAAAGAAGCGATTGTAGAATTCTACGGTACATTACTTGAACATGGAATCAACTGTGGAGTCCGTGTGGAACAAGGGACGGACATTGATGCAGCTTGCGGCCAATTGAGAAGTAAGCAAATCAAGAAGGATAAGGTTAAATCTTAATACTTTATTAATAGAGCACACGAATTCCTGAGTGGGATTTGTGTGCTTTTTTGTTTGCGAAGGGTGCGACTGTATGGTGAAGTATGTGCCATCTTTTGTTAAGATACGCAAATAACAAATGATGAGACGCAATTCCAGAGGATAACGACGCAATTATCATCTGAATAGACGCAATAAAATGAATTATGGCGCGATTAAAAGTTGAAATGACGCAATTACTATCATAAACCATTTTAATATATTTGAATGTGCACATTAATACCTAAATTTGTTATCCATACTAAAGAATACATTGTTTTTCGCCCTTTTTTTCTCAAAAAAGGGTTGGAGAGCCGCAGTTTTAACGAAGAATGCACTTTCTTGAATATTCGTTCAATCAATATTGAATTTTTTGTTCAATAATTATAGAATTAGTGTGGAGAAGAAAATTTTGGGAATGAGGTGTTCCAATATGGATGTGCTCCATATGACCAGTAGAAAGAGAGAGACGTATGAGGTAAGAATCGAGGCTTCTCTTCTTTGGGAATGTGCTTTGGGGATTGCTGCATTCACAAATACAAGGCTTATTGATACGTTAGAAAAACCAAAAGAGTCATGGGATAGGTTAAAGAAATCTTTATCTAAACCATTGATAGAAGACTTGAAATTTGTTGAAAAAAATAATACGTGGAAATCCCTACTCCTATTGCTGCATCAAAAAGAGTTTCAGGATTTGTCTGAATTCATCATATTTCTGGACAAGTTAGATGATGAGAAACTTAGATTCATCAGCATTCCATACATAGGGATTAAATTTGAAGATCTTCGAATGCTTGCTGCAGAAGGGGATCAGTCATCACGAAACAGGTTGAAAAAGCAGACAGAAGCTAACCCATTTTTTCCTGATTATATTGAGTTTGTCTGCACAACCCAAGTCCATACCCTTAGGGATCACCTGAAGAACGTAATGACCCGGTGGTATGAAGAAGTGATGGTTCCACAGAGAGAAACATTATCTCAAATACTTAGTAGAGATAAACAAGCCAAAGAAAAGATGAATGGAAATCTGAAGCCCGAGGCCATGGTAGAATGGGCAACCGGAGGAATTACCTATCTTCCGGAGCCGAGTGTTCATACAGTACTGTTGATTCCTCAGTCGATTTATCGCCCTTGGAACGTAGAAGGGGATGTTGAAGGGATAAAGGTGTTTTATTATCCCGTAGCCAATGAAAGCATTTATCCGGATGATAAGGATATGCCAAGCTATTTTTTAGTCCAAAAGCATAAAGCGCTTGGTGATGAAGTGCGCCTCCGCATGGTGAAATTGCTGAAAGGGTCAAATCGTACTCTCCAGGAGATCACGAACGAACTGGACATGGGGAAATCGACGGTCCATCACCATTTGAAAATACTCAGGTCCGCAAGGCTGGTCGAAACGCAGGATGGCAAGTATCGTCTGAAAGAGAATGCGGTTCAAACATTATCGAACGAATTGAAGCAGTATCTAATTGAGGATTAAAAGGGGTGTCCGGTATGGGAGAGCGTGTTTTAAGACTAAAACAAGTGGAAGATCTCCCGCCTTTAAAGAAAAACTATTCTGTTTTCAGATTTATGGGCGGTAATCTGATTTCATTTTTCGGGGATCAAATTTATTTAATCGCGATTCCACTAATGGTATTAACAATTACTGGATCACCGGTGAGTATGGGGATTGTGGCGGCGCTTGAACGGCTGCCGATTCTATTGCAGCCCTTCGCAGGTATCATGTCCGATAAATTCAACCGGAAGCACCTTCTCCTTTTATGCGATTTAGGACGATGTTTACTTGTTGGTATGATTGGGGTTCTATTTATCATGGAGGTACTGGAGATGTGGATCGTATATCCAGTTGTGTTTGGCATCGGAATATTAAGCCAAATATACAATACATCTCAATTTGCCTCAGTACCTAGCCTGGTGAGAAAAGAAGACCTTCAAGCTGTGAATTCACTGAATTCCGGGATTTTTAATTTAGCGGTTTTTTTAGCACCTGGTTTAGGTGGGGTAATTATTTCTTTTTTTAATCCAGGTTATGCCCTGTTGGTGAACAGCGTCAGCTTCCTCGCCTCTTTTATTGCCATTGCGAGTCTCCGGATGAAGATGAATGAGAGAGATTCATCAAGGCATTCCATCTGGGGAGAGATCAGGGAGGGATTTGAATTCGTGGCAAAAACCAAGCCGATCCTGTACACCAATCTAGCCATGATAACTTCTGTATTTGGAACCACATTATTTCTCACATTATTGGTTTTTCACCTAAAGGATTCCATCAATCTAAATACGGTCATGATTGGTTGGTTATTATCAATAGGGGGAGTAGGTGCGATTCTAGGCGCTGTAACGTCAAACTTTTTTCGTAAGCGGTTTTCTTATCGGAGCATTTTATTTACGGCATCTGTCATTGGAGGGCTTTCGATCCTGTGTTTCGGCTTGTTAGAAACCTATTTTTGGCTTGTAATCATGAATGCGGTCGGTACCTTCTGTGCTTCGATGATGAGTCCATGCATCATTACGATCCGGCAAACGCTGACACCCGATCATCTATTGGGAAGGGTACAGGCCACAAGCCGCCTCATGACATGGATATTCATGCCCCTGGCTGCATTTCTTGCAGGAATACTGGCTGAAGCAATAGGTACAGACCTAACCATCATGCTTGCAGGAGCCATCTCTACACTAGCTTCCATTCCCTATCTCCATCACAGTTTGAAAGATAAATAGAGGGACGGACCTTCCACAACTCTGTTTTATGGTAGGATGGAAATGGAAGCCATTTGGGTGAGGAGAATTCAGATATGATTACTGAAAGTCAATTGAAATAGAAATTTATAATAGATCGATATTAATCGTCTTAATTTAAAGTGGCGCAAGCACGATTACACCTAAGAAAGGGGAGCAGAGGATGCAATCGAATCATTATGACATCACGATCATTGGAGCAGGAGTGAGCAGTGTGTTTCTCGCTTACACCTTGATGAAGCACAATGAACATGTTTCCATTCACATGATTGATCTCGGCAAAAAACTGAGTGAACGTACATGCGGTCTAGATGATGGGGGCGTTTGTACGTGTGAAGGAGTGTGCAGTAAATACATTGGTTTTGCGGGTCTTGGGAAATCAGAGGGGAAATTTAATTATACGAATGATTTCGGAGGAGAGCTTGGCAGGAAAATAGGAGACCAAACCTCACTTGATTTGATGAAGGAAGTAGACACTATTCTCTGTGAGTTAGGCGGTGACATCATCCCGTCTTATAGCACGAATAATGATATACTTTCAAAACGAGCCAGTATGGTGGACTTGAAGGTTCTTTCAACTGAGGTACGTCATTTAGGAACGCGTTTAGCGAGTGATGTTTTTCAAAGAATGTATGAAGTCCTGAATAATCGTATAAAGGTTAGTTTCGAAACTCATGTTGAGACGATTTCAAAACATGATGCGGGCTTTCACTTGAAATCAAATATCGGTGAATTTACGACGGAGAAATTAGTGATAGGTACAGGGATGAGCGGCAGCACGTGGCTGAAAGAACAAGCAGCATCACTTGGGCTTTTTCCAGGAAAGACACGTTTGGATATGGGAATACGAGTGGAAATGAAAGGGGATCAGCTTCAATCGATATTAGAAGATACGTTTGAAACGAAGCTGAAAATCGAAAGGGATACATTCAGCGCGACGACCTATTGTATGAATCCGCAAGGGAAGATCGTACGGAAACACCAACATGGAGTCGTGATGCCCGACGGACAAAATGCCCGTGAAGAAGATACACCAAGTGCAAATCTGAACTTCAGCTTGTTCGTTCCACGTTATTTTGACTCCCATGGTGAGGCAATGGATTACGCAGTGAGCACTATAGAAGGGATTAACCAAGGAAGAGAGCGGATTGTTGTTCAGAGATTGGAAGATTTCAAATTTCATCGGAATACCGAATCACTAGAGAAGAATCTGGTAGGTCCGTCCCTCAAAGCGGAATGTGGGAATCTTCTGGAAGAGGTTCCGGAATTATATAGTGTTGCGCTTAAGGAATTTTTTGCTTCTTTGGAAAGCCTTATTGGGGAACCGATACACGATGATACGCTTCTTTACGGTTTGGATGCGAAGTATTATGAACCGAAATTACCGACGGATAAGAACTTTGAAACAGAAGTGTCAAATCTTTATCTCATTGGTGACTGCTCAGGGGAAACCCATTCCTTATCGCAGGCAGCTGCAAGTGGTATTTATTTGGGGAAACATCTGGGGAAATAGTGTTTTTACCAGTTAATAATAAATTTGGAATAATTTGAAACCTTTCTGATTGTTTTTTCGTATTAGTAGAAAAGAACAGGCAGAAAGGATTTTTTTATGGGATTACGAGTAGAAAAAAACGTTTTGGAATATGAAACGATTGTAGATGCTCATCCAAAAAAAGAGATGAGTATGTACTCGCTCCTCCGTTTAATGGGTATTTTTATTTTCGTTGGGTGGGGATTCATGTTCTTCACTATCGACCTGGATCTCAACCATAAATTCGAATGGGTTCATGTGAAGGGCATACATTCAGATGGGGAAATGATGAAAGAATTCTTTCTTTGTCTAATCACAGTTGGATTTATATATTTTGGATTGCTATATTTATATTTTAATAAAATGTGGGGAAAAAATTTTTTGCTGATCACTTTATTTTGTTTGGGAGTAATCAATGGCTTCTTTTTTATTATTTCTTTTTGATCCTTCTAGTTTGAAAAGCGTGAGAAATATGTTGTGAATGGAGGCAACCCGAATTGTATTATTATTTAAACGTTTTATTAACGATAGTCATCCTCATAATTGGAATCGGTACGGCATTCTTCATTGACCAATTCAGTAAACAATTAGAAAAGTTCATTTCTTTGAAGTATTTATCCTTTACGATCATCGTGATCCTCTTCACACTAATGATGGGGGCTACGGTAATGACCAGTTCATTGGGAGGGTGGAGCATAATGGATACGGCTTTCATATCCAGCCTTTGCTTTTTTGCACTGGGATGGCTCACCAATATTTCAAAACGAGCTGGAATTAATCAGGCTTCATCGACCGCTAAGTTCATCACAAATAATCAATTTAAATATGAATATGAATCAGCAAGTGCTACTAATAAGAGTCCTTATTTTATTGCGAGTCTGCTTTTTCTCATTATAAGTTGGGGAATTTCATTTTGGTTGGCTTACAGTTAATTGGATGAGGAGGAATGTCTTTTGTCTGATTGGGGTGTCTTGTTTCTATTATTCATGATCATTATAACAGTCCTGGCTTTAACTGATTTTACGATTATGAAAGTTACCGGACAGAATAAAAAGAAGAGAATTTGGGCGGGAGTCATATGTTTACTCCTTACACCTGTGGTATTTATCTTGACTGGTTTATCCGTAATTCCATTTGATCCATCTGGTTTTGGAACAGGCATGGTCATGATGGTATACGGGACTATTTTTGCATTGAATGCCATAACAATCATTGTGGTTGGATTGTTCACTGAATAAGGAAGTGCGGCTTTACGAATTCTTACAATACAAAGGAGAGGTTGAGATCATGTTAGAACTTTTTTCTTATAATTGGGAAATACGGGAAGAATGGTTTAATTGGTGCAGGGAAATTGATCCGGATGAACTGACGAAAGAGCGTACAGGCGGGATGGGGAGCATTCTGAAGAATCTCTTTCATGTAGCGGACTGTGAGCAAATCTGGATGAATCAATTACAAGGGAAACCCGTGATACAAAAGGATTTACATACTATTTCAACACTTGACGAAGTCATTGAGTTTTCAGGAATGACCAGGCAGCAAACGGAAAACTTTCTGTCATTATGGACTCCTGCCTACGGAAAGAAAGAACTCACTATGACATCAGGGTCAGGTAAAACATACCTCTTTACATATAAAAAAGTTATGCAACATGTAGTGACCCATGAGATACATCATATTGGCCAATTATCCGTGTGGGCAAGGGAGATTGGTATGAAACCGGTGTCGAGTGATTTGATTTTTAGATGAATAAGTGATTTCGAGAGTGAGGTTGGCTTATGAGTTTTTGGTCATAGGTTGCTATTTTCACAGTATTACCGGTAAGTATTGCTGTAGCAATCACTGCTGAAAAAAAGTATTAAACTTGCTTTCGAATAATTTCTCATATAGAAAAAAAGGAGGATATACAGTGGGAAATAAACAGAATTCACTGATCGAAAAAGTGAAAATCATTCATGGTGACAATTATGCAACCATTGAGGATACAAAGGAATTATCCACAGAAGAAATGAAAGAGCTCGTCAGATTTCTCGAACAGACTCCAGCCTATCATTCCTTGTCTACCTTAAAGATTCTTGTGAATCAAATATTCTCCCGGGAAGTAGATGAATATTTAGTTGGAAAAGGATTTGAAATGATTGATGAATTTGTTACAGTGTACAAAAAGCTTGAGAAGTCAAAAGTCAACCACTCTTTTACTTTGAAAAATTTACATATGATTTCTGAAAATGAATTTGCTCATATTTGGATGCAATCTATGGAGGGCTCCCTTAATGCTCCATCTCGTTTAACCATGCCTGAACATATGAAAAGTGTAGCAATCGAATTAGGTGACAGCTATAAGGATTCCTGTATTGCGGTTTATGAAAGAGATCATCCAATTGGCGTCATAATGCCACATATAGAGCCTGGCACGGTAGATGAGGGGAGGTTGTTTTATTTCGGATTGATTCCTGAAGAAAGAAGCAAGGGAAAGAGCAAGAATCTGCATAAACTGGCACTTAGTCTGTTAGTAAATGACTTTCATGCAAAAAAATATATTGGGGGGACCAGTAAAAATAACGCTCCGATGATCCGAACATTTCTTACCAATGGGTGTGAAGTGAAGGATGTGAACAGGGTCTTCCTTAAGAAATCCCTTTAGTACTGTGACAAGCAATGTTATACTTGATGAATTGTTCAACTAAAAAGGGGAGTTAACACCTTATGAAATATATGAAATCACAAATGAAACTGTTAATCAAAGATAATAAAGAATTGCAAGCCCGTCTTAAAGTATTGATGGATGAGATGAATTTAGAGCGCACGTTTGCTCTTAAAGCATTGTATCATTCAGAGGTTGCAGAAGGAGGGAAATACCAGGCTGACTATCAAGCGTTAGACCAACCAAAGGAGTAAGTCTTCTTCATGTGAAATCCCGTATTGTCAATTCATACAAACGACAAGACTGAGTTTAGTGTTCTATAGTGCAAATAGAAGGCAAGGTAAGAGAGGAGATTCCCTTATTACCTTGCCTTTTTTTGTTCCACTCAGCAAAAATCTCCTGTTTTTACCCAATCTACACTTTCCACATTTGCCATAGGGATTCCTTGCAAATCATTGGAGTTTCACCCAAGAACTAAATGTTTGACTTATAAATCCATATGTAATATATTAATTGACAGGTCAACGATTGACCCATCAATTAATGTGAAGGAGGAGGATGCTTTGTCCATCTCTTGTCGTGAAGAAGAGAAGATAATTGTTCAACTAAATGATATATATAAGCAGATGAGTCCTAAGTTTGAGCGTTGCACTGGAATTAGTCAGTCTCGTTTGGATCTTTTGCACAAGTTATTTGAAGTGGAAGAAATCAGTCAAACCGCTCTACAAAGAGAAGTGAATATTGATAGTGCAGCCGTGACGAGACACTTAAAGCAGCTTGATGGAAAAGGGATGGTTTCCCGCCGTAAAAATCCTGATGATAACCGGTTTACTTTTGTCCGGTTGACAGAAGAAGGCCGTAAGAAAATAGAGGCTTATCGTGAAGAGAAAGAGATCTTTATCTCAAAAGTTTTTAAAAGCTTTACAAAAGAAGAACGTGCAGTTTTATCGCACATGCTAAATCGTATTCAGGATAATGTTTCGGATATCGAATACTAGGAAGTCTAGACTTAATTATATAAAAAGGAGAATGCACCATGAATAAAACGAAAATCAATGACTTTAACCAAATCATCACAGGCCGTCGCTCCATCCGTAACTATGACCCGACTGTGAAAATCAGTAAAGAAGAAATGACTGAGATACTAACCGAAGCCACTCTTGCACCATCATCTGTAAACTTGCAGCCATGGCGTTTTGTGGTCATCGATAGTCCAGAAGGGAAAGAAAAACTTGCACCTCTTGCGAAATTCAATCAGACGCAAGTCAAAACTTCTTCTGCAGTGATTGCGGTATTTGTAGATATGAACAGCCTTGACTATGCGGATGAGATATACAATAGAGCAGTAGATGAAGGGTACATGCCTGCAGAAGTAAGAGACAGACAGCTACCATCCATTAAAGGATTACTACAAATGATGACAACTGAACAATTCAGGGAAATGAACCTCATTGATGCAGGTTTAGTATCCATGCAACTTATGCTTGCTGCACGTGCCCACGGATATGACACAAATCCGATCGGTGGATATGAGAAGGACCAAATTGCTGAAGCATATGGTATGGACAAAGACCGTTACTATCCAGTCATGCTGATTTCAATCGGAAAAGCGGCAGATGCAGGCTACAAATCTGTTCGCCTGCCAGTAGAATCCATCACAGAATGGAAATAAAAATAAGAAAAGAGGAGAAAGTATATGATTATAATTCATGCGGAATTTCAAATTAATCCAACTAAAGAACAAGCATTTTTAGAAGAGATTCGCCCACTTGTAGCAGCATCGAGAGCAGAAGAGGGAAATATCTCATATGACTTAATGAAAGATACTGAAAGAGAAAGTGTCTATACTATGGTAGAAGTGTGGAGGGATACCGCTGCCGTTGAGATTCACAATGCGAGTGAGCATTTTACTTCATTTGTTGGGAGAGCGCCTGAGTATTTAGCGGCTCCTTTAGATGTGAAGATTTTTGAAGGAAATAAGATAGAGAAATAATTAATTTTATGGGTACCTGACTTTTGGTCGGGTGCTTTTTTTATTAAAAAATGCCAGGCGTATAAGCACCCGGCATTTCCAACTACACTTCAATAATAATCGGCAAAATCATAGGTTTCCTCTTCAAATGCTTGAATAGGTATTGACCTACGTCTTTTTTGATCGCCTGTTTCATTTCTTTCCAATCGCGGATATTTTCTGCAGACAATTCATCTACGACTTTTTTAACGAGATGGTTTACGTCCTTTAATAGGTCTTCTGAGTTTCGTACAAAAACGAATCCCCGTGATATGGTATCAGGCCCAGAAACGATCGAATGCTCCGACTTACTAAGGGTAATGACAATGATAAGCATTCCATCTTCAGAAAGTTGTTTTCGATCACGTAACACAATTGATCCGATATCTCCGACGCTCAAGCCATCTACAAAGGTGTTTCCTGCAGGAATGGTTCGCGTTTGCCGGGCAACGGAATTTTCGAAATCGACGACTTCACCGTTTTTTATTATAAAAGTATTTCCTGTTTCTACTCCTACCGATTCAGCCAGGATTCGGTGATGGTGCAGCATTCGGTATTCACCATGTATAGGAATAAAGTAAGTCGGCTTCATTAATGTTAGCATGAGTTTTAAGTCTTCTTGATACCCGTGTCCAGATACATGCATCCCTGTTGTACTTCCACTTCCGTAAATCACATGGGCACCTAGTTGAAATAAATTATCCAGAATACGTGATACATCCTTTTCGTTTCCCGGTATAGGTGAAGCAGCCAGAATGACAGTATCACCTGGATAAACATATACGTCCCTGAAGCTTCCAGTCGAAAGGCGACTTAGTGCAGCCCTGGGTTCCCCTTGACTTCCCGTACATAAAATCGCAACCTTTTCGGGAGGTAATGCATCAATTTCACGGGCATCGATCAGCATCCCGTCAGGCACGGTTAAATATCCCCGTTCCATGGCGACTGAAACTACATTGATCATGCTCCTTCCTAATAATGCCAACCTCCTGTTTGTCTTGATGGAAGCATCGACTACCTGTTGGACCCGGTTGACATTCGAAGCAAAGGTTGAGACAAAGATCTTTCCAGTGGCTTTCAAGAACGCTTCCTCCATATGATTCCCCACCATTTGTTCAGAAGGGGTCAAGCCGCCCCGCTCCGCATTGGTGCTTTCAGAAAGTAAGACCAGTACCCCTTCATCACCGATCCTGGCCATTTTATGAATGTCTGAGTATTGATGATTGGCAGGTGTTAAATCGAACTTAAAGTCTCCAGTATGTACGACATTTCCTTCCTGTGTATGAAATACAATACCTAAACAATCCGGAAAGCTGTGACTTACCTTGAAGAACGAAACATCGATTGTTCCGAAGTTCAGGTTGGAATTTGAGTCGATGGTTACAAGTTTTGTCTCTCTTATTAGCCTATGCTCTTTTAATTTTAGTTCAATCAGTCCCAGGGTGAAATGTGTAGCATATATGGGCATGTTAATCTTTTTTAGAAGATAAGGAATGCCACCTATGTGGTCCTCATGGCCATGAGTGACGATTAATCCCCGTATTTTGTCTTTGTTTTTTTCAAGATAAGTAACATCGGGAATGATTAAGTCAATTCCCAATAGACTTTCATCAGGAAACTTACCTCCACAATCGATGATGACAATATCATCCCGATGTTGAATGACATACATATTTTTTCCGATTTCATTGATCCCGCCAAGTGCAAAAATGGATAATGCCTGTTCATTGGTATGCAAGAATGAACCCTCCAAGACAAATTGTTTTGGTTATTATGCCCGAATAGGTTGATTTCATTAGGTAACCTTTTGTTTGAGAGATAAAAAGTAACGTGAAATCGATATTTATATGGAAAATTATGCTACTATTGTTTATGAATGATACATACTAAGGAGTGAAGATGATGACTTCAAAAACTGTATGGACAGAAGTAGATCAATTTTTCAAGAGTAAACTTCAAGTATCAGATTCAATTATGGAATCTGTATTGAAAGCAAATAGTGAAGCAGAATTGCCTGCAATTGATGTATCTCCGAATCAAGGGAAGTTTCTCTCATTGCTTGCACAGCTTAAAGGATCGAAACGCATATTGGAAATCGGGACCCTAGGAGGCTATAGCACGATCTGGCTTGCCCGCGCACTACCCGAGGACGGCCACCTTGTAACATTGGAATACAGTGAAAAACATGCAAAAGTCGCTGCAAAAAACATACAAAACGCTGGAATGGATCGAAAGGTGGAAATTAAGGTAGGTGCTGCCCTGGATACGTTGCCGACTATTGAGGGTGAATTTGATTTCATTTTTATCGATGCAGACAAACAAAACAATGCAAATTATTTAAAATGGGCACTCGAGCTTTCTCAACCTGGAGCTGTCATCATTACAGATAATGTGGTACGTGGTGGAAGAGTAATCGATGAAAACAGCGGAGATGAAAGCGTTCAAGGTGTTCGCCATTTTGTTGATTTGTTGTCTAAAGAGCCCCGAATTGATTCAACGGTTGTTCAAACCGTCGGGTCTAAAGGTTACGACGGTTTTGTAATGGGGATTGTGAAGGGCTAAAAATTTTTATTGTATTTTATGGCAATCTTATGTAAAATAAATGAAAATTCATAATCATACATGTCATGATAGGAATGAGTAGTGACTTATCTCCCTGGTGAAGAGAGCTGATGGCTGGTGGGAATCAGTACAAAGATAAGCGCGAATTACCTCCTTAAACATTCTCTGTGAACCCTTAGTAGTAGAGAACGGCCGGTCCGTTATCCGAATGAAGTGGAAGAGAAATCTTCAATGAGGGTGGTACCGCGTAAACCACGTCCCTTTTTTAGGGGCGTGGTTTTTTTGTGTGATTCTTGATTGAGAGAGTGGATAACGGAGAAATGTTTATTTTAACGGCTGAGGTTGAAATATATCGGCGGAATGTTCGTTTTAACGGCGAATTTCCGAATATATAGGCGAAATCACAAATTCGTCGTTTCTAATCAGAATATATCAGCCGAATGTTCGTTTATCAGCGAAATCCGGAATATATCAGCGAAATTAAAATGATCTCAAAGAACACGTTCAACCTGACGAATATTTAAACGAACATATCAATCAAGGAGGAATCACCATGCAACACAAATGGGAATCACTTTCACAAGAACAACAGGCAGAAGTGGAAAGGCAGTTAACCGTATACAAAAATGGAGTCCATGAAATCATCCCAGAAGCAGAGTTAAGGCAAAAACTCGTCAAGTCAATTGCAACAGGAGTACCATTGAAAATCAAGCTTGGCCTAGACCCAACCGCTCCCGATGTTCACCTGGGTCATACGGTTGTTCTGAACAAATTAAGGCAGTTCCAAGAAAACGGTCATATCATTCAGCTTATTATTGGTGATTTCACCGGTAAAATCGGTGATCCAACTGGCAAGTCTGTTGCAAGGAAGCAGCTGACTGATGAAGAGGTGAAGAGAAATGCCCAAACTTACTTTGAGCAATTTGGTAAAGTCCTCGACAAAGAGAAAGTGGAGCTACATTACAATTCCGAATGGCTGTCATCGTTGAATCTTGAAGATGTGATTCATTTATCATCGAAGATCACGGTTGCTCGATTAATTGAAAGAAACGATTTTTCTGATCGGTTGTCAACAGGGAAGCCAGTTTCGCTTCATGAGTTTTTCTACCCGTTAATGCAGGGGTACGATTCCGTTGCATTAGAAAGTGATGTGGAGCTTGGCGGGACGGATCAGCAGTTTAATGTGTTGATGGGAAGACATCTACAAGAGCATTACAACCTGGAGAAACATGTGGTCATATTACTTCCTTTACTTGAAGGTCTTGACGGTGTGAATAAAATGTCAAAATCAAAACATAATTACATTGGGATTGATGAAGTACCTAAACAAATGTTTGGGAAGACGATGTCCATTCCGGATGAATTGATCATCAAATACTTCAATCTGATAACGGACTTATCTTTAGATGAGAAAACGAAAATAGAGAAGGAATTAAACGAAGGGACTCTCCATCCAAGGGATGCTAAAATACGTTTGGGAAAAACCATTGTGTCCATGTACCATGGAGATGAAGCAGCAGGTCAAGCTGAGAACAATTTTAAGGAAGTGTTCCAAAAGGGCGCAATGCCTGATGACATTCCAGAGATTCAGTGGACAGGTGAAAGCAGAATGCCCATTATCGACTTACTTGTTGAGTTAAATATGCAAGGTTCAAAGAGTGAAGCACGGCGGATGATTCAAAATGGAGGAATCAGAATAAATTCAGAAAAGGTTCTGGATATGCAATTAGAAGTACCGATTGAAGATGGACTGATTGTGCAGGTAGGGAAGAGGAAGTATAAAAAGCTGAGAATAAGGTAATTCCGTAAGAAAGTCGTCTAATTAGTATGAATAAGATGACTTTCTTATTTTTCATTAAATCAATTATTTTTGATATATTTTTGTTGACTTAATGGAAGATCTTGCATATAGTGATGGTATATCAAATAAATTTGATTTAAGAGGAGCTGATAGCATGAATAAGCAAATTCTATTAAAAGATATATCACTGGATTCAACCTTCAGTAAATATGAAAAAAAATTCAAGGCACTAGCAGATCAAAAAAGGTTATTTATCCTGCACCAAATTACTGAAATGAGAGAAGTGTGTGTATGTGACTTATCGGATAAATTAGACTTACCACAATCTAAACTTTCCTACCATCTGAAGATTTTAATGGACGCTGAGTTGATCTTGAAAGAAACGCGGGGCACTTGGAGTTACTATACATTAAATCACACTGAATTGAATCATTTGTTATCAGAACAACTTTGCTGCTTGTTTAGGCGTGGATAAAGTGATTAATGTGCATGGTGACATCTTATGATTTTATTAATCAATAATATTTGATATTTAAGGAGTGGAAAGTTGTTTTTGAGAATGAGAATACTTGAAAAAATCAAATTCAAATTTTTTGATCTATTAATCAAAAAAAATTGATGTATATTTTTCGATAATTAATCAAATAAATTTGATTAATTAAATTGGAGGCAGTCAAAATGACAATATTGAAAGATTTTATCAGTATCGCCCTTGAACTAACTGTGCTGTTTGTTGGAATTTCCTTTGTGATTCATTTACTTCAAGGAGTTATTCCTTATAAAAGGATGGAGAAGCTGATGGATAGAAGCCATCCTCTGTTGAGTGCTCTGATTGCTGTTGGTTTCGCATTCGTCACACCATTTTGCTCTTGTTCAACCATCCCTATTGTCGTAAATCTATTGCGAAACAAAGTTCGTTTTCCCATTGTGATGATTTTCCTTTTTGCCTCACCTGTACTGGATTTAACGATTTTGTCCTTGATGACCTATTTACTCGGATGGAAAGTAGCCATTGCATACACGATTTTAACCACTTCTTTTTCTATAATCATCGGATTTGCATTGAGTGCATTTGGATTTGAAAGACAACTAAAAAATGTCATGGTAGAAAATTTCTCACACCCTGAGAATGGAATCGATATTAAGAAAGCGATAAGAGAAACACTTACACTTATGAGAAATGTCTATCCATTTCTTATTATCGGGGCAGGGATTGGTTCGGTTATTCATGGTTCTGTTCCAACTGAATGGATTACAACCTATTTAGGAGGAGAGAATTGGTGGCTGGTTCCGATAGCTGCGATTATCGGAATTCCATTATACATCCGACTTTCTACAATGATACCCATTTCCCAAATTCTCGTTGCTAAAGGAATGGCACTGGGACCAGTAATGGCTCTTATGATTGCATCAGCAGGAGCAAGTCTTCCTGAGGTGACGTTACTCCATAGCATTTTTAAGAAGAAGCTTGTACTCGCATTTATTGGCTCTGTCCTCATCATGTCTACTATGTCGGGTTTCTTATTTTTCTTTATATAAGGAGGTGGACAAATTGAATTGGTTAAAGAGTTTGATTGGTCAGAAAGAAAAGAAGGATTGCTGTAAAGTGAATTTGGTTGAAGTTAAAGAAGAAATCGTTAAAAAAGAATGTTGTCAAAAATGAAAAATGAAGCCCTCGTTTTCTAACGTAGGGCTTCATTTTTTCAGTTTTATTTTATTTAAGTTATAATTTCCCATATAATGAAAACCGAAGTGAAGAAATGAGGCTTCAATCCGTCATTTGAAACATAGTAAAAATTGAATATCATTTCATAGCAGATATGTTGTCTAATGAGCAATTTATAAGAGATTAAGAGGAGAGCTAAAATGAGTACAATCACAATTGAAAAAGCAAGAATACAAGATGCAGAAATCCTTACAGATATAAAAAAGAAAGTGTTTGATGCTGAAATAGAGAAATGGCTTTCATATGCAGAGGATGTAGTCGATTACAATATCCAGCCACCAGGCTACGACTCCATCGAGATGGGGAAATATATGATCCATGAATTGAATTATTTCAAAATCCTTTATCACGAAGAGCTTGTTGGAGGTGTAATTGTCACGTTAGAAGGAAAGCGCCATGGAAGAGTCGACCGTATCTTCGTTGATCCAGATTACCAGGGAAAAGGAATTGGTTCAGCTGCCCTAAGATTAATAGAAGAGAAGTTTCCACAGGTTAAATCTTGGGAGCTTGAGACATCTAGCAGACAGCTGAATAATCATTTCTTTTACGAGAAGATGGGGTATAAGAAAGTCTTTGAATCAGAAGATGAATTCTGCTATGAGAAAAGGTTACAACTTGATGCTACAGAAGCGGGTGAGACGAGGGAGATTCACATTCAAGGTGATACCTTGAGACAAGTTGATCTTTCCCGGCTCCAAGTGGAACAGAGCAAAGTGACGGAGACGGATTTCTATGGTATCGACGGGAGTCATTCCACATTTAGCAACAGTAGCTTAATGAGAGCTCAATTTAGTAATTGCAATCTAAGTGAATCACGTTTTCAAAATATTAATTTTAAAAAATCCCTGATCGCTGATTTGAATCTTTCACATAGTGAATTCGCCCATGTATCGTTAGGGGGCACTTATTTTCACGACACGACTCTTGGAGAAGAGGGTGAACCTGTAAGGTTTGAGCGATGTGATCTTAAAGGGGCCCTGTTCAAAGACTCCAATCTGAAAAATGTTGAGTTAATAGATTGTGAGACGGAGGGAATGAGGATCAATAAAATTCTGGTGAAGGATCTTTTGGATGCGTATGAAATAGTACATAAGAAGAGATAAAGTGAAAATCTCCAGACACCCGATTTAGGCGGAAGTCATAAGATACTTAATGACAGACAGAAAGGAGATGTGTCTTTCTATATGAATCCTTATCAGTTTTATCGTCAATTCAAACCTTTTCATTTAGATGGTTACTCCCAGGTTCAGGAGAATCAATCACTGATAAAAGATATACAAAAGGCAATTAACGGAGAATATAGTGCAATTGCTTGTTATAAAAAACTTGCCAAATTGGCCCCAACCGAAGAAGAGAAAAATCGCATTCGAGAAATTCGAAAAGATGAAATGCGCCATTTCAAAGCATTCAGTGATATCTATACGAATATAACAGGAGTTCCGCCCACTCCTCAATTGCAAGAAAGTTGTCCTGATTCATACAAAAGAGGTCTTAAATTCGCCATAAAAGACGAGCAAGAAACGGTTGATTTCTATTTAGAGATTGCTGATGGAGCCCAAGATGCCTATATAAAGGAATCATTCCGTCGGGCTGCTGCAGATGAACAAAATCATGCCGTTTGGTTTTTGTTTTACTTTTTCAATAACCAAGGGAGCTGGAGACAGGAGAGACAAATGGATTACGGCGCAAAAGGGGCACTTGAGGCAACTTCACTCACTGTACCTCAAATGCTTGCTTATGCCATGCAGGATGAATACCTTGCTCAGGCTAGATACGATCGAATCATACAGAATTTCGGTAATGTTCGAACCTTCTTAAGAATAAAAGAAGCCGAGCTGCGACATATTACAGCTTTGCAAACCCTTTTCCAGCGCTATGGTTTGCCAGTGCCTGAAGATAATTCTCAAGCCTATACCTCAACTCCGGATTCGATAAAAAGTGCATACGCTGCAGGAGTTCAAGGTGAAATTGATAATATAGCTATGTATAATAAATTTCTGACTTACAATCTTCCTCAAGATGTAAGAATTGTTTTTACACAATTGAGAAATGCTTCACAAAATCATTTAGCTGCTTTTGAGAGAGGGTTAGCAAGATGATGTGACCGCCTGTATGGGTGGTTTTTTTATGGGGAGGTTGAGGCATCGAAATTTAAGGGATCCTCATTTTGACATCTTGATTCCCGTTTTGACAAAATAATGAAAAGAGAGATAGATGAGCATTCATCTATCTCTTTCTTCGCTTACTTAAAAATCCCGAATGGCTTTCCTACAGGAAGTGCTTCTCTCCCAAAGTGGGTGTTCAACACACTTGCTGCAGAGCCGTAAAAGCTGAATAATGCAATAAACAACTCAGAAATCGCCGCCAATTTATGCATGGCTTCAGGTGCAATCCCAAGTGTAGACAGGGAAAGGCCGATAAATAAGAAATCAATCAGGACAAAAATAATGAATAAGACCTTATGTGTTTCCATGGCGCCAACGGTCATGAAAATACTGAAGATCAGATAACCGATATACGCAATCCCCAGTTGGTGTGGATCAACTGCAGCAGCCGCTGCTTCCCCAAATACACCGAATGAAATTAACCATGATGTTCCGACTCCAAGCCAAAATAAGCCGAATGCTCCAAATGCAGTGGATCCGAACGTATTATTATGTTTTGCGTCTCCAAAGCACGCAATCAGCTGTGCAATTCCTCCAAGGAAAATCGCCCATGGCAATACAAATGAAACGCCATCCGTCCACCCAAGTTTCGCTGAAGAAGCGACAAGGGTAACCATAGCTAATCCGAAAAGTCCAAGAGCGGATGGATCGGCTGTTGCTATTTGAACTCGTTGAATATTTTGTGTTTGATTCATGATGATACCTCCTATTAAACATACTTGACTAATTTACATAAAAAAGTCTCCATATGCAATAGAAAATATTATGTAAGCATAACTTTCATAAAAATAGGATGTATTTAAGATGTAGTTTAGTTCAAAAAGTGGGTTTCGCTGATAAAATCGTGATTTCGCTGAAATAATTTGGATTTTGATGATAAAATGAAAAATTCGCTGATATATTTAAAGTATCGCTGATAAATTTCTCTCATACGCTTATCCAGCTCTCAAAACCACATCAAAAGAGTCGATTTCAACGAGTTTACGACTCCTGGTATGAAAATTCATCAAAAACCTCCTCACTAATTAAAGAACTCCCGGATTATCTGCAATAAGATAATCCGGGAGTTCTTCCTTTTGTCCTTACAACCAATTCACAACAAAAAAACGCATGAATTGAGTCTATCCTACATACATATCAACTGGGGACAAATATTTACACAACGATCCTCTAGAAGGAGGTGAGGTTGGTGGAGAACTACTTTATTTTCATGCTGATATTTCAAGCAGGAAGTTTCATCATTTCTTTGTTGAATCATATTGAAAAGTAGAGGGCTCCTTAAAGGTTTTACCGGACTATGACTGGCCTCATAGTTCGGTTTTTTTCTGTCGGATCGCTTCCCTTATAGTCTATGTAGATCTTCTCGCGAATATACGTTTCTATTAATATAGTAATCGATGGCGTACAGTTTCTAAATTTGCCTATTGTTGTTATCATAGGATTATTGAAAAAATCCAATTAGGGAACTTTCCTTACATACAAACATTTCCAGAAAGGAACCAGACACTTGAAGGTCATACATCAAAAGTATATAAAAGAACGATGCGGTACCGTTTCTTTCAAAAGGGGAGAGGGCTATTACCGTTTTAATAAAGTGAAAATGGACGAATTCAGTTCAAATTATTGTGAAGCGACCGTTATCGGGGATGAAGATTTCCACGTAACCGTTAAAGGGGGAGCTAATGGAGATATCCATGCAGATTGCAGCTGTCCCAAACTGGCGTCGTTTGATAAAGATTGTCAACATATCGCTGCTGTCCTCATCGCTATTCATTATGAGCAGCGTAATGGAAATAGCCAAGGAATGGAAGTAACAGAAGAATTTTTCACCTTGTTTCAGGATGAATCCATACGACCCACTGGTCACCAGAGGCATTTTGAAAACAGAAAAGTACTGCAGTGTGACATATTGATTAAGCCTGTACACTTAAAAACAGGTGAAGCTAAGCTCGGGATTGAATTAACGATCCACTCTATCAAGCTTCAACAAGTTAGAGGGTTTCTCCAGAGTATCAAAGAAGGAGTTCCCATCCATCTTTCAGAATCATTCATTTTCAATCAACAACTTCATTGCTTTGAAATCAATACTGATAATGTGATGAAACAGCTTATAAAAGTGGCCCAGGAAGAGACAACAAACCCTTCATCTGAAGTGAATAATAATGAACAATTGCTCATTCCACCTTCTTCATGGGAGCGGCTTTTACCATCTCTTATAAATGCGCCAAGGGTAATAGTAGAGCAAAGTCAGCACACGGTAGAGGGGATCAAACTATCGAAGCCCCCGCTCCCATTGGAGTTCAAATTTGGCCAATATGAGAACGGAAGCTATCGATTACACATAACCGGGTTAAAAAATATGGTCGTCCTTGATCAATATCAAGCCGTTCTTCTTGAAGGGGAAATCACCCAATTGGACACCAGGGATTGCAAGCGTCTTTCTGAATTAAAGCGACTTCTCACCAAATCAGGAACAGACTCGATTCCCATTCCTCAAACCCAGATAGGCTTCTTTCTTGAAAAAGTTGCAATTGGTTTAAAAAAATTGGGGAAAGTCACAATCGCGGAAGGAATTTCCAAAAGGTTGGAAAGCGCGCCGCTTGTTGCAAAGCTGTATCTTGACCGAGTGAAGAATCGTTTGCTGGCAGGTCTTGAATTTCATTATGAACATGTGGTCATTCACCCATTGGAAAATCGCGAACCACCCTCGGGATCCTTACTGATTAGAGAGGTGGAGAAAGAAGACACCATCCTGGAATTAATGGAAGAGTTCTCTTTCGGAAAAACAGAAGGCGGTTACTTTTTGCACAATGAGGATTTAGAATATGAGTTTTTAACCTATGGAGTGACGAAGATTCAGAAGCTTGTCCAGATCTACGCAACTACAGCAGTGAGAAACCGTGTCTCTAAAGGGAATAATGGACCAAAAATCCGGGTCAAGGTGAAGAAAGAACGAATGAACTGGCTGGAATTCAAATTTGAAATGGATGGGATACCTGACCGACAGATCATGGAGATCCTTGAGGCATTAGATGAAAAACGTAAATATTACCGGATGCGAAACGGATCACTTCTCTCACTGGAATCCAACGAATTTCAAGATATTCAGCGATTTCTTCATACGTCACAAGCGGAGAAAAATGATTTAATCAAGGGACTCAAGCTGCCGTTACATCAAAGTCTCCACCACCTTGATTCCGTTGATGCGAGCCATACGTTCAAATTAGGGGAATCGTATAAAGATTTCCTGCAACATATCATGAATCCCGGCAGCATGGAGTTTGCGGTACCATCAACCTTGGATACAATGTTGAGAGAATATCAAAAAGACGGCTATCGATGGATGAAAACCCTGTCTTATTATGGGCTCGGGGGGATCTTAGCCGATGATATGGGGTTAGGGAAAACCATCCAAAGCATTTCTTTTATTGTTTCTGAGTTAGATGAGATTAGGACGCAGAAACTTCCGGCTCTGATAGTTTGTCCTTCGTCCCTTCTATATAACTGGCAAAGTGAATTCTCGAAGTTTGCTCCTGAAATACAAGCAGTGATACTGGATGGAAATAAATCAGAACGAAGGAAGATGCAAAATGGATTAAAGGATATCGATGTGATCATTATTTCTTATCCATTACTTCGAAGTGACATCAAGTGGTACGAGCAACAGAAATTTCATTCGGTGTTTTATGATGAGGCACAGGCGTTCAAAAATCCAATAACGCAAACAGCAAGAAGCGTAAAGAAAATCGATGCCAAACACCGTTTCGCATTAACCGGCACCCCTGTTGAGAACTCACTCGAAGAGTTGTGGTCAATCTTTCACGTAGTATTTCCGGGGTTATTTCGAGGACTTAAGGATTACAGTCGCCTTACAAAAAAAGATATCGCTAAAAGAATTCGCCCTTTTGTCCTGCGCAGGATGAAGGAAGATGTTTTATCAGAACTTCCAGAAAAACGGGAGATCATGGAATCGGTGGAATTGCTGCCGCCTCAAAAGGAATTGTACGCTGCTTATTTAGCTAAGTTGCGACACGATACCCTTAAGCATCTGGATAAAAATACTTTAAGGAAAAACAGAATCAAAATTCTGGCTGGTTTAACCAGACTTCGACAAATATGCTGTCATCCAGGTTTATTTGTAGAGGGCTACCAGGGAACATCTGCTAAATTCATTGAGCTTATGGAGATTTTGGAAGAATCAAGGCTTTCAGGCAGAAGGGTGCTGGTGTTTTCACAGTTTACTAAAATGCTTGAGTTCATTGGGAGTGAGCTCTCGGCAAAGGGACAGACCTTCTTTTACCTCAATGGCTCAACGCCTTCTGAAGAGCGGGTAGGCATGTGCAACAGATTTAATGATGGCGAACGGGACCTGTTTCTTATTTCATTAAAAGCGGGAGGTACGGGACTCAACTTAACAAGCGCTGATACCGTTATCCTCTATGATACATGGTGGAATCCTGCTGTCGAAGAGCAAGCAGCGGATCGAGCCCACCGCATGGGGCAAAAAAATGAAGTACAAGTCATCAAGCTCATTTCCCGAGGAACCATTGAAGAAAAAATGAATGAGCTGCAAGAAAAAAAGAGACACCTTATTCATGAGGTGATCGATCCTGACGAAAAAATCGTTTCTTCCATCACGGAAGATGAGATTAGAAATATATTATCAATTTAAGATTTGCAGTTGTAAAGGTGGGGCCATCTATAATGAAGCTCCACCTTTTATATTTCCCATCAGCAAGGTTTTTTATCAAGTGCGGGTCATTTATTTACATCCAATAAGGTTAAGACTGGAAGTAACAGAATAAATCTTTATAATAAACTCATCAGCAAAAATTTTTGGACCTCTCATATTTTTTCAAGCCGGGCACGCCTGGTGTATTATTCTAGAATATCATTGACCACGCTGGTCAAAAGTGGTTATAATGAAATTGACCAAATTGGTCAAACGCCTGTCCCTAAGAAGGAGGAAGAGAAAATATTGTTTAAAACATTGAACATAGATCCTGAGAAAGAAGAAAGGATCATTAATGCAGCAACTCAAATTTTTGCGAAGAATGGTTACCAAAATGCCTCAACAAACGCGATCGTGAAGGAAGCAAAGATCTCTAAGGGAATATTATTTCATTATTTTAATAGTAAAAAGGATTTGTACGTTTCACTGTATGAACACCTATCCGACTTATTCACAGAGAAGATTTATGAGCGTATTGACTGGAACGAGCGCGATATTTTCGTTACCATTCGCGCAGTAACGTTGATAAAGTTTGAGCTTTTTGCCGTTTATCCTCATCTGATAAATTTTCTTACCAGTGCATTTCTTGAAGAAGCACCGGAAGTGAAGGATGATATCGAGAAGATTAAAGCCAAAATGGTGGAGAACAGCTTTGCAAAATTATTCTCGAATATGGATAGATCGAAATTCAAAGAAGCAGTCGATGTAGAAAAGTCGATTCAAATTATTTATTGGACCTTTGAAGGAATAGCCAATCAACAACAACAAAAAGCTAAGAAACTTTCTGTAGACGAAATTAATCAAGAAGAAGTACTGGCTGAAATCGATTCCTACATCGAATTATTGAAGGCATCATTCTATAAATAAGATATAGGAAAAGGGAGGATGAAAACCATGAATGTGATTGAAATTAATGAATTAACGAAAACGTACGGAAAGTCGAGAGGGATCACAGACATCAGTTTCCAAGTGAAAGAAGGGGAAATCTTTGGTTTTATCGGGCCTAACGGTGCAGGGAAATCAACGACGATCAGAACCCTCCTTTCGCTGATTCATCCGACTAGCGGCAGTGCGAAAATATTCGGAAAGGATTGTATTGAGTCCGCACCAGAGATTGCGAAGGAAGTAGGATATCTACCATCTGAAGTGTTCTATTACGACAATATGAAGGTGATGGATCTTCTAAAGTACTCAGCAAGCTTCTACAAGAAAGACTGCACGAAGAGGATAAAAGAATTAGCTGAAGTGCTGAACTTAGATTTAACGAAGAAGATTGACGATCTCTCACTAGGAAACAAAAAGAAAGTGGGAATCATTCAAGGACTGCTTCATGAGCCGAAGCTCATTATCTTGGATGAACCAACATCAGGCTTGGATCCATTAATGCAACAAAAATTCTTCGAACTGCTTCAAGCTGAAAATCAGAAGGGAGCCACCATTCTATTTTCTTCTCATATTTTAAGTGAAGTTCAGCGACTATGTGATCGAGTAGCAATCATTAAAGAAGGAAAAATCGTTCAAGTTGAAAAAATCAGCACGTTAAAAGAAAACAATCATAAAAAATTCAAACTTGAAATGAAAAGTGTTGTAGATAAATCATACTTCGAGCTTGAAGGTGTGAGTAATCTTGAAGTGAATCAAAATCATGTCAGCTTCCTGTTCAGGGGTAATATCAACACGGTGATGAAGAAGATTGCCGATATACAAATTGCTAATCTTTGGATCGAGGAGCCAGATTTAGAAGAAATCTTCATGCACTATTATGAAAAGGAGGCTTGATCCTCTATGAATATCTTTTTATATGAATTAAAGGCTTATCGAAAGTCAACGTTTATTTGGACCGGTGCACTTGTTGTTTTAGTGATCCTGTTTATGTCGATGTTTCCTTCTATTTCTAAAGAAATTAATGAATTTAAAAAACTCCTGGAAGGATTCCCAGAGGGGGTAAGAAAAGCGTTAGGTATCCAGGTGGACAGTATTGGCTCTCTAAATGGTTATTATTCTTATATATTTTTGTACATCACACTATGCGGTGCAATTCAAGCCATGAACCTGGGAATCTCAATTAGCTCGAAGGAAATTCGTGAAAAGACAGCTGATTTTCTATTGACTAAACCAGTAACCCGTACGAAGATCCTTTCTTCTAAAATACTCGCAGCTTTAACATCGCTGCTTTTTACAAATATCGTGTATGTGATTGCAGCAGTCACTGTGGCGAATGCGGTAAAAGTGGATAATTTCAGTCTGTATGTATTCTTGTTGATCTCACTAACTCTCTTATTCACTCAATTGATTATATTCGCCGTTGGTATCATCATTGCTGTTGTGTTTCCGAAGGTGAAATCTGTAATCAGCTTATCACTCGGTGTCGTGTTTGGTTTTTTTCTAATAGGTATGGTTGCAGCTGCTGAGGAGGCCACTCGTTATTTATCTCCATTTAAGTACTTTGACTATAGCTATATCATGAACCAAGAGGGATATGAATGGTCATTCCTGATCTTAGGCATGTTATTGATTGCCAATTCACTGATTGGAAGCTTCATTATTTATAACAAAAAAGATATTCATACCGTATAAAGGGGAGGGGAACAAGATGAACATATTTATAAGAGAAATGAAGGCCCATCGCAAATCCCTCATTATATGGTGTATTGGGATGATTGCCTTGATCGGTTCGGGAATGGGAAAGTTTGCTGGATTCTCTTCTTCAGGTCAATCCATGAATGAGCTAATGGCTCAAATGCCAAAATCACTCCAAGCATTTCTAGGCGTAGGCACTCTCGATATATCTACGGCCAGCGGATATTATGGAGTGCTCTTTCTGTATATAGTGTTGCTCTCAACGATTCATGCAGCGATGATTGGTGCAACAATCATTTCAAAGGAAGAAAGGGATAAAACAGTAGAGTTTCTGTTCGTGAAACCCTTGCCCAGGAAGAAAATAATAGGGATTAAATTGTTGGCAGCTCTCACGCAAGTTGGAATTCTGTCAATCATTACATGGACATTTTCTTTACTTATAGTAGGAAGGTATAGTGATGGAGAATCCATTACCAGCGATGTCGGGATGACCATGGTTGGAATGCTAATTTTACAAATATTATTTTTAGTAATCGGTACAGCCATTGCAGCTTCGACCAAAAAGCCTGGAAAAGCCGCGACATTAGCAACAGTCGTTCTATTAGTCACCTTTATCCTTTCCTTTGCCATCGACCTGAACGAAAAAATCGAAGCCTTGAAATACCTCACACCATTCAAGTACTTTGAAGCGAAGACAGTGATGGATGGCGGTTTGGAATTAATATTTGTTGGGATTTCGCTTGCTCTGATAGGTGTATTAGCTGTATCTACGTTTATGTTTTATAATAAGCGGGATTTGAATATATAGAAGAAAGGTACGAGGATATAAAGAGAGTATTGAAAAAGGATCTTTTCCATTAAGGAAAAGACCTTTTTTTAGTAATTTATAATTTTGCCTTTAGTTCTTCAATCTGCTCCAAATGTCTCTTCTCATGATACCCTATAAACGGTACCCATTCATCTAATCGGATAAGTCCGAATATAGGATGAGGATACGCTTTTTTCTGTAATTCTTCTTTGCTTGTTGTATGAAGAAAGGTGAGAAGATCTTTACGGGAAGCATACAGCTTATCTTTCATTTCTTGAAGTGTAAGACTTTCTTCAGTAGGAACGGCAAATGGAGGTGCATCTACTTTCGTCGTGCGGTCTACCGTATAGTGGATCGGCTTCGATGGCACTTCCTGTTCTTCCCCCTTGGCGAACGTTGTTTGAATCGCTTTCGTCAACGATCTCTCCATTAGATACAGATGGTCCAGTACCTGCATGATTGTCCAACGGTCTTCTTCCATTATTTTGTTTAATTCATCATTGGTTAAACCGCTCACACTATTCAATAGTTCAGAACGGATGTCCTCAATTAGATTGATCTGTTTGTCCATATAAGCTCCTCCTCATGGGTTGTTTCAACATCCATTTTACTCTTTTAGAAAGATGGACGTACAGTAATAGCACTTATGAAAAAAAAGCTCAGGAATCTGAGCTTTAAAGGTAATATGGTAAATTGTTAACTATCACTTCCAGCCTGCTCACCTTCTCCATCAAAATCAGGAGCAACAGCTTTTCTGATGAATAGTGAAATCAGAAAAGCAACAGCAGCCAAGGCAAGAGCAAACCAATATGCATGATGTACACCATAGGTCATGGCATTGTTTAATAGTCCATCTGTTAATTCACCCGATTGCCCTTCAATATACCCTGCCTGACTTTGTGTCATAATGCTGACAAATATTGACACACCTAGAGCTCCTGCGACTGGCTGCAGGGTGTTTGCTATGGCGGTCCCATGTGGATATAGATGCTTTGGCAGTTCATTTAAACCATTCGTTTGTGCAGGCATCATGATGGCTGAAATGGATAGCATCAAGACCATGTAGAAAAGGACGAATAACCAGATCGGTGTAAATGGATTTATCGTGCTAAAGAATATCATTACTCCTACTAAAGTTAAGGTTCCTGGGATGATGAGTTTTCTTGGGCCGTATTTATCAAATAACGATCCCATTGTTGGAGACATCAGACCATTTAAGAGGGCCCCGGGAAGTAATAATAATCCGGCTGCTTTTGCAGAATATCCGAGAGGTCCTTGTAAGTACATTGGCATGACGATTTCGGATGCAAACATAGCCATGATGACAATTACGAAGATCGATACTCCTCTCGCATAGCTTTTATATCGGAAAACACGAACATCGAGAAGTGGTTCATCAAGCTTTAACTGACGTAAGACGAATAGTACTAAACTTATAACCGCAATTGAAATAATCACGATAATTTTCAGAGATGTAAACCCGGCAGATTCTTCCCCCGCTGAACTAAATCCATAAACAATTCCACCAATACCAATTGAAGAAAGGATAATGGACAAGATATCCACACTGGGACGCGTGATTTCGCCAACATTTTGTAAATATTTCAGAGCGAATAGAATTGAGAACACGGCGAAGGGGATGACCGTAATGAATAACCATCTCCACCCTAACAAGTCGACAATCACACCAGAAAGAGTCGGGCCGATCGCTGGTGCAAACATAATGACCAGTCCGAACGTACCCATGATTTTACCACGGACTTCCGGTCGGTAAATTAATAATAAGGCATTCATGATGACAGGAATGAGTAAACCGGTCCCAACCGCCTGAATCATCCTGCCGGCAAGTAACATAGGGAAATTCATGGCACATGCAGCAATCACTGTGCCAAGAAGAAACACGCTCATCACACCGATGAACATTTGACGAGTCGTGAACCATTGGATAAGCAGGGCGGAGATAGGCATCAGCACACCCATGACTAGCATGAACCCTGTTGCTAACCACTGAACCGTGGGAGCATCGACGTTAAATACAGCCATTAATTCCGTTAGGGCGATATTTAACAACGTTTCATTTAATATGGCAAAAAAAGCACCGATCATAAAAGTAATGAGGATCGCTTTTGTATTGATTTGTGATGACATGTTGTTCCTCCATTAAAGATTAAAATAAAATACTTATCTATAATGCTTGATTTTGAATGATTTCTCAAGGGAATTGTTCCGTAAATCAAGAAAAAAGAGGGGTGTCACATGGACACACCTCTAAGATATTCTTATGCTTCGCTCTTTCTTCTTCTAAATCGGTGGAAGACAAGATACATCATCGGAACTATGATCAGAGTTAATACAGCAGAGAACAGGATACCTGAAATAATGGTAACTGCAAGTGGTGTAAAAAGGGCATCTCCGCTGACTGCAACAGGAATTAGTGCCACAATCGACGTGAGAGCTGTCAGTAGGATTGGGCGAATACGGGTACGTCCTGATTCCACAACCGCTTCTTTCACCCGCATACCATTCTTCAATCCTTGTTCTATAAACTCAATTAACACGACAGAGTTCCTCACAACAATACCGGTTAATGACACCATCCCCATGACAGCCAGGAAGCTGATCGGGGTTTGAGTAACAAATAACCCGAGAATTGCACCGGCAATCGCAAGATAAACAGCGACAAGAACTAAGAACGGAAGTGATAATGAATTAAATTGAAGAGCAATGACTAAATACACAAGGAAAATGACAATTGTAAATAGTACTGTGATTTCCGCGAAGAAGTCATTCTGAGCTTCATTTTCCCCGCCCAATGTAATGGAATAATTGTTGTCGTCAAGGTTATCTCGTACATCTTTCACGATATCCTGGACATTTTCTTTATAGTTTTCCTCATTCTCAGGAAAAGCACGAATCGTGATTGCACGCTCTCCGTCTTTATGAGGGATGAGTTGTAGTTCTTCTTTTCTCTCAGGAGTAACCAGCTCTCCAAGGGAAATCAGCTTCGGTGGTCCAGCGGGATTAGCTGTTTCAGCGGGAACCTCTAGAGAAGACAAATTCACTTCATCATCATTTCCTTCTAATACCAGTGTCATAGCACGTTTCGTGACACCATTATCAAAGGCTTTCATCGGAATGCCTTCTGTAGCCAATCGGAGTTGTTGGCTGATCTGATTGATTGTAATACCATTTTCCTGGAGAAGCTCGCGGTTTGGAACATATTCAATTGTGGGCTCCATTTCTCCAACATTATCAACGACTAGATCAGTATCGAGTTTTTCAATTTCAGTTGAAATCTTATCACGAAGTTCAATTAATCGATCCATCTCAGGACCAGAAACCGTTACTGTGACAGGAGCCCCTGCCGGAGGACCTTGCTGGATCGTTTCCATAAAGATCAACGCATCAGGATATTCTTCTCTAAGTTTGTCAGTCCATTCGTCAATCAGACCTTGAGCCGTTTGGCTTTCACGATCGACTCTCGCAACCAATTGACCTGTATTTTGGCCGGAATTCGAAAGAGAGCTGTTAAATAAGTTAGGTAGTCCTGAACCAGCAAAAGCCGAGGTTTCATAGACACCCTCATCCGTTTTTAATAGTTGTTCCATGTCTTCTAAAGTGCTTGCTGTTTCTTCAATCGTTGTACCGATTGGCAATGTTACATCCACCGTTACTTCCTCACGATCAGCTGACGGGAAGAATTCAAATGGTGTAAGGGCGATAAGACCAAAGATAGCGGTTGTGAAGACAAGGCCGATGGCAGATACCACTAAAGGTCGCTTGGAAAACTTCTTCAGAACAGTATCAGCATAAAAGTCAGCCAACTTATTCAATGGTTTTCCTAATAAACCGGGTGCATCTGGTACTTTTTTCGTTGTTCTACTATATAGCAGGTATCTCATGATCGGAACAAAGATCAGGGCAACAAGTGTTGATGCGATAATCGTCGTTATCAGCACAGTCGGCAATGCTCTTATGAACGCTCCGTTTCCGCCTGATAAAAATATAAGAGGAAGGAACGTGAATACAATGGCAAGAGAAGAGGTCACAATCGAAACCCAGATCTCTTTGACACCATTTACGGCTCCAATAAGCGCACGATCACCAAGCTTGTAGCGACGTTGAATATTGTCATTCACAACAATTGAGTCATCCACAAGGATACCGAGAGCAATGATGGCACCGATGACGGAGATCTGATTAAGATCCACACCGGAAAATGGCAGTGGAATCAACCCCATCAGGACGGAAATCGGAACGGCTAGTGCAACCACGAACGCTCCAGAAACGGTAAGTCCCAATGCCGTTGTCAAGATAACAGCTACAACGGAAATAGCAAGGGACATAAATAATCCATCAAAGATGTCTGTTACAATCGTGGCTTGAGAGTAATAAGGTTCAAGATTCACATCAGTAGGAAGAGATTTTGCCAGTTCATCCACTTTGTCGCTTACTTTCTCATCCACAGAGGGGATATCTTCCCCTGCCTGAACAAATGCTGTAAAGGAGAGGGAAGGCTTGCCTTCAAATGTGACAATATCTTTAACCTCTTTAGGAGCAATTTCAACGTTTGCTATATCTTGTAAAAAGACCGATTCTCCATCAGGATTCTTGCCAACAAAAAGCTCGTTCATTTCATTAAGAGTTGAGTAATGATCAACCGTTAATTGAACGACTTCCTTATCGACTTCTTGTTTTCCTAGAGGAGTAGGATAGTATTCATCATTAATCGCACTCATGACAGTAGAAGGATTGAGTCCGGATTCTTTTAGTTCATCCTGTTTTAATTCTATGACAATTTCTTCTTCAGGTAATCCCTTTACCGTTATACTGGAAACACCCGAGATTTCCTCGACTTCTTCCTGCCAACGGTTCATTTCTTCACGAAGAGTAAGGAGGGATTCCTTATTCTCACTTGTGAGGTGGTAGGAAACAATCGGCATTTTCACCGTGGATTCGTTAATTTCCGGATCGAATACCTCGTCAGGAAAAGAGGTTGAGGCCTCTGAAACTGCTTGTCGCACATCTCCAAACACTTCTTTTTTGTTTTCTCCATCCTCAACCTCTACAATAATAGTAGAGAAACCGGCTGAAGAGGAGGAGCTGATTTCTTTAATTCCATCGATGGACTGCAGAGAAGATTCGATGGGATTGGTTACCGTCCTTTCAACAGAGTCAACGGTTGCACCTGGATAAACGGTGCTGACCGTTCCAATGTTCACGCTTGTTTCAGGTATTTCCCGCTGTGGTAATTGTAAAAAAGTAAAAATACCGATAATCACAAACAACAAGACAAAAATCAGTGTGATTTTGGAACGGTTTAAAATAGCTTTCAACATGAATGTTATCCTCCTTTGATAATGTTTTGACTCATGGGTCAAATGTTTTTTTATAACTTGAATATTTACTGATATAAAAGTCATTAATCGGTTGACTCACTAGTCATTTTACATGTATTTTTTCTCTAGTCAAGAAATAATGCTCTTCTATTTTTTGGAGAGTATGGTTAAAATGATAGAGTGAATTTTATCTGGATTTAGAGGTGTAGAAATTGGATAAACGTAAATCAATACTCGAATCAGCCGTAGAGCTCTTTGCAGAACACGGATATAATCAAACATCCATGCAGCAAATCGCCGAAAGTGTCGGCATTTCAAAGGGCTCCCTATACTCATTTTTTCAATCAAAAGAAGATTTAATCATATCGATTTATGAACATTATCAGCAACTGGTATTCGAACGGGCTTTCGTGGTCGGGCTAGAAGGGAATTTACCACCTCTTGAACGGTTCGCAAAGCAGTTTCAAGTGCAATTTGAGGGTATACTTGAATATAAGTCCTATATGAAAATGCACATGAGGGGAGAGTCTGCAAAGAATAGTGAGAAATTGGCTGCAATGGAGCACCGTATGAGGGGACGGCTGTTTAGCTGGCTCGAGCATAATCTATTAGAAGTATTTGGAGGGGAAATCAGTCCCTACAAATGGGACCTCATGTGGATGACCCAATCCATCTATTCATCATATATGATGCTTTTGATCTCTACCGAAGATGCCTTGGATCCTTCTATTCTCGGGAAACATTTAGTGCGACAGATTTCACTTCTTGCCGGAGACTTTCTTGGTGGCAAGAGCAAGCCACTGTTAAATGATGAGATGATGAAATCATTTTCCGTAAGCATGGACCGGGAAGGAGCCTTCATTTCATTTGAAAAGAGAGAGAATGCCTGGAAGGGTTTGTATGAAAAAATAAACGGGTTGAGTGGAGAACATGTCAAGTATTACATGAATATCGCAAATCGGATTTCTGAGGAATGCCGCCAAGCGGAGCCGGACGAGTTGATCATCAAAGGGTTACTTCGATTGTTGATGGATGAAGAGAAATTGAAAATAGAAGCTGAAGAGTTAGAGATGCAGCTCCTTCCTGATAAATAGGGAAGGGGTTTTTTTATAATTATTAGCAGGAAAAGATAGATTTAGAAATTTATCACCATCAAATGCTTTATTCGAAAATGGACCTTAGATTTTGATATCGCTATCTTTCCAATTTCACCTCATTTATTGACATATCGTTCATGCTGAATGGGAATAGCACAATACCCTTCCGATAAGAGTTCATTATAACCAAAAATCGCACAACTTAAGTAGTTTTCTAGACGTTTGGTAAGACAAAACCCTTATATTTCAATACCATAATTAAGACCATATCATTTAAAGGAGGGTTTTTATGGCATTTCCCAGTAATTCACAATATACCCCGGTTTTAATTGGGGGAACACCATTATTTGACGTCTTGGGAGATGAGAGTCCGGTATCGACGGATATAGTAGGAAATTCAACATTCCCTGCAGGATTCTTCGCATACGATGGGACCAATGTTTATTTTCGATTAAGACTGAACGGTGATCCACGTAATAATCAATTAACAAGCTTCAGGAATTTTGCATGGGGTGTTTTGATCAACACTACTGGTGTGGCAGGAACGTACGATTGGCTCTTTAACGTTGATGGTTTGAAGAATCGTGTAAGTTTGATTAAGAATACGGTGAAATTAGTGAATTCATGGAATGATCAAGCAGAAGGAACTGGAGGGGGAAACCCTAACTTCGCCCAGGCGATCACCAATTTCGACTTTGCCAGGGTAACGCCTGCTGATTCCAGTATCGGAGGAGGTCAGGATTTCTTTCTTGATTGGTTTCTCCCGGCAAGCACCGTCTTCTCTTTCTTAGGCATAAATGCGTCCACATCCATTCGTGCTGTTTACTTTTCATCTGCAAATACTAACAACTATAATAAGGACTCATTAAGGACAAGTGAAGGATTTTCTTTCTCCAACGCCTTCACTGACCCCGTCACTCCAGATCAGGCGGACATCAGGGCGAAGCTCGCCACCAATAAAGTGCGGAATTCAGGACCGCAGACCGTTGTCCTTGGACAGCAGGCGACTTGGACAGGTACTATAACCGTCACAAATACTGGACGTTCTCAAGCCACCTCAGTGTTTCTTGATGACATCATCGGTCCTGATCAAGTGAATTCATTCGTCGTGAATACAACCTCACAAGGTTTAACGACCTACAACCCATCTAGTAAATCGCTTACCTGGAACGTGGGGAACCTGAGTCCGGGAGCCACTGCAACATTGACATTTACATTGAATGGTGCGTTTACGACAAGTGGTTCTAGGAATTTAGACAGAGTACAAGCAACAGGGTTTGACTCTTCGTCAGGCAACGCCATTCAGTCTAACACTTCCGTCGTCACCATTACCGTCCAACAGACAGCCACCATCAATGGGACCATAACCGATCAATCAACAGGATTGGAATTGCCGAATACAACAGTGTCTCTCCTTCAAGGGATGAGCACGATTGCCACCACTCAATCGAACGCAAGTGGATTTTATACATTTACGAATGTCGTACCCGGCAACTATACTGTAGAGGCAGCCAGAACCAATTATGTTACAGGATCAGCTAATGTAACAGCGGTAGGAGGGACTTCAACAACGGCGAATATTGCACTTGTTCCTCAGCCGAGTACCGTTTCAGGAAATGTATCAAATGGCGGCCCCCTAAACAATGCAACCGTACAGCTTCTAAATAATTCTGGAACCTTAGTAGATACTACAACCACAAATGTAGCAGGAAATTATTCCTTTCCCAACGTGACCCCGGGTCTCTATAATGTTGCTGTTATGGCAGCAGGTTTCCAATCACAATCTCAATCTGTCATGACAGAACCAAATCAGGCATCTGTCGTTAATTTCACCCTCGTTGCAAATCCCGGCTCGATTTCAGGTACGGTCCGTGATTCCACAAATAGTACCGCCATCCCACTTGCAAATGTAGAGTTGCTGGATTCAAACGGGGTACCCATTGCCAGCACCACTGCCAATGGAAGCGGTCAATACACCTTCGATAATCTAGCCCCAGGAACTTATCAGGTTAGATCCTTTGTCACCAACTATGGTACAACGACGGTATCATCAACGGTCACCGCTGGAAATACAACCCTCACAAACATTTTTCTAGAGCCAAATCCTGGTTCAATTCAAGGAGAGGTAGTAGACGAAGATACCTTGGCAGTCATATCAGGAGCATCAGTTCAAGCAGTTAATAGTCAAAATGTCATTGTGGGGAGTACAACAACGAATGGAAGCGGCCAATATTCATTCGATAGCCTTTTACCAGGCTCCTATTCCCTCATTTTTACGGCAAATGGCTATGCCACCCAGACCCTGGGTGCGATTGTCACGTCCAACACTGTGACTATTGTAAATGCTGCCTTATCCAGACTTGCAGGAGCACTGGCTGGTACAGTCCAAGATCCCAACGCTGTAGCCCTTCCAGGTGCAACGATTACGGTATTCCGGAACAATATTCAAATTGGTTCAGTTATTACTGACTCTAATGGGAACTATATGGTGAATGGTCTGCCTCCTGGAAGCTACACCGTTGTCGTGAGTGCACCAAATTACACAACGGAAACCGTAGCAGCCATGATTGAAAACGGTCAAACAACCACAGTCAATGTAACTCTTAATGAAGATCCGGGTACGTTGACTGGGTTTGTCAGGGACACGAATAACAATCCGATTGCGGGGGGAAGCGTGACGGTTCAAATCAGTACTGGTTCTGGAATCATTGTCGCTACAACTGTTACAGAACCTGATGGATCATATTCGGTGCAGAATCTTGCACCGGGGAATTATACGGTTGTCGCAGCGGCATCTAATTTCCAAGCTGCTACTCAAGGTGTGACCATTTCATCCAACGCAACGTCAATTGTAAACTTTAACCTCTCAGCGGACCCTGGTTCGATATCCGGTATCGTGACAAATACACAAACCGGGACGCCGATCACTGGTGTAAACGTACAGGTAAGAATCGTGGATTCAAGCGGTGCCGTTATTTCTACGGTTCTAACCGATGAAAATGGTCAGTATGTTGTAAATGGGTTAGC
The DNA here is from genome assembly GCF_050270195.1 of Rossellomorea sp. NPDC071047. Lineage (NCBI taxonomy): Bacteria > Bacillati > Bacillota > Bacilli > Caryophanales > Bacillaceae > Rossellomorea > Rossellomorea sp. NPDC071047. Next base: position 1,021,624 of record NZ_JBNNJT010000001.1, on the reverse strand, counting down.
TCCCGGAATTTACACTGTGGTTGTAACAGCCCCGAATTTTCAAGCCAATGCGGCAACCGTACAAGTCTCGTCTAATCAAACAATAGATGGAAGCATCGCTCTTCAACCTGATCCAGGACAGATTACCGGAACAGTAGTGGACAGTGTAGGAAGCAATCCAATCCCGGGAGCGAGCGTCAGTATTGTGAATAGTTCAGGTACCATAATTACGACTGTGCTGACAGACCCTAACGGGGGATTCATGGCAGGAGGACTTGCACCTGATAACTATACAGTGAATGTATTTGCGAATGATTTCCAAAATGGGAGAGTCGGTGCCCTTGTGTCATCCGGACAGACAACACCTGTATCTGTTTCGTTGGAACCGAATCCAGGGTTCATCACAGGAACGGTCAGTCCAATCGTCCCAAGTACGATTGTCCAATTAAGGGATGTTAATAATGTGCTGATCGATTCAGTTGTTACCAATCAGGACGGCACGTTTTCTTTTAATAATTTAACTCCTGCTACCTATACAGTTTTAGCCTCAGCATCGAACTACTCAACAGCTCAGGCAGGAATTTCGGTCCTCGCAAGCCAAACGACAACAGTAGATTTAATCCTTGTCCCTAATCCGGGGTCTGTGTCAGGGGTCGTAACCGATAACCTTGGGAATCCGGTAGGAAACGCCATTGTACAGATCTATGATCAAAATAATATCCTGATCGGTTCAGGGTTTACAGATTCTTCAGGTCAATATATCGTAGGGAATCTTCCTAGTGGATCTTTCAATGTGGTCGTCAATTCTCCCGGCTTCGGTCAGGTGATCACAGGAATAAACATTGATGTCGGTCAAGATTTAACCGGAGTAAATATTTCCTTGACCCCGAACCCAGGGGTCATCAATGGACAGATCACCAACCTCACGACAGGCGATCCGATTTCAGGTGCAAGCGTAGTCATTATTGACGGTATCTCTCAAATCCCAGTCGCCACAACGACGACTTCAGATTTTGGGAACTATTCAGTCAGTGGTTTGGCACCAGGTTCCTATATCGTTTCCGCTTCAAAACTAAACTTTACCACAGAGCAGACGGGCGCAATTGTCATAAGTGATTCTGCTACGAGAGCTGACGTTGCATTAGGGGAGAACCCGGGATCCATTTCTGGAAATGTAGAAGATTCAAATGGAAACCCGATTACGGGGAATGGAATCCAAATCTCCGTCTTTAATGAAAATAATGTGTTGGTAGTAAGCTTCTTAGCGAACTCAGATGGAACATATACAGTTCCTTCACTTGCACCCGGCACGTATTTCGTTACGGCGAATGCTCCGAATTACTCAACTTCTACTGTATCTGCCATTGTACAATCCAATCAAACTACCAATGTAACCAACGTTCTAGCTGCAAACCCTGTTACGTTAACTGTCCTAGTCGTGATTCAGAATACGGCAACTCCGATTGGAGGATCAACTGTTACAATCCGTCACGGAAATAACATCACGATTGCAACGGGGATTACGGATGAAAACGGGTATGTAACCTTTTTCTCATTGCCGACGGGGACGCTGAATATCACAGCGGATGCCTCATCGTTTGGAACAGATACCAAATCGGTCATTGGTGGACCTGGAGATTTCCTTTTTGCTGAATTGAGTCTCGCACCCAATCCTGGACAGATTCAGGGCTTCATTTCAAATCTTGCAAATGGAGATCCTATTCCAAACGCAGTCATCCAACTCTATGATTTTACAAATGTACTTGTGCAAACCACTTTATCTAATCAAAATGGGGAATATATATTTTTCGGGGTAACACCTGGAGTTTATACCGTCATTGCCAATGCTGCAGATTTCGGTCCGGAGACGGCAGGTGCCATCGTCACTTCTAATCAAACAAGTTTCTTGAGCTTTGCATTAAGTCCCAATCCAGGGATCGTCCAAGGGTTTGTAAAGGACTCGATTACCCTGAATCCTATTGCAGGAGCCACTGTAGAGGTCAGGGAGCTTTCCGGTTCAGGTCCGATTATTTTCACGACGATTACAGACTCGGATGGATTCTTCCAGACAACCACCCTGTCCCCGCGAGTATATGTGTTAGTAGGAAGCAGTCCGGATTTTGGTTCAAACTCCGTATCTGCAGAAGTAATGAGTGGAGGAGTAACCACTGTTGAAATCCTCCTTACCCCAAATCCCGGGTCATTAACAGGGACGGTAAGGGATGCACAGACTTTGCAACCATTGACGGACACGTTAGTCAGGGTCATCGATAACCAGGGAACAGTAGTTGCTGCGGTTCAAACAACAGTTGATGGAACATACCTCATTCCAGGATTGACTGAAGGAAGTTATTCCGTTTCCGCCATAAACACAGGATATCAGTCTCTTATTCAACAGGTAAATATATTGCCGAATAACACCACATTGCTGGATTTCAACCTCTTGGCCAATCCAGCCACCCTAAGAGGAACGGTCATCGACGCAATTACAGGGTCTCCATTAACGGGCGTCATCATCGAGGTTTATGTCAATGGGACAGATATATTGGTAAGGCGTGTACTAACAGATGAAAATGGAGATTATTTGATTGAAGGACTTCCTCAAGGGACTCTTGATGTAACCGCCCAACTTCAAGACTACGCAATCAGTGTCAATACAGTGTTCTTATCTCCGGGGGAGAGTGAGGAGCTTAATATTGCACTTATCCCATTTCCGGCAACTGTTCAAGGGTTGATAAGAGATGCCGTTACACAGGAACCGATCAGCGGAGCTCTTGTAAAAGTGGTTATACCGAATACCGACATCGTTGTTGGAAGCATCATAACTTCAAGCGATGGAACGTATTCGATCGGTAATTTACCAGAGGGCAGCTATAATGTGGTGATTTCAGCAGACGGTTATTCAACCGTAGTCATACCTGTCATTCTTGTACCGAATGGAACTGAAACGGTAAATGCTGACCTTGATCCTAATCCGGCTGGGATTACAGGTTCCGTATTAAATGCACAGACAACCGTTGGCATAGCGGGGGCACTAGTGAGGATTTTCAACTCAGACGGAGTGTTTATTACAAGTACTTTGACAGATGGAAATGGTTTTTATGCACTTTTTGGTTTGGCACAAGGTCAGTACACCGTCATTGCAAGTGCAGACGGATTCGGAGATCAGATTGCGATAGTCACGTTATCACCTGGTGAAACGGAAAATCTTGATTTTAACTTATCAAATCTAACTGCAACGCTTAGAGGAACAGTAAGTGATGCAGTCAACGATCAACCGATTCAATCCGCACTCGTCCAAGTCTTCAGGATAGGAACATCGCTTCCTATTGCTTCTGTTCTCACCAATGGTTCTGGAGAGTATGAATTTACGGGACTCGACCCGAGGGAGTACCGGGTGGTCTTCTCTGCAGATGGTTATACCAGTGAGGTATTTAGAATTTTCCTAACGAATGGGGAAATCCAGACGCTGAATGTGGAACTCGGTCGTCAACCAGCCACCATTAGAGGACGGGTGACTGATGCGAATACAGGAGAACCTATCCAAAGTGCAGGTGTCATAACAGTCATTAGTGGAAGCGGGATTGTAGTAGCCTCAACCCTGACAGACCAGGAAGGAAAGTATATTCTAACAGGTCTTGCCCCTGGTGATTATAATGTCATATTCTCTGCGGACGGTTATGTAAGTCAGACGGTCATGATCACGTTAAGTCAGGGTGAAACAGCTATCCTTAATGCCGCATTAGAACCCAATCCAGCGACCCTAACCGGGTTTGTGCGGGACGCTGCTACCTTGTGTCCGATTGAGAATGTGCTCATCCAGGTATTCACGCCTGAAGGAACCCTCATAGGAACAACACTTACGGATATGAACGGTAACTATACAATATCGGGCTTACCTGGTGGAACTGTTGTCGTCATCGCCAGAGCAATAGGATATCAAAGTCAATTACAAACGGTCTCGCTCACCAGGGGAAATATCAGCACGCTCAACTTCTTATTGGAAGACAATCCGGCAAGTGTCAGTGGAAGCGTGACAGATATTCAAACAGGGCTACCCATTTCTCAAGTTCTCGTACAAATCTTCCCTGCAGGTTCACAGGTGCCGATTCGTTCGACATTGACAGATCCCTCTGGATTCTATATCTTAACGGGCTTACCTCCTGGAACCTACGTCATACGATTCACCGCTTCAGGGTACCCGGTTAAAGAAGTAACCATCGTTCTGCAAGAAGGAGAGAACCGCCTGTTGGATATCCAATTGGGTGAAATCGTCCCTCCCACGCCTTCGAACCTGAGACCTGAATGTATAGCTGTGGAAAAAGTATATGATTGGGTTATCGCTACACAAAATGCAACTCAAGCCGTGGGTTTATCTCCGGACTGCAGAGACATGGTGAATGGACTCCTTGTAAGAGGAGAGGGAATAAGTGTTCATTGTCAGCTTAGTCCTTCTGTAGATCCAAGCTGCTCTCTTATATCATTTGAAAGGGGGACCCGGGGCTATGTTGAAATCCGCGGGGAAACGGTACTGCTTGTGACGATACGATCACGCTCTGATGAAGGAGAATCCTGCACGATGGAAGTTCCTGTGTTATTTGATAAAAAGGTCGGGGTTTGCTTACCAGAAGGTATGGATGCCGGTAATGTGAACTGCTCGATCGTTGATATTAAGTGTCGTGAGAAGGAAGCTAGCCTCACACGTGAACAAGTGGAAATTCAATTCATCGCATGCTTGGAAGTGGAAATTTTTCATCCGGTCATATTGGAAGTTCTGGGAACATTCTGTACACCTAGAATGAATGTCAAGCGGGTAGAAGATGAAGATTGGATGTGTTAAAAATAAATTTAGGTGCCCTCCTTGGAGAGCACCTATTTTCATGAAGATATTCAACTTTTTAAATTTCCTTGAGATTTTTTAACATTTTCCCGATGGAAAGGAGAATCGTCTTGTTCATTTACGACGCTGAAGGGATTGTTGTCTAAATCAAAAAAATCAAACCCTTTCATTCCACCAAAGTCTTCAATTGGGGTAGTGACTACACCTGCACTCTTGAATTTCTCATGCACTACTTCAATGTTGTCTACTAAAAAATTAAAGTACACATTTTTCCTCTTTCCACTGATGACAAATTCAGTAGGCTGAGGGGTATCCACGTGAACCAACCCTAATTGAGTGTCACTATTAGGAAAATAAAATCCTGCTCCACCATCCCAAGTATCGATCTTCCTCACACCTAAATTCTTTTCATACCATCTCATCGATTTTTCCATGTTCGTCACCGGGATAAATACACTACCGACTTTAAACAAAGCACTCACTCCTTCTATTTGGAATTCATTGGTATAACGATTATACTAGAATGAAAGTTACATATGTTTCTTAAATTTTTTTGAAAGGAAGAAAATGTTGATATTTGAGGAGCTGGAAACAACGATTCTAAAACTTTATAAGTATTGTGTGAAGCTATCTGGTTCTACTCCAGAAGCAGAAGACCTTGTTCAGGAGACTCTTTTGAAAACGTACAGATTGATGAAAACAGATCCCGAACGAAACTTATCCATGTCCTTTCTCTATACCATCGCAAAAAACCTTTTTATCGATGGGAAAAGAAAAAGCAGAGACGTGATTTATTTTCATGAAGAGTATCACTGCGAGTCACAGGACTTTACCGAATATGACTCGCTGTTGGAATGTCTTTTTACAGTGTTACCCCTTAAGCAGGCTATGCTTCTCACATTGAAAGACGTGTTTGGCTACTCATCTAAAGAAATCGCCTCAATGCTTCGAATCAGCGATACTTCGGTCAAGACCGCTCTTCACCGTGCCAGAAATAGACTGATGAAGGGTGCTCCATATGCAAATTCCGATAAACAACTCCTTATTGAAATAACAAACTCTATCAAGGAATCAAATACATTACGATTATTTCAATATTATCGACTACTGGAAACCAAGTATTACAGTGCCTCGAGAAATGCAGGAAACACTATTAGCTATGTTGTTGATCCAGATGGAAATGTGTTAGAAATCATCAATTGAGGAGGTATATTTATGATAACGCGTAACATAAAAGTGAAGATAATTGGTGAATTGAAATTAATAGGTTTTCGAATCGTATGCCCTGGTGACCAGTACATAATAGAGATTCCAAAAGCTGCTTCTAAGTTGAAAGAAAGGGTTCATGAGATTCAGCATATTATAGATAAGCAGGTTCAACTTGGTGCGTTCATTGCAGAGGACACTACTGCCGACTTGGATGGATACTGGGTTGGGGTGGAAGTAGAGAAGATTGATGTTATCCCCCCTGGCATGGTGTCATTATCGATTCCTCCCCAAGCCTATGTCAGTACATTTTATCAAGGGATGAATCATGGAATTAGAGATGCATATCGTGAAATGCACGAATGGGCAGAATTAAACGGATATGCAAGACGAAGAGATTTATGGCATGTAGAGAAATTTTATCGTTTTGATAGTGGCGAACAGGTTGAAGTGGAATTGTTGGATACAGTTGAATTGAAGTGATTGGATGACTGACTCTGATTTTAGAGTCGGTTTTTTGGATTGAATGTGAGTGGAGAGTGGGATTTCGTGTTTACATCCCATTACACATGTTGATCTTAAAAAATTCACAGCCCAAACTCAACCTCTTTCACCACTATTTTCCGACATAATGTTTCGAAATTCCACAAATGGGGTAAAGGAATGTTGGCGCAATTATACGGCTATACTAAATCCGTGGGTCGTCAGGACTAGATTAGATCCTGGACGGCTTTTGTTTTGCCCAAAATACATAAACAAAGGAGGTTGTAAACTGTGGAGAAATGGATGAAGTTTCTGGAGGTTAATGCACCTCGAATTCTTGACTTGACGATTGAGCATGCAGTGCTCGTCGGACTTGCGATTATCGTTGCCCTTTTAATCGGGATACCTTTAGGGATATATTTAACAACCAATGATTATTTGGCGGAGACCGTGCTGCAGATTGCGTCGGTTATGCTGACTATTCCCAGCATTGCCTTATTTGGAGTGATGATTCCGATTTTTTCAATCATCAATCAGGGAATAGGATTTGTTCCGGCCTTTGTGGCATTGGTTCTCTATTCGCAGCTACCAATTATACGGAATACATATACAGCGATTCGAAATGTGAGTCCTGAGATGCGTGATGCGGCCAAGGGAGTCGGTATGAAGACTCATCAACGTCTGCTGCGGGTTGAGATTCCAAATGCATTTCCTGTAATCATGGCGGGGATCAGAACAGCCGTGGTCTTAAACATAGGAATCGGTGTAATTGCAGCTTATATCGGTGCTGGGGGCCTCGGAGTCCTTATTACTCAAGGAATTTCCAGAGGAGACAATTATTTAATTATCAGTGGATCTGTAGCAGTGGCGATATTGGCGATGATTGCAGATGCAATCCTATTATGGATTCAAAAGCGATACACACCAAAAAGCATTGCATAAAGTGGAAGAGGTGAAGAGATGATTACATTTGATCAAACAACGAAGACTTACGAAGGAGATGTGACAGCGGTTAAAGGTGTCGACTTTACCGTTGAGAAAGGTCACATAGTCGTATTATTAGGTCCATCAGGGTGCGGGAAAACCACCTTATTGCGAATGGTGAACAGGTTGGAATCGATTACAGACGGAAAAATCATCATCGACGGGCAGGACTCAATGGACTTAAATCAAATTGAATTGCGTAGAAAAATCGGTTACGTCATCCAAAGTAATGGACTGTTCCCTAATATGACGATCGAGGAAAACGTTATGATTGTTCCTGACATGTTAGGATGGGACAAGAAGAAAAAGAAGGAGCGGTTCAATAAGCTGATGGAAATGATCGGTCTTAGCGGAGGTAAGTTCGGTAGGAGATATCCTCATGAGTTATCCGGAGGTCAGCAGCAAAGAATCGGTGTTATTCGCGCGCTGGCAGCAGATCCTCCAGTAATGTTGATGGACGAACCGTTTGGGGCACTTGATCCAATCATTCGTGAAAAAATACAGGATGAATTTCTGCAGATACAGCGGGAAGTGAAGAAAACGATTCTTTTTGTGAGTCATGATATCGATGAAGCGATTAAAATGGCAGATAAGATTGTTCTGTTGCGTGGAGGAGAAATCATGCAGTATGACACTCCATCAGAAATGCTCGTCCGTCCAAAAAGTGATTTTGTTTATGAGTTTTTTGGTAAAGATCGTGCTATTAAAAGTTTAAGTTTACATACGATTGAAAACTTGAAGAGCATCATAGGCTTAGCGGACTTTGATGAATCCATTCCTGATACGAAAACGATCAATATTCGTCATGATCTTCGAAATACCTTGTCAATGCTTTTAAATCAGGAAGCTGACCAGGTCATCGTGACTGATGACGCAGGTATCAAACAAGGGGCCATTACCATTGATCTTGTACAAAAATATCTACACTATGAGATCAAAGGAAAAACGAACCTGGTTCAGAAAGGATGATTCTGTGAATACAAAAAAGGTTGTCAGTAATGTCGTTCGGTATTTCGTATATGCACTGGTCATCCTTTTCTTTGCCTGGGCTGTTAGTAATCAATACTTCGATTATATGTTCAGTCAATCGAAAACGTTTCTCCTTTTATTGAAGCAGCATTTGCAGCTGGTATTTGTATCTTCCATATTAGCTCTTATAGTCGCGGTCCCGGCCGGAATCTTGATTACACGAAAGCAGTTCAGACGAGCAGAGTGGATCGTGTCTAATACTGTCAATTTTGGGCAAACGATTCCGAGTTTAGCGGTTCTTGCACTTATGATCAGTATATTAGGAATCGGTTTTAAAACAGCCATTTTTGCACTGTTTATTTATTCCCTTTTACCGATTTACAGAAATACGGTTGCTGGAATTGACTCGATTGATGAAAATCTTATCGATGCTGCCAGAGGAATGGGGATGAAGCCGTATCAAATCCTCTTTCGGATTGAATTACCCAATGCAGCATATTCGATCCTGGCTGGAATCCGAACAGCGGTCGTATTGAATATCGGTACAGCTGCCCTGGCTTATGTCGTCGGTGGTGGAGGATTAGGTGTCTGGATTTTTACAGGTATTCAATTGTTCGATAATGGATACTTAATCTCAGGTGCCATACCTGTAACGATACTGGCGATACTGGTAGATTTACTACTGCGATTGGTGGAGAGAATCGTCGTTCCAAAAGGTACGAAACAAACATTAGAAATGTAATTCATAAAGCAGGAGGTGACGATCGTGATACGGAACTCAAAGTGGATAGGGATTCTCATCCTGACTCTTATGCTAAGCGCCTGTTCGAACGTAGGAATTGGAGGCAAACAAATATCTGTTGGGGGAAAGAACTTTACGGAGCAATATCTTCTTTCAGAGATGACCGCTTTTCTATTAAAGGAAGAGGGTTTTAAAGTAAAGCAAATGAACAACCTGGGAAGTACGGTTGTTCGTAAAGCATTGGAAAACGAGCAGGTGGATATGATGTGGGAATACACGGGAACGGCCCTTATCACATATATGGGGAAAGAACCGATGTCAGACCCCGAAGAGACCTTTCAAAAAGTGAAAGAGCTTGATGCGAAAAGGGGCATTCATTGGATGAATATGTCCAATGTGAATAACACATACGCACTAGCCATGAATAAGGATCAGGCAAAAGAATTGGGTATTGTATCAATCAGTGATCTGGCTGATTATGTCAATAACAATCCTGGAGAATTAACAATGGCGTCTGATGCAGAATTTGCGAATCGTCCGGACGGTCTTCCCGGAGTAGAGGAATTGTATGGTTTCAAATTCGGTTCCGGACAGATCAAACAGATGGATCTCGGCCTGACGCAAAGAGCACTGAATAACCGCCAAGTCGATGTTTCGGTTGCCTTTGAGACAGATGCAACGATTGTAGATTATGACCTGGTGACGTTGAAGGACGATAAGAAATTCTTTCCACCGTACCGGGCCGCCGTCAGCATAAATAAAAACGTTTATGAAAAATACCCGGAAATCAAAGTCATTACGGCTAAATTAGCCGATAAACTTAACAGTGATATTATGCGGAAGCTAAATTACAAAGTGGATATCGAAGGGAATAGTGTATCTGTTGTCGCGCATGACTGGCTTGTTGAGAATGGACTGATTAAGGAATAAGCGAGGGCTGAATCTTAGCGGATTCAGTCCTTTTCTATGGAATCTATTTATTTTTTATATAGGAAAGTTAATGTTTTCATCGAAATAGTTAACTAGAAGATAAAAAGGAGTTGAGTATAATGAACAGCGATCAGAAAATCACAACATTTTTCATGTTTAACGGTATGGCCGAAAAAGCGATGACTTTTTATTCATCGATCTTTGAAGATTCGAAGATTATGAATATGGTGCACCACGAAGATGGCACCGTTTTGCATGCGACCTTCATGTTAAAAGGACAAACCTATATGGCAATCGATAATGTGAATAGGGACGATCATCCATTTTCACCTGCCATGTCTTTATTTGTGGCGTGTGATTCTGAAGAAGAAATCGACCGCGTGTATGATAAACTATCTGTAGACGGAACTGTGCTTATGTCCTTGGAGGAGTCTCCCTTTAGTGAGAAATTTGCCTGGGTAGAGGACAGGTTCGGCGTCTCCTGGCAGTTGAATTTATCAAGGGTGGAGGAAGACATATGAAAACTGAAAAACAAAAAATGCTTGATGGTGAGCTTTACGAACCATGGGATCCTCAGTTACTGAAAGATCGTAAAGAAGCACGTTATTTAACACGAAAGCTAAATCAAACGACAGAAGAAGACGATACGGCGAGGGTGGATGCCATAAAAAGGTTGTTCGGGTCTACTGGGGAAAACGTTTATTTAGAGCCTGACTTCAGATGTGATTATGGATATAATATTCACGTTGGAAATCACTTCTTCGCTAATTTTGACTGTGTGATATTAGATGTGTGTGAAGTCCGCTTCGGTGAAAATTGTATGCTCGCACCTGGAGTACATATTTACACAGCGACTCATCCAGTGAATCCGGTTGAGCGAAATAAAGGACCGGAATTTGGGAAGCCTGTCAAAATCGGAGACAACTGCTGGATCGGTGGAGGCGCTATTATCAATCCCGGAGTCACGATAGGTGATAATGTGGTTATTGCTTCAGGTGCAGTCGTGACAAAGGATGTCCCGGCTAATGTAGTGGTGGGTGGAAATCCTGCCCGTATCATTAAGGATATTGACTTGGAAGATAAGAGATAGAGCGTATTTGCACATTATAGTTGAGCAGCTGGAATAATTAATCCCAGCTGCTTTGATTAAAACTTCTCCGGAAACTGCTTCACAATTCCAGCTGATAGGGCATCAGACAAGTGAAGAATATGGGCTTTTCCTTTATCGAAGCTTGTAATGTTACCTTTCCAGTCTTTCTTGATTCGTGCGACTGCTTCATCGGTGACGAATTGCAGGTGCATATATAACAGGTCTTTTAGCGCATTTTCAGACCAGTAAGGATTTGCTTTTGCTAAAAATCCTGCAATGTCATCTGCATTTCGATACCATTCTTTGTCTAATTTCTCCACCTCTGCTTGCTTTCCATTTTTTGCGGCATAGACGATTTTTCCTGCCAATACAATATGCTCGGTCAACAAATCAGCCAGCTTATTACCAGCTTCTTCGCCGTAAAAAGGTTTGATTGCGTTTCCGATGTCTTTTTGATTCTGAAGTAATCTTGCAAGGACCACATCCTGATCTTCTAATCCATCAACGGCACTAATGATATAACTACGCGTATAGATCACATGATCGGTCCATAAAATTCTCATCTCTTCTTTTGCTTTCACGCTGGCTTCACTTACACATTCAGCCTGCTTAGCTTCAGCTGAAGTACTGAGTAAAGGTAAGAAAGAAAGTGTTATCATCACACTCATTACAAGAATTCCAATCTTTTTCACTAAAACTCCTCCAATCATTTTGCATTCGCCCCTTATTATTCGCTTCTTTTCCCCATTCACTCATAGAAACTTAATTGGAAAAATATGCTGATATATTTAATAATCCGTAAAAGGGTAGATGTTCCTATTAGCTTGAAGGTGGAGAGTGACAGCAGCCTTTAGACTGAATGAGGGTGGGAGGTAAGTAGTATGGTAGCGAATTTCTCTCTCTTTTGAGGGAAGCCATAAAACTTGAGAAGGGCTTCGTTTTTGTTAAAAAAAGGCAGTCCAATTTTCTATAAAACTCGTTGCTTGTCCTCACCTTCCTTTCACTCTCGGCATAAAGTATTCTATGGAGGTGATGCATTGGCAAGAAAATTACAAGTGTATCTTTTCAGCAGTCCACCAGTAACTCATCCTAAGTATGACTTGGGATCTCCTTCTCTCACAAATATGTACGTTGCACAGTTTGGGGTTACTCTTCGACTCCTGACTTAGTAAAAGAACAATGGTTGTAAGATCAACAGTTCATACTGAAAAAAATGAAGCGAGCACCAGTATGAACCTCCGCCGGAAAATTGATACAAAATGATGAATAAGAACGAGAGTAGAGAAATAGAATAAAAACACCTATAAGAAAGTTTCCTCCATAAAAATAGAATCGTGCATAAAAAATGTTCCCTTCACTACAGGGAACATTTTTTAGTATTATCTAAGAGGAGAAAGCAGGTAAAGTCCAAGCAGGCTTGTCCATATGTGAATATAGTACTATATGTCAAACTCTAAGGAGGAAATATTATTGAAAACTATAATGATTGATCCTGGTCATGGAGGTACTGATCCAGGAGCTGTTTACAATGGGAATGAAGAAAAAACATTCAATCTCTCAACGGCCCTTATTGTAAGGGACTTTTTATTGAAAAATTACAATGTGAAAATTTTGATGACGAGAACTGGAAATGAAACGCTTTCTTTAACTGAAAGATCAAACCTCGCCAACCGTACAAGTCCTGATTTCTACTTGTCCATCCATCATAATGCTGGAGGTGGAACCGGGTTTGAGAGCTATATGTATAATGGCAGTGTTCCTAACCAGACGATTACCTATCAGAAAATCATTCACGATGAAGTGACTTCAGCTATTAAATCAACTTATAAAGTGCTTGATAGAGGTAAAAAGAGAGCGAATTTTCATGTATTACGTGAAACGAACATGCCTTCACTTCTACTTGAGATTTTATTTATTGATAATCCAAAAGATATTGTGTTAATGAACAACGCTACATTTAGAAACGCTGTAGGAGTGGCAATCGCAAGGGGTGTTGCAAAGGCTTTAGGTTTACCTGCGAAAATAGTGAATGGGAAAGAACTTTTCAAAGTGATTGCTGGTTCATTTACAAAGCGTGAAAATGCTGAAGACCGGGTAAATGAATTGAAAAGAAAAGGTGTGAATTCATTCATTGATACTGTGGTGGTTTTGGATAAAACGTATTACAGGGTCCAAACCGGAGCTTATGCGGAAAGAGCGAACGCAGATAAACAAGTGGCCAGCCTGAAAAAAATGGGTATTGAAGCATTTATTTTAGTAAGAGCTGACGATGATAACCCTAAGCCACCTGTACCGTCTCCGACTGAACCGCCAAAACCGACACAACCTCCTCAGCCACCGGGAATACAGTATTCGATCCTGGGTACATCTGTATTAAAAGCTGAACAACTGGATGACTTTGCGAGAACGATTAACCGGGATGCTCCACTTTTAGGCAGATTCTATCTCTTTTACGGGAATCTTTATGGTATTAGAGGAGACGTAGCTTACGCTCAAGCTATACATGAAACCAACTATTTCAGGTTCACAGGACAAGTCAAACCAAATCAAAACAACTATGCAGGGATTGGAACTACCGGCCCTGGTAATGACGGAGCATCATTTAAGACTCCTGAAGAAGGGGTTCTTGCTCATATTCAGCATCTGTACGCGTACGCATCAACCAATCCAATTCCACAAGGACAAGCACTCGTGGATCCCCGTTTTTCATTAGTCACACGAGGGAGTGCCAAAAATTGGACAGACTTGAATGGAAAGTGGGCAGTGCCAGGGACTACCTATGGACAAAGTATACTCTCTGTTTTTAATAAAAACATCCAAAATGCGATAAAAACAATGGATGAACAAAAAATTGTGTTAAATGATACTCTTGGGAAATTGAAATGATGATAGTGGAGTGCCTCAATGGATGGCACTCTTTTTGGTTGGAAGAGAAACCAATGTATACTTGCCTTTTTTTATCATAATACATTGCTCCGGAGTCAATACTAAACGTATGTTCGGGAGGTGAACCAGATGGAAAAGAAAAGCTTTGAAGAGATTTATGAAGAATACAAGAAGCAGGGAGAATTTCAAGCTAAAGTAGAGATGGCTCAGGAGCTTGCAACTGGGGCGGAACAGATTGTAGCCGTTCGCCGAAATGGGGATGACGATCTCATCGCTTTTAAAACCGAAAGTGGGAGGGAGTTGGATTATATCACTGCACTAGAAGAAGCAAAGTCAGGAAAACTGGCTCATGTCGATGTGATTCATCGGTATGGCAGAGATGTTCTTCGCAGTGAACCCGACGGTTTAAAAGAAAATAACCTTAGTGAACTTCCTTCCTTTTAAAAAGAAAGAACCGAGCCTAAATCCGGTATTGGTATTAGGCTCGGTTTTAGTCATCTCATGTTTTGGTTAATTCATCTTTCCACATTCAGTTATCTTCTTTCAGTAGATGATGGATCATTCGTTCCCGGTCATCAAAAAATTGCTTCATAATCTTGTAATGGCTCGTTTCTTCCAATGAAGACTCTTCTAAACCTTCTTCTGTTAATTCAATCAGGGAAGAAGAAGGGTATGCCATCAGAATGGGAGAATGAGTGGCAATAATGAACTGGGAGTTGTCATTCACAAGTTCATGTATCCTTGAGAGCATGGATAACTGCCTTAAGGGGGAGAGTGCGGCTTCCGGCTCATCCAGTATGTAAATCCCTTTACCTCGAAAACGATTCATAAAGGTTGAGAAAAAGGCTTCTCCATGTGATTGCTCATGAAGAGATTTCCCTCCATATGAATCAATCACCCGTGGCCCAAAAGAGGGCTGCTGATCCATTTCTTCTATATTCGTCGCAACATTGTAAAAGCTTTCTGCCCTCAAGAAAAAACCGTCCTTAGGTCGATCGACTCCTCTCACAATCCTTAAGTACTTATCCAGATTCGAATACGAATCATATGTGGAGAATGAAAAGTTCAGCGTACCTCCTTCAGGATTAAAACCAATGGCCATTGCAATGGCCTCAAGGAGAGTTGATTTCCCCATTCCGTTTTCCCCCACGATAAATGTAACTTTTGGGTGAAAGGAGAGGTCTGTCAGGCTTCGTATACTCGGAATATGAAAGGGATAAGAATGAAAAGAAGGAACGTTTTCCCTATGGAGTGACACTTTTCGAATATAAGATTGAGAAGATAAAGACATAATGTCCCTCCTTTTTATCTATAGGTTAGCATAATAAAACAGAATCCGGGTACAAAAAAATGCCATCACGATTTTCGTAATGGCATTTTATATTATAATCTTATCTTGAAGGTTCGAGAAGAACAACACTTTCTATAGTTGTAGCCAAAAGGCTGATGTCTGTAAACTCTTCAACTATCATTGAATCCATATATGTGATTTGAAAGCAATCCCTGTCCAACTGGTAGGTAACAGTCATAACAGGTGAGTGATCATAACTTGATATCGTATGAACGATCTCACTATCCTTGAATTCCTTAAGAGTATTGAGCATGGTTACGATATTTTCTAGTGACATATAACATGTCTCCCTTCTACTTGCTAGAGGGATTGACTAAATACAGTCTCGTAGACCCAATGAAACTTAAGTATAACACATAAACGTATATATAGAAACGTTTGTTCTGAAAATGACTGGAAATGAGCTCTTTGTCTCAGAGGTCATACGTATACCCCCTTTCTTGACGTCATATGATGTAAGAAAAAGGGAGGCGGGTGATGAGGTGGTAATTCAACTTTCAAGAGATGACCCCTCCGAATTGAACTATCCAGACGATATGCTGGCCATTATCCGGAATGGATTAAATCCGACAAAGTCTAAAAAAGTGATAATCATTGGAGCAGGAATGAGTGGTTTAGTCGCTGCATCTCTATTGAAAAAAGCCGGGCATGACATAACGATATTAGAAGGGAATAAACGAATCGGCGGCAGGGTATATACAGTGCGGAAGCCATTCACATCCGGTAATTATATGGACATGGGAGCCATGAGAATTCCCGATAATCATAAGTTGGTGTTTGAGTATATCCGAAAATTCAATCTGCCTTATCAAGAATTCATCAATAATTCCCCAAGAGATTTACTATTTGTAAACAATATCCTTACAACAAGGGAGATATATGAAAATAATCCAGGCATTCTACAGTATCCTTTACCAGAAGGTGAGCAGGGAAAAACGGCTTCGGAATTATTCCTTGAAGCAACCAGACCCTTTATCGAATTGTATAATAACAGTGACCAAGAGGAACAACAAAATTTAATAAAAAAATACTCGGGCTATTCGATGGGACAATTTTTAGCAAATAACCCATACGGTAAATCTTTATCCTTTAATGCAATCCGGAAAATCAATGTTATTCTCGGGATAGAAGGCTTCCCGGAATTCTCCTTTGTCGACATATTAAAAGACATTATTTTTCCTATATTCAGGAAACAAACAAAATTTTATCAAATAAAAGGAGGAAACGATCATTTAGCTTATGGATTTGTCCAAGAGATTGGGTCACACATTCTACTGAATCAAAAAGTGACCCACATTATTCAGTCCGATGGCGGAGTAAGCGTTCGATCAGTAAACTCCGCAGACGGATTGGTGCGGGAATACAATGCCGATTATGTCATTGTCACCATCCCATTTACTGTCTTCCAGTATATCGATGTCATACCTTATGATTCAATATCCTTCAAAAAGTGGCAGGCGATTCGTGAAGTAACGAATGTTCCATCCGTCAAAATAGGAATCGAATTTCGTCGTCGCTTCTGGGAAGATTTGAATTACGGAAACATTGTGTCAGATCTCCCCACACGCTTTACGTATATGCCGAGTCATGACAAGGGTAGCAACAAACCAGGGGTCATGTTAGCAAGTTACAGCTGGGGACAGAATGCACTCTTATGGAACAGTAAATCAAAACAAGAAATCATCAAAGAAGTTTTAGAAGACCTCTCTAAAATATATGGCGAACAGGTGTATACAGAAATGCTGAATTATGTAGTCTACAACTGGAGTAAAAACCCATTCTCTGCAGGATGTTTTACCCTTTATACCCCTGGTCAGGCAAGTGATATCGGGGATTATATTAAGATACCCGAAGGCAGAATTCATTTTGCCGGAGAGCACACGTCCTCATTTCACGGTTGGATGGAAGGGGCGATTGAGTCGGGGGTGAGGGCAGCAAATGAAGTGAATATCAGATAAGGGTGTAAAACGCATGAGTTTACTCATGCGTTTGTTTGTAAAGAAGTTTTTAACAGAGAATATAAAAATCAATAATATTTTATTGGAAAACAATAAATCTCATTATATAATTTAGAAAAACATGGTATCAGAGGTGTGTTATGAAACGAGGAACGACGATTTTTTTAAAAGGGGCAGTAATGGCAATAGGAGCGATTGTATTCATCCTTTGTGTTGTCTGGCTGCCAACCATGGCGAAGCATTCAGCTGATCTATTTCCCGAATTCGCTTATTTGAAATGGCCGATTTTAGTAGGATTATACTTAACAGCGGTTCCATTTAATTTAGCGTTGTACCAAGCATTTAAGCTTTTAAAATGTATTGAAGAGAACGCTTTTTCAGCGAAAGCAATAGAGTCTCTTCACCGAATAAAACTGTATGCCTTACTAATTACTGCCATTTATGTGTCAGGTATAGTGTTTCTACTAATCCAAAATGCTCTTCATCCGGGTATTGCTATGGTTGGGATCATTATTAGCTTTGCGTCTGTCACCATATCTATTTTCGCGGCAGTCCTTCAAGAATTACTGCGAAACGCACTTAAACTAAAAGCTGAAAATGATTTCACAGTATGAGGTGAAATAGGAAATCCGACCGAATCCCGGAAAAGACCTTCTACTCTATCAACCCCCTGCATAAAGTTAACTATTAAATACTTTATATAGGGGTACTGATGATGTCGTATAAGTCTCGTAACAACAATAGTTTAGTCCCACTAGTATTCGTCTCTATGAAGGCCATCATTCGGGTAGTATTGATCGGTATTGTACTCATGTACTTGACCGTCTGGTTGATTTCGTCAACTGCCATTAAATTGAAGGTGGATAGTTTACTGTATTCATCAATGTCGGAACTAGTACCGAAGGAAACGTTTCTTATGTTGTTGTCACAGGAAATGACAGGATTGCGGGTTACAAATGAGGCAGCTTTAAACAGTGATTTTGATTGGTTGGAAAGTGTCACGAATGTTTCACTCCTTGATCCGCGAAGTTTATTTGGAAGGGAAATCCCAGGAATCGAAAATTATCATACTCACATAGCCGTTGCGGGGAAGGGGACGGACATTACGAACCTCCCAAATGAATCACCGGCTCCAACAGAAGATCAGTTGAAAGATCAGGAAATCGATCAGAGTCAAATTGATCAGGCAAACAACAACTCAGGAGACGGAGTACAAGAGATTGATGAAAAATCCGTCTACATCTATCATTCACATAGCTGGGAAGCGTTCAGCCCGCTAATCAAAAATAACGATTCGAAAGATCCAGCGAGTACCAACGAGAAGGTCAACGTCATCGCTGTAGGATCCAAATTAAAGCAAGAGCTTGAAGCAAGGGGGATTGGGGCAGTTCAGGATAAGACAGATGTAAACAAAGCACTCAAAGACAAGTCATGGACATATTTTGAATCCTATCAGTTATCAAGGGGACTAGTACAAGAAGCCATTGCCCAAAACGATGATTTAACGTACCTGATCGATATCCATCGTGACTCTCAGCCGCGGAGCATCACGACCAAAACCATTAATGGTAAAAACTATGCCCGCTTATTTTTTATCGTAGGGAAAGAAAACAAAAACTTTGAAAAGAACCTTAAGATCGCAAAGGAATTGAATGCTAAACTGGAGGAAAAATATCCTGGCATCAGCCGGGGAGTTTTCATCAAAACAAGAGCAGAAGGTAACGGAGTTTACAATCAGGACCTAACCGAGAGAGCCATGTTACTTGAGTTTGGCGGAGTGGAAAATAATTTAGTGGAATTGTATAACTCTACAGAAGCGTTCGCGGAAATCTTTGCAGAATATTACAAGAAGGATGCTGTCGAGGTAAATGCACAATAAGTGAAAGGGAGAAAAGACGTACGCCATGTGGTGGACGTCTTTTTTCTTTTCCTGAGGGGAGTGGTGTCCGTAACTGACACAATTATGATTTATTGTTCTTCCACCAACGATATCCCAAATATAGCATCCCAATCACCATCGAACCTGCCAATAAAATGACCGTGCCCTTATCCGCATCCAACACATTCATCACCACGAATGCCTCAATCAACAACGAAGGAATCTTTCCGACAGAACTGATCATAGAAAAAGCAACGATAGAAATAGAGCTAAAGGCAGCGGCAACGGTTACCACACTTGAAGGAACAAATGGAACCATGCGGAACAAGAATAGAAGAAAGATCCATTCCGTACCAGACGCTTCTTTTAATTTAAGAAAGTATTTATTTGACAGAATTTGATCAATACCTGCGAACTTCATTCCTTTTCGGTACAAATAAAAACTAACAATGGCCCCTAGGGATTCACCAAGTATGGAAATACAGATTCCTGGCCAAAACCCAAATGCAGAAATATTAAAGGCCGTTAAGAAGACACTTGGCAGGAAACCAAGAATACTGATGAGTATATTAATGAATATACTGATGAAAATGAGAGACCAACTATCTAAGCCGATGAATTCGTTCATGAAATGCTGCAGGATGGAAGTCATATATTAATTCCTTTGTAAGAGATAATAGATTATCAGAATAAGACATCTGGATTGTTTTTGAAAGAATTTTTTTGAAAATGGATTAGATAATCGTCTATATATGAATCAACTTTGTTAAAAAACTAGAATCACAACGAGGAGGATGTGCAGTTGAATGCAAACATTTAATTTAACTATAGAAAAAAGGAAGCAGCAATCCACAACCTTGGATTGCTGCTTTTTAACTGCTTAATTTCGCACAATTTTTCCAATGGATGGACCCAACATCGCTATGCGGATGGCATTCCTTTTGAAGATATTCGTATTCATCCTCAAGTTCTTGCAACGTCAGCTCGAATAATTGTTTGTCCCCTTTTTTGAAAATGTTGTGGACAATTAATTTGTTTATTAACTCATTTTTGCGATTATGAATAGCTTCCTGGAGAATTTCCCCCATGTTTGATCACTCCTCTTATTAGTATTCGAACATTGGAAGTGGCTCATTCATTGAAAAGAGCCCTCTTCCTAGTAGATAAGAAGAAGGCTTTATGTATCAAACTTCAACTCATCTTCCAAGCTCAATGCTTGTGGAATTAGCACAGTGTTCTACGATCTAGAATCTGTTGCTGAGGCATCATCGGGCCAGTCCCTCTACCTCTCTGGATAAGTAGCTATATAGTTGTCATGGAATACTTATATTATATATATAAGTATTCATAGTTGTCAACTAGGGATTGAAAGGTGGATATAGTTAATAGGATAGAATAGGGGCATTAAAAATAAAATATAAAGGTTTAACTAACCTTCATTCCGACTTTTTCCCAATTCAGACACAGAATCTTTTTCTAATCAACCAAAAACATGATAATCTGTATACATAAACGCAATTATTGGAGTGAATCGTATGAAGACAGTGGTTGTTATAGGTGGAGGAATTACAGGATTAACAGCTCTGTACCATCTTCAAAAAATGTCCAAAGAACGAGAAATAGATATTGAGTTAATCTTAATCGAGCGAGATCGGCAGCTTGGCGGCAAAATTAGAACCATAAGAGAAGGCGAATTCATTATGGAAGCAGGAGCAGATTCCATCGTAGCCCGAAATGAAGGGGTTCTTTCTCTAGTTGAAGAACTTCAACTTCAAGAGGATCTGGTCTATAATGAAACAGGCACATCCTACATATATACAAATGGCGAATTACACGAGATTCCCCAAGATACGATATTCGGAATTCCCATGTCAGTCGAGTCACTTAAAAGTAGCACCCTGGTGTCAGAAGAAGGAAAGATTGACGCTCTTAAAGACCTTGAATCGGAAAATATACATTTTACAAAAGAGAGTTCCATCGGTGAATTTTTAGAAGCATTCCTGGGTAAGGAACTTGTCGTAAAACAGATAGCTCCAGTATTATCAGGGGTTTATTCCGGTAATTTGCATAAACTCACTATGGCATCAACACTTCCGTACTTACTTGATTATAAAAATGATTACGGCAGTATTATTAAAGGTTTATCAGCAAATAAACAAAAATTCCAAGGGGCATCCAAAAAAAAGTTCATCTCGTTTAAAAATGGTTTATCAACCATCATCGAACGGTTAGAAGAAAAATGCTCAGGTGCCACAATTTTAAAAGGTGTAGAAACAAAAGCTTTTCAAAAAACGGGTGATAAATACAAACTCACTCTTAATGGTCATGGCAGCATTCAAGCGGATTATGTAGTTTTCGCAACACCTCATGATGTAACCCAAAAGATACTGACTCATGAACAACTGGAACCAGATTTTAATAAACTGAAAAACTCATCACTGATTTCGATCTACCTCGGATTTAACATTCCAGATGCGGACCTTCCTGCTGATGGGACAGGCTTTATCGTATCAAACGGCAGAGATGTGAAATGCGATGCATGCACATGGACGAGTCGGAAGTGGAAGCATACATCCAATAACCAAAGACTATTATTGAGACTTTTTTATAAAAGTACAAACCCTCATTACATCGAGTTGAAAGAATATAGCAAGGAAGAACTTGTAAGTACGGCACTGGAGGATATCAGAAAAAGCATAGGTATAGACTGTGACCCGGTTTCTGTTGAAGTAACGAATTGGAAAGATCTGATGCCAAATTATCATCTTGAGCACAGTCAGTCTGTCCATTCATTAGATAACAACCTGGCAAACGAGCTACCAGGCGTGAAGCTGGCCGGTTCTTCGTATTATGGAGTGGGTATAGGTGCGTGCATTCAGAACGGAAAGAAAACAGCCGAATGGATTGTAAATCGTCTAGAGTAGAATACATGAAAATATTGACAGAAGATCGCGACCTAAGAAAAAAAAGCCTGGCATACAGGCTTTTTCTTCTAATTTATGCGATTTATGATAGCATGACTACTCTTTCTTTTTGAAATATGCTGCCGTTTTCTCGAGTCCTGAGATCAGATCATATTCAGGTTCCCATTTAAGGTTTTCAAGCGCTTTCGCGTTTGATAGGTGACTGTGTAAAATATCTCCTTCCCGTTTCGCTTCGTAGTTTGGCTGTTTGGAAGAGTGGATTTGGTTCGAGAGCAGGATGTAGAGTAAATTGACGGATGTTTGGGTGTTGGTGCTGATATTGATGACTTGGTTGTCAGCATTGGTGATGGCAAGAAGATTCGCCCGGGCTACGTCTTCTACATATACAAAGTCCCGTGTCTGATTTCCGTCCCCAAAAATGATTGGTGTCTCATTGTTTAATAGTTGCTCAATAAAAATGCTTATGACTCCGCCCTCACCATCAGACCTTTGCCTTGGTCCATATACATTGGCGTATCGCAAGATGGTGTACGGCAGGTCGTAGAGCCTATTAAATAATTTGATATAAGTTTCAGATACTAATTTTGAGGTACCGTAAAAGGAAATAGGACTAGTGGAACTATCTTCATGAATCACCTCATTTGTATAGCCATATACTGCGCTCGAAGAGGAGAAGATGAATTTTTTCACATCGTATTTGATGCTGTACTCCAACAACTTTACGGTTCCTAATACATTGACTGCGGCATCTTCTGCTGGATTTTCCAACGATTTGGCTACGCTTACTTGGGCAGCAAGGTGCATGACGATGTCGGGTTTTTCTTTTTCGAAAATTCGTTCAACTTTATCAGATAAAAGATTTTTCCTATATATTTTGACTCCGCTTGGCACATTTCCCTCCTTGCCATTAGAGAAGTTGTCGAGAATAATGGGTGTGTGACCTTCCACGAGCAGTAAATCTATGAGTTGGGAGCCGATAAATCCGGCACCGCCTGTAACTAAAATCTTCATTTTTGATCCTGGATCAGTTTATTCTCCCTCATGATGAGTCTCCTTTCTACATAAATATAATTGATAGATCTGTTCAATTTTTCTCGTCATTTCTTTGCTTGTTAAGTGTTGATGAGCATAGGATTCAGCAGCTTTTGCAAACCTATCACGTTCTTCCCTGTCTGTAATGAAACGCTTTATCGCTTGTGCAAGCTGTTCGACGTTACCTGGTTCACAAAGGATGCCTGTTTCCTCATGTTGGACCATTTCCGGGATTCCCCCACATGTGGTGGAGATGACCGCTTGCCGGGAAAACATCGCTTCCATGACGGATAGGGGAAAGTTATCATTCTCAGTTGCTAACACATAAATGTCCGACATCGAAAGAATATCGGGTATATCGTGTCGTTTTCCAAAAAAAACCACGTTATTCAGATTAAGTTCTTTTGCTTTTTTCAACAGTTTTTCCTTCATGACACCATCTCCGACAATCCATACTTCTACATTGGTCAGGTGTTCCCGAACCTTGGACAATGCTTCTAGGAGAAATCCATGACCTTTGCGTGGAGATAATCGGGAGACACATGTCAGGATGATGTTTTCATGATGTTTATGAGGAAGTGGTTTGAAATCTATACCCGTATGAACAGTGACCATTCTTTCATCTTTTGCACCGAAGTCCATTAAGTTAGATCTAAAGGAATCTGCAATCATCACGATTTCAGTACTTGCTCCAATACCTATTTTTTCAAGCTCAGTAAAGTAGGCTTCTTCAATGGAACCTTTCTCCATTTTGTTGAATTTCAAGCGGCTTTTCGTAAAGAAGCCGTGTGGAGTAAAGAGTAAAGGTTTTTTGTACGTTTGATTTAAATGTCCCAGAATGAAAATGGCAAATAGGTCTTGAGCGTGAATGATGTCATATTGATGGAGATTTTTTTCTTTGAGAAAGTGTTCAAATACATGAAGGTAGCTAAGATTTTTGACGATTTTATCATTTGCGTTTCCGTAGCGGTTAAGCATAAAGTTATGGGCTTCAGAGGCAGCTTGGGGAATCCATACTTCCAGCTGTTCTGAAGACATTTGATTGGGCGCAAGTACATCTACAATATGACCGACCTTTTCAAAACCGTTTTTTATTGAAGTGATGTAATGAGATAATCCCCCTGTATGAGGGTATTGAAAAAATGTAACGTATAAGATTTTCATTGGCTTTGAATAACCGCCTTTTGTCTTCTGACCGAATGGTTGGAGAGTGAGAGACTCCTTAAAGTCTCTTTCCACATCATAATACTGATCCATGATGGCAAGAAGAGAGGGATGAATGTTGAAAGGGGGCATTCGACTCAAGTTTTCTCATCCTTTCGTATCTATTTATAGATTCCCAGTTCACTTCCCCAGGTTGATATTTTTTCTAAATGGTAGGGAAGAAGCTCACCTCCGCGGTTATCAAAGATCCGTCTCAGCTGAGTGTGTAATCCTTTTTCGAGGGTTCTTTGAAGGTACGCCATTTTGTACAGGTGAATCGGTTTGGTTTTAAACTCGATTCCATATTTCTTCATTTCATTCGTATACACGGTGACTGCATGGGTACGAATTTCTTCCGCATTGCTTTGCCAATCCTTCCGAAAACCTAGTAAAATTTCTACCAGGACAATCATGTCAAACCATGTTGGGGAATACTTGGCTGATTCCCAATCGATGAATTGAATCGCCCAGGGTTCATTTTTGCTGACATCTTTAGAACAGATATTCTGCATATGAAGATCTCCATGAGTAATGGAGGAGCCGCTTGCCAATAGTTCCGGAAAGAAGTCAGGACCATGACTGTATAAGTTTTTTAGTGATTTATAATGTGGTTTGATGATGTCCTTCAAATTTTTATCCTTCTTGGCATTGTCTAGAAAAGTCATGGTATTTGAAATGAATTTTTCCCTGTCGCTTTTCATTTTTGGCGAGTTGTAAATGGGAAACCAATTTTGAAATGTGTTTTTTTCTTTCTTGAAATTTTCTTCGTACGTGTGGGCGTGAAGTTTTGCAAGTGTTGGGATAATAAAATCAAAATGTTTGGGTGTAAAGGTCAGCTGTCCACGAATTTGACGGACAAACTCCATGAACACCCACGTATCACTTCCATGTTTCTCGATTAGGTAGATTTCAGGAAGAAACTCTTTTAAAAAAGGGTAAGCATGACTGTAGATATTAATCTCGACTTCATTTTTGTATTTGGTAGAATGGTAGATTTTAAAAATGATAGGGAAGGTGTCGGTGTGTTTTTGTAGCTGAAGTTGATAAATGCTGCTTCTCTTAGTTGATTTAAGGTTTTGTATTGATGAAGCAATGATAGTCACTTTATTCCCAAGGGTTGTGGAGAGTTTTTCTTCCATTGAGTGTTTATGAAACATAGAATTCAGTTCTTGTGGTGTGTACATAGTCAATCACTCCTTCGTTTTCTTTTCCACGCATTCCGCAGGTGAGACATGGTACTCCGGATAAAGGGCATTGGGTCATCATAGGCAAGAAGAGCGAATACCTTTTTTCCTCTGAGACCATAAAAGAAGTCTTTTAAGCTCATTTCCCCACTTTTTCTTTTTTCAAGAAAGGTAAGGAAGTACCGTACCAGGTAAATCCATTGAACACCGTCTATTTGCTTAAGTTTCGGAGTTGGGCGTTGACCTGTGAGATACAGGTAATATTGGAGGGCAAAATCAACTCCGGAATGACCGGTTAAACTATGGGTCAGCCAGAACCTGGGATTGATTTCAATGAGCTTATATTGCCCATCCCGTGGATCTTTTTTATATTCGATCATACTTACTCCTTTTAGTCCCAACTCTTTCAATAGTGGAACACCAACTTCGACCAGGTCAGGTATTCGTTTGCTAACAATATGTGCTCCCGTTCCGAATTGTGCAGGGAATTGGTGGTTTTTCTGGAGTGTGAAAAGGGCAAGTAATTCCATTTCATCATCGAAAAATGTGGCAACTTTATAAAAGCATTGGTTGTCTCCAGGAATGATTTCCTGAATAATAAGTTCACCGAACTTGCGGTAAATAGGATAGATTTTCTTTAATTGGATTGGGTCTTGAATATGAATGGCTTTCTTATTTACATGTTTTCTGAATTCATGTCCGAACACAGGCTTTAAAATACATGGGAATTCTAATTGAGCAATCGCCTCCTCAAGCTGCTCTTCATTTTCAACAAAAAAGGTTTTGGCTGTTGGGACATTATATTCCAATGCTAAATCATAGGTTTTCTTTTTATCTAATAAATCCATAATTAATGAGTGATCAGGATATAAAAACAAGAAGTATTGGGATAATTCGTTCCTGTATTTTGAGATGAAGACAACATAATCATCTGCACCTGCGTAGAGCACAGGTTTCATATCAAGATTTACCGCGATTCCTTTTAAAAAAGAAAGCAGTTCTGCTTCTTGGTTTAAGGGGCTTGGACATACCCCACATGTTGCTAGTCTTGATTTCCCCTTTGAATAGGGACCTTCTGTATCAAATGCAAATACATCAATTCCTTTTCGGGAAAGGGCATGAATGATGCCGACTCCATTAGCGCTTAAATCAAGGACAACAGCTGGATGTGATGACAACATTATTCATCCCCCGAACCTAGTAGATTTTGGTAAATACCTTCAATCTTGCCAACCTTGGCTTCCCGAGTGAGATGATTTTTGGCATATTGATACGCATTGCTTCCCAGTTTCTTTCGCAATGCTTCACTCCCTATCAAGAGTTTGAGTTGAGCTGCTAACTGACTGACATTGCCTGGCTCTACAATGATTCCGGTTTGATTATGGTGGACGATTTCCGTAATCCCACCGCAATTAGTTGTCAGGATCGCTGCACCGCTGTGCATGGCTTCAATAATGGAAATAGGAAGGTTGTCATTGACGGTTGGAAGAACAAATATATCTGTTTTGCTTAATATGGCCGGGACATCATCGCGTTTACCTAAGAATCGAACGTTTGAGAGCCTCAACGATTTGACTTGAGCTTCAAGCGCTTCACGCATTTCCCCATCCCCTACAATTTGAACCTCAACCTGATGACTTAATCCATTCACTCGGGAAAGGGCATTAAATAAATCCGAATGTCCCTTTCTAGGTCCAAGTCTTGCAATGCATGAAATCACAATTTTCCCACTTGTTTTACCTCGATCAATGGTTTTAAAATCAATCCCTGTATTAATGGTTGTAAGATTTGCAGGTTTTGCTCCCAGTGAACTTAATGGATCACGGAAAGAGTCACTTAAAATGACCATATGGGTCGCATATTCAATCGCTTTTTTCTCAATCTCTTTGTAATACACTTCTTCTACGGACCCTTTTTCAATTCGATTAAATTTGACCCTGCTAAAGGTGAACATGCCATGTGGGGTAAAAAGAAGAGGTTTACCTAAATCTTCATTGAATCTCCCTAATATATTGGCTGTGAATAAATCCTGAGCATGAAGAATATCGTATTTTTCCAGTTTTACAGATTTCAGCATCTGTTCATAGATGTAGAGCAAACGACAACTTTGTATGATTTTGCTTGTGTATGATCCGTATCGTTGCTCAAAAAAAGTCTTTAATTCAGGGACGATCACTTCACGCAGCTTTTCTACATTCACTTGTGAAAACTGATTCGGAGCAATGACATCCACTTTGTGACCTAAAGATCGCAAGCCTTCTCGTAGAGTAGTAATGTAATTAGAAAGGCCGCCCGTATGAGGATAGTCCCAAAAAGTCGCTATCAAAATGGATAGTTTCTTACTGCCAGGTTTGCTTTTTTTCTTTTTCGTCTTTATTTTCTTTTTCCGTTCTTTTTTTCGTTTAGAATCTTTATCCTTATCCTTTATTTTTGCCGTTATGGGTTTTGACTTTACTCCATAATAATTATCGAGAGCAGAAACAAGGTAAGGATAAGGAAAATATAGTTCTTTCAATTCCAGACCCTCCTTATAACTTCAAATGCTTCAGCATACGGTACCCCAACCGTCATACCTCGGACACTTGCTAAATGTTTGACTCCCTCATAGGAACGCGGATGTGGATACTCTCGCATTTCCACTTCATAATGCTTTAAGGAAGCAATTTTTTGAACAATCACCGATGAAATGTTCACATAATAATTCGGTTTAAATTGCTTATCATTTGTCTGGGTATTCCATTCACTTGAGGATACCGTTTCAAAAGTAATCAATTCAATCGGTTGTCTATTTGGTAGAGGACGAACTGCTGTTAATACGGCTTGAAACGTAATTTGGTGATCACGATTCACATCACCGTAATGATGGGTAAAAATCTTAGTAGGTTGATAGATATCGATTAATTTTTCAATTTCCTTTGTAAATAAGTGAAGAGGCATCATTTCTAATTCCAGGTTCGGATGCTCCAGAAATATAACTTCTTTAATCCCAATTTCTTTGTTTGCTTTCCGGGCAAGCTGCTGTATGTGATGGGCCTCTTCTTTTCTTCCGTTTGCTGTAATGATCGAGACGACTCTATTTCCTTGATCCACTAACCTTTTTAGCGTACCAGCTGTCCCAAGTAGTTCATCATCTGGATGTGCTGCTAAGACCAATACAGTTTCTTTCATTCCCTTCACCCCATTCTTATCTCTATTACATTACTATATGTATCCTTCTATATTGTCGAAACAGACACCAGCACAGGGCTAATGTCTGTTTCTTATTTTTTCTTTTTTGTTTGACCGATACTAATTCCACCGCTGATAATTTGTAATCGTACAAATCCTTCACCATCAATCCATATGAAGAAATCAGGTCCGGCTGTTAAAAATGTTCCTTGCTGATCAAGTAGTTTACTTCCCGCATATACATTGATTTTGTCACCAAGTGTGAAATATTTATTCAAAATCGTGGTATGGAAGTCGTCTTTATCCTTGGTATGAGAGGAAGTTGAGACTGGCTTTCTAACCTTTTTCTTAGCTTTCTGGTGGAATGGTTGTAATTTTGATTCATCAATTGGGGTGCTTTTGTGTAAGATATCGAAATCCTGCTCTTTAGTACTTTTAACTTCGTCTTTTACGATATTTTTTTGTTTGTGATTTTTGTATTTGACTTGTTTGTTAGTGCGATTTAGTTTGTATTTCACTTCAGTCCCGGGTGACTTAGAACTTAAGGTATCAGATTGAACTGTTTTAATAGATGGAGTAGATTTTGTTTCGTTTTTATTCACTTTCATAGGTGAAAAGTCAGTTGGCTTGACGTCCTTTTTAACTTCTTTGACAGATGAAGCAAAGTGTAAGATATCAAAGTGAGATTCTTTAGTAGGTGTAGGGAAATTTGATTCATCACTTACCGATTCTAAAGATGAGTGATCTTCGCGTTTGACTTTATTATTTCTTTCTTCAGCTGGTAAGCTCGAGTTTAAGGTTTCATCAGCACTTTTCTTATATTCATCAACGGTTTTTTTTGTTCTAAATTCAGTGCGATTTAGTTTGTATTTCATTTCTTTGCGAGGAGGGCTTGAGCTAAGGATCTCGAAATTAAATTCAGCAGCATACATCTTATGTTCACTAACGATTTTCATAGCCCTGACGCAAGTGCGATTTAGTCTATACTTGACATCTTTCGCTGGAGGAATCGAGACTGGTTTGTTGTTTTCTGTAGAAGATTTTATATTACTATCTTCGTTTACGTTTTTATTTGTTTTGTTACCCAATCTTGATGTGTATGGGGGTGTTTCCTCGTACGAATTCCCGGGTTTTAAAATGTCAGTATCCATTGTAAATGATGATTGGTTAGAAAAATCTTTATCAACTTCATATAATCTAGTTTGGAGCTGCTCATCATTTTCACCTTCCAGAAGGTCATCATGTAAAATTGGTTTCATTTTTTCTTCTTCTTTCAAACTCATATCATGAATACCATCTTCAATGGACGAGCTGGCAGAGTAAGTTTGTTTCGTAACATCTGATTCTAATAAGTGTGAGGGACGCATAGATTTCATTTCGTGCTTTTTTATGTCATGTGGTTTTTTCTCATTAGAAACATTATCTCTAACTGGTTCCTGACTTTTTATATAGGTTTTTTGATCATTTTGATGAATGTCTTTCCTAGTCTCTTTTCTTAATACTTTCTCCTGCTCGTGCTTAATTTCAATAAATTCTTCTTTACCTTCTTTATTGTCACATTGGCTGTTCGATGGATTATTTCTTTGTACATATTGTAGGGGTGCTGCGCTTGCTTGATAT
Organism: Rossellomorea sp. NPDC071047; assembly: GCF_050270195.1. Lineage (NCBI taxonomy): Bacteria > Bacillati > Bacillota > Bacilli > Caryophanales > Bacillaceae > Rossellomorea > Rossellomorea sp. NPDC071047. The sequence continues at coordinate 991,196 of NZ_JBNNJT010000001.1, read as the reverse complement.
TTTGATTGGGGGATACTGTTGTTGTGATCGATATAGTTGAATCTTTCGAATGCTCGCACCTCTCGAGATAGTAAGCGAGGACATCTGCCACGTCTTTTAGGGTGTTTTGGCTTAGATACTCGAGAAAGTACTATGCTGGGTTGATCTTCTGTTGTTAGAGTGATGTCGAAAGAAGGTCGCTCAGTAAATTGATGGTGAGTATTGGTTTCGTTCAAGCTGCTCATCATACTGTGAATGATTTGAGATACATGAGTTTGATTTAGAAAAGGAGCATCTTGCAGCTGTTCTACTACGGGAAAAGTAACAGATTCTTTTTGGGGTTTTTGGTAACTCACAAAGATGGATTGATTGTGACAAGGGACCATAAAGTCATCGTAATAACAGGAGGAAAAGATCCTTGGCAATATATATTCATTAATAAAAAGATAACAATTGGGCATGTGCTTCACTCCACGTCTCTGTATCTATTAATAACCTATTCAAAAGCCCGGTTAGAGTGAGCGGAATTTAGGTTAATACGATAAAAATAGGCTATACATTCCTTTTTTACATACATATATTGATTATGAATTGTAGACAAATTGTAAAGGAGTGGAAAACCTATGGTAGAAGAGTATGATGATTACACTAGAAAATATTCCGATCATCATGACGATGAAGAGCATTGTGAGGGAGACCCCGATGAGCAAGAAGAGTTATGCTCAGGAGACGCCGGTGTGAAAGAAAACCCAGGCAATCAAGATCTTCCAGAAACAGATGAGAACTGTGCACACGATCATGAAGAGCATTGTTCAAATCAGGATTTTGACGACCTTCCGTGTAAAACCGTTGAAGGCGTGTTAAATTCAATGTTCCAACTTGGAGATCATCTTGAAGTTTTCTTTGAGGATGAAATGATTGACAGCGGTGGGACATTCGTAGCAGCATTCGACAATATCCTCATTTGGATGGATTATGATGCAAATGTCAATTTCACAGATTTATGCGGTCCGATCAGTGTAAGAAAAATGGGCTCCAAGAAAAAGAAAAACCAGAAACACAATGATAAAAAGAAAAATGAGCCTAAACATAAAGCTGATAAAAAAATCGATAAGAAGAAAAAAGACAAATCGGATAGGAAAGAAAAAAGTCCAGAGAAAAAGGCTGTAAAGAATGAACAGTCCGATGTTAATGAAGAACTTCTGACCTTCGTAAAGCTTGAGAAAGAAGAACATGAGACTGAGGGAATGTCCCAGGAGAGTCTAAATCTTCAACACATACATGAAGACAATGAAACAATTGAAAATGAGAGCAACACTGTAGAAACTGTTGATTCCTCTGTTGATGAAGGAGAAGACTCCGATCCAGGTTCAGTTGATGAAAAAGAAGGGATAATCAATTTGCTCGTTGAAGATTACTCGAACGATTCAGATGAGGAAGAAGAGGAGTACACTTCACGATTGGAAACAGATGAAGATCAACGTGAGGAAAAAGAGTTAGATCAAGGCAATGAAGAGAAAACTTCAGAAAACGAAAGTGACTCACAAGAGGTTTTAGAGGAGGAGCTGGACATCAATATCCAAGAGGAGAGCCTGGCTTCTTCACAAGTTGAAGAGTTCGAAAGCCAGGAGGAGACTTTGTTCAGTATGGAGGAAAGCTCTTCAGAAGATAATTCGGAACATTCTCCAGCCAACTCACCCATTGAGAATGAAAAAGAATAATTAATCTAGTAAATGACTAATTCGAAAAATTTTTATGAAATCTAGTTATCTGCCTTTACGCATTTAACGGTTCAGCATAAAAATAGAGTAAACACCGAAAGGAGGAAACATAATGTCTAATTTGTTCAAAGATGGTAATATGGCTGATTTTCTTAATAAAATTTTATCTCTAGGTGATAAAATCGAGGTCCTATCTGGTGACGAAGAAATCGAAGAGGGTTCATACGTTTACGCAAGCGATAACTTCGTTGTATGGGCTGATGATAACGGCCATATGAACACGTCTAACTTAAATAATGTTACTGTTCGTAAAGTTTAGTTAACATTATTTAGAAACGAAAAAAAATGACTGGACGCAATCCAGTCATTTTTTTTTTGGAGGAAAAATAAAAATGATAGGTAATAGCCCTATCATTTTCCGTTTTTTTTAATATAAATATATAGACTGTTGAATGTTAAAAGAGAAAGGAGGAGGCATTATGGGATTTTCCGATAAACTTAATAAAGTACTCAAGCTTGGTGACAAAATCGAGGTTATTTCAGGGGCAGAAAAAATAGACTGCGACGGAACATTTATAAAAGCTGAAGATCACTATTTAGTATGGTCCAATGGTAATGGTGACGTTTTATTTACTCACCTGGATAGGGTAACGGTGAAAAAAGTATAATCATTTTAATTAAAAAATCCAGGGATAGTACTTTATATGGGAGTACTATCCTTTTTTTTGATTCCAGTTGCTTGTACTAAAACTTTTTAATAAAACATTCTTTCCTTATTGATTAAAGGAAAGAACGTTCTTGTTTCTATGATATTTTAGTGAGGAACTTCATCATGTATGGAACTACTTATGTTTCTTCCAAGCATCATGGAGCTCAGGATTTAAATTCTTTACATTTTCCAGGAATTCGCCTGTTAAACCAAATTTCTTCATTCCTTTTAACAACTTCGTTGGAACAGGTGAGTCGGATGTAAATGCTCGCTTGTGATCAATCACTTTGAATTCCCCATTTTCATCCATTAACATATGGCGAACCTCCGTATCCCATCGAGTAAAGCCTAATCGTTTAAATTCTTCTATGACGAATAATATTTTTCTAGTCATTTCTTCATCAATATAGCCGTGTCGTTTCATATGACGGGCAAGGGATATTCCTTGTATAAACTCCATGACAATGTAATTGTCACCAAATTCATATAGACGAGGCATAATGGCCGAAGTTTGACCTATTTTCATCGCTTCTAGTTCCCGTTGATGTGTTTCTTCTTTAAAGAAGTACTTAACAACTTTATCCTCAGCTACCTTGTAGATTTCCCCATCTTTCCCATCACCAATCATTTCAAAGGCTTCCAGGTCTTTCTTCGAAATTTTTCCGTTAAAAAAGTTCTCCATTGATCATCACTCCTTTACATGGTAGACTTTCACTTTTTTATATTGTATGGAAATAGATTCAGTTTTGTAACCGAGCCAAATGCTGAAATTTATTAAAACTTGGATTAAAATAATGCTTTCTTAGCAAAGTGTGTTGATTTGTAACATAACATCCAGGGGTTCAATCAATCAGTGAGCGCTTGATATAAAAACTGCGTAGATTTAATCGTATGGGTAGTAACAACTGTGCCAACAGCAAAATGAGTTACGAAGAAGCAGGATGTAAAGGAGGAGAAAAACGGCAAGAACGAATGACAAAAAGTTCTATAGAGAAATTGGTGAAATAGGAGAAGATGCTACTTCTGATAATCATGGCATGATTCGATCAAGGAGCTGGACCAAAGGCAAGCAGCATTTTCAGTAACTCCCATAACTCAAAGAATAAATAAAGATAAAGAAAATAGGAAGTTGTTAATAGTATGCCTATTCTCTTTCTCTTCTAAAGAACAATAATGCTGAAGGAATGAAAAATACTATATAGTATTAAAATATTAAAAACTGGCTCATCCTATAGCCTGACGCTTTCTCGGCAGTAGCTACCATATTAAAGTATACTTTCAAAATAATAGACTATCGTTTATTTATAAAACCACAGGATGTTTGTCTACACGTACTATTCATATCTTTCATAAACTATAGTAATTCTGTTTAGTTATTCATCATTTGATTAAGAGGATTAAAATATTGATATATGAAAAGTAGGTGAGTAAATTGGGATCTAAAAGAGGTCATGATAAGAGAGACAAGGATAAAGTGTGTAAGAAAAAAAGCGAGAAAAGCAAAAAACGAGAAAAGCGATTATATCAAGAAGAGTTAGCACCCCAAGATGTCCAAGTAATTCAAGACGAACAAGTGCCTCAAGGCGAAAAAGGCCCTCAAGGCGAACAAGGACTTCAAGGCGAACAAGGCCCTCGAGGCGAACAAGGGCTTCAAGGCGAACAAGGCGAACAAGGACTTCAAGGCGAACAAGGACCTCAAGGCGAACAAGGGCTTCAAGGCGAACAAGGACTTCAAGGCGAACAAGGACCTCAAGGCGAACAAGGACCTCGAGGCGAACAAGGACCTCAAGGCGAACAAGGACCTCGAGGCGAACAAGGCCCTCAAGGCGAACAAGGACTTCAAGGCGAACAAGGACTTCAAGGCGAACAAGGGCCACAAGGGGAACAAGGGCTTCAAGGCGAACAAGGACCTCGAGGCGAACAAGGGCTTCAAGGCGAACAAGGACTTCAAGGCGAACAAGGGCTTCAAGGCGAACAAGGACTTCAAGGCGAACAAGGACCTCGAGGCGAACAAGGACCTCAAGGGGAACAAGGACCTCGAGGCGAACAAGGACCTCAAGGCGAACAAGGACTTCAAGGCGAACAAGGACTTCAAGGCGAACAAGGACTTCAAGGCGAACAAGGACCTCAAGGGGAACAAGGCCCTCGAGGCGAACAAGGACTTCAAGGCGAACAAGGACTTCAAGGCGAACAAGGCCCTCGAGGCGAACAAGGACCTCAAGGGGAACAAGGCCCTCGAGGCGAACAAGGACCTCAAGGCGAACAAGGACCTCAAGGTGAATCGGGCCCTCCTGGAGAGCGTGGAATACAGGGTGTAACAGGGCCTCGAGGGGAATGTACATGCAATAGTAAGTACTGTAATGTGTATAGAATTGGTGGAGATCTTATAATACCTGACCAACCTGTTTCTTTTAACCATACTGGCATTAGTTCTGCTGGGGACTTTATTCACTTGGGAACCTCGATAATCGTAGTAAATGAAGGAGACTACAAAATAAACTATAACGTTGTATTTACTAGTGGTAAAACAGGATTTAGTAGAGGGGGAGCATACGCATTATTCGTGAATGGTTCAATAGTTACATCCAGTAGGTATGGTAACCAACTAGGCATCTTCACAAGTGCTCCTGTGACCCTGGATTCCATTTTTCAAGTTAATGGAGAAGCGATTGTCACTATACCAGCAGGAGGAAAAGTAGAACTTAGAAATATTGGGCATACGACAGATAACCTCATTGGCAACGTGGATAATACTCCAACTAATAGTGCAGGATTAACAATGTTAAAGCTGAACTAAAGTAGTAATTTTAACTATCTGGAAGGCGCTGACCGAACATGTGGTGGTCAGCGTTTTTTATACTCTTCCTATTACCTCAATGCTATTTTCCAATTCTTCATTAACCTCACACATTTATGGAATTAAATGTTAATATATTTACTGAGTGATGATCTATCAATACCATTGATACTATAAGCATAAATTAGAGATGGATAATAATGAGGACATCGTATATTTAGTATTTTAAAGGGGGATATTCAATGGCCAGATTACCAAGTGTTGTCCAAGCAGTATTAAATGACTACCTGATTTTATTTAACAAATACTTGCCAAATACGATGAAAGGCGTGTATTTACACGGTTCCATCTCGTTGGATGCGTATGTGAATAATTCCAGTGATATTGACTTTATCGCAGTTACCCGCCGCCGAATGACATCTGAAGATGCTGAGAGTTTATTTCTTATACATAAAGAATTAGCGTTGACATACCCTAAGCCAGAAATGGATGGAGTTTACATCACTCAAGAGGAGATAGGAAAACTTAGCACGAATAACACAAACGAATATCAAGAAAATGCTTATTACAATAGTGGTGAATTAAAATTTGGCGAATATTTTAATTTCAACCCAATCACTTGGTATTTGTTTAAGCATATGGGGATCAGCGTTATGGGTTCGGACACGGCTTCTTTTGATGTAACCATTTCTTTACACCAATTAAGCTCATATGTTCATTCCAACATGAATTCGTATTGGATGGGAAGGGTCAGTGGGCTAGAAAATTCAATTGAGGACGTTATGAATTATCCGACTGAAATCATTGATAATGAGATAGAATGGTCCGTCCTTGGTTTACTTCGTCAATACTATACATTAAGAGAATCTGGAATTACCTCCAAGCAAGAAGCAGGAGAATATGGACTTCAACATCTTCAGGATGAATGGCACAAGATTATAAGTGAGGCCATGAATATTCGTGACGGTTTGAGAGTGAGTCTCTTTAACTCAGAAGAAGAACGTATTAAACATACCCTGGAGTTTGCAAAGTATATAATTTCATATTGTAATGATCTGTTCTTTCCTACCAATTTAAATCATACATAAGGTTCCAATTCTCTAAATCAGGGTAAAGATATTGTATACATATTTAAAGGAGGATGACGCTGTGAAACAAGCCATGCTAATCGTTAACCCCTCTTCTGGGAAGGAAAAAGGTCAGGACTATAGTGAACATGCTCTTGAGACCATGACTAAAATGGGGTATAAAACGGAATTGCGCATTACAGAAGGGGAAGGAGATGCCATGGATTTCGCCAGGGAAGCATGTGAGCGAAAATTTGATTTCGTCGCAGCCATGGGAGGGGACGGAACAATCAATGAAGCGATTAACGGAATAGCTGAGCAGGATCACCGTCCTCTATTTGGTCTGATCCCGCTCGGAACAGTAAACGATTTCGCACGAGCTTTAAATATTCCTATGAAACCTGAAGAGGCCATCGACATATTTAAGCATAATCATGTGCAGAAGACAGATGTAGGAAAAATCAATGACCGATACTTCATCAATATCGTCGCAGTAGGTGCGTTGGCAGAAGCCTCCTTCTCAACACCTGTCGAACAGAAGTCCAAGCTTGGTCCACTTGCATATATAATCGAGGGAATGAAGAAAATGAAGGAGAAGCAGCCGTTCGAGCTTAAGGTCCATTCCGACCATGACTGGGAAGGGGACGCGCTTCTCATGCTTGTTGCCCTGACAAACTCTGTGGGAGGCATGGAAACCATTGCACCCGAAGCCAAAGTAAATGACGGGAAGCTCCATGTCTTTATCATTAAAGACATAGCCCTTCCTCATTTTCTATTGCTCCTTCCAAAGATCCTTTCAGGAGAACTGGCAGAAAGTGAACATGTCCATTATATGAAAGTCACAGAACTGGAAGCGTCATCGTCCTATAAGATGATTGCCAATGTTGATGGGGACGAAGGGGACAAGCTGCCAATCACAATAGAAAACCTAAAGCAGCATCTTGACATACTTGTTCCACTTACAGAATAGGAGGGACCTACAATGAAATTAGTAATCACCAAATCGGCAAAAGAAAAACTAAACGAAATTCCTGCTGGGAAAATCATTCAGCTATCACTTGACCGCGGAAGCTGCGATATAGTGAACAATCTCTATGAAATAAAGCTAGTAGAAAATAGAGAACCTGATTCAACAGAGAAAATAATCCAATCCGACGATTTATATTTTATTGTTGATGACGACTTCGAAGATACCTATGGACACGAAGTCACGATTGATTATAAAAATAATTTCTTTGTGTTTAAAAATAAAAATCAGACGTTTAATAATCGAATTGGACTCAGGTACGTGTAAGAGGGTGAGGGACTTTCTTTTTTATTGGTAAGTGCCACGTTGTATAGTAATTCTATACTTAATGTGTTACCATTACTTCTTAGAGCAAACAAAGGACGTGACATTCATGATAAAAATTGAAATCCCACAAGCGGATATTTCCATAACGGAACGCAGACAGACAAGAGACTCAGAAGAACCGAAGATCAAAAGTATCCAAGGGTTCATCGACCTTCACGAAATCCCTAGAGACAAGGGTGGCATCATTTTGTTTTACAACATCAACGACGAACTTCTCTTCGTTGGGAAAGCACGTAAACTAAGACAAAGAGTCAAGAAACATCTTGAAGATACCGCATCACCACTACGTAACCACAGAGGCGAAATCTACCGAATCGATGTTAGCATTGTAGAGGATGCGATGGATCGTGAGATTTACGAAACTTATATCATTAACAAACTCCAATCGAAATATAACGTAGACAAAGTTTTCTATAAATAATATAAAAAGGAACCAGAGTCACTAAATAGACTCTGGTTCCTTTTGGATTAAAAATAAAATGTAATTCATCATGTAATATACGTCTTTCATGCTTTTACCTAATCACAAATTCTGGATTCCACTTAACCAACAACTCTTCTCGAACACCATAATATGTCGTATTAGTCCGATCCGTCACTCCATAAGATACTACACATCCATCATCCGACCAAGCGATGTTGATTGTTACTATGACAGAAGGTCTCTTCACTCCGGCAATCTCAATATCCACTGACTGATTTAATTCAAAAATCGTCCGAAAACCAATCTCTTCCCGAGGAATCGAAGGCGGGGAAGGAGCATCTTCTATATTCACAAACTTCTTATCTCGATCAAGGATGTCATACGTAATAAATGACTTCCCAGGCTTTATCCAGTACATGATTAATTCCACACGTCCTGCTTTTAAAGGTGACCCCTTAAAAGCTTCGTGATATAGATCTTCATACTTAATGACTTCGTTCAGCTTGATGGGATTGATGGTTCCGTTCACAGAAGCACCTCCTTGGAATATGCCTATATATGTTCATAGTTATACATATTGGAGGTTGGGCTTCAATAGAACAGGTAGTTAACTGAGAGATAATTAACCTATCAAAGGATGACGGTCAGGGAAAAGGAGTAATTGAGACAAGTATGTGCCCGTGCGGATTTTATACTCATATATCCTTTCACAATAAATAAGAAGACTCGTAAAAAACGAATCTCCTTAAACATGATATTTTTTATTTCCCGTACACCATTGATATACTAAGCTCATCATCTGTCATCACATAGTTATGGACTTTCTCAAGAGTTTCATTCAAAGCAGGTGATAGACTGTTTTTAGAATATGCACAGACAGATAACAGGCCTTCCTGTAATACGTAATCATCAGCAGTGGATTCAAATTCGTTGAGAATGGTTGCATCTGGTTCACTGGATGTCCACTCGATATGTGCCCAGGTTCTGATGGAAGGGTTCTGCTTCTTTATGACGGAAATGTCTTTCTGGAAATGCTTAAGTATATTTTCAGTATTAAAGTCACCATTTAAAAAGTAGTAGTCAAAGTTATCAACTAAATAAATGGAAGATTGTTGCTCCTCATTCAATAACCTTTTCATTCTATTTCTGACCTTGGCGATATTTCTCATGCTTTCAATAACCAGGATATGCTGGTTATTCTCTAATCCAGAGCGAATAAATAGCATAAGGTTACTAAGGTAGGTTTCTTCTGACTTAAATTGATAAAAGACATGGCCTTTGTGTAACGTTACTAATTTCACTTCATTTAACGCTTCCATTACCTCACCTCTCATCCGTTGGGAACCAGAACTTCTAAGGCTTAAATGCTTGAGCCTTTAGAAATTTGATTATATAAATCATAACACAACTATTTGTCATTCCATACACATTTTGTTACTTGTTTGTTTAGAAGTTTGAAATTTCTGAATATATCCAAATGATTATTTCAAATTTTCAAACAATACAATTGATTATTATTGAGGTTATTGGCATGAGCCGTATTATAAATGGTACTATTAAATCAGTTGTTAAAAAAATTAGAATGGAAAGGGAAAATAATGACTATTCATTTTACTAAGGTAATCGAACCAAATCCTATAATTGTAAATGCCTTGAATCGTTGGGAAAACAATCCACAATTAGTTCCATTCATTCGCCCTAATAAAAACAAGATGGAACTGGAACAACAGTTGCAGATAACTATAGAAGAGTTCAAAAACCGCTTAGACACTCAGCATTTTTATCTTATTTTTAGTGATGACAAGCTTGTCGGAGAAATGAATTACATGGTAGACCCTAACCATCTTCACAAAAGAGCACCCGGAACTGCTTGGATAGGAATTACAATAGGTGAAGAGAATGGACGTGGTAAGGGAATAGGTTTCAAGGCTATTCAACATTTAGAAAAAGAGGTAAAAAAGCAAGGTCTTTCAAGAATTGAATTAGGTGTATTTGAGTTTAATACCCGCGCATATAAGCTTTATCAACAGTTGGGATATCAAGAGATCGCAAGAATTGCTGACTTTACCTATTGGAATGATTCAATGTGGTCTGATATCAGGATGGAGAAGTATTTAGGATAATAAGTTTGAGAGAGATAAATGAATTTAAATTACAAGAGTTAAAAAAAGAAATCAAAATCATCTTCCGTAATATTCCTTTTGCTGAAACATTTCTGTAACAAATGTAATGTTTAATCTTTATCATCTACTGGCACCACCCACGCTGATGAGCTTAAATTAAGCAGAATTGGGCTTGAATACTTCTGTATATCTCCCTATTAAAAGTGGTTTTTAGAATCTTCTGAATCAACACAATCACTTCTGGGTGCATGATAATCTTCGCTTTAATCATCTCGATTCATACAAAAATACACATTTGTAAAATCGTGGTAACCTTTCTTTTGTTGTAATAAAGTAAAATATAATTAGCTTAAAAAGGGGGGGAACCACATGCAAGAAAACATTCATAACTATGAAGATTTACTGGAGATGCTGGATTCATTTTTAAGGGAACCTGCTCACTTTTGGGATGAATTTTTTTCTGATCGTGACAAATCAGTACCAATATTTGTGAATGCACCTGACGAAAATTTAGTATCATACGTGGAAACGGGAAGGATTTCGGCTGGAAAAGTACTGGAACTCGGTTGTGGGCCCGGCAGGAACTCGATTTATTTAGCGGAACAGGGCTTTGATGTAGACGCAGTTGATTTATCAAAAACGTCCCTCGATTGGGCAAAGGAACGCGCAGATGATAGGAATCTTACAATCAACTTTTCGCACCAGAATATTTTCGACTTCACTAGTGAACAGGGGAAATATGATTTCATTTACGATTCCGGTTGTTTTCATCATATAGCACCTCATCGAAGAATGAGTTACATAGATATTATTGACAAATCATTAAAGAATGAGGGATATTTCGGTATTACTTGTTTTCTTCAGGGTGGAAAGTTGGGGGGCTCTGATATATCGGATTGGGAAGTATATAGGACAGGGTCACTTATGGGTGGACTAGGTTATACAAAGGAAAGATTAAAGAATGTATTCCGTTCATTAAAACCTGTAGAAATTAGAAAGATGATCGATAAAGTTGATTCTGAAAACCTATTTGGCGCTTCAGACTTATTGACTGGCCTTTTCCAAAAGAGGGAATCAAAAGAATAGACCTGCTAAAATTAACTAAAAGAGGGATGACATGATTGGTATTTACTGATCATGTCATCCCTTTTTCACACCCTGAATCGAGACAAGAAACGTAAAAATTCCTTTTGTACTTTATGTTGATATTTTGTAATGGCGAAGGTTTTTGCTTCCGGCAAGGGAAAAGCTTTTGTTTCAACCTCCAATAGTCTTCCTTCCAGCAGCTCTCTCCTAACTGTAGACGATGGAAGATAGGAAATGCCAAGGCCTTCTGCGATGAATCGTGTCGTAATATGTGTTTGTGAAACCCTCATCATCTTCGTTTTCGGATAGAATTGCTTAATTGTATAACGAAGATCATCCCAATAAGCAGGGTGATTGTGGGTCAATAAATAATTGGATGCTAACAACTCCTCTTCTTCCAAAGGTGGGGCTGATTCAAAATCCCGTCCATCATGAGGAGCCACCAAAATGACTTTATCGGAAAACAATAGAGTATGTTCAAGTTCAGGACTAAAGCAAGGGAGGCAGGAAAGTCCAATATCGACTCTTTCCTCTAAAACAGCCTTCTCTATCTCAGCAGATTCAATAATTTCAACAGATATCTCGACCCTGGGATGAGTTTGTAAAAATTGTTTTAAAACAAAAGGTAGCACATTATCAGCAATCAAGGGGGATATAGCCATTTTAAGTGTTGTCGTGTATCCCTGACTAACGGAATGAAGGTCAGAGATTCCTTCCTCATAGATCTCAATTAATCTCTTAGCATGCTGTAAATAGGACCTTCCTGCTTCTGTCAGTTTTAGTTTCTTCCCCACTCTCTCAAATAGGATAACTCCCAGTTCTTTTTCGAGTTGTTTAATGTGTACCGTAACGGTCGGCTGTGAAATATATAATCGCTCGGCCGCTTTCCTGAAATGATTGAATTCAGCTGCTATAATAAACGTTTTCACCACATTCAAATCCACTTTCTTCCCCCTATCTTTATTAATAAATATAATCAATTGGATTAAATATATTTAATTTTCTTAATTATAAATCCATTATACAATAATTGTAATGAAGGAAAAGGGGATGAAAAGAATATTTAGTGATGGATTAAAAGGAATTATAGCAGCACAAACCACGATCAGTCATATCGATGGACAGGAGGGCGTCCTCATCTATAGGGGATATGAAATCGGGGAACTTAAGGATCTTTCATTTGAAGAAGTCGCTTTCTTATTATGGTATGGGCATCTTCCTACAATGGCGGATGCAGTGGACATAAAATACAAACTGAGCAAGCTTCGATTCTTAACGCCAACAATGAAGGAGATTCTTCATACTCTACCAGTGGAAATGGACATGATGAGTGTATTAAGAACCGTCATCTCTTCTCTGGGAGGATCAGAATACGGTTGGAAGCCAACTATTGAACAGGCAATGAGATTGACGGCCGTTATTCCGACCATCATCGCCTACCGTTTTAATATGAATATGAAAAAACCTTTCATTGAACCGGATCCCCGGCTGAACCATGTGGAGAATTATCTCTATATGCTATCCGGAAACAACCCGTCCAAGGCAGTTGCTGGTGCATTGGAAACGTATATGGTCCTGACCCTTGAGCATGGAATGAATGCTTCTGCTTTTTCAGCAAGAGTAACAGCCTCAACGGAATCCGATCTGGTTTCCGCCATCACTTCAGCCATCGGAACGATGAAAGGACCGCTTCACGGAGGAGCACCATCCGGGGTCATTGATTTACTGAACGAAATAGGTACGGCTGAAAAAGCCGAAAGTGTCATCAGAAGAAAATTGCTGAAAGGAGAGAAGCTGATGGGGTTTGGACATCGTGTGTATAAGACTCATGACCCAAGGGCCGTCGCTTTAAGGAATACCCTGTTAGAAAATAAGGGGGATAATCAATCTCTGGATCTAGCACTTTATGTGGAGAAGAAGGCGATTGAACTTTTAGCTGAAATTAAGCCGGGGAGATCCCTATACACAAATGTAGAATTTTATGCAGCTGCCATCATGAAATCGATTAATCTGCCATCGGATCTCTTTACACCGACATTTACGGCCAGTCGCATCGTTGGATGGACTGCACATGTGATGGAGCAGGCTGCAAACAATACCATATACAGACCTCAATCCAAATATATAGGAAAACGAAATTGCTAGTGAGATAAAACCTGCTTGATCTACACATATCGGGTTTACTTGTGAGGTGCAAAACAGTAACTCGCAGACCAGATCTATTAGCAAATCACATAAACTTCACAGCATAATTCAAAGTCAAAAAAGGCTTAGAGATACAAATATCTCTTGGCCTTTTGTGACTTTTCTCTTTTTCACTAAATATCGCCAAAGGGATGCGAGTCTGATAAATTAGCGGAGAATTTACTCTTAATGAGGAAATAGCACTGAAAATAGCTTAAATAGACGGAAAGATTTCCCCTATTGACTCAATAAACGTGAGAATCGTTAATTTTGCTTTGCATAAGAGAAAAACCTCCCCTTATTTACCCCGAATAGAGCTCTATTCCACAGAATAACGGGGAAATATCCGCTTATTTTACATTTCACTGGTTGCTCAATTTTCTTACTAAATAACACCCAATTCACATATCCTCCAATAATTATTTCCTACCCTGTGATTTACTATGTGAATTAGGAAACAATAAGCAATCAAAATTCCTCAAAATGCTGCTGAAACAATAAAAACGCACTGTGAATGATATTGTGAATTCAAGTGCGTTTTCCTATGTGTTTTACAATTTTTGCACCTCTAAAATAAACCCGTTATTCTACGCAACCCAGGTTCTTATTTTGTTATGATCGCCGTTCACTCGACAATTGACCTTACATTTGGGAATGTTCCTTTTAATGGAGGATATTGGGAAATTTTGTCGAATTTAAAATAATACGTATTTGTACAAGGGCAAATATATAAGAGTGCTCAATTTTCATGAATGAAGGAATAGGGAGGTAACGAACGTGAAAAATTCAGATGGGAAAGTGATTGGCTTTGAATTAAGCTGTCAGGAGCCGGAAAAAGCAGCATCATTTTACTCAAGCGTATTCGGATGGGAAGTGGCTGAACCTCAATGGGACTACTGGGCAGTCTCAACCGGACAAGGTGATGAAATGAATGGGGGTATAAGCAAAGGACCTCATGATCATCCACACGGTACACGCATCCAAATTGAAGTACACTCCATTGACATGACCATTTCTTCAGCGAAAGAAAACGGGGCGATGGTGGTCAGGGATAAGATGGAATTTGATGATTTCTTCCTTGCATATTTGGTGGATCCTACCGGAGTGGGAATTGGGTTGATAGAAAAGAAATAATAGAGGAGGAAATTTTCATATGGCAAGTATAATGAATCTACTATTAAAAGGGGAAGAGACATGCTAAAGTTAGAAAACATTAATAAAGCGATGGATTACAAGAAAGCGATTATCACTCACCTGGCTGATCAAAAACAACAGTTTGATGAAGGGTTGATTCACGAAGAAGTGATTTCAAACAAACAAGGTATGATTCAAATCCTTACGCAAACTGCCATGATTGAGGGGGAAATGAATTTTTTTGATGGTGGTGAAAAGATGAAGACATTCCTTGAATATGGCCTCGATCGATTCGGGGAAGAACTCCAGGAACTTTCACCTGATATGATGGCAACAAATGTAACTGGCCCGATACATATTAAAAACGTTCGATTCAAATCAATTTCAGCCCGCGATTCTATTATCGAGATGGATGAAATGATTATCTTTTCAGATCAAGTTGTTGGAATCGCTATTATTAAATAAAAGGATTGGAGCGTCACTTTTGTTTGAAACCGTATTAGGAAAACCCAAAAGCGAGATAACGGAATACAAAATGAAATTTAGAACCTCCGTAAAAGCAGTCATCATTCAAGAGCATAGGATTCTCCTCCTGCATTCAAACAGGGGAGATTATAAATTCCCTGGGGGCGGGGTTGAAGAAGGAGAAACCTTGCAAGGTGCCCTGATAAGGGAGGTGGCTGAAGAAACAGGCTTTATAAACTGTGTTGTTAACGAGCCCCTTGGAATTGTGATTCAAAGGCATTTGGATGAGTTTGAAGAAGAGGCCATATTTGAAATGACTTCCCACTATTTCCATTGTGAATTAACAGACGGAGAAAGAATACCACAACAATTAGAAAAATATGAATCGGAACTGGATATGAAACCAAAATGGGTTACACTAAATAAAGCGATTGAGGAGAATGAAAAACTGATGGGTCAGTTTGAAAATAATCGCTGGATTAAACGGGAGAACTATGTATTGAGAGAGTTGAAAAAATTTATATAGATAATTACAGATACATGTAAGTGAAAAAAGAGCTGAGAAAATCCAAAAATCAGCTCTTTTCAATATGAATAACGCGTTCCACATCTAGAAGTTCAGCCCGTACTTTATTAATTCTTCTGTATCATTCGGCAATGTCACATCACCTTCTAATTGCATATCAAGTTTTTCAAGCAGTTTAGCAGAGGGTTCATTGTCCTTCGTCGTAATCGCAACAATACGGTTTATTCCTATATTCATTGCAAGTTCCACCGTAGCTTGTGCTGCTTCAAAAGCATATCCTTGAGATTGATAGGAAGCGAGAAAAGCAAAGCCAATATCTACATCTTCAAGTCCGTCCCGCTTAATCAATCCACATAATCCAATCGGGACACGATCTTCCTTTCGTTCTGTTAAGAACAAACCGAATCCTTCCCGCTCATACATTGCCCTTGGACCTTTCATGATATAGCCCTTAGCATCATCGATTGTTCGAATACCCTTGTCACCTATGTACTGCAGCCAGCCAGGTTCATTTAATAATCTCATAATGAATTCTGCGTCAGCAGCCTCGACCCATCTCAGGGTGAGTCGATCCGTTTCTAGTACCTTCAAGTGGCACACCTCACTTCTTGTCCTTATATCTTATTTTAACCCGAAAAATAAATTAGGTATACCAGCCATTCGATTAACCACTAAAATCATTTGCGAGACACACAGCCGAAAAAAATCCAAGACTACTATTCATATTTGTACATGCTATAGTTTCAATATACAAAAAGAACATAGTAGAGGTGCAGTCATGACATTAAAGTTCAAAATAGAAGCCCCAAAAATCCCGACTCGATTAGAGTCAGCAAATTTTCAGGATGTTTATTATGAAGAAGATCCATTCCTATCGAATTGTACGATAGAAAATGCAAGGCTGGATCACGAAGAAATCGATCAGCTCGTTTTATCAAAAATCGTTTTTTAAAATGTCACTTTTATAGGTTCATCATTTCCCAGAGTCGATATGACCGATGTTGTATTTGAAAACTGTGACCTTTCGAATGCGAACTTCACCGAAGGCATCATTCATAGGGTCACGTTTAGAGAATGCAAATTAATGGGAGTGGATTTTTCCGAGGCGAATTTGGGCAATGTCAGTTTCATAGAGTCATTGGCAAATATGAGTGACTTTGTTGACTCACGATTAAAGCAGGTGAAATTCAACCAAACCTCCTTACAAAATGCCAACTTCTCAGACTGCAAGCTCGTGAAAGTAAACTTTGATCAGTGCGATCTTAATGAGATTGATTTCACCCAGACTAATCTTAAAGGAATCAATATTAGTTCGTGTACATTTACCCGAATAAATGTATCCCTGGAAAATCTGTATGGATGTGAGGTTTCACGAGAGCAGGCGATTGGGTTTGCAAGCTTATTGGGATTGAAAGTGAATGAGTAAAAAATCAAAGACGTGTAGAGGTTGTTAACTCTACACGCTTTTTTATGCCACAGTCAGGTAAAGTTCCATTTTTCACCCCATTAAAATCTATGTATGAAATGATTCAAGCCAGCATATTCATGTATCAATGCCCATTGCATTTAATTCGAAGGGGGAAACAACATGACCATCTTCATATGGGTTTTACAAGGATTATTAGCAGCGATGTTCTTAATGGCAGCAGTAGGTAAATTAACCGGATCTAACATGCATCGCGGTGTATTTGATCATTTACGATTACCTCAATGGTTTCGGGTTGTCACTGGATTGGTTGAATTAACAGGGGCTGCGCTCTTAGTGATTGGATACTGGCAGGAAACGTTCATTGTTCCTGGCTCATTCATCCTTGGTGTAACGGCTATCGGGGGGATGCTTGCACATATTCGTGTGAAAGATGGATTTAAAGAAATGTTCATGATTGTCTTTCTGGGAATCCTCGCATTTACTTTACTATATTTATCTCGATAAAGAGGTGTTTTCCTTCATGACCTTCTCATGAGATCCAATCCGATTATATTTAATCGGATTTTTTATGATTGAAAGAGAAAGTCAGTTTAGGGAACAAAATGGTGAATTGAAACTTTTTCCAGTGTTAATCGTATATTTAGTATACACAACGTAGTCAGAAGGTTATCGATGAAAGGAGTGTTTTCGATGATTGAAGTTGTTAACGTGAGTAAGCGATATGATTCCATACAGGCACTTGACGGAATTCAATTCAATATCCAAAGAGGAAGTTGCTTTGGGCTGGTAGGACCAAATGGGGCAGGGAAATCGACTATAATGAAAATTTTATCTGGTGTCCTACAAAGTTTTGAAGGGGATATCATGGTCAATGATCATTCAGTATGTAAGGAACGATTGAAAGTAAAGCAGATGATAGGATACATACCTCAAGATATTTGTTTGGAAGAAACCCTTACGGCAAAAGATAATCTCATTTATTTTGGCAGTCTTTATGGATTGAAAGGAAAGATCCTTCAAGAACGATCTGAAGAGATATTAGAGCAAATCGGCTTGAAGGACCGGGGGAAAGACAAGGTTTTTACCTTTTCAGGAGGGATGAAAAGGAGACTGAATATTGGATGTGCCCTGCTGCATAATCCGGCGATTGTCATCATGGATGAACCCACTGTCGGCATTGATCCGCAGTCTAGAAACTCCATTTTCTCCATCATCAATCAATTAAAAGAAAATGGTAGCACTATCATCTATTCAAGTCATTATATGGAAGAAGTGGAACAGCTATGTGACAGCATCGGTCTAATTGACAAAGGAAAGCTGGTAGAATGCGGGACAATGGCTGAATTACATCATAAATATAATAAGCCTTCACTATTTATTTCTGGAGACCGGTTAGATAATAATATGCTATCGAGACATGGTCGTGTGGAAACAAAGGGAAACGGATTTTTATTAGATAGCGAGGACCCTTTAGAAACGCTCCAAGGTCTGATTGCTGAGTTTCGTAATCATAACATTGAACCACGCAGACTGGAATTATATCATCCAAGACTTGAAGATATTTTCTTCAACTTGACTGGAACACAACTGCGAGATTCATAGAAAGGAAGGATAAGCATGTGGGCTATTGCACGAACGGAATTAAAGAAAAATATTCAGGATAAAGGGTTATGGTTTTGGACGTTTATCTTGCCAATCGTCTTTATTATCGCTTTTGTATCCATTTTTTCAGGGGATGAAAATACTAGTTATAAGGAAGTAGTCACACAAATCATTCCCGGATACACAATTATGTTTGCCTTTTATATCATGATTTCCATGGTGATTGCCTTTGTTAAGGATAGGGATAAAGGGATGGTGTCCCGTATCGCCAGTACACCATTACCAATCAGAGACTACTTTATTGGAAAGTGGATCCCATTTTTATTGATTGTGTTGATCCAAGTTGCAGTATTATTTGGGTTCGGTGTGGTTGTTTATGATCTGCCATTGGGAGATCCATTCGCATTGGTCATGTTAACATTATCACTAGCATTTATTGTAACAGGATGGGGGATGGCTCTCGCCGTATTGGTGAAAACGGAAAACATGGGGATTGCTATGACTCAGATCATCGCCCTGGGAGGTGCCATGCTTGGAGGTTTATGGCTTCCGGTAGAACTAATGCCGGATTTCATGCAAACCATCAGCAAGGCATTGCCTCAATATTGGGCTATCGAAGGTTACAAAGAAGTAATCCTTGCAAAGGGCAAAATAGGAGATGTTTTGTTTAATATCTGCATTTTGCTTATCGCTGGAATAGTGGGTGGTTTCATATCGTTCGCTGCTTATCCGCGGTTCCTTCGTTTATCAAAGAATTGACGTGTATGAAATGGCTTCCGATACGGGGAGCTTTTTTTAATAAACAAATGACAATAGTTTTATCGGAAAAAGGAGGTTCTATAAGAAAATAGTGGTATAATTCAATTGTCTGAAAATTAGATTCTATATTTATTTGTTTTTGAGACAACATTCAGTATTACTTAATGCTGAATGAATGATTTCAAGTTACGGAAAGTGCTGCGTACAAATAACATAGTTTCCTGTATATCGAAAGGGGAAAAAATGAATTCAAACAATGTGAAAATAGTAGAAGTAAATAAAGAAAATTGGTACTATTGCTGTCAGCTGGAGATTTCCGATGACCAAAAGGCATTCATCGAGTCAAATGCGGTATCGATAGCCCAATCAAAATTTGAAACTTCACTAAAGCCATTCGCCATCTATTCTGAGAACAAAGTGGTCGGCTTTTTAATGTACAATACCGTGCCAGAAGAACTCGACGCTTTCTGGGTATACCGGATCATGGTGGATAAAAACTATCAAGGTAAGGGTATTGGAAAAACTGCAACTGCCTTGATGATTGAAGGGATGATTGAAACCCTTGATGCCGATAAAATTGTAGTGGGGTACCATCCTGAAAATAAAGGGGCTCACCATTTATATTCCAGTCTGGGATTTATCGACCAGGGGGATAGATTCGGCAGGGAAATGGCTGTTGTAAAAAATTTGAAGTTATAAGAAATAATACAGAAAAGGCCAAGTTTTGATCATTGGCCTTTTGGTATCCTGGGCTTGAAAACCAATCAACTATCAGTTTATGTCCAACATTTCCCTAATTCTTTCTTTCGCTCCCTTACGCCACTTTTTCACTGCGGAAATCGAAACATTCTCAACCTCTGCAATCTCACTTACCGTCAGCATGTGTACACATGTATAAAGTACCCATTTTTTCTGATTTTTAGTTAAACCCTCACAGTAACTGTACAGTAACTCCTGTGCCAACCCATCATTCACTCTTTCATCCTCCATGATCTCAAAAAATTCCGCTTCTTTGAAAATACTTCTCTCTTCATTCCGATTTTCACTTGTTAATTGAGATAGTATTCTGCCACGTACAAATGAATAAGCATATGCAGGGAAAGCCCCTTTCTCTGGATCGAAATTTTCATGTGCTTCCCAGAGTGCAATGAGACCAGTCTGATAATATTCATGCTTATTTTTGTATATGTGTAAAGAATGAATCACTTTATGAATCATTAAATCATATTGCTTATAAAGCTCTTCAAATTTCTCCAACACAGATTCCTTCTGATTGGCGCGCCTCTCTTTGTATTCCCGGGTAGCTTAACCATACAAAGAAATAGGGAGAGGGACAAAAGGAGTAAGTGTCCGTAAACCTGAAGTAAACACAAAATAATTTAATGGCGTGGTATCTCTCTTTTTCTCATTAAAAACGCATTGTTCAATTAAATTATCCTCGTATTAAAATATATATAGAAATACGAATCAATTTTGTCTCCATTATTCAAGGTATATTTCTTTAAGGACATATTATGGTAGATTCGTTTACCAAATCTCATCATTAGGCAATACTAAAAGTACCAAGTGATGCGAAGGAGGGACTAACATGCCAAGGAAAGTTGAATCCTCAACTGAACAAAAAGATGAACGGGTACAGGAAAAAGAAAAAACCGAGATGCTCGAACGAATGTTAGCGGCTGTTCTGAATTATTTATCGGATGATGAAATAGAAGAGATTGATCTTGAATATCTCCTGACGAATACTAAAGATCTTAGGCAATGGTGGGATCAGTACCGGGAGAAAAACAAAAAGCAGGTTGAGGATGAAATCAAAAAGTCTTTGAGTAAGTTGACTCTTGAAGAACTAGAAAGTATAAGGGAACAAATAAAGGAAAAGAAAGGCTAAGTCATCAATGACTTAGCCATCTTATATAGAATATTTTTATTTATAATAATTCCATACTCCTTTGTTTGAATAAGTGCAAAGTTATTTAGCTTTCCATATTTTAAGTTATTCATACTATTATCATGTTTACCAAAAAATATGATTTATATTGGAATCAAATTGCTAAATTAAATGTTTTAAAAGGGGCACGAGCATTGGATTAACTAGCTTATTAGGTAATTTATGTTAAAATAGAAAGAAGCTTATAGGGGGGGACAATCATTCTACATTGGTATCTTACCTCAGCGTTTGCATTAATCTTAATGGTCTTTAACGCTATGATTGAAAAAAAATTAAGAAAATCATTTCATATTTACAAAGAGGATATGAATGAATTAAGACACCCGTTACATCAATGGGGGGAGAGAATACTATTAGTGCTCATGGTCGCCGGAGTTATCATAATACTATACAAGTATGAAAATATCATTAGCCCCGAATGGTATTTTCTGTGCTTCTTCATTGTTCATCACGTATTCAGAGCTTTCATGGAATGGTTGTTTTACCGCAAAACAAAAGAATATGTACTAACGATTTCTACTATTGCATCTGCCATCACCATGGTAATCTTCATGGCAATTCTTGAACAGCTTTCAATATAGAAGAGGAGAATTTATTTTATAGGGGGATTATTTAATTTACGCTGGGTGTTTCTTGTACATTCAGCGGATCGTTGTTGGAACCTTGTTTAGTACCGTTGGTGGTTTAATAATGGGGAGCAGGTCACACTTATTGGGGCAGAAAGCTGTGAAAAGACGATAAGATTAATTAGTCATTTGAATGAAGAAAAAACGCTCTGACTGAGCGTTTTTTCTTCATTCAAATCCCCTTAGTAATTTCTCGAAACAACTGATCTGCCATCGCCACAACCCCGACTGGCATTTGATTCACGATAACGGTCAGAGACATTTCACAGTCAGGATAATAAAGTGTCACAGATTCGTACCCATGAATCCCTCCCTGATGACCAATGGCTTTTCTACCATTATCAAAGGTATATTGTTGGAGTCCCAAACCATAGGACTGCTTCGGATCATCAGCTTCCAGGAAACACATCATTTCAGTCATAGATTCCTTAGATAATAGCTGACCGTTAAAGAGGGATTTCATAAACGTTTGAATATCGAAAGGGTTGGAAATAAGAGCCCCTGCAGTCCAAATAATCGATACGTTGAGATTCGTAATCTCTGAAATTTCATCTGAAAGATCCGTCAGGTCAGAAGTAGCCCTAGAATAACCTGGCGCAAATGGTTTTCTCAGATCATTCGTACTAGGAAAGTATGTCCTTTCCAATTGAAGCGGTTGGATGATCCATTGTTCGGTTAGGTATTCTATCGACTCTCCCGTGATTTTTTCTGCTATCATTCCAAGCAGGATATAACCTGTATTCGAGTAGTTAAATTCAGTACCCGGTTCAAATTCAAGATCATGGGTGGCAACAAGTCTTATGAGGCTCTTTGGCAGGAATTCATCATGAAGGCTGGATACTGCGTGCTGAATACATTTTGTTCCTGCAACGTCCATCCATATATAGTCCTTCAAGCCACTTCTATGTTGAAGTAATTGACGGACGGTTATATGAGGCCCATCTTTCAAGATACCGGGTAAGATGGAATCCACGGTTTGTTCAAGTGACACAATGCCTTCATCCTTCATTTTTAAAATAAGTGTGCTCATGAAAATCTTCGTAATACTCCCGACCCTTAGATGATCATACGGGTCTAAATTTGCATCTGTTGCAATATGACGAGCCCCGGCTGCCGTTGGATAGTCCTCTCCAGAAGAATCTGTAAAACAAACTGAGATGCCAGGAAGCTGATATCTATCACGAAATGAACGGACTGTATTCTCAACCAATAGTCGATCTATCACAATAATCATCCTTTCGAGTTGTAATTAAACTAAGTGTATCAATGGTTCATCTTAAAGTACTCAGTCTGGAAACCGAGATCTCTTACTCCTAAGGGGGAAATCAAAGAAACAGGCAGGATATGTGTTGCCTTATATTGAATGGTATTCTAGTACTCTACAAGAAATGGAGGAAGCTATATGATCAAGAGTCCGATCAAAAACAAAGTTAACCTGGTTTTTATTCCTGTAAGTGACATTGAAAAGTCTAAAGAATGGTACTCAAAAATCCTCGGGATCGAAAAAGGAGAAGAACATTTCGACCATTTATTCGTTGCCGATATGGATGGTACAGGAATGATCCTTGATACAATGCCAATGTGGAAAGACGAAAATGGAAAACTACCCAGGCTGAACTTCCCGGCCATTCAATTTGCCACTGATGATATCCATTCATCCTATCAATTTATGAAAGACAATGGTGTCGAATTGGTAACAAATATTCAAAATGAACAATACTTTGTTTTTAAAGATCCTGATGGGAATGTATTGATGGTTTGTAAATAGTCTTCATTTAATAGTCGGGAGACTCTTTTTATGTCTCCCGTAGTATACATATGAGAAATGAAAGCAATTAGAAGGAGCGATTATCCGTGCCCATACGAAATTCAGCTAAAGCCATCATTATAAGAGATGACAAAATCCTGCTCACTAAGAATAAAGACGGGAATGGATTCTTTTATCTGTTTCCAGGTGGGGGCCAGGAACAAGGTGAGACACTTCATGAAGCTTTAAAAAGAGAATGTATCGAGGAAACCGGATGGGAAGTGGAAGCTGGGGAACTCATACATATACGTGAGTACATCGGGCAGAATCATGAACATGCTTCCTTTGATTATGCAGTACATCAGATGGAGTTTTATTTTAAGTGTTCAATTTTCAATGAAATGGACAAAGATCCTGCTCCTACCAATCCAGATAGTCATCAGGTAGGGGTCGAATGGATGGATTTGTCTGAGTTAATGAAGTATAGATTATATCCCAAGAAAATCATTCCATATCTAAATAAAGAACTAACTCCGGTAGTATATCTTGGAGACATCAACTGATGTTACAAGATCAGGTTTCACACTCTGAGCTTGTTTCCATTTAGAAATCATCCTTGACCCCTTCAAGCGATTCCCTCCTCAATGCTCAATCCCCGTAGGTGGTTTTGGTCTTCTGACTAACTCTCCACTACAGTTCGGGCAGGTAGAGTCGTTTTTCGCTGTACAATCCTCACAAAAGGTACATTCATGCACACAAATGTAGGCATCATCCGTCAAAGTCCTCCCGCACGCCTGACAATCCATCTTCATTTCTAATCCCATATGTATCTTCCTTTCTATTAGTCTCTTTCCATTATATTCTAAAATACGTTAATATAGTGAATATATGAAAAAATCTTAATTTATAATTACAAAAACAGCTTATGGCGAAGCAAATCCCTTAATCAAACGAAATCTGCTCTTTATTTGACTAAATTGATAGAAATGGAGGACACCAATCATGATCAAAGCTGCCATATTCGATCTGGACGGAACCCTGCTGAACAGAGAAGCCTCTGTAAATGAATTCATCACTAGTCAATATGAAAGACTGGATAAATGGCTAAGACATATCCCAAAAGAATCGTACAAAACCAGATTCATTGAATTAGACCAACGCGGCTACGTATGGAAAGATGAAGTGTACAAGCAGCTTATCGAGGAATTCACTATTCCTGAATTGACCTGGGAAGAACTGCTTGAGGATTACATCAGTGAATTCAAGCACAGCTGTGTACCTTTTCCACATTTACATAGAATGTTGGATGAATTAAGTTCGAATAATATCAAACTAGGAATGATCACAAATGGATTTGGCCAATTTCAAATGGACAACATTCTGGCTCTTAAAATAAAAGCATACTTTGATGAAATTCTAGTTTCAGAATGGGAAGGCTTGAAAAAGCCTGACCCTGAAATCTTCAATAGAGCATTAGTAAGGTTGAATTTAGAACCTCATGAATGCATCTTCATCGGGGATCACCCTGAGTATGATGTGTATGGTGCTCAAAAAGTCGGGATGAAAGGTATTTGGAAGAAAGACCCTCACCTGGGTCATGCAGAACAAGCAGATTGGGTGATTGATGATTTGATAGAATTGCCGAAATATATTGAACATCTTAATAGCAAATGAAATATGGGAAAATATTTAGAGTCAATCCTCTAAGTATTTTCCCATCTGTTCTTTAATAAAAAATTTATTTTCTTCTCTGTAATCCATTCATCGTGTTCAGAAGGCGCACCTAACAAATCAGGAAGAATTTCGATTTACTTTTATTAAAAAAAGAAAATCACACGGTATCCCTTGAAAATGTGTAGAAATTTCTTTATATTTAGTAAATATAATTTTACCAATTGTCGGAGGAGTCAACCTATGAAGGACATGAAGAAATTATGTAACTCCATAAATAATTGTTTTGTAAAAGGTGACTCAAATGCTGAAAAACTACGTATGGGTGAGATCGTACACATTTTGCGTGTGAAGTCTCAATTAACACAAGAAGAATTAGCTCATAAAGCAAACGTGAGTGCTCAAACGATTAAGAGGCTTGAAGGAGGAAAGGGAAAAGTAAGTGACATCACATGTCGATCAATTTTTGAAGCACTTGGAGTAAATATTACTTTACTAACGGAGCTTTTAGAGAAATGACGTAAATTATTGTATTAACAACAGAGAATCGCAAAA
The DNA here is from genome assembly GCF_050270195.1 of Rossellomorea sp. NPDC071047. NCBI lineage: Bacteria > Bacillati > Bacillota > Bacilli > Caryophanales > Bacillaceae > Rossellomorea > Rossellomorea sp. NPDC071047. The sequence continues at coordinate 965,290 of NZ_JBNNJT010000001.1, read as the reverse complement.
GTAGGTTAATTTATTGGAGGCATGATTTTTTTCTTCTTTTTCTTGAATATGGATATGTTCATCATGATTAAGAATATCTGCTATTACATACAACTGTCTAAAATTACTAGCAAATTACAATGGTGCAAAATTGATATCTGGGATTGGTAGGTGCTATATTATTCTGAATAAGGTATGAATTCCAATCATACCTTTTATAAAGTTCAATCCAAAGAAGGGAGAACTTATGGATAATAAATGGGAAGCAGCACTACCATCTCTTTCTCAGGTTACAGTGTTTTCCAATCTCAATAATGAACCTGTCAGGATCCATGGTGGGGATGATAGTCTAAGATGCATCGGTGTCGGGACGGATGCAGCGGTCTTTCAATCCATTTATGCTCCAGAGTTTGCGTTTAAATTGTACGCGGAGGATAAGGGATCGAAAATTAAAATAGAAGAAAAAGTTTACAATACCATTGGGAATTCACCTTTTTTCTCAACCTGCTATGCAGCTTACGATAAATTTCTCGTTTTAAGTTACGAAGAGGGACCAACACTATTCGATTGTCTGCTCCAAGGAATTCATATCCCAGAACAAACAGTTCAAGATGTGGAGGATGCCAGACAATATGTTCGTGATCAGGGATTGAATCCCCGTGATATTCATTTAAAGAATATATTGCTTCAAAATGGAAGAGCGAAAATCATAGATGTGTCCGAATACGTGCTACCGGGAAATGATTTTAGATGGGAGCATTTAAAGAAAGCATACGAAGAACATTACCACCTCATTGATGGAAGAGCCATTCCGTTTTGGTTACTTGAAACAATCCGGAAATGGTATAACTCATGGAATAAACATTTCACATCTTATGAGGAATTTATGAAAATTGTATTAAAGTTTACTTCCTTTAAAAAAGACTAATAAAGCATTCAGAGCTGTTAAAGCTCTGAATGCTTTTTTCTTTGTAAAGGTACCTCCAGATTCGAATGCGACTTGCAAGTCATGGAGGAAATCTTTTATGAATTTTCATGCTAATACAATTAATCTCAATTAATGTCTTACATCTCTTTCCGTGCTTTTCTATGGTAGAAAGAGTGAAATCAATTGTACATGCAGGATAAATTTGTCATAATTTATTCATACTTCAACTTTAAGTAATTCAAGAAAAAGGAGGGGAAACCATGTGGAAGCAAAACATCGTTTCTAATTTACTGGGCACACACTACCCCATCATTCAAGCAGGAATGGCAGGTGGAGTCACTACTGTAAATCTGGTATCTGCGGTCTCAAATTCGGGAGGGTTGGGAACTTTGGGAGCAGGATATATGTCCGCTGATGATATGAAACCAGCAATCAAAGAAATAAAAGGTCAAACTGATCAGCCTTTTGGGGTGAACCTTTTCATACCTGAAACTCCAATAGTAAATGATGAACAAATAACCAACGCCGAAAGATTATTGGAGCCTTATAAAAAAGAATTACACCTAACGGACAATGGCTCGTTTTCAGATCTGCAATCCGATTTTGAAAATCAGCTTGAAGTCATCTTCAATGAAAAGATACCCGTTTGCAGCTTTACCTTCGGTGCCCCATCTAAAGAGCTAGTGAAAGAGTTAAAAAAGGAAGGGACCATCGTGATCGGTACCGCGACGACTGTTGAAGAGGCAGTTATCAATGAAGAGCGCGGAGTAGACATCGTTGTCTCCCAAGGAAGTGAAGCTGGTGGGCATCGAGGCACGTTTTTAGGCTCATTTGAACACTCAATGATCGGAACCTTTTCTCTCGTTCCACAAGTGGTGGATGCCGTATGCATACCTGTGATTGCTGCAGGAGGCATTATGGATGGAAGAGGGGTTGTTGCAGCACTTGCTTTAGGGGCAAGAGGAGTCCAAATGGGAACTGCTTTTCTTACATGCAAAGAGAGTGGGGCTGGTGCCTTTCATAAAAGGGCTGTTTTAGAATCATCAGAAACTCATACGGTCATCACAGCGGCCTTTAGCGGGAAACCAGCACGAGGGATCGAAAACAGATTTACTAGGGAAATGCAGGAATTCGAGAGCCTATTACCACCGTACCCCATACAAAATGCGTTAACGAAAAAAATGAGAAAGGAGGCAGGGAAACAGGGGGTTCCACAATTCATGTCCTTGTGGTCTGGACAAAGCCCGAGACTCAGCAGGGATATATCTACTAAAGACCTGCTTGTATCCATCGTAACTGAAGTTGATGATTCGATAAGGAGATTGAATGAATAACTAGGTCACTCTGTACAATTCATAGTGCCAATCTCACAAATCCTAATTTCCAAATATTAAACCTTGTAATCATTTCTAGCAAAGGTATAATTTTGATATAAGGAAAGCGTTTTTTTATTTATCGTAAATTTTCTAAATAGTTAAAATCCATTCGTTATGTTGCGTTTTTAGGAGGTACAAATGAGAGAAATATTACCTGGATCTGTACTGTCTCATATTCAGTATGGTTATCAAAAAGTTCCTAAGAAGGTTAAAAGCCAATGTCCAGGCTGTTCCAAGACAAGTGAATTTGTTTTGAAGGCCAATTTTTATCAAGTGAATAAAACAGGACTGTTTGCAGAGGCAAATTGTTCAGAATGTAAGAAACCTGCCCTATTCGTTATTATGCTTAATGATGACTTGGTGAATCGGAGAGAGGAAGCTGGCCTCTATATCTATGATCCCCTGGCAACGAACGGTCCGTTGGATCAGATTCAAGGAAATAAACGGATTCCACAGGACCTCGTCCGCTCATTTCGATCTGCATTAAATGTCAGTCAGTCGAAGGATAACTCTGCCACAGCCGTCATGTCTAAGCGTGTGCTCGAAAGTGTTCTGAAGAATTTTAATGGGGACAAAGTAAACGGGCAATCCTTATCGGAACAATTCGACCAGTTACCCAAAAATGTCGACCTTACGAAGCCGATTCAGGCGTTGAGCCATCTTGTTCACCCAAACTCTCCCTTCTATGAAATGCTTGAATTGGAAAGAGAAATCGACGATGAAACAGCAGGCTTATTGATGGAATTGTTAGAAGGCCTCATTGAATACTTATTTGTTCTTCCAGAAAAAATCGAAACGTTACAAGAAAAAATCGAAAAGAAATATTAGTAGAAGTAGAGTGCCTTTTCTAGCACTCTGCTTTTTTATAGTGGTTTTAGATCAAGGGAATACAGTGCCTGGTTCACGTCATCGATGTCATAGATATTCTTCTCTAAACAAAACTGAATCACGAGATCGAATCGGTCGTTTCCTGATAGGGAGAAACCGGCTGCACTCAATAAATCATCGGTTTCTTCCACCGATAGTTCAAGAGATAGACATAGGGCTACTATAGTCCGTTTACTCGGTTTGTATTCAGGAATCGATCTCATTTTTGAAAAATGCTTTCGATCGATCCTCGCTTTTTTGTAGATGGAAGCATCCGTCTGACCTGTGGCATCGATATGCTGAAACAACATCTGTGAAAAAGGTGCTGATTGATGCCGCTCAATAAATTCTTCAAGCTCACTGGAGTGAATTTCATCACTTAAAAAGGGTTCTTCTTTATGTGTATCATAAATACGTATTTCTCTATTTGTTTCCACGAAATCATGAAGTTCGTTCAAAATCTTTTCATTAAGCATACGTTCACCTCCAAAATGTCGCTTACGAGGCGACCCATTTCTTACTATTCGTGGTTATGATTATATCAGAAACCAAGAAGAGAGGATGGAAAAAAATGAATACTGCATTAACTGAAATAATTTTCTTATTAGACAGAAGTGGATCAATGGGTGGACTTGAGCATGACACGATTGGAGGCTTCAATGCTTTCATTGAAAAACAGAGTCGGTTACCAGGAAAAACCGTTGTAACAACCGTTCTATTTGATGATAAATATGAGCAATTATGGACCGAAATTGAAGCAGACAAGGTAAGGCTAACCCCCGAGGATTATTATGTAAGGGGAATGACGGCTCTTATGGATGCAGTGGGAAAAACGATCCTTGATGTAGGTCATCGTTTGGCTAAGCTTGAGGAAGCAAAACGGCCAGGGAAAGTCATCTTCGTTATCACAACCGATGGTATGGAAAATGCGAGCGTTGAGTTTTCTGCCAGTAAGGTAAAAGACCTTATCAGTCATCAACAGGAGCGATACAATTGGGAGTTCATTTTTCTAGGAGCGAATATCAATGCTGCTGAAGAAGCCTTGAAGATTGGGATTGACTTAGAGAGCTCCTATCAATTTGAAGCTTCTGCTAAAGGTGTTGAAAAAATGTATGATATTGTGAGTGAGGCTGTGTTTGAGAAGAGGAGTGGCTATTGATATTTTATTTGGGATCTCATCTATCTATTAGATGGGATTTTTTCATTATAGAAACATTTGATGTCCTTTATAATGAATTCGCCGTTATATCTTAAATTCCGCCGATATAACAAGGATTTCGCCGTTATATTTGAGATTTCGCCGATAAAATTGAAATAGCGCCGTTAAATCGGACGAATAAATATCAACACCCCAGATTTCTAGCCTTAATCCATACAAAACGTATAAAAATAACCTCAACAATCAATAACTTTCTCGATTCTAAATAGAATTTATTTAAATTTTGCCAAAACTAGTTTATCATTATGAGGTAGATTCAATTTAAACCAATTGGAAGTCAACGGAGTTAAAGGAAGGTACAATATGTCGAGAGAAAACGAAAAGAATATTACTAGAATACATATGGACGGGAAGGAATACATTCTCATTGGGACTGCTCACGTATCGCGTCAGAGTGCAGAGCAGGTAAAAGAAGTGATCGAAGCCGAACAACCGGATACGGTATGTGTCGAGCTGGACGAACCTAGGTATCAATCAATCGTCGAGGAAGATAAATGGAAAGATACAGACATCTTTCAAGTAATTAAAGACAAAAAAGCTACTTTGCTTCTTATGAATCTGGCCATTGGGTCATTTCAGCGACGGATGGCCAAACAATTCGGCATCAAACCGGGTCAGGAAATGATTCAAGGAATCGAGTCGGCGAAAGAAACTGGTGCTGAACTCGTCTTGGCTGACCGGAATATCCAAATTACGTTTTCCCGTATTTGGAATAGTGTCGGATTCAGTGGCAAAGCGAAACTTATGACACAAATCATTTACAGTATCTTCAGTAACGATACCATTACAGAAGAAGAACTCGAGAAAATCAAATCTCAAGATATGCTTGATTCGATGCTAAATGAATTCACCCAAGTGTTTCCTAAATTGAAAACACCATTGATCGATGAACGGGATCAATATCTTGCCCAGAAAATCAAAGATGCTCAGGGTGAGAAAATTGTTGCGGTGTTAGGTGCAGCACATGTTCCTGGTATCACTAAAGAAATTTATAGAGAACATAATTTGGACAAACTGAACGAACGTCCTGCTAAATCAAAATGGCCAAAGATTATCGGATGGGCTATTCCTGTAATGATACTTGCCGTGATTGCCTATACCTTCATTTCTAATCCAGATGCCGGGATACAGCAGGGGATTAGTTGGATATTATGGAACGGAGGATTCTCTGCACTTGGCGTAGCCATAGGACTAGGACATCCATTAGCAATATTGACAGCATTCGTAGCAGCACCATTTACGTCATTAAATCCGCTTCTGGCAGCAGGATGGTTTGCCGGATTCGTACAAGCATATTTCCGCAGACCGAATGTCGGTGACTTTGACTCACTATCTGAAGACGTTCTAAGTGTAAAAGGATTCTGGAGAAACAAAGTAACGCGAATCCTCCTCATTGTCGTGCTTGCTAACTTAGGAAGTACACTTGGTACTGTAATTGGTGGGGCTGATGTTGTGCGACTGTTTATTGAAAATTTAAAGTAAAGTGAATTAAGTTACCCTTTTGAGGGTAGCTTATTTTTTATTATAAGATGTTGGAATATTATGTTAAAATAAATAGAATAATGATATTTTGGAGGAATCTTTTAAATGAACTACTTTATAAGCAGATATGCCCACTGGTTACTTCTCCTAATTGTAGGTTCTAGTTTTGCTATGGGATTCACACTCTTCACCCATTCTGTTCAAGGAATAATCGCTGGTGTTTTTGGGATCATTGGATTTAGTGGTGTGGCTTTCCTGGTTTTTCATATTGAGAGGCAGAGGAGGAAGGAGACTAAATAATAATACGGTGAGGAATTATTAAGTTCAGGAGGCATTATGATGTATCCAGAATCACTATCGAACTTGATATCTATTAACAATGATGTTTTGTGGGGAATCATTTTAGTAATGGGACATTTAATCTCCACTACTCTAGCATTAGCCATATTTTCATCAATCATGCTTCAAAATAAAAAGAACGGATTATTATTCCTTATTCTCATAATGGTCATGGGTGGGCTGACCCTCTATAGATTAATGACATATTCTATAACATTAGGGTTAATCATTGGTTTTATGTATATCATTTTATGTTTTGTTACCTTTTTCTCTTTGAAAAAGAAAATGAACAGGGCAAATCAATTGTGACTTGGATTTAAACCGGGAGTAAATAACTCGTTACATATGGGAGATAGAATGATAGAAAGGAGTGTCTATATGATATATGTTATCAGACACGGTCAAACTGACTTGAACAAGGAAGGCAGATTACAAGGAAGAACGGGACTCCCCTTAAATAAAGAAGGTTTCAGACAAGCTGAATACTTAAAGTACAAACTGTCACAGATTCCTTTTGATTATGTCTATTCCTCTCCTCAAAAAAGAGCGATTGAGACGGCTGAAATTGCCACTGGAAAAGAAGCCTACATAGATCCAAGATTGGATGTTTATGATTTAGGTGAAGCTGATGGGCTGCTGAAAAGCGAGGTGAAAATGGCTGGGGTTCTCCCAGATGCCAGAATTTATAAAGGACTTGAAGAAACAGATTGTTTCATGGAGCGGATTTTTTCGTTTATGACTGAACTGAAAAAAGAGCATGGAAATAATGAGAAGAATATTCTGATTTCAGGTCACCGTTGTACGACTGGGGCTATCGGCTCATATTTCACTGTAGGGTCAATGGATGAAAATATCCTGAAGCACTCTTCTAATAATGGCGATTATAGATTATTTTCTTTCTGAGCTATAGACAAACTTAAGGGGGATACGATGATTGAAAGAAAATTTGTTCCACGCTGGGGGACTACTTTTAAAGAGAAAGACATAAAAAAAATCGAGGCTTTTGCAAGAAAAGGATGGCGTTTGGAAAATGCATCTTTTATTGGTTTCACATTGAAGAGAGGTAAGAGTGATAAGATACATTATTTCATAGATTATGAGACCGATCCTCATGAAGAGTACTTTTCTAACTTACAGACGTCAGGGTGGGAGCATGTTTGTTCCGTCAAAAATTATATTCATTTCTTCGCTGCTCCAACCGCATCAACTTTGAAGAAAAACAATAAATGATTTTACATCCATATAAAGATGAGAATGCCCGATCAAAGCAGTCCGTTAAATAAGCTATTTATTCATGCTTGATATACGTTTTCAAAAAAGATCATTGGGTAAATAGTAAGTAGCCTTTACCCGCAACCTTGTGAGGAGAGAATAATAGGAGCTGTGACGATCGTTGCTCAATATACATGACAAATATTCCATTGTTTTGTATCAAACACATATGGCAAAAAATCAAGCTTCTCGTAAATCTCAGAAAATTACGATCCAAATGCTTTCTCAGTATACAGGTTTCTCTGAGGAAATCATTCTCGAAGCACTTGAGTTTGGAAAATTAGCATCTGATTTATCTATTAGATAATCACCTACGTGTAAAGGTCTAAGAAAATTATTTTCTCCTCCAAGGTTGACCATTTGGAAGCCTGTAATGTAGTTGATTCATTCTTGTTACATAATTAATTTTTTAAGAATATATTGAAAAAACAAGCCTATATTTATTATAATAACAGAAAGGATTTATAGAGGAGGATCTAATGGACACCCACAGGAGTAAAAGGATATCCAAGTTATACCGAAAGTTGATTACTTCTGATGCAACACAAGCTTTCCTTATTTATAAAGGCCTAGATGAGACAACGAAAGCAGAATTACTCGATTTAGTGGCAGAGATGGGCTCTCAGCACTCAGAAAAACTTTTGAATAAAATAAGCTAACATACATTAACCGAGTTTAAGACCTGGAGATTTATTTCTCCAGGTCTTTTTCTATGAAAAGGGTTGTTGGGGGTAAGGGTAAATAAAAAAGGATTTTCAGGTTTATAAGCGAAATATGAAATATTTCAATGAAGTGAACCTGGGTCATTTATCCTTCAACCAGCACTCAAAGCCAAGTACTATAACATATGTATAAACAAAAGGTGCGGTGTGATTTCGATTATGAAATCCATCGCATTTTTAATTTTTTATTAGATTTGATGATTCTAATTAACTATTTGTTGACTGAAATGATGAAAAAACCTTCTGAACGAAACAAAACATAGTCCAATATTCCTTTTTTTATGAAAATAGGGATAAATTCCTTTTTATTCAAAAAATTGTTGTAATTAGGCGGATTAATATTTATAATATTAAGAAAATTTAATAAATATTTCCTAGGAAAGGGGGTTACTATATGAATGTATATATGTCGGTGGATATGGAAGGAATCACAGGTTTGGTTGATCATACACACGTAGATTCGAGCAAGCATAATTATGAACGTGGGAGAATCATGATGACGGAGGAAGCGAATGCGGTAATATCTGCTGCCTTTGAGTCAGGTTGCGCTGAAGTACTGGTAAATGACAGTCATTCACAAATGAACAATCTATTAATTGAAAAGCTGCATCCAGAAACAAAGTTGATATCCGGAGGAGTGAAACCATATTCCATGGTTCAAGGGCTGGATGAGACGATCGATGGGGCTTTTTTTGTGGGTTATCACGCACGGGCTTCTACGAAGGGGGTGATGTCCCATTCGATGATCTTCGGCGTTCGCAACATGTATATCAATGATGTTGCCGTGGGTGAGCTGGGCTTTAATGCGTATGTTGCAGGATTTTACGGGGTTCCAGTGTTGATGGTTGCCGGAGATGATCAGGCAGCACTTGAGGCAGAAGCATTGATCCCTAATGTGACGACAGCCGTCGTAAAGGAAACGGTATCCCGTTCTGTGGCAAAAAGCCTGACACCCCAGAAATCAGCTCAATTATTAAAGGAGAAAACCGAAGAAGCGATACATAATAAAGAAAACGTAAAACCCCTCACTCCACCTGAACATCCGACATTGCGAATCGAATTTGCGAATTATGGACAAGCGGAGTGGGCAAGTCTTATGCCAGGAACAGAACTGGAAGCAGGCACAACCATTGTACGATTTGAGGCGAAGGATATCCTGGAAGCCTATAGAGCCATGCTTGTGATGACTGAACTGGCGATGCGAACAACATTCTGTTAGAAAGTGTGAGATCAATGGGTACATATTTGCTGAAACGGCTTCTGGCCATGGTGATTACGTTATGGCTGATTGTGACATTAACATTTTTCTTAATGCATGCCATACCAGGGTCACCGTTTAATGAAGAGAGAAATACAAGTGAGATAGTACAACAAAATTTAGAAGCTCATTATCATTTGAATGAGCCTTTGATGGTTCAATATTTTCTCTATTTAAAGTCCCTTGTTTCATTAGACTTCGGGCCATCTATTACACAACCATCACAAACCGTAAATGACTTATTAGGAAGGGGATTCCCTATTTCCTTTGAATTAGGAATGATTACTCTCGTAATTGCAGTATTGTCTGGCATTATTTTAGGGATATTGGCTGCTCTCAGACATAACGGGATCATCGATTACATGGCAATGACCTTCGCTGTACTCGGGATTTCGATCCCAAACTTTGTGATGGCGACATTACTTATTCAGGAATTGGCTGTCAACCGGGGAATCTTCCCTGTAGCCACATGGACGAGCTGGCGTCACATGGTTCTTCCGACCTTGGCACTAGCAACAGGACCAATGGCCATCATTGCCCGTCTGACTCGTTCTAGTATGTTGGAAGTGTTAACACAGGATTATATTCGAACAGCCCGTGCTAAAGGGTTGTCACCGATCAAGATTGTTTTTAAGCATGCCCTGCGAAATGCCTTACTTCCGGTTGTGACTGTACTGGGTACTTTAGCTGCAGGAATATTAACAGGTACATTCGTTATAGAACAAATCTTTGCGATTCCCGGAATGGGAAAGTATTTCGTGGAGAGCATCAATCAGCGTGATTATCCTGTCATTATGGGGACGACTGTATTTTACAGTGCATTTCTCATACTTATGCTGTTTCTAGTAGATTTAGCTTATGGTTACCTTGATCCCCGAATTAAGTTACATAAGAAGGAGGCGAAATAATGGGAGTTCCAAAACACCAAGAACCCAGTGTGACTCCAGAGGTACTGGATGAGTGGTTTACACCCAAGAAGAGGAATAAAGGTGATGCGGAAGCAGTGGTCCGACCGAGTCTTTCCTATTGGCAGGATGCTTGGAAGCGTCTTGTGAAAAATAAGCTGGCAATGCTTGGCTTTGTTTTTTTAATCGGATTAATTGTGATGGCGGTCTTTGGCCCCATTATTTCTCCCCATGACGTAACGAAGCAAACACTTTCGAGCCAAAACCTGCCACCTTCCTCTGATCACTGGTTCGGTACCGACGATATGGGACGAGATGTCTTTACCCGTACGTGGTACGGTGCACGTATATCGTTGTTTGTGGGCTTTATGGCCGCCCTCATTGATTTTGTTATCGGGATTGTATATGGAGGCATAGCAGGTTATAAGGGTGGTAAAACCGATAACGTTATGATGCGTATTGTTGAAATTCTATACGGATTACCTTACCTGCTGGTTGTGATTTTATTAATGGTCGTGATGGGGCCGGGCCTGCTCACTATTATCGTTGCCTTAACCGTGACGGGCTGGATCGGGATGGCCCGAATTGTAAGGGGACAAGTGCTCCAAATTAAAAACTATGAGTTCATTCTTGCCTCTAAAACGTTTGGAACGAAAACAGCCCGTATCATAAGGAAGAATCTCCTGCCTAATACGATGGGACCGATTATCGTTCAGATGACACTGACCGTACCAAGCGCTATTTTTGCCGAAGCATTCTTAAGTTTCCTTGGATTGGGAATTCAAGCTCCTTATGCTAGTTGGGGAGTCATGGCTAATGACGGCTTATCTACGATTCTATCAGGCTATTGGTGGCGATTATTCTTCCCGGCTTTATTTATTTCATTAACTATGTTCTCATTTAACGTTTTAGGTGACGGACTACAAGATGCACTTGATCCTAAGCTAAGGAGGTAATCATCATGAATCAAGTATTATCAGTCCAAGATCTACATGTACATTTCTCGACATATGGGGGAGAAGTCAAAGCGGTTCGGGGAGTGAGCTTTGATTTACATAAGGGGGAGACGCTTGCCATTGTCGGCGAATCTGGATGCGGAAAGAGTGTAACGTCTCAAAGTATTATGAGATTAATTCCGAGTCCTCCTGGGAGAGTGACGAACGGCAGGATACTATTTAAAGGAAAAGACCTTTTAAATGTAACCGAACCGCAAATGAGAAAGATTCGAGGGGCCGATATCTCGATGATCTTTCAGGATCCCATGACGGCTCTGAATCCGACCCTGACAATCGGGGAGCAAATAATAGAAGGAATTCTGCAGCATAACGATGTTTCCAAGAAACAGGCCAGACATAGAGCTATTGAGATGCTGAAACTCGTTAGTATTCCAAACCCGGAAGAACGATTAAAGCAATATCCTCATCAATTTAGTGGGGGAATGAGGCAGCGGATTGTTATTGCGATGTCACTCGTATGCGAACCAGACGTGTTAATCGCTGATGAGCCAACGACAGCTCTCGATGTTACGATTCAGGCGCAGATTTTGGAATTATTCAAAAAAATCCAGCAGAAAACAGGAGTCTCGATTATTTTGATCACCCACGATTTGGGTGTAGTGGCTCAAGTTGCTGATCGGATCGCCGTCATGTATGCCGGGAAAATTGTTGAGGAAGGAAGCAGGAGAGAGATTTTCTATCACCCTCAACATCCGTATACACAGGGATTACTGAAATCAGTTCCAAGACTTGATCTTGATGGGGAAGATCTGATTCCGATACCCGGTTCACCGCCTGATTTATTTTCACCACCTGTTGGATGTCCTTTCGTTCCCCGGTGTGAAAAGGCGATGGAAGTGTGCGACCGTGTATATCCATCGAAAACACAGGTATCAGTTGATCACCGCGTTGACTGCTGGCTTCAGGATAAACGTGCCAAAAAAGCGATGCTTTCATCGATTAGCTTAACCATCCGTTAGGTTAATTGTTTGATAGATAAAAAGAATAAGAGGGGGAAGAACATGAAGAAGCTATTATCAGTTTTTTTAGTAGGAATGCTCTTGTTTGTGTTGGCAGCTTGTACAGCTACGAAGGATGCAGGCAGTGAGTCAAGCAGTGGAGACAATAAGAAAGAAAATGCAGGAAAGGTTCTTCACTTGAATAATGGTGCTGAACCCACGTCTTTTGATCCTCCCATTGGATTCGACTCTTATTCCTGGACAGCATTAAACAACTTAATGGAAGGGATGACGCGTTTAAACGCCAATCATGAACCCGAAGCGGCAATGGCAGAAAAATGGGATGTGTCTGAAGACGGAAAAGTATACACATTCCATATTCGTGACAATGCCAAATGGTCTAATGGAGATGATGTAACCGCTGGAGACTTCGTTTTTGCTTGGAAACGTCTGTTGAATCCGGAAACGGGATCACCGGCTGCCTTCTTAGGTTATTTCATTGAAGGTGGAGAAGCCTTCAATACAGGTAAAGGATCGGCTGATGAAGTGAAAGTAGCAGCGAAGGACGAGAAAACATTTGAGGTCACTCTGACTAGTCCACAAGCATATTTCTTAAGTGTCATTGCGAATCCTGCGTTCTTCCCAATCAATGAGAAGGTTGCTACTGAAAACCCTGAGTGGTTTGCAGAAGCTGATACATTCGTTGCAAATGGGCCTTTTAAATTGACTGAATGGGAGCATGACAGCCACTTTGTTATGGAAAAGAATGATCAGTATTGGGATAAAGATTCAGTGAAATTGGATAAAGTTCACTGGGCCATGGTGAACGATACAAACACGGACTATCAATTATTCAAAACAGGTGAGCTGGATACAGCAGACGTACCAGCCGATTTAAGTAAACAGTTATTCGAAGAAGGCAAAGTGAATGTAGAAGATCAAGCAGGAACCTACTTCTACCGTTTCAATTTAGAAAAAGAGCCTTTCCAAAATCAAAACATCCGTAAAGCCTTTGCCATGGCGGTAGATCAACAGCAAATGGTCGACTTTGTGACAAAGAATAAGGAAAAAGCAGCTTACGGCTTCGTATCAAAAGGGTTCAAAGATCCTTCTGGAAAAGATTTCAGGGAAGCAAATGGAGATTTAGTGAAAACAGATATCGAAGAAGCGAAAGCACTTCTGAAAAAAGGAATGGAAGAAGAAGGATACGATAAGCTTCCTGAAGTAACTTTAACGTACAGCACTAGTGATACACATCAGAAAATCGCTGAAGCCCTCCAACAAATGTTCAAGGAAAACTTAGAGGTTGACGTTAAATTAGCCAATATGGAATGGAACGTATTCCAGGATGAGCAAAAAGCATTGAAGTTCCAATTATCACGAAGCTCATTCCTGGCAGATTACGCTGACCCGATCAACTTCCTGGAGAACTTCCAAACAGGCCACTCAATGAACCGAACAGGTTGGAGTAACGAAAAGTTTGACAGCTTAATCAAAGAAGCCATGAATGAAGCCGATGAAGCGAAGCGCTTCGAATTAATGTATGAAGCAGAGAAAATCTTAATGGATGAAATGCCGATCATTCCAATCCACTTCTACAACCACGTGTACTTACAAAATGAAGATGTGTCCGGCATCGTACGTCATCCAGTTGGATACATGGAATTAAAATGGGCAGACAAGAAGAAATAAGTACTTGAACTAATAGTGAGTGGAGAAGACGCAAGGTTCCTTGAAGCCTTGCGTTTGCTCCCTCTTTTTCTACGAAAGGGGAAGTGAATGGTGATAAAAGCTTCAAAACTCAAAGTAGGGGATACAATAGGAGTCATTGCTCCTGCAAGCCCTCCTAAACCTGAACCATTAAAAAAAGCCTTATCATTTCTAGAAGAATTAGGTTTGGACATAAAACTGGGGAAATCTGTCCATAAGAAATATGGATACCTGGCAGGTTATGATCAAGAGCGGATAGAAGATATACATATGATGTTCAAAGACAGTGATGTTAAAGCCATCATTTGTGCCTGCGGCGGTTTCGGCACCGGTCGGATTGTTTCTCAATTGGATTACAACTTGATAAAGGAAAACCCGAAAATCTTTTGGGGATATAGTGATATCACCTTTTTACATACAGCCATTCATCAAAAAACAGGAATCGTGACTTTTCATGGTCCCATGTTAAGTTCTGATATTGGTCTTTCGGATGTACATAATTTAACTAGGAAGTCTTTTGAACAGTTGTTTCATGCGAAAGACATCCAGTATACAAACAAGCTATCGCCGTTGGAAACAGTTGCAGAAGGCATAGCAAGCGGTCCTGTAGTCGGTGGGAACCTTACCTTATTGGTAAGCACATTAGGAACTCCTTTTGAAGTAGATACAAAAGGTAAAATCCTATTTATCGAGGATATCGATGAAAAACCTTATAAAGTGGACCGAATGATGAATCAGCTGAAAATGGCGGGGAAATTTGATGACGCATCTGGAATCATAATCGGTGATTTCAAAAACTGTGTGGCAGAAAAACACGAACAATCTCTGACTCTTGATGAGGTGCTCAAAGAACATATTTTAGATGCAGGTAAACCTGTTTTAAAAGGATTTCATATCGGCCATTCTTCCCCAAGTATCGCCATACCATTAGGAAGCATGGGACGAATGAATACTTATAACCAAACATTTATCGTAGAAACCGGCATAAGAGAGGATGAGAATAATTGAAAATCCATCAACTGGAAACATCCCGAATAGCTGTCCCGCTGCATACCCCTTTTAAAACTGCGTTACGCACCGTTGAAGTGGCAGAAGCCATCGTTGTGAAATTAACGTGTGATGACGGGACTGTTGGATGGGGAGAAGCACCGCCAACAGCCGTCATTACAGGGGAAAGCTTATCAAGCATTGAATGGGCCATCCAACAAGTGGTTAAGCCGGCCATCATTGGTAAGAGTCTCTTGAATTATGAACAGCTTTTTCAACACTTACATTCCTTACTTGTCCGTAATTCAAGCGCAAAGGCAGCTGTAGATATGGCTTTATATGATTGCCTTTCTAAGTACTGCAAACTTCCACTCTATCAATTTCTTGGAGGGTACCGTCATGAGCTGGAGACCGATTATACTGTAAGCGTCAATAGCCCACAGGAAATGGGTGAGGACGCAGAAGCCTATGTGAAGAAAGGCTTTAACGTATTGAAGGTCAAAGTGGGAAAAGATGATATAGAGTCGGATATTAAAAGAATCCATGAGATCCGCCAACGAATCGGGTACGATATCAAAATTCGACTGGATGCCAATCAAGGCTGGGAATCGAAAGCTGCTATTAAAGCGATTCGTAAACTGGAAGACCTTGATCTTAATATTGAGTTAGTCGAGCAGCCTGTACCCGCTCATGACATTGAAGGGCTGAAGAGAGTCACGGATGGAGTGGATACACTGATTATGGCAGATGAGAGTGTTTTTACACCATATCAAGCATTTGAGGTACTAAAAACCCGAAGTGCAGACCTGATCAATATCAAGCTCATGAAAGCCGGGGGCATTTATTACGCTCAGAAAATTAATGATCTTGCGGAGGTTTGTGGTGTCGAATGTATGGTAGGGAGCATGATTGAAACGCGTCTCGGAATTACGGCGGCAGCTCATTTTGCAGCAAGCAAGAAAAACGTGACGCGATTTGATTTCGACGCCCCTCTTATGTTGGCAAAAGATATTGTAATGGGAGGCATAGAATATAACGGTCGAAAGATCACGATGCCCACCCAACCTGGATTAGGGATAAAAGGAGTACTAGTTTAAATGAATGCGAGGGGGAAGTAATATGACGACAAAAGCACTAATAGCAGTACCTGTATCAACCGTTTGGACATCCAAGGACTCCGCCCGTGATTTGGATTCACCTGCCATTTCCAATCCCGTGCAAATCAACGAATGGTTAGATTCCTTGACACATGAAACCCGGTTGGCTCTCTGTGATGAAAACCGAATACAATCTCAAGCTTTATTCGGCCAGGAAGTTTTGGTGATGGAAGAGGAGGACGGTTGGTCTCATGTGATCATTCCAGAGCAAGCTACATCTAAGGACAAGCTAGGATACCCTGGTTGGGTCCCAAGCGCTCAACTTTCCCACGGGGAGTTACCTCAAACGGATACATATGCCATAATCACAAGCAAATTTGCGGATTTAATCAATATAGATAATGAGATAGAATTGGAACTAAGTTTCCAAACGATTTTACCCGTTGTGAAAGAGCATGATCATGTTATCGAAGTTATGACTCCGTTAGGTCCACGCTTCTTAAAACAGAAAGATGCAATCATTTCAACCACGAAGGTTAAAGACCAAAAGGGTGGCGGCCAAGACATCGTCACTTCAGGAGAAGCTTTTCTTGATCTTCCTTATCTGTGGGGAGGGATGACGAGCTATGGGTTTGATTGCTCAGGCTTCAGCTATACCATGTGCAAGGCGAATGGTTATCTGATTCCCCGTGATGCAAATGACCAGGCAAAAGATGGAAAAGAAGTAAAACTGGATCAATTAGAGCCTGGTGATCTCTTATTCTTTGCATATGAAGAAGGCAAGGGGAGCATTCATCACGTTGGAATCTATCATGGTGACGGACAGATGATCCACTCTCCCAATACTGGGAAAACGATTGAAATTCTTTCCCTGAAAGGTACCTACTACGAGAAAGAGTTGTGTAAAGCAAGGCGCTACTGGGAGGAAACGGAGGAATCATCATGACGATTGACAAACTACTAGAAGTAAAGGAATTAAAAAAATACTTTCAGCTTGAAAAAGGCAAAACCTTAAAGGCAGTGGATCGTATTTCATTTGATATATATAAAGGTGAGACATTCGGTTTAGTTGGGGAATCCGGTTGCGGGAAGTCGACTACCGGCCGCACCATTATCGGTTTGTATGACAGGACAGAAGGGGAAGTCCTGTATGACGGGAAGAACGTTCATACACTCTCTGAAAAAGAAAAGCTATCCTTTTATCGAAACATGCAGATGATTTTCCAGGATCCGTACGCTTCTCTTAACCCACGTTCAACGGTACGTGAAATCATTGCAGAACCGATGGAGGCCCACAATTTATACCGGGATAAAAAAGAGCAGATGGAACGTATTTATCAGCTCTTGGAAGATGTCGGGCTGAATAGGGATCATGCTAATCGCTATCCCCATGAATTCAGTGGCGGACAGCGTCAGCGAATTGGCATTGCACGAGCCCTTGCCCTTAATCCAGATTTCATCATCGCCGATGAACCTATTTCTGCTCTTGATGTTTCCGTTCAAGCTCAAATCGTAAACTTATTGAAAAAGCTTCAAAAAGAAAAGGGGTTGACCTTTTTATTCATTGCTCATGATCTTTCTATGGTAAAGCATATCAGTAACCGAATCGGAGTGATGTATCTGGGTCATATGGTTGAATTAACCGAGAGTAAAGAGCTTTATAACAAACCTCTTCACCCTTATACCCAAGCATTACTTTCAGCTATCCCCATCCCTGATCCCGATGTAGAGGATGAGCGTGAACGAATGATCATTCAAGGAGAAATCCCCAGTCCTATCAATCCACCAAGTGGCTGTGTATTCAGAACCCGTTGTCCTGTAGCCATGGAAGCATGCGCGAGCCATAAACCTAAATGGAAGGAAGTGGAAGAAAAGCACTTTGTTGCTTGCCACTTGTACGACAATGAAATTACCAAGGATCATGACGAAGTAGCGGTCACAAAGTAAAGGATGAATAGTGGATGAATGAGAAATTACTAGAGGAAAAGATTCTGGACGCTATTGATAAATGTATAGGCAGGATCAGTGTAGCCATTGACCTGCCTTCACACTCCATCCAAATCAATAGTGACACTCCTTATTCTGCCGCAAGTTTAATCAAGGTTCCGATCTTACTAGAAGGCTTTCGGCAGTCAGAGCAAGGGAAAGTCGATTTAGATGAAACGTTGATGGTGCCTAACGAGTATAGAGTGGGAGGGGCAGGGGTGTTGTCAAAACTATCACAAAAAATTTTTTTGACGGTAGAAGACCTCCTTACACTCATGATCATTGTGTCGGATAACACCGCGACGAATCTCATTATCGACCGTATAGGGTCAGAAGCAATAAATAACCTTTGTAACTCTTTAGCATTAAAACAAACTTATCTTAGTCGGAAAATGATGGATTTTCATGCAAAGGAACAAGGGAATGACAACATCACCTCTGCTTCTGATATCATCACCTGCTTACGTATACTAGACCAGAGCCCACTATTCAGTCAGCAAAGCCGGGAAAAAATGCTATATATATTGCATCATCAGCAATTTGATACTAAGCTCCCTGCTAGGATGGACAAAGAAAAAATCTATATAGCCAACAAAACAGGGGAGTTACCTGGGGTTGAACATGATTGTGCAATTGTTCGGTGTGAAGAGAAAACTGCCTACATAGCTGTATTAATCGACGAAATTGACGACAACGAATATGCGCGAGATACAATTGCCGAAATCGGAAAGCTTTTAAATGATTATTTAACTAAGGCTGATTAAAGTTTTCACTATACCTAAAAACCCTTACCTTAAGAAAAGCATCCTAAATATTCAGGATGCTTTTTGACTTTTGCAAATGTAAAAGCGCCGTATGAAGACTGGCGAACGTCGGAATATGCTTTATTACGATGCCAAGATTGACCATGGTTTGAGCGATTTCCGGCCTTATGCCTGTCAGGATTGCTTGAATACCAGCTAATTTAAGTGCAGCTACAACTTTGATGAGTTGATCTGCTACCATTGTATCCACAATCGATACTCCGGACAAATCAATAATCAGATGATTCAGCTCCAATGAAGATCCTTCTGAGAGTGCCCTTTCCATTAAATCCTTTGCACGTCCTGAATTTATATCTCCTATTAGAGGAAGAATGGCAATCGTTTTTGTCACTTTCACAATCGGTATAGAAAGCTCAGAGCTGACCGTTCCTGCAAAGGAATGAGAATAGGAAACCGTAAGACGATAATTTATTCGATCCAATCCAGAATGAAAAAGAGAAAGAATGTCATAAAACGTTTCTAAGGACAGTTCATTCTCTATTGCGTGAGCTTTAATTATTTTTGCAATTTCATGCCTGAAGTATTGAAGATCTGCCAGCGCGACATCAAGAGAAACTTCCATCTGTTTAAATAAAGTGACAGAAGAACATGCCCATCTCTCAATTGATCCATGACTCTCATGGGAACTCAATGATTGGGCTACAAGCTCAATCAATTCTCCTCTCCATTTCTCCAGCGATACATTTACAATATTCGGGTAAGAAGTATCTCCTTTTGTCCTTTCTTGAATCAATTTCATTTTTGAATCTACTATGTTGTTAATGAATTCAAGATACTTGTTTTCGCCATGAATTGCCTTCATCGACATCTGATAACCTCCCACTATGATCAAAACTGGAGTTTCACATTTATGTAAATATATTTGGAAAAAGGATAGAGGAAACACTGGATATTATGTTATGCTTTTCAATAAGGAGTACATAAGCAATGATACTAAATGAGGACGGATAGATGTCTCATGAAGAGATCACTCTACAATAAGAAGATTCACAACATGATGAAGATAAATGAGTAGATCATTTTTTTAATACTTTCCTACTATTCTATTATATCGAATATAACCATTTGGGAATGTTTCTGTATAGCCACCCTTTAATAGAGTTTATACATTGCTTTTCTGCCATTAAGGTTCAGAAAGGGGTACTGAGGATTGAATAAAAGAACTTGGCTTATTAAGTTGAGAAAAAGGAAGAAGATGACCCAACAGGAAGTGGCTTCGAAAGCTTTTATTGAAAGGTCCTACTATGCTCAGATCGAGAACGGGATCCGCAAACCGAGCAGCGAGGTCACCGCCAAGCTAGGAGAAGTATTGGACTTTCACGCATCCAGCTTTAATCTCGAGGAAAATCCATTCTCGATTGCCTTAAAAAATGCACCTGTCGTGCTCGCTCATTGTGATACACAATTACGCTATACATGGATTTTCAATACTCCTGATCTTGTTCCAGATGAACACATTGGAAAAACCGACATAGAGCTTGATAATAATGAAGGGAATAGGGCATTAATGAAGTTGAAACAGGATGTATTAGAGGAAAAGGCACCCATTAATCGAGTGGTGTCGATTCCTTTAAAAACAGGAACGATTTCCTATAATGTATATGCCCATCCCTTATTGAATGAAGAAGGCACCATTATCGGTGTCGCCACTGCCTCTACTGAAATATATACCTCCAACCCAAAAGAGGGCCTCAATAAGCATACATAATGATAAGATTTTATAGGCGTGGATCCCAATATGGTGACACGCTTTTTTAAATAAATCAGATTCCTTTACATACCATAATGGGGTATAGTATATTGAAAGCGAGGAGGTGGGATGATGACCACTGAAAAGTATGAGACAGATACTGAGATTAAACCATCCGTGATTCAAGAAGAAGAGCGTGTGATGGACCATGCTGCATGCTCTGATGAAGGTGCTCGGAAAAGCCATCACTCTGATAAAGTTAAGAAAAACCTTGTAACGCGATTAAATCGGATTGAAGGTCAAATAAGAGGAATTAAAGGCTTGATTGAGCGCGATACGTATTGTGACGACGTCATTACGCAAATATCCGCCACTCAATCAGCCCTCAACAGCGTAGCTAAAATTCTATTAGAAGGTCATATGAAAACGTGTGTTCTTGATCGGATTCAAGAAGGAGACACCGAAGTATTAGATGAAGTTTTGGTTACAATCCAAAAACTCATGAAAAAATAAAGGGGAGTTTACAGATGCAAAAAGAAACGTTAACAGTGGAAGGCATGTCTTGTGGACATTGTGTTAAAGCGATTGAAGACAGTGTGGGGAAATTAGACGGTGTGAAATCGGTGCAAGTAAGTTTGGAAGACAAGAAAGTAGAAGTTGAATTCAATGGTTCACAAGTAATGCTAGATGACATCAAAGAAGCAATCGATGATCAGGGATATGATGTCATGTAAGGATACTGTGCTATCTCAGCACGGTTTTCTTTTACAATAACGCATACCCCATATAGGTATGGAGGGTTGAGAAATGGTTCAGTATAAAGAAACCAATATAGATATAACAGGAATGACTTGCGCTGCTTGTGCGAATCGAGTCGAAAAAGGTTTAAATAAAATGGACGGTGTAGATAATGCAGCGGTCAACTTCGCGATGGAGAAAGCAGCGGTAAAATACAATCCGGAAGTAGTGAAACCAATTGAACTTCAAAAAAGGATTCGGGATCTAGGTTATGACGTACAGCTTGAAAAAACCGAGTTTGATATTACCGGAATGACCTGTGCTGCGTGTTCTGCAAGAATCGAGAAAGTATTGAATAAGCAAGATGGTATACAACATGCAACGGTTAATTTAGCCTTAGAAAAAGCAACCATTGAGTATACCCCTGGGACAATCACGACAGATCAAATCATTAAAAAAGTTGATTCGATTGGCTACGGTGCAACGGTAAAAAATAATAATCAAGAAAAACAAACCGATCATAAACTTCAAGAGATTCAGAAGCAAAAACGTAAATTCATATGGTCACTATTATTATCGCTTCCCCTATTGTGGTCAATGGTCAGTCATTTTGAATTCACCTCATTCATCCCAATACCGGATGTATTAATGAACCCTTGGGTACAAATGGCTTTAGCGACACCTGTACAGTTTATTATCGGGAAACAATTTTACCTAGGTGCTTATAAAGCATTAATAAATAAGAGTGCCAATATGGATGTTTTAGTCGCACTTGGTACATCGGCTGCTTACTTTTACAGTGTGTTTATTGCCTATCAGTCGATCGGATCGGGAATGCATATGGTTGAGCTGTATTTTGAAACTAGCGCCATTTTAATCACACTCATCATTCTCGGGAAATTGTTTGAAGCGAAGGCAAAGGGGCGTTCTTCTGAAGCAATAAAAAAGCTTATGGGTCTTCAAGCTAAAACCGCAACGGTGGAAAGAGATGGAATTGATGTAGAAATCCCATTAGAAGAGGTAATCACAGGAGATATTGTGTACATCAAACCAGGTGAAAAAGTTCCAGTAGATGGAGAAGTCCTCGAAGGACGTTCAGCACTAGATGAATCGATGATTACGGGAGAAAGTGTTCCGGTGGATAAATCTATAGGTGATACATTAATTGGTGCCACAATGAATAAAAACGGATTTCTTAAAATGAAAGCTACAAAGGTAGGAAAGAATACAGCTTTGGCACAAATTATCAAAGTGGTGGAGGATGCTCAAGGTTCCAAGGTTCCTATTCAACGATTAGCGGATACAATATCAGGTATATTTGTCCCTATTGTTGTAGGAATTGCAGTCCTGACATTTCTTGTCTGGTATATTTGGTTTGACCCGGGTAATTTTGCCGAAGCACTTGAAAAACTGATTGCCGTACTTGTGATTGCCTGTCCGTGTGCCCTTGGATTAGCTACACCGACTTCGATAATGGCAGGATCGGGACGTGCAGCAGAATTCGGGATTCTTTTTAAAGGCGGAGAATATTTGGAATCAACCCATGGAGTTACAACCGTTATACTCGACAAAACTGGTACTGTTACTAACGGTGAACCTGTTTTAACAGATGTAATAGTGGAAGCTGGTATTGACGAAGAGGATTTTCTTGCTTTAGTTGGTGCAGCGGAACGGTCTTCTGAGCATCCACTAGCAGTTTCAATCGTTAAGGGGATTAAAGAAAAAGGGATTACTTTATTAGGTAGTCAAGAATTTGATGCTATACCAGGTTATGGTGTAAAAGCAAAAGTTGGGAATAGTGAAGTGGTCATCGGTACCAAGAAACTTATGGAGCAAAATGGTGCCCAGATCAATCATGTGTTAGAAACAAAGCAAACTCTGGAGACTGAAGGTAAAACGGTCATGCTCGTTTCTATTAATGGAAACTTTGCCGGCCTTGTCGCTGTAGCAGACACTATTAAAAATACTTCTAAACAAGCCATCCAACGCTTAAGAGATATGGGCTTAGAAGTCATCATGATCACCGGTGACAATCAGCGGACCGCTGAAGCAATTGCAAAAGAAGCTCATATCCAACATGTACTTGCGGAAGTATTACCTGAAGGAAAAGCAAAAGAAGTTCAAAAACTGCAGAAGGAAGGGAAGAAAGTAGCGATGGTCGGGGATGGAATCAATGATGCCCCTGCACTTGCGATGGCTGATATCGGAATGGCGATCGGAACAGGTACTGACGTAGCCATGGAAGCTGCCGATATCACCCTTATCCGCGGCGACTTGAACAGCATTCCGGATGCTATCTTCATGAGTAAGAAAACCATTCGCAATATTAAACAAAACCTGTTCTGGGCCCTGGCTTACAACTCGCTCGGCATCCCCATAGCGGCAATGGGATTCTTAGCACCTTGGCTTGCTGGAGCTGCAATGGCATTTAGTTCTGTGTCCGTTGTGTTGAATGCCCTGCGTCTGCAGAGAGTAAAGCTGTGAAATTAAAAGAGATCAAAGGGGACATGACCTTTGATCTTTCTTTTTCACTCGAGAAGCTTGTCGATATTCAACAAATCAATCGGCAGGGATTTTCCTTACCTATTGACCATTCTAAAAATCAATGGATTTATTATTTATATTGATTGATATGTTTCCCTCATTCTTAGAATCCTTCAGCATCTTTTTTGGGAATCCGACTCTATTTCGATTTTGATTCGGAGGACCAATGACTACAGAATCCTTTATTGGTGACAGAGCCTCTGCGATAACTTCCGGGTTGATGCCATAGGATAGCTCGAATACCTCAGGGGGAGTTAGACGCAACGTATCCGATCCCTCTGCCGTTTCAAATTGATCATTATTAAAAAAAAGATGCAGGTGTGCTTTATCTGATACCGGTGTGATCCAGTGCCACCATGCCATAGGAATAAACACCACTTGCCCCGCTTTAGCACTGTACTTATGCAGCTTATTTGTATCGGGATCAATGATTGATATGACGGCTTCACCAGAAACGACAACATCCAATTCCCATGCATTCGGATGCCAGTGAGGTTCGCGTATATGGCCCATTGATAGATATAGATCTACGAATGCACCTCCAACCATAGCCGGCAATTGAGTGGAAGTCACTTCATAGGCGACATTATCGGGGTTTCTCTCAAAGAATACATTCTTTTTCGAATCAAAGAAGAGGTTGGGTGTACCACTCGTTTTCTTAATATTCGTATTATCCGGCACATAACCTGATTTCCCCATTTCATTTCCCCCTTTTGGTAAATAACCAAATAATTCAACTTATAATGTTTATATGATTGATCGAGGGAATGGGTGAATGCGTATAAACGCATTCACACTCTTAGATATGCTATCTAAGAGGTGTGTCCTAGAATGAAAAGAGAACTTTCAATTATCGATCCGTTTCCGTGAATTTGATGTCAATCAGCTTTTCAGTATCCGTTTCAAACTGAATGTCTACAAATACACCAAATTCTTTCCCGCTTCGTTTTAACCATAGCTTAAATTTCTCAGTCGATACCTTCGATCCGTTTTCCTTACCGATATGGAGATAGTCAACGATCGCTGCATCAGGGTATTTCTCTTGCGTCTTTTTTACTGCCAGACTTCCCCATTTAGCATACGAGGGAATTTCTTGTTGAGCGTGCACCTTCTGATTGAACTCAACGATTGTCGTATTGGCAAGAAAAAGCGTGAATAGAATCATTGGAATAAGTCGTTTCATTTTCAATATCATAACCTCTTTTTATCTTGTAGGTTTGTCCAGTCACCATGAAAATATTCTACATTTTCCATTTCTCTTACAATTACATAATTAAATGAAATCTTTTTTCTTGTTAGAATATTCTTTACTTACTACTCATAAAATCTTAAACTGTGGGTGTGGGAAGAAAATATTACCAACAATATGAAAGGAGGCGATGACGATGATGACAATCGTCGACGTAATTCAAAAAATAAATGAGGATGAGGTTCTATATATTAAAACATAGCGTAGGAGGACATTATGAAGACAACTTTGGAGCAAGTGAAAATCGTAGAATATCATGAAGGATTAGCAACAGGAATTGCGAAAATGTGGAATGAAAGCCGTGAAAACTGGGGTGGAGATTCTGTTATCACAACAGAACAAGACGTAAAAGACAAGGAAGCTAACTCCACGAACCTCCACCTGTTTTTGGCTATGGTGGGAGATGAAGTGGCAGGCTACTGCGGATTATCTGAATATCGAGAGGACGAAGGTGCCTTATACATTCCTCTTTTGAACGTGCACCCCAAGTATCAAGGGTTAAAGATTGGCAAACAACTCGTATTGAAAGCTTTAGAGAAGACTGTGGAATTAAAATGGCCGAGACTGGATTTATTTACGTGGGCGGGGAATACAAAAGCCGTCCCTTTATACAAAAAATGCGGATTCTTCTGGGAAGAGCGCGATGACACCGTGCATCTGATGAATTTTATTCCGATGGTGCTTCAAATTGACTGGCTTAAGCCTTTTTTTGAGAAACACGATTGGTATACAACGAGTCAGCGTTTAATTGAAATTAAACCAGATGGACTGAAAGATCGTGATCATACTTATTATGAATACAAATGGGAAGCCGGAAATGAGTTCGTTCGGATTCAATTTGAACGAACTGGGCGAGGAATTCGCTTAGTTGAAACGCAGGATTTTTTAGTGGAAATGACGCTGCCTGACTTTAAGGTGCTCGAGGAAAAAGAACACTATGTTACTTATCATATAGAGAATCGCAAAGAGAATCCGGTTGAAATCTCCCTAAGAGGAGTATCATCTCCTCATGTAAAGCATGAAATCCATGAGAACGTTTTAGTGGCTAAGAACTGGATTGGAGAATTCCCTGTCAGTGTCGCAATGCCAGCTAGTCAACCAAACCCTTGGAAAAAGCACCCAACTGTTGGGGTTACAGTTGAAGTGGATGGTCAGTCAATCCCATTAGCATTAGGGGTCTTCCCTAAACAGGCGGGGAAGCTTCATTTAAGATCGGTAAAAAAGAATTGGAAATCCCATGGTAAAGGAATGCTCTATCTTGATTTGGAAAGCCAATTAGAAGAAGAAACTACCTGGACGATTAAACTGCCTGTAAATAAGATAGTAGAGTGGGAAACGTCAGAAGTGTTGGTGAAAATCGAAGGGAAGAGGAGAGTTTCGATTCCACTTCCGATCCAGCTATTGAAAAATGGCTTTTTGTCAGAATCGGTGAATGTAGCTGTTAAACGTAAAGACGGGAAGGCGACTACTTTTTCCACTCGGCTTTCATTGGCTCTACCGGGTTTTGGGGCGAAATTTGGTGGTGAGACAGATGAGAGTTGGATCGCATTTAACGGTCCGAACTACGTTGAGATTGAAAAACGAAACCATATCGTCAAAGTAGGCTCTATGAATGCAACCCAAGACCCGATCACTTTCTTTACACCAAAATTCGGAAAACCATATAGTGAAGAGTTTTCTAAAAAAGAAGCTTCTACTGTAGAATATATTGAGCTTTCTGAAGCATTCGTGATGAAAACAACACTAAGGTCTGATGCATTTTCCTCCATGCTTCTGAACACCTATTTTAAGATTTACGGTGATGGTTTAGTGGAAATCAAACATGAAGTGGTGAATGCCGGAGAAGAAGACAGGAAGCATATTTCCCTTATTCAGCCCGTTTTTATTAACTTCGAAGGAATGGCTATCCCACAAAGGAATGGGGTCTTGATCGGGAATGAGTCACTGGTTCCTTTTATGGAGTATATTAATGATAAAGATATGACTGAACGTTGGATTTTCACACGTTCTTCAATTGGAGATACTATTTGCCTTGCTTGGTCAGAGGGAGCTATTGGAAGAAAAGATGATTGGCGAATGGCTCTTGAATATGAAATCGACCTGATACAATCCCAGGAAAAAACATGTTTTGGCCCTATCCAGGTCGGGATCAATACGTCCAACCACTGGTCTAAGTGGCGGGAGTTGGTGTTGGGTGATGAAGGAGACATGAAAGAGCTGCCCCTGTATACTTTGGAAAAAACAGGTGGAGATATTATTTCTTCTGTTGGTGAAAGGGAAGATTATTCATTCCATTCCATGCTTACTCCTTATATTCATGGTAAATTAACCGTTCATTCAGAAAATAAAATTATCATGAAAGAAGTGGATAAAGCTGAGTCAGTTACCCGTTTGAATCTTGGACTTGAGCATTCTTCACCAGGCTTGAAATGGTTAGATGGGCAATTCGAATCCAAAAGTCACATCGGAAAAGTAGAAGTAATCCAACTTGTTAAAGGGAATAGGAAAGTAAAGGTTGAGAGGGACGAAGATGTTTGGTCTGTAGATAATGGCGTCATTTCATTTAAAGCATCATCTGCTTATTATCCTGGTATCTATTCCTTATCGATTGACGGTAAGGACTCGTTGGATCATCTATATCCAAACCCGGGTCCACGGGCGTGGTGGAATCCTTGGGGTGGAGGTATCAGATACTCTTTCCAATCCGTTAGTTCCTATTCAATGTTGAAAGAGAATACTGCAATCGGATCTGTAACAAAGTTGGATCAACAAGGCCATCAGTGGGCAGGGATTTGTTTAACGACAGAATTTAAGGAACATGAAAAGATGAAGGGTATTGTTCTTCGTCAATATGCTTTAACACTTCCAGAAGTGCCGGTACTGGCTGTATTCGCAGAGATTCAGCAGGATTCAGGAAGAACGTATACGAAGGAGTTGCTGGATTTAGAGGCTTTCTTCATGACTGGAAAAACATTAACATCCAGCTTCGTTAAACTTCCAACACAAGGGATGGTTCATAAATACTATGCAGGCCTCGAGGAATTCGTATTGAGAGATACACCATTTATTACGGTTGGATCGGATGATCACCAAGACTCTGTGACTTTAGTTCACCCAAGCACCAGAAAACGGTCAGAAGCTTACTTGAACCAAGATGTTCTTCTGGTAGCATCAACAAACGAATGGTCTGCAGCAACGGGAAAAACCATCGTAATCGAACCAACTATCCTATTCTACGGTGAAACTCAGTCTGCACAAGCAATCAAACCACTACAAAACATTCGATTCACCTAAAAATCCCGCGAACCTACCCCTGCTGTAGGTTCGTGTTTTTAATTGGGGAGGGACGGACCTTCAAATGTAAGGATTGTTCGATAAAGGGCTAAAGAGTTTGAATAAGTACATATTGGAGGTCCGTCCCTCAGAAAAGAACATATTCGATGAACCTTTTCACTCCCTCATTGGTATAGCTTATGAGAAGAAAAGAAAGAGGAGTGATCGTATGGATCAAGGATGGATAATTTCCCTTATTGTGTCGGGGGTTTTAATGGTGTTTATATTAGCCGTTGCGATTCCAATGGAAAGAAAATATATTGTCAGGGAAAATGGAAAGATCAATTATAAAAAAACGAAGATCTTTTTAAGGTGGAATATGTTTGATACTATGTCTCTTGGATTGGCGATATATACGGTAATCTGTGTACAAATATTAAATGTGCTGATTATTAATGGAGAAACTGTAGAGAATGGCTATGTACAATTTTTCACCAACCAATCCCAGGCATGGACATTGGTTTCGTTTATTTATTTGATTGTCCGGATTTCCAACACACTGAAAGCGATTAAAGAACGTTGGGGCGATTCAATTGAATGATTCAGTAGAAGACTGGATGCTTGCGTATCAAAGAGGAGATCAAGAGGCGCTGGAAAAGTTGTACCGTCTTTATAAACCTTCACTGTATAGCTTCATTTACCGCTACAGTCGAGATGAGCAACTTAGTATCGATGTGGTTCAGGATACGTTTGTAAAACTCCAGATCAATAAATTGAAATTTGATTCTGTAAAGGGAAAAGTAAAATCATATCTATTCCAAATTTCCTATCGTATTATGATTGATAAATTAAATCGACGTAAGAAATGGCGCTCCCTATTACCATTCTTAACTCCTATAACGGAAGACAGCCTTTCAAAGGATGACAGAATGACCGTACAAGAAGCTGTCGCCAAATTGCCTGACTTGCAACGAGCAGTGATTCTCTTATTCTACTTTCATGATTTAAGCCAAAAAGACATTGCACATATATTGCAAATCCCTCTAGGCACAGTCAAGTCAAGAATGCACCAGGCTATTCAAATATTAAAAAAAGAATTGGAGGATACGGAGTATGACTCAGGATCCCTTTAATAAAGAATACAATCTTCGTAAAAACCTTGACGAATATGGGGTTGAAGTACCCAATTTCCCAATGAAATCATCCAAATGGGATCGCCTAATACATTACTTAGCTTCTCCTGCACTTAACCCATTTGAACGGGTCCTATCCTCCAGTAATGGATACACCCTTTTACGAACTGCACCTGTAATTGGTGTTGTTATGTACGGAGCTGTTCAAGTCTTTATGTGGTAGTAGAGAGGGACGGACCTCCAAATGATCCAATTTGCCAGATTATCATATTTTCAGTCTGTTGGAGGTCCGTCCCTCACAGTTAAGCAGTACTATTGATTTTTATTTATATTCTTTTCACCATTATGGTCTGTATCCTCATCCTCCATCAATCCACTGACCGCATGTTTAAATTCTCTTATAGAAACACCGGCAGCTTTTCCGAGCTCTGGAAGTTTGCTTGGTCCAAAGAATAGTAGTGCTACGAACAAGATAATCGCTATTTCACCAAAACCCAGATTCATTTTTATTTCCTCGCTTTAATATAGAAGTAGTGTCAGTACGTAACTTTGCTTTAATTTACTTCAAGTCGAATATTTCAACAATTTCTCTCCACTTAATCATCATATCCCAAGAGAATCGAGGGACGGATGAGATGATGCTATTTCCACTCACTTCTCCAGATACCAGTATCGTCCCAACAAAGCTAAGTAGTAATAGAGAACAGAAGATATAACAAGAAATAGATTCCTTACGATATTCATAATTTCCCATATGAATGCACCTCGGTTTAATTTAATTTTCAAGGACCCATGTTTATTTTAAATAGGCACTGCAAAAAAACTCTTAACTGCAAAGAGAAAAAAGGGTTTACCATCACATGTATTTTTAGAATGAAAGGAATCAGAGGTAATTTGAATGGGACATGACTACTTCAAGAAAGCCCAATGAGTCTGGAGATATCTCAGTGCTAAATAGACATCCAGCTAAAGGGATTAATTTGAAGTGTAATGTTGGAAGAATGGATTTTTTATTAGAAGTCATACTATCTTGTTTCTGAGCCAGCGAAGGGACCACGTCGATAATCATGTCTGCATCGGTTAAAAACACATGGTCTGAAATAGAAGTCACATCATCAAAACTTAAGAATACCGGGCTTTGATTCTGTTGTTGAACAGGAACTGTCCCTAACACCATGCTCAATATCATCAATAACAACATTCTCATCACAGTCACTTCACCTCCCAAGATAATATTAAAACTAATTATAGCTTAATTTCTCCCTGTGTCTATAACAAGTTAAGAGGGACAAGTTAAGAGGGACGGACCTTTAAAGAAAAGTAAGTGACAAGGAGAGTGATTTTTACCTTTTCGAGGTCCGTCACTCAAGTTATACTCAGAGTTTAACTTTTGTCTTTGCGGGTATAGGAAATTGAATATGTATATTTATGGAAGGGGATTGAAGATGGAAGAGAAGGTTGTTCATTTTTATGAATCTAAGAAAAGGTTAGGTTTGTTAGCGATTGGTAGTATATTATTTGTCCTTGTGTGTTTGTATTTATCGTTTGAATTCTTCTTTGTTGACGTTAACTACTTTATGGGGACCGTTTGTGCATTAGGCGGGGTGTTTTTTCTCTTTTGCTTGATTCAGATCTTTAAAAAGCTCACCTATAACGTGCCTCATGTAAGCCTGACAGAGGAATATCTTATTTTATATGTGTTACCGGAACATCCCGTTAACATCAGCTGGGAAGATATTGAAAGCTATATTCCTTATGAGATTTACCGGAATGCTTTTATCGGGCTGATTCTTTCCAATGAAGAGAAATACCGCGAGAAAATGCCGGATAAGTTAAAACGCATGTCTAAGGTCAATGTGAAAATGGGGTATCCACAATACAATATTGTAAAAAGCAATCTTAAAGAGCCCCAACAATTGCTTGATGAATTAAGCCTTCGTATCCCTCACACAAAAATAATTTCTGAAGGCAAAGGTGTTTCTCATACTAATCCATTATGAAATGAATATTTTCACACAAAAAAAGGTGAGCATCAATTGCCCACCTTTTCAACATTTCACTATTAATATACTTTATCACCATTAAAGATTGAATTCTTTACTACAACATAATCCACTGTTCGGATTGCTTCAAGCTTTGTTCCACCAGCATAGGAGATTGAAGATTGAAGGTCTTGTTCCATTTCGATCAACGTATGCTCCAGTGACCCTTTATGTTCAACAAACATCTTTTTACCTTCAACATTTTTCTTTTCACCTTTTTGGAACTCTGAAGCTGATCCAAAGTATTCTTTAAAGAGCTTGCCGTCTTTTTCGATTGTATCTCCCGGGGACTCTTCATGGCCAGCGAATAGGGAACCGATCATCACCATGGACGCACCGAAACGAATGGATTTTGCAATATCTCCGTGTGTACGGATACCACCATCAGCGATGATTGGTTTTGTAGCGGCTTTTGCACACCAGCGTAGAGCAGCAAGTTGCCAGCCACCTGTTCCAAAACCGGTTTTGATTTTCGTAATACATACTTTTCCTGGTCCGATTCCCACCTTTGTAGCATCGGCACCGGCATGTTCCAATTCTCTTACAGCTTCTGGAGTACCAACGTTCCCTGCAATCACGAAGCTCTCAGGTACGTGTTGTTTAATATGTTGAATCATGCTGATTACCGCATTTGAATGACCATGGGCAATATCGATTGTTATAAATTCCGGTGTCAGCTTCTCTTCTGCTAACTGCTCTACAAATGCATACTCTTCATCCTTAACACCTACAGAAATAGAAGAAATCAATCCCCGGGACTTCATATCTTTAATAAAAGAAATTCGTTTTTCAGGCTCGAAGCGATGCAGGATATAGAAATAATTATTTTCAGCTAAATATACAGCAATTTTTTCATCAATAATGGTTTGCATATTGGCAGGTACGACAGGTAACTTAAATGTATGTCCACCAAGGGTCACACTCGTATCACATTCAGAACGACTGTTAACCACACATTTTGCAGGAATTAATTGAATATCTTCGTAATCAAATACATTTTCCATTATTACACCCCTAAACACGAATATTAAAGTTTGTTTATTTTGTAAATGTTCGTCCATAAGGTAATTTACATCATTTTCTTATCAATGTCAAAGATTTTTATCATTTTAGGGGGAAAGGCTTTAAGTTTTGGCACATAGTCTTGATTCAACAAGCATTTAAGCGTTTGCAAATAAGAGTTTATGAACCACTGAAAGAGAGACTATGTTACAGTATAAGGAAGAAGAGCTTATGAACAATCCGTATGTTAGGAAAGGTGGCTAAGCTATGTACTGGGTAATCGCTCTATTCGATGAAAAGACTGAAGAGTTGATACAAGATATATGGAAGGAACTTACCGTAAAAAATATTTCTTACTATGAGGAAGAAATCAATGATGCGCGTCCCCATATTACGATAGGAAGTTATGAAGAATTAGATAAGAAAAAATACATACAAGCATTAGAGGAGTATTATGAACATAAAAAACCGATCGATATCACTTTCAACACCGTAGGTTCATTTCTAAACTTTGGAACTCTATTTTTCTCCCCGACCATCACAGGAGAACTGCTAAACTTTCATTCGGATCATCATGATTTTTTTCACGAATTCAATGAATCAGCTAATCCTCTCTATCTTCCTGACAAATGGATTCCACACTGCACTTTAGCCAATAAGCTTTCACCGGAAAAATTATCTCAGGGCTTTAAACATTGTTTAGAAAGAGGAGACTTAATTGAAGCGAAGTTAACTGGTATTGCTTTAATTGAATTAGTCGATGATTCAAAGAATTGCATTGACGCTCCGATTGTTTATTCAAAATCATTATTGGAGTAAAATGGAACCTTTTCTGAGGCGTTCTTTGGTTGATTATGGTATCCTGGCGAAGAACGACTCTTCAAGGGGGTATTCCAATGATGGAACTAATCAATATTATTTTATTCCTTTTATTCATCGTATGTAGCATGGAAATATTCGCAATGGGAAAACAACAAAAACGAATGAATGCGACCATCCAAGAGCTGAGAGACGATATTAAGAAATTAGTGAATCACGACAGGTAGTAGAAAGTGCGATGCTTGCTTTAACTCCCTGATTCATATAACACACAAAACGCAATGGAAATCGCTCCATTGCGTTTTGTGACGAGGTTATACGAATTGATTATTTTTCCGGAACTTCTCCATCAGACCTCTGGCATACACGTTCGCTTTCCCCACATCTCCTTTTTCCATATAATAATCAAACAGCAAAACGCCGTAATGCTCCATTGGGAGAACGTAGCCCATTTCCTGAAAATGAGGATAAGCTTTATCTTCCAGGTATTGAAAATACCCTTTTTTGTCTTCATTGACATTCAATTTGTGTAACGTAAAGAAGTGATAGAACGTTTTGTTTTCAGTTTTTTCGGATAAAGTCAAACCTTCCTCAATAATTTGAAGTAACTCATCTTTTGAGGTCCGTCCCTCTTTGGTAAGGGCATTTATGTATCCTTCAAGTGAACCGAGGTAGTTTGGG
The DNA here is from genome assembly GCF_050270195.1 of Rossellomorea sp. NPDC071047. Lineage (NCBI taxonomy): Bacteria > Bacillati > Bacillota > Bacilli > Caryophanales > Bacillaceae > Rossellomorea > Rossellomorea sp. NPDC071047. The sequence continues at coordinate 931,214 of NZ_JBNNJT010000001.1, read as the reverse complement.
TCCTGTGGTTGACGGGTGTTGACGGACTTTTTGTAGAGTTCGCTTGCTGACTTGAATTCTCCACTTCTTAGTTGGTGATAGGCGTAGTTATGGTGAAGAAGTGCTCGTTGATGCTCCAATTCGTAAGCTTCTGCCATGTCTATTAATCGTTGGTATTCTTTGCTTTCCACATTGGAATCATCGGATTGTTCAAGTTGGAGCAGCATCAGCATCTCTGACTCGATCATCCGGGAGAAACTGCGCATCTCGACAAAGAATTGCAAGGCTTTATTCGCATAAAAATAGGCTAATACATTTGAATGAATGGAATGGTAGGCAACGGCTAAATCATAAAAACATTCCCGATTTGAATAGTCGTCCAGGCAAATCTTCTTAAGCATTGATATGGCTTTGAAGTAATCGTGGTTTACCCTCATATGATAAATTCCATTAATGTGCAGCAACATATTTTGCTCATATGGACTAAGTCCTGACCACATCTTCATTTCTTCAATAAGACGTTTCGCAAGTTGATTTTCCCCGGAAAATAAATGATATCGAGAAAGAATCAGAGTATACGTACGATAAAAATCCTGAATCTGCAATAAATGAAACCCTTCCAGTCTTTTCTTTATGGAATCTGCCTTGATTTGCAGCTTCTTAATGATTGATTCATGCCATTCTTTAAGAAGGGAATCGATACTCTTATAATTCTCTAATTCCTTTTCCATATGAATTCCTAATCGTTCACTTAATAATTGGATCGTTTCCTTTGAGACCTCAGTAAGTCCTCGTTCTATTTTACTGATATGGGTAGTGGAACAAATACCTTCTCCCAAATCCTTTTGCTTAATCTCTTGTTGTTCTCGATAGAACTTGATAATTTTACCTTCCAGCATGATCTCATCCCCTCCTGCAATCGTTCCAATTCATCCAATATTATCATAACCCCAATTAAAAATTGTCTTTTTAGTAGTTTTTATATTAGTTTCCGACAAAAAATAGGTCTATATCAGTTGATAATGTGATTCCTGTCAGTAGTAAAGACCTATTCAAAACCCCGATAGCTACTGAACTGAAAGCATACTAGAATATAGTTGTACTACTATTGAGAGTACTTGTTAAATAAGAAAAGAAAGAGGTAGGAATTATGAATCCACACTCAATCGCGAAACGATCGGCATTGATCGCCCTTTCCACGGGTTTACTGTTATCTCCGGTCAATACCTTGTCCACCCCCACCGTTACGGCAACGGACTTAAAAGCAGAAGATATAGTAGCTTCTTTAACAGAAGAGCAAAGGCTTGCTTTGAAACGGTTGGAGTTAAACAAATTGAAAGGTCTTCAAGGCTTCAATGAAAGCGAATTGAATTCTGAAGAAGAAATCACAGTCATTGTTGAGTTTCATTCAAAACCATCTGATGTAGCCGTGTTAGAAGCTGCAGTAGAGGGGAAAAAGTTAAAGAAAGAAGAGGCTAAAGCGAAAGTAGACAACGAGCACGAAGTCTTTAAACAAGATGTAGAAAAGCACCTATCAATTCTAAACAAAAAAGAAAAAAAAGCAGTGCCAGAAATCACACAAACATATAAAACCACCTATAATGGGGTGGCTATAAAGCTACCAGCCAATCAGGTAGATCAGCTCCTTCACTCAAAAGTAGTCAAAGCAGTGTACAAAAACCAAACATTTACGGTTGATCCCGTTAAAATGGCATTGCCGACAGATATTGATCGTAACATCACCACATCGGTAGAGAGCCTGCCTTATTTAAAAGTTGACGAATTACATAAAGAAGGGATAACAGGGGAAGGAATCAAAGTAGGTGTCCTGGATACGGGAGTGGATTATAATCATCCAGATTTAAGGGACGCTTATAAAGGCGGATATGACTTTGTTGACAATGACAATGACCCAATGGAAGCAACATATGAAGATTGGAGGGACTCCAGTCAGCCGGAATTAAACCAAGTAGGCTCTACTTATTACACTTCACACGGTACACATGTATCAGGAACCATTGTAGGACAGAACAAGAATGATAGTGAAGTATCAGTTGAGGGAGTAGCCCCTGATGCTGATCTATACGCTTATCGAGTACTTGGTCCATACGGAAGTGGGTCCTCAGAAGGGGTGATAGCAGGGATTGAAAAATCTGTAGTAGATGAGATGGATGTTATCAATCTATCACTTGGCGCAAGTATTAACGATCCTTATTACCCAACGAGCACTGCGTTAAATTATGCTGTACTTAATGGGGTAACCGCTGTCGTATCAGCCGGAAATTCAGGATCTAATGATTTCACTCTTGGATCACCTGGTACAGCAGCACTGGCATTAACCGTTGGGGCCAGTGATGTACCGGTATCACAAACCACTTTTACAGGAAAACTATCAGGTGGATGGTCCACGGATGTCTTCAGCATGGCAAGAGGATTTGCTCACCAATTTACCAGCTTAGATGACAAGTCCCTTGAATTAGTGGATGTAGGCTTGGGGGATATACAAGACTATGAAAATAAAAATGTCGTAGGAAAGATTGCTTTCGTAAAACGAGGCGGTTTTGCTTTAATTGACAAAGTTAGGTTTGCCAAAGAAAATGGGGCTGAAGCAGTCATTATGTACAACAATGCGGAAGGTCACGTTGGTTATAATCTAGGCGAATCCACTCACTTTATTCCGGCTTTCTCCATGACCAAGAAAGCCGGGGAAGAGTTGAAAGAAGCAATTGTGAATGGAGAAAACACTTTCACATTTAGCAACTTAGAAGAATCTTTCTCAGAAGGGGACATGTTGGCAGATTTCAGCTCAAGAGGCCCAGTTAATAAAAACTATGATATGAAACCGGAAATCGTCGCACCCGGCGTTAGTGTTCTATCCACCTTCCCTTCCTATATGGTGAATCCAGAAAATCCGGAAGACTATAAATATGCTTATGCAAGATTGAATGGAACTTCAATGGCGTCTCCTTTTGCCGCTGGTGTGGCCGCGTTACTACTGGGAGAGAATTCTGACCTTGAACCGTCAGATATCAAAACTATCCTTATGAATTCCGCTGATCCATTAAACTCAGATTACAGTGTGTTTGAAGTCGGAGCAGGTAGAATCGATCCTTATCAAGCACTTCACAGTCAAACGAAGATACAAATAAATGATGAAACATTGCTTCCAAACGGAGAGAACCTGATCACAATCAAAGAACAAACCGGCGGCTTAAGCTTTGATAACCAGATCGTTTCAGAGGGTTCTCACATTCGGGTCAAAAAGACACTCGAATTCACAAACGACAGCAGTGAAAAAAAATCATACAACGTAGAGGTTTTAGAAAATGTTCAAGAAGGAACCAATAGTCTAAAGGAAAACGGCGTACAGGTGAATGTTGACAACTCTGTAAAGGTCAATGCAGGGAAGGCAAAGAAATCAAATGTATACCTTACAATGCCGAAGACAGCAAAAAAAGGCATTTATGAAGGATACCTAGTCATTTCCAACAGCAATGATTCCAGTGAAAGCTACCGGGTTCCTTTCAGCGTGAAGAAATCAGAGGAAGGATTCAACTCACTGGATTTACTTACACCAACAATCACGCCATCACATTATAATCATGCATATGATGGATACAGAAAGACGTCGGCAATGGTGTTATTCAATTTAAGCTCACCAGTTGACACGTTGGATGTCATCCTACAAGATGGCAAATCCGGAAAAGACTTGGGCTTGATCGGTACACTGGATATGAATGAAGCAGAAGACAACCGTGATTATTTCTTACAAGCCTTTAACGGCAACTACTATAAATTCACCGGGAATAAAAAGGATCCGGTTGCATCTGAAACGAGTATCGCCCAACCTGGCCAGTATAAACTGAAATTCGTTTCAACCTTACCAAGCGGAAAACAGGCAATCATTATGCATGATTTGTTCATTGATATTGAAGCTCCCGCAGTGAAAAGTTCACTCGACAGTGAATCTCCTTTCATTGAATACAAGCCAGGACAACAAACTGTGCCATTTGAAATGGAAGTGACAGATTCTAACGTAGAATCTATGCAAAATGCCGGATTGGAAATTGAACAATCGTCCAATTTCGCAGTTTATACGTATGGAGTTCCTTTCCCTAACGGTCCTATCTATATGGATGAGAATGGGAAGTGGAAGGAAGAAGTAGAGATGAACGAAAATGCCAAATCCCTTTCATTCAATCTGATCGGTTATGACGCTGCTGGGAATCAGGCGAAATGGAAAGAATACTTCTTCGTGAAAGAAGGTACTCCTGTTACGTATGCAAAACACAATGTGGAAACCGCGAGATCAGGAGACATTTTATCCGCTTCACTCGTGTTAGATAATCTTGATGGGGTGAAAGAAGCGACCTGGTCGTTTGATGATTCAGGAATACAACATGTATACCTTGTTGAAGCTGCCTTATCAAATGAATTAGAGGATTATGCATCCATTGAAGTGGATGGAAATCAAGTGAAAGTGAAATTCGATGAAAATAAAGCATTTGACCAGACAGAAGTGGTTGATGTAAAAGTGAAAGTCCAAGACGAACTATTCTATCCGATTGGATACATCAAACCTACAGCTAAGATCATCAATGCAAACAATGAGGAGCAGACCTTGCTCAGTGCCGGTAATCGCTACAATCTAAAACCTAGATTTAACCGGGTTCAAGGAAACTTGGTACCAGAAGGGTATCTTGTTGAAAGTGGCGGTTTTGCTGGATACAGGGACTGGGCAAAAGTAGGAGCTTCAATCAAGGTAACCAATCCTTCTGGGTATGAACTTGATGCTTCCGACTTGTTTAATGGGAATGCACGTTTTGAAATTGAGCCTCTACCGTTAAGTAATGATGCCTATACATTTGAAGTAAATGTTCCAGGACATTTTATTACAAAATACGATAAAGCATTTGGGTTTGAATACAAAGGGACTCTATACGGAAAATCAGAAACTATCGGTATAAGTTTAGTAGGCGGGGATGTAAACCAAGACCATGTAATCGACATCCATGACGCTATTGCGATTCAGGAAGCCTGGGGTACTGATGACCGTGCGTCAGATATCAATTTTGACACAGTGGTGAATGAAAAAGACTTGAGCATTGTTGAGAAGAACTATTTACAGCAAAACGAAGACGCAACGAGTCCACCAGTACCTGCCGATTCTTGGAATGGAAAGACATTGGAATCCATAAAAAAAGAATTAGGACTTTAATCCATTTACCTTATTGTAAGTTGGCAGGGGGTGTACGAAATGAAGAAGTTATCATATGCACTGCCTGAAGTAAACACCTGATGAAATCCTAAAAAGGAATGACCTCTTTCTGAAGAGGTCATTCCTTTTTCCTCTCAAACGATTCCCCGGTCATCACATTCATAAAACGTTCGAAAAACGCCCCATACTCGAACGAAAAGGCAATCCGATGCTTTTTTGCTTCTTCTTCAAACTGAATGTACGGTCTGATATCAGCAATGCTTTGTCCGCGGTGGATGCCAGTGTTCGAAGTCACCACATGAACGGGTAAATTTCGAAACGTGAACATATCTTCATTGACTGTTGACATCAAGGTGATGGCATCATGAACCGGGCTTCCTTTAATCAATGGATTTCTCTTTTTGTAAAAACCGTAGTAATAGTCTAAGAGGGGCTTAACAAGTTTTGACCGTCCTTTATACTCGATGTAATCAACCATTTCAGGTGTTACGATGGCATGGTCAGTTACATTTAGGGGGATAATGGTAAGGTTACTCGCATAAGTCAAAACAATTTTAACTGCAATTGGATCAGAATGAAAGTTTGCTTCGGATACCGCCGTTACATTTCCAGGTACCCAGAACGCTCCCCCCATAATATAAATCTTTTTTACTTTGTTCATAAGAGTCTGGTATAAAATGAACATATTCGCAAGGGACGTCAGCCTTCCAATGTTTACAATGATCAGTTCATCCCCATATTTCTCAATCAATCTAATAATCTCAAAGAAATTTTCAATAATACCTTCATACAGACCAGGCTTAATTGGTCCAAGTCCATATTCTCCGTGTATTTCAGGATAGAATTTAGGCTGCTCTGCAGTCATCGGAACCTCTGCTCCACCAATAATCGGAATCTGATCTTTAAGGTTCAACAGTTTCATGAGGTAGTGAACACTTGCTACAGCACGGGATCTGGGGACATTTCCATAATCAGCTACGACCCCGACAAGTTCAATTTCTTCACTTAGATAGGAATAGATCAAGGCAATCGTATCATCGATTCCTATATCCGCAAATAACAATACCTTCTGCATGACTCACTCACCACCTCTGCAATATGTATTACTAGTATATGGAAAACAGTATTCTGATTATGTGTATAGGGACCCCTCCCAAAGAACCAAAAACTTTTATAAAAACAGGTTGAACTTTACGTTAACGTCAATGGTAAACTTAAAGTATCAAAATTTTCTAACAAAGAGATGATCACTATGATATTCACGATAACTCAGCTGGCTAAGGAATTTAACGTAACGACACGAACGATAAGGTATTATGAGGAGCTAAATCTATTGCAACCATCAAGGAGCGAGTCAGGAAGGAGGATTTATTCAAAGAGTGATATCACGAAACTGAAATTGATTTTCAGGGGAAAACGGTTCGGCTTCTCTTTGGATGAAATCAAAGAAATGGTCCTTCTATTTGATCAGGATCGTTCTGGAAGAAAGCAATTAGAACGCACGATTGAATATGGAACCAAACGAATCGAGGAGGTGACAACATTTATTGAAGAGCTCGAAGCCATGAGAAAAGAGATGGAAGAACTAAGGGATGAGTTTACAAGAAAATTAAATGAGACAGGGGAGACATCAGATTGAATATTTCACGTTTATTGTCACGAAATGCCCGTAAATATCCAACACATCAAGCCATAGTTACAGAAGGAGAAGTGTTAACCTACCAAAAACTTAATGAAGCAGTTAATCAATTTGCCTCAAGTTTACATCATCGCGGTATCGGTCTTGGAGATAAAGTGGTGTTATTCATGCCAAACACGAAGGAATTCGTGATCAGCTATTTCGCCGTTCTCAGGCTAGGGGCCATCATTGTCCCTGTCAATGCGAAACTGACACAAATTGAGCTTCAATACATAGTGGATCACAGTGATGCTAAAGCCATTCTCCTTCACGAATGGTTATGGGAAACCTGTAAGGATTTAAGAACTAATGAGCTATTGTGCGTGAAAACAGGAAATGCCCAAGACTCATGGAAGTCCTTTGAAACCTTACTAAAAGAAGGAAAGACTGATGAAATCGATTGTCTATTAACTGAAGATGATGAAGCGACAATCCTTTATACATCCGGCACTACAGGTCAACCCAAAGGCGTCCTGTTCACTTATCGAAACATACTTGCTGTCTCCATCATGATGTGCGTTGAATTTGAAATGAAGCCAGAGAGCAGAATTCTACATATGATGCCTCTCAGTCATTCTGCACCCCTTCACCTTTTTCTTGTTGCCGGCACGTATGTGGGAAGTACCCACGTCCTATCACCAACCTTCACACCAGAGAGCTTACTCACGCTTGTCGATCAGGAACGGATTACCCACTTCTTCGGCGCACCTGTTGCCTACCTATTCACTGCCAAAATGCCGAACATCAACTTCTACGATCTCACATCCATGAAATACTGGGTCTACGGCGGAGCACCCATATCACCCGAAGAAATTAATTATATTAAAGAAAAATTAGGGACGGACCTCCTTCATTGCGTATACGGTTTAACCGAAGCTGGCCCAAGCGGGACTTTATTAACCGCTCATGAACACCAAGAAAAAGGGGGAAGTATCGGGAAGAGAGGAGCCTTGGGAACCGACATCATCATTGTCAATGAAGCTTTAGAACCGGTAGGTGTCAATGAGGTAGGAGAAATTCTCCTTTACGGGGAAGGAAATATGAAAGAATATTACAAAGACCCTGAAAAGACAAAAGAGACTTACATGAACGGCTGGCTGAAAACGGGCGACCTCGCAAGGATGGACGAAGATGGATACATCTGGGTGGTCGACCGGAAGAAGGACATGATTATTTCAGGTGGGGTCAATGTTTATCCTAACGAAATTGAAGAGCAATTGATCAAGCATCCAGCAATTTCTGAGGTGGCAGTAGTCGGTGTCCCCCATCCAGAGTGGGGGGAGACAGTAAAAGCATATGTTGTAAGTTCATTTGATGGTGAAAAACTTGCCCGAGAATGTAAAGCTTATCTAACTGGAAAACTGGCAAGCTATAAAATTCCGAAACTGTATGAAGGAATTCCGGCTCTGCCGCGTAACGCCACAGGGAAGATTTTGAAACAAGTACTGCGCGACGAAATTCAGGAGGTGAAATCATGAATAAAATTAAAAACTTCTATTATGAGGATCCTCATTTTCAGGAACTCATGAAGAGATATCTGGACAACGATTTTTTCGGCTGGGCTGATCAAGAGCTGGACGCATTCGGTGGATTGTGTGCAGGGGAAATTGATGATCGAGCTGTACACACTGATCGTGAAGGGCAGCCAAGGCTCATCAAATATAACCGATTAGGGGAAGAAATCTCTGAAATCTGGGTCAATGAAGGCTATAAGAAAACGGTTGAACAAACGTACAACAGGGGAATCGTCGGATATATTCATAAAGACATTCCTGCACTCGGTCACAAAGGAAACTATGTGTATTCCTATGCACAAGGCTACCTTCTATCTCAAACAGAGCCTGGGTTCTATTGCCCGGTCACTTTATCCATGGCTACAGCACTGCTTCTTGAAAAATACGCGTCAGACCAGGTCAAAAAGAGATTCCTGCCCCATGTGCTCTCAACAGGAGAAGTGGAACTATATGAGGGAGCTACATTCTTAACGGAACGACAAGGAGGGTCTGATGTTGGCGCCAATGATACAAAAGCCTTCAAAAATGGTGATACTTATCAGCTTTTTGGTGAAAAATATTTTGCATCCAATTCAGGAATGTGCGGAGTGACCATGGTGCTTGCCCGTATCGATGGTTCTGGTGATGGGACGAAAGGGCTCAGTCTGTTTGCGGTTCCTTGGAGGAATGATGATGGTTCACTGAATGGCATTCACATTAGAAGATTGAAAGATAAACTCGGTGTCCGGGCTGTCCCGTCAGCAGAAGTGGAATTCGATGGAGCTGAAGCCTATCTTGTAGGGGAGCCGAATCGCGGCATCTATTATATGTTGGAGGCACTGAATCTTTCCCGGGTCTGCAATGCCGTTGCCTCGATCGGCATCATGAGAAGAGCCTTTCTGGAAGCAAGAAATTATGCATTCTATCGTGAAGCATTTGGTCAGCCGTTATCCCAATATCCGATGATCAAAGAAACATTGTCTCGTCTTGCAGCCAAGCAAGAGGTAGAAACAAGTGCAGTATTTCATCTCGTTCATTTATTTGATCGCGTCGTATCAGATGATATCCCGACGATAGAAGAAGAGTCAGTCTTCAACAGATTACTTATCGCGATTTTGAAAAAGGAATCAGCAGAACAAGCCATTCATTTCTCCCACGAAGCCATTGAAATGCACGGAGGAAACGGCTACATCGAGGATTTTGTTTTGCCTCGTTTACTTAGGGATGCCCAGGTATTGACGGTGTGGGAAGGAACAGCGAATATTTTAGGACTTGAAGTATTAAGGTTAATGAATAAGCATCGGGCTCATGAGTACTTTTTGGTGAAAATGAAAGAAGAGCTATCCAATTTGCCAGAAGAGCTTCTGTTGTTTAGCACCCCAGTTACAGACGGTATCGCAAAACTTGAACAATTATTGGAAAAAGTAGCAGGGGGAGACGTCGACACGCAAACTTATCATTCAAAACGAATCGCTGAATTAATGGCCAATATATTCGAAAGTGTCATCGCACTAAAGGATGCCCATACAATGGGAGGAGATAGGAAGCGAATGATCGCTGAAGTGTTTATCCAGCATACATGGAAACAAACCGAATGGATTGATGAGGAAATGAAATCAGTACAATATTTCGATGAAATTGTTGGTGTAAGTGTAAAAGTGTAAAATAATTGGCCCCTAAGCTCGGCTGGAGTTTAGGGGCTTGTTTTATTTTTCGCAACAACAAGGACAATCACATTCCTTTTTCGTCTTACACTTACAGCGTTCACATGAACACTCTTTTTTCACCAAGAAAATCACCCCCAAATATGACTTTTATTAATAATCATCGTAACCAAAACTTCAATTTTAATACATTCAGGATAAGGTTAGAGGATGTTCTTATAAATTTTCAGGAAAACAATAATAATCGCGATTTCTTGTTAAATATGAAAATTTAAACATATTTGTGGTCATATGGATTGAATAACACGAAAGGTAAAATGGACCAATTAGTATTTTATTATAATATTGTTATGGTAACTAACAATTCCGACAGAAATTGAGTTATTTACAAATAATACAAAATATTATCCATTTGTTTACATATTTAATTCAATAAGGTAATATATGTAATTGGAATAACATAATTATTTGGGGGAGGAATTAATCATGAAAAAATTATTGGTACCATTTCTTTTGCTTTCTATGAGTTTATTTATTGCTGCGTGCAGCAGTGAAGAAGGAAGCACAAATGAAAAAGACAAAGAAACGGACAGTGCTGCAACAGAGGAAACTTCAGAATCAGATGAAATGGAAATGAAGAGTGCTCTATTAGACTATCAGATGGAGATCATCAACACAGTGAATGCAAATGACTCTGCTATTTATGCATTTGAAACAGCCAAGGCGAAAGAAGAGGACAAACCTTCTGATGAAGAGATCGCTAAAATGAAAACTGATGCAGAAGCGGCAGCTAATACCGTGGCAGAAGACGTTCATGCCCTGGAAGTTCCTGCTGCACTTGATGGTAAAAAAGAAGAAATCAAAGGTGCGTTAGATGACCTTGCAAAATCGTACGAAACTAGAGCTGCCAATCTTTCAGATGAGGCGAACGCCGAATACACAGAATCAGATGAACAATTCGCTGCGTTTGAAGAAAAAATGGCCGCCGTTTATGAAGAAGCTGGTCTGACAAAACCAAGTTTTTCTGCTGATATTGTAGATTAATGGCAAAAGATTTATAGAAATCAATATTTAGGACCAAATAGGATTGCACTTGCAGTCCTATTTTTTTATGAACTCATAAAAGTTTACTCAACAAAACATTTTTAACCCCTTCATAATAAGATAGCTGGACTAAAGAAGGTTGCTATAGACCCACATGAGTGGTGATTGATATGATAAGCACAATTAAAGTATGGAGGATTCAACCTGTGGACCAAGAAAAATATGAACAGTTAAAATTAGGTGAACGCGGAGCCATCATCAGTATCCTTGCCTACATCGTATTATCAATAATAAAATTCATCATTGGCACCACGGCCAATTCAGAAGCCTTGCAGGCAGACGGCTTGAATAATGCGACAGACATTGTGGCTTCTGTTGCTGTCCTTATTGGACTTAAATATTCCAGAAAACCTGCAGACCAGGATCATCCCTATGGTCACTGGAAAGCAGAAAGCGTTGCCTCTCTAATTGCCTCATTCATCATGATGATTGTAGGAATTCAAGTACTATATAATGCCATACAGTCTGTATTTGATGGAAAGACTCAATCACCCGATCTTCTTTCAGCATGGACAGGGGTGGGTGCAGCTATCGTCATGTACCTGGTTTATCGCTACAACAAAAGATTGGCTGAAAAAATAAACAGCCAATCTCTTATGGCTGCTGCAAAGGATAATCTTTCAGATGCATGGGTGAGTATCGGAACAGTAGTGGGAATTATTGGAGCTCAATTCTATCTTCCTTGGTTAGACCCTTTGACGGCCGTTTTTGTAGGTCTCTTGATTTGTAAAACCGCATGGAATATTTTCCGGGAAGCTTCACACTATTTGACAGACGGGTTTGATGAACAATTGATTCAAGCATATGGGGAGACCATTCAAACTATACCGGGTGTAAAAGGGGTTAAAGATATACGGGCGAGAAACTACGGGAACAACACTGTCGTTGATGTCGTTATTTTAGTAAGGTCAACACTTGATATTAAACAGGCACATAACATTTCAAGCGTAGTAGAGGAAAAATTGATGAAGAAGCATGAAGTGTACGATGTGCATGTACATGTGGAGCCGAATTAATGGGTAGGAGGTTCCTCATATACTTTTTATTGGCTGCAATAATAAACTGAATAATTTAGTAATCATTAAAAAGACCCGACATGGGTCTTTTTTTGATGAAAGTCAATTCATCTTAAATAACAGCAAAAATAAGGTTCACCCCGATGACAATCAGCATCCAGTAAAGAATTCCTAGGAGGAGGGATGTTGCTTTTTGATAAAACCCATTACTTTGACGTGAAAGTATTGGATGATAATGGTAAACTATGAGAATAGTACAATCAATCCTAATTCCCATGGCGTTTAGAATGTATTCTGGCATATTCGTATAATATTTGGATATTTCAAACAAGCAGGGCATAAAGCTGAAAGTCAAAAAACAGCAAATAAGGGGATGAATATATAATGAAATTTCGTTCTAAAATTGATCGATTTTTTATTTCTGTGATTTTCATATCATTGCTTCTTATCTCTATTGTATTTTTGATTCCACTTATTTTAATGGGTCGTCCATCCATATTGGACATCATTGTCGTTGTAAGCTTATATGCTTTTTCAGCAGGCATCATTATATGGACAGGATTCTTTCAGAGATATGAGTTGTGCCCAGATTACCTATATATTAAAGGAGGCCCGTTCAGGAGCCGAATTTTCTATGGTGATCTTACCAGAGTGAGAGCTACCCGGGATATTTCCACTGGATACAGAATCTTGTCTTCCAGGGATGCTCTTGAAATCTATTACCGAACCGGGTTTTGGGGGAGTGTTAAGATTTCACCTCTGGACAAGGAGCTTTTTTTATCTGAGCTTGATAAACGCTGTTCCCATTTGTTTATTCAAAGTTCACCCCGAATCGATTCTAAATAATCTGAAACCTTGTTTGATTCATTACCGTATACTATATCAAGAGGTGATGACCATGACAGGAATATTATTCATTATACTAATCCCAATCGTCTTCACAATGATTGCTTTAAATCTTTCCCATTCATCCAAAAGAAGCGGCAGGAGTGGGGATGGGGGCTATTATGGTCCTTATGATGGGGGCCATGATTCAGCAAGCAGCTGTGACACCGGATTTGGCGGTGGGGATAGTGGAGGTGGTGGAGGAGGCGAATAACTTGCTTCCTTCTGTTTTTTTGCTCGTGACGATATTTGTAATACATAGGAGATGAACACCGTTGAAGCGTTATTTTATTCAGCACAGAAATTTGGACATTCATATTACAGAATGGGGGGCCTCTTCAGATTCCGTGATATTTTGCCTGCATGGACTTGGTAGTACCAGTCTCAGTTTTATAGAAGTCGCTGAGGAATTGAAAGAACATTACAGGATCATTTCAATTGATGCACCTGGCCATGGTAAAACCCCACCTTTTGAAAATGAAAAAGACTATGAAATGGATAAGATGGCTGATTGGATAAATGAAGTAATTGTTCTTCTTGAAATAGATTCTTTTTACTTCTTATCTCATTCTTGGGGGAGCTTTGTCGCTCTTTACTACGCAGCAAAATACCCCAATAGGGTACGCGATAGCATATTAATTGATGGAGGCTATCAGGGAAAACGTCATTCTAACCAAAGTGTAGAAGAGGAAGTTGATTTTTATTACAAAGACTTTGAACAGGTTTGGGAATCTTGGGAAGACTTTCTGGCCCTCGTCAAAAGTGAAACATTGAACTGGAACACATTAAAGGTGGAGGCTGCTGAAGATCTTTTTCTTTATAAAGATAACCGATATTATTGGCATGCACGTGGCAGGACTGCCGGTCACATTATAAGGGCAATGCACAAAGATGAAGTAGAGGATATTTATCACAAGCTGGACAGTTCCATTTTATTATTAAAAGCAACCCTTCCCGAAAACATGGAGGAAAACCGTAATAAGACTGCGGGCATTTTCAAGGAGAAAACCAGGGGGGAAGTAAAGTCGATACCCGAAACCACTCATCTACTGCATTGGGATCGTCCTGAGACCGTAGTGAGGGAAATCAGGAACCGCTGGAATTAAGAGAAAAAAGGAGGCACTCATTCAATGATTCTATTACAACCAATGAAAGACCATGAATATACTCTTTGGATTAAAGAATCTATTAAAGAGTATGCAGAGGAAAAGACGAAAGCCGGTAACTTCCAAAAGGAAACTTCATTAGAGCAGGCCGAAAACGAATTTAATCAATTACTGCCGGATGGGTTGGAGTCAAAGGATCATTATTTATTTACTTTAATTAATGGTAAAAATCAGGAAGACGTAGGGACTTTATGGATTAATGTACAGGAGGACGGTAAGGAAGCCTTCATTTATGATATTAAGATTCATGAAAGCAAAAGAGGCAGGGGCTATGGAAAAGAAGCCTTAAAGTCCCTGGACTCACTTGCCAGGGAAAAAGATATATCAAAAATATCGCTGCATGTATTTGGTCATAACAAAGTGGCTCTTTCCTTATACCAGAATACAGGGTTCGAAGTGACCAATGTCTTGATGTCAAAGACTCTTTAAGTTTGAACAAAGGACACCCAGGTGTCTTTTTTCTATGTAAGGGAGGTCATGCAACTTGACTTCATCAAATGAAATATACCGTTACGATGACAGTTATTTTTTAATAGGAAACGCCGGAATACTAATCATTGGAATGATTGTACTCATCCTGATCATCGTATTCCTTTCCATATTTCTAAAGAGGAGAAAGTAGGAGCGCTATGAGAATCGTAGGATATGCACAAATAGACGATTTGCAATCTCTTATACAAATTGATTATCAAGTGATTGGAAACGAAAGCAGACATGATCAAATTCAGGAGGCAATAGTAGAAAAGAGATGCTTAATCGTAAGAGAGGGAGAGACTACTGTCGGGTTTCTTATATTTAACAACCACTTTTTCGGAAACACGTTCGTCTCTCTCATCATTGTTTCACCGGAGGACAGAAGAAAGGGCAATGCATCTTTACTGTTGAAATATGTTGAAGAAATTTCGCCGTCTGATAAAATATTCTCGTCTACTAATCGATCAAACGAGCAAATGCAAAAAACATTTCAAGTAAACGGCTATTCTCAAAGTGGAAAGATCGAAAACCTGGACCCAGGGGACCCGGAAATTGTTTACTATAAAAAAAGAAGATAAGAAAGGGAGGTCATGGTGTGGTTATCATTTTAGCCATTTTTCTATTAATCTTTTCATTTGATTTCACCAAATTCAGAAAGCAAAATCAAACCATGATTGAGCAAAATGAGAGAATTATTAAGCTTCTCGAGGAAATCAAGAATAAATAATACATATGGAGGAAGGCTCCCTAATAAGGAGCCTGGCTTCAATCAATTGTAATGTAATCCTCATCCAGGCTTTCTACGCCTTGATCGAACGTCAACTTCGTTTTAAAGAGGTAGCGAACCCCGTTTTCTTCGGAGTATGGCAGAGAGTTAGGAATCCGGTAGGTGAAGGATAATTTGTTTCTTTCTTCAGCCTTAATGCTATCAGATTTTAAAACGGTAGTTGAATCGATGACTTTTTCTTCCTTTCCATTATTATCAAGCATCACCAGGTCACATTCCACCCGCCTCAGCTTTTGTTCAATAATACCTCCTTCTAAAAAGAAGTAACCATGTAAAAGTTCTCCTTGCCTGAACGAGTTTTTAGTTAGTACAAGATCAATCTTCGCAGAGCCTATACCAAAGAGAGACATATATTTTCGTAAAATCATTATGCATTCTCCTTTTTTGTTGAAGTATATTTATTATCTATTTTTTCTTCGATTTTGTTCATCTCATTTTTATCGTTCAAAATTTCATTTTTGTTTTGTTCTATTAGTTGAGAGAGATTTGTTTTTAATTTTTTCATTACCGTTAACTTCCTTTCAAAATGAAGTGACATAGAAAAAGACCTTTACCGGAAATGGTAAAGGTCTTTTTAGACATATATAAACCTTCACCAACTGGTAAAGGTCTCGCTAACAACAAGGTTGTCAATAAAGCCGAGAGTGAAACACTCTGTAATGACGACTTTACTGTTACAGCTACTCCCCTTTAGGAGAATATTAAATTATGAGACTATCATAAAGGATGGGTGGAGGGTTGTCAATGAATTTGGATGTCGGGATGAAGTGGCGAGATTTTATGTCCCGTTACTTAGTCAATGTTTTCACTCAACTCTTCATACCACTCCTTAGTTTCCCCAGGGTTTGCACCATTCAAAAAGATATGTTGATCATTCACCCGGATATAAACATAAGGAGTTTCCTTGTGTATAAACAACAAGCTTTTTCCATATCCTTTCACTTTGAATTGTCCTTTAGCCATGGTGGAAAGACCGAATCCATTGATTTTCCAAGTGACTTCTGGCATATCCTCCATTAACTCAACCGTTTCAATCTCATCAAGCTGCCACACTTCTCCATACAAACCAGTGACCTCAAATTCCTCATCCTTCACAACCAAATCATATTTTTCATACCCGAGATAAGTGAGTACACTCACAAATCCTAAAACAACCACAAACAAAGTAGAACTAATCCAGAAACTTCTTTTCCTTTTGCCTGAAACCTCAAATTTGGATAGATATATGAAACCCCCCATTAAAAACACAAGCATAAAGCCAAATTGAACCTCAATTACAAATGGAAAAGAGGTGAAAGCAAGGGGCAGAAAAATAAGCATTCCGACCGCAGTATAAATCAATAATGACCCGGTCTTTTGAGGATAGCCATTTTCAATCAACTCATCTTGTTCTTTCTTATTTCGCGTCACATAGCCCGAAATCAGCCAATAATTTTCTTTTACTCGAATCGCCCATCCCAATAATGAAAAAAGAACTATAACAATTAGTTGAATCCCAATCAGGATTCCCATGCACGTTCCTCCACTCAGTTTATAGATAGTATATTTACGATTTTCTATTGATATGGTTTCAATTATTTGGTGTTTATCTATACGATAACTGAATTAATACTCAATCAATTCATTTTCGATTAACCAATCCAGTGAATGATACATTCTTAACTTAAAGCTGGAAGCAGGAAACGAGCTGGAAAATAGAGAACTATGTGGGTATAGGTAGAATGCATTGTGAGAATCAGAAAGGGGCAGTCGAATGTATGAATTAAAAACAAAACAAAATGACAGCAGTGTGATTGAATTTATCGAAGCAGTAGAGAACGCAAAAAAACGTGAGGATGCCTTTAAATTGCTGGACATTTTCACAGAGACGACGGGGTTTGAAGCGAAAATGTGGGGACCAAGCATTATCGGGTTCGGATCTTATCATTACAAATATAAAACCGGACACGAAGGGGATGCTCCGTTAGTCGGGTTTTCCCCAAGGAAAGCGAAAATAAGTCTATATTTTGCTCCAGGGGATCCAGATAGGGAAAAGGTTTTGGATTCATTCGGTAAGCACACAACAGGAAAAGCGTGTGTGTACATAAACAAAGTGGCAGATATCGACCAAGACGTTTTGAAACAATTGATTATTCAATCTGTGAGCTTTCTTCAAAAAACATATCCTAATCCTTAATTAGGATAATAAGGAGGAATTAGTCTATGTTTCATGACTAATTCCTTATTTTTTTTACGATGAGGCTTTATATTTGATATTAAAGAGAATATCCTATAATATTAATCTCGAATTAAAACTATTTCAGTTCGAGGTAATAAAGGTCATTTCATTGAACTGGATGATGAAATTCACAATCAGAAAGGGACGATTCAACATGACAAAGGTTTTATACATTACAGCACATCCGCATGATGATACTCAATCCTATAGCATGGTAGTAGGAAAAGCATTTATTGACGAATATAAAGTGGCAAATCCAACTCATGAAGTTGTGAATGTAGACTTATATAAAGAAAACATTCCACAAATTGACGCTGACGTATTCAGTGGCTGGGGAAAATTGCAATCCGGGCAAGGATTTGAAGAGCTTTCACAAGAAGAACAAGCAAAAGTAGGACGACTTGGTGAATTATCAGATCAATTTGTTGAAGCTGATAAATATATCTTTGTTACTCCATTCTGGAACTTCTCCTTCCCTCCAGTAATGAAGGCATATATTGATTCTGTGTCCGTTGCAGGGAAAGCATTTAAATATACTGAACAGGGACCTGTTGGGCTTTTAACTGACAAAAAAGCTCTTCATATACAAGCTCGCGGAGGTATTTACTCTGAAGGCCCAGCTGCAGCAATGGAAATGGGACACCGCTATCTTGACGTGATGATGCAATTCTACGGAGTTCCTTCGTTCGAAGGCTTATTCGTTGAAGGTCATGCAGCAATGCCTGACAAAGCTGAAGAGATCAAAGCAAATGCCATTGCAAGAGCTAAGGATTTAGCACAAACTTTCTAATAGTAAGAAAGAGTCAACTTCAGTTGGCTCTTTTTTTCTGTGAAAATGAAACTATTTTCTCTATGAATTCGTATTAGAACATACAAAAGGAAGAATAGAGGAGGAAAAAGAATGAAAGAACAATTTTTTATCGATATTGAGGCTTCTGATTCATTATCAGAAACCTTACAAAAACTTATTGATACTAAAAGAGCTGAAACGGGATCTCACAATGTTTTCATCCAAAATGTCATTCCATTAGGGGACAAACGTTTCACGGTTATTTTAGAAGTCGTTCAGGAAATCTATTAATCTTAAGTGAAAGTACTTCACCGTATTATTCTTCTCAAAAGCTGTAAAAAAAGAGAGAGACCCTCCATAACTATCGAGGGTCTCCTTGTTTTATCTCTTTATAAACATTTGCGTCCAATAATGACCGTACGATCCACCCTTCACATAACCTATTCCGATTTCTGTATATGTCGGAGAAAGGATATTTTTTCTGTGTCCTTCACTGTTCATCCATGCTTCAACTACTTCTGCTGGTGTTCTTTGCCCAGCGGCAATGTTTTCACCTGCTGCTTGATAGGAAATTCCGAAATCCTTCATCATCTGGAAAGGAGATCCGTATGTTGGGGATGTGTGGCTGAAATAGTTCTTCGCAATCATGTCTTCTGACTTATAACGTGCCACACGTGATAATTCCCAATTTTCTTTCAGTGGAGGCAAACCCACTTTTGATCGTTCCTGGTTTACCAGTTTAACCACTTCGTATGTATAACTTTCAGCGGTGTGATTTGTTCCTGGTATGTTAAGGGTTTGTCCAGGATAAATCATATTCGGGTTGCTGATATTCGGGTTTGCCGTGATCAACTCAGATACACCCACCTGATGCTTTACGGCAATCTTCCACATTGTGTCTCCATAACTCACAGTATACGTACCTGCTGCGGAAACCTTAGATGCTTGACCAAAACCAATGACAAAAGTGACAGACAACAATAAGATAGATAAAAGTTTTAAAGTTTTCATAGTTCTATTGAAATATAATTCTGTTAATTTTGAAACAGGTAGTTGTTACCACCTTTCCGATAATCCCATAAAATCAACATATAGTAAATATTACTAGGATATTTTCAAAGTGAAAGATGGTGACTATGTAATCAGAGCTAATTTAATTCCAAATCATGGGCTTTTTTCGGTATAATGGAAAATAGTAACTATAAGAGATACATATGATTACTAAAAATATTATGTAAGTTTATACCTTTTAAGGGGGCAACACTATGACAGTTTCATTATTCGAAAGTTTATTAAATGATGTGGAAAAACATTTTTCGGGATGGGACTTTTCCTTCGTCACCGAAACCGGCCGTATGGGAACTGGTATGATTTCCTGGTCGTATGGAAGTTTGGCCATCCCGCTGATAAGGAATGCGAAATCGCTGCTTGATATGGGAACAGGGGGAGGAGAATTGCTTTCTAAACTCCAACCCTTTCCACCATCTGTTTGTGCAACAGAAGGGTACACTCCTAACATACCTGTGGCTAAGAAATGCCTGGAGCCATTAGGCGTTAGAGTAGAAGGTATCGACGGAGACGAAAACCTTCCATTTAAGACAAACCAATTCGACTTGATCATCAACAAACACGAATCCTATTCTCCTGGTGAAGTGAATCGAATATTATCTCCAGGGGGCACCTTCTTAACTCAACAGGTGGGTGGAGAGGATTGTAATGATATCAATAGAGCTCTCGGTGCTCCCATCAATGAAGAGTTTCTACATTGGAACCTGGAATATGCCCATAAGCAATTGAGAGAAGAGGGTTTTGATATTCTTTTGTCTCAAGAAGAATTTTCTACCCAACGCTTTTATGATATTGGTGCATTGGTCTATTACTTGAAAGCCATCCCTTGGCAGGTTCCGGATTTCAGTATTAAAAAATACCATGATTCATTGTTCAGCATTCATCAATCCATCGAAGAAAAGGGGTTCTTTGAAGCAAAACAGAATCGTTTCATCCTGAAAGCGCAAAGTCAGGATTAATGGAAAAAAATGAAACCTTAACTTATATATAATCGTAAAACAGAAAAGGAAGATACCGAAAAGCACCAATCCTAACTCTTCCCACGTTCACTTCAAAGGGGGACTTCATTATGTGGATCAACTTATTCTTCAGCGTTATCTTCATCATCGGAATCGTGTATCTCATACGGTTTCAATTAAACCTTAAATATTCCGCAGAAAAAGCAGTCAATGCCCTGTATCCAATCAACGAAGAAGATATGAACAGCATTGTGATTCCAAGCGAATTCAAGGTGATGCAGCCTTTAACAAAGGAAACAAAATCTTATCAGTGGGTAAAATGGGGGACGGTAGGTGTCATTGGCCTGTTAACTGTTTTATTAGCGGTTGTATACTGGACCGATATGCTTCATCAATCCATTTTTAGCATTGTCTATCTCTTTTTCATTCTGATCAGCTCCATTAAACACCGAGGAAATTTTTATTTGTTAGCTGGAGGCCTTATACTGAATGGCTATTATTTTCCATGGGCCAGGGTTAAAGGATATGAAGTAGAAAAGATTATTAAGTGGCACGAGCTGTACGGACTGGATGACAAAATCAATCAAGGCTACAAATTAGAGGTGAAGGTAAACAAATGGATTCAACCACAGTTTATAGTGGTTAGAGATCAGGCCCATTTAGATAGGATTCTTTCATTGTTAGAAAATCAAGGAGTGCAGAACATAAGGGAAAGATCCCACACTCCAGTTTCTAAAAATGTATAACGTTACTCATAAACGGAAATGACACTGACATTTTCAAGCCATTTACTCGGATTCTTACCGTCTTTTTCAGCCAGCCAAACGTCTCGATGCTCATCTGTGATCGACTTTCCCCTGAACCATAACAACTGGCGACTGGAGGGGAGATATTGTGGATTGTAATCTCCAAATAGCTTTGGCGGTTCTGTAATTTGCTCTTGAACTGTCGTTTGTAACGATATTTGATATAGGGAAGGTAAAGGGTGCAGAGAGAAGTCATTGGACCATTCCTTCTCCTTTACCCTGGACGTTACAAGGGTCTCTTTGTTCACCCAGGTAAAATCAAGCTCTGAAAAAGTTTTCGGAGTGATTCCTCGAAATGCAGGGAATTCTTTTGTCTTTAGTTTCTTATTTTTAAATCCGAACACAATTCGTCCACCACCGGCAATATAAGCAAGCGTATCTTCATTAGGAGCCCATTTCGGCTCACCTACACCAAAGATCACTTCACCCAATACTTGAAATTCTTCTCCTTTATGTGAAATCACACTCAGCATATTGCTATCCATGGACCAGGAAGCAGTAGGAGAGACGATAAATGAAATCCACTTTTGACTTGGTGAAAAGCGAATGTGAGAAGCATCAATAGACTCGATTACGCTGTTCTTGTCACCAACATTCTTAGGAATTGTGAAAAATGGTTTCACATTTTTCGTTTCAGACAGATTATCTAATGGAAAAGATATTGTCTTCATATACAGTTTAGGATTGGACCACCCATCAGGGTGCAATGTTGCCTGAGAAGATAGGAGGAATCCGGATCCATCACGAAGCCAACTATAGCTGCTGACACCAGAGGCGATATTATAGAAAGACTTCAAATCGGATACATCAAGCGTATCCCGTTGTAAAAATGAAACCATGTTAGTAATAGGGGACCATTTGGGTTCATATCCATCATAGAAAATCTTTTTGTAGATACGGTTTGCGATATTGTACACCCAGAGTTCGTTTTGTACTTCCTTTCCAACTTCAGATGGAGCAGTTAGTTCGTATAGGATCCACTTACCATCATGAGACCATTGTGGTGTCCCATGTACAGTACCTGATGAAGTGATTTGCATTTCCTTACCATCCAATAAGGTGAAAACATTACCATCCCTGACAAATGCAGCTCGACTTGGTGTACTTCCCTTAACACCATCTGGAAAAAGCAAAAAGAATGTGATTGACAAAATCATGATTCGACGCACTGTGTCACACCTCCTGTTCCTGTTTCACCTTATAATGCACGAACAACCGGGTCCCTATGAACTTCCCAAGATAAAAAAGGACCCACAAAAAAACATGGAAGTTCTTTGCCGGAATATGGCTATTTACTCTAATCGAAGACAGTTAGTAGTAAAAGTAATACAATCAATATTTAAGGAGATGGCAAAATGAGCTGGTTAAATTGGAATGACTTATTAGCACCTTCCAACCCGTACGCTGCAGTGTTCTTTGGAATAATCCTCACCCTCGTGGTTGCAAGTAGCATCTGGTATGAAACCAAACAAAAACGAATATTGTTTATTGCAATCGTAACAGGTGGTTTGACAACCGTAATTGGAGTTGGGCTGCTCACAATGATTGGATTCTATTAGAAAGGAAGGCGAATACATATGAAATCACTTTTATTCGTTATTGTAGGTGCACTTTTAGGATGGGGAATCACCGGCTTTTTCACCAATGGATTTGAAACGGATTATTTATTCATACTTGTTATCGGTATTGTTGTTGGGTACAGTATCGGGCGAAGAAAGGAAAAAAAAGGCTTTACAGAATCGCTTTAAAGTTATTGGATATTTCTAAGGGAATGGACTTGATTATTTATGGTATGTGCGTCCCCAAGAACGGCCGGATTATACGTTAAAGTGTCTATTAGATTTGAAAGAATTAATAATGAAAGTGGGCTAAAAATGAAAAGACCGCCTGCAAATGAAGCTGCCAAGAAATTTGTATTAGAAACCTTCCCGACATGTCAAGCGGCACTTCTCGGTGGGAGCGTAGTCAGGGGAGAGGAAACAAGTACATCCGATTTAGATATTGTCATCATTGACGGAACCCTTTCTTCAGAATACCGGGAATCTTTCCACTCACATGGATGGCCAATTGAAGTATTCGTCCACACGAGTCAAACAATTCGGGACTATTTCCAAAAAGACTGTCAAAGAGCCCGTCCTTCATTGCCAAGAATGGTTTCAGAAGGAACCCCCATCATCGATCACCCCATCATATCGAACCTCAAAGAAGAAGCAAATAGACTTTTGAGGGACGGACCTCCAAGATGGAACAATCAAACGATTGATATGAAAAGATATTTCCTTACAGATGCATTGGTTGATTTTATTGGATCAAAGGAAAGGGGAGAGAGCATCTTTATCGCGGGTTCCATTGGGGAATCCCTTCATGAGTTTGTACTCAGAACCCAAGGTCAATGGATTGGTGCATCGAAATGGATTATACGGGCATTGAAGGAATATGATGAAAGCTTTGCAAAAGAATATATAGAAGCCTTCGACCAATATTATCAAAAAGGGAACAAACAACCTATTGTAAGATTGGTGGACTCTGTATTGGAACCATACGGAGGACGATTGTTCGAAGGATTTTCTTTAGGAAAGAAATAAAATATAAAAGCCCTTCAAAGATAGAAGGGCTTCATTTTCAATTCTGACATTATACTACTATCTGAAACTCATCGTGATCGACACTGTTTACACCATCGTCGAAGACCAGTCGGGTGACAAATTTATAAGAAACATTGTCACTACTCGGTGGGAATGAATCTGACAGTCTGCACGAAAAGTGAATGGTGCGTTGTTCGTTTGCTTTCATCGTTGATGAGCTTAATATAGTATTGTGATGAAGAACAGATGAGCGATCACTATTCTGATCGTACTGTAAAAGGTCGGTCTCAATCCTTTTTAACTTCTGCTCCACCCGTCCGCCTGTAAGTTCATATTCCCCTTTAATGACGTCTCCCGGGCAGAACTCTTTTTTGTTCAACACCAAATCAATCTTTGTTGCACCAATACCGAATCTGCACATCAGTTTACTAAACATAACAGCCATTCAACCTCTCATTCATCTAGTTACCAATTCTACGCAATAAGGAGAGCTTTGGTTTCATTTTTCTACACCTTTTCTACGACTATATTCTAAAAGAAAAGAAGCCTTTTTGTCTATAACCCTTCTTCGACATATTTCGCGTTTGTCATAAGCATTATGTTAATTTTCCAACGCTCAACCCTCAAACACTTTTCTCCAGATAATGAATCATACCCCAGATGAGTATACTAATTGGAATTTATACCATAAAGAGGTAGAAATATAGTCTGAATTTCTATAAAATAGGACTAGAACATTATCATATTTTGGTAAAATACTAGCTTGTGAAGGGGTCATTCAATTGAAGGAAAAGAAGAAAAAGAAAAAAACCCATGTGCCTTTGAGAATGAATTTACTGTTTATTACGGTATTTTTTCTATTTTCACTTCTGATTCTTCGTCTTGGGATTGTACAAATCGTGCAGGGAAACCATTATGAAGCGGAAGTGGCGAGAACCGAAAATGTGAAATCACATAATGGAACACCTCCAAGAGGGAAAGTCTATGATCGTTATCGGAATGTAATCGTAGACAACGTACCTTTAAACGCAATCACATACACCAGAACGCAAACGACAAAGCCGGAGGAGATGCTGAAAGTAGCAAAAAGCCTGGCAGAATTAATCGAAATGAAACAAGACAAAATTACAGACCGAGATCGAAAAGATTTCTGGTTATTGAGTAATCCTGAAAAAGCAGAGAATCTGGTTTCAGAGGATGAATTGAAGAAACTTGAAGATGATGAAGATCTTACAAAAGATGATGTCAACAAAAAGGTTTATGAAATGCAGCTCGAGAGGATCACCGAAAAAGATATTGATTCTTTTAACAAACAAGAAGAGGAAGTCTTGGCGATATTCCGCGAATTTAACACCGGTTACGCCCTTACTCCTCAAATCATCAAAAACAAGGATGTTTCCATGGAAGAAATGGCCAGAGTCAGTGAACGCCTGTCAGAATTGCCTGGAGTGAACGTTACCACGGACTGGGAAAGAAAATATGTGAATGATAGCACGTTGAGAACGATTCTGGGTAGAGTCTCAAGTTCACAACAAGGGCTTCCAAGTGAACTTGTCAATGAATTTAAAGCTCAGGGATATGCACTTAACGACCGTGTTGGAACTAGTTATTTCGAATCACAGTATGAAAACGTCCTAAAAGGACAAAAGGAAGAAATCGAATACATCACTAAAAATGGAAGTGTCCTTGATTCACAACTTATCAGCGAGGGTCACAGTGGAAAAGATGTCGTACTGACCATTGACCTTCAGCTTCAAAAAGAAATCGAAAAAATCGTAGAAGAAGAGCTGAGCAAACAGGCGTCCCAATATTGGGAATCCCCATTCCTGGATCGTGCATTTGTTGTCATGATGGATCCACACACAGGTGAAATCCTTTCCATGGTCGGAAAGAAATATGGCAAGGATGCTGATGGAAAGACGGAGATGCAGGATTATGCTTTAGGTACTTTCACTTCTGAGTATGGGGTGGGGTCTGCGGTTAAGGGAGCTACTGTATTGACGGGGTATATGACTGGAGCGTTGAATGTAGGGGATGTGCTTTATGATGAACCGATTCGGATAAAGGATACACCAGTAAAAAAATCTTGGTTTAATGGATCGAGGTATCTTAGCGATATACAAGCTCTTGAAATTTCATCTAACGTCTATATGTTTAAAACAGCAATAAAAATTGCAGATGGAACTTATCGTCCTAATCAACCTTTGGACATTAACACTGATGCTTTTGATACTATGAGAAATTACTACAGTCAGTTTGGCTTAGGAGTAAAAACAGGAATAGATTTACCAGGAGAAGTAGAAGGGCTTAAAGGGAACGAACGGAAACCAGGTATGTTAATGGATTTTGCCATTGGGCAATATGATTTATACACACCGATGCAACTTGTCCAGTATGCTTCCACCATTGCTAATGGAGGCTATCGCATGAAGCCACATATCATGAAAGAAATTCGTGAACCCAGCCAAGAGAGAGATAAAGTTGGACCTCTCCTATATGAAAACGAATCCCAAGTTTTAAATCGTATTGATGCTACAGAAAGAGAAATACAGCAGGTACAGAGAGGATTTTATCAAGTCGCTCATGGAAGTAATGGTACTGCCAATAACTTTAGAAGTGCACCTTATGATGCTGCAGCAAAATCAGGAACGGCAGAAGCTTTCTATTATAGCCCTGAAGAAAAAAGACAATATGAAACATTCAACACCACTCTAATCGGCTACGCACCTTACAACAATCCTGAAGTAGCCTTTTCAGTCGTGTTACCATATTCACACCAGAACAAAGATCCTTACGTGAACAAAACCATCGCCAAACGTGCAATGGACAAATACTTCGAGTTGAAGAAGCAATACGAAAAAGACGGATACTTTGACTCATCCACAGAAGAAGAGGTCCGTAATGCCGATCAACTTGAAGAGACGGAAGAACAAGGAACTGAAGAGGAATAATATGAACGCAATCCTTTGTACTGAAGGGTTGCGTTCATCTTTCAAGATCTCATGTCCTATTGATTATTAAGCTAAGTTGTCTGTAGTGAGCCACCATTTCTTTTGCCAATATTTAAGGATAAATGAAACTTATCCATTCTTTAAACGTACATATATATATAGACATCCTCATTCAATGGGAGGTAAACGTATGTTATGGTGGATCATCGGTATTGCAGTGGTATTCGGAGTACTAAATGGGCTTCTAAGAAGAAAGTTATCCAAGAACTCCTTTGAAGCAGGCAATCAAAACGAAAGACAGATCCAGGAAGAAGAAAGAGTAAAAGCCGGCAGCTGGTTTACTGGCGGTCAGTAAGTAACATTGTCAGGGGGAGCCTCCTGGCATTTTCTATGAGAAAAAACCCTCAGCTAATCTAGGATGAAAGAAATTTTCAAAGTTCATACTATTGTAAATTAGTTAGATGAATTTCAAAGTACATAGAAGAGGGACGGTCCTCTATTTTACTGACATTCAATGTTAGAACACTTGTATCCAGGGTTTCTCAGTTGAGTAGAAATAATTCAAGGTCCGTCCCTCTAGAAAAGAAAAGAGGAAATTAATGTCAATAAAGTATTGGTCTCAGATAGGTGTTGGTTTGTTGGTTTTTGGGTTCACGGCATTGTTTTCCTGGTATGAAGGGAGTGCGCTGTTGGATAATCCTTGGGAGTGGAGGTATTCAACACCGTTCAGTGAGATGGTTCACGGAACCGACTTAACGCAGGATCAGATAGTGGATCTTGATTTCTTTGTGTACGCTGCCAAGTTTTCCCCGTTGTTCCCAAGCTTCATGATTATGAGTGCCAGTTATCTTTTGGTTCTCCTTGGATACAGGTTTCTTAAACATCGTCGATTTACAATATTTCTGACATTGTTTGGTATGGTTTTTCTTTTGATGAGTGCTTTTATTGCATCATCTCCCACAACTGGAGGGAACATTCTTGTTTGGCTATTTGTCTTAATAGGACTCTTATTGTTCATTCTCGCCTTTCTTTTTAACCGCTCTCCTTCTCTACGAATAAAGGAGCATTCCAACCAAACATGATAAAAGGGGAGAGAACTTAATGAAGTGTGTGATACTGTTCAGTAAGTATAGAAAGATGAAAATTCTTTAATAATACACTCTTTATACCATTTTACATAAAACCATAACGTTTAACTGTACGGTTTACCTTAAATAAAGTATACTACTCTAGAGGTGATGTCCTTGGGAAGTTGTATCGAATAGGAGAACTATCAAAACACAGTCAAGTGTCCAAGAGGACGATTGATTATTATACAAAAATAGGTTTATTGGAATGTGATCGATCACGTAATAATTATCGGTACTATCACGAAGATGCGTTAGCTGACTTAAAGATGATTGAACAATGT
Organism: Rossellomorea sp. NPDC071047; assembly: GCF_050270195.1. NCBI lineage: Bacteria > Bacillati > Bacillota > Bacilli > Caryophanales > Bacillaceae > Rossellomorea > Rossellomorea sp. NPDC071047. Next base: position 902,962 of record NZ_JBNNJT010000001.1, on the reverse strand, counting down.
CAGCAGATGAAAATGACATTACATGAAATCAAAGATCGAATAACGTTAATGAAATCTGAGGATGTAGATCCCTCTATTTTAGAAAAACAAGTAGACCATATTCGAAATGAAATGGATCATTTGCATAACGAGTTACATGAGGTCCTACAGGCTATGGAAGCCCTAGGTGATGACGAACGAAAACGCATGTTAAAACAAGTATCCCCACAGGCTTTGGCCTTATTCCAAACATTAATGGTTTTTTCTGGTTAATCCAGCATAATAGATAAACAACTACAGGAGAGTGACTTTTTTTTGGACGATATACCACTGAATTCATTAGTATTATTAGGAGCATTAATACTTTTATCTGCCTTTTTTTCATCGGCGGAAACGGCTTACTCAAGCGTGAATAAGATTAGACTTAAGAACTTTGTAAGTGAGGGAAGAAGAGGGAGCATTAAAGCTCATTATATTGCCGAAAACTTTGATAAAGCACTGTCTACGATATTAGTTGGAAACAACATCGTGAACATTGCCGCAGCCAGTATTTCAGCAAAGCTTGCGACAGATATTTTCGGAGGTAACACGGGTCTTGTCATCAGTACTTTTGTCATGACTTTATTAATTCTGATTTTTGGTGAAATCCTGCCTAAATCATTGGCAAAAGAAAATGCTGAAACCTATTCTTTGACGATATCAGGCGTTCTCTTTTTCTTAATTAAAGTTCTTACACCGATTAACTTCTTTTTTATCAAACTAAAAGAGTTGGTATCGAAGTTCTTCTCTAAAAATCACGAGATGCCGTCTGTCACAGAGGAAGAATTAAAAGTGATGCTTGATATTAGTGAAGAAGAAGGAGTCATCGATAAAGAAGAAAGAGAATTGATTCACCGCTCGATGGACTTTGATGATATCCTTGCAACTGAGGTTTTGACACCCCGGATCGATGTCAAGGCTGTTGAAGTGAATCAACCGATTGAAGAAATTAAGGAAATGTTCTTTGAAGAGCGATTTTCTCGAATTCCGGTTTACGAGGATCATATTGATAATGTGATAGGAATTCTTTCAGAGAAAGAGTTCTTTACTCATTTGATCAAATTCGGTGAAGTAAACATCCGGGAATTGATTCGGGAACCAATGTTTATATTTGAATCTGTCAAAATCTCAACTCTTCTTACTAAGCTTCAAAAGAACAATGTGCATATGGCCATTGTAGTGGATGAATTTGGTGGAACAACCGGAATCATCACCCTTGAAGATATCCTGGAAGAGATTGTAGGGGAAATCTGGGATGAGCAAGATGAGAAAACTCATTCCATGAGGAAAATCAGTGAAAAAGAATATCAATTCGATTCCCAATATCAATTGGATGAATTTACAGAGTTACTCGATGTACCAGAGCCTGAAAGTTCTTACCATACAATCGGTGGATGGGTCGTAGAAAGCTTTGAAGACCTTCCATCAGAAGGCGACAGCTTCGACTATGAAAACTTGAAAGTTAGCGTAGAAGAGGTGGATAATCGTCGGGTACGTACGATTAAAGTGGAAATACTAGAAGAAAAAACCGAAGATATTGTTCAATAAGCAGGAAATAACAGGCTCATCATTGCCTGTTATTTTTTTGATTCATTATTGATAGAAGGAGGCGGCTGTTATATGCATGAGACAGAAACAAGAGAAGCTCTTTTAATGGAGCTGGAAGTTGTAAACAAATGGGCAGAAGACCAAAAAGGGCTATGGTTTTGGGAGAAGCTGGGGCGCATTCCCTTTATGATCCTTGACCGGATCACTCCTCAAATGGTGCATAACAAGATTGGACAAGCACTGGATGAATTAGGAAGCTACATACAAAAGGGCGGAAGTTACCTTACAAGCGAGAAAGAAGTCGTTAAGCGATTTACTAAGAGAACAGCCAATCCTCATTTAACAGTAGGAGATATCGCAAAGCTGCCCATTGCTGATATGGATGAAGTAAGCGAAGGGATAGTGGGTATGAGGAAAAAGGTTGCGATGACCCAGGGGGCGACGACCGGAATCGGTGGCTTCCTGACTCTAAGCATTGATATACCTTTCATCCTCGGCATATCCCTTAAGACCCTTCAGGAAATCGCAATAAGTTACGGATACGACCCAAATGATCAACAGGAGCGTATTTTCATTATTAAATGCTTACAATTCGTTTCTTCAGATATTGTCGGGAAGCAAGCGATCCTTCAGGAACTATCGGACTTCAACAATAAGGATATGCAGAAGAGAGAACAAACTCTTTCCCAGCTACAAGGCTGGAGGGAAGTGATGACCAGCTTCCGTGACAACTTCGGCTGGAAAAAACTATTCCAAATGATTCCCATCGCAGGAATCTTGTTCGGCTCCTTCATCAACAAATCCATGATCTCAGACATAGGCGAAACCGGTCGTATGCTCTACCGAAAAAGACGGATTTTGGAGAAACTGGAAGAGGGACGGACCTCTGAAATTTAAATATTCTGAAGAAAAGGCTATATATCAATCTTTATTAATGATGAATGCTGATCAGAGGTCCGTCCCTCTGATCTTTTTTTCACTCTCATTCTTTCGGGAAAATTCATATAAATGGACGAAATTAATGAATCCAGAACCAGATTTCCTAAAAATCATTAACCAGTAAAACAAAAAGGACCTCCAATCGGAAGTCCCTTTCAATTATTCCTCTTCGCTCTTATCTTTATTAAACCAAAGTGGTTCATCATTATCCACTTCGCCATTATAGTTAATGAGCAATTCTTCGCCAGCTTGAATGTCTTTGTAGGCATAAAAGTCGAAGGTATGGTTATCAAAATTTATCTCGTAAGTTGTATTAGGCGTATAAGAATGATTAAACAACATTCCATAACCTAATAGAAGTGCTGTATGGTTGATTCCGTATTCAAATACATAATCCGCCAGGAACGTTTTCTCAATATGTTCATGTTCCTCATTGGGATAAGGTATGACTGGTGCTTCATGAACCAGCTCTCCTTTGGCTATATCTCTTTTTGCAAAAACGCCGCGATTAAGATCACCGTCACTAAGGGACGATATTTTCACTTCGATCATTATGCCACCTTCTTTCTAAATCCTTTAACTTAGTAAGCTTGACACGAACTGGATAGAAAAGCAACATCCAATCTTTATTGTAGCATGCCTAATTAAAACAAATCCCCAAAAAACCCTTTAATGCTACGTGCACTGCGTACTAGCCAACTAGCCTTCTCTACTGACTCAGCGGCATAAATGTCCACTTTATTAGAAGGATGTTTTTTATCGATAATATACTCATTCTTTTCCGGGGTTTCGAGCATCATTTCTCCAATCTTTTCTCCTTTTTCAATTGGAGCTTGAAGTGTACCATCATCATTAAGCTTATCTTCTTCTAATGTGATTGAAGCTTTCACTTTATTCTTCTCTTCTTTTGTTACTCGAATGGACAACGGCTTGTCTAGCTTGATGGTAACCGATTGTTCCTTACCATCTGGAACATCCAACGTGTGCTCCTTTTTCTTTTCAATATCATTCAAATCATATTTAACCGTCTCAAACTCATCAAACCCATAATCCAGAAGTTCTGTCGTTTGAATAAATCGCTCTGCACTGCTGGGCTGCCCATATTCATCTTTGGCATCTAAAATGACTGAAATATATCGTACCCCATCCCGCTCCGCAGTCCCGGTAAAAGTGGAACCTGCAAAAGGTGTCGTACCTGTCTTCAATCCATCTGCACCTTTGTAATAAAAAGATTTGTCTTTTAATAGGCCGTTTGTATTTTTCATAAGGAGTTCTTCATCTGTCCCAGGTCTGAAAACTTTGGAAGAGAGGGCCGATGTTTCTAATACTTCCGGAAAATCACGAATGAGGTAATACGCCAAAGTAGCCATATCCTCAGCCGATACCATGTTTTCATCATTCACACCGGTTCCTTTTGGAAACATGCCGAGCATATCGTAGTTACTTAGTCCGGAAGAATTAACAAATTGATAATTTTCAAAGCCGAGTTCCTTCGCCTTTGCATTCATCCGCTTTACAAATTCACCTTCGGAACCTGCTACAACTTCGGAAAGAGCAATTGATGCACCATTTCCAGATTTGATCACCATGGCATCATACAGTTCTCTTACCATATACTCTTCGTCCGCTCTTAAGGGGACATTGCTCAATCCGGGAGCGTTCGCTAATTGATAGACTTTGTCGCTTACTTTATAGGTTTGATCCCATTTAATCTTTCCTTTTTCAATGGCTTCTAACACAAGGTATTCTGTCATCATTTTCGTCATGCTGGCAATTCCGAGGAGCTGATCTTCATGTTCCTTATACACAATCTTACCTGTATCTGCTTCCACTAAAATCGCAGCATCTGCATTTATATCTAATTTCGTCTTACCATGCGCCGTTTGTTGAAAAGGCGTCATGGCCATAAGGGATATCATCAAAACCGACAGGCTTTGCTTTACCGTATTCTTTTTCAAATCAGTACCTCCAAAAAACAATTTTACGCAACCAAATTATTTTACCATACAAGCCTCCCAAACACCCCAAATCAACACAACCTTTTCAAATCGTTCATATTATTGTAAATAATTGTTTCGTGCAAAAAAGTAAAATGTTACCATAATAAGAGGGACGGACCTTCATTTAACCCAGGGAATAAATGTGTCGCATTCTTTTGTTAAATGAAGGTCCGTCCCTAAACTGACAAAGGGATGGAACTGTATGGTGAGAAGAGTGTGGCAGGTATGTTTTGAGTTGGGGTTGATTTTGGTTGGGATTGTATTGGTCAGTGCCACGTCTGCGCTGTTTGAGGGTCAGTCGTTTTCAATATTTCGTTTTTTCGTCGCGTTGATGGATGTCGGGGAAGAGCTTCTTACACCGCAAGCGATCGTGTACGAAAACCCGAGTTCGGGGGTAGAAAGAAGTTTGTTTCCCATTATTTTTTTAGCTTATTGGAGCAGTATCAGGATCTTTTTTCTGGCTCTGGGTATTTCCATATTGCTTTCTACGATATTATTAATCGGTTATTATTCTTTGGGGGAATATTTCAGGAAAGGTATTCAGGCAGTTGGTTTTTTACTGGGGGGGCTACCCGATCTTTTCGTGATCGCTCTTTTTCAATTGGGAATCGTCTGGTATTTTAAACAGACCGGAATCTTGATCATCGACGTGGCATCAGTAGGTGAAAACCAGGTGATTATGCTACCAGCTATCACACTATGTATACTTCCTACATTTTTCTTTTTCACCAACATGATTGTCTTCTTAAAGGATGAGGAAGGTAAGCCCTATGTAGAATTGGCTAAAAGCAAAGGACTTGGGAGGTTTACTATACTTTTCAGCCATACGATTCGAAATGTGTTGGTCAGTTTAACCTATCACGGCAAACAAATCGTTTGGATGATGCTTTCGAATCTACTTATTTTGGAATATCTGTTTAATGTATTTGGTGTCACATCATTCTTATTTTCCTACAATCAGCCGTCCATCTTTGCGATAACTTCCATTTTACTGTTCATTCCTCTCTATCTGGTGCTAAAAAGCCTCCAAGGACTCATAGGGAAGAAAATAGGGAAGGAGATGAGCCTATGAAATCGAATCGGTATGATTGGATGAGCTTCATTGGTTTTTCAAGTATACTCATTATTCTTCTATCTTGGAGTCTGGTCTACAATCTCTCAAATGAGGAAATTTCACAGACTCTCATTTTGTTCAATGACGAAGGGAAAGTCATTGGAGATTCACCATTCCCGCCTTCCATGCAATTTCCGTTTGGAACAGATCGAGATGGGTATCATATGACCGATAAAGTCATTCAAGGCGCACAATATACATTAGGTGCAGCCATCACGATATCATTTCTTAGTTTTACTTTGGCTTTCCTATTTGGAATTGCAGGAGGATTCACTAAAAGCAGGCTTAGAGTCATCACACAGAAGGTATTTACATCACTTTATTTCATTCCACAATCGATTATTGCTTATAACATTCTTCACCCTTTTCTGTGGGAGCCTATGGAAGGATTTCAGACATCGCTAGTAGAAAGAATGGTCGTTGAAATCGTCGTTCTGGCCATCATCGTCACTCCTACGACCGCCATATTGATCGCAAATGAAGCTGAACAGATTCTTCAAGAGGAATTCATCTTTTCCTCAAGGGTCCTTGGTGCACGTTCCTTCTACATATTTTATAAGCATCTTATGCCCCATCTTAAGAACCGGCTATTTGTCATTTATCCTAAAATTGTGATACAAGTCCTTCTGATCATTGCTCACTTGGGGTTTTTCACTTTGTATTTCGGAGGAACAGATATCTGCTATCAGCCATTTTGCCATCCGCCGAGGCCATTCGTCCAGGAGTGGTCAGGATTGATGGGAACAAATTACTCAGAATTATACAATGCGTGGTGGATATTTCTCGTGCCGATGATCTGTTTCGCCCTCACCATTCTCTTGCTGAATGGAATCGCTCATTCATTAGAGAGAATCATGGAGAGAAATGTTTCAAGAAGGAATTCAATAGTCGTTCAAAAGGAGAACGAGAGAAATAAACCAGTGGAATTGAATGAAGAAAGTTTTACATTAATGGAGCTGCGTAAATGATGCTACCATAATTGCATCATTTTATAGTCCACTGCACTTTGGAAAATAACACCTTGTAGCAAGACTACCGATCTGGTAAAATCATCTAAAAAGTTTGGAGAGATATTATGATTACATATCCATTACTAAATAAAAACGCAACCATAGGTGTGACCGCTCCTTCATCAGGAGTACCCTCGGAACTACATGACATTCTCAAGCAGTCGATCAAAAAAATGGAGAGCAAAGGCTACTCCGTTCAGTGCGGAGATACCATATGGACGCAGAATAAAGCTAAATCTTCCTCAGCTCAAAAAAGGGCCACAGAATTGAACCAAATGCTGCAGGACGAAAAAATCTCCCTAATCACCCCACCATGGGGCGGTCAACTACTCATAGAAATCCTTGACCTCATTGACTATGAAAATATCAAACTGAAATGGCTGCTGGGTTATTCCGACACGAGTGTGCTATTACTGGCACTTACATTAAAAACCGGAATCGCCACTGCACATGGAACCAATCTTGTTGATTTAAGAGGGGAATTCTCCGATCCAACGACGGCACAATGGGAATCCGTTCTCTCAACGAAAGTAGGATCATCTGTAATTCAATATTCATCCCAACACTATCAAAAAGAATGGAATCACGACCAGCCTTCCCCCACAGTCTTTCACTTGAATGAGCCAACTATTTGGAAAACTGTAGGAAATCAAGATGTAAAGGTCAATGGCCGTCTACTCGGAGGCTGCATAGATGTCATCAGGCACTTGGTCGGAACGCCTTACGGAAATATAGCAAATTTTAGAGAGAAGCATATAAAGAATGAACCCATCCTCTGGTATTTTGAAAACTGTGAATTAAACACCGCTGATCTGCGCCGTTCACTTGTACAGATGAAATTAGCCGGCTGGTTCGACCATTCTTCCAGTATTCTGTTTGGAAGAAGTGCCGCCAACACTCCTGTTGGTGATTATGTGGTTGAAGATGTCTACCAGGAACTATCAGACGAGCTGCAGATTCCAATCGTGTATGATATAGACTGTGGGCATCAGCCTCCTCAAGTTACTTTCATCAATGGAGCACATGGAGAGGTAGAAGTATCAGGTGGAAAAGGGAAAGTCATTCAAACATTCAAATAAATAATAAAAAAAACGTCCTATTGCCAGGACGTTTTTTCTGCTTATTTCTTTGAAACATTATAACGCCTTTCATTCAACATCCACATGATGTATCCCCATACCCATCCGCCTGCTGCACAGCATACCATTAAAAGGAGAAGGTAGTCTCCCATCACTACATACAGAATCCCTGAAATTACCAATCCGGTAATCAACGACCCATATACAACTGAAAAGAACCACTTCCCCTTTTCCCGGATGATTTCCCAACGTTTCCAGTAGGTGCCATCCTGCTCCCTGCTATTGATAAAGAAAACACAGGCATTCATAAAAAAGATAAGGCTGATGACCAAATACATGTAGGCTTTCGGATCTAACCAAAACACTAGAAAATTAATCATAGAAGTGAAGGAGAACATGATATATATAAGTTTATTTTGTTTTATTTTTTCCATTTCAGAACCCCCGTTCTTCTGTATTATATCAATTCACTTCCGGAAGCCCAACAAAATCCAGCTTAATAAAGGAAAATCCCGCCATTTTCTAGAAGTCTATTGAGTAACAGAATTCAGCTAAGGAGTTTTTATTAATGAAAGCAAATGTAATGACCATTCGGAATAAGGGAATCCATGTCGAAACCCATGGTTCTAAGGAGAGTCCCGCCTTACTATACTTGCACGGTGGCCCTGGTGAAAGTTGCTACGATTTCTCTTTTCACCAAAGTGGACGATTAGGGAAACATTTTTATCTTGTGGCAATCGACCAAAGAGGTGTATGCCGTTCAGAAGCCATTCAAGAGAATGAAGAGTTTGGTTTTCAGGACCTTGTAGATGATTGTGAAGCACTCAGAAAAGAATTAGGAATCGATAAATGGTCTGTACTAGGGCACTCCTTTGGAGGGTTTCTGGCTCTTGCATATGTCTCCCAGTATCCTGAATCCATCGAGAAAGTCATTTTCGAATGTCCTACCTTCGATTTCACCCTTACATCTAAAGGACTGCTAAAAAAAACCGCTCAGTTATTCGGAAAATACAATCAGTCAGGGTTGCAAGAGAAGGCCATGAATTTGGCTGATGATCACCTTACTCCAAGAGATTTTACAGAAATCTATATGAAGCTTAGTGATGAACTTGGAGAACACCGTATGCAAATTTATACGCATAATTTTGATAATCCTACTGACTATTATGCATCTTACACTGAGAAAGAATGGGACGCCCTATACGATCGTTCAGATCATCACTATCATCTTCTCCGTGAAGAGGGCGTCATTTTTACTAGTCTGTTAGATAGAATCAAGCTAATAGAAAAACCGATGCTTCTTCTAACAGGAGAATACGATCCCGTTACATGCGAAAAACACGTAGAAATATTTAAGAAAAATGCAGCAAATGGGGAGATCATTCATTTTAAACACAGTGGTCATACACCCCATTACGAGGAAGCCGACCGCTTTAAACAGGTGCTCATGGATTATCTATTAGTTAAAAACCGTCCATTATCATGAAAAGAGCAAAAAGAATTCACATCATAGGCTCCGTCGCAAGCGGGAAATCCACACTTGCTCGCCAGCTTTCAAGTGAAAGAGGGATACCCTATTATGAACTTGATAATGTGATGTGGAGAAGAAAACCCGATGGAGATATTAGAAATACAGAAGCCCAACGAAGAGACCTACTTACCCCTATACTGAATCGGGAATCATGGATCGTTGAAGGCGTCCATTATCAGGAATGGATGTTCAAATGTCTGGAAGAGGCAGAGCTTATCATCTTTCTTGATACACCAAAATGGAAGCGGAACTACAGGATATTCAAGCGCTATATTGAAGAGAGATATGGATTCAAGGAAGGGAACTACAAGCAAACCTTAACGATGCTAAGAAAAATGTATGGATGGAGTCGCCACTACGAAGAGAAAGAAAAGCCAAACGTCATGCGAATTCTCGATCCATATCAAGATAAAGTCAACATTCAAAAAGGATAAAGGAGCAATCAACTTGTTTACCTATAAACTAAACGACGAATTAGAATTAAGAATTCTAGATATCCAGGATGCTGAAAGGATCCATGAATTGACTGATCAGTCCAGATCCTATCTGCGTGAATGGCTACCATGGGTGGATTACTCAAAATCGGTTGAAGATTCAAAGGAATTTATTAAAGGTACACGTTTAGGCTTCGCGAATAATAAGAGCTTAACTACCGGCATCATGTATCAAAATGAATTAGTAGGGGTAGCAGGATTCAACGAACTTGATTGGTCAAATCAAGTAGCCATCATTGGCTATTGGCTAGGGGAGGGCTACCAAGGAAAAGGGATTATGACGACAGTTGCGAAGGGACTAACGAAATACGCATTTGAATATTGTAAAATGAATAAAGTCGAAATAACCGCTGCAGAATTCAACCATCGCAGTCGGGCAATTCCGGAACGTCTTGGTTTCAAGGAAGAAGGGAAGCTGAGGCAAAGAGAACGGATTAACGATCATTTTGTGGATCATATTGTATACGGGATGATCGCAGACGAGTGGAAGAAGTCTTGAAACAGACTCCGCAAGAACCACTAAAGGAATTGATCTCCTGGGTTGAAGACATTAAACATAAAAACGGGAGTTCTGCTGCAGCCCTTTATATTATAAAAGATAATCAGGTCGTTTTGGAGCATTATAGCGGCAGGCACTCCCATGAAAAAAATGCTCCTCAAATAACAGAAAAGTCTCAATTCAATGTTGCCTCTGCCCGTAAAAGCTATTTAGGCCTTACGGTTGCCTACGCTTTACATGATAAATATATCTCAAGTCTGGATGATCCCATCACTCAGTACTTTCCTGAGTTTGATAAAGATCTGTATAAAGCCACAACGATCCGTCATCTTGTGACTCATTCCCACGGACTCGATTCTGACGAACAAGGATACATATTTCGGAAATTCAAGCCAGGTAGCAGTTGGGCATACCGTAACGTGGGTGTGGACATTATGACAAAATTAATTCACCGACTATATCGAAAAGGGTTCCCGCAGCTGTTGAATGAGAGGGTTTTTACACCCATGGGGTTTAGTGAAACGGGATGGAGAACGGAACAGAAAGAAAATCTTGTACCTGTCATCGACCGCATTGATAAACCTGCACTCCCTGGAATCGGTAGAGTTTCAGATGGTACGGAGAAGAATTTATTTGTATCTCCCAGGGAATTTGCTCTATGGGGGCAGCTACATGTTCAGAAAGGCATGATGAATGGAAGACAAATCGTCCCCTCTAAAGTGATTGAGACTGCCACCACCATTCAAAATGTTTCGTATTCTAATTACTCCCATCCTGGGAACGGTCTTTTTTGGTACGTTCAAGATATTCCCCGAACTAAAAGTGAATTGGGGGATAGGGTACCTTCAGGATCCTATCAAATATTAGGGGTCACCGGTCCAACGATCCTAGTTATTCCTGCTTATAATGTGGTGGTGGCAAAGATGTATAACAAGCGATACAACTATGGAGGGGACCAATACCTTTATTATTTACGAGAGTTTAGTAACAAAGTGGCAGACCTATTTTCCTGAAGAATGGTTAATCAATAGACCGAGGAATGAATTACCAAATATTTGGTAACACTAATATCTATATTATGAGTAGGGCTATGGGGGGATCCCGTGTTTCATATTGTAGTCATTGCAGTGATAATTCTCAGTTCATTGAAGTGGGGATCCTGGAATAGATGGAGAGAATTTCTGCCCACCATCTATTACTTTAGTTTTTTCAATATGTTTTATCAGTATATCAGTTACACAATGAAGGCGGTTTGGGAATTAGATGGATTTTTCATCAATATGTTTGTGACGGATTCTCTTTACACGATGATCGCTTATCCTTGCCTTGTGGTTCTATTTCTAAGCCACTACCCAGAAGAAATCAGGATGAAACTCCTCTATTACCTGAAGTATATAGCTACCGCCACATTGATCGAATGGGCAGCGGGAAAAATGGATTCCATTGAATATTTCGAAGGCTGGAACCTGTGGTGGACCATACTGTTTTATTTTATTATGTTTCCCATGCTGCGCCTTCACTACAGAAATCCTGTTAGGGCACTGATGCTATCAATATTCGTCATTGGTTTCTTACTTATTAGCTTTGATTATCATGTACTATGAAAAAACGGTGAATCCACATCTTGGGACTCACCGTTTTGCAATGTGAAAATAGTTATAAGAACAAAACCATCAATTCTTCATCGAAATATTCATCGTTATATTTCAATGCCCGCTTTTCTGTCCCGTAAGGCTTGAATCCACAAGAATGATAGAGCCCCTTCGCTGTCTCATTGGTTGTGACAACTGTAATCATGACTTGTTCAATCCCATCCTCGGCTTTAGCTTGAGTGATGGCAGCTTGAAGCAGCCCTCTTGCGAACCCTTTCCCTCGATGTACAGGGTCAACATACATGGCAAAAATAGAAGCTTTATGTTTCATTTTTAAAGCTCCTTCACGTACAAGGGTCACCGCTCCGACTAGTTTCCCGTCATTAAAGCAACCAAACGTGTAGCTGCCCTTCTGTACAAGTCTCTCTGCTGTCATTTGAATTGGATTAATACGGGCAATTGCTTCTTCATAGCTGCTGCCGAAGCTTGAAGGACTCTGCTGCAGCATTTCTAACCTAAGCTTCCAATAAGCTTCGGCATGTATTTCATTGAGCAATTGAATTTCCATTATTTTCTGACCTTCTTTCTGTTACATGATATGATGAGAGGAGCATTAATTTTAGCTATTCAAACAGAATTCGACACTAAAGGTGGAAACCCTTTAAATTGGAGGTATATAAAATGGAAGATTGTCTCGGCTGCCGTCTTGCAAATGAAAAGGAGAAAGCATTTATTATATACGAAAATGATCACGTGTCCTGCTTTTTGGACCATGTTCCGCATCACCCAGGACATACACTGATTCTCCCCAAACGACACAAAGTGGAGGTAACGGAATTTAATGAAGAAGAAAGCATCTCCGTAATGAAGGCTTCACAACTAGTAGCACAAGCCATTCAGGCTCTATATGAACCAAATGGCATTACCGTCTGTCAGAATGGAGGCATATACAACGAATTAACTCATTATCATATGCATGTTATCCCTCGTAATGAGGAAGCGGAAAGATTCGGAAACTTATTCTTTGGTGAGGCCGAAGTTGAAACATACAGTGAATCCCTGGAAGAAACCCAGAAGAAAATGAAAACCTACATAGACAGATTACTAGAATAGGAGCATATAATATGACGTTCAATAAAGATTTCGAGGAAAAATTAAAACAATACGCTGAGCTCGCCATCAAAGTGGGAGTAAATGTTCAGCATGATCAGCCCCTATGGATTTCTGCTCCACTCGGAACTGAAAAATTCGTACGCATTGTTGTAAAAGAAGCATATCTTGCCGGAGCAAGAAACGTGCATGTTCAGTGGTATGACGAGGATATCATGAGAACACATTATGAACTTGCCCCGGATGACACATTCTACGAGTTTCCAAGCTGGCTGGCTGCAGCGCATGAATGGGTTGTGGACAATAAAGGAGCCTTCCTTCAAATAGAAGCCAATGATCCGGACCTGTTGAAAGGAATAGATCCAGACCGCATCCTTAATTTTGAAAAAGCAACTGGAGATGCCTTGGACCGTTTCTATGAAGCGATTGAAAAGGATCAAATCAGCTGGTCAATCGTAGCCATCCCTTCACAAAGATGGGCAGACAAAGTGTTTCCTGATTTACCAGAGAAAGAAAGAATCCCATGCCTTTGGGACCGTATCTTCACATCGGTCCGTATCAATCAAGAAAATCCAGTCCTTGCTTGGCAAACACATATCGAAACCCTAACCAACAAAGCAAGCGAACTCAATCACTTAAAGATCAAAAGCCTGCACTACCAATCGGAAGGGACGGACCTTACCATAGAACTACATGAAGACCACCTATGGCTCACAGGAGCAAGTAAAACACCTGAAGGAACACATTTCATTGCCAATATGCCGACAGAAGAGGTCTATACTGTCCCTGTCAAAACCGGAGTAAATGGAACGGTTTCAAGTACCAAGCCACTTGCTTACAATGGGAACGTGATTGACGATTTCACCCTTACTTTTGAAGAGGGGGAAATTAAGAAAGTCACAGCAAGAGAAGGGGAGGAAATCCTGAAAAAATTGATCCTGACAGACGAAGGCGCATCCTACCTTGGAGAAGTGGCTCTTGTTCCACATCAGTCTCCTATCTCTGATTCTGGTGTCCTATTCTTTAACACCTTATTCGATGAAAATGCATCCAATCATTTAGCCATCGGTTCCTCTTATCCGACTTGTATAAAAGATGGAGACATCTTATCCGATGAAGAAAGGGAAGAAAAAGGACTCAATGAAAGTGTGGTTCACGAAGATTTCATGATTGGTTCAGAACACATGAATATTGATGGAGTGTGCCGTGATGGAAGGAAGATCGCTATTTTCCGTAATGGGAATTGGGCTATCTGATGTTGTTTTGCAACATTTTTTAAATCATAACATCCTATAGCACCCTACCTTAAAATGAAATAGATTAAATAATTCCACTTAATAAAAGGAGAGGTTAGATGATTTATGAAATGACTGTACAAGTCCGCGTAAGCGATATGCAAAAAGGGCAAAAATGGTATGAGACTTTATTAAATCGCACTCCTGATTTCATTCCTCACGAAGGATTTGCAGAGTGGGAACTTATTACCGGCTGTTGGCTACAGGTAGCAGAAGGCACCCCATCCCTCAATTCCGGTCCCATAAGATTGGGGGTTGAAGATATTATTAGAGAACGGGAAAGACTTTCATCCCTTTTAGGTATCGAACACTTTGATATAAACGAAAGAGAAGAAGTCCCTGTCAAGTGGGCAACCTTTCAGGATCCATGGGGGAATGGAATCGGATTGTTTCAATATCGAAGTAAAACTGAAATGCAAGAGCGTATGCGATTCATTTTAGGAAAGAAATAAGGTCTTCTCTGACCAATATCCTGCTAACGAATGGAGGATAGCTTTGAATGAACACATAAGATTAGTTAAGCCAACCACTGATTTAGAAGAAGAGTATCTTGATTTTTATAATGAATGGAAATCAAATGGAGGTGACATGATCCCGTGGGTCATCAAAAAAGATCCCAATCCCTTTTCCAAAATGGTCGACTCCTTACTGCTTGCTGAAAAAGGAGAAAACCTGCCGAATGGATGGGTACCTGACTCGACTTATTGGCTCGTTTCAGAATCCGATCGAATACTAGGGGTCGTAAATATTCGCCATTCCTTAACGGAAAAACTTTCGCAAAATGGAGGACACATCGGTTATGGAATCAGACCTTCTGAAAGGAGAAAGGGCTTTGCCACTAAATTGCTGACTCTTTCCCTCCGAAAAGCACACTCGATTGGGATCGGTCAAGTGTTGATTGTGTGTGATGCATGGAATAAACCTTCGGAGCGGACAATCTTAAGTGCTGACCCTGTAAGGGATGAAGATTTTATCGAAGAAGATGGTAATGTAATTTTTCGCTATTGGGTTGATACAAAAGGGCGAAATTGGGAATAGTGCTATTTTCCTTAATGAATTCTTTATCTAAACTAGCCCTTGTCTAAACTGGCCCTTAAAGAAAGATACAGTTATTTATGATATAATTTCTCCTTGTGAAAAAGATCCATTGAAAATAGTAAGGGAGGGAAAAAGGTGAGTTTTGAAGGTCAGAAGATATTACCTGCCATCCGGTCCATGAAAGACTTTGATAAAATGCTCGAAACCTCTTTCCAGTACGGTGTGTTCCTCGACCTCCATGTGGGAATGCTTAAGAGTGTATTCGATTTCGCCCGTAAGGAAAATCGGAAAATGTTCCTGCATTTAGACTTAATCCACGGACTATCCAGTGATGAATACGCAACAGAATATGTCTGTCAGGAAATAAAGCCTTATGGCATCATTTCTACCAAAGGGAATGTGATTAAAAAAGCACGGCAAAAAGGTATTTTTTCCACTCAAAGGATGTTTGTAATCGATTCAAGTGCCATGAATCGCAGCATTGAGCTTATACATAAAACAGACCCTGACTTCATTGAAGTTCTTCCTGGAGTCATCCCTAAAATCATTTCGGAAATAAGAGAAAAAACGGGGAAACCTATTTTTGCAGGAGGGCTTATTGATACCGTTGAAGAGGTGGAATCCGCTCTTGAGGCTGGTGCTACGGCAATCACGACGTCAGATCGTTTGCTATGGAAGCATTTTGACCAGAAATAAATTCTGAAAAATGTATTGACAACGTTTTCATAGTGGAGTAACATAATTCACAAGTTAATACGTTGTGAAAGAGATGAAGAGACTCACGTGAACTGCCTATTTCCAGAGGGCATTCCGTGAGTCTTTTTATTTTTAAAAAAATTATGAAATGAGGGAAAAAGCATGACAGCATTTTTAGGAGAAGTAGTTGGTACAGCCTTACTCATCATTTTTGGTGCAGGGGTTTGTGCCAATGTAAATCTTAAGAAGTCATTTGCTTATAACGCTGGTTGGATTGTCATCACATTTGGTTGGGGTCTGGGTGTCGCCATGAGTGTATACGCCGTTGGACAATTTAGTGGGGCTCATTTAAACCCTGCCGTTACACTTGGACTGGCTTTTAATGGAGACTTCCCGTGGGGTGAGGTTCCTCAGTACATCTTAGCTCAAATGATCGGAGCGATGATTGGGGCAACGATCACATTTCTACACTTTCTACCCCATTGGCATGCAACGAAAGATCCCGGGGTGAAATTGGGGGTATTTGCTACAGGACCTGCCATCCCACACTATTTTTCAAATTTATTAAGTGAAATCATTGGAACTTTTGTGTTAGTAGTAGGATTATTATCTATAGGAGCGAATACATTTACAGATGGGCTTAATCCATTTATCGTCGGTTTCTTGATCATTGCTATCGGAATTTCTCTCGGTGGGACAACAGGGTATGCCATCAATCCTGCCCGTGATTTAGGACCGCGCATCGCTCACTTCCTGCTGCCGATTCCAGGTAAAGGACCATCCAACTGGGGATATTCCTGGGTTCCTGTAGTCGGACCTGTTCTGGGAGGTTCATTTGGAGGCGTATTTTATAAAGCCATTTTCATAGGACAAGTCACAACAAGCTTCTGGGTAGTCCTAGTTGTAACACTGGCAGTACTTGGACTTGCTTACGCCAGTGACAGAAAGATCAGCTTAGCTCAAAAAGTACATCAGCTATCAACCGATAATTAATTTTTTGGAGGGATAACAAAATGGAGAAATACATTTTATCATTAGACCAGGGAACGACAAGTTCAAGAGCGATTTTATTCAATAAAAAAGGAGAAGTCGCCCATACTGCACAAAAAGAATTCACCCAGCATTTTCCAAAACCAGGTTGGGTTGAACATAGTGCGAATGAAATTTGGGGATCGATTTTAGCCGTTATTGCAAGCGTTTTATCTGAATCGAGTATTAAACCTGATCAGATTGAAGGGATTGGGATTACAAATCAACGTGAAACTACGGTGGTCTGGGATAAAGAAACGGGCGATCCGGTTTACAACGCCATCGTGTGGCAGTCACGTCAAACTGCGGGGATTTGCGAAGAACTTAAATCACAAGGGCATAACGATACGTTTCGTGATAAAACCGGATTATTGATCGATGCTTACTTCTCTGGCACCAAGGTTAAATGGATTCTTGACAATGTAGAAGGTGCGAGAGAAAAAGCGGAGAATGGCAAACTTCTATTCGGGACGATCGACACATGGTTGATCTGGAAGATGTCTGGTGGAAAAGCCCACGTAACGGATTATTCCAATGCTTCCCGCACGCTTATGTATAATATTTACGACCTGAAATGGGATCAGGAGCTCCTTGACATATTAGGCATTCCAAAGAGCATGCTTCCGGAGGTCCGTCCCTCTTCAGAAGTTTATGCCAAAACCGTTCCTTACCACTTTTTCGGGAAGGAGATTCCGATTGCCGGTGCAGCAGGGGATCAGCAGGCGGCATTGTTTGGACAGGCTTGTTACGAAGAGGGTATGGCAAAGAATACGTATGGAACAGGTTGCTTTATGCTGATGAATACAGGTGAAAAAGCTGTGAAGTCTAATAATGGTTTACTCACAACCTTGGCATGGGGAATTGATGGAAAAGTGGAGTACGCTTTAGAAGGCAGTATTTTCGTGGCTGGTTCTGCGATTCAGTGGCTGCGTGATGGACTTCGTATGCTTAAGGATGCAAAGGACAGCCAAGGGTATGCAGAAAAGGTTGACTCAACAGATGGCGTCTACGTTGTTCCTGCCTTTGTAGGATTAGGAACTCCTTACTGGGACAGTGACGTTCGGGGAGCCGTGTTCGGTTTAACAAGAGGAACTTCTAAGGAGCATTTTGTAAGAGCCACCCTGGAATCCCTTGCTTATCAAACGAAAGATGTACTGACAGCAATGGAAGCCGACTCCGGAATCTCCCTTAAGAAACTGAGAGTCGATGGCGGTGCTGTTAAAAATGACTTTTTAATGCAATTCCAAAGTGATATCTTATCTGTTCCTGTTGAGCGACCAGTTGTAAATGAAACAACAGCTTTAGGTGCCGCTTATTTAGCTGGATTAGCCACAGGTTTCTGGGATAACCGTGATGAAATATCAAAGCAGTGGAATAAAGACAAGCAGTTTGAGCCGCAAATGCCTGTTGAAACCCAAGGAGAACTATATAACGGATGGAAAAAAGCTGTTAATGCAGCTATGGCTTTTAAATAAAAGAAACGTATGATATACTAATTTCAAGTTAATAAATTCGGTTAGAGACCACGAGAGACCAAACCTGCATTATGGAACTATATACCATAATGCTCGTTTCGGTCTCTTTTTTTATGGATAAACAATAAGAATGAGAGCTTAAACCATTTATAGATACCTTAGGAGGAATCAACTATGACATTTTCAAGTACTGCAAGAAGAGAAGTCAAAGAAACATTAGCCTCAAACCACTTTGATATGATTGTGATCGGAGGGGGAATTACTGGCGCAGGGATCGCCCTCGATGCTTCGAAACGTGGAATGAAGGTCGCATT
Organism: Rossellomorea sp. NPDC071047; assembly: GCF_050270195.1. NCBI lineage: Bacteria > Bacillati > Bacillota > Bacilli > Caryophanales > Bacillaceae > Rossellomorea > Rossellomorea sp. NPDC071047. The sequence continues at coordinate 884,181 of NZ_JBNNJT010000001.1, read as the reverse complement.
AGTCGAGATGCAGGATTTCGCAGCCGGGACTTCCAGTCGTTCGACAAAGCTCGTTCATGGCGGATTACGTTACTTAAAGCAATTCGAAGTGAAAATGGTCGCGGAAGTAGGAAAAGAGCGTGAAATCGTTTATGAGAATGGACCTCACGTAACAACTCCTGAATGGATGCTGCTCCCCCTGCATAAAGGTGGCACATTCGGTAAATTCAGCACATCGATTGGATTAAAGGTGTATGACTATCTTGCAGGAGTCAAGAGAAGTGAACGACGATCCATGCTTTCAGTTTCGGAAACATTGAAGAAGGAACCTCTTGTGAAAAAAGATGGCCTAAAAGGCGGAGGGTACTACGTTGAATATCGGACTGATGATGCCCGTTTAACGATAGAAGTCATGAAAGAAGCAGTTGCACATGGTGCCACTGTCATTAACTATATGAAATCTCAACGATTCCTTTATGATAATAAGAAAATAGTCGGAATTGAAGCTGAGGACCTGGTGACGGGAGATACGATTGAAATCCGCGGTTCAAAATTTGTCAACGCTGCCGGCCCATGGGTGGATGATGTTCGAGGTAAAGATTATAGTACGAATAACAAACAGCTTCGATTAACGAAGGGAGTTCATCTTGTCATTGATCAAAGCAAATTCCCGCTTCAACAAGCGGTTTATTTCGACACACCCGATGGGCGTATGGTATTTGCGATTCCAAGGGATGGCAAGGCCTATGTAGGGACAACAGACACATTTTTCGATCAGGAAAAATCATCTCCTCATATGACATCTGAAGATAGGGACTACATTTTAAATGCGATCCATTTTATGTTTCCCGATGTGTCTGTAGGAATAGAGGATGTGGAATCGAGCTGGGCAGGTGTTCGTCCATTAATTTTTGAAAAAGGGAAGGACCCTTCTGAAATTTCACGGAAAGATGAAATTTGGGAAGCCGATAGCGGTCTCATCACGATCGCCGGCGGGAAGCTGACAGGTTACCGTAAAATGGGAGAGACCGTTGTGGACCTTGTATCTAAACGTTTACGTGAAGAGAACAAAAAGAAATTCCCAGCATCGTCCACGAAATATTTGCCAATCTCCGGAGGTCATGTAGGCGGATCGAAAAACTTTCAAGCGTTTATTGATCAAAAAGCAGCCGAGGCCCTTCAATATGGACTAACAGATCAAGAGGGAAGGAAGCTTGCAGGAATGTACGGATCAAATGTGGATCAGTTATTTAAACTCGCTCATGCTTATAGTGGAGCAAGTGATGAAAGGTCCGTTCCTCCTTATTTATATGCGCAACTGATTTATGCGATCCAGGAGGAGATGGCAGCGACTCCGGTTGATTTCTTTATTAGAAGGACTGGTGCTTTATTCTTTGATCGTGAGTGGGTGGAGAAATGGAAGGAGCCTGTGATCGAGATTATGGCGAAGCTTCTGAAATGGAATGGAGAGAAGGAACAGCAATATAGAGTGGAATTGAATAATGAGATTAAGAGTGCAGTAGTGCCAGTGGATTTGCAGTCGTAAGCTGGTAAAGGGCAGAACGAATTTCTGCCCTTTTCTTTGTATAGACTGGGAATTCCTCCGGTGACCGGGAAAAAATTGAGGCTGACTACTTTACATACCGGGAAGATATCCAGTTCAATCGAATTGAGCTTGAAGAGAAGGATTATTTCATTCACATAGAATCTTACGCGGGCATGCTTCATATTCCACAAGTAAATTTTTATTCTAGTGATGGAACAATAGTTGCTTCGACTCAGGCAAAATAATCATCCATAAATATGCTTACAATTATATAAATATATGAATAGTAGATGAAATTGAACATAGATGACTATTCATTTCCTGAGAGAACTGTTCACTCCCTCTAAGAGAAGTTGAACTAGATACTAGGTTGCTGTAAATTAAGAATAGAAATTGACACGACTTCCTCGTTAAAAGGGTGGCTTCAATGGGATGAAGCCACCCTTTTTTTGCATTTTTTTGACAAAAAATATTGTCGATAATAGCATTATTGCTATACTGATAGAAAGAAAAAATGGGGAGGAAGCTGGAATGAATCATAAAATAGCCGTCGTGACGGGGGCAAATAGCGGGTTTGGTTTTCTCTCAACGCTGGAGCTGGCACAACTTGGATATAAAGTAATCGCCTCCATGAGAGACCCTCATAAAGGAAGTGCATTGCTTCAACGAGCTCAGGAACTGAAGGTGGGGGATTTAGTGGAGATACATCCATTGGATGTAACGTCTGAAGCATCCATCAAGGAATTTTCTACCTCTCTTAATGATTTGGGCAGGGTGCATATTCTCCTGAATAATGCAGGGTTTGCCGGTGCAGGATTTGCAGAAGAAATTACAATCGATGAGTTCCGTGAACAATTTGAAACAAATGTTTTTGGTGTCATGAGAATGACTCAAATTGTTCTCCCTTATATGAGAAAGCAAGGAGAAGGGAAAATCATCAATATGAGCAGCATTAGCGGCAGATTCGGATTTCCTGGACTTAGTCCTTATGTTTCTTCCAAGCACGCATTAGAAGGTTACACCGAAAGTCTGAGATTCGAGGTCAAGCCCTTTGGCATATCCGTGCACCTGATCGAACCCGGTTCTTATCAAACGAATATCTGGACATCCGGAAAAAAAGTCACTCCACTCTCAATGCAGAAAAACTCTCCTTACTTTCGCTACATGGAAGCCATAAACTCGGAAATTCAAGCAGGCGCAGATACACTTGGAGATCCAAGGGAGGTTGCCTTCATCGTACGTGATATAGCACTAAACAAGAAAAATACTTTTAGAATTCCCATAGGCAAAGGAGTCCGGTTAACCCTATTACTCAAAACCATCCTCCCATGGAGCATAATGGAAAACATCATCTTAAAGAAACTCCGAATGAAAAAGACCTAAGAGGGACGGACCTTATAGTAAGTGTGAATAATGTCTGAATATAAAGAATTTCATTATGCAGAAGGAGAATTTTGTCAAAAGAGAGAATATGCTAAAGGAGACATTTCCATAAACTCATTTATTAAATTATTGAATGAGTTTAAATGCTTCCACAGGAAACGAGGTGATAGATTGGATGAATGGATTGGTGCATCTGCTCTTTGCATGCATGAAGGTCGTTTATTGATGGTATTACAAGGGAAAGAAGAAGAAGAGAAACGCTGGTCGGTTCCTTCAGGGGGGAGGGAATCAAGTGAATCCCTTCAGGAATGCTGTAAACGTGAAGTTTGGGAAGAAACAGGCTATGATGTTGAAATAGGAAGACATCTGTATTCTAAGTGGGGGAATGAAGGAAGTATTTCTATAAGAATTCATTACTATGAAGTCAGGCTTCTTGGAGGAGAGGCAACCATACAGGACCCTGATCAATTAATACATAAAATAAAATGGATTTCACTTCAAGAGTTAAAGAACCTGCCCCTGGGATTTCCAGAAGATCACTCCATCCTGGAAGCCTACATGAGTAAGAAGCTAAACACACTATCCATTTAAAGGCATAGTATCGTTTAAGCAAAATATATTATAAAGTATTTATTTTTAAAGGAGAGAGTAGAATGGTGAAACGAACTGGAGAAGTAGTAATGGGAGTCATCGGAATTATCTTATCCGCATTATTTTCCATAATCGGAATCGTAGTTAATATGGGGATGAGTGATCCTGAGGTCATGTCACAACTCGAAGAAGGTATGGAAAGTGATCCAAATATGCAAAATGCGGAGATGACTGCCGGAGATCTAAGCTCCTTTATAAACGCTGCCGAATCAGCTGGATCTTACCTTGTTATATTAGGAATCATTGCGTCCATCCTGGGGATTATTGCTGTACTGACCATTGTGAAAAATAAAAAACCGGTCTTGTCCGGAATCATGTTTATCATTGCTTCCCTTGTTATTGGGATTGGCACGATTGGATTTGGGTTCATACCCGGCCTTTTGTTCCTGATCGCAGGAATCATGGCATTTGTTCGCAAGCCTAAAAAAACAGACCCAGTGTATTAATAAAGAGTTAGAGAATTTATAATCCAAGCTATTTTTTTTCGTAAAGTTTTGCTTGTACTCATCTTGCTTTCAGACTCGATTTATACTATCTTAAAAGTAGAGCATAATGATAAAACAAGAGACACTGGCGGCAACCAATGTCTCTTGCTACACAGCAAACTGCAAGGAAAGCAGTGGCCCAATAGAGAAAGGAACATAACTCTACCCTTCAAAGTTTAGGCGCTTCATGAGGGTGGGGTTATTTCTTTTTGTCATTTGAAATAACTACGGCAATGATGGAGACAATTAAAGAGCCAAAGGTAATCATTAGCGTTAACGTCTCATACGTCGTCACTATAAGCACCACCTCCTTCTATAAGGAAGTGGCCACTCCCACCCTACATTCACTGTATGCTTCAAATTATATCACAAACATCCCCCTTACTTTATAGGCAAGAGGTAGGAAAAGCTTACCCCTATCAAAAAAACATACAACCCCATTGAGTACCTTCCGATTCAATAAGATTATTTCAAACTTTCTTCAAAATGTGTTAGCATAGATATGCTCATATTAATCGATTACATAACACCACGATATTCGAGGAGGAACTCACGATGAAACAACGTATAGAAATGCTGAAAAATTGGTTAAAAGAAGAAGAGATCGATGCTACATTTATCAATTCAACTGAAAATGTATTTTACTTAACGAACTTCCACACGGACCCACATGAGCGATTAATGGGACTGTTTGTATTTCCCGATGCCGAACCATTTGTGGTCGTACCTGGAATGGAAGCACGCCAAGTGAAGGATGCCGGCTGGGGTAACGAAGTGATCGGCTACTCTGATCATGAAAACCCATGGGAATTCATTCAACAAGCCATTCAAAGACGGGGAATTGATGGCCGCAAGGTGGCTTTTGAAAATGAAGTCGTAACGTATGGCCGCAGTCAGGCATTTATAAACATCTTCAACTCCCCGAATATAGTGAATGTTGAAGACAAATTAAATGAGATGCGTGTAGTGAAGGATGAGGGTGAAATTGCCATCATGCGTCGAGCAGCAGAAATGGCAGACTTCGGGGTTGAAGTAGGTGTAAGTGCACTTCAAGAAGGCATCACCGAGATGGAAGTCCTTGCGAAGATCGAGTATGAATTAAAGAAAAAAGGCATTCGTGAAATGTCTTTCTCTACGATGGTGCTCTTTGGTGAAAAAGCTGGAGATCCGCACGGAAACCCAGGAGACCGGAAGCTTAAGGCAGGAGATTTTGTCTTGTTTGACCTGGGTGTTGTCCTTGAAGGATATACTTCTGACATCACCCGTACGTTCGCTTATAAATCGGTTTCAGACAAGCAAAAAGAAATCTACACTACCGTTTTAAAAGCAGAACTGGCTTCACTGGAAGCAAGCAAGCCCGGGAACCGTATTGGTGATTTGGATCAAATCGCACGGGACATCATTACTGAAGCAGGGTATGGAGACTACTTCCCCCACCGGATTGGTCACGGCCTTGGAATCAACGTACATGAATTCCCATCAATGAGCCATTTAAATAATGGGATATTAAAAGAAGGAATGACCTACACCATAGAGCCTGGAATTTACGTTCCGGAAATTGGCGGCGTAAGAATTGAAGACGATGTACTCATAACGAAGGATGGATACGAAACCTTGACCAGATTCCCTAAAGAACTGCAAATCATTAAATAAGACATGGAGAAGGCTAACGGTGTGTTAGCCTTCTTTTTATGAAATGAAATGAAACCAATACGAAGGTCATTCGTATATATAGGGAGAGAAAGCTAGGGAAGGATGAAATTCAATGAAAAAATTAATCATATTACTCAGCTTTTTTATGCTGACAGGCTGTGGAATCCTCGAAGAAGCAAACAACAGTTTGACCTATGTTGAGGAAATGACCGATTATTTAAATGAAGCAGAGCAATTCGCAAACGATTTTCCTGGATTAGTGGAAAATGCTGCGGCAGATTCATCCAACATACCGGCACTTGAAACAAGATTAAAAGACATGAAAACAGAAATACAAGAGATCAATGATCTGACCCCGCCTCAGCTCGCAGAAAACATCCACAAAAAAGTGGAAGGGTATAATGAACAAGCGCTGGAAGGAATTGATCGTGCCTTAGTTGAAATCGATAAGGGAGAAGTTCAAATTTCAGAGTTGCAAAACCTTGAGATCGTAAACACCTTTAATCAGTTACAAGAGATTAAAGGTAATCTGGAAAATTTAGGACAATAAGCTGATGGTGTTACGGATAATACTTTTTATCCGTAACACCATCACACAGTAATATAACATTCCCCCATTTCCACTTAGCTACAGTCACACCATCCCCTTGATTCCACAAAAAAATCAACCCTATTCTATCATGTAGTTTTGTATTAAACTAATTTCAAATATGACCGAAAAAATCGAATATGATTTCTCATATATAGAACAAGAGTTCTTAATAACATGCTATAATGAAGGAATCATAAAGACGGACAGGAGATTGTTATGAAAGTTGTAATTGCCGAAAAACCCGATCAAGGAGCCACCCTCGCTAAACCTTTCCCTCATAGAAAACGCCAAGGTTACATAGAAATACAATCTAATGATGTGTTCCCTAAAGGAGCTTATATCACATGGGCTGTAGGTCACCTCTTTCAGCTTCAAGCCCCTGAAAAATATGAAAGCAGATGGAAAAAGTGGACGTTAGAAGACCTCCCAATCATTCCTCAACGATTTCAATATGAGCTTCAACGGGCAAAAGCGAAACAATTTGCAGTCATTAAAGAACTTCTAAAGAAAAGTGAAGTCACAGAAATCATTCATGCAGGGGACGCGGGACGTGAAGGTGAATTGATCATCCGGAATATTATTTCAATGTCACGTGTTCAGAAGCCCATGAAGAGATTATGGATATCATCTCTTACTGAGAAAGCCATCATTCAGGGGTTCACCAGTTTAAGAGAAGAAACGGAACTGCGGAGCCTCTATTATGAGGCCTATTCCCGTGCTTGTGCGGACTGGCTAGTGGGAATGAATGCATCGAGAGCGTATAGCATTCTACTAAAGCAGCAAGGCATGTCGGATGTTTTCTCTGCTGGAAGGGTACAAACGCCGACTCTTGCCTTGATTGTGAAAAGAGACGAAGAAATAGAGCAATTCAAAAGCGAACCCTTCTGGGAAGTGAAAGCAGACTTTCAAATGGGAGACCACACGTACGAAGGGATCTGGCAAAAGGATGGAGAGTCCCGAATTCAAACAAAGGAACTGGCAGAGAAGATTGCTTCGTTCTGCCAAAATAAGCCTGCAAGCGTTCTGGAGATGAAAACAGAAAGAAAAGAATTTGCTCCTCCATTGCTATTCAATCTTTCAGCTCTCCAGGCAACGATAAACAAGATGTATAAATTTTCACCTAAAAAAACACTGGATGTCCTGCAAAAGCTTTATCAGAAAGGCATTGTATCGTACCCAAGGTCAGATTCACAATATGTAACGAAAGGGGAAGCTGAAACCTTCCCGGAAATATTGTCTAAGCTAAAGGAATATAGCCCTTACAATAGCTGGATTCCGACTCCTCATGAGAGCCTGCTTAATAACAAGCGTTTTGTAAATGAAGCAAAGGTTTCAGATCACTACGCGATTATTCCAACTGAACAGGTAACCGATCCTCATTCGTTATCAGGGGACGAAAGTAAAATATATGATGTAGTGGTTAAACGTTTTATCGCTGCACATCACGACAAGGCGGTGATCCATTACACTACTATCACTACCATCGTGGACGAACGGGCTGAATTCATTTCTAAAGGAAAGCAAATTCTTCAAGAAGGATGGAGACAGGTTCTGATGCAGAATGAAAAGGATGACGAGCCGCTCCTGCCACCTGTTAAGGAAAGCGACAAGGGCAAAGTCAAAAGTGTCCATATTAAGGAAGGAAAAACCCAGCCACCAAAGCGTTACACAGAGGGCCAACTTATTACATTAATGAAAACAGCAGGGAAATACATGGATAATGATGAGCTCGAGAAAGTATTAAAGCAAACAGAAGGCCTGGGTACTGAGGCCACACGCGCTGGAATCATAACCATGCTTAAAGACCGGAACTACATTGATATCCAAAAGAATATTGTCTATCCTACCGATAAAGCAAAGGTATTGATTCGGGCAATTGGTGAAAATGTGTTGGCATCAGCTGAAATGACGGCAAAATGGGAGCAGCGACTACAGGAAATAGGAAAAGGGCAAGCTTCCGCCCCCGAGTTTATGGAGCAAGTGAAGAAATTAAGCGACAAACTTGTTCAAAACGCCCTTCAAGAGGCAAATAGATGGAATTTCGAAGACCTTGATACTGCTTCCATCCAACGATCCAAAGGGAGTAAAGGAAAAAGGACAACGAAAACCAGCGTCGGCACATGCTTAAAATGTGGAGGGAAAGTGGTTGACAAAGGAAAGTTTTACGGCTGTTCCAATTATCAAAAAACAAAATGCAGCTTCACCATTTCTAAGACTATTCTTTCGAAGCGCATGACACAAGCAATCGTAAAAAAAGTACTCTCGGATGGAAAATCCGAACGAATCGACGGTTTCAAAAAAGGAGAAAAGGAGTTTTCAGCTTACCTTAGTTGGGATCCTGTTGAAAAGAAAATGCAATTCGAATTTGATATACATTAATCCATTTAAACGACTCTCAATAGGGAGTCGTTTTTTCTGCTTAAAACCTTGTAATAGAAAAATAATTTTAATACGGAAGTTTAATTTCATGATAAGAGGATAAAACAAAAGGGTAGGATAACAGCTATATATAAATGGAGGGTACACATTGAAAAAAATATTAATGGTCTTAACGAATGAAAGTAAAATCGATGATGAACACGAAACAGGTCTTTGGTTATCTGAATTCGCTGAACCATATGAAGAATTTAAGAATCAGGGATTTGATGTAGATGTGGCTAGCTTAAAAGGAGGCCGTATTCCTTTAGATCCTAACAGCCTTGATGATGAACAGGTGGAAAAGTGGAAGGGTGTCACCAAAGAATTGGATCAAACAATGGTCCTTTCGCAATTGAATGTTAACGAATATTCAGGGATATTTTTACCGGGCGGACATGGAACAATGTTTGATCTCCCTGACAGTCCAGTACTTCAGCAAGCACTGGCTCACTTTGCTGAAAACAATAAAGCCATTGGATCTGTTTGCCACGGTCCTGCTGGATTCGTTGGAACGAAACTCTCAAATGGAAAATGGCTGGTTGAAGGAAAAAGCATGACTGGGTTCACCAACGAAGAAGAACAGCAAACGGGCCTTGATTCATTAATGCCTTTCTTATTAGAAACAAAATTAAGAGAGCAAGGAGCTCAATTTGAAAAATCTGAAGCATGGAGTGAGCATGTCATCACCGACGGGAAATTCGTGACCGGGCAGAATCCACAATCCAGTCAGTCCACTGCAGAAGCGTTCGCTAAATTGCTATAAAACGAATATTCATTCTAAAGAGCATGGGTGATGACACCCCATGCTCTTTTTCTGTTATTCACTACTCTCTACTGACCTCCCAATTGTGATAAAATCGTGAGAAGACTATTTAGCGAGGAGAAAATTATGCAGGTTTTTCGAACCATCATTCAAATTACCATTCTATGCTTATTTTATGAATTGGGAAAGTGGTGTACAGCCTTCTTTCATTTGCCCATTCCCGGAAGCGTTATCGGGATGCTTTTTTTGTTTCTACTTCTCTTGACGGGGGTAGTGAAAGAAAGATTATTAATGGACGGTACGGGATTCTTTCTAAGACATTTTTCCTTCTTTTTTCTTCCCTTGTCAGTTAGCGCAATGGTTCTGGGGCCATATTTTATTGATTTCGGGTGGAAACTCATTGTCATTCTGGTTATTAGCGGGATAACAGGGTTTGTAGGAACCGCCTTATCAGCGGAGAGATTAATAAGATGGAAGGAGAAGCGAAACCATGATCCATCTCATTAGTTCACTTATGGCAATAGGCATGACAATCTTGTATTTTATCTTTGGGGTAAAAATTCACCGACTTTGGCCAATCCCCATAACAATACCTATTTTTCTTAGTACAATTACTGTAATTGTCACATTACTGATTATCGATATTCCATATGAACAGTATGCAGACTTCACATCTTTCATAACCTATTTACTTGGACCTGCTACTGTTTCCCTTGCGTATCCCCTTTATCAGCACCGAAAGTTATTAGTACAGCATATACAGCCGATCCTTATCGGTATCCTTTTCGGTAGCGGTATGTCTATGCTTATTTCTTATTTCTTCAGTATGTGGTTGCGTATCCCAACTGAATGGAACCGATCCTTGCTTATTAAAACCATAACAACCCCAGTAGCTGTTGATATAGGGGAAGTAATTGGTGCAAATTTAGAAGTCATTCCGACGGTAGTCATTGTGACAGGGATGTTTGGTGCTATGATCATACCTTCTATATTAAATTGGTTGCAAGTAAAACACCCCATCGCAAAAGGACTTCCATTCGGTGTGATTTCCCATGGAGTAGGGACGGCACAGGCTATTAAAGAAGGCGAGAGGGAAGGGGCGGTTAGTGGTGCTGCGATGGCATTAACCGCCACGATCATGTCCTTCGTCATCCCCCTCCTATTTCTTTTTGTTTGATATAGTAATTGAAGGGAGCGAATCCCATAATAATTAACCACCATACTAAACAAAGCTTTCCCTTTAAAAACAGATTGTGATTCGGTATAGTAAGGTAAGGTGAAATTACAAAAGAGAAGGAAGATAATATGATTGTCAAAACTGATGAAGATTTAAAAGCGTTAAAAGAAATAGGAAGTATCGTGGCTAAGATCCGTGATGAATTACGCTCTCATACTAAGCCTGGCATAACGACAAAAAAGCTTGACGATATGGCCGGGAGAATGTTCGAAGATAATGGAGCCATTTCAGGTCCTAAAGGGGAATATGACTTTCCGGGTTTCACATGTATTAGTGTAAATGAAGAAGTGGCTCATGGAATTCCAGGTGAGCGTGTAATCAATGAGGGAGACCTTGTCAATATTGACGTATCAGGTTCTAAAGATGGCTACTATGCTGATACAGGAATCTCATTTGTTGTTGGGGAGGGAGACCCAAAACTTACAGACTTATGTGAAGCCGCATTAAAATCATTTCAAGCGGGTCTACAGAAAGCAAGAGCTGGATCAAAACAAAACGGAATCGGCAAAGCGGTTAATAATGAAGCGAGAAAGAATGGTTATACGGTGATTATGAACTTAACGGGCCACGGTGTAGGAAAGTCTCTTCATGAGAAACCGGATCACATCTTAAATTATTTCGATCCTTGGGATAATGCACTGTTAAAAGAAGGAATGGTCATTGCATTTGAACCATTCATCTCAACCAAGGCACAAAACGTAATCGAAAAAGGTGACGGCTGGACCTACATCACACCCGACAGCAGCTTCGTCGCCCAAATAGAACACACCATCATCATAACCAAGGACGAACCAATCATTTTAACACAATAAAGCAGTGAGGGACGGACCTTGATTCCTAGGAGTAGCTCCTAGGAATCAAGGTCCGTCCCTCTTTTTGTATAGGTTTTGTATAACAATGGTTGAATGCGATCCCTATGAGGAAATGGGAGCGAATCAATAGTTTAACATTAATTTTTTGGCATGGATTTCTTATACACTCAATAGAACCATACTTTAATGAATTATTTTAATTTTACAAACAAAATGATTGTCATAGGAAAAAAGTTGGGGTAAAGTAGATATATTGAAGTTATACAAAAATTATACATAAATCACTAAAAATAACGTTATTTATCGGAGGATCCCCATGGCTGTTCTATTTTCAAGAAAACCCAAAACTGAGTCTGTAATCGTCCCTACTTCTAAAGTCATTGTCCTGCAAGACAAGAAACTGAATGAAAGATTGCATTATATGCAATTCCAGGAACACCATTTGAACGAACTAAAAGAAGTTCTCCCCGTCTATGAGCAGTTATCCGATTCGTTGCTTGACACGGTCTTGGATCATCTCTACAAACATCCAAGTTTAGTCGAAATTGCTGATAACCACTCGAGCCGAGAACGTTTAAAGAATGTTTTCCATGATTACTTTCGTTCATTATTCTCTGGTGAGTTAAATGAAGAATATTTCTCCATGAGGGAGAGGATGGGGAAGATCCATAACCGGAATGGTGTTACAATCGATTGGTTTATTTCCACCTACACAACCATTCAGCATCTATTGATCCCTAAGATTGTAGAACTCTATCAAAACGACCCATCAAAACTTGCTTCTGTCCTGGTCGCAATTGATCACGGAATCCATTTAGACGCAAGTATTGTATCAGAATACTATATCCAAAGCAGAATGGATGAGCTCGAGAAGCTTCATCAGGAAAATCAGGCCCTTCAATTAGAAATGCTCAACATGAACACAGAACTCGGATCCTCATTAAGTCAAACAGAAAAAAGTCTAAATGAGACTGCTACGAAAGCGGAACGTATTCGTGCAGAATCTGAAAACACAGAGAAGAGCAGCAAAAATCTTCTTCATCTTTCAAGAATGAACAAAGATCAAACAGATAATATGATCGACAGCTTTGGCATCATTACTGAGCAAATCGAAACGCTTTTAAACGAGATCCAAGGTGTAAAAGCAATTGCAGAACAGATTACGCCGCTTTCAAATTCGATACAGCAAATAGCTGAGCAGACAAACCTCCTTGCATTAAATGCCTCGATTGAAGCAGCACGAGCCGGTAATGAAGGCAGGGGATTTGCAGTCGTTGCTTCTGAAGTGCGAAAGCTTGCCGAAGACTCAAAGGAACTGAGCCATTCCATTCATCAGCTTGTGAATGAAAGCAATAAGCAAATCGGAGTTGTCTCAAACCGGGTTCGCAACATGACTGACTTAACGGAGAACTCCCGCAAAGAGATAGGGAATGTACAAAATGGCATTATGACCGTTCAAATGGAAATGGAAAACTATATGGGTATGTTCAAACGGAATCAATCTGAATTAAATCATATTGTTGAAGCCATCAGGCAAATTAATCATACAACAGATGAATTGGTTCAGTTTGCTTCTACGATCATTAAAAAAATGAATTAATAGAAAAAAGGGAAACCGTTTTTGATACCGGTTTCCCTTTTTTCTATTAAACGATTTTCGTTTTACCACACTCTTGACACTTTCGATAAAACTTTCCATCTAATACACGTGATTTGAAAATATTGTTCCCACATTCGCAGCGACCGCTGTGTTCGTCGGGATCATCTTTATAAAGTACGATATTTTCTTCCTGATTTTCCAACCTCGTCAGCCTCCAGTTCAACCGATACTTCTTATAGTATAGTAGGAATCTTACAGCTTGTTAAGATTAAACTTCCTTCTTTTATAAGACTATATCTTCTTCAATTAAAAAATATATCGAGTATTGCGCATTATTCATCTACCAAAAAAAAAGCAAATTGATTTGTAGAATCAGTGCCAAATAGAATAAAATTTTATAATGATTTTATCCATAAATATCCTTTACACCTATTATTTTCATTGATAATTACCATAGTATTCCTCTACATGATAGTTTATACAGGAAATCGCTTTCTATTACAGTCGTGAAATATTCTTGACGCACGATATTAAAGTTCCTGTTATTGAATTGAGATTTTACTATGTTAGTATTTTCCCTGTTAGCAAAAATAAATAAACCGCTAGCTACATAAGGAGGAATTTTTCTATGAAACTAAAAAAATCGATTATTTCTGTGGCTGCATTTACAACACTTGCAGTGTCTGGTGGAGCTAGCGCTTCAGCACAAGACATCGAAGTTAATAAAGGTGACACTTTATGGGGAATTGCGCAGGAATACGGAACATCAGTTGATCAACTCATGAAATGGAACAATTTAAATTCACACCTAATCTACCCTGACCAAGAACTCAAGGTATCATCCAAAGAATACTATACAGTAAAAAAAGGTGACACACTCTGGGGGATTTCTTCACAATATGGAGTTTCCGTTGACAGTTTAATAGGCTGGAACGCACTTGAGAGTGACCTGATTGTCCCAGGACAAGAGTTAGTCATCAATTTAGAAGATAAAAAAGCACCTTCAGCTACTGCAAATACTTCTGAGCAAGCAGCAGCTCCTGCTCAAGAAGAAGAAACAGCAGAAGTAGCTCCAGAAGCTGAAGCGCCTGCAGCAGAACCGGCTGAAGAAGAACCGGCAGCAGCAGAACCAGCTCCACAAGAGGAAGCTGTTAAGGAAATCACAGTAGAAGCAACTGCTTACACAGCAAGTTGTGAAGGTTGCTCTGGTACGACAGCAACTGGAGTTAATCTTTTAGAAAATCCTGATGCAAAAGTAATCGCAGTGGACCCGGATGTCATTCCACTGGGATCAAAAGTATATGTTGAAGGATACGGTTATGCAACTGCTGAAGATACAGGTGGAGCGATTAAAGGAAATCGTATCGATGTATTCATCCCATCAAAAGATCAAGCGGTTGATTGGGGCAGAAAATCAGTCAACGTAAAAATCCTTGAAAGTAAATAATAGAGTGGAACCACTGGGAAGTCATTCTCAGTGGTTTTTTTATATTTCAATTAGCTTATCTCTTTATCACAAGATGCAAATGGGATAACTTTCTTAATAGTCTCTTCATTGCCTATTTCCATTCAATTCACCTACGTTTTTCAACTAACATTTCCCTTCAAATGAAAGAGTTAGAAATACTTCCAGCTGATTCGACAGAAAACAATAAATATTACACGCTTGTCATCTAATTGTTATCGGTTTATAAACATTTTGTTATATGTCTGAGGTAAGTCTATGTTACTATTTCAACTGTTGGTTTCATAGACCGAACACAAAAGGAGGAATTCCACAAGATGAAAAAAGTATTATTTTCCATTTTTTCCTTCACAGTTTTTCTAACAATCGGACTTACTTCTGCCTATGCAGAATCAGACGATACTGCAATGAATGATTATCATAATATAGAAAAAGGCGATATTCTTTGGGAGATTGCAAATCGATATCATGTTTCGATAGATGAGGTTGGCACACGCCAACAACTTTTAGAAGAAGGTTATACTGTGAATAACGCACAAGAAGATGAACAAGCTGTTAAATCCGCAGATACGGAAACTTCCGGTGACAACGTTGTAAAAGAGGTTAACGTCACCGCAACTGCGTATACAGCCTATTGTGAGGGCTGTATCGGCATCACAAAGACGGGAGTTGACTTAATCGAAAACCCTGATGCAAGAGTCATTGCCGTCGATCCAAGTGTCATTCCACTGGGATCTAAGGTGTATGTAGAAGGATACGGTTATGCCCGTGCGGAAGATACAGGTGGAGCCATTAAAGGAAAACGCATCGACATATATATGGAAAAGGAAAAAGATGCCCTTAAATATGGTGTACAGGATGTCAAAGTAAAAATAATTGAAGAGTAATGTATAGTCAGGACGCCGACTTTGGCGTCCTTTTTGTATCCAAAAAAACTATTTCCCTTGAAGTTTTGTACCTTTTCTAGCAGAAGGAGCTACCGATTTCATCTCAATTTCCTCACCCATTTGTTGTTGAGCTAATTTTTCAGCTGTTTCATGTTGAGAATTCTTTTGCTTGTTTTTCATGATTGGACCTCCCCCCGTACATTTTTAATTAATATTCACCGATATATGAAAATTACTACAGGTACTCCATCCAGAATTCCCATTTTTTACTTCAAGTATTATTGAGAAAACCTTTAATTATATCGACTTAAATACTTTTTCTTCCTGTAAAATTGTTAATACATGATTGTCAACCCGATTTATCTTAACGGAATATAATGCGTTTTCATTTCCAGTTTCTCAAGCTCGGAAATTCCTAAATTGGCTTTCACTTCAAAAAAAGAATAGGAATGAAAACGTTTAAATTACAAACACTATAAAAAAATATAATGGTTATCACTTGCAAAGTTAAACTTTTTTCTGATAGGGTAACAAATGTTGGTTTTATGAGAGTGTCGTGAGGGAATAGGTAATAAGTAATCATTCCTCCACAATCCTCAGAATGCACATATTCCCATCTGCATTAACTGAGACTCTTTCACGATGAAGATTATTGCCGCTGGTGTACATATTATGACAAACACCCTTAATCCGGCTGTCGTTACCTTCATACAGAAAAGAGCAAAAATACATTGAAAATGGAAAGGAGAATTTTATGAAGAGGATATCAAATGTTTTCTGGATTACCGTTGCATTAGTTGCAGCTTCTGTTGCCTATGGTGTCATCGCGCCAAAGTCATTCGAAAATGTAACAGCTGATATGCAAAGCTTTATTACCTCAACATTCGGTTGGTATTATCTTATTTTAGTAACAGTGATTGTTATTTTCTGCGTATTCTTGATCTTTAGTCCAATCGGAACGATTAGATTAGGAAAGCCAGACGAGAAACCTGAGTACACGAAAGGAACATGGTTCGCCATGTTATTTAGTGCAGGGATGGGAATCGGTTTAGTATTCTGGGGGGCAGCAGAGCCGCTGTCACACTATTTGACGCCCCCACTTGCTGAAGGTGGAACGAATCAGGCGATCAAGGAATCAATGCGTTATACGTTCTTCCACTGGGGAATACATGCTTGGGCGATCTATGCGATTGTCGCTCTAGCACTCGCTTATTATAAATTCCGTAAAGATGAGCCTGGCTTAATCTCAGCTACATTGAGACCGATCTTTGGAGATAAAGTGAACGGTCCACTGGGAACGGTCATCGATGTATTGGCTGTATTCGCCACCGTTGTCGGTGTTGCCACAACGCTTGGGTTCGGTGCAGCACAAATTAACGGAGGACTTTCATATCTACTGGGAGTTCCAAATAATTTCACCGTTCAATTCATTATCATTGCGGTTGTAACCGTCTTATTTATGATATCGGCATGGTCAGGATTAAGTAAGGGAATTAAATATCTATCAAATACGAATATGGTATTGGCAATTGGACTGTTCGTGTTAATGTTCTTTATCGGGCCTACATTGCTCATCCTGAATATGTTCACTGATACAATTGGTGCTTATATTCAAAACATCGCTGCCATGAGTTTCCGGATCGCCCCATTAAACGAAGAGCATCGCGGGTGGATCAATGGCTGGACGATTTTCTATTGGGCATGGTGGATTTCCTGGTCTCCATTTGTCGGAATCTTCATCGCACGTGTATCACGAGGCAGAACCATTCGTGAATTCTTAATCGGTGTACTACTGCTGCCAGCTTTAGTCAGTTTCATTTGGTTCGCTACTTTTGGTACATCTGCCATTGAAATTCAACAAGCTGGAACGGATATATCAGGACTAAATACAGAAGAGGTATTATTTGCTGTATTTAACGGATTTGAATGGTCAACGATTCTTTCGGTCATTGCCATCACATTGATCGGAACCTTCTTCATTACGTCTGCTGACTCAGCTACTTTCGTTCTGGGAATGCAAACAACCTATGGATCGTTGACTCCGCCAAACTATGTGAAGTTAACTTGGGGCCTTGCTCAGTCTACTGTTGCATTAATCCTTCTCTATAGTGGAGGATTACAGGCATTACAAAATGCGTTAATTGTCGCAGCGTTGCCATTCTCGGTCATTATGGCCCTGATGATGCTGTCCCTGTATAAATCACTGAATCAAGAGAAGAAAGAGCTTGGATTATACATCAAACCTAAGCCAAGAAAAACAAAAGAGCCTAAAGAGCACATGTAAATTCGTTTTAGCGCCTGGAAATGTTCCAGGCGCCTTTTTTTATATCAAGCACGTCCTATCTAGACATTTTACTCATTTTCCTCTCCACATGATATGCAAAACCCACTGTTCATAGGCAATCTGCTCCAGCTGCATTTCATAGTCAAAAAGTGAATGCAGATTTTAATTAACCTACAATTTGTCCCCTACATACATTAATATCGTAGTAAGATAACTGGAGGTGACTGATGATGTATGGATATGGATACCCTGGATATGGATATGGCTGCGGTGGTGGCTACGCTGGTGGCTTTGCGTTAATCGTAGTTTTATTCATCCTATTAATTATCGTTGGAGCAGCGTTTGTTTGTTAATAATAAATGAATAATGGTTAGGTGACCTCAAATGATAGTCAATGATTTCTCTACCAACACCCGGTAAAGAAAAAAATGACTACCGGGGTCATCTTTTTTTATACATATTGATTGTCACAGAGTGTTTCTCGTATTAGAATACAAGAGGAATCAATACTCTTGTAAAGGATCGAACCCCGATGACTAAAAAATTCTCACAAAAAAAGCGTCCCAGTAAGAAAAAACGATCCTCACCATTTAAGATCGTCCTTATACCCATCATCGTCTTAGCTATTTATTACACCGTAAATAATGAAGAAACCACTTATAACTTGTCCTCATTGGGCAGGGAAAAAATCCCCCCCGAATACATTCCCATCTATAAAGCAGCTGAAGAGGAATATGGGGTACCGTGGTATTTACTCGCTGCTCATCACCGGGTCGAAACAAAATTCTCCACCATGAAGTCTCTTGTATCTCCTGTGGGAGCTGAGGGACACATGCAATTCATGCCATGTACATTTGTCGGCTGGGCACACCCGAGTTGCTCAGGATTAGGGAAGGGAAATATCCCAGAAAACCAAAAGACAGACCCCGATGTCATTGAAAAGTATGGTGGTTATGGAGTCGATGCAAATGGAGATGGCATAGCCGATCCATTTCAAATTGAGGATGCAGTATTTAGTGCTGCAAACTATTTGGAACGAAATGGAGCAGCCGATGGAAAAATCGAACAAGCCGTATTTGCCTACAATCATAGTGACAAATATGTAGAAGATGTATTGTACTATGTAGATCGATTTTTAGAAGATGAAGAAGAGGAGTCAAGCAAGGCTATGTGATTTTTATATTTATGGAGAAGAGCCGGAAATTAATGATATCGGTTCTTTTTTTATTTTTTTTGAACAGGTATGAAAAAAGGAGGGGCATATTCCCAATAGCCCAATAATCATATACACTCCCATAATAAATTGTTATGATAAGATTCGTGAATTTTTTCGTATGGCAAAGGTGATTCAGATGAAAACGACAGAAATGATAGAAGAGTGGCAAACCGCTCTGGATATGGAAATTCTCCAACTAAAAAAACGGGAAACATCAGGAGTTTTAATAGAAGAAGGCAGATGTATCCGAAAAGAAGAAAATGCCTATATTTATTGGTTCACCCTTAGTTATCCTTCTTCTTTACCAGAAGGAGGAGGCGTAGTTTATAAGAGAAAGCAATCGAGAATCTCAGGGATAGTGATTAGTTCAGAGGACCGGGAGTGCATGATTGAACTCGATCAATTCATAGGAGACACTATTTCTTATGGTCAGATATTGCATGAACCGTGGGAAATATTAGAGAAGTTGATAGAAAGATTAGACGAAGCAAAAGAGCGACATGCAAAAACACAGCGTATTGATCATGTGATGAATCCAATGCAAGAAACAAGGCATCCGAAGACTACCTTTAAAAACCCTTTACACGAAGCATACGTGCGCAGTAAATATAATCCTGTTACGTACCTATGGGGACCACCTGGAACAGGAAAAACCTATACGCTTGCCAGAGTAGCTGCTTATCATTATTCAGAAGGGAAAAAAGTGCTGCTTCTATCTCATAGTAATGCTGCAGTTGATGTCTTAATAGAAGAAATGCATCATTTTCTCAGCAGCCACGATCGGTGGAAGAGAGGGGAAGTCATCCGATATGGTACCAGCCGCAAAGCGTATAGTGAAGATGTCAAAGATCTAAGCGTGCTTCAATTATTAGAACAACATGACCCCAGCCTTGCAGAAGAAAAAGGAAAGGTCGAAACCTATCGGAGAAGGTTAAAAAATAAACTGGCGAAAACATATTCAAGTTATGATTCCGAACGGTTGTCTCAACTAGAGGTTCATTATCAAAAAATCAAAGAAAAGTTTAAACGAAGAGAAGGTGAACTTGTCACAGATGCAAGGGTCATCGGCACAACTCTCTCTAAAGCTGCCATTGATGGCATCCTTTATGAAGAAGAGTTTGACCTTGTTATCGTGGATGAGGCGAGTATGGCGTATATACCTCAGGTAGCATTTGCTGCATCCCTTGGAAAAAAGATCATCATTTGCGGGGATTTCAAACAGCTCCCGCCTATTTCTACATCCTTTCATCCGATGGTAACCAAGTGGCTGAAGGAAGACATCTTTCATTGTGCTCAAGTTGCACATGCCGTTGATAAGGGCAGGGACCACCCTCAGTTATTATTACTTCCGGAACAACGGCGAATGCATCCAAGTATTTCGGCATTTACCAATCAGTATATCTACCATTCGAAGGTAGGCGATCACCATTCGGTACAACTGAAGAGAGAAGAGATTACGAATAAAATGCCTTTCCCTTCTCATGGGGCGGTATTATTTTCACTTAAAGAAGGTACAGAATGGGCAGAGACTCAAAAAGGCTCGCGTTGGAATGTCCTTTCCAGTTTAGTGACGATCCAACTTACTTTGAAAGCGATCGAGGATGGTATTCAATCTATCGGGATCGTGACCCCCTACCGAGTCCAGGCAAAATGGTACAACCTTTTACTGGAGGAATTGGTAAAGACCGAAATTCCTCAATTGAATTTATATGCCGCTACGGTGCATGGCTTCCAAGGCTCGGAAAATGACATGATCCTATTTGATCTCGTTGATGGAGTTTCCCACGGGAAACCGGGGGCACTACTGACTCGAAAAGGAAGCGATAGGCTACTGAATGTAGCGATTACGCGAGCGAGGGGGAAGTTCGTTCTTATTGGGAATGATCAATTTATTCAGGAGAAAACCCATTCTGCCCAACCCATACATCAATTCATACGACACCTTCAACAGGATGGGCATAAGGAAACAAGTTCATCACTCACCCCTTCCTCCACCAAGAAAATGAAGTGGATTGATGTGAGTGATCAGAATAGACTGGTGAAGGATCTCAAGGCAGCGAAACAAAAAATCGTTGTGAACGTGGGACTTATAACAGATATTCCTCAAGTGTTATTGAGCATTTTACAAACTGTATCCGCTGAAAAAAACGTCATAATCCAATGTAAAGACCTCAGCGCTACGCAACCGGGAGTCAGCATCAAAATTAATAAAGCAACAACGGCAATCCCATTCATCGCGTTAGATGAAAAAGTCATCTGGTTCAATTCTTTTTCGAAAGGAAAGGACCGATTCCCTTTTCATGTGAGGATATTATCAAAAAGAATCACAGGTCAATTCCTCAAAATGATTGAAGAAAAATAAGCGGTGGTCCCATTGAAAGTTGGTAGCTTGAATACTACTTCTATCAAAAGGAGCCACCGCTTTTTTATTTTTCAACTAGTATACTCCATTTTTGCTTCGTCAGCACCCGACCAATTATTCTAGCTGATATCGAATGAAGTCCTAACGCCTCTACATACTTTTCCGCTTCATCCTCAGGCAAACTTACTAATAATCCTCCTGAAGTAATCGCGTCACATACAATCCACTGATCTTCCTTAGTGATACTCGCATCATAGTGCACTTTTTCTTCAAGCCACTGATGGTTCGCCTTCGACCCGCCAGGAATAACTCCTTTGGCTGCTAATTCCTTAGTCCCATCTAATAGGGGAATGGAAGAGTATGAGAACTCTATGGACACACCACTGCCCTTAGCCATTTCAAAGGCGTGACCCATTAAGCCAAAGCCTGTTACATCTGTCACTGCATTCGGATGAAAGTCATGTAAAACTTCTGCTGCAGATTTATTTAACATGCTCATGACTTCGATCACATCATTTTCTTGGTCTGCCGACACCATCTTACGCTTAATACCTGTCGTTAAAATTCCTACACCCAGTGGTTTTGTAAGAACCAAAACGTCTCCTTCTTTGGCACCGTTGTTTTTCCAATATTTTTTCGGGTGAACGATTCCAGTAACACTCAAACCGAATTTCGGTTCTTGATCGTCAATGGAATGGCCGCCGACCGTCACAGCACCAGCTTCGATTACTTTATTTTGTGCACCGCACAGAATTTTAGTAAGTATTTCACTTCCGAGCTTTTTTATTGGAAACCCTACAATGTTTAAAACCGTTTTCGGCGTTCCGCCCATAGCATAGACGTCACTTAGTGCGTTTGCCGCTGCGATTTGACCAAATTGGTAAGGATCATCCACAATCGGGGTAAAATAATCTACGGTTTGTACCATAGCCAGATCATCTGTCAGTTGATAAATACCACCATCGTCAGATGATTCGCTTCCTACTAACAATGCTTCAGTAAATGGTTGAGGGGGCAGTTGACGCAACACTTGCGTCAAGTCACTAGGACTAAGTTTGCAGCCTCAGCCAGCTTTTGAAGAAAGTTCTGTTAAACGGATAATTTCTTCCCTGCTCATTCACTTCACCCCTTTATGTATGAATATTCTAATTGTACAGGATAAAAATACAATCCGGCAAAGGAGAAGTGACGGATGGGGAAAAATCAGGAGGGGAGGAGGGAATTTGCATCTGAAATTTTTCTAAAATAGGATTTGCATCTTAAAAACAGGAGTATTATTTGATGATAGGGATCAAAACAGCACTGCAGATAGATAGAAGGTAAGTATTTGGAGAAAAATAGAAGCTATGGTATTATGCAGACATGAAAATATACAAATAAAGGAGGAAAAGAAGATGAAAAAAGTCTCGATTACAATTGAATTTTGCATGATGTGAAACTATGCACCTAAAGCCGCGAGTTTCGCGGAACAACTGTTTACCCATTTTCGTTCAGACATTGAGGAACTTAAGTTAATACCATCCTCTGGTGGCGCATTTGAAATTACAGTAGGAAAAGAAAAGGTTTATTCTAAATTAGATACAGGAGTGTTTCCTGACCTAAACCTTATCATTTCTTCGATGGAATCCCTATAAACATGTTTAAAGGTCTGAATTTTCACTTCAGACCTTTTCATCTATTTAGAAAGTGATTACTCATCAGATAACCCCTGGACTCGGATGACGAAGGAAGTGGGAGTGGGACATTCCTTTTTAGGGACATTGATTTCGATTGTATGGTGCTCGATTGAATAGGTGATTGCCCGTTGCTTTAAACAAAAGGGAAAACGAATGGTTCGGTTTCTCACCTTGATTTCGTCCTTCATCAGTATCGATACTACCAATTGAGTGTCATTTTTCTTAATGATTAATTCCTCTGGATGAATATTTTCTGTTTCGATTTCTACGATGAACGCTTCCGTTGTATCCAGAAAGTCGACTCTAAATTCTTGTTCATCCAATTGAACCGTAGCAGGATCCAATAGCCAATCCTTCATATTCTCCTCCCAGTTCTCTAAATAGAAATCCTCCCTTTCCTTGCTCATTTACACCTGACCCCCAACTTATTCTTTTACACATTGTATTCTTTCTAATTTAAATGGTGAGGGTGTTATAATCAGTATAAAGAATAAAGGAGGGTCCATAGTGAAACAACTCGTCAGACACATTCCGCCCATCTACCTACTACAACAATCCAATCAATTCCATACTCTCCTTAACAAGCATGACCTCACTAAAGAAAGAGGGACGGACCTATTAAAAGAGGTGATTTCATGCTGTCGGAATTCCCTGCTCAATGAACAATGGCAAGGACCTCATCCATCAACAGACGACTTTGTCAAAGAAGTGTTTGTACAAGCGGATACCTTGATGCAAGAATCGCATTCTCTTTCTCTTCACAAGGTTATTAATGCAACCGGAACCATATTGCATACGAATTTAGGACGGGCCAGATTGGGACAAGATGCCATTGAACATGTCCAAATGATTGCAGGTCACTACAGTAATTTAGAATACGATATTGAGGGGGGAAATAGAGGTTCGAGGCATACCCATGCTGAAAAGTTCATCTGTGAGTTAACTGGAGCGGAAGCGGCCATGGTTGTGAACAATAATGCAGCAGCTGTTTACCTTATTCTCACTGCCCTTGCGAAACATAAAAAGGTGATTGTCTCCAGAGGGGAGCTCGTGGAAATCGGAGGATCGTTTCGAATTTCTTCCATCATGGAAGAAAGTGGTGCTCTGCTCTCTGAGGTTGGAACGACCAACAAAACCCACTTAAGGGATTATGAAGAAGCACTATGTGAAGAAACAACCATGATCATGAAAGTCCATCAAAGTAATTTTGTGATAAAAGGATTTACATCATCCGTTTCCACTGACGAACTTGTTCAGTTATCCCACCGACATCCCCATATCCTATATTATGAAGATTTAGGGAGTGGTGCTCTTTACGACTTTGAAAAAATGGGGATCGGAAATGAACCTGTGGTAAAGACTGTCATTGAAAAAGGGAGCGACCTCGTTTCTTTTAGTGGAGATAAATTATTAGGAGGGCCCCAGGCTGGTATCATTGCAGGAAAAAAACAATGGATTGATCAGCTTAAAAAGCATCAGCTGGCCCGGGTACTGCGTGTAGACAAAATGACACTGGCAGCTTTAGAGATGACACTCATGCATTACATAAAAGGGGAGGAACAGGATAAAAATCCGACCATTGCATCCATTACCCGCGAAAAAGAAGAGATTCTTCAGCAATCCACACAGTTCGTAGAAGAGGGAAATTCATTGAAATCGAATTTCATGTTTAAAATAATTAAAGGAAAAAGTCAGATTGGTGGAGGGACGATGCCGGACGTTGAATTAGATACTTATCTCGTTTCAGTTACTCATGACAAATTGTCTGCCCAGGAAATACATGAGAACCTTAGAAAAGGGAACCCTTCAATATTAACAAGGATTCAGGAAGAAGCCGTTCTCTTTGATCTACGAACTGTCTCCTCCCTTGAACAAAAGGACATTATCCACGCATTAAAGGATTTGCATTAGATGATAAAAGGGAGTGCAGGGGTTGTGATAACACAACCCCTGCACTCCCTCATTTATTGGTTACATATCGTGATGGCTATGTTGCTTTTGGCGAGTATGGTTACGATTCTTTACTTTATGTGATCCACTTAAAGGCTCCTGCTGTCCAGACTGCTTCGGAGCATTTTTACGCATATCTTTGCTATCATTTTTGTTCATAAAGCATCCCTCCTGTTATTAGAATGCTTTGCTCTGAAACAGTTTATTCATGGGTATAATTTTCAGCCGATCTGACCATACTAAAAAAGCTAATTTCACAATAAGGAGAGATTATCCATGCCTTACCATAAAGACAAACAACAAGCGTACCAAGCTGCTGAGCAAAGCGTTACTGAAATACAGAATACAATCAATGAACTTGTTTTAGATGGAGCAAGTTACGGTTCACAACTGGCTCACTTAAAGAATGAGGTAAACGAAGCGTATCAACAAATTGAAAATGCACTTGAAGTGGCATCTGAAACACAAAGAGCACAACTCCAACAATTCAAATCAGACTTGTCTTCAATCGTCAATGAAGTAAACGGACAATCGTAAAAAAACAGAAGAAACAAAACCCGCTCTGCTAAACATTCACAGAGCGGGTTTTGTTTTTGGACAAACGGGGTAGGGGAAGAGAGATGAAGATATTTACATAAATGACGGTGATTAAACCAAACTGAGTATGTTCATAAACTTCGTTCGTTTAACCACCTTATCATTTGAATTACTGATTGGTTTTGCGTTTTTTATTAAACTGACGTTGAGCTTCAGTTAATGGTTCATTTGAATATTCTTCATTGTACCCGGCACCTTTTCCTTGTGCCTTCGCTGCATTCATCCCGTTGATTACATGATTTGCTTTACGTTTAGCCATTGTAGGACACCTCCATATGGATAGAATGCCACCATCATCAATCCTTTATAAGAGGGAAAGGCTAGCAGATTTATTTTATCACGATAATATTTTTATGAAACTGACACGTTTTGACATGGGGAAAAATGTTGATTTACCAATATTTTTCTAGAAACCTAAAGGAGTTTATTATTTTAGATAAGAAAAACTTATCAAAAACAATAACTTTATTGTTATTTACTTATGTAATCGCTTGTATTAAGATGTAAATGTGAGAAAAGTTCGTTAGTTTTTAGAACGAAAACTTTTCGACTTATTGTTTGATGTAGTTTAGAGGGGGAATTCGAAATGGCAAAGAACGATGTATTTAATGCACGATCTTCTTTCGAACTAGAAGGAAAACGTTATCATTACTATCGTTTAAAAGCGCTTGAAGAAGCAGGAGTAACAAAAATTAATCGTTTACCTTACAGTGTAAAGGTATTGCTCGAGTCTGTACTTCGTCAGTTTGACGGACGCGTGATCAACAAAGACCACGTTGAAAATTTAGCAAACTGGGGCTCAACCGAAGTAAAGGATGCGGAAGTTCCATTCAAACCTTCCCGTGTCATCCTTCAAGACTTTACTGGAGTACCAGCAGTAGTTGACTTAGCGTCTTTACGTAAAGCAATGGCTGATATTGGTGGAGATCCACAAAAGATCAATCCTGAAATTCCAGTTGATCTTGTAATTGACCACTCCGTACAAGTAGATAAATATGGTACAGTCGGTGCTTTACAAGCGAATATGGATCTTGAATTCGAACGAAACGCTGAGCGTTATCAGTTCCTTAGCTGGGCTCAAAAAGCATTTGAAAACTATCGTGCTGTACCGCCGGCAACGGGTATCGTACACCAAGTTAACCTTGAGTATCTAGCGAATGTCGTTCACGCTGTTGAAACAACAGATGGCGATTTTGAAACATATCCGGATACATTGGTCGGTACTGACTCTCATACCACTATGATCAACGGAATCGGCGTGTTAGGTTGGGGTGTAGGTGGAATCGAAGCAGAAGCAGGAATGCTTGGTCAACCTTCATACTTCCCAATCCCGGAAGTTATCGGGGTAAAACTGACAGGTGAACTTCCTAATGGAGCAACAGCTACTGACTTAGCTCTTAAAGTTACACAAGTATTGCGTCAAAAAGGTGTAGTAGGGAAATTTGTTGAATACTTCGGAACAGGAGTAGCAACATTACCACTTGCCGACCGTGCAACAATTGCCAATATGGCTCCTGAATACGGTGCTACATGTGGTTTCTTCCCAGTAGATTCAGAGTCTTTAGACTATCTTCGTTTAACAGGCCGTGACGAAGACCACATCAAAATGGTTGAGGAATATTTAAAGAAAAATGATATGTTCTTCACTCCTGAAAAGGAAGAACCAACATATACAGATGTAGTAGAAATTGACCTTTCTGTAGTGGAACCTAACCTTTCCGGACCTAAACGTCCACAGGATTTAATTCCTCTATCTGATATGAAAGAATCGTTCAATAAGTCAATTACTGCTAAAGAAGGCGTTCAAGGCTTCGGTTTAGATGCGTCCGAAATTAATAAAACGGCAAAGTACACAACGGAAGATGGTAAAGATGTTGTTATGCCTACTGGAGCGATTGGTATCGCTGCCATTACATCTTGTACAAATACATCGAACCCTTATGTTATGCTGGGTGCTGGCTTAGTTGCGAAAAAAGCAGTAGAGCTCGGAATGAACGTTCCTGATTACGTAAAAACTTCCCTGGCTCCAGGGTCAAAAGTTGTGACTGGTTACCTTAGAGATTCAGGTTTACTATCTTACCTTGAAGATATCGGCTTTAACCTTGTAGGGTATGGTTGTACGACTTGTATCGGTAACTCTGGTCCACTACGTCCGGAAATTGAGAAGGCTGTATCAGACGCTGATTTACTCTTAACTTCAGTACTTTCAGGAAATCGTAATTTCGAAGGTCGTATTCATCCATTAGTGAAAGCAAACTACCTTGCTTCACCACCACTGGTTGTTGCTTATGCATTAGCTGGTACAGTGGACATTGATCTTCAAAAAGATTCTCTGGGTAAAGATAAAGACGGAAATGATGTATTCTTCAGAGACATCTGGCCTTCTCAAGATGAAGTCAAGGATGCTGTAAAATCTACTGTTACTCCTGAGTTATTCCGTAGAGAATACGAGCATGTTTTCTCTGAAAACGAGCGTTGGAACGAAATCAAAACAAGTAATGAGCCACTTTATAGCTTCGATGATCAATCGACATATATCCAAAATCCATCTTTCTTCACTGGATTAGCAACTACTCCAGAAGATATCCAAGGATTAAATGGACTGCGTGTTGTTGGTAAATTTGGTGACTCAGTAACAACTGACCACATTTCTCCTGCAGGCGCGATCGGTAAGGATACGCCAGCTGGTAAATACCTGCGTGCTAACAATGTTGAACCACGTGATTTCAATTCATACGGTTCTCGTCGTGGTAACCATGAAGTGATGATGCGCGGTACGTTTGCAAACATTCGTATTCGTAACCAAATTGCTCCAGGAACAGAAGGTGGTTTCACAACCTACTGGCCAGACAATGAAGTTATGGCAATGTACGATGCTTGTATGAAATATCAACAAGATGGTACTGGATTAGTTGTTCTTGCAGGAAAAGATTACGGTATGGGATCTTCCCGTGACTGGGCAGCAAAAGGTACAAACCTTCTTGGTATCAAAACGGTTATCGCTGAAAGCTATGAGCGTATTCACCGTTCGAATCTTGTAATGATGGGAGTGCTTCCACTTCAATTCAAAAAGGGTGACAGCGCTGAATCTCTAGGTTTAACAGGTAGAGAAACGATTTCTGTCAATGTGACAAACGATGTTAAACCTCGTGATATCTTAACGGTTACAGCTGTAGCTGAAGATGGAACAAAAACAGAGTTCGAAGTACTGGCTCGATTTGATTCAGATGTAGAAGTAGACTACTACCGTCATGGTGGAATTCTACAAATGGTTCTACGTAATAAATTACAGGCATAATGTATGCTTTCAAGCCCCGGGTTCTCCCGGGGCTTTTTTTGTCCAACAATAAAGGCCAGAGGTCACTTGAAATTCCATGACTAAATAGAGACAAGCTTTCATAAGATGATAGTAATATCATTCCAATGAGAGGGGCACTCCTTTGAAATCTATCTTTGGCATATTGCTTGTAGCTTTATTAGTCTTCACGTTCTATATGGAAAATAAGTCGGAGCCCACTTCCTTATCTGAAAGCACGTTCGGGCAAGCAACTGAGTATGATCAATTAATCGATATAGAAGAAGGAGAAGTGTCGGAAACTACTCCTGTAGAGAACTATCCAGGTCCGAATGTAGGGGATAAGGCCATCGACTTTAAATTGGATACCCTTTCCGGGCAATCAATCACTTTATCTGAATTGAAGGGAAAGAAAGTGATTCTCAATTTCTGGGCTACTTGGTGTCCACCCTGTAAAGAAGAAATGCCGATCATGCAGGAGTTCTATACGAAATACGGCAAGGACGTTGAAATCCTGGCAATCAATATCGATCCCCAATACAACGTAAAAGAATACCAAAAAGCAATGGGACTCACATTCCCGATCCTATTAGACAAAGACGACAAAATCAACAACGCATATGACATACTAACAGTCCCAACCACCTTTATCATCAACGAACAAGGAATCATCACCCACAAACAAATCGGCGCCATCACAAGCCTTGAATCCTTCACCGCGCTAATCAAGTGAGGGACGGACCTTCATACCATGTTAAATCGCTTTTAATATACCGTTGGTGAGGGACGGACCTCTAAACTTCAGATTTTTCGAAATCCGATCGTCATCCGATCGTCCAAATCCTACAATCCGATCAGAAACAAGCTCTACTATTGTGACCTTTGTTTAAAATATCTGACATTTGGATATACTACTTATAACAAACCACAATTGAGAGTGAGGGGATTGAATTGCGCAGACCGAGAAAAAAATCATTCGCAGATCTTGTGAAAGAAAATAAAAAGCAGCTTCTTCTAGATCAGGATGCAATTGATGCCATTGAAGAACGAATCGATGCCAGACTGGAAATAAAGCGCCCTATTGGCAAAGCCGAGTAAGGAATTACGAGGCTTATTTTTTTTGCCTCAGAAATCATACTGCCAATTATTACGCCTTTTCTTCCTTCCCATTTTGGTAATCATACTAGTAAGGAGGGGAAGTTAATGAGTAATTCAAAGGGAAGTCCGAATCATTTTGCACCAAACCATATTGGTACTCAATCAAGAGAAGCAGGCGGAAACAAGGGAAAACAAATGCAAGATAAGTCAGGTAAGCATGCGCAAGTCATCCAAACAAAGGGTGAATAACACTTACCTATGGAACAAAAAATGAAAAGGGACAGGCCTTAAGGTCCGTCCCTTAATACAAATAGCAGGAGGAATGAAGGATGGCATGGGATAAACCGAATCCGGATGATCGTAGTGATAATGTAGAGAAGCTTCAAGGCATGGTTCAGCATACGATTGAGAATATGGATAAGGCTGAGGAGTCGATGGCGTTCACAGACAGTGAAGAGCAGCTTCAGTCTATTAAAGCGAAGAATGAGCGTCGCAGAGAAAGCCTGGAAGCTTTCCGAAATGAAATCAAAGACGAATCTCATCAAACAGAGCAATAACATCTGGAACCCGAACGGAGAAGGCTCTTAAGAGAACCTGTCTGTTCGGGTTCTTTCCTCAATAAAAGGTCAGCAGCCTTCACTCCTAAGCCTATATGTTCAATGCCTTCTCCAATCTATGTTAAAATGAGTAAGGATACTGATTAGATGAAGAGGGTGTAAGGATGCATATTGCTGAAAAAACCATAGAGGTACGATACGCAGAAACCGATCAAATGGGTGTTGTGTATCATGCGAATTATCTTGTGTGGATGGAATTAGGGAGAACGCAGCTTATTGAAGATCTCGGCTTTAAATACGCTGATATTGAAAAAGATGGGATTCTTTCTCCAGTTATTGATCTTAATGTCAGCTATAAATCACCGGTTCGTTACGGTGAAAAAGCGTTTATTAAAACATGGGTCGAAGAATATGATGGGCTCCGCATTACATATGCTTACGAAATCTATAATGGTCAAAACCAGCTGGCCATCACGGGACAATCTAAGCATGTTTGCGTTAAGCAAGAAAACTTCCGTCCGATTTCTATTCGGAAAATGTTTCCTCATTGGCATGAAGCATACGAGAGGGTCAAGAAGTAATTTCAATATAATTGAAATATTGTCTTGAAAGCTATAAGCATGAGGAAAGGAAGATCTCCATGGCATTCGGCTTAACCAAAGATGAATTACTTGCATGGAAGCAGTGTGTAAAACGGGGAGAGATTGCATTTCTCACTCATTATTGGCTTGATGACCGCTTCCCCCATGCACGATCTGTCACGAAAGTGGGCTGTTGTGATCTCGATGCATTGACTCAGTGGGGAGATAAGTACGGGTTGAAAAAAGAATGGATTCATGAGAGGGAAGACGGTTTTCCCCATTTCGATCTACTGGGAGATATTCAATATGACATTCTTCTTAAAGAGGGGCTCCACGACCATATCTCACGCTTTATTAACCGAAAATAAAAAGGCTGGCGAATGCCAGCCTCTTTCCATGCAACCTTACTTCTTGTACTCATATGAAGGCTCTTGAAGCTTATCGTCAAATTCAACGTATAAATCATGACCATCAAAAAACCATAAATCTCTCTCTTCAATAAAAAATTCCCTGTTCTCGATTTCAATTCGTTCACCAAGATCAACCGGTTCGTCTTTGTTCACTCCTAATGAAAAACTATCATGCAGAGGACTGGAACCTCCATAGCGCACATAAAAACGAACTTGATCGCCTTCCTCTACAAGCATTTCGTTCTTAAACCATGTTAGAGCTTCTTTTGAAATATGTATCTTCATTGATGAGACTCCTTTCTCTACAGGTATTCCTCCAGAGTGTTTCACGTTTCTTTACAAAGAAGGTTTCATTTCATATTATATACATAGAAAAGAAGGAACATCTACTAATACGCATAAAGGATGAGATGAATGAATACACAAACATTATTATACTACATAGGTGCATTTATATTTGCCGGATTAAGTGTATTGACGTTCCTGCAATTACACGATGCGAAATATCAGATGGAAGCCGGCACCTTCATTATCATTGCTGCCCTCATTTATTATGGGATGGTCACTCTATTCTTTAAGGGCAGCCGCAAAACTTTTTTGATCGCCAATGCCTTATTGGCTGTATTAGCCCTTGGAGGTATATTCTTTAATTCACTGCTATTCGGTGGACATTAAAAAAACGAGCTTCCGTAGAGGGGGCTCGTTTTTTTTTACCTAGAAAATAAAGGTGCTAACATATGGGCAAATAGCTTTAGAAATGTCACCTTCAGATTGCCTTTTATTATTCAGGCAGGCCATTCACCATATGTGAGACCATTTCTTCTTCTGAATAACCAATCAGCCCATTCTTCTTAGCAAATTCAAGAGGGTAGATTCGATAGTTATTGTAATGATTTTCTGAAACAAAGGTTGGCTGAAATTCAATGGAAGGATATGTAATTTTGGACCCTCCCGGTTTCATCGTTTTTTCTACTTGAACCGTAACCATTCCTCCAATATCTTTGAAATCATCTTTTTGTCCTGAAAGAAAATTCCCTAATGAATAGATGACTACTGCATCCCGGCCATCGCTCGTTTTGTATGTTTGGATTGGCTGCAGAACGTGTGGATGATGGCCAAAAATGATATCAACACCATTTTCCGTTAACACATTTGCCAGTCTTTCCTGTTCCTCAGTAGGGAAGCGTTGATACTCATTTCCCCAGTGCAGACTCAATACGACTAAATCAACGTTCATACTTTTAGCTTTTTTGACTTCTTGTATCATGTTTTTCTCATCGATTAGATTGACTAAATAGTCTTTCCCCTTTGGCACTGGGATTCCATTTGTTCCATATGTGTATGAAAGCAGGGCAAACTTGATACCATTTACATTGAAGGTACGAATTCGCTCCTTGTCTTCCTTACTTTTAAATGCACCCACATATGGCATGGATATCTTCTCATAATAGTCGATTGCACTCAGAAGACCTTTTTCACCTTGATCCAGTGAATGATTATTGGCAGTCGTGACAGCATCCACCCCCACATCCTGTAACGATTTCACAATCTCTTTCGGACTATTGAAAAGCGGGTAACTGGAAACGCCAAGTTCCACACCAGCGGGGGTTGATTCTTGATTGGCAATCAGAAAGTCAGGGGCAGCCAGCATGTCCTTGATAGGTGCAAACATAGGGGTGAAGTTATACCCGTTTTCATCTTTTGCATCATTATATACAGTATCATGGAGAAGGATATCCCCGATGGCGGCAAGTGTTGCATTTGACTTTATCGATTTCCCTGAAGCTTGAACTTCTTTCGTCGTATGAAGCAAAGAAGAGAGGTTCTTATTCTGTTCTCCTGCAGCAGAGGTGTTCCAGTCTGCGTATTGCTTATTTACAAGAAACCCGATCACTAAAAGTAAAGGAACACAAAGGATTACCCCTGTCATTATTCGCTTTTTATTCATATTCATCATCCTTTATATATACACTACCTCTATTTTACAAAATAAAAGGGCAAAGCGGGACATATTTATGAAAATATTGAGGAATATTCTCGTATTTTTGTGAATTTTGAATTATTTTGTTCAATCGACATCCTATTTCACTTTTTATATCCATCATCTTTCTCAAACGAATGCATGGGTATACCTATTTGATTTATCTATAGTCATAAAAAAAGCCACCTCTACAGCCAGAAACTCTCCAATAGAATAAGGGAGAGCCTGTCGCTTAGGTTGCTTTTTTACTACAGCCATTTGATTTTAGGTTCCGTTTTATTTTTGATTCGGACAATATTCGCACGATGTCTGTAAACAACGAAAATGGTCAGGATTCCTACGACAATAATGAGTGGAATATCTCCTGTGAAAATCGAGTACGTAAAGGCGAGCACTGCTGCTATCATTGAAGAGAGTGATACATACTTTGTTGCATACAAGCAAACAAAAAAGACTGCCAGGAGAATTAAAAATAAGATGTAATTATAGCCAAGAAGAACACCCGCTGAGGTTGCTACCGCTTTTCCTCCTCTAAAGTTTGCAAACACGGGATACATATGACCAATCACAGCAAATACCCCAGCCAATAACATATGTACATCACTTTCAAATAGCAATGGTAAGAGAGTGGCTACCGTTCCTTTTAAGATATCCATGATTGTGACAATCATCCCGGCTTTCACACCCAAGGTTCTGAACGTATTGGTTCCGCCAAGGTTTCCACTTCCATGCTCACGGATGTCTTTTCCGTAGAACGTCTTCCCAATCAGTAATCCTGAAGGGATGGAGCCTAATAAATAAGCTAATAAAAGTATAAGGGCAAAAATCATCATCACTGCTCCTTTTGAAATAACTAATCGTTCTTATTTTAACATGTTTTCCATAGGATGGGGAGAAAATAAGCGAAAAAATTAGTACCTGTTCATAAAAGTAGATAATATCTTTTATTCCTCTTAAATCTGATTCACAAGGAGAGAAATATGTTAAAATAGACACACTTTACATAGTTGAAATGAAGGTGTACACATATGCAATTATTTTTATCGGCGTTTCAATGGGTTGCCTTTATGGTAGCAGGCTCGATCGCCGCTCCCATTGCCATAGCTGACCTGTTTCAATTGTCTCCAGCAGACACAGCAGGGTTCATTCAGCGGACCATCTTTGTATTAGGAGCCGCCAGTCTTATCCAAGC
Source organism: Rossellomorea sp. NPDC071047 (assembly GCF_050270195.1). NCBI lineage: Bacteria > Bacillati > Bacillota > Bacilli > Caryophanales > Bacillaceae > Rossellomorea > Rossellomorea sp. NPDC071047. Next base: position 849,511 of record NZ_JBNNJT010000001.1, on the reverse strand, counting down.
AATGGTTGGTCATAAACTTCCCATAAATGAAGGACCCGCCGGATTGTGGTGGGGGGTTTTCGCCATCTATGCAGGTTTTTCAGGAACCCTCTACAGCAGTCACGAAGAAGTTCTGACCGTTTTACAGGGGGGGATGATTGTTAGCGGTGTGATTTTCTTTATTCTGTCTGCAACAGGACTACTAAAGAAATTATCAAATTTATTTACACCAGCGATTACATTTATTTACTTAATGCTCTTGATTCTCCAATTAAGCGGATCTTTTATCAAAGGGATGTTCGGGATACAGCATGAAGGACAATCTCTTCAGCCATTTGTCTTATTAGGAAGTTTCATAACCATCCTGTTGGCATTATACTTTTCAGGTCATAAACGAAAGTGGATCCAACAGTACTCCATTATTCTTGCCCTCATCTCGGGCTGGCTAGTCTTCATTCTCATGGGACTGGGTGAAAGCGTGACTGTTTCTGACAGCTGGTTTTCATTACCGGATATGTTCGTCTTTGGAGCTCCTGTATTCGATACGGGTGTCATTGTGACATCCATTTTCATTACATTCTTGTTAACGACCAATATGATTGCTTCCATTCGAGTGATGGAAGAGGTTATGAAGGCAAAGGGTCAGCCCACGTATGAAAGGTTTACGAAGAGCGGTTTTGCTTCGGGATTGAATCAGCTGTTCGGTGGAGTATTCTCTGCCATAGGATCTGTACCCATTTCCGGGTCTGCTGGGTTTGTTGCCGCTACAGGGATGTACTCGATTATTCCCTTTATCCTTGGAAGTGCGATTATTATGATCATCAGTCTGATCCCAAAAGTGATGAACTTATTCGCAAGTCTTCCAGCTCCGGTTGGCTATGCCGTTACTACGGTCATCTTCATCAAAATGGTCGGCCTTGCTCTCGGAGAGTACAGAAAAGAAGAGAACGTGGAAAGAATCCATTTTGTCGCCGGCATCTCTCTTATTGTAGGGGTAGGAGCCATGTTTGTGCCCCCTACCGCATTTAAAGATATGCCTGTAGTGGTTGCCTCCATATTGAACAATGGATTGATACTCGGGACCATCACAGGGATCATGGTAGAACAATATATTCTGTTAAAGAACAAACAAAACCCTGAAGCCGGTAAACAATAGTTTGCTGGCTTTTTAGTGTCCTGTACAGCCAAGAGGTATCTTGTATGAGGAATCCACATTATTCATAAACTAAGCCATAAAGGCAATTCCTTGGATAACATGTTTACCTTTTGTATAATGAGGGTATCCCTACTATGTTTAGAAAAATTTCTCAGTTTATAAAGCAGGTGGAAAAATGATTGAATTTAAGAATGTCACGAAAGTCTACGAAGATGGTACAGAAGCCATAAAGGGTATCAACCTGACGATTCCAGAAGGAAAACTTGTTGCCTTGATCGGACCAAGCGGATGTGGTAAAACGACCACGATGAAAATGATCAATAAACTCATTTCACCTTCGGGTGGAACGATTCTGATTAATGGTAAAGATACTTCACAAACCGATGAAGTGGAGCTCAGGCGTAACATCGGCTATGTCATACAGCGTATAGGATTGCTTCCACACATGACAATTGAAGAGAACATCAGCCTGATTCCACGTTTAAAAGGTTGGAAGAAGGAACAATACGAAGGCCGTGTAGATGAGCTTCTGCATCTTGTCGGACTAGATCCTAAGGTGTATCGGAAACGATATCCACTGGAGCTCAGCGGAGGGCAGCAGCAGCGGGTAGGCGTCATTCGTGCCCTGGCAGCTGAACCGCCTATCATTCTCATGGATGAACCATTCAGCGCCCTTGACCCGATCAGCCGGGAGCAGCTTCAGGATGAATTGAAGAGCATTCAAAATACGATACATAAAACGATTGTGTTTGTCACCCATGATATTGATGAAGCGTTAAAGATCGCTGATGAGATTGCGGTGATGCGTGATGGGAAAATTGAACAGATTTCTACACCAACGGAACTACTGTCCCAGCCTGTAAACGAATTCGTCAGGGCATTTATCGGTGAGGACCGACTTAACGCCCGACAAACTCAGACTCGAGTAATCGACATGATGGAAGATAACACAACTTACTTGCTTTACGAAGAAGGAGAATATACTTTCATACCTTATGACGAATCGGTCCAAGAAGCGGCAAGAGTACTACTTGAGACTGGAAAACCCTACCTCATGGTGACGAAAGACGGCAAAAAGATAGGAAGCGTCACGGCGAGCGGGATTCTTCGTGCAGTAGCCTCAGAAGGGAAAAAGGAGGCACGTTCGGTATGAACTCATTCTCACTATTGTTTATCAACACCATTTCAAATCGCTCGGATGCCATCTTAAACGGGTTATTTGAGCATCTGTACTTATCATTCGTATCCATTTTCATTGCGATTGCCATCTCATTGCCACTGGGCATATACATATCACGAAAAAAGCAAACAGCTGAATTTTACATCGGGATTACAGCTGTATTCCAAACCATCCCAAGTCTGGCACTATTCGGTTTTCTCATCCCGCTATTAGGGACAGGCAGTATCACAGCGATAATTGCCCTGACCGTATATGCGCTTTTACCGATTCTCCGGAACACGTATACGGGGATCATCGGGGTTGATGAAGGAGTAATAGAAGCAGGAAGAGGGATGGGGATGACCAACTCACAGCTTCTGTTTAAAGTGGAACTTCCTCTCGCCCTGCCGTTCATTATGGCGGGTATCAGAACCGCAACTGTCTTAACGGTGGGAGTCGCAACGCTTGCAACCTTTGTAGGCGCGGGTGGACTGGGTGACCTCATATACAGGGGACTATCCACTTGGAATAATTCTTTAGTTCTTGCAGGGGCCATTCCTGCTGCCTTACTTGCACTTTCTTTCGACTTTTTATTAAAGCTTCTTGAAAGAATGACAACACCTAAAGGATTAAAAGCACGGAAATAAAGCACATTCAAAGGAGAGTAAGAATGAAAAAGAAATTCAAACCATTTATTTTATTAATTGTCCTATCCTTCATGATCGCAGGTTGTGGAAATGGAGGGGGTAAGGACACCATTACGGTTTCAGGAAAGATGTGGACTGAGCAATTTATTTTAACGCAAATGATGGCTGAACTTCTCAAAGAGAAAACAGACCTGGATGTTAAAGTGGAAGAAGGACTGGGAGAAGTATCGATCTTGACACCTGCCCTTGAAAAAGGCGACATCGACGTATATATCGAGTACACAGGAACAGGACTCGAAGCTGTGTTAAAAGAGCAAGCGAAGGAAGGGGCTTCAGCTGAAGAAATTCTATCTCAAGTCCGTAAAGGATACGAAGAGAAGTTCAATGTGACATGGTTAAAGCCACTTGGATTCGAGAACACGTATACCCTTGCTTATACTCAAGATCAGGACTTTGATGCCAAAACGTTCTCTGACCTAGTTCCCTTATCGAAAGATTTAAGCTTTGGAGCGCCGCATCAATTCTATGAGCGTGAAGGTGATGGGTACGATGCATTTGCAGAAGCATACGGTTACGATTTTAAAGCGAAAGAAAGCTTTGACCCGAACATTATGTATGAAGCAGTGAAGAACGGAGATGTAGATATTATTCCGGCCTTTACAACCGATGGAAGAATACAACGTTACAATCTGAACACGACTACGGATGACAAAGGATTCTTCCCACCATATGATGCCGCTCCCATCATCCGTCAAGAAGTTCTGGAGGAGCATCCGGAAGTAGAAGAAGTCCTGAATGAATTAGCAGGACAAATTTCTGAGGAAGAGATGAGTGAAATGAATGCCAAGGTGGATATGGATAAACAAGATCCTAAAGATGTTGCACGTGAATTTCTCCTATCCAAGGGGTTAATTGAAGAGTAAAATATTAAGAAGTGTCAGAAAGGATAGAGGAAAAGCAACACGTCCTTTGTCTATCTGACACTTCATTCTGTTTAGATGTATTTATAAAATTTTGAAAAATTAAAGGGAAATATGGTATAAAAGAAGAATAGGACTTATGGAACAGTTTAAAATGAATGGTAAGGAACGAAGAAGGAGTTGTAATCATCTATGGAAAACCCATCCCGACAAGAAATTGGAAACATCCTTAAACAATCAAAACGCATTGCGGTGATCGGATTAAGTGACAATCCTGCACGAACATCTTATATGGTCTCAAAAGCGATGCAGGATCAAGGTTATGAGGTTATTCCTGTAAATCCCACCATTGAATCTGCATTGGGCGTTAAAGCGGTATCTTCTCTGAAGGAGATTGAAGGATCGATTGACATTGTCAATGTTTTTCGCCGCTCAGAATTTTTGCCACAGATCGCGCAAGAATTTGATGAGATCGATTCTAACGTGTTTTGGGCGCAACAAGGTGTAATGAATGAAGAGGCTTATCGCTTTTTGAAAGAACGTGGGTATACAGTTATTATGGATCGCTGTATTAAGGTTGAACATGCTTTAACCAAATAATTCTCACTTGTAACAAGCGGCTCTTACCGCTTGTTTTTTTTCGGATGGACTTTTGTCTTTCATCCACTAAAAAAACCGGTCCATACAAAAGAAAACAGTCCGATTTCAGAGTCATTCTAGGAAATTAAATTTGCGAAAATCAAATAAAACGCTACAATAAGCAATAGTGGTTTACCTCAGAAATGATCAAAACAGGTAAACGAACAAACGTTCTTGTGTTATAGTTAACATATACATAACCAATACTACCGTACAAGCACTATTTACGGTTAGAGAAGTTTTGAAAGGGGAATGTTCGTGGCCAACCAGAATAAGACCATGGATTACAATGATGATGCCATTCAAGTATTAGAAGGCTTAGAAGCCGTTCGTAAGAGACCTGGAATGTATATAGGCTCTACAGATTCAAGGGGATTGCATCATTTAGTATACGAAATTGTCGATAATTCGGTGGATGAAGCATTAGCTGGCTTCGGAAATGAGATTATTGTTACGATACATAAAGATAATAGCATCTCAGTCCAGGATAAAGGACGTGGGATGCCTACTGGAATGCATAAGCTTGGCAAGCCCACTCCTGAAGTCATCTTGACTGTGCTGCATGCAGGAGGTAAGTTCGGACAAGGCGGTTACAAGACCAGTGGCGGATTGCACGGTGTAGGTGCCTCAGTCGTAAACGCCCTATCTGAATGGCTTGTTGTAACGATTGAAAGAGATGGAACGAAGTATGAACAACGTTTCACAAAAGGTGGAAAACCGGAAACCACTCTTGAGAAAATCGGAAAAACGAAAAAATCCGGAACGTGTATACATTTCAAACCTGATCCGGAGATTTTCAGTAATATCACCTATAATTATGAAACACTATGTGAGCGTCTAAGGGAGTCTGCATTCCTTCTTAAAGGATTAAAAATTGAAATCATTGATGAGCGTCATGATCAGAAGGAAGTCTTTCACTTTGAGAGCGGTATCCAGGCCTTTGTTCAATACTTAAACGAAGAAAAAGATGTGCTTCATAATGTTGCTTTCTTTGAAGGGGAAAATCATACTATCGAAGTGGAGTTCGCCTTTCAATTTAATGACGGGTTCTCTGAAAACATTCTGTCATTCGTGAACAATGTTCGGACAAAAGACGGAGGTACCCACGAAGCCGGAGCAAAGACAGCGATGACCCGTGTCTTTAATGAGTACGCCCGAAAAGTTGGTATTTTAAAAGATCGGGACAAAAATCTTGAAGGGACCGACATTCGTGAAGGTCTGGCCAGTATCGTTTCTGTGCGTATACCAGAACATCTCCTTCAATTTGAGGGGCAAACGAAAGGAAAGCTTGGTACAAGTGAAGCACGTTCTGCTGTGGATGCAGTTGTTTCGGAGCACCTTCTATATTTCTTAGAAGAAAATCCCGATACAAGTTCCCTTCTTATTAAAAAATCCATTAAAGCCGCCCAAGCAAGGGAAGCAGCACGTAAGGCAAGGGAAGATGCGCGTAACGGAAAGAAACGAAAGCGATCTGAAACTGTTCTATCTGGAAAATTAACTCCGGCTCAATCAAGAAATCCTCAGCGTAACGAGCTTTACCTGGTGGAGGGTGATTCTGCTGGAGGATCAGCGAAACAAGGTCGGGACCGCAAATTCCAAGCAATCCTTCCACTTCGGGGGAAAGTCATCAATACGGAAAAAGCCAAGCTTCAGGATATCTTCAAAAACGAAGAAATCAATACGATCATACATGCGATCGGTGGCGGAGTCGGTCCGGAATTCAACGTCGGGGACATCAATTATGACAAAATTGTCATCATGACCGATGCCGATACGGATGGAGCCCATATCCAGGTTCTGCTGCTGACCTTCTTCTATCGCTATATGAAACCATTATTAGAAGCAGGGAAAGTTTATATTGCACTTCCTCCTCTCTACAAAGTAAGCAAAGGAGCGGGAAAGAAACAAAAGCTTGAATACGCATGGACGGATGAAGAGCTTCAAGGAGCCATTTCTAAAGTTGGTAAAGGCTATATGATCCAGCGCTATAAAGGTCTTGGAGAAATGAACGCCGATCAGCTGTGGGAGACAACGATGGATCCTGAAACACGTGCACTGATCCGTGTCCGCATTGATGATGCTGCCCGGGCTGAGCGTCGCGTGACGACCCTTATGGGAGATAAAGTAGAGCCGCGCCGTAAATGGATTGAAAGCAATGTAGCCTTCGGGTTAGAAGAAGATGGAAGTATTCTTGAAAATGAAAACATTACGGTCGCAGAGGAGGGGTAATACATGACAACTGTAGAAAGATATCAAGACTTACCTCTAGAGGAGGTACTTGGCGACCGATTTGGACGTTATAGTAAATACATCATCCAAGAGCGTGCATTACCTGATGCACGCGACGGGTTAAAGCCTGTACAGAGGCGTATCCTTTACGCTATGTATGTGGACGGTAACACCCAGGAAAAAGGGTTCCGGAAATCAGCAAAAACCGTTGGTAATGTTATTGGTAACTACCATCCACATGGTGATACATCTGTGTATGATGCCATGGTGCGTATGAGTCAAACGTGGAAAGTGCGTAAATATTTAGTCGAGATGCACGGAAATAATGGAAGCATCGATGGAGATCCGCCTGCTGCCATGCGTTATACAGAAGCTCGTCTTTCTGCTATCTCCATGGAGCTCTTGCGTGATATCGATAAAAAAACCGTGGACTTTGTTCCAAATTTTGATGATACATCCAGTGAACCGACTGTTTTGCCATCACGTTTTCCTAACCTTTTAGTCAACGGCTCTACTGGTATCTCAGCAGGATATGCAACCGATATTCCACCTCATCATCTTGATGAAGTCATTGATGCGACAATCATGCGCATGGAAAAACCACAAAGCACGGTGGATGATCTTATGACGGTCATAAAAGGACCTGATTTTCCAACAGGTGGTATCATTCAAGGGGTTGACGGCATCAAAAAAGCCTACGAAACCGGAAAAGGAAAAGTGGTTGTTCGTGGTAAAGCTGATATCGAAAACATCCGTGGAAGCAAACAACAGATCGTCATAACGGAAATTCCTTATGAAGTGAACAAAGCGAACCTCGTCAAGAAAATGGATGAATTTCGTGTAGATCGCAAAGTGGAAGGAATTGCAGAAGTTCGTGATGAAACAGACCGTGATGGAATGCGCATTGTCATTGAGTTAAAGAAAGATGCAGATGCTACTGGCGTCTTAAACTACCTCTATAAAAACAGTGATCTTCAAATCGCCTATAACTTTAATATGGTCGCTATACATAACCGTCGTCCTAAACTGATGGGACTTCGTGAACTATTGGATGCTTATATTCACCATCAAAAAGAAGTTGTGACAAATCGTACCAAACATGATCTAAACAAAGCGAAGGATCGCCAGCATATTGTGGAAGGCTTAATGAAAGCTCTGTCAATTTTAGATCAAGTGATAGCAACGATTCGTGCTTCGAAAGATAAACGTGATGCGAAGGATAACTTAATTCAGCAATTTCAATTTACTGAAGCACAGTCAGAAGCGATCGTCAGCCTACAGTTATACCGCTTAACGAATACAGACATTACTGCACTCCAAGCAGAAGCTGAAGAGTTAGCGAAAACGATTGCTGAATTAACGGCTATCCTGGAAAGTGAAAGCAAACTTTACAGTGTAATCAAAAAAGAATTAAAAGGGATCAAAAAGCAGTTCTCTGATGCTCGCCGCACCAAAATTGAGGATGAGATTGAAGAAATTAAAATCAACCTTGAAGTACTGATCGCCAGTGAGGATGTCATGGTTACTGTTACCCGTGATGGTTACATGAAACGAACAAGTCTGCGTTCCTATTCTGCTTCAAACGGCCAAGATCTAGCCATGAAAGAAACAGACAGACTCCTTGGTCAGTACGAGATGAATACGACAGATGTACTTTTAGTATTTACAAACAAAGGGAATTACATCTATTGCCCTGTGCATGAGCTCCCGGATATTCGCTGGAAAGATCTTGGTCAGCACGTGGGGAACATTGTACCGATTGATCGCGATGAACAGGTTCTAAAAGCGATCCCAATTAAAGAATTTGATCCAGCCCATTATTTATTATTTGTAACAAAGAATGGAATGATCAAAAGATCCGAGCTTCCCCAGTATAAAGCACAGCGTTACTCCCGTCCTCTTGTAGGAATCAATTTAAAAGGAGACGATGTGCTGGTCGATGTACATTTAACCGATGGTTCCTATGATATATTCATCGCTACACACTTAAGTTATGGTCTTTGGTTTTCCGAGGAAGATGTGAACATCGTCGGACCACGGGCAGCCGGTGTAAAAGGGATTAACCTTAAAGATGAAGATTATGTAGTGTCTGGTAAGATCATTAAAGACCCATTGAAAGATTACATTTTCTTAGCAACCCAGCGAGGGGCAGTAAAGAAAATGAAGTTAGCCGAATTCGAAAAGACATCCCGTGCCAAGCGTGGAGTCATCATGCTGCGGGAATTGAAATCAAATCCACATCGTGTTGTAAGAATAGAAGTGGTTAAAGATACAGATAAGGTAGGTCTGATCACGAAAAAGGGAAGAACAGAAGAAGTGCTCCTTTCAGACCTTAGACCAAATGACCGTTATTCAAATGGATCATTTGTGATTGATGAAGGAGATAGCGGATCTGTTTGTGAAACGTGGGCAGAATCACTGCTACCCGAACCAAAAGAATAACATCCATTAAAACGACCAGAACTTTTTCTGGTCGTTTTTTTATAAATGCATGCAAACAAATGAATATTAAATGTATATTCATTCAAAATTGTTGTACAATACCGATGAATAATTGTACAACAATTAATATTATTTCAACAATATGAATTTATCAGTTGAATAGACATCTGTTTTTTGATAGATTATAAAAGTGTCTGAATGGGTAAACATGCATAGAATCATACATTATATGTCATAAACAAAACATCTAGGGGGAACATTTATGGAGTTATTTACAAGTATAATAGGCACTTTGAATGATTATATGTGGTCATACATACTGATTGTGGCGCTTATCGGTCTCGGTTTATACTTCTCATTACGAACAAATTTCGCACAATTCCGTTACTTAGGAGAAATGGGAAGACTATTAACAGATAAAACAACGATCTCAGCAGAAGGAAAACGGGGTATCTCTTCTTTCCAGGCATTCACGATCAGTACAGCATCACGTGTGGGCACAGGAAACCTTGCCGGTGTTGCAACAGCGATAGCAGGCGGTGGACCAGGAGCCGTATTCTGGATGTGGCTGATTGCCCTTCTGGGAGGAGCGACCAGCTTCGTAGAGAGTACACTTGCACAAATCTATAAAGTTAAAGACGGAAAAGACGGCTACCGAGGTGGTCCCGCTTACTATATGGAAAAGGGATTGAATGCCCGTTGGATGGGAATCCTGTTTGCCATTATCATTACATTCTGTTTCGGCCTTGTGTTCAATTCAGTACAATCCAATACGATTTCTCTTGCGATGGAAGAAGCGTATTCTTTTGATCGTTTGACTGTTGGTATCATTCTTGCCGTGTTAACAGCTCTAGTTATTTTCGGCGGGGTAAAGAGAATTGCCAGTGTGACTCAAATTGTCGTTCCGGTCATGGCGGTACTATATTTGATTCTGGCATTCTTTATTCTGGTCACCAATATCACCATGCTGCCAAATATGTTTGTGATCATTTTTGAAAATGCATTTGGTATTCGTGAAGTAGCAAGTGGCGGAGTAGGGGCAGCCATCATGATGGGAATCAAACGCGGCTTATTCTCGAATGAAGCAGGTATGGGTAGTGCGCCGAACGCAGCCGCATCTGCTGGTGTTACACACCCCGTTAAACAAGGACTTATTCAAACTCTTGGGGTGTTCACTGATACCCTGCTTATCTGTACAGCAACAGCCTTCATGATCATCCTGTCTGACCAATACACCACAGGGATCGATGGCATTCAGCTTACGCAGGCAGCCTTAAGTTTTCATGTAGGGGAGTGGGCAGATACATTTGTCGCTGTTGCAATATTCTTGTTCGCCTTCAGTTCGATTATCGGAAACTATTACTACGGGGAAACGAATATTGAGTTTATTAAATACAGCCCGATTACTCTATTCATCTACCGAATGGCCGTTCTTGCTATGGTGATTTTCGGAGCAGTTGTCAAACTTGATATTGTGTGGAGCCTGGCAGATTTATTTATGGGTCTCATGGCGATCATCAACTTAATCGCCATCACATTATTAGCAAAAATTGCGATATCTGCACTAAAAGATTACCGAGAACAAAAGAGACAAGGTAAGGATCCTGTTTTCTACTCCAACTCTATTAAGGGGTTAAAAGGAATTGAGAGCTGGGAAGCAAAACCTGAAACAACAACAGAACAAAAATAATATGAATGGACCAACCTTTATGATGGGTTGGTCTTTTTTGACTTGTTTTATGCTAGGAAAGATGAAAAAAGAAACGATAATCATTACATAGATTTTCCTTCTTTGGTGAAAATAAAAGGGAATAATTTTCTAAAGAGGAGAGAGAATCATGAGAAAAGAATTACTATTTGCATTCGGTGCTTTCTTTGTTATGTCCCTCCATGCCATTGCAGGAAACTTTTCCAGTGAACCAATGGAAAAACAGCCTGTGAATGAAATGACTGTCAATGTGTATAAAAAAGATGTAACCGGCGATGGTAAAAAGGATACGATTACGCTTAAGGCGATTCCGTTTTCTCCTGATGCCCTGTTTCTTAAACAAATTTGGGCGGATATTAACACGTCTGAAGGAAGTAAGATTCGAATTGATTATGAAGGTGGTTATGAGCCGAAAATCCAATTCGTTGATTTAAATCATGATGGAATAAAGGATATGCTGTACTCATCCGCTACAGGGGGAAGTGGTGGACTCTATAATGTAGCCCTCCATACGTTAGCAGATAATAAACTGGTCGACATCGGATTACCTGAGCCCTTAACGATCCAGGCTCAATTTGAAGATGATTACCAAGCTTCTATTACCTTTGTAGATACGAATCAATCCTACACAGTCGATTTACGTGACCGAAAAGAAGACTATGATCGATTGGGGATATACACAAACGGAACCTTAAATGAACCTATGGAATTAATGGTGTTACCGTATGCATTTTTTGAGCCGACAAAAATTACCGGCAAACCTGGTAAGGGATTAAAAGGTTATCAGCAAATAAGCGGTGCATATAAGGCAGATGGCATCGGAACGGCCACATCTTATTGGTATTATGAAAATGATCAATGGAACTTGATGAAGATAAAGTGGAAAGCAAATAAATAGCTGAACCATTTCTAGGCTTTTATCATAATCTGTTGTAAGCCCATTTTTGTAAAGGAGGCTTACACATGAGTGAATTCAAGCCTGAAAAGCTAACTATCACGTATTTGCCACCAGCATCAATATTCAACCCCATTGATAACCGAAAGTATACATTAACCCATTCTGATACGACGGGTGAATTATTTTTAAGCGTTGGTTGTCACTTTGATTTGGAGAAGATCAATCCATCCATGAGGGACGAAGTATTAGGAGAATGGAGAAGAGACCTTGGTCAATACACACTTGCGGGTACCGTCTATGTGAGTGGGGGAGAATATGATCAACAGCTATCCAACGTACGGTTTATGATTTTCAAAAAAGAACTCCCATTGGCTTTAGCAGCAATGGTGAACGGTGATAAGGGATTCTACACGTACTATCCATGGCTTTTGGATGCACCAATCTTCGTCTGCTTTGAATCTGTATTCCCGGAATTTCAGCAAACGCTTTATTTCGGGACACCAAGACAATATTTATTGAAATAGCGCTCAAGCATAAAGAGGTTCAGATTCAATGTGAACTCTTTATGCTTATTTTTGTTCAGCTTCACTGGGAGTAAGTATAAAGAGAGCGGCTTAGATGGAACAAGTGGGTGAATGATTAGATAGGGGTTAAGTAAGCCAGAGTGAAATGTTTAACAAAGTAGAAAATGATCATATAGAAATCGACTGACCGGGATGATTATGTAAACTAACAAGCAAGTATGAACGTGAACGCAGCAACTAACAAATGAAATGATACATATACGAAGAAAAAACAAAACAGTATCGAAATCAACTAGTTAAATTATCAGATAATAAGATGAAAATCCTTAAAAAATCATTTGATATCTTGATACAAAAATTAAGATGCATGAGCAGAATGAATTTAGGTATTGATAATAAACGAAATAAATGAAAAGGATTAACCAAGTTTAATAGTTGCTGTACACTGTCTCATTTTTTTCTTTCGTCTCAATATTAACAGTATACTTGTGAAATGAGACTGAAATTGGATATTTTACTTATGTTCCTATAATAAATATTATGTAAACTAAAAACTAGAAACGATTGTTAAGTATACGTTCACTTTATCCCCCCTCCACTTCTGATTGACGTGCGACACAGATTCTTCACATCGAGTTCGTTAAATTCTTTATCATTCCAAAAATCAACTTACCTGCAACTTTTTCCTCACACGATAATAAATTCTTATCATAGAATATGGATAAGATCTAATCTCTTCATTCACAAATTGGTTAAGAAAGCTGTGATTTGACACGATGAAAAACTGTATTGATAATTACTTCTCATTTCAAAATCTACAGGAAATTGGTATGTCATTTGACAAGGTCTTTGAACATATTGTAAAGTTCATGCGATTGGAGCCAAATGGTAACTATCGGTTAATGGTAGGTACTGATTCTCAAGTTCATCAATCACATACCACCTTCATAACAGGAATTGTGATATTAAATGAAGGAAATGGTGTGTGGGCATGCATAAGAAAAGTGTTAACCCCTAGGAGAATGCTGCAATTGCATGAGCGGATTTCTTATGAATTGTCTTTATCCGAGGAAATTGTTTCGTTATTTACTGAGGAAAGAAAAAATCAGTTAATTGATATAATCCTTCCATATCTTTATGAAGGAGCTACATTTTCAATGGAGGGCCATATTGATATTGGGGCTGGAAAACAGAATAAAACAAGCAAGTTTGTTAAAGAGATGGTCGCAAGGATGGAAGCAATGGGTGTGGAACCGAAAATTAAACCTGATGCCTTCGTCGCTTCCAGTTATGCCAACCGTTACACTAAATAAAAGACATACTTTCTACTCTTCGTTATTATCAAAATTCTCACTATACTGACTTCGACCTTATAAGAAAAGATCTGAAGTTCTGAAGTGATGAGTCCTTTTGCTAACACTTGAGTTAGGTGGTGCCCTACCTCCCTTCTCCCTATATTCCTACATAATACCACCAAATACGCTCTATTGCTCCTTGGAGTACATCCTTAGATATCCATCCATTATCAAACAAATGAACATCTGCTCCCTCCTTATCTGATCAAAACACATAGAAATGATGACTTCTGCCCAAGCACAGTGGACAAAGTTGCATAGTATAGAGTAAGTCGGGGTCTACCTTGACAATTTTATAGAAGATAGGGGGATTTATTATGTGGTTCCCATTTTTCAATCAGTGTGATAGAAACAGAAGAGATGATTTTCCTTGTTGCCGTTTTTGGGACAACTTAATGTTCATCCACTGTTCATGCGATGATGACTATGACGTTTGCGACAAGCCAAGAAGAAGAGAATTTGAAGAGCAAGAAGTGAAATGTTTTAAAATAAAAGACAAACATGACTGTAAATGTCATAAGAAAGATCACCATCATCGTGATTGTGGATGTAAAAAGGATGAACACCATTGTGGATGCCATAAAAAGAATCATCACCATAAATGTAATTGTCCTAAATGCAATCGCAATTTCTAAGTGAAAACCCCTATTCCACTGATAGTTTTATCTGATAAAGAGATTATTTACTCTCTATGAGCATGGGGCTACCCATGCTCTATTTTTTTATAGTTTATTATATATTTTTAAGTTAAAGTTTTTTAATATCTTTGTTTTTCTCGATTTTTCGGGCATTTTCGCACCAACTTGCCTAATAATACACAAAAGAACAAGTGTTCGATTATATTTTGAAATTAGACTGATCTCATTAAAAATGAAAAACTTTACTATACATAGTCAACGCTTCAATCTGCTCCAAATCCGGTTCGTATCCAATACCGGCCGCTTCAGGTACAACTATATATCCATCCTTCATTTCCACCTCAGGTTGAACGATATCCCGCTTCCAATAATGAGAAGATGGGGCCGTATCCCCAGGCAGGGTGAAATTCCCCAATGACGTGATGGCGATGTTATGAGCCCTTCCTATCCCTGCTTCAAGCATTCCCCCGCACCACATAGGAATATTGTGCTCCTCACATAAATCATGGATTTTCTTTGATTCCGTGAGCCCTCCGACACGTCCAATTTTCAAATTAATGATTTTACAGCTTCCCAGTTCAATTGCTTTTCTCGCATCTTCAAAACTGTGAATACTTTCATCTAAACAGATTGGCGTTTTAAGCTGAGACTGCAGCTTGGCATGATCAATGATATCATCATGATCCAATGGCTGTTCAATCATCATTAAATCGAAATCATCCAGAGCTTTGAGGACTTCAATGTCATTTAGGGAATATGCACAGTTTGCATCTGCCATGAGTGGAATCTTCGGAAATTCCCGTCGAATCGACCGGATGATCCCGATATCCCATCCAGGTTGAATTTTCACCTTGATCCGCTTATAACCTTCTTTCAAATAATCCTCAATTTGTTTTAACATAAGGGTCTCGGTTTGCTGAATACCTACACTGACTCCTACTTCGATTCTGTCTTTCGTTCCTCCTAGTGCTTTTGCTAAAGGAAGGTTGTTTTCCTTTGCATATAGGTCCCAAATAGCCCCCTCGATTGCCGCTTTGGCGTTAAAATTCCCTCTGATTTTCTTAAATCTGCCGGACACCTCATCAGGATGTTGGACTGCTTCCCCCTGAAGAAGAGGAATCAAGTGGTCACTCATCATATGCCAGTTTGTTTCCACCGTTTCTTCGTTATAGATCGGCTGGGTGATCGCGACCGACTCCCCCCATCCTGATATCCCAGATGCTGAAATCACTTCAGCGAGAATAATCGTTTTATCCGTTTCCGTCCCTACACTCGTCTTAAAAGTATGCAGTAAATCCATCTTGATCTGTCTAAGAATGATTCGTTTGATTTCCATAATGATGATCACCTTTCTCCATGAGGTATAGGTATTGCCCGTGGTGTTTTTTATCTTTAACTAGGTCTGTCACGATCCAGCCATGATTTAAGTAGTGAGAAAAGACGTCTCTTGTTTTTTTCCGCCAATCGATAGCAAGTGAAAGATTTGCCCTTTTGATTTCCTGGAAGTGACCCGGTACCGAAACGGAAATGTGTTTTTGGCTCAGGGTTAAATCTACCCTATCTACAAGCCAACCATGTTCACATTCTTTTAAATCAATAGCAGAATGAAGGTTATTCCCTGTCACATTATTACTCTTCGATTTACGTACCCACCACTCTACAAGAAATCGATCCGTCGCTATTCCTGCATTCAACTGATCGGACATTTCTCCATAAATATTGGGGATATACGTACGCACAACAGCTCCAAGTTTATGTAGGTTGAGGTTACCGTTCACGGTTTCCAAAGGATCATATGTCCAGGTGATGACATCATATCCCATCTCTCCAGCCGTATTTTTTTGTGCTCTTTTCAGCATTTCTCCGATCCCAAATTTCCTGAAATCGGGATGGATCCCTAAACTATGGGATACAAGGTACACCTTTTTCCCATCAAAACCGGGAAAACTATACTGAAAGCCGATAAGCTTTTCCTGATAATAGGCTCCAAGAATGAACCCGCCGTTCTTCACCACAGCTACACTCTGATTAACCGGTACAGAATCTTCAAAACTCCACACAAGCGACTCTAATCTTCTGACACTCTCTAAATCCTCTACTGAGTGCAGTGTCCGGATGTTCAATGATGATTGTATTTCATGTTTCACGATCTCTCCTCCCTCTTTACCAGTCTTGCTGATCTGCTATTAATAACATTTGTATTAATATCTTTGTCCCATAAACTAGTGATTCTTGATTAAATCGCATGGAAGGGTGATGCAACCCTGGTGAGAGACCACATCCAAGTCCAATCATAGTGGAAGATAAACCAGGATGATTAATGGAATAAAAATGAAAGTCTTCCGCTCCAGGAGAGATACATTCTGATGCCACATTCTCCTCTCCAAGAACCGAACAAATGGCTTTACGGGCAAGCTCCATTGCCAGGGGGTCCTTAACAGCCGCTGGTAGATATTCCTCTACTTGACAGGTGATGACGGTTTCCGTTTCCTGTTGTATACCTGAAATCACCTTTTCTGCTTTTTCCAATAATACAGCCATGATGTCATTCGATTCAGCTCTTAAATCAAAGGTGAAATGAGCATTTTCCGGAATGGAGTTGGATGATTCGCCTCCGTGCAGTTCTGTGATCTTTATGGAATAATGATTTATGACATCCAGCCTGATCCGCTTGACCTCTTGAATCAATAAAGATGCTGCCTCTAGGGGATTGTTCCCTTGTTCCGGCCTTGCTGCATGTGCAGGTATTCCTTTAATGGTGCCCTTTAGCGTTGCAGTAGAGCTATGAACGATAACAGGAGCCGCCATCTCATAGGGGACCTCCATTTCAGGTCGAAGATGAATCCCCCCAAGAAACTTTACATCATCCAATACATTCTCTTCTATCATTTTCAGTGCCCCCGCTGCCTTTTCTTCAGCAGGTTGAAAGATGAAGCGAACCGTATGCTTCAGAGGTTTCTTCGCTAGAGCAAGCGCTGTATACAATACCATCGTACTATGGGCATCATGGCCACAAGAGTGATTCGGTTTAACCACTCCATCCTCTTCTTGAAGCAATGCATCCATATCCGCACGAAGAGCAATTACCTCTGACTGCTCACCCTTTAATTCTGCAATAAATCCGTAATGCCCTTCATACGTTTTAACAGAAAAGCCAGCCTCGTAAAGTTTTGTTCTTAAATAGCTGGATGTCTTTTCTTCCATCCAGCTCGGTTCTGCCAGTCGATGCAGCTCCTGATAGGTTTTTATAATTTCATCATGATGTTCATCTACAAAGTTCACTGTGTTTCTTCCTCCTATCAAAAAATCATATGTGCAATCACTACGACAATAGGTAGAGTAATGCACGTCCGGATTAAAAAGATCAAAATCAAATCTACGATACTGACAGGCAGCTTCGAACCGAGAAGCAATCCACCCATTTCAGACATATAGATTAATTGTGTAACAGATACACATGCAATGACAAAACGGGTAAGTTCACTTTCAATTCCACTACCGATGACAGCAGGAAGGAACATATCGGCGAACCCGACGACCATTGTCTGGGCCGCTTCACTTGCTTCAGGAACCTGCATGATGGAGAGGATTGGTTCGAAAGGTTTCCCGAGATAGGTGAAAAAAGGTGTATACTCTGCTATGACCAATGCTACTGTCCCTATCGCCATAACGATCGGTAAGACACCAAGCCA
Organism: Rossellomorea sp. NPDC071047; assembly: GCF_050270195.1. NCBI lineage: Bacteria > Bacillati > Bacillota > Bacilli > Caryophanales > Bacillaceae > Rossellomorea > Rossellomorea sp. NPDC071047. Next base: position 831,525 of record NZ_JBNNJT010000001.1, on the reverse strand, counting down.
CATATCCAATACGTTCTGAACGCCTTCTTTCACGACAGAAGCAGGACCATTATTCTTTTTAGCCTTCGTTACAGCTTGGTGAAAGCCCCATTTAACAACGGAAAAATCAGATGGAATCCCTGTTTCGTTCTTTAACTCAGTTCTTTCATAACCAGTATTCGGTTTTCTTGATAATGGTGGTATCCGTGGCATGATTAATGCCGCTACAAGACCGGCAAAGATGATCGTTGCGTAATAGTGAAGGAAATATTGCTCTAAGTTCAAGTAAGAAATGACCACAATCGTAAACGTTATGGAAACAACCGAGAAAGTAGTGGCAATCACAGCCGCTTCACGTTTGGTGTAATACCCTTCTTCATATTGCTTGGTCGTCAGAAGAACACCTATTGTGCCGTCTCCAACCCATGATGCCAGGCAGTCGAGTGAAGAACGGCCCGGTAATGTAAATACAGGTCTCATCACTTTCAACAACAAGGCCCCAAAGAACTCTAATAATCCGAAGTTAAGAAGGAGCGGAAGCAGTAGACCTGCCAGTAGAAAAGTAGAAAATAGGATAGGAATCAGATCATAGATTAAGAGTCCACCCGTATTTTCTGAGAAGACCATCCCAGGTCCTAATTGATAAATCGTCATCACAGCAAACAGCGTGCCAAGGACACGTGCAGCAAGCCAAAACGGACGAATGATTAAAAGAGTGCTCAAATATCGACTTTTTGTAATAAAGGCTGGTTTGATCGTTATCGCTATAAGTGACCCTATGACAGAGAGCGCCATAATCAGTACTGTCATTGCAGGGATAACTTCACCTAAATACCCATTAATTTGACCGGCTAAATAAGCGACGGGAATTGTTATGCCATCTTCTGTTGTAATCGGTACAATAAATAATAGGATTCCAATTAATGATGGAATCAGGAATTTCCATATGTCACTGGTAGTGAATGCTTTCGCTTCTATTTTTTCATTCGTTTGTGATACTCCGTTCATAAATTCTCCACCCCTCTGATTTATTCAATAAATAACCCCTGATTTGTATATAATTGCTCTAGCTTCCTTTGCCGAATACTTATGTTGTCTTGATCTCGATGTTGAAAACCTATTAAAATGATTTCAATTAAACTAACGACAGATGCAATTGAATGATGTCCCGAATTCATCCCTTCTTCGGTTGTAAGTGTAAGGTCAGAAATCTGTCCGAGGGGTGATAATTGTCTATTGGTGATCGCAATGACATAAGAACCTTGTTTTTTTGCCTCCTCCACAAGCTCAATGGATTCTGTGCGGAACCGGGGAAAAGAAAACATAACCACAGTAGAACGCTGGTCCAAATCACATATATCTTCAGGGGAAAATCCTGCTGGACTAGAGAGGAATACGTTTGCCCTGTATTGTTTTAACGTATAATACATCCAATAAGCCGCACCATAAGAACTCCCAAATCCACCAATATAAACTCGCTCTGATTGTATTAATCGATCAATGGTTTTCCATATTTCTTTCACATCTAACTGACTCATTAGCTGCTCGAGTATGGATTTTTCTTTCTCAACAACCTTACTGAATACACTCTCCTCACCACCATCAGTTGAGGATGAAGGAAATGATTCATTTTCATTCACCTTCTTCTTCTCTAACCAATCCCTCCGCACCACTTCCTGCATTTCAGAATATCCTTTAAAGCCTAACGCATAGCCTAATCGAATCACAGTTGTTTCACTTACACCAGCTTTCCTCCCCATTTGAAAAGCCGTGAGTATCGCTGCTTCACCTTGTTGCTGAAGAATCAACTCAGCCACTTTTTTTTGTCCGGCAGATAAAGAAGAATAGTTTTCTTTAATAATTCTTGAAATTGATTTTTGAACCATGCCTACTCCTTTCTGTAAACTGAAGGAAATCCTTCGTTTTTTATAGTATAGTGTATTATATACTTCATATTCAATGAGAAATTTTATAATTCTGATATTTCCAAGAAAAAAGAATGCAGTCGATGCGAACCGCCTTCTTTGATTTCACAACCTAAAAATGACGTCCGATATAAAATATCAGCCGCCATTTTATTTTTATGGAAAACAACTCAATGATTCTCTGTTGATTAAACTTAGTTACTTTCTTGTGATCCTTTATATTGCTTTGGTTTCTCGATAGGCTCTTTGCTTGGTTCTTTCACTGGTTCTTTTGTTGGCTCTTTTGTTGGCTCTTTTGTTGGTTCTTTGCTTGGTTCTTTCGCTGGTTCTTTACTTGGTTCTTCAAATTTTACAGGACCTTCTTTTTCAGGTTTTTGTTCTTCTCCCAGGTCTTCTTCCTTTTCTAGGCCTTCGCCTGTTCCTTGACCTTCACCTGCTCCTTGACCTTCACCTTCGCCTGCTCCTTGGCCTTCACCTGCTCCTTGGCCTTCACCTGCTCCTTGACCTTCACCTGCTCCTTGGCCTTCACCTGCTCCTTGACCTGCTCCTTGACCTTCACCTGCTCCTTGACCTGCTCCTTGACCTTCCCCTGCTCCTTGGCCTTCGCCTGCTCCTTGGCCTTCACCTGCTCCTTGGCCTTCACCTGCTCCTTGGCCTTCACCTGCTCCTTGGCCTTCGCCTGCTCCTTGGCCTTCACCTGCTCCTTGACCTTCGTTTTTACCACCTGATGGTGATGGGAACTTCAGTTTTGAGTAAGTATAGGTAATTGATTCAAACGTTTTATTATCCACTGCACCTGTAACTGGGAGTCCATGTTTTTTCTGAAAATACTTCACTCCTTGAACAGTGGTGCCATCATACTTCCCATGAATTTTACCTGCGTAGCTCCCTATGGACTTAAGCATTCCCTGAATGACGTAAACATCAGGTCCTTTTGCATCTTTTCCAACAGCATTACTGACTGAAGACATGGAAAGGAGCAATATAATGGCCAGAACAAAAGTACCAAACCCTTTAATGATTTTATCCCCCATGCTGCTTTTTTCTTTGTAAGATCTTTTGGTTAAATCCTTTTTCATTTCAGTACACCATCCTTATGTTTAGAGTTATAGTTACAAGTCTTACTATCCCCAAAACATCTCGTCTCATGACTCGAATTGCGAACAATTTTTTAAATTATTTCTACCCGACATTTATGTACTTTTGAAAAAAATACATACTAGCCTATATAAAATTTAAGGTAAATTCCCTATCACCCTTTTTTTAAAAAGGAGGTGAACAGAGAAAAAAACACTTGAAAAAATTCAAATGTTTTTTGTCCGATACTTTCCACATAATGTATTTATATCAATATTATCCTTGCAAACCGGACTGAAAGACAGTTGGACAATCCGTACGGGTAGGTTGATAAAAGCAATGACTTTTGAATCTGCCTGAATTTTCTTGATTATACCATTTACTTGGACAATTCCCCGCGGGCTTGAAAAACCACATACTAAAACTTGCTGGATGTAGCCGTCGACCATTGATTACTTTTCTAGCCATGTCGAGTTCGTTACTTCTTGCCCTTTGATAAAAGTATCCTTTTTGCGTTGCTTCGAACCCTCCAGGGCTTTGGTAAACCATTTGTTTAATGCTTCTGATATTCTTAAAATCCAAACAATCACCTAATACACGATTTACACCTACGTTCCCGACCATCATCATCCCTTGATTTCCTTCACCCTCAGCTTCTGCTCTCATTAACCTGGCAAGTAGTTTAACTTCTTCTTCGTTATGCTTTATTAACGGCACTATATCACCCTCCCCCATATCCTCATTTCAATATATGGGTAGTCGGACTGTCCTATACTCAGTGCCTAATTACCATTATCAGAAAATGTAAAGAAGGTCCCGCGAAAGGACCTTCGTTTTATAGTGAATTTTCTTTCCGTAAAATATTATCTCTAAGTAAAAACTTTTGAATCTTACCACTTGCATTCCGAGGAAGTTCTTCTACGAAAATATATTCACGGGGCCGTTTATAATCAGCCAACAAATCTCCATTTTTCAAAAAGAGATCGAGATCTTGCGAAGATAATGCAGATTTTTGGACACAACAACGGCAATCACCTGTTCTCCCCATTTTTCATGAGGCTGACCGAGAACGGCTACATCTACAATATCGTCATGGGCGTGGAGTGCATCCTCCACCTCACGGGGATACACATTTTCTCCTCCTGATATCACCATATCATCCACCCGGTCAGCGACGTATAGATACCCATCCTCATCCATATAACCTAAATCACTTGAGTGATACCAGCCTTTATACAATGCTCTTTCCGTTGCTTCTTTTCGATTGAAGTATTCAAGCATTGTACAGGAACCGCGAACAATGATTTCCCCGACTTCACCAGGCATACAAAGATCATCCGGTTCAGAAGGACCGTTTTCATTCGGTTTGACTACACGTATTTCATGATTATAGGCAGCCCTACCTGCGGAGCCTGTCTTGGTTAACTGCTCATCCTGAAGGAGGAAGGTAACCGCCGGCCCCATCTCAGTCTGACCATAGGCTTGTATCAAGTCAATCTTCATTTTCTCATGGAGAGCCCTCACGAGGACTGGTGCCATCGGGGCAGCTCCGTATAGACCAATCCGTAAAGAAGAAGTATCATAATCATCCACCCCGTGTTGCAGAAGCATATTCCACATTGTTGGCGCGGCAAAAAAAGAACTGACCTTTTCCCGCTCAATCACTTCCAATACGATTTGAGGTTGAAACTGATGAACGATAATATTTTTCGCTCCCGCTTGAACGCGGGGAAGAAAGCAGCAATGAAGCTCCGCACAATGAAACATGGGGGCTGTAACAAGTCCTATATCATTTGGTGTCAACCCCATTACAGATGTACAAATCAAGCTTTGCTCAGCCATATCCCTATGCCTGTGAAGAACACCCTTTGGCCTCCCAGTAGTCCCGCTCGTATACATAATCGCATATGGGTCTGTTTCTTCTACAGGGATGTCTATTAAGTCATTCGAGCATGGATTCACAACATCTTTATAGCTTTGAGCAAAGGTAGGGGCATCTACTCCAACATACCAAAAAAGGGTCTGTGGAAAGTCTTGTGAAATCTGCTCGATCGGTAGGGTGAGGGCTTCTTCAAAAATCACCACCTTTGGTTCGGCATCTTCTAAAATGTAGTGTATTTCTTGAGACTTTAACCGGAAATTAATCGGGTTGATCACCGCACCAATCTTTCCACAAGCAAAGTACACAGTTGCTAACTCCAGCGTATTAAATAAATACGTCGAAACCCGATCTCCCTTTTTCACACCTGCCTTCAGCAACGCATTGGCTGCACGATGAACTTCATCCTGCCACTGTGCAAATGTTAACCTGGTTCCTGTTTTCTCTTCTACAATCGCCTCCTTGTTCCGAAATTTTTCTACCGTTTGATCAAATATCGATCCTGTCGTTGCGTACATATTTCTCCTCCTTTTAATTAAGGTATATCCCAATCACTGCAACATTCCCTAATCAATAATGTTCGAGACAGTTGGACGTATACCCTTCTTTAATATCTGATAATTCAGAAATATATTCACAAAGAAAAACGCCACCTTTAAATAGTGAAAAGGTAACGTTCTTTTAGCAAAATGATTACGAAGCTTTCTGCTCATTCAACACAACATTAAGCTTGCGTTTAGAAAACACGTTAAAAAACATATTCAGTGCAATGGCCGTTATACTTCCGGCAACAATCCCGTTATCCGTCAAGATCCGGATGCTGGATGGCATTTGCGCAAATAATTCCGGAACAGCGGTTACTCCCAATCCCATCCCGACTGAACAGGCGATAATCAATAGGTTTTCCTGGGATGCAAAATTTACATGGCTAAGCATTTTAATCCCATATGCTACGACCATCCCGAACATGGCCACCATCGCCCCGCCTAAAACTGATGCAGGAATCACCGTCGTTAATGCACCAATCTTGGGTACCAACCCTAGGATCACGAGAAATGCTCCTGTTGCATAAATCACACTGTTGCGCTTCACGCCCGAAAGCTGGATCAACCCTACGTTTTGTGAATAAGCGGTGTAAGGGAATGCATTGAATAATCCTCCCAGTACGATTGCCAGCCCTTCAGCACGATAGCCCCTTGATAAATCCTCTTCTGAAACCTCTTTATCGCTTATATCAGCGAGAGCAAAATAAACACCTGTTGATTCCACTAAACTCACCATCGCTACTAGGATCATGGTTAGAATGGCTGTTATTTCAAACGTCGGCATTCCAAAGTAGAAAGGTTTGGCCATATGAAACCAGGAGGCATCTCCAACCGCACTAAAATCTACTTTGCCTAAAACAAATGCAACGGCTGTCCCTGCCATCAATCCCAGTAAAATGGAGACAGAACGAACAAAACCGGTAAAGAATTTATAGAGGATTAAAATAAAAAATAACGTACCAAAAGCAAGAGACAAATTTTCCAATGAACCGAAATCAGCACTCCCTTGTCCCCCTGCCATATTGTTCATGGCTACTGGAATCAAGGTAATCCCTATGATTGTTACTACAGAGCCGGTGACTACAGGTGGGAAGAAACGAACCAGTTTTCCAAAGTACTTACTGATTAGAACGACGAATAAACCTGAAACAAGAATCGAACCGTAGATCGCTGAAATACCATACTGGCCACCAATCGCGATCATTGGCCCTACTGCCGTGAACGTACATCCTAGTACGACCGGAAGTCCTATCCCAAAGAAACGATTCTTCCATACTTGCAATAAGGTGGCGATCCCACACATGAAGATATCAATGGATACCAGATAAGTGAGCTGCTCTCCCGTTAATCCTAATGCTCCTCCTACAATCAGCGGAACGATGACCGCTCCCGCATACATAGCGAGAACATGTTGAATCCCGAGTGACGCCAGTTTAATAGGCTGATTTTTCATTATACCCGCGCCTCCTCTTGCTTGAATGTCACTTTCCCATTTTCAAGGGATTGGATTTCCGCTAATGATTCAACTCTGTATCCTGTTTCACGGACGAGTTTGCCTCCGTCTTGGAAGGACTTTTCAATAACGATCCCGATCCCGGCAACATATGCGCCTGCTTGCTTAACTAAATCGATTAATCCCAGGGCCGCTTGTCCATTTGCTAAGAAATCGTCAACCAATAGGACGCGATCATTTTCTCCTATGTATTTACTGGAAATCGAGATCGTGTTTTCTTCCTGCTTCGTGTATGAGTACACCTTCGATGTAATAACCCCTTCTGAAAGGGTCAACGATTTACGCTTACGTGCAAATACAAGTGGAACATTCAATTGAAGAGCAGCCATCACGCCAGGAGCAATCCCGGACGACTCAATGGTCAACACCTTCGTAATTCCCATATCTTTGAAACGACGTGCAAATTCTTTCCCGATTTCCATCATCAATTCAGGGTCCACTTGATGATTCAGGAATGAATCTACCTTTAATACAGTATCTGAAAGGACGACACCTTCATCTGCAATTTTATTTTTTAATAAATTCATATCCAAAACGCTCCTTTACTGTAATAAAACCTGGAAGTCTACAAAAAAACCCAAAGGCTATTGTTCTCTGGATAGAGTGAGACAATGACCTTCGGGTTAGGTAAAGAGCGTCCGAATTGACGGACAATCCATTGCTCACTCATAGTCGAATCATTTACGGTAATCCGGTAGAAACTCGCGAGCCATATCCCCGCTATTATATGAGTGAAAACGAATATTGATTTGATATTGGATAGTATAACGGGAACTTGACAGTTTGTAAAGGTGCATTTCTTAACAATATGTGCATTTATTATAAAAACGTTCGTATAATGAGTGAACGGGCATAAAGTTTTATCCACTTTACACCCGTTCAGAAAGTTCCTTTAATAGTTTCCTTTTCTCCCCATCAGATAAGTCTGATGCCTTGATTTCTTTTCTCTTTGTGGCAAGGAAATCAAGCTTTTCTATATAGGAATCATCAAATGGTTGGAAGATTTGATTGGTAAGCTTTTTAGCTAAGAATGGACTTGCTCCGCCGGTTGAAACGGCAATCGTTAATTTCCCTTTCTGCCTATAGGAGACCATCTGCATATTTCCGCAATCCCCGTCATCCACCACGCATAAAAGTTGGTTTTCCTCAGAGTGTATTTTCACCTGTTCATTCACCCATCGTTCATTCGTGGCAGCGATGACGATAAAAGCATCTCGTAAATCATCTCGTTCCACTTCTCTTTTGATCCATAGAATCCTTTTTTCTTCATGTAATGCTTGAATTCCATCAACAGCTTCAGGACTGATGACTTTTATCATCGCTCCTTGCTCTAGAAATACAAAGAGCTTCCGATAGGCCACTTTTCCTCCGCCTACAATCGTAACTTGTTTTCCATTTACATCAATCATGACTGGCAGCATAGGATTCTCCTTTAACGCTGAGGGTTTCATTCACACGGTCCAGGAATGCTTCTTCCACAAGGGGGTCATACCCTAGATAATCACCCAGAATAATATGCGCATTTTCCGTTTGGCTGATCTCCCTCTCAATTCCTTTCATGAGTAAACCGGTAAACAGCAAGTAGGGAATGAAAATGACGTTTCCATTTGTATTTTTTATAGATTCCAATGTGTCCGAAAAGCTTGGTGAGGCTGCTGTTAAGTAACAGGTCCTTACATCTGCTAACTTAGTCTTGGCTTGCACAAGTTCAGCAAGGGCTCCTAAATCCTTTGTAACATCGGGGTCTGAACTTCCTCTCCCAATCAATACGGCAACCGTCGAAGAGTCAATTGAAACAGCATCGCGTATTTTCCCTATAACACTCTCAGCCATTTTATCGTGAACCCCAATGGGCTTTCCATACGTTACCGTAATCCAGGGATAGGCTTCTTGACAGTTTTGAATTTCATCTGGAATGTCTTTTTTTGCATGAACCGCAGTCAATAGGAGAAGGGGAACGACGGAAACATGTGAAGCTCCTTTTTCCACACATGCTTTAAAACCTTCTTCAATGGAAGGTGATGCAAGTTCAAGAAAGCTTATTTCCTGAATTTCCGCTTCCACTTGGTTCTGGCACCTTTTAATAAAATCTATGGCTTCTTCACGTGCTTTCGTAATACGACTTCCATGGCACACGTATAAGATCGCGCGTTTCATTCAAAGTGCCTCGCTCATGATCGATTTCTTTTCAAGGGTTTCTTCAAACCATTGAATCTTCTCCCGGAAACGGACCACTTCACCGACGATGATCATGCTTGGATTCTCAATCTTTTCTTCTTTCACTATATCGTTTATTGTTTCCAGCGTCCCTGTCACGGTTCTTTGCACTTCTGTTGTTCCCCAGTGGACGAGTGCCACAGGAGTATCCTTGCACTTCCCATAATGGATGAGCTTTTCTTTAATGTAAGGGAGATTCCCCACCCCCATATATATGGCCAGGGTATCGATTCCTTTGGCCAGACTCTCCCATTTTTCATCTTCTTGTTGATTGTTTTGTTTATGCCCGGTGACAAAGGCGACACTTGAACTGGATTCCCGGTGTGTAACGGGAATCCCTGCATAGGCAGCCGCTGCTATACCTGAAGTAATACCGGGGACGATCTCGAAGGGGATTCCTTTCTTGGCAAGTGCTTCTGCTTCTTCGCCTCCCCTTCCAAATACGAAAGGGTCACCTCCTTTTAATCTCACGACTACCTTTCCGCTAGAAGCATAACGCACGAGAAAATGATTGATTGTTTCTTGTTTCATCGTATGATAGTTTGGCAGTTTCCCGCAGTATATCAAATCGGCACCTTTTTTCGCATGGGTGAGAAGCTCTTTATTCACCAGACGGTCATATAATATGACGTCTGCTTTTTGTATTGATTTCAATGCTTTTAGTGTGATTAATTCAGGATCTCCAGGACCCGCTCCCACCAGGTAAACTTTCCCCATCCATTATTCCTCCTTAAGATTTGATGATTGTCTCCTGTTCATGTAGTACAAACCCTGCACCACTTCCCCGGATTCTACGCTTCTCGTAAAGAGAGATGTCTACCACATCAGGCTTTTTCAAAAAATACTTCTCAAGTTCTATTTCTACTAGATCAAAGGCCAACTCATCTGATTCAGCCGCAACTACGACAATCGTGACAAAAACGCGAGTAGTGACTTCAAATCGATACAAATTCATCCCCTGTGCCTCCTTAAGCTTCCTGAAGTAATTGATCTAACGATTCTTGAAGGGGAGCGGTACCAACCCGGTTAATATAGTCAAAAAAGGCCTCTCCCGGTTCTTTTGTTTGTTTAAAATGAAGGAGCAATTGCTTGACCACCCCTGTCAAATTGCCGGCCTCCACTTTCCCTTTTAATTTTTCATTCAGTTTTCCACCGTCCTGAAGAGTTCCTCCTACGTATATTTCAAATGCTTCGATCATCTTCTTATCTTTCGTTCTCATTTTAATTCCTTGAAGCCCGATATCTGCGATTTGTCGTTGACCGCATGAATTCGGGCATCCGACCATGTGGATTCTGACAGGGACATCCAATGAAAGTTCCTGATCCAATTGATTGGCGATTTGTCTCATCCGTTCCTTCGTTTCCACTAAAGCGAGATTACAATATTCGATTCCCGTGCATGATACGGAATATCCGATGAAGGATAGGGGACTTGTTGAAATGCGATCAAAGATTTTCTCAGAAAGCAAAGCATCAACGTGCTCATCTGGTATATTGGGAATGATGAGATTTTGAGAGTTACAGTTTCTCAGTTCTCCATTACCGTATTTCTTGGAAATCTTCGCAAGCTCATATACTTCATCAGAATTTAAGCGCCCAACCGGTACATTCAGCCCCACATAATTAAGTCCCTCCTGTTTCTGTGGATGTACTCCGTAGAAATATCCCGCATTCCAACCTTCCACGGCATCCACTCCCGCAGGTAAAAGCTCAACATACTGTAATAGCGTTTCCTTGAATTTCTCTGGACCCCAATCGGCCATTAAGAATTTCAACCGGGCCATATGTCTTTTTTCCCGATAACCGAAGTCGCGAAAAATCGTGGTGACGGCTATCGCAACTTCCTTCACTTGGTGAGGAAGGATGAAAACATCCAACTCCTGGGCGAGGAATGGTCTGGCGGCCAATCCTCCACCGATCTTCAAATGGAAGCCGACTTCTTCTTTACCGTCTATCAGCTTTCTTGCCGGAACAAAGGAAACACAATTGATTTCAGCATTCGACGCATTCTTGATATTTGCGGAGATTGCTACTTTATATTTTCGAGGTAAATTTGAAAAATCTTCGTTGTGCTGGAAGAAATCATATACTTCTTTCACAATGCTACTTGTATCGAATAGTTCATCAGGATCGATCCCTGCAAGGGGGTTCCCGACGATATTACGTGTGATATCACCGCATGCACCGGCAGAAGACAAGCCGACCTTTTCCAGACGGTTAAAGATGTCGGGAATCTGTTCAATCTTCAACCAGTGAAATTGGATCGCCTGGCGGGTGGTGATGTCATAGACGTCTCTTCCATACTCTTTACAGATGGCAGCAAGTTCCCGTGCCTGTTCATAAGTCAGGATGCCCGACGGGACGTTCACTCTCATCATGAAATAGCCGTCTTCCTTTGGTCTTTGCAGATACAAACCTGCCCATTTAAACTTATCCCACTCCTCTTTCGGAATCGAAGAGAAGCCGTTTTCCGCATAGTACGGAATATCTTCAAAAATAGATAACCCGTCTTTCTCCAATTTCCATTGTTCCGTTTTGTTCAATTTCTCATTTGACTCCCATGATTTTGAATATGCCATGATTTTCTCCCCTTATATAAGTTGTTTTTGCTTCAGTACAGTCAATAAGTACTCAACGCATTCTTCTGTTGAATGTTTCTCCGTATCCAGTACCACTTCCGGCCTTTCAGGTGCTTCATAAGGAGCACTGATTCCCGTGAAATGAGTGATTTCCTTGCTACGAGCTTTTTTATACAAGCCTTTTGGATCGCGCTTTTCACATTCTTCTAATGAACAATGCACATATACTTCGATAAATTCATCAGTATCCACTAAATTTCGTACGAGAGCACGGTCTTCCCTGTATGGGGAAATAAAGGCCGTTAGCACAATTTGTCCGCTATCGATGAAAAGTTTGGACACCTCTCCAATTCTCCTGATATTCTCCTTTCGATCTTCTTCCTTGAATCCCAAATCATGATTTAATCCATGACGGACATTATCTCCGTCCAGAACATAGACCTGATTTCCCAGTTCGAAAAGGGAGTGAGACAATGCATTGGCGACAGTGGATTTCCCGGAAGCGGATAAGCCCGTGAACCATAAAATAAAGCTTTGATGTCCATTTTTTTTACGTCTCTCCTGTTTCGTTACTGCGGTTTTATGCCATACGATGTTTTCTGTTTTTTCACTCAACCCGGGACCCTCCTTAAGACGTATGTCCAGCTTCTTGTTTTAGACCTTTAATTAACACTTCGATCACTTCAGGGCGACTGAACGTTGAAGGGGGAACTTCCCCGTTACGGAGCATTCCTCTCACTTTTGTCCCTGATAAAATAACGTGATCGCTCTTATCATGAGGACAAGTCTTCGTAGTCGCCATCCCTTCGCATCTCTCACAGTAAAAACTATGCTCGAAGCGGAGAGGGGTAATCCCTATCTCACTTTCACTGAACTGATCAAATATTTTCTGCGCATCATAGGTTCCATAATAATCGCCAACACCTGCATGATCTCTCCCGACGATAAAATGCGTGCATCCATAGTTTTTCCGTACCAGTGCATGAAAGATGGCTTCCCTTGGACCCGCGTACCTCATGGCAGCAGGGAAGACTCCTAAGAAAACACGATCTTTAGGGTAATAGTTCTTTAACAGAACTTCATAACTCTCCATTCTGATGCCCGCGGAGATATCATCCGCCTTTGTTTCACCAACCAATGGATTTAAAAAGAGCGCATCAACGGTTTCCAATGCCGTTTTCTGAATATACTCATGGGCCCTGTGAACAGGATTTCTCGTTTGAAATCCTACAATCGTTTTCCATCCCTTTTCCTTAAAAAGCTTTCTGGTTTCACTCGGGTCAAATGTATACTCGTTGAACCGTTTGGAAAGACGTTTAATGAGACTGATCTTCCCACCTAGGTATACATCTCCACGTTGGAATAATTTCCTGACACCCGGATGATTCTCGTCGATCGTTCCGTATACGAGAAGGGCCTCTTTCTGTTTATCTGGTTCATAAATATCCTCTACTTCAATGAGTCCATATGTTTCACCCTTATAAACAAGGCGGCTCTTTAAGCCCTCCCTTACGTCTCTTGCTTCTTCTTTTGAAATGGGCAGAGTAATCGGGATGCTCCACACATTGCCATTTCGTAATCGTAATGTTTCCACCACATGATGATAATCAACTTCGGTCAAGAATCCATTTATTGGGCTGTATGCACCTATTCCAATGAGTTCCAAATCACTTAACGCGGTTTCGTCTAAAGGAATCTCATGGAGAATTTCCTCATAGGGTTCTTCCGGCAAATATGATTGAACAAGCTTTCCTCCGTGGGGCTGTAAACTCATCATTTATCCTCCTTAACATATTGTTTTAATCGGAATTAAGATTAAATCCCGCCTCCGTCTTCATGAACGGATCGCCTTTCTTCATTGATCACCCGCATGAGGGATAATGCTCCCACAGTAGCGATAATGACGCTTATTGGAACCACGATCGAATACATATCGCTATCGATCACGAGCTTTACCAAAAAATAAGAAATACTGAGTGAAATCAAGGGAGAGACCACCCATATTTTAACGATTTTTTTGACAATTTTCTTTTGCAGCATATGTTTTCCGTTCTTCGCCATCCCGAGGCCTATGATAGAGGACGAAGTAACCTGAGTCAGCGGGATCGGTAATCCATACAGTGAGCTCACCATCACAAGGATCGCTCCTGTAGATGAAATAACAATTCCTTCGGCTTTTGAATATTGTGTAATTTTTTTTCCGTTTGTTTCCACTACTTTTTTCCCCAGTAAGATAGCTCCGAGGGCAACGAATAAACCTCCCAGCCAAATCCCCCGCGATGGAGACATTAAACCTGCACCCACTAATGGACCGACGGCGTTGGCTACATTATTCATCCCTGCCGAAAAGGCTTCAAAGAACCCCGCGATGATCAAAAGGTATGCAAGCCACCTTTTTTCAAAATGGAAACCACGCTTTTCAAGCTTTACTAAACCTATACCGAATACCCATGTCACTCCGAAGGCAATGACCGGGACAATCACCCAAAATGACATGATCGTTAAGAGTGATTTCACATAAAGAACTTGATATGCGACTCCGACTCCTACAACCGCTCCGACCGTTACTTCACTTGTAGACAGCGGGATCCCGATCACATTTGCCAGAAACAAGGAAATGGTGGCGGATAACAAAATGATGACCACGATTTTGATGGAGAGTACATGTTGAGGGATAATCCCTGAACTTATGGTTTTCACTACTTCTCCACCACCTAATACCGCCCCGCTCAGGACACCGACTGCGCAGATCCATAATGCAACCCTGATGTTCTTTATGGCCCCTGCACCATACGCAACACCCATCGATGCTGCCGCTCCACTGGCACCAATGTTCATAGCGAAAAACAAACTTATGATCAGGGCGAATACTTCAATCAAAGAATGTCACCTCTTTTAATGAAGACCGCATTCGGTTTTCCCTTTTCCTTTCCATCTTCCGGAGCGGAGATCATTGATGTCTAAGGCTTTTGTTGTACAATGAAAGCATCCGATACTTGGATACCCTTGATCATGAAGGGGATTATAGGATAGGTTATGTTTATGGACATACCTCCAAATCTCTTTCCAGGTCCAGTGAATTAAAGGACAAATCTTAACCGATTGAAACTTATCATCTTTATTGATGAATTCAACTTGACTCCTTGTAGGTGATTGCTCCCTTCTTAATCCTGAAATCCAGGCATTTCCTTTAGATAATGTTTCTTTTAAAGGATCGAGCTTTCGAATTTGACAGCATTGGTTCGGATTTCGCTCCCACAGCTTATCACCATATGTTTCTGCTTGCTCTTGAAGCGTCAATTCAGGCTTTTTCATATTAATGGTGATACCAGGATACTTCTCCTTCACCTTTTCAATCGTTTCGTAGGTTTCTTTGAAATGAACACCTGTATCAAGAAATACTATGGTTGCTTCAGGTTGTACTTTGGTTAGGAGGTCGATTAATACGATCCCTTCTATCCCAAAACTGCATGCATATACGACACTTTCACCATAATGTTCATACGTCCACTCAAGTACGTTTACCGCTCCTTTATAGACCGGATCAATTTCAAATTGGATAGTTGGTTTTTTCCAAGTTTGATAGGTTAACATGATACACCCCTTTCCCGCTCATCCAAACAAAAAGAGGCGATAACAAGATAATAGGGATTTCCATTATCTGTGTTATGCGCCTCTAGTTTGTCTAGTCAGCTTATTTAATTCGCACTTTCTCGTTTTTCTCCAATTGAATGACTTTACCGTCTTGCACCACGATGGTAATTGATCCGAAACTCATCGTCTTCAACATCGAAGTGATCTTCTCGACTACTACATCATACTGTGCTTCTTGATTATTTTCTTTAGTCACATGATTCCCCCAATTTTCATCTTATCCAGAAAAATCATGAATGAAAAAAACAACCCTCCATTTTGGAAAGTTGTTCAGGTAAGGTTACCTTATCTTCCAAAATGACTTCACATTTTGCTGGAATTAGCACCTTACATAACGTAGGTTGCTGGGCTTCGCGGGGCCAGATCCCTCCACCACTCTGGATAAGAGTTATTAATTTTAATATTCTAAATAATATCACATTCTGCCGGGAAGTCAACCCGAGTTTTTCTATCGGATTTAAGTCTTTTGACTTATTTTTCTTGGAAATCATTCATTCTCTTTATTTCTATTCGCTTTATGAAAGCTATAGGACACTATTTTCACAAGAATAATCAAAATAATTGAAATATCAGTTTACCGTCAATCACTTTCTTCTGGTCCTGATTGACGGCAAAAACGTTAAAATACAAATGATCATTCTGTTTTTCTGATACTTCTGCAATCAATGTAATGACATCGTTCAAAAAAACCATCCCTTTAAAGCGGACGGTATACTCTTTGATAAATCCTTCTTCATAATGATCACTAAATAGCTTGGAGACATTACCCATTGTCCACATGCCATGAGCAATGACTCCTGGAAGACCCAGTTTATGGGCTTCCTCATCGATTGTATGAATGGGGTTATAATCCCCCGATGCACCTGCATATTTGATTAAGTCGATTCTCGAGACTGGCGCTAATTCAACAATGGGAAGCGTTTCACCTATATTAAAGGATGATAGTTTAGTCATTTTCCCAACCTCTCTCTGACCGCTTCAGTGATAATGACAATCGCCTCGGAGGAGAAAATATTGTTCCCTCCTGAATCTTCACCGATCTCTTCGATTACGAGAAAACCCAGTGTTCCTCCCGATCCTTTCCGCTCATAGTAATCTTTTATCTCCGTATAACACTGAATACATTCCCCGACCTTCAGTGGTCTTTCATAGTGAAAAGATTGTTCCCCATGAATCAACCCGACGTTTGGTAAATGAAAACCCTCAATCGTTCCATAGTCAAACACTCTGGGAAAAGTGGGGGGAGCGATATTCCCCCTGTATCTGGACCTTTTTCCTGCTTCTTCATCCACATATATGGGATGTGGATCACCGATGGCTTCAGCAAACTTATGAACCGCTCCTTTTTCCACATAGTTTTCTACGGAAGTTGAGCGTTTACCGATATAAGATTGAAACATATCCTTCACCCCTTTCGCCCATTAGGCTTTCGGCCCTCCAGCTACGTAGAGGATTTGTCCATTAACGAATGACGAGCTTTCATCGGCGAAAAACGCCACTGCATTCGCTATATCTTCCGGCTGTCCGCTTCTTCCTACCGGAATGCCTTGAAGACTCGCTTCCACCAGTTGTTCAAAGGTTATTCCGATCCGTTTCGCCGTTTCCCTGGTCATTTCCGTTTCTATGAACCCGGGGGCTACTGCATTGGTCGTAATACCCAGAGGACCAAGCTCTATAGCCAGAGTTTTCGTCAAGCCTTGAAGACCTGCTTTAGCCGTAGCGTAATTTACCTGTCCCCGGTTACCGAGTGCAGAGGTAGAAGAGATATTAATAATCCGGCCATACCTGTTCTTCACCATATATCCTTGCGCTGCTTTCGCTACGTTAAATGATCCTTTCAAATGCACATCTATGACCGTTTGCCAATCTGTATCAGTCATTTTAAACAGCAGGTTATCTCTGATTACTCCTGCATTGTTGACGACAATATCAACGGAGCCGAAGGTTTCAAAGACTTCGTTTATGGCCTCTTCTACCTCCTGGGATTCTACTACATTCGCAACCTTTGTATATAGTTCATATTCGCTCAATTCCTCACTGACTTCCAAAAGTGCTTTTTCATTCACGTCAAGGATGGCAACCCTTGCCCCTTCTAGAGCAAAAAGCTTGGCAATCGCTTTACCGATCCCCCGGCTCCCGCCTGTTACTAAAGCTACTTTCCCTCTGAATCTTTCACCCATTCACATTACCTCCCTATCCCTTTTAAACAAATTGGCCCACTTTCACATGCCCTTTTAATAGATTCCGTGAGATGATCAGTTTTTGAATTTCATCAGTACCATCATAAATCCGCCACAGTCTTGCTTCACGGTACCAGCGTTCGATGGGGAGCTCTCTTGTGTAGCCCATCCCTCCGTGAATTTGAAGGACCCGATCCACTACCCGATTGCCCATGTTGGATCCGTACAGCTTGGCAATCGATGCAACATGGCGATTATCTTCCCCTTGATCCAGTGTGAATGCTGCATTTAGCACAAGCCATCTGGCAGCTTCGATTTCCACGGCAGAATCAGCGATCTGCCATTGAATCGCCTGTCGATCCGCTATTGGCTTTCCAAATGTCTCTCTTTCTTTGGAATAATCAATCGCCATTTGCAGTAAACGTTCTGCTGCGCCTACCGCTTGTGCACCCACAATCCAGCGTGCGAACCCGATCCATTCCAGGCCTAGATTGTAGCCACCATCGATTTCACCCAGAATATTTTCTTCAGGCACACGCACATCATCAAAAAACAGACTGGCAGGTCCCCATTCCCCCATGGTATGAATGTATTCAGATGTCCAACCCATGCTTCGATCAGCAATAAAACAGGTTACTCCGTCCCGACCCGTTCTACGATGCTTTTCCTTATCAGTCACCGCCATAACCATGACAAAGTCTGCATCATTTCCGCCCGTAATAAAGGTTTTTTCACCATTTAACACCCACTCATTTCCATCCTTCACTGCGGTCATCCGGATGTTTTGGGTATCGGACCCGGCTCCCGGTTCCGTCATGGCGAAGCAGGACTTTTTCTCTCCGTTTATCGTGGGAAGCAAATAGTTTTTTTTCTGTTCTTCGTTGGCATAGTATAGGATGTTATCTGCATAACCCCCGAAACTGAAAGGCACAAAGGTTTTGGATATTTCCATATAAACAATGGCCATCATCATTTGCCCGAGATCTGCTCCGCCGTACTCTTCTGGTGTATTGATCCCCCAGAACCCCGCTTCCTTTGCTTTTAACTGCAGCTCATTACTTTTCTCCGGGGAAAGACTTGGTTTTCCTTCCCGTTCATTTCTTAGCACTTCATTTTCTAATGGTATTAGTTCTCTCTCAACAAACTTACGAATCGTTTTTTGGATCATCCTTTGTTCATCTGATAACCTTAAGTTCATCCATATTCCCCCCCTATAAGATGGATCTTATACTAACCATCTAGTATTATGGCTGCAGGATTACCTTTCCTACCGTTTTTCTTGCTTGCATGAGTGTATGGACCTTAGCTGCATCCTTTAAAGGAAATACATGACCAACCGTTACTTTCAATTCCCCGGACGCGACATAATGAAAGATTTCATGAAGGGTTTTCTGCGTTAGTTCAGCATCTCTCATAAGAGGAGGCAGGAAGAACCCGATAACAGACTGATTCTTTGCCATCAGAGAAGAAGGATAGAATCTGCTCTGCTCCCCGCTTGCTACTCCGTATATGACCATTCTCCCGAAATAGTCGAGACATTTTAACGTCTTATAGAAAACATCACCACCTGCCATCTCCAATGCCAGCTTTACACCCTTTCCATTTGTGGCTTCCAGAACTTCTGCTTCCCAGCCCTCTTGAGTGTAGTTGACTAACACGTTCGCACCCATATCCTCAGCCAGACGTAACTTTTCTTCTGTGCTGGCCGTAGCGATGATCTTACCTGCACCAAATCGTTTTGCAAGTTGGACGGCAAGCAACCCGACGCCACCAGCCGCTGCATGAATGAGGACCGTTTCTCCCTGCTGCAACCTTCCCAAGGTTTTTAATATATGATAGGCACTTAATCCTTGAACAGGGATGGCGGCCGCTTCTTTGAAATCCAACCCATATGGGAGCGGGATCACCGAACGCTCATCTGTCAGGGCAAATTCTGCATAACCTCCGGAATCCATCATGGCTACAACCCGGTCTCCCTTTCTTACTCTCGTCACATCTTCTCCCACTTCAGTGACGATGCCTGCCACTTCAGAACCCGGGATATAGGGGAGTGGGGTTTTTACCACATATTGCCCTTCCCGCCTAGCTGTATCAGCATAATTGACTGCAGATGCATGAACTTCAATAAGGACTTCTCTCCCCTTAGGCACCGGAACATTTACATCCACATTTTCTAATACATTAGGGCTTCCAAACTCTTTGAACTGAATGGCTTTCATCCTGATCCCTCCTATTTTCCAGAAAAAGATGGTCTTCTTTTGTTTTTAAATGCTGAAACTCCCTCAGCATGATCTTCAGTTGAAATCATCAAGGTTTGTGTGATACGTTCTTGTTCAAGTATCTCATCCAATGATGAGGTGAATGAGCGATCAATCATTTTCTTCATCATTCCATGGGCTTTACTTGGCCCCGAGGCTAACTCTCCAGCCCAATCAGCGGTTTCCTCTTCAAGTCTTTCAGAAGGTACAATACGGTTTACCACACCTAAGTCATACATTTTTCCGGCAGCCACAGGTTCTCCTGAAAAGAACAATTCTTTCGCTAAATGTGGACCGATGATGCGTGGAAGAAAATACGAACCTCCTCCATCGGAAATAAGACCTACTTTAGAAAAGCTTAAAGCAAATTGACTATCTTCTGAAGCGATAATCAAATCACAGGCCAGGGCTAAATTAAACCCGGCACCTGCTGCAAAGCCGTGTACCGAGGCGATGACCGGTTTATCTATTTCTTTTATTGCATTAATGCAATTATTTAATATCCCGATGTGCTCATAGACTTCGGTTGATGTGGCGCTCCCCATCGTTTTCACGTCGCCGCCTGCAGAAAAGGCCCTCCCGGCACCGCGAATCACAATGGCCCTGATTTCCTGATTATGTTCTGCCTGCTCCAGCGCTTCAACGATTCCCGTAAGCATGTTCTCATCAAAGGAATTCAAGCTATCCGGTCTGTTTAATGTCAATGTCAGTACCCGGTCAGTGGTTTCTAGTTTTAAAGAGGATTTCATCGTTTTCGTTCATCTCCTTGTCTTTATTCCTGGCGACCTGATGCAGCTTGATTCCCCAGGGTGATCAACGATTTCGCAAACCGATCAAATTGAGAAAATCGTGAATCTCTCGTTTGCCCCATCTTAAAGCGGTAATAGATTTGTTGCACAATGACTGCGAGCTTAAAATATGCAAAAGATAAATAAAAATGGATATTGTTCACGTCCCTGCCGCTTTTCCTGGCATATTCTCCGATAAATTGCCTTCTGCTGTAAAAACCGTCCATAATCGTTACTGGAGGCTTCCCAAGACCGAATTTTAATAACTCGGGATCATCATTCTGTATCCAATACCCCATAGCGACACCTAAATCTGCAAGGGGATCGCCAACGGTCGCCATCTCCCAGTCAAATAACCCCACCATGGATGTCAGGTCAGAAGAAAACATGGCATTGTTTAATTTAAAATCATAATGAATGATGGTCGATTCAGCATTACCTGGAACATTCTTTATCAACCAATTTGTCAGCTGATCGACTTCGCGGATCTCACTTGTTTTGGCACGCTCGTAACGTTTGATCCACCCGTATACTTGTCTTTCCATAAAATATTCGGGCTTGCTGATTTCATGAAGAGTTGTTTTTCGGTGATCAATGGAATGAAGTTCAACCAGTTTAGAAACCATTTCCTCCGATATTTTCCTGCAGACATCTGGTGTCACATGGAGATGCGGGGGAAATGAAGTATCAAATACTTCACCCTTTTTTCTCTCCATGATAAAAAATGGGCTGCCTACGATCCTTTCATCATCAGAAAATACATATGGCTCCGGTGTAACCCCGAATAATGGCTGTATTTCTGAAAGGATCCTATATTCTCTTTTCATATCGTGGGCCTTCGGTGCGACCGGTCCCAATGGAGGGCGTCTCAGTACACCTTCCCATACACCCATTTTAAGTAGATACGTAAGATTTGAGTGTCCCGCAGAAAATTGTTTAATTGAGAGCTCTTCATGAAGGAGGTGAGGGAAATGCTCATTCAAAAAGCTTTTTAGATTGGTGGCATTCAGCTCTTCTCCTTCTCGCACCGGTACCGTTTCATACCCTGTTTTTCCAGACATATTACCCCTCCAATATTAAGAATATTCAGTTTTTTCCCAGTGCAGATGGGTGTTTAACTGCGCCTTTAACAACTCAGGGATCATTTTGGTTTGCTGCTCAAGGAAATCAAAATAAACGATCACCGCATTTCCCTTTGCGATCAATTGATGGGTTTTCGCACATAAGATATCATGCTCTAACTGAAAGCTCTTTGATCCAATTTTTGATAGATAGGTGGTAATTTTCAGCTCTTGATTAAAATACCCTTGTGATACAAAGTCGCATTTGGTAGAGGCCAGAATAAAACGCCAGTCTTTCACATCCATATCAAATCCGAGTGATTGAAAGAATTTAATTCTTGCTTCTTCTAAATAAACAAAATAAGTTGTATTGTTGATATGACCTAATGCATCGGTTTCGCAAAATCTACTCGTTACCGTAATGGTTTCCATTAGTCCGCCATCTCCTTATATAAATACTAACCAGTTGGTATGTTGATTCAAAAGGAAACCCTGTAGATGATTTCCCCTTTACTCTTTCTCAATCCCTTTTAATACCATATTGACAAAAGTCCGGGCAATTTCCTGATCGGATTTCGCACCATCAGGCTTATACCATTGATAGCTCCAATTCATCATACCGAGAATTCCAAAAGCTACAATCGAAACGTCAAAGTCCTCATGAAAGTCTCCGTTCTTCCTACCTTCTTTCAGGAGAGTTTCAATATTATAGCGATACATATCCCGCTTAGGCTCAATGGCTCCCAGACTTTCCTTGCTCAAGTGTCTCATTTCTCTAAAAAACACTTTCGCACTGGCCCCTTGCTCTTTAATGTCCAGAATGGAAAGATGGACAATATCATAAAGTTTTTCCATGTAGCTCTTCCGCTCATCGCCAAGAACTCTTTCCTGTTTAGATAATAAGCCATCAATATAGCGCATGTGAATTTCCTTTAACAGCTCTTCCTTACTGGAAAAATAGTAATAAAATGTCCCTTTCGTTACACCGATGGATTCTACGATGTCCTGGATGGAAGTAACGGTAAACCCTTTTTCATCAAATAAGCGTACAGCATGTTCTGTAAGTTTTTCTTTCATCTGAAATCCTCTCAATCTGCAAATCTCACCTGAATTATATCATATTACGTCACGCTTTCACGCAGAGCCCTTCGTAATATTTTCCCAACACTCGTCTTTGGAAGCTCCTCACGAAACTCAATGATTTTTGGAACTTTGAATGATGACATGTTCTCCTCACAGAAATGGACCAATTCTTTTTCGGTTGCCTGTTCACCTGACTTTAAGACGATTACTGCCTTAACCGTTTCTCCTCTATAGGAGTCAGGGACACCGATTACGACAGCTTCCTGTACGCTTGGATGCTCGTAAATTATTTCCTCGACTTCCCGGGGATAAACATTGTATCCTGATGCAATGATCAAATCTTTTTTTCGGTCCACAATCGAAACATAACCTTCTTCATCCATTCGGGCGATGTCTCCCGTGTAAAGCCAGCCATCTCGAAGGGCGTGAGCAGTCTCTTCAGGTAAATTCCAGTAGCCTTTCATTACTTGAGGGCCTTTAATAATGAGTTCGCCCACATCTCCTAAAGGAACCTCCATAGTGCCCGTTGCTAAATCGACTACTTTATAGTCAGTGGATGGAAATCCGATTCCAACGGTTCCCGGCTTTCTTTCTGCAAAAGCCGGATTGCAATGAGTCGTTGGAGATGCCTCAGATAATCCGTATCCCTCTAATATTTTCGCCCCTGTTTTCTTTTCGAATTGATTCAATAGCTCAACTGGCATTGGGGCGCTTCCGCTATTACAAAGCTTTATTGAATCAATGCCGTACTCTTCTGCCTGAGGATGATTGGTGATCGCCACGTACATAGTCGGCACACCTGGGAACAGGGTGGGCTGTTCGTTCTTAATCGTGGTTAAAACTTCTGTCAATTCAAACCTCGGGAGCAAGATCATTTCATTTGCTGAATAGACTGCAAAGTTCATACATGAATTCATCCCAAATACATGAAAAAACGGAATCACACTCAGGCTTCTTTCTTTCCCAGTTTCAATGCTGTCTTTAAAGAAGAGTTGACTTTGAATGACATTTGAAAGAATGTTTTTATGAGTGAGCATGACTCCCTTGGATGCACCGGTAGTTCCACCCGTATATTGAAGGACTGCCACGTCTTCTTCAGGATTGATCGACACCTCGGATACTTCACCATTTCCCAACCTTAAAAATTCATCAAAGGAATAATCCGAAGCACTGTTATCCCCCTGGAGGCTGACTATGATAATCGTCTTGATCTTTGTTTCCTGTTGTATGGATTTGACCATATGATAAAAACGGTCCAATACAACGATTGTCTCAGCTCCCGAGTCATTTAGCAGATGGATTAATTCCCTTTCAACTGACATCGGATTCACCTGTGTGACTATTCCCCCGAATGTAAGGATTCCATAATAAGAGATCACATATTGCGGACAGTTCGGGAGCATGATCGCCACCCTGTCTCCTTTCTTCAATCCAATATGTTGAAAGGATGAAGCAAGCATGGAGACGGCACCTTGAAGTTCACCATACGTTATCCGTTTTTGATAAAAGCTAATACATGGATGATCCGGGAATGAAGAAACGGTATGTCGAAGCATTTCTGGTATTGAAAAATCAATCGCAGGAATTTCAGTCTCATACGCTTCAGGGTAATGACTGAGCCAAGATTTAGTTGTCATAAAATCATTCCTTCCATTTCAGATTACTCATATACTAATTCTGCATGTACCTTAAAAGATTAATCCTCCACCATCAACAGATAGTGTAGCACCGGTTATAAAGGACGCCTCTTCAGAAGCTAAAAACAGAATCGCTGATGCGACTTCTTCTGGATTTCCAATCCGTCTTAGAGCATTTGATTGAGAGATAACCGACCATTTCCTCTCATCTTTCTTCCAACCATTGATGATGTTTGTATCAATAATCCCAGGCGCTACTGCATTCACTCGAATATTATCCTTTCCATATTCCAGGGCAGCATTTTGTGTCAGTAGTATGACACCACCTTTAGCCGAATTGTAGGCTGACACGTATTTGCGGCCCTTTAAACCGAGAAGGCTCGATACATTCACAATTACACCATCTTTTTTCATCAATTCAGGTACAGCATACTTCATTCCCAGAAAAATGCTCTTTAGGTTTGTATCCAATACGGCATCCCATTCGTTTTCGTCCAGGTCAATACTCCTGACTTCCGACTGGCCGATTCCTGCATTATTGATAAGGATATCGAAACCTCCGAAATGTTCCACCGTTGTATGTACGAGGGATTGAATGCTTTCACTTTCCCGCACATTCGTCTTGACAAAAAGTGCACTTCCTCTTTTTTCGTGAATGAGTCTGACCGTTTCTTCACCACTTGCATCATCCAGATCTGCTACGACCACAGCAGCACCTTCTTTTGAGAACCTTAGTGCTGTAGCGCGCCCAATTCCTCCGCCCCCTCCTGTAATAACGGAAACTTTCCCTTGTAATCTCATCATCATCCAACTCTCTTCCTAGCTCTCTACAGGAGAAGCTTTTTCGTGTTTTCTCAATTCCAATTTTGCCAATTGAGCACGGTGTACTTCATCAGGTCCATCAGCAAGTCGCAGAGTACGGGCACTTGCCCATTGAGCTGCCAACGTGTAGTCATCCGATACTCCTGCTGCCCCGAACGCTTGAATGGCCCGGTCAATCACACGTAAAGCCATAGAAGGAGCCACCACTTTAATCATGGCGATTCCCTGTTTTGCTGCTTTATTGCCGACTGTGTCCATCATGTAGGCTGCTTTCATCGTAAGAAGACGGGCTTGTTCTATTTCAATTCTTGAATTCGCAATCCATTCTCTTACGACCCCTTGACTTGCCAATGCCATTCCAAATGCATCACGATCCTGAACACGCTTACATAATTCTTCAAGTGCCCGCTCTGCTGCACCGATCAATCTCATGCAATGATGAATTCGCCCCGGTCCCAACCTTCCTTGAGCAATAGCGAAACCTTTTCCTTCACCCCAGATTATATTTTCTTGAGGAACTCTTACATCGGTAAAGGTGATTTCACCATGACCATGAGGGGCATGATCGTAACCGAACACAGGAAGCATACGTTCAATTTTCACACCTGGTGCATTAAGTGGGATGATAATCATTGATTGCTGTTCATGACGACTCGCTTCTGGATCAGTTTTTCCCATCAAAATTGAAAAGCTGCACCGAGGGTCACCGGCGCCTGATGACCACCATTTCTTCGCGTTAATAATGTATTCGTCTCCATCCCGGATGATACTCGCCTTTATATTCGTTGCATCGGAAGACGCGACATCAGGCTCAGTCATAGAGAAACAAGAACGGATATCACCATTTAGAAGTGGGATAAGATACTGTTGTTTTTGAGTGGGAGTCCCATAACGTTCCAACACTTCCATATTCCCTGTATCAGGTGCATTGCAATTAAACACTTCAGGGCCGATCAGAGATCTCCCCATGATTTCACAAAGAGGGGCGTATTCTACATTATTGAGCCCGGCTCCATATTCGCTTTGAGGAAGGAATAGATTCCATAGCTCCTGTTTCTTCGCTTCGGCTTTTAATTCTTCCATGATTGTAGGAACCCCACTCCAGCGGGTTTCTTGCATATTGAGCTGTTTCTCATAGAGAGATTCATTCGGGTACACGTATTCTTCCATAAAACGGGATATTCTATTTTGATATTCTTGTACTTTTGGAGAATAGGAGAAATCCATTTCAACCACCCTTTCTTAACCAAAACATATGTTACTTCGCACTCGGTTACATCGCTGAGGAACCACCGTCTACGACGAGAACTGAACCAGTGACAAAATCAGATGCACGAGCCGCCAGGAAAAGTGCCGCTCCTTTTAGGTCGTCTTCCGTACCGAATCGATTTAATGGTGTGCCGTTTAAAATGGCTTCCCCTGCATGAGACAGAATTCCTTTGGACATTTTTGTTGGAAAGAATCCCGGGGCGATTGCATTCACATGAATCCCTCGGGATCCCCATTTCACGGCTAGATCCTTCGTGAAATTGATGACCGCTGCTTTACTGGTACTATAGCCGATGGCATCCATATAACGTGGGTCTGTACCTTGAAGCCCTGCTACGGAAGCGATGTTAATGATTTTTCCTCCCTGTTGCTCAAGCATTATTTTCCCCACGGCCTGTGACATAATAAAAGTACCGTTTACATTCACATTGATAACTTTATGCCAGGCATCAAGAGGCATTTCTTCTGCAGGTGCCCCCCAGGAAGCACCACTGTTATTTACTAAAATATCAATGCGGCCGAACACCTTCTTTGTTTCATCTACAACACGCTGTACGTCTTCAGGATTAGTGACATCACACTTCAATGCCAGTGATTGGACACCTATTTCTTCTAGTTCCGTCTTCACGCCTTCACATGCTTCAACGTTTCTCGAGCATACTACAACGTTTGCCCCCGCTTCAGCAAACCCTGTCGCGATTTGTTTTCCCAATCCTCTGCCCCCTCCTGTCACAAGGGCTACTTTACCTGATAAATCAAATAATTCATTCACATGCATGTTCGTGCCTCCTCATCTTTACAGCATTTCAATCACACACCCAAGATACTAACCAGTCGGTATGTTTAATTCTATAGTAAAGAATATAGTCTGAATTTTCAAACATAATCACTCTAAATAACTTAATTTGTTTTCATACAAAAGTAAAACTGGCTCATATATGAATGAGCCAGCCCACTTGTTTAAGCTTCCGCTTCAATGATTTCTTTGTTATACGTTTCGCTATCCAAATCCCCTGTCACTTTACTTGTTATCACTCCGGATGTCATCGCACCACTCACGTTAACAGCTGTCCGCCCCATGTCAATCAAAGGTTCAACAGAGATCAATAGACCAGCTAACGCTACCGGAAGATCCATGGCGGATAGAACAAGGATAGCCGCAAATGTAGCTCCGCCTCCGACGCCTGCAACACCGAAGGAGCTAATGGCCACCACTACGATGAGCGTAAATATAAAGGAAGGAGTTAATGGATTAATCCCGACAGTCGGTGCAATCATCACTGCAAGCATGGCAGGATACACACCTGCACAACCGTTCTGACCGATGGATAACCCGAAGGATCCCGAGAAGTTGGCAACCCCTTCTGAAACCCCCAATTTATTCTTTTGTGTTTGAATATTAAGTGGAAGTGTTCCGGCGCTGGATCTCGACGTGAATGCAAATGCTAATACAGGAAATACTTTTTTCATATAAGTGACCGGATTTAAGCCAGCAAGAGTAAGCATGATTAAGTGAATCGCAAACATGATAATCAAGGCCACATAAGATGCTCCAACAAATTCTCCTAGCTTCATGATGGCATCGAAATTACTTAATGCCACTGTTTTAGCCATGATGGCCAACACACCGAATGGAGTAAGTCGCAGTACCAATGTCACAATTCTCATCACTACAGCATAGACAGAATCAACGATCTTCTTGAAGAATTCGGCAGCTTCAGGCTCTTTGCGTTGAGCCCCCAAGTAAGCGATACCAATGAAAGCTGCGAATATCACGACAGCGATGGTTGAGGTTGCTCTTTGTCCCGTAAAGTCCAGGAACGGATTCGCAGGTAGAAGCTCGAGAATTTTTTGAGGATAACTCTGACCTTCTAAAGACGTTGCTCTCTCCTCTAATTGAACACCCCTTGCCGCTTCTGCCTCTCCTTGATCTATCTGAATCGCTTCCAAATCAAAAGCCACGGTCGTTGCAATCCCGACAGCAGCAGCAACAGCTGTTGTGCCTACCAGCAATCCTATGATCAGCACAGAGATCTTCCCTAAATTATGAGACCGTTTTAATTTAGTGAAAGCTGATATAATAGACACAAATACTAAAGGCATGACAATCATCTGAAGTAGTTTAATATAGCCGGTTCCGACGATGTTAAACCATTCAATAGATTGCATGACATTTTCATCCCCGGCTTCATATACCCACTGTAATCCAAGACCAAATAAGATCCCCAGCCCCAGAGCGGTAAACACCCGTTTTGAAAACGAAACATTTTTCTTTTGCATATAAAGTAATACACCAATGAGAACAAGAAACACCAAAATGTTTAACAAAACAAACCAGACATTCATTCTTACCCCTCCCTCTTATCGTTGATGATGATACAAGTTAGACCGAGGTCTACTGTATAGTATGATGAGGGAGGAAGAGATATGTTTCTATAGTGGTTTTATTTTTTATTGTGGATCTATTACATCCGTAAAAGCTTTTGTTGGACAACTTGGGCTAAGTTTTCCGTGCGGAAGGGATGTTTTGAAATCTCAGAAATGACTGCTACACCGTCAGCACCTGCTTCCAATACTTGAGAAGCATTTCCGGTATGAATGCCTCCAATCCCGACAAGGGGAATATCGATACCATTTGTTCTTAATAGTTGGATGATTTTCGGGCCACGAACCTCGCTACAATTGTTCTTTGTATTGGTAGGAAACATTGGACCAACACCAAGATAGTCTGCCCCGGACTCCAAAGCTACCCTGGCTTCATTCACGTCATGAGAGGAGACACCTAGTATTCTATTTCCTATTTTCCGACGGACTATTTCTATTGGTTCATCCTCCTGACCTATATGTACTCCATCAGCATTCATATATAACGCCAGCTCCACATCATCATTCACGATAAAAGAAACACCGTATTTACGACATAAATGCTGCAGCTCATGAGCCAGCTCAACTTTCGCATCACCTTCCAAAGCTTCCATACCTTTTTCACGAAATTGAAACATGGTAACTCCGCCTAAAAGGGCTTCCTCTAATACATGTGCCGGATGCTTCTCACAATTAGGGCTTCCCATCACAAAATATAACTGCAGACTTTCTCTTAGATTCATGCATTCATACCTGCATGGTACGCCCAATGATTCGTAGGTCCGTGCTCACTCCCAATGCCCAGTGAGTCACTGATCGCGGCAGTGATAAATTGTTTGGCAGTTTGGACAGACTGATTGACCTTAAGTCCTTTTGCTAATTGTGCTGTAATGACAGCAGAGAATGTACACCCTGTCCCGTGAGTATGTGGTGTGAAGACTCTCGGACTGCTAAACTCATAAAATCTTTCTCCATCAAAGAGGATGTCAGTCGCTTGACTAGATTGAGCATGAGATTGATGCCCGCCTTTTATCACCACATGTTTAGCCCCCATTTGGAACAATATTTTAGCCGCTCTTTTAATGTCAGCTTCAGTGAGGATTTCATGCCCGGTTATGGCCTCCGCTTCAGGAATGTTCGGCGTGACCACAAACGCAAGGGGGATCAATTCATTGATCAGAGCGTTAACGGCTTCCCTCTCCAATAAAGCTGCTCCCCCTTTTGCTATCATGACAGGATCCACAACGAGCTTCTTCCAGGAGTGTAATCGAACAAAGTCGGCAACATGAGAAATAATTTCTTCGTTTACCAACATGCCCGTTTTGATGGCTTTGGGAGGTAAATCTTCAGCAATCGAGGTTAATTGATCAATGACAGCCTCAGCTGATAATGGATACACACCTTGTACACCTCTAGTATTTTGCGCCGTCACTGCTGTGATGGCAGACATTCCATAGACATTCAGCTCCTGAAACGTCTTGAGGTCTGCCTGGATTCCAGCCCCTCCGCCACAATCCGATCCGGCAATCGTCAATGCTTTTTGAATCATATTGTTCTCCTTTCTTTATCCCAAATAACGATGATAAACCGATTTTGCTTCCCTTATATCTTTTGTTCCGTGAATGAGAGTACGCCCATCACGAAAGAGTACGATTCGATAGGATTCAACCTCGAATGAAATCAAATATGGATTTCTAACAACTTGTTTCCCTTGGAGTTCTAACGATTTTGATCGTTCAATAAGATCGATGTCAGGTTTTGCAACTGGACGGATCTGAACTGAATCCCTTCCACAAAGGACTGCTGTTTTGGTTTGATTTTCGTATTTCAGACTGGGGAATGTACGATGCTCTCCACATGAAGGGCATCCATCCCTTTTCAGCTTGCTCACATCCAGGGAAGTATGCTCATTTTTCCATAAATCAAACGAGACCACTTTATTACCCAGTGCCTCCATGTCTTCTACCAGTATCTTTAATGCTTCAGTAGTTTGATAGGCCACAACTGTGGAAACGGCAGGGCTGATAATGCCCGCTGTATCACAGGTCATTCCACCGATTGGAAAAGTGTCGATCAAACATTGAAGACAGGGAGTGATACCGGGAAGAATAGTGAATGATATTCCGTAACTTCCAACACAAGCACCATAAATCCAAGGAATGGAATATTTTTGAGAGATATCATTTATGATCATTCTTGTATCAAAGTTATCCGTTGCATCGATGATAAGATCTACGTTCTTGGCAAGTCTCAACATCTCTTCTGGCATGGCATCCAGTATATGCTCTTCAATATTCACAGTTGAATTAATTGCTAGGAGTCTTTTTTTTGCCGCTACAGCTTTTGGGATGCGGTTTCTTGCATCTTCCTCGTTATACAGCTGCTGACGTTGTAAATTACTCCATTCTACATAATCACGATCCACAACCGTCAACTTCCCGATACCAGCACGCACCAAGGCTTCTGCATTGCCTGTCCCCAGTGCTCCCGCCCCGATCAGCAACACATGTTTATTTCTTATTAACTTTTGTCCCTCTGATCCGATGGGGTGAAACAGCGTTTGTCTTGAATATCTCTCTTCTATCAAACACTCATCCCCTCCACTGGGCTGCTTGCTGTTGCATAACGTTTCTTCGGAATTCTTCCAGCCTCATATCCGAATCGTCCCCCTTCAATCGCCAGCCTCATAGCATTCGCCATCATAACGGGATCGTTCGCAGAAGAGACGGCTGTATTGAGTAATACAGCGTCTGCCCCGAGTTCCATTGCAAGAGCTGCATCAGAAGGAGAACCAATTCCTGCATCCACAATGACCGGTACCTTTGTTTGTTCAATAATGAAACGGAGATTGACTGGATTGATGATTCCCTGTCCAGAACCTATAGGGGACGCGCCCGGCATGATGGCATGTGCCCCTAACTCTTCCAATCTCCGTGCAAGAACAACATCGTCAGAAGTATAGGGAAGTACTGTAAAGCCTTCTTTTATTAATTCTTCTGTTGCTTTCAGTGTTTCGACGGGATCGGGCAGAAGCGTTTTATCACATCCGATCACTTCTACCTTAATCATGTCACAGAGCCCTGAAGCTCTTGCTAATTGTGCATGTCGGACTGCTTCCTGAGCACATTTAGCCCCTGCTGTATTCGGTAATAATGAATAATTCTCAAGATTCAGTTGTTCTAAGAAATTAGGTTGACTAGGCTCAAAGATATTCATGCGCCTTACCGTGAACGTAAGAATTTCTGCACCGGAAACCTCGACAGCTCTTTTCTGAATATCAAAGTCAGGGTATTTTCCCGTTCCCAGTAATAGTCTTGAATGGAATGTGTACTTTCCGATTTTCAACATTTCAACCGCCTCCTACAAATTGGACTAACTCTAAGGTATCCCCTTGTTTCACTTTGGTGATCTTGTGCTCCTCTTTTTCAAGGATGGTTTGGTTCTGTTCAACGATGATCATTCGGTTTTCCAGGTTAAAATGATGAATCAATTCCAATACTGTTGAAATTGATTCCGGTACCGTGACCAGTTGTCCGTTAATTCGTAATTCCACCTTCTCAGCTCCTTACGTATGTATGTAGGGGATGGGATTCCTTCCCCTCTATCAGATCTGCCATTATTACCCCAGTTATTGGCGCCAGGAGTATACCATTACGGTAATGCCCCGTTGCAATGGAAAGTCCCTTCCATTTTTCACTTCTCCCCATAAACGGCACCCCTTGTTCCGTTTGAGGCCGTATCCCGGCCCAAGCTTTTTCCCACTTGGCATCAACCAATTCTGGAAGGATGGATGTGGCCAAATGGATAAGGTTCATTAATCCCCCTGTGGTAATCGTTTCATCGAAGGTATGGGGGTGCTCTGTTGCACCGATTAAAAGACGCCCCCCAGCTTTTGGAACAATGTAGCAGCCTTCTGTAAAGATGGTCCTCTCCACTATTTTTCCAGGGACTTTAACGGAAAAACATTCACCCTTAACTGGATAACTTTTGAACTTCATTCCCAGTCGATCCAAGAGGAATCGACTCCAAGCACCGCCAGCTACAATCGTTTCATCTGCATAAAAGTCACCTTTAGACGTCCTGACTCCAGTAATTTTGTTTCTCTCTTTCATAAAATCATACACGTCTGTATATTCACTGATTTCTGCACCCTGCAAAATCGAAGCCGACCCCAAGGCTTGTGTAAGCTTTGGTGCTGAGACGTTCCCATCCTTCGGAATATATAATCCGCCTGCCACACCTTTTGAAAGATGAGGTTCATAGGAAAATAGAATGTTGGGGGAAAGCCATCTAATTTGTTCCCCATGGGGAGCTTTAGAAGCCGTTTCTACTAACTCCTGGACTTCCTCCTCCGTTCTCGCCAGCTTAATCATTCCATTTTCCACATATTCAATGTCCATTCCACTGATCTCTTTTAAATCCGTCGCTAAAGAAGGATACATATCACGGCTCTCCTTCGCCAGATGATACAAAGGGCCGTCCCCCTTCAATTCGGTTTGAACGCCTAGCATGCCTGCAGCTGCTTGCGATGCTTTTCCTGCCAGTCTATCCTTCTCTATCAGGAGAACTTTCTTTCCTCTTTTGGCCATTTGATAAGCAATGGAGCAGCCTATCACCCCTCCACCAACAATCAAAGCATCAAACTGTTTTATCAAGCTACGTCACCCCCTGTGTAATTGTTTATAATAGGATCGGGCTGCCTCTAATGGATCTTTTGAAAGCAAAATACCTGATAAGACGGCGATCCCTTTTGCTCCGGTTCCCGTAATCTCACATACGTGTTCAGGTGTAATGCCTCCTATGGCAATAGTGGGAATCGGGACGGATTGAACCACTTTTTCTAAGCTTGCCAAGCCTCTGCCAGGCATACTACGCTTTGAAGAGGTAGAATAGATATTTCCATATAGCAGGTAATCCGCTCTGCTAATCATTGCCTGTTGTGCTTCTTCAATGGAATGTACAGAAGCACCAATCTGTAAGGAAGGAAAGGCACTCTTCACTAAGCTGATATCAGCACTTTGATGGCCTAGCTGCACCCCTCTTACATTCTTCATAAAGGCAATGTCTGCCCGATCATTGACACATAATTTTGTTAAGGGAACTCCTGCTGCTACTAGTCGATCAACTGCCATAGCCATTTCTTTCCCCGTCCACTGCTTTTCGCGAAGATGGAGCATGTCGAGATACGGATAAATGGATTTCGAAATTTTCACGAATTCTTCCACTGAATGTTTTCCCGTTGAAATCACATGTAATTGCTTTCTCGTTTCAATTCCCATAGCGAACATCCCCCGTCGGAAAAATAGGTATATGGGTAGAAAAATAATAACTGAGCACAATCATGAAGAGAATGCTCACAAAAAAGTATCCATCATATTTCGAAAAGGTCACTTTGTAGAAATAGGTTCGTTGCCGACTTCCTTCAAACCCCTTTGTTTCCATGGCTACTGCAATTCTGTGGGCTCTTCTGATGCTCTGGGCAAGCAGGGGAATGGAATACGATTTCACTTTATGGAATACGTGCTTTATTCCTTTTTGTTCTTCAACTCCCCTGACTCTCATGGCGTTTCGTATCGTGAAGAATTCTTCAATCATAATGGGGATTAATCTGAATCCGGCCATAAAACTATACGCATACTTTGGTTTTAATCCCAGTTGCTGCATGAGGGAGTAGAAAAGCTTCACAGGTCTCGTTGTAAGGGCAAATAATAATCCCAATATAGCGAATACAATGGTACGCAACCCTACATGGATCCCCCGATAAAAACTCTCTTCGGTAATGTGGATCAATCCAAATTTCATCCATGTTGTTTCACCTTTCCCAAATAAAATCATAGATGAAGCTGTAGAAATGAAAACAAGGAAAAAGGGTAGGATCATTAAACTGACGGTTCTATAGGAATAACCTGAGAACACCCATAACAGGAGAAAAAAGAGAAAGCTTAAATATAACAACCAGTTAAGATAATGAACAAAAAGCAGGAATACAAAAAGCCCGATCAAGGTCATTAGCTTGAAGCTGGGATTGATTTGATGAAGCCAGGTTTCTCTATGCTCGAGTTCCATATTCATATTGCTTTACTACCTGCAATCTCATTATGGAAATCCTTGGTGAGACGCCCATTTTCAATGACCCATACTCTGGATGCAAAGTGAGTGATGATATTTTCATCATGTGTCACCATCAGAATGGTGGATCCTTCTTTTTGATAGTCTTGTAGCATCTCAAGTAACGCAAACGTATTTTGTGAATCCTGGCCAAAGGTAGGTTCGTCCAATAATAGAATATCTTTATTCCTGACAAGTGACGCTGCGACGCTTAACCTGCGCTTTTGCCCCATGGATAAATGATAGGGATGATGATGATTGTATGGATCAAGCTTGAATCGCTTCAATAGTGCATGCACCTTTTCCTCCAATCTTCCTTCATCCACTTTCCCCCGACGAAAGGTATACGCAACTTCATCAAACACACTGTGTGTCACAAACTGAAACTCGGGATTTTGAAAAACAAACGTACATTCATCTGGAACATTCTTTCCTTTTACTTGTCTTCCATATAATTCATACGTCCCGGTCGTTTCGATGAATTTCATGAGACTGTGGAGTAATGTTGATTTCCCTGCTCCATTCTTTCCGGTGATTGCAATCCATTCACCTCTAAAACAGACGGCATTTTGAAGATGGATCTTCTCCTCTTTTTGTACATACCCTTTGAAGTTCTCTAGCTTTAGATTCTTTTTTCCAAACGGGGCAACCTTCTCCGGAGGGTGGGATGAAAGATAATCTTTCCACGCCTCCGGATACCATACCCCTACTGATTTCAATGTTTCCTTGAAATGTGATAAAATGTGAGCCTTTGGACCATCAGCCACTATCCTTCCATTCACATCGAATAGAATAATACGATCAATGATCTCCAATACGTTAGTCAACTTATGCTCAACGATAAGTAACGTTTTATCTTTACATGCCGTCTTCACTGTTTCCCATACAGATTTGGTGCTTTCTTCGTCTAACATGGCTGTAGGCTCATCCAGAAATAGTGTTTGGGGATGGAGCGCAAGAGCAGAAGCAATGGCCAATTTTTGCTTCATCCCCCCTGATAGAGAGGAGATTTTTGTATGTGAATACGTCAGACTTAAATTCACTTTCTCTAACAGATCGTTAATTATCTCTCGCATTTCGTCTCTTGGTATCTGCTTGTTCTCCAAAACAAAGGCAATTTCCTCATCTACATAGGGCATACAAAATTGAGCGTCCGGATCTTGAAAGACATATCCGAAGGATTCAGGACGCTCAATCGAGTCCGCTTTCATCGGCACATCTATCGAATGGGGTATCACACCGGATAAAACCTGGAGGAGTGTGGATTTTCCACAACCAGATGGCCCCAGTAGCAATACCTTTTCCCCGTCTTCTATCGAAAGGCTTATGTCTTTAAACATCAGTTTCTCTGAACCGGAAAATGTAAGGCGCAGATTTTCAATATGCATCGTCTTTCCCTCCTTTACTGGTTCAGGGCATCATAATCTTTTTGGTCCGCACGTCTGACCAAACTGGTTACCCCCGTTTTCTCCAGAGCCTTAACGAGATAAAAGGCTCCGATGCCTGCTATCACGATGGATCCTATTAATCTGGCACCAATAAAAAGTGATAAATTCCACAGAACCAGGTCTCCCATGTACCCTTTAGCATAGTCCATCAGAATTGAGCCAATTGCTGAGCCCACAGCTGCTGTACAAATGATGATGACATCATAACGCTTATAGCGGGTGATAAGGAAAATCAACTCTGCAAACAAACCTTGAATCAGACCGAATAGGAGTACCTCGAGGCCCCATTCACTTCCCATGAGAAATTCCCCTGAAGATGCTGCAATCTCTGCCAGAAGTGCGACGCCAGGTTTCCGAATGATTAAAAAAGCCACGGTTGCCGCCATGAACCACATCCCATAGATCAATTGATCAGCATGCAATCCAAATGGCTTTAAAAAGTTGTACACCGGTCCCCATAGCTTATATATAATTCCAAAACCTATGGAGATCACGACCGTTACTAAAATGTCCGTCAGCTTTAAATTAGACATGTATTGTACCTTCTTTACCTAGAGATGTCTGAAACGGCCACTTCTCAAGTGTGTATGCCATCTCCCAAAACTGTAATTCATAAATGCTGCTCAAAATGAAATTCTCTTTCATTCTTTCCTTATCTGTTTGCGTCATCGTTTCAGCCAATCCATCCAATCGCTGAATCTGTTCTTCCACTAACTCCCGAAACCATTCTCCACCATAAGCTGCGATCCACTCCTGATAAATACCTTCCTTGGGTGTACATAATTTCAAGTGCTCACCGATCTCATAATACAACCAGTAACAGGGGAGTATGGCCGCAAGAACATCTGCCAGTCCTCCATATTGTGCGGATCGATACATATGCGACGTATAGGCATAAGCCGTAGGAGCGGGCTTGAACAGCCGTTTTTCTTCTTCCGTAATCCCTAAACGGTTTGAGAAATTCTCATGGAGTGAAAGCTCCGCTTCATTTGTCCCCACAGCGTGTGCTGCCATTCTCGATGTAGTATGTAAGTCTGTTGCTTTGGCCGCACCAAGTGCCTGCACCTTTGAAAAGTGTGAGAGGTAATAGGCATCCTGCAGAATGTAGTACCTGAAGTTTTCAAGGGGAA
This sequence comes from Rossellomorea sp. NPDC071047, assembly GCF_050270195.1. Classification (NCBI taxonomy): domain Bacteria; kingdom Bacillati; phylum Bacillota; class Bacilli; order Caryophanales; family Bacillaceae; genus Rossellomorea; species Rossellomorea sp. NPDC071047. The sequence goes on along the minus strand of NZ_JBNNJT010000001.1, from coordinate 794,009 downwards.
GGGTTCCATCCCCGATACCTTTTACGAAAGGATGGTGAAAACTCGCTTCCCAAATTTCCTTCACTTCGTTTCTTAAGTACGCTGTAAATGACATAGTATCTTTCTCCTTTTCCAGACGACCCGAAATGGGCAATAAAAAAAGCCACTTTCATTATGCATACCGCATACAGAAAGTGGCTTGAGATCAGTTTGATAGAATTCAATTCTATGTGACCGTCAAACACCACTTCCCTACGCTGGTCTCAACCAGATCAGGTTCAAAGGGTCTTAAAGTCACACTTTAATCTCAGCCTTTTAGAAGGCACCCCTAGTGGATCGTCTTATGAAATTTTGTATTCGATGTTATCGTACCATGATTCTTTTACTTGTCAACAGCAAAAAGAAAACCTTTCATCATTTTCCCATTGGCCCTTTCTATACAAAACCAATCATAGCAACGGATACCTCCTATGAAAAATTAAATGGAATTCATTCCGATTAAAGATCTTGTAAAGGAAAATCAAGTGACTGTTAGAACCGTATAAATATACAACCAATAGAGTAGAGTAAAACAAAATCCACCTTAAAGCAGGGACGGACCTCCAACATGGAGGTCCGTCCCTGCCCATCATTTAAACCATCCTTTTTCTTTTGATTGAGTGATGGCTTCGATTCGATTTTTCACTTCAAGCTTGTCGAGTATGGTTGAGATGTAGTTTCGGACGGTACCCGTTTTGAGGCTAAGCTCATCGGCTATCTCCTTCGTGTTTTTCCCGTCAGCAACCAGCTCCAACACTTCTTTTTCACGGTCAGTCAGGGGGTTCTCTTCACTATACACATCGTCCATGAGCTCTGGTGCATAAATACGTTTCCCCTCCATGACAAGACGAATGGAGTTCGCCAGTTCTTCACTCGGGCTATCCTTTAACAAATAACCCTTCACGCCTCCTTTTAATGCACGTTGGAAATAACCGGACCTGGCAAAGGTTGTCAGGATAATCACTTTGCAATTTTCGCCTTTTAATTCCTCTGCTGCTTCAAGACCGGTTTTTTTGGGCATTTCAATATCCATGATACAAATATCCGGCTGCAGCTCGTGGACGAGGGCAATGGCTTCTTCTCCATTGCCTGCCTTTCCAACCACTTCCATATCATCCTCTAAACTAAGTAACGAGCCTAAGGCACCTAATAACATTCTTTGGTCTTCTGCAATAACAATTCGAATCATTCCATTCCCTCCCTGTCTGTTTGCTTGATTACTTTCGGTACTCTCATAATCAATGTGGTCCCATTCTCTGAAAAAACGTCTAAGCTCCCATTAACAAATTCTAACCGTTCTCTCATCCCGATTAAGCCGCTGCCTTTAGACTGAGTGTAATCTCCCTGAATCCCCATACCATCGTCCTTCACTATGATGGTCATCTCTTTATCCGACTCTTCTATGATTAGCTCACAGTAAGAAGCCATGCTGTGTTTGACAACATTCGTAACGGCTTCTTTTAGGCACATGCTCAAGATATTTTCCAGAAAGAGTGATGTCTGGGGCAGCATGACCTGATCATCCATGACGAAATCAATTTCCGCTGCCTTTAATAGCTGTTTAATCCGGACGATTTCGTCTTTTAGTCGAATTCCCCTCATTTGAGATACCATTGTCCTAACTTCACTTAAAGCCGTTCGTGCGGTTTGCTGAACATCCTTTAATTCGCTTCTGGCCTGCTCTGGATCTTTGTACACCAATTTTCTGGCCAGATCGCTTTTCAGGCCGATAAGAGAAAGCTTTTGACCCAGAGTATCGTGTAGATCACGGGCAATCCTCTGGCGTTCCTCCTGCTTGACCAGGTCTGAAATACGTTTATTAGCATCTTCCAACTGATCTTCGAGCTGCACCTGTTTATTTCGGTTATAAATATTAAACGGCAACAGAATGACACTTATCCATATGATCAGAATAAAAGGAAATTGAGATAAAAATAATTCATCCTGTATAACAAAATTATAATTGATCGATGCCGTCGTTAACACCAAGTGAATGATGTATAGGGTTAAAAACGCCACCCGATTTTTTATATTCCCATTATAGTAGGCAATGTAAAAAGCAAAATAGATGAAATTAAATTGAATGGTCATGGTAATGGATATCGCGATTAAAATCGATGTCCATAAATAAACCGGCCAATCTCTTGAAATAAAAGCAAATCGTAAAGAAATAAAGAACATGATGGTCAAGGAAATCCCTACAACTATTTCAATTGTAGAGGAGGACTGAAAGATAAAATAAAATGGCAGGATGCTGATGATGCTCCATATGTACGGGGAAATTCCGGAACCTTTTTGAATATTGATTAACTTTTTCGGCATTTGCACAATAAAATAACCTCTTTTACTTTCAGTTTTTTTAACTATGTAACTTATAGTATGACATAAATTATACCCATTTTCATACAAACGGTATAAGAATCCCCCCGCCGAATAGACAAGAAAATCGTATGAAATTCATCATTAACAAATACTAATATTTCCGATTCTGAATCGCCTTTTGCTTCTGCATGATTTCATAGGATTTATGGATAATATCTGTTAAAACATCACCTTTGTAAACTCTTCCAATTTTCGTGTTTTGCTGATAGTATTCAACGATTTCATCCAGTTTCTCTGATGTTTCCTTATTAACCCTTACATTAAGTTGCATTCTTCCTTGATCTGACAAGGTTCGCCCTCCTCCCCTATCTACCTGTTATCATCTGCTAGCACTTTGTTATCACTAGTATAACAGATACTATCAATCATATATACCGACAAATGACATGAAAAACTCGTTTCATTTTAAAAAAGCCAGAGCGTCAATCCGCCCAGGCTTTCCGTTTAATATTATTTGGTTTCAATCGAGATTTGTACTGGTTCGATATCCATCTTCACATTGAGATATGAGTAATCATCTTTGTTTCCATCTTTATACCCCCAAAAGCCTTCCGATTGATCTCCTTTTTTGAAAGTCAGTTCAAATCCTTCATCATTAGAAAAACTATAGCTTTTCACTACATCCTGTCCAAAGTTATCAAGAAGGCTATAGCTTAAATAATTTGCAAGTGAAGGGTGCGGAGTTAATACTCCTGTATGGGGAGCAGCAATATATTCGTAGTATTCATAGTCTTTTGTTGAAACTTTATGATTACTGATCGCATATTCCTTCGTGTTTAAATTTAATTGATCCCCTGAGGTAATCCATGATAAGTGTACATTTTTATACGTATGCGATGTTTGTGATAGATCTGACTGACTCAAATCTACTACAGAAACGCCGCCTCTACCTTTTACCTCAATGGTTTTCGCTTCGTTATCCACTATCATCGCTGTATCTTCATCAATCCCATACGAGAATTCATTTTCTTCTCCATGCTCAGCAGTGGTTGCAATTAAACGTCCCAATCGTGCTTTTTTATCAAAGTGCTGATCCACGATACCGTACGGGAAGAATCCTAATCCTTTTTCAAGATATCCAGGTCCGCCTTCTTGTTGAGACATGCCGTCATACGTATCAGTGAAGCCTTTTGATAGAGTGTCATAGCTTCCACCACCTGCAATCATCACATCGCTCATGATTGCAGCTCCTGCACTTGTACCGCCAAGAACAGCTCCATTACGATAGATCTCCCAAATATTTTCAAGAGCTAATGATTGAGTTCCATCTTGGTTGAACAATGTTTCGGTGATATCCGTTTGATCTCCACCTACAAACCAAATGGCATCGTACTCCAGTATACTTTCTGCTATATCCGAATTGTTTTTATTATTCATCCAGTTAGACTCATCTTCTTCCGTCCCTTTAAAATCATGGTTTGATAGAGGAAGAATGTCGACATTTTCTTGGGGTACACCGAAAGATGACAAATCCTCTTTAAATGCATGTGAAGACTTTAAACTGGAACTCGCAGCAGGGATAATCCCGATCTTCCCATTTTCCCCTGCCCGATTGATAAATTCGCTGTACACTTCTTCATTACTACTTCCCAAAGCTCCTCCAACGATTACCAGGCTACCCTTTGTTTCAGGATCAAAAGAACTTTCAGGTACTTCTAATGAGGAAGAAGTAAAGTCATGTGAAAGCTGATCTTTCTTATGAAAATGAACGGATACAGGTGAGACATTCATTTCCACATGCAATAGGGAGTATGAGTCCTTTTGACCATCCTGATAACCCCAATATCCGTTTGTTTCATCTGTCTGCTTAAACTCCAGCTCAAAGCCATTTCCTTCACTATCGTAAATATAACTATTAATCTTACTTACCGCCTCATTGTCCACCAGGGAATACGACAGGTAATGTGGCAATGTTCCATAAGATGATAGAACTCCGGTAGCCGATAGGGGTCTAAAGTTATAATATTCATAGTCTCTTGTTTCAACCTTATCCTCGCTCATGTGAAATTCTTTCGTTTTCACATTGAGCACATCACCAGGAGAAATATAACTGAGATCAATGTTCTTTATTTCTTTTCCTGTTAAAGTAGATTGAGATACATCCACTACCGTAATATTACTTCTGCCTAAAACTGAAATCGTTTGTTTTTCATTGTTTACCACCATCGCTGTGTCTTCATCAATTCCATAGGCAAGATGTTTTTTATTCGTTTCGTAGCGGATGGCTGCTGCCGCAAGTCTACCCAGACGTGATCTTTCATTAAAATGTTGATCTACAATTCCCCATTGAAAGAATCCAAGCCCTTTTTCAATATAGACAGGTGCATATTCTTCATCCAGATTGGATAAGTCTTCCGTAATAAACTCTTGACGAAGCCCTCCTAAACTATCACCGCCTGTAATCATCACATCACTCATGATGGCTGCTCCTGCACTTGTCCCACCAAGAACGGCACCTTTGCGGTAAACCTTCCAAATTTCATCTAAGGCTTTCGTGTTTTTTCCATTGCCCTTTACTAATGTGTCTGTGATCTTTAGTTGATCTCCACCGACAAACCAAATACCTGTCAACTTTTTGATTTTTTTTGTTATTTCTTTCTTTTGAGCGTTATCTTTCCATTCGCTTTCGTCTTCTTCTGTCCCTGAGAAATCATGAGAAGATAGCGGAAGGATTTCAATAGCCGATTCTGCTAATCCATAGGAAATCAAATCTTCCTTAAATTGATTTGATGACTTCAGAGAGCCTGAAGCAGAAGGGATGATTCCTATTTTCGCTTTCTTTTTACCCCCTGATAGTTTAATGAATTCTTCATAAACAGCCGAGTTGCTGCTGCCTAAAGCTCCTCCGACAATCAATAGACTCCCTTTGATGCTGTTTTCGTTTTTCTTGGCAAATGCACTGGAAGTTGCCATGCTGCTTATAACTGCAAATACAGTTATAACAATGAATAGTTTCTTCGCTTTATCCCAATAACCATTCATCAACATTTCTCCCTTCTATTAATCTATTTTCAATTAATTATTATGCAATTTCCATGCCAACACTGAAATCTCTGAATTATCAGTCACGCAAGAAGGAAAGGGTTAAAATGGGATGTTTATGGTGAGGAAATAAATGAACCAATAACAAAAAAACCTCTACATTCGTTTGGTTTCGAATGTAGAGGGTGCAGCTTATATCGATTACCTGATATTTTCCTCACAATATGATAGAAGGAGACTTTCTTCATCTTCTTCTAATTCAAAGTCAAGATACGCCTCAGTATTTCTTTCTACAATGGTCGACTGGACGATCCTGGAACCGTTCTCGTCGCGAACAAAAATGACCTTTATGTAAATACCCTGTTCTCTGTAAAGCTCATCATCCTCAGGTACTTCAATATCAAGAATGACTTCATATCGATCTCCATTTAGAATACCGGTAGGATCTTTCAGTTCCTCGGCACTATGACTGGTAATGTTCATTTATCTAACTTCCTTTCAATGTGAAACAAGTTTCTTTCATCATCCTATTATACACCTAAATCGATGGATTTTAAAAACGTATTCCTTTAATCAGCTTAACAAGTAAATGAATGGGCTTGGTCCCCAAACTTCGTTATAATAGTAGCAGATATGAAGTTTAAGGAGAGAATGACAATGAATTCTAAAGAGATGCAAGAAAAAATCATTGAAAACTATCAAAAGGACGAGCATATGATGATTCTTGTGTTTGCCCAGTGGTGTGTGAATCACGATCTTGACCCTGCAGCCCTTTATCAGAAAGCCTACCCCACTCAAGGGGAAAATCCTGCATTATTGCAAGGGATTGACTTAACGGTCTCTAAAGATGAGTCTGAAGAAATTCCCGACACGACTTTACTGGGTGTCCTCTCCCTATTCGGAAATGATGACTTGGCTCATGTCGTCACAGAAGAAATCAGCAAGCGCCCTGGTAATAAATGATGATAGTAAGAGGGACGGACCTACACAAGGTGCGCCCCTCTTACCTTTTTCACATGAAATCAAAGTAGTAACGAATGATGTGAAAGAATATGGGAGATGTGTAGGCTAAACTGTCGACACGATTTAGGTAACTTTCTTTTAATGAAGCAACTTTTTCTTGATCACCGATCAGGAGATCACGTTTCAAAACAGAAATCGTCAAGCTTCCAAAAAAACCAGTGATGCTGATAATCATGCCCGATAGGATTCCAAATTTCATATCTAGAGGAGTTAAAAAAGGATAAATAAAATAGGACACGCCCGTCGTCACCAACACAGCAGCCAAAAAGCCTTCCCATGTAATGGTTGGATTAGAGGTCGGTACTACCTTCCGCTTCCCGATGTATATCGATACAACATACTGAACAATATCGCTCACCTGAGTCAGCACAACTAAAAAAAGCACTAGATTCGCACCAATTGTTGGATTAGCAACCTGGTAATAAGCAAGGTGACTTAACCCGAAAACCATCAGCATCAGCCCCCATTGAGTCGAGCTGACAGAGCGAAGGAACCCCAATGTCCCCTTCCCCAATAATCGAGGCAGAGGTAATAACAAAAACACATAAACTGGAATAAACACAATGAACATTCCATACCATCCAATATAAATCCAATAAAACTGAATGGGGATCGATAAGTAAGCCCACAGGAAAATCCTTCGATCCGCTTTTCTCGTTTTCATCATAGAAAAATACTCTTTAAGCGAAAAAAAGCAGAGAATCATCAAGGAGAACATGGATACGATCGGATTAAACAGGGTAGCTAAACAAAAGACAACAAACATCCCCCACCAGGTTTTAACCCGTAACGAAAGTCGCGAGAAATCTCTTCCTCTTTGATTACTCTTAATCTGTAAAAATAGGACGGTCACAACGACCAATCCGATAAAAATAACAAATAAAGTCCAAATGGCTGATTCCATCATCATTCTCCCCCTAATTTAAATGACTATATTTCAATCGGTAAAATTACTGTATAATTAAGGATATGGGAATTTCTACTACTTTAAAAGAGGGAATGAGCTATGCAGGGTAAATATATATATATTTTACTGACAGACACGGGAACTTTGTTCACCAAATCCATCAAGAAATATACAAAAGCACCTTACAATCATGCCTCAATCTCCTTTGACCGGGACTTAAACGAACTATACAGTTTCGGGCGGAAACATCCAAACAACCCGATTAGCGGAGGATTTGTGAAAGAGGATATATTTCATGGAACCTACAGCAAATATCCCAGTACCACATGTGTTATTTATCAATTAGAAGTTACGGAACGGGATATAGTAAAAATGAGGCGGGTTTTAAATGTGTTTAAGAGGAGTCGCACTAAATTTCTCTATAATTTATTAGGGGTTTTCGGGGTATCATTGAATGAACCTGTTGAATTCAGTAACTCGTACTTCTGTTCTCAATTTGTGGCAGAGATTCTTCAACGCTCAGGAATCAAATTGTGGAATAAACTTCCTGCATTAATTACACCAGAAGATTTCAGAAATCATCAACATTTGAAGCTGGTTTATGAAGGAATATTAATAAACTACGAACCAATCAAACGAAAAAGAGCAAAATAATCCCCCTCGATCATGAATACGAGGGGGATTTTTTCTTTAAGCCTCATCCACCTTTTGAAGAAGTTGAAAAAGGAAATCGTATATGAGCTCGTAAGAAGCAAGCATTGTCAGTCCTTCATGAAAATCAGGGAGATCGTTTAAAGTAATGTTTAAATCCCATAATCCATCCTCACCATTAAACAATAAGTCATAAGATGATTGGCCTTTAAGGGTATCTTCCAAGTAATGCTCAATTTGACTGCGATATTTTTTTTGAAGCTTCAACCCCAGCATCGCATCATATGTTCCAAACACGTCATCCACTTCTATCGAGACAGCCTCCACTCCAATCACGTCAAACCAGTCCAATTCCAGGAAGACAAACTCGTTTTTATGTTTTTTTAGGTAGGTGATCGGCTGATCGAGGAACATGAAAGTTTCTTGTGCGATAAGTTCTTCCGTTTCCTTCACGCAACGCTCGATATAAGCTTCTTCAAATTTTGAACCGGATTCCCGTGTCGCTATCTTGTCAGCATCCAGTAATCCATGCTTTAGTGCATATTCTTTTTCCTGTGGAAATAAAGCAACGCTACCATTCGATTCTTCGATATACTGCAGCAATCTCTTTCTTAACATCCTTTACCCTCCGCAAATGTAATTTCTCTACTTCTTTTATGCACTACTCTAACTCTAAGTATACAGGACAGTGATCACTTCCGAGTATTTCAGAGTGGATCTCTGCAGTCTTTATAGCAGGTGCTAAACGGTTTGACACAATAAAGTAGTCAATTCTCCACCCAATATTCCGTTCACGGACATTACTCATATAGGACCACCAACTAAAGGCATCATCCTTTGTTGGATGGATATACCGAAAGCTATCGACAAACCCTCCCTGCAGAAGCATGGTCATTTTCCCGCGCTCTTCATCTGTAAAGCCTGAATTCCCCCGATTTGATTTGTCATTTTTCAAATCTATTTCGGTATGTGCGACATTCAGGTCCCCACATAGAACAACAGGTTTATGTTGATCCAAATCAAGAAGATACTCCCGTAAGGCATCCTCCCACTCCAGACGTTCACCGATCCTCGACAGATCCCTTTTGGAATTCGGGGTATAAACATTCACCAAATAAAAAGAATCAAACTCACATGTAATGATCCTTCCCTCAGGCTCTATATGGTCATCATTGATACCATATGAGACAGCCAGTGGTTCCTTTTTAGTGAAAACGGACGTCCCTGAATATCCCTTTCGCATCGCATAGTTCCAATATTGATGGTATCCCTCTAATTCCAATGAGATTTGCCCTTCTTGAAGCTTTGTTTCCTGAAGGCAAAAAATATCTGCGTCCATATGTTCAAAGTAATCCAAAAATCCTTTTTTTACACACGCTCTAATTCCATTTACATTCCACGATACTAATTTCATATTAATCTATTTAACTCCTTTACTCATAGCAATACCCTTTATTATCCTACCATAAAACCACTTATAGACATTCATTATACTGATATAATATAGTTTTTCACCCGTTATTATTCTGATATACTTTCGGATCTCCAATGATATTTTTGCACAATAAAAACCATGCCTACGCATGGTTTTATCGTTTATTTTTTCGATTACTAGATTGAGAGGAAGATTTTTTTCCTGTTTTTCTCTCTTTAAAGTCATACTGCATTTCTACTGCTGTCCCCTCGGAAGATTTTTGTTGTTGAGATACAGGAGACTTTCTACTTGTCATTTTTTTATCTCTGAAAACGTACTTTTCCCTTGTCAGGGATTCCAAATCCTTGCTATTCCTTTTTCCTTTTCTTTTATCTCCCTTTTTCTTAGAGGTCGTTTTTGACTTTAGTGAAATGGTATTCCCAAGGTTTTGCTTTTGAATCCGACTATTCAGCTCTGCTTCAATTCCGTCCAGGAGGCTTCTTTCTTCAGAAGAATAGAGTGTATAAGCTAAGCCTGTTTCACCCGCTCTCCCCGTTCTTCCAATTCGGTGAATGTAGGTCTCGGCATTCTCTGGCATGTCATAATTAAATACGTGAGTGACCCCCTCAATATCCAATCCCCTGGAAGCCACGTCAGTCGCAACCAGCATTGGTACATCACCGGTTCTAAATTGCTCCATTACTACTTCACGCTTCTCTTGTGGTATATCTCCATGAAGTTCAGCCACTTTATATCCTTTTGACTTCAGCACTTCGTACAATTTCGTCACCCGTCGTTTCGTTCGGCAAAAAATGATGGATTTACTTGGTTGAAATGCCTCTATTAATTGAATGACTGTGTCTTGCTTGGCCCGGTCCACTGTAAAAATGGCAAATTGATTAATGGAAGTGGATCTTTCTGGTTCTGCCACCTCGATAAATTGGGGAGTTTTCATATATTTGCGCGCCATTTTTTTGATTTCAGCAGGTATCGTCGCAGAAAATAACATCGTTTGACGATGAGCTGGCGTTTTCCTTAAAATTTCTTCGACTTTATTTAGAAAACCTACTTGCAGAAGCTGATCTGCTTCGTCAATGACTAAAAACATAAGATGAGATAGATCGAGATTCCCTCTTTTCAGATGATCCAAAAGCCGTCCCGGAGTTCCAACAACAACATTTACACTCTGTTCCAGTTCCTTGATTTCCTCTTCATGGCTTTTACCACCATAAACGGAGAGAACGCTATATCCTTTGTTTTTCGTTGTGAGCTTTCTTATTTCACTTGTCACCTGGATAGCCAGTTCACGTGTCGGTGTAATGATCAAACTCTGAATATGATGTGTGTTTGATTTACTTTTTTCAAGAATCGGTAAAACGTAAGCAAAGGTTTTACCTGTACCGGTTTGAGCCTTGGCCATAACATCTTTTCCCTCCAAAAGGGTCGGTATCACATTTTCTTGTATGAGTGTCGGTTTATTTATTCCATTAGTAGATAAGGTTTTCTGAAGACTTTTTGATAGTCCCAGTGAATCAAACGAATTCATTGATCATTCCTACTTTCTTAAAACGAGATTTGACTTGTCTACTAATAGTGAAGGTTTAGTGTTGAAAAAGCAAGAACAAAAAGGATCCCGAATTAGAATGACTCATGTTAAGTATGAATTAACCCACATAGTATTTTTTCAACCAAATAAAAACGCGATCACCTAATGATCATCGCGTTCTTTGCTCACTCACTATACTACTTCTTTATCACTTCATATATTTCCTGAAAGATTTCCTCTCTAATCGTATTCACCATTGAAAAGTCCATGGCTTTTATATAGATGGATTCAAGTTGTTCACGAAGGCATTTGGCTTCTTTAAGATATGAGATTGCTTCTTTCATTTTATCTTTATAGGCTTTCGTCGTACGTTCTATGTCGGCAGCATAATTTTCATCGGTCCCTTGAGTGATGCATCTTTCATACATATCGATGATCTCATCAGATTCCCTATCCGGGAAATATTCGTGTGGTGCAGTGCTATCGAAAATAGCGATTCCTTTTTCTCGTATGATCAACATATCAAGACTATTAGGGTCAAACCCACAATGATATACCTCTACATCATAGCCTTTTTCTTCTCCAGCAGAAGCAATTTTCTTTAGCATCGTTGACTTTCCAGACCCTGCACGCCCTTTGATAAAGTAGCGCTTATCGACATCCTCTGTTAAATTCTGAATGTAGTCAACTGCTCCATCAGGAGTCGCGGCACCTAAGAACCGATGTTTGACTTTAGAGGATTTAGAAAGGTTCTTATCTTCAAAAAAGAGTGAAATTAACTCACTTGTCAATTCATTCGCCTTTGTGAAGTCCATGTTGGAAATGTATATCTCTTCAATGTCATCATGGGCACTCAGTGATGCAGCAAAGGTATCATATGCTTTCTGAAAGAATGAGGCAATTTTATCGTTTAAGCCAAGAATTTCCTCTTTGTGGTTCAAAAGTTTCTTTGAGTCCCATGCCGCTCCTAAATTCACATATTCTTCTATAACACCGGGTGCTTTCGGTTCTATAATATGAGGAGCCGTCCCATCCACAATGCCTACCCCAAATTCAGGGAGGAGAACACCATCGATCGAGTGATTGTCGGAAGCGCAATGTAAATATTCAACTTCTAACCCCTTTCCCTCAAACCGTTCTCCAACCGACTTCATCAATGAGGATTTACCTGTACCGGGACCACCCTTCAGGATATAAATTCGCTCTAATCCATCTAAAACCGAATCATATAGACTGTAAAAACCTTTAGCCGTATTCCCCCCAGCATAATAATGACGAACCTTTCCTTTCATGAAATCACCCTTTCACATCATTTATTTAAACATATGATGTGGGGTCTAAATAGGTGAATACCCAGTGAAGCGTAAAAAAAAGCACTTCCATGAATGGAAATGCTTTTTATGTATAGCCGTGAATCAGTCGTCCCCGTTTAGAAAGTCTCCGATTCCACCAAGTAAACTACCCTCACCAGTCGAACGGCCACCACCCTGTGGAGCACTTGCATAAATTCTTTCAGCTAAGCGACTGAATGGAAGTGACTGAATCCAGACAGTTCCTGGTCCACGGACAGTGGCAAAAAACAAACCTTCTCCGCCAAGGAAGGCAGATTTGATTTTCCCTACATACTCGATATTGTAGTCCACATCTTTCGTCATGGCCACCAAGCAACCCGTATCTACGCGTAACATTTCGCCAGGTTGAAGTTCTTTTCTATAAATCGTCCCTCCAGCATGAAGAAAGGCTAATCCGTCGCCCTCAAGCTTCTGCATAATAAATCCTTCACCGCCGAAGAAGCCCGTTCCTAATTTCTTTTGAAAATCGATCCCAACAGAAACTCCCTTTGCTGCACATAGAAAGGAATCCTTTTGACAGACAACTTTACCGCCTAATTCACTTAGATCAACCGGGATGATTTTTCCTGGATAAGGAGCAGCGAATGATACATGCTTTTTCCCCCTCCCTTCATTGGTGAATACGGTCATGAACAAGCTTTCACCCGTTAATACACGCTTCCCTGCACCAACAAGCTTTCCTAAAAACCCCCCGGTCCCACTACCCTTGGAACCATCTCCAAAGATCGTTTCCATCTCTATGCCGTCTTCCATCATCATCATTCCGCCGGCTTCGGCTACGGCACTTTCTCCTGGATCCAATTCTATTTCAACGAACTGCATATCATCCCCATGCAATTTATACTCGATTTCATGTGAATTCATTCATTATTCCTCCTTTTTAATTCAAGCATATTTACCTATTCTCCAACACAGGTACATTTCCCTTCTCCCTTTGATTTTTCACAATAATGAGATTTCAAGCAAAAAACACCACGTTACGAATGGATTCGTACGTGGTGTCTTTTTGTTATTTTTACGGCTTAGATATGTTCTTACCGTAGAAGATTTCATCCATTTCCATTTTCACTTTATCTGTAATTTCATCCATTTCACTTTCATCCAGTTTATCTTTTGTATAGCCGAATAAATAATTATTTAAATCAAACTCTTTCAATTTACATTTTGTATGAAATATATTCTGAGGATATACATTTACATCAATCATGTCATACTCATCTTTGATTTCCTCTGGTATGTAATTCTGAATTGAATTAATATCATGATCGATAAATAATTTTCGTCCGTTGATATCACGTGTAAACCCTCTCACCCGATAATCCATCGTCATGATGTCTGTGTCGAAGGAGTGAATAAGATAATTCAACGCCTTAAGTGGAGAAATTTCCCCGCAAGTAGAGACATCGATATCTGCCCGGAAAGTAGAAATCCCTTCGTGAGGATGATACTCAGGATACGTATGAACCGTAATATGGCTCTTATCAAGGTGCATCGTAACTGTAGATGGAAGTGGCCCAGGTGATTCATCAAAATGTTCCGTAGGGACTTCAACTATCGGCCCTTCAGAAACCAGGATGGTCACACTCGCACCCTGCGGGACATAATCCTGCTTGGAAACGTTCAAGACGTGTGCGCCAATAATATCCGATACATGAGTCAGGATCTTCGTTAACCGATCAGCGTTGTATTGTTCATCGATATATTCAATATACGCTTCACGCTCTTCTCTGGTCTTGGTATAGCAAATATCGTACATATTAAAACTTAATGACTTCGTTAAGTTATTAAATTCATGTAGCTGAATTCGTTCTTCATGAGATAATTTCATTGTGAATTTCCCCTTATATGTAAGTTTGTCGTGCCTGCCTATGCTTTTATCTTACCCAGAGCCAACCATACTAAAACAGGTTCTTTTGATTGAAGATGGCTGAGAATGGGTACTGAACATAGTGAATAAGCATTTCCCTTTTTACTTATTTATGAAATTGGATACAATGGAAGATAGAATGGAGTGTTAGCAATTGAGACGATTGTTTTTTCTTATTATGATAGTTGCTTTTGCCTATATATCAAAACCCGCATGGGAAGAAAAAGTCGAAGCAACAGAATTCGATTCTGTGCTCACAAAGATTGAAGAAATAAAGAACAGTCCTAAAGTGAAAGACACTTTCAATCAACTGTACAACGAAGTAAACCTTCTGCTCATTAAATTGGACGAGTCCTTTAGAGATCTCGAAAATCCCTCTGATACAAAGGAAGAGAAATCTGTAGAAAAACCTGCTTTGACAGTACCAAGTGATAAAAGCTACTCTATCTATAATATTGAAATGGGAGAATCAAAAGGAGACCTTGAAAAGGAGTTAGGTGCAGCAAAGAGACAATCCACTAATGAATACGGAGTTTCCTGGTATGCATATCACGAAAACTACCGTAATTTCTTAATGGTTTCTTATGATGAAAATAACCAGGTTAATGGGCTTTATACCAATCAAGACCTCCTTTCCTCCTCATCGGGTATTGAAATGGGGGTACCCAAAGAGGTAGTTCAGAATGAACTCGGTGAGCCACTCTCAAATATCCGAAAAGGATTGACTCTATATCAGCTCCAAAACAATGGAGAACAGGACGTCTATCAAGTGGATGGAAGCTACGTAACTGTGTTTTATGACAAGCATGAAAATGACACCGTCACGGCCATACAAATAATCGCTGAAAGCCTGGAAGCAAATAAGAAGAATTTCTATTCAGAAGCGAGTCCCGAGTTGAAAGAAGGATTTGAATTCCAGCTTTTTGACCTCACAAATGCTACACGTGTAGAAAAAGGGTTAAATGCTCTCTCCTGGGACGATCAAGTCAGGGACACTGCAAGAAAACATAGTCTCGACATGGCGGAACAGAACTATTTCAGTCATACCAATCTAGAAGGCGAATCCCCATTCGACCGCATGGAAGAAGATCAGGTAGCCTTTCGTACAGCAGGAGAAAACTTAGCCTATGGACAATTAAGTTCCATCTTCGCCCATGAGGGATTGATGAACTCAAAAGGGCACAGGGAAAACATCCTTCAATCCCATTATGAACATTTAGGTGTCGGAGTCGCATTCAACGGTAAAGCACAGCCGTATTTCACAGAGAACTTCTTCAGTAATTAACACAAAAAATCATAGCCACTAAAAAAAGCAAGTGAGGATCTCTCACTTGCTTTTTTGCTGAGAATTTTATTGCGGTTATGATTTAGAAGGAGGAACATCGCATCCATTTTCGTCACAAGCCATACCATCGGTTCCCAGTGGCTGAAGGGAAGCCGTTTGATTCTCCTCTTCCCATACTTTCTGGATGGAGCTTAAAACTACGTCGCTTGGCTGTGCACCTGAAATAGCGTATTTACGGTTGATCACAAAGAATGGGACACCCTGTACACCAATTTGTCTTGCTTCTTCTTCATCGGTACGTACATCCCGTGTGAATTCTTGACCTTTCAATACAGCTAATGATTCTTCTGCATCCAATCCCGCTTGTTCCGCTAACCCTACCAGCGTTTCCTTGTCACCGATATGCTTTGAAAGTGTAAAGTGAGCTTGTAACAGTAATTCAGTAAGCTCTGTTTCCTTTCCTTTCGTTTTCGCATATTTTGTCAGGCGGTGTGCATCGAATGTATTCGTCGGAATACTGGTATCGAAGCGGAAGTCCAGACCAACCGTTGCAGCTTGTTTCGTCATGCTGTCTGTCATGTTTTTTGCTTGTTCAAGAGACGTTCCATACTTTTTCGAGAGAATTTCCTGGATACTCATGTCTGTATCCACAGGAGCATCGGAATCTAACTCAAAGCTCTTAAATGCTACCTCAACTTGATCTCTTTCAGGGAATTGTTGGAGTGCTTCCTCTAAATGGCGTTTTCCAATATAACAAAATGGACAAACATAATCTGACCATACTTCAATTTTCATTGTAACACCTCTATTAACAATTTTAATTCGTATCTGATCGTACCATAATTCGCTTGTTTCCACTTGTTATCTGCTCACAGCTTAAGAATATGGAGGCTTTCTTCGCGTTCTTCTTTTCACTCTAGACGCATGACATCTATCACAAATTGGAAACCCGAAATTTGGAGGTAATTTCTTTCCGCATTGTTTACACGTCTGACTTATACTGGTAAGCTCAGTGCGAAGGCTTTCGTGTACTCCATCGGCGATTTCACTTCTAATCCGTTCCCAGTAATAGGCCTCTGTTTGTCTTCCCAAACGATATAGGAATAAGAGATGCAGACCGACAGCCTTGTAGGATACTTCTTTTTGTTCCAGGTTTTTGTTATTTATAGGCGGTTCGGGTAACTCTTCACCGTGTACAATGGCGTACATACACTCTAACCATTGCTCGGTTAATTGAGCCTCCTTTTTCGAAAAAGGAAGATGTAAAAATCCGTATAGGTCATTTAACGTAAGTTTCGCCTCGATATCGGTTCCACGAATTAGTTCATATAGCTCCCTTTCTTCAAACAGGGTGGCTTTTTCCGTGCCATAAGGACTTTTGAATTTCTCCCAAAAATAGAAAAACGTATCAAGGTCGTGGAAATAGCGTTGAAAGCGTTCAAACACACCGCTTGTCGGTGCGATGGCAAATGTTTCGAGCGAGCGATCGGGCTGATCTAATAGAAGTTTCATTACTTTAATATCCTTTGTAAAAGCTACTTTCCCTTCATTGTACAGGCCTTTTCTGCCAGCACGACCGGCAATCTGCTTTACTTCCTGGGATGTCAGCCTTCTCCTTCTCGTTCCGTCAAATTTATCGGTTTCCAGGAATACGATCCTCCGTATAGGTAAATTCAAGCCCATTCCGATTGCATCGGTTGCCACAATCATATTTGTCTTCCCTTTAATAAATTGCATCATTTGTTTCTTTCTTGTTTCGGGTGGCATACTGCCGTAAATCATGCTGACCTTATGCCCATTATTTTGCAACCTTGAAGCTGTATCCAATACTTTTTTTCTGGAAAAACAAACGAGAGCATCTCCTTTTTTGGCATGCCGTAATTGAAATTCCTTCGGTTCGACTTGCAAAGGAATTTCTCTTTTATAATCATGGACTACAATGTTTCCTTCACCTACTAATTCCATTAGCAGGTCCCGAACATTTTCACTTCCGATGATATGTACCTCTTTTGCCCTTGCTTTTGTAATAGCACGGTACCAGGAGAAACCTCTATCTTGATCGGCCAGCATCTGAGCCTCATCGATTACGATCACTTCATATTCGTCCTTTTCACGAAACATCTCTACCGTAGACGACACGTGCTTTGCCAATATAACTTCTTTTTCCTCTTCTCCTGTTTTCAGATTACATGGGACTCCATCTGCGTTCAATGTATCAAATACCTCAAGGGCGAGGAGGCGGAGTGGAGCTAAATACATGCCGCTTTTCGCTTCTTTCATCCGGCTAATGGCATGATGGGTTTTCCCAGTATTCGTTTCACCAATATGGAGTGTATACTTGATATCCCCACGGAATGAAGGGCTATACTCCCTTCCAAAAATATCTTCCATCATTCGCTTTTCTTCTTCCTGCTTCCTTTTCAACTCGGCTAACTCAGCAGCCTTCCTCTTCTCCCTCTTGTGTTTATCTTCTTCATAAATGGAAAGGTGATTAGTCTCATCAAAAGGAACTTCTGCAAGTTGATATAAGTCAACAACATATTCTTCTTGAATCATAGTGAAAAAGGTCGACTTCAACGTAAGGAGAAAATGGTGACTAATCCTGCTTAAACGCTCTTCCGATAAGGCCTGACCGAATACATTTTCGTAATCCGACAATAATTCTTCAGGCATTTTATTGAGTAGTGAACGGTATACAATTTGCTCTGAATAATAAAAGACGAATCGCTCATACGGATAGAAATAGGTTTCATATTCCCATACGTGTCCATCCCAGTTTTCACTTTTCTTGTGAATGGAGCCTGTAAATTCTTTGAGGAAGTCAGCTACCGTTGTAAAAGAATCACTAGTGAAGCTTCCTACCTCTTCCAGTCTCTCCTCCAGCATATATGGTTCAATATGGTGATATTTTGTCTTTGATTCCAAATCTTGTACAAATTTATTAGCAAATAAATAGCGTAACTCCACATACCAATGCAGTTCAAACCCATCCATTTGCTTGTTTATGAAGGAGAGGATCTCTTTTTGAATATCTTTTTGGATGGCTGCTTGTTTTTTTTCTTCGTGTTTTTTTATATAATTTCCCCTTACATTTTGATGGCGCTCCTTCCAATCGTTTGTTGAAGGTGGATATTCCATTAACCATTCTAGAATATGAAATGGCTGAAAATCTCTTATTTCATTGCGAAATAACTTGTTAATCAATTTTTTATCTGTCCCTTCGATGTCATAACCTACCTTTCTCAAGAAGGCTTTTTTATGGCTTCGAAGAACATCATTGGTTACTTTATTAAGCCAGATATTCGTCCAGATATTGTGAAAGAAAGCACTCCTTTCCGCAACATAATCCTGGAAAGAAGGACAATTCTCATGTTTCTCTAAGTAAAGTGTGATATCATCCTCTATTTTTCGTTTTGTTTCCTCTATGGCTTCTTCACGAAGTGTTTGAAGGTTGTGCATGATTTGACCCCTTTATATGTTTTACGAGTTATCCCTATATGTACTTTATAGTGTATGTATTTCTTCTTTATCTAACAAATCTCTTGCTTACAAATAGTTCATTATAGCATACAAGCTGCACCTAAATGATGATAAATTCACACAGAACCACACAAGCCCCATCGATCAGGGCATGCATGTCATTGTTTGCCTCGCTCAATCGCTTGCCCAACCGCTTCAGTTAGTTCCTTAGTGAGCTCGTGCACCATTTTATCAAATGCAGATTCAAGGATTTTAGCCAGTGAACTTGTGGATTCAACCGTTAGACACCCCGTCATAGCCGTGATGGAAGAGTTTACTTTATCAGCCCTAAAAAAACCCTCACCTGTAAACTTTTGATTGACCCCCCTTAAATTGAACTTAACTTCTGATGGTACCTTCCATTCTGTAACCAATACCTTCACATGAACCTTTTTTCTCACCACTCCAACCTGCAGGATGAATTTCCAAGTCGATTGAACGTCAGAGACAATGGTGTGTTCTTTGTATCCGGGGACGAGAGGAGCCCAGGCATTCATATCTCGGATGAATTCCCATACATGTGAGCGTGATGCAAGAACGTTAACATGATGAATCCCTATTCCCATAAAAATCCCCCTTCCCTTATAAAATGAGATATCCGTGAATAGTATGTAGTGTAAGAGGCTATTATGTCTGGTCGGAGTGATCAAAAAAAAGAAGCTTCATAAGGAAGCCCCCTATTTCAAGTTATTTACGATCTCTAGAACCTCATGGAGCTCATTGATTTCATAATCAGGGATAATATCTTGAAGCTTTTGCTGACGGCGATTAATCCAAACCGTTGTGATACCGAGGTTTGAAGCCCCGAGAATGTCTGTATTTAAATTATCTCCCACCATGATCACTTCGTCCTTTTGAAGCTTAAGCCTCTCCAATGCATGAAGGAACATCGCTGAATCCGGCTTCCCTTTCCCGATATCTCCAGAGATGATAATTTCTTCAAAATAAGGTACGAGTTCAGGGGTCTTATCAAGTTTTGTATTCTGTAAATTGGGAGAACCATTCGTTAATAACAACAGTTGAAATTTCTCTTTCACTTCATTTAGTACACGGAAAGTATCTTCATACACAAACGGCCTCTCTTTTCTCTCTATGCGAAACCTTTCTGATAATTCCTCCCCAAGGTTTTCGTCCTTGATGCCTAAAGAATGTAATCCTGACGTCCAGGCCATTTTCCGGTAAGTTGGGACGATTTCTTTCATCTTATGGAAGCCTTCATCATGTTCATCAAGGAAATCTCCCCAAAGTCCTTCAAAGGGATTAATACCAATATTTTGTGTGAATTCATATGTATCATAGGTTGAATACAATTTTGTCGCAGCTTCTCTGACACGAAGCTCTAAATCTTGGGGATCAACCCCCACCCTCGTCTGTGCATAACGGCAAGTTGCTATAAACGCTTCTTCAATACTTTTGGAGTCCCATAATAATGTGTCATCCAAATCAAACATGATGGCTTTGATCATCTTCTTCTCTCCCTTTTCGTTTACGTAACCTTATAATTTAGATTACTAGCTATACGGGAATTAGTAAACCAGGAAGAGAAATAAATTATCTTTACGTTATTTTCAACGTTTTTAGGGAATACAACTAAAAACAACGTTTATTGAGGTGAACTTTACATGTGGATTGTATATGCAAGTATTGCGTTAATTGTAGTTGCTATAGTCATGCTGGGAGTCGCGCTAATGAAAACAGTGAAGTCGACCCGACCCGTTATTAACGAAATGAATCAAACTATGGCAAACATTCAAACCAGGGTAGACAAAATTACTTCTGAAACGAACCAGCTACAAGAAACACAAGGAGAGATTCAGGGAGATATCGAATACAAAAAGACGACCATTACCAACACCGTTCAAGAAATCAAACGCACACCAGAAGTATTGAAAGGATTCTTAACCAGCTTGAAGAAATAAAAAAAACTCCTTACTCTTTAGTGAGGTGATTTTTTTATTACGTTAGATCAGTTTACATAATATTATTAAAGTTCACCTCACCTTGCATTTCCATCCCCTCCTTTAAACATGGTACAATCGACTGGAGTAGTAATGAGGAGGAGATGGTATGAAAAAATGGGCATTTGTTTCTGACTTTGATGGTACGATCTCTAAAAAGGATTTTTATCATCTTGTACTGGAGAAGTACTTTGCAGAGGGACAAGTTTTATATAAACAATGGAAGTCCCGGGAAATAAAGGACATCGAATTTTTGAGTCAGGTTTTTTCGTCCATTCATCAAGAAGAAAGTCAGATCATTGAAGATATACATTCCCTTGAGATTGATGAACACGTCCCTTCCTTCATCCGTAAAGTCCAGGCCCAAGGAGGCGACTTCTACATATTAAGTGCAGGTACGGATTACTATATTCATCATATTCTTGCGAAGTACGGCATTACAGGCGTTGAGGTATACTCAAATGAAGGATACTATAAAGAGAAAAATGTACATATGAATATCGATCCCGAACATCCACATCACTCCGAAAGATATGGAATCGACAAATCAAAAGTACTTACTGATCTCAAAAAAGAGTACGGAACCATATATTTTGCAGGTGATAGTGAACCAGATAGTCATCCTGCCAAAGTGGCAAGCGTTACTTTTGCCTTGAAAGCATTACAGGATATCCTGAAAGAAAACAATACCCCTCATATTGAAGTGAATGATTTCATTGACATTGAGCAACATCTCATACGTATTGGTGTGCTGCACTAAATCTTTTGCTTATCTTGCCCTTGCGTGATACAATGATCTTGCCTCTCCCGAACATTCGCTTGTTGCGGGACACTTAACCATGTACGGACGGGAGGGGCCTCGATACAGAAACCTTCAGACCGGATTCCATTTAGGAATTCGGTCTTTTTGTTTGCTGTTCATTTATTTAGAATTATTTAGAAATGAAAAAAGCCAGCCCCCGATTGGGAACTGGCTTGAGATACTAATGTAAGGAGCCACATTTGCCGTAATTTGATATAAGAAAGTTTTAAACCACCACTCCTCAAAGTGGGTGTTTGCAGAAGGTTTCCTGTCGTCCTCAGATCGTGGAGGCTTGACATTCCAACTTCGATGTAAAACTCCCTATTACAGTTTAAAGGTTAAAACTTCGTTATGATTACGTACAACGCAGCCTATATTAGTATAATACATCATCATGAATAGCATTTCAACTATTGTTTTTCTTTACCATCAATAGATATTAGCTAACAAAAGAATCGGAGCAAGGTCCGTCCCTCTTTCTTTACGCGTCGTATACTTCCATTTTCTCCATAACGTCGCCGTTTTTCATTGATTTAGCGATATCGATTCCTGAAGTCACTTTTCCGAAGACGGTATGAACGCCATTTAGGTGAGGCTGTGGCTCATGAACGATGAAGAACTGACTTCCTCCAGTATCTTTCCCCGCATGGGCCATGGATAACGACCCTTCTTCATGCTTATGTGGATTTCCTTCTGTTTCACACTTGATTGTGTAACCAGGGCCACCCATCCCATTACCATTAGGGCATCCGCCTTGGCTTACGAAACCAGGGATGACACGGTGGAAGCTTAAACCGTTGTAGAAACCTTCGTTTGCTAATTTTTCGAAATTTGCCACTGTTCCAGGTGCTTCATTTGGAAATAGATCAAATTCGATTTTTTCACCTGTCTGAAATTGTATGTATCCTTTTTTCGCCATTATTAACAGCTCCTTTTTTATAATAGGTCAATCAATATAATATCATTGAACAATTCTAATGTCACTTTAAAGGTCCGTTTTCATTGGGAAACATTTAATTGAACATATCAACCAATTATTTTTACCGTTTATGCAAATTCCCCTAAAAACTTCGGGTACAGGTTGTCATGAAACAATAGCATGTTCGAATAAGCTTTAAAAGAAGTTATTTTTCTTTTAGGGAGTGAAACATGTGATCGAAAATTTATTGAGTGGTATATCAATCGATCCACAAGTCACTGTACTCGTTCCAGTTCTATGGGTTTTAGGGTATGCATTGAAGCGGACTCCTCACATTCCGGACTGGTTGATTATCTGGATCTTATTACTGGCAGGGGTTGCTGCCAGCGGCTGGACTTTGGGGTTTGATTTCAATGGTATTGCCAACGGATTCATCGCAACGGGTGCAGCCATTACCACCCATCAATCTGTTAAACAGACGTTTTTCGCACGGGTGAATGATCGAAATAAAAGAGAAAAAAAGAAATAGGACAACAAAGGACTGGTTCACGAGAAACTAAAAATTAAAGTTTTTCGAGGCGCCAGTCCTTTTAATTGTGCATTTATTTTGCTAACACTTCAATGAATTCTTTCATATAGTCTGGTAAATCAGGAGGTCTGCGGCTTGAAACAATATGACCATCTGTGACGACGGATTCATTTACCCAGGTTGCCCCTGCATTTTCCATGTCATCTTTTATTCCTGGTGTGCTGGTGACTTTTACACCTTGAAGAATTTTGGCTGAAATCAAGACCCAACCTGCATGACAAATTTGACCGATCGGCTTCTTACTCTTATCCATGGTTTGAACCATGGAAATCACATCTTCATAGCGACGCAACTTATCAGGGGACCATCCACCCGGTACGAGGATTGCATCATAGTCTTTCGGATTGATATCTTTAAACGCGTATTCTGACACAATCGGAACCCCGTATTTTCCGATGTATTCTTGATTTGCATTTTCACCGACAATATGTACAACTGCTCCTTCTTCACGCAATCGTAATACAGGATACCATAGTTCAAGATCTTCAAAATCTGCACTTACTAATTGAATGACTTTTTTACCCGTTAGCTTCAACAGGATCCCTCCTCACTTATCTTCACTATCATTGTCTAAGTTATGTATAGATATTGCAAACAATAAATCTTAGTTATACGGACTATACTTCTTAATTGCTTGAATGATTGTTTTCGTTTGCAAATAGGATACAAGGAAGGCAACTACGGTCATGATAGAACCAAACGTGTATATAAGGGTCGATAATTGCTTAAACGATTTTCTTTTCAAAAGAATCACCTTACCTTCAAATTTGTAACAACACTCTCCTATTATTCCCTAATATAAAAGAAGTATGATATAGAAAAGAACCTTCTACCCAATCATATAAAGTCATGATCAGGCATATGTTGATAGTACTTTTTATGAAAGGGGTGATTCGATGTATGAACCCCACTACTCATTTAATCGTGCAATGAGAAGTGAAGATTGTTCCTTACCCTTTTGTGCCCAAACCAATGATCGAGCCCCTCTCTTTGTAGCTGAGGCATATGATAACGCGCAAAAGAAAATAAACACCGTCAACTTAGAATCCTACAGGGGTAAATGGGTTATTTTGTTTTTTTATTCCAGTGATTTCACCTTTGTTTGACCAACCGAACTGGCAGCGGTCGCTGCTATTTATCCTAAATTTCAAGCATTACAGACTGAAGTATTTGGAATAAGTACTGACAGTGTGTACTCTCACAAAGTGTTCACTGAAGTATCCCCATCTGCTTCTAAAGTGCAATTTCCGTTAGTGAGTGATCGAAACCATCAAATAAGCAGATCTTATCGGGTGTTAAATGAGCGTGCAGGAGCTACGTTCAGAGCTACAATTATCATCGACCCTGAAGGAATGATAACGTCAAAAATGATTTACCCGCCTGAAGTTGGTCGGAATACCTATGAGATATTGAGAATGCTGGAAGGTATTCAATATGGAAGAAAAACGGGAGCAGGCGTTCCAGCAAATTGGCTGCCGAACCAATCGGGAATTCAGAAAGATCCTGACTTCATTGGAAAAATATAAAGAACGGCTCCATTGATTCTTCGATGGGGCGTTTTATATTTTAATTCTCCAACAGTTTGATAAGGGCTTGAGTGCCACTGTTTTCTTCACCATTATGAGCCAATTCTTCATATAATGAGAGGGCCAGCTCTAACCCCGGTGTTTTGATTTCCATCTCCCTGGATGATTCCATGGCTATCTTAAGATCTTTGATAAAGTGCTTTATATAAAAGCCTGGAGCATAGTCCTCATCAATCATTCGTGGAACCAGATTACTAAGGGACCAGCTGCCTGCCGCTCCAGAGGTGATACTCTTTAGCACATTATCTGGATTCAAGCCTGATTTCTTGGCATAAAGAAGGGCTTCACTTACTCCCATCATGTTAGAAGCAATCGTGATTTGGTTACACATCTTCGTGTGCTGTCCCGCTCCTGCCTTCCCTTGATACACAACATTGGAACCCAGAAGGTCTAAAAGGGGCTTTGCCGTTTCGAATGATTCCTCTTCTCCTCCTACCATGATAGAAAGTCTTGCTTCTTTGGCTCCGATATCTCCACCTGAAACGGGGGCATCCAATGTGGCTACACCTTTATCCATGCCTACTTTAAAAATTCTCTCTGCTAGTTTTGGAGATGAAGTAGTCATATCAATGGCAAGGGAATCACGTTTTAAGTGATTAAGAATTCCATTTTCACCGAGGTAAATTTCCTCTACGTCTGTAGGATATCCTACGATCGTAATGACTGCATCCGAAATTTCAGCCACTTTCTTTGGTGTATCTGCCCATTTTGCACCTCTATGTATAAGCTTCGATGCTTTCTCTTTCGTACGATTGTATACGACCACCTGATAACCGGCCACGAGCAGATGACCAGCCATGCTTTGTCCCATTACGCCTGTCCCAATGAATCCAATGACACTTTGTTTGGTAATATTCTTCAATGATTTCTTCCTCCCTTTGCTTTCCATCTATTATGTATATTTTTAACCAGAACTCTATAATTGTCCACTCCTGTAATTATTTGAATCAATCCCTAATGTTTAAATTCATGTATACCGGGAAAATAAAGAACATACTATACAAACTATTTATTTTTTGAAGGAGGAAGAATAAAATGAGAGTAAATAAAACCTTACTTGTTGGTGCGACGGTTACGGCCGGTTCATTAGGATGGATATTATCATCGAAGGAGAAGCGTAATCAGTTGCACAATATTAAAGAAGGATTGGTAACGAAATTCAAAAAGAGAAGAAAAGAAGATCTGCCTGTTGAAAAAGGCGGAAATCCAGACCCTGCAAATATTGAAGACAATTCCATGGTGAGTGAAGGAGCCATGACTTCTGTTCAATATTATAATGAAAAAAAACAAGATTAATAAAGCTGAACGAGGGGGTTAACCCACTCGTTCAGCTTTTTCAATTCAGTATGAAAAAATATACGGTTACAAATAAAAGGACAACAGTTGCTACAATCGCCATCATCTTGATGAAGGCATCTGCAGATACAAATGTTTGTGTGTTTATATGTCTCCTCGTCCGGTAGTAGTTAACGGTCGATCCAATAATGATCACTAACCCGATAATGATCGATACAGCACTGATGGAGACGGCGATTCGATCTTGGACGGCATCTCCTTGAAGCGAGTTATAATGCAAGCTTGTGGTGAGAAAACCAATTCCGATAATAGCGATCGCTGTACGGATCCAAGCCAGGAATGTTCGTTCGTTCGCTAGGTGCTGCTGAATATATTTTGATTCATTTGTTCCGTTCATGAATGTCCACTTCCCTGGTTCTTCCTTATACAAGCAATCATCCTCAATGAGGATGATTGCATTATTTAACTATGCTTTAAGAGAAACCTCATTAGCTTTCTTTTTTACCGCACTGCACATCGGTTTGGACCTGTTTCCATTTCCCGTTGTTCCTCTTCTTCCGGATGCATTTTACCCATGTTGGTTTCACGTATTTTTTCATAGCTATTTGGTTGAGGAGGAAGATTTTCCGTAACTGTTTTTCGGAATTCCTGCTCATCTTGTATATTTAATCCATGATTCTCTCTATATAGAGCCTTTAAAGGATGAGAAACCGATCCATCTTCATTCATCTCATCGATGGTCATAAAGTGGGCTGGTAAGACAATCAACTCATCCGCAAGATCTTTATATCTCGTATACAAAGTTTTCCTCAAGTCCCCTACCCAGTCTTCTGCTTTACCAGCTAAATCAGGTCTGCCGATCGAATCAATAAACAGAATGTCACCTGTTAACAAGTAGTGATCGTCCACAATAAAAGAAGTGCTACCAATCGTATGCCCAGGAGAGTATACAGCTTTTATGGTCGTATCACCTACATTAATGACCGTGTCATCATTTAATTCTTTATATTCGTATTGAACGTCCTCTGCATCTTTTGGAGGCAAATAATAAGGAGAATTGTATTCACTACTTAAAGACCGCCCGCCTGAGATATGATCTGCATGGAGATGCGAATCAAGTACTGCTTTCACCGATACTTTATGCTCTTGAATAAATTTCTTATAAGACCCCAAAATTCGGCTGGAGTCAACGAAAGCTACTTCTCTATTTGAAACGATAGCATAAGATAAACAACCTTTCCCTATGCGAACAAATTGATAGAGTGAACCACCTGAAACATCACCAATTTTAACAGGCTCTAAATATTCACTCCAAGCCTGCATGCCCCCATTTACGGAATAAATGTTGTCCATACCTGCATCTACCAGCATTTCTGCCGTTTTCGTTGAAGAATTTCCTTTTGCACATATTACGTAAATGGCTTCATCAGGTGGTAAAATTGATTGAACTGATCCGAGATTGTCCTTCAGTTCGGAAAAAGGCTTGTTTATTATTTTTACGTTCTTCCCCTCTACCTTCCAATCATCGAAAGCATCCTTTGGACGAACGTCCAGAATAAACATGCTGTCTCCATTGAGTATCTTTTTCGTTAATTCCTTTGACGTCAATTCATTTACTTTTGTCATATGATGAATTCCTCCCTCTTTCTATTTTCATCTCATCGTATATAAATTATCCTATATTTCACCTTTTAAACCTACAGGGGTATTCAAAATGATTATTTTTCCCATACAATAAATGAAAATCGAAGAAAGAATGAATTTAATCTACTTTACCTTTCCATGAGAGCATTCCGCCGTTCATGTTTGTTACATTGAATCCATGATAGTCGAGAAACTTTACCGCTTGACTGCTTCTCCCGCCGGATTGACAGACCACGATGTATTCTTTCTTCTTGTCTAATTCATTCATTCTAAATTCGATAAGCCCCAATGGAAGGTGGATACTTGTTGGAATTCTCCCACTTCTCACCTCAGCTACTTCGCGAACATCAATAATATTTAATGTTTCTCCAGCTGTTAATCGATCATTTACCGCACTTGCTGAAATTGTTTTCATTACGATTACCTCTCTTTCAAATGTTATAGCCCGCTCTATTAATTGGACCATGAATTCATTCCACCCTTAACATTAGTAACTGTTGTGAATCCTTTCTTTTTAAGCACTTTACAGGGGCACTGGCACTTCTCATTCCACTTTGACAAATCACTATGATTTCTTTATCCTTACATAATTTGTGAGCGTTTTGTTGTAAAGACTGTAATGGCAAATTCTTAAATTGTCTGATGTGATTTTGTTTGAATTCTCCCCGCGTACGGACATCAATGAATTGCTTGTCATTGTTACCTAACAATGATTTTAATTCATTCGATGAAATTTGCTTGATATTTTTTCCTGATTTCTTCATCATCACATAAATATAGATTAGTATAGCTAGAACAATCACACCAATAAATTCCAAAAAATCACCTCAACTGTTTGAATTAATCTGATTTCTAAAGCATTTACTTTATATTTTTATAATATACCCTACGCGGTATATAGTCAAGCACTGTTCATCAACATAGAAAAACCGACTCTGCCTTTAGAGTCGGTTTGATATATTAAAGATAATAATAGTAGCGTTTATGTGGACCCTTAAATGGGCTATTTACAATCTGTCCTCCAAGGAATCCCAATCCCAGACCAATTAAACCTGCACCGATTGGATTAATACCATACCCGTAGCCCCCTGCTGGCCCAAATGGTGGTGGACCGTAACCGGGCTGTGGAAATCCTTGTGGCGGAAAACCTTGTGGTCCCGCTGTACTAACATAAGGTCCTTGATTATAATAACCTGGTCCTCCACCGAATCCCCCTCCTTGCAACTGGTTACCTTCCCATGGTACATAGCCTTGAAACCCTCCTGGAGGATTGCCGTCATATCCAGTCCCAAGGTTTGGAAATCCGGATCCGGAATTAAATAGGTTCATCAAATTCTTTCTGTATATGGTTCTCCTCTCATACATCTTCGTCACTCCTCTTTATTAGCCTATTAAAAAATGGGAAAAAGGGAAGGGCAAATGTCCCTGTTTAGGAAAAGTAGTGAGCCATGAGCGGATAATACTGCTGTAATTCATGCTAATATGGAGAAAGCTACTACGATAAATGTATCCTATATCATAAAAAATTCACTAATTTCGTCTATAATAAAACTTATGCTTTGCATGTGTAGTATGGATAGGAGTGGTTTACGTTGAAAAAATGGAATGTCCTGATCGTGGATGATGAGACGGAAATGAGGCAGCTGATCAAACTGTATTTAAACAGGGAGCAGTATTTCTGCTTAGATGCAGAGAATGGACTCGCTGCCCTTGATCAACTGAAGAAAACACATGTGGATATCATGGTTGTGGATATCATGATGCCATTCATGGATGGTTATCAATTATTAAAAGAGGTCCGGGAAACAAGCCAGGTACCCTTTATCTTCCTTTCGGCAAAGGGCGATGATTTAGATAAGGTGAAAGGACTTAGGCTTGGAAGTGACGACTATATGGTTAAACCATTTAATGCTGAGGAACTTGTTGCACGAATCGAAACGATCCTGAGAAGATCCTACGGTACTCAATCATCCCAACATTCAATGATTGAACGTTATGGACCGGTGTCATTTAATTTGGCATCAAGGACGATTTCAGTTGGTGAACTTACACCCCGATTAACCTTAAAAGAATATGAACTATTCTTGTTCCTGGTCCGTAATCAAGGAAGAGTGTATAAGCGAGATCAGCTTCTCGATCAAGTATGGGGAAGTGATTATGAAGGAAGCGATCGTACAGTGGACACCCATATTAAAACATTACGGCTGAAATTGAAGAACCATGGACATTTGATCGAAACCGTGTGGGGCCTTGGCTATAAGTTCGAGGGATCCGTTTGAAAAATTCCAATCTGACTCTCAATAAAAAAGTCTCTCTTCTATTATTAAGCAGCTTATTTTTAACCATTGTATTTTCATTTCTATTTATTCATTTTCTCTATAAGGATCTATATATCGGGACCGTTAAGGAGTCACTGCTTTATCAAGGACAGAGAACAGCTGATCACTATCACTATGGTGACGTAAGCGGAAGTGTAAGGGATAAAATCCTTTGGTATAATGTGATCTCCCCTTACGAAGTGTCTGTTGTGGAGGAACTTGAAGACTTAACCAAAAGCTTCCCATATCGCATTGACCAAAACCCTCTCATCAATAACGATGACAAAAGAGAATTGGCTAAAGGTAATCCGGTAATGAAAGAAGGATATGTAGCAGAATTTAATCGGAATGTGATTGGAGCTATTTTTCCTCTTATGAACGAAGATAGATTAATGGGTTATTTACTCATTTATATCCCCTTGGCTGAAATGACGGAAGTGTTTAGTAAAGGGATCCCTATATTGGTACTCACAGGTGTCATGTTTTATTTTGTATTGTTCTTGATCATTCAATCTTCTTTAGGTTCATTATTTAAACCTGTCAGGGAAATGCAACAATTTTCAAATAAAGTGGCTAAAGGTGATTTTTCAGACAGGCTCAATGTCAACTCGAGAGATGAAATGGCAGAACTTGCCCTGACATTTAATAGTATGGTCGATTCTCTTCAACATCAAGAAGAAAGGAAGCGTCAGTTTCTTTCAAATGTTGCCCATGAATTAAGGACTCCCCTTACCTATATTGGTGGATATGCAAAGGCACTGACTGACAAGGTTCAAACGAATCCTGAAGAAATGGAAGAAAGCCTGCACCTTATTCAAAAAGAATCGATACGGATGCAGAAATTAATTACTGAGCTACTTGAATTGAATAAATTGGAGGATAGCTCTTTTTCTTTAGATATTGAACCGATTGTACTCTCTCAGTTAATAATGGATTCTTTAACACTTATCCAGCCTCATGCAAAAAACAAAAAATTGGATGTCCAGCATGATTTAAATGAAGAATCCATTATTAATGGGGATCCCAACCGGGTCATGCAGGTATTTTATAATATTTTGGATAATGCCTTGAAATATTCTCCTGAAGAGAGTCGCGTTCTCATTCAATCGTACGAAGAAGGTGGAATGGCTGTTGTAAAAATCAGGGATACCGGTATTGGCATTCCTGCTGATTCCTTATCCCGTATCGGAGAGAGATTTTACCGCTCAGATTTGTCGAGAACAAGAAATACAGGAGGATACGGCCTCGGTTTATCCATCGCGAAAGAAATCATGTA
This sequence comes from Rossellomorea sp. NPDC071047, assembly GCF_050270195.1. Taxonomy (NCBI): domain Bacteria; kingdom Bacillati; phylum Bacillota; class Bacilli; order Caryophanales; family Bacillaceae; genus Rossellomorea; species Rossellomorea sp. NPDC071047. Next base: position 762,675 of record NZ_JBNNJT010000001.1, on the reverse strand, counting down.
TAAACACGATGGTACTTTGTCTGTAGATAGTGAAGAAGGCAAGGGAACAACGATCTATCTAAGATTTCCTTTACTTGAAATAAAAGACTGAGTCAATGCAGACTCAGTCTTTTTGCTATTTTAAAAACAAAATAGTCCATTACCCAAATAGATTTTTAATGGATTTAAAGAAATCAGCGATGGCATTTAACAAGCCCGTAAAGAAGTCAGACACTTTTTGCCCGAACCCTTCATCTTTGACAATTTCCTTAATCGTGGTTTGGATGTCATTCGTCAAGTCATCTAATTGTTGTTGAACATTATCAAAGTTAATATCCAGTGACCTCATTTTTTCAAACAAATCGATTAATAACTGGCGGTCCTCCGGGCTTAGCTCGATGTTCAGAGTTTGGAGCTTCTCTTCAACGATTTGTTCCACTTCTTCTTTCGTAGCCGGATCTTGTTCGGCTATTTCCTTCTTTATTTCGGTTAACAGGTTGCTGACCTCTTCCTTATCAATCCCGGATTCTTTGGCAAGTTCTGTTGCCACGGTCAATTCCTCGTTGGCAACCTCCATGCGAACCGTATCAAGCTTCTCTCCACTAACATCATACGCTTTATAAATGCCGACTAATGCAGAATGACCACTTACCTTTACAGGTGAGGCCACATCCACTACTGCGTTCTCGACGCCTGCAGTTAATAAAGCGTTTGAATACATAGAATTCGTCACTTCCGTAATATTTTCCGGAGTCACAATATTAACCTTCAGACCCTCGCCTTTTTCTTTGCGAGTAATCATGGCAGAGGAAAACATACGGGCATTACGGTTTTCACCTTCAATATACTTCACAAGGTCTTCACCTGTTGCCGTAAACTCTTCCACTTCTGTTCCGTCTTCCATTCCTAATTGATCTTGTACCTTTTTCTTTTGTTCTCCGGTAAGGGTTTCTCCATATACAACGATAGGCAGACCGAATTTCTCATTGATGCTTTCTTTATCATTATCTGCAGCAGATGCTGGCTGAATGAGGCCCACTATTAGTGTTAATAATAAGGCAATACTAATTAATTTCTTCATTAATCATTCTCCCTTTTCATGATGGATAGGTAATAGAGCTATTCCACTCTTCCATTGTACTAGTCTCATTAAGTATGTTCATCCATCTAGAGTCTTATTTCTTTCTGTTGATTAGACGAACAATGCCAGAGGAAAGTTACAATGACTTTTTTGTGCATTTCTATAACAGACACGAAGCTACAACACAAAAAAGCATAGTTCTGTTCACTAGAAATCCTCTATAGGGTAGAAGATACTAGGTGAATCAGAACTAAGCATTAAATGGTTTAAAGAATATCGAGCCAGATTTTAATCGCTGTAGCCAGGATTAAAACGGCTAGTATCATTTGAAGAATCTTTGTATTCATTTTCTTTCCTGCCATCGCGCCCAGTGGAGATGCAATTAAACTAGCTACGACCATGATCATAGCTGGTAGATATTCCACTTGACCTGTCGATATCTTTCCGACTGTTGATCCGATTGAAGAAATCAACGTGATGGCAAGGGATGAAGCGATCGTCATTCTTGTCGGAATCTTAAGGACCACCAGCATAATCGGAACTAATAGGAAAGCTCCTGCTGCTCCAACTATGCCTGCTCCAATCCCGACGATCAAGGCAAGTATCGCTGCTAACCACTTGTTAAATTTTACATCCTCGAGTTTTATATCATCAATGCCTTTTTTAGGGATGAACATCATGATCGCCGCAATTAATGCAAGAATTCCATACACAATATTAATTCCAGCCTCACTCATGAATTTCGAACCATACCCTCCGATGAAGCTACCTATTAAAATACTTACACCCATGTAAGTGATAAGAGTTTTATTAAGATAGCCTCCTTTACGGTAAGCCCAAACCCCACCAAGTGTGGCAAAAAACACTTGAACTGCGCTAATACCTGAAACTTCGTGAGCAGTGAATGTTGCTACTCCAAGCATCGGCGGGATATATAGGAGCATGGGATATTTAATGATACTCCCCCCGATACCTACCATCCCTGATATATACGAGCCCGCAAATCCGATAAGAAAGATTGTAATTATAAATGCCAAATCCATCGTGTTGTTCCTCCTCTTCTAATAAAACGGGAACCTCTTTTTCAGGTTCCCATTTTGATTATTTGTTTAGATTAGTACGATTGATTATCGAACAGCACAACGGTTAGGTCCAATTTCCATCTCACGCTGTTTTTCTTCATCTGGGGTTACTTTACCCATGTTCGTTTCTCGGATTTCTTGATACGCGTTTGGCTGAGGTGGAAGGTTTTCAGATACCAGCTTTCTGAATTCTTCTTCACTCTCGATATTTAATCCGTGGTTTTTTGCAAATAATGTTCCCAGCTTTTCACCTACAGAGCCATCTTCATTTAATTCATCAATAATCATGAAGTGAGCCGGTAACACGGTAAGCTCCATAGAAAGGTCTTTATACCGTTTGTAAAGACTTTCTCTAAGATCAGCTACCCAATCTTCTGCTTTCCCGGCAAGATCCGGACGTCCGATACTGTCCACAAAAAGAATGTCACCTGATAATAAATACTTCTCATCAATTACAAATGAAGTTGAACCGATTGTATGTCCAGGTGAATAAAGAGCTGTAATATCAATCGTTGTATTTCCGATCACGACTTTATTCCCATCTTCAAGTGCAGCATATTCAAAGGTAACTTCCACAGCATCTTTAGGAGGTAACCAATAGGTAGCATTTGTTGCTTCTGCAATGTTACGTCCACCAGAAATATGATCGGCATGCAAGTGAGTATCAAATACATTTGTAATCGTTGCGCCTTTTTCTTTTGCAAAGTCGATAAAGATATCAGTCATACGAGTAGCATCGACAATCGCTGCTTCACCATTTGATACGACCATATAGGATAGACAACCTTTACCTAAACGTACAAATTGATAAAGCTCTCCGCCTTTTGTTAATTCACCCACTTTAACAGGCTCCAAATGTTCGCTCCAAGCTTTCATTCCGCCTTCAAGGTAAGAAACGTCCATCCCTTCATCTGAAAGCATTTCCGCTACCATAATAGAAGAACCTTCTTTCGCACATACAACTAGAATGTCTTTATCCTTAGGAAGTTGATCCATTATTTCTTCTACACCATCTAAAAGATCGAAGTATGGGATGTTCAGGTATTCAAATTTTTCACCTTCAATTTTCCAATCTTCAAAGGCATCTGCATTACGAACATCCAAAATAAATAAATCTTCTCTGTTCATGACTTTTTGAGCTACTTCTTTTGAATTCATTGGTTTGACTGACATAATTTAACCTCCCGATATTAGTGTTTATACATTACTTCACGTTCGATTCAACGTCTCCAGTCCAATCGCTCATGCCTGGAACTACATTGATAACATTAGCGAATCCTTTTTCAGCTAATAATTGCGCCGCCATGTCGCTTCTGTTTCCTGTACGGCAAACTACATAAATGTCCTTGTCTTTATTCAATTCGTCTACACGTGTTTCAAGCTCTCCAAATGGCATCGAGATAGAGCCTGGAATATGTTTGAATGCATATTCGGCTTTTTCACGGACATCCAGAACAACGACATTTTCATCGCCCAATTTTCCGGCCAATGTATCATTATCTGTTACTGATTCATGTTTACGCTCTACAGCCTCTTCACCACTTGATTTCCGAACAAAGTGCTTCAGAACATCTCCTTCTTCGATTGTCCCCAGATAGTCATGCCCGGAACTTTTTGCCCATGCTTGAAGGTCAGCCTTTGATCCCTTGTCTGTTGCTTGAATTTCAATCACTTGTCCTGCTTCCAGGTTATTCATGGCTTTTTTTGTTTTGACGATCGGCATTGGACAAGCTAATCCCTTTGCATCCAATACGAAGTTTGTTTCAATCGTGTTCATTAATAAAACCTCCAATTACCTAATAGGGTATATTTTATTTCAAAAAAATTAGATGAATAAGTTCACGTTACCATTTTCAGCATCCGCTAAATACGCAGCTACCCCTGCATACTCGATTTCTTCTAACAATTCATCTTTGTGTAAACCTAATAAATCCATTGTCATGGTACACGCAACCAGATTGATTTCTTGTTCCCTTGCCATGTCAATTAAATCAGGTAAAGGCATAGCATTATGCTTCTTCATAACACCTTTGATCATTTTAGGGCCCATTCCCATGAAATTCATGTTGGATAATCCCAGCTTATCTGCACCCCTTGGCATCATACGCCCAAACATTTTCTCCATAAATCCTTTTTTTACCGGTACCATTTCTTCTTTTCTTAAAGCATTCAATCCCCAGAATGTATGGAAAATGGTTACGTCATGATCATAAGCCGCAGCTCCGTTCGCAATGATATATGCAGCCATCGCTTTATCATAATCTCCACTAAAGAGAATAATATTGGTTGTTTTTCTTTCTGACATTGTATCTCCTCCTATATACTATAAGGGGTATTTATCCCCTTAAAAAAATTTATCCTTTTTTAATCCAGAATGTAAATACATCATTTTCTTCATTTGAATCGAGCAATTCATGTCCTGTAGATTTAGCCCAGGCTGTCAGGTCACTTTTAGCACCTTTATCCGTTGTTTGAACCTCTAAAATTTGACCAGCTTCAATTTCATTTATTGCTTTTCTTGTTTTCACAATAGGCATCGGGCAGGCTAATCCTTTTGCATCTAGTACTTTATCTGCGTTCATTAATAATTCCTCCTAAGAATGATTGTTTTTCAAAATACCTATAAGGGTATATTATATGATATAAAAAAAGATGTCAACTTTTTTTATCGACTCTTCACTAATAAATTCACTGCTTCTTTTACAAGGTCTTCTGTATTTTCACCCGTCTCTTGTGAATCCCTTACACATTCCACAAGATTCATACTGACAATTAAGCCTACGGAACGGTCCAGAGCTGTTTTTGCTGCGGAAAGCTGTGTAATAACGTTTTTACAATCTTCCCCTTGCTCCATCATTCTTACGATTCCACGGAGCTGCCCTTCAACACGTTTAATTCGATTCTTAACTTGTGAATTGTATTCCATAAAGACACCTCCTATTGGCTTGTTGTTTCCTGCTACAATTACAATAATATACCCCATTAGGTATAATGTCAAGGGATAGTTCACACTTTTTTATGAAAACACCTAAATAAAAAATGAGTACAATTGGGGGATTGTACTCATTCTCTCATTATATAAGATAGAAGGCCATTTGCCTTTTCGCCATGTATTCCAATCGATTCTGAATGAAGGCAACGGGCTCTTCCAGAAAGATCGGAACAATCTGATCCCATTCAGGAACGTATTGTTTGATGTTGAATTCCATGGCATAGCATGTATTTGCTGTTAGAGGGAGGTCACCTTTTATAGGGATGTCTCTTTGTTGATCATATAATCCCATTATGGCCCCCGCTTCATGACAGTGATTTCCTATGGGGTGAGAATAAAGCATCGCCTCTATCTCTTCATCTCTTGCCTTTTTCATTACACGATGAAACACTTCATTTCCTGTTCTTCCCACTTTCATTTCTTCTGTAATGATATCTTCAAATCTTAAGGCAGTTTGTAATGCGGATTGAAGTCCTTCAGGAGCTTCTTCCTCACCTGGATAGAGAACGTATGCGAGTTGCTGGGTGTCTGTCGCTAAACCGAGATAACGAATACCAAAATCCAAATGCACAATATCTCCACATCGAATGATTTCCCCTTCTAATCGCTCCATCGCTGCCCCTTTTCTTTGTAAATCCACCGTAGGGTAAAATGACGTTTCCATTCCTAAATCCAATACGCATTGCCTTATCCAATCCACTACATCTTCAGTCGTTGTGATTCCAGGATGGATCACCGCTCCGGATAAAGCTTCTGCCGCTATTTGCCTCGCAAGTTCCGCTATTGAAGGATAGGCTGTGAGTTCCTTCGATGACCTTATCGATAGCCAATCAACAATAATTTGCTGGGCTGACACAAATTTATGGGAGTACTCATCAAGTAATATGCTTAAATGTTGGTAAAACGAATGACTTAAACCATCACTTGCAGCAAACGATGTGGAATAGTTCAAGGCAATTGTATCAGGGCAATGAACTTCTACAAGTCGTTTTAGATACTCCCATTGATCACAGTCTTCCGGCTTCCAGACACGTTCATAAAATGGCTCGAAGTTCGGATTAGAGTGCAGTATCCACCTTTTCAATTGTTGCTCTCCGTCAAGATAAAACACTACAATCGTCAATCTCCCGGAACTGTCTATTGATGCCGGATAGAGACTTTTCAGAACAGGATCTTCATTATACTCTCTGCCCGCAATAATCCACATATCAAGATTATGCTTTTTCATTAAGGAAGGTAAAAGGGTATTAAGTCGATGAAATAGCCATCGGTTCTGTGTTTCTTCTCTTTTCTTCAACGGAAGAATTCCCGGTAAATGTTTCATATCTCCACGCATGGGTATCACTCCCTTCTTTCATTGATTCCATTACATTTTCGACAAAAAATGATTTTTCCCTCCTGAAAAATAAAAATGACCATTAGATGAAATACCCCCAATGGTCAGCAAGTTCCTATGAATACTCTTATATTAGATGGTTCTTTCACTACTAATTACTTCTCTCTGTAGATAGTCTACAAACTCATCGAGATGACGGGGTGAACAGATATCTTCTTCTAATAGAGGAATTCGATATAACGTCTGGTTTGTGAATTTCTCCCTCATCAGCTTTAGGTATAACTTTTCCTGTTCCCTCCTTTTTTGCAGGAACACTCCATCTGCCTGCATAGGGAGGATCTTATTTATGATCAGCCCCCCAATATTCAATCCGTGCCCAGACATCAATTCAATGGCTTTTTCTGTCTCCAGTATCGGGAGCCTTTCAGGAATGAGTACAAAGATAAATCCTGTTCTTTTTTGATCCAGTAGAATCCCCCGTACTCTTGAAAACTTTTCACGTCGCTTTTGCAGGACATCATAAATGGGGTCCTCTACGGGCTCGCCGTCATTTAATAGCTGTGAATAGTTTTTGTTTGTTTTCTTCCGCCTTTCAAGCATCCCGTCCATCCATACTCCCATGAGTTCAGGAAGAGATAAAAGCCGGATTGTGTGGCCAGTAGGTGCTGTGTCAAAAATGATCTTATCGAACTCATTTCCTTCCTCGAGAATGATGGAAACCATTCGGTCAAATAATGCTGCTTCTTCTGCCCCTGGTGCCGAAGCAGCCATATCGATTTGACGGTGAACCTCATTCACCATTTTTGATTTAACCATTCCTTTTAAATTCCTTTTTACTCCGTTAATATAATCCTGTGTTTCAATTTCAGGATTAATTTCTATCCCCCATAGATTTTTGAGTAGAGGAGTTTTATCCCCCTTGATTTCCTGATGAAAAATATCACCCAGGTTATGCGCGGGATCTGTTGAGATGATTAGCGTTTTTTCTCCCATTTTCGCAAACATTACGGCTAAAGCAGAAGCAGATGTTGATTTTCCTACACCTCCTTTACCTCCTACAAATAAAATTGACTGTTGATGTAATTCATTCATGTACATATCCCCCTCCCTATACTTCAACAACATCTGATTCCATCTAAGGGAGAGTGCTCCATTCCCATTCTTAAATGCCAATCATGAAATTTCTCTATAATATATGGATAAAGTTCCAATGTATAATAAAAAACGGGATTCGGGAGGCCAAGCATTTCTGAATAGAGCAATAATAAGAATAAATCATCCTCATCTCTCAATTCCCTGGCGATTTCCGTTTTGTGAGGGAGGCGAATCATTTCATCGTATAGCTGTATGATTCTTTTAAACCTTTCTTTCATAGACGAATCCATTCGTGATCCCCTCCTTAAAGATGTCTCTGTAATGTGGCATGATAATTTCGATATTCTTGTCCCTCCTTCAAAAGAAAGTAGAAAAAGGGGACCCGATCCCGAGTCACCCTCATCTCATAACTAAGCAGAGAACTGTGAAGGGTCATCTCCCTTTTTAGACAGTGAAGATGCTGCGGTTATAAGGATCCACAAGGTGAAAATCAGAATGATACTCCCGAAGATAAAGAGCAGCATATTCCCTTCTGATTCACCGACAGCTGACCATTCAAACACTACCTGGTTAATCATCGCCCATAATGTCATGAACATAAGGAATACCATAGGAATTAAGGTAGCCAAATAATTTCTTCCTTGACGCTTAAGCCAGATGGTAATCAGAAGTAAACTGATTCCAGCAAGCAATTGATTCGATGTACCAAATAGCGGCCATAGAAGATATCCACCCGACCCGAACCCTTTAGGGCCTTGAGGTAATAAAGTTAAGGCTGCACTTGAAACAACGGCGATCGTCGTTGCAACATGAGCATTCGTCAAAGGATTTACGTTGTACTCTTCTCCCAATTCGGCAATGATATATCGCATCAGTCGAACAGAAGAGTCCAATGTTGTTGCAGCGAAGCTCACAATGATCACTGAAACAATCGTAGCTGCGATATCAGCAGGAATCCCAACACCTGTTGCGAGTTGTCCGGCTCCTTGGATGAAGACACCCAACCCTGCTCCACTTGCTGCAGCAAATCCGCTGTAAGTCGCTTGGAATTCTTCTACGTTCGGGAAAAATGTTATACATGCAATGATCGCAATCAGTGCAAGAGCCCCTTCACCTACAGCTCCTAAATACCCTACAAAGCGTGCATCCGTTTCTTTATCCAACTGTTTTGACGATGTGCCTGATGAAACCAATCCGTGAAACCCGGAAATGGCACCGCAAGCTATCGTAATAAATAGTAACGGGAACCAGGAAACATCTGCAGCTCCGTTTGTCATTGGTGCGGTAATTTCAGGATTAGTAAACAGGAGACCAAGATATAACAATCCTAAACCAACAATTAATTGATGGGAATTGATATAATCACGTGGCTGCAATAACTTCCAAACAGGTAGAGTGGAGGCTATGTATACATAAATCATGAGAATGACGATCCACACCAGGAAAGCCATGCTGGTTGAACTCAATCCAAACAATGATGTTGCATCTTTACCACCGAAATAACGAACTAAATCAATCTGCAAAAATCCAACCCGGCTGGCAATGACAGCTGATGCATACATGACTGCCAGTGCAACGATTGAAGGCAGCAGCATGCTTCCATTGCGCTTATAAACCGAATACCCAATCCAAACTGCCAATGGGATCTGAATGAACACCGAGATGACACTAGCAGGAAAAGTAATGAACAGATTTGCAATAACCCAGGCAAATACTGCGTTTACCATCAACACAAGTATTAAAATAATAAATAGAAATAGTACTTTTGCTCTTTTCCCTATTAACTTATTGGCTAATGAACCAACGGATTGTCCTTTATTCCGAACTGAAAGAACCAAAGTTCCAAAATCATGCACCCCGGCTGCAAATACTGTCCCTAGAATGACCCACAGAAATGCTGGAAGCCATCCCCAGTAAACGGCGATTGCCGGACCAACAATCGGAGCAGCCCCCGCTACAGAAGTAAAATGGTGACCCCACAGAACAAACTTATTCGTTGGAACGAAATCGACACCATCTTTGTATTGGTGAGCCGGCGTCACATAATTCGGATCCAGACGGTACACCTTCTCAGCAATAAGCTTGGAATAATATTTATACCCAAATAAAAAGACAAGCCCTCCTATTACCGCTAACCAAATTCCACCCATCAAATTCCTCCCTCTTCTTTTAATTTGTACACATTTAAATATCTGAATTTTTAGAATGTATACGCTTACTACATTTTACATTGGGTTTTTATGGATTTCAATGAGAACATTTACTCTTATTGGTCTTATAAACCAAATTAAAAGACAGATTCAATAATAGAATCTGCCTTAAAGTTAAACGACGTATATGCTATCCTCATCTGTCGGATCTACCGCTTGAGGAATGTCTACTGTGGTTCTTAAAATGGTTTTGTTAGCATCCGTTGTTCTGGGATGATCAGTTGATGTAGGAAATGTGAAAGAGATTTTCTTCTCTTCACCCGCACCGATTGTACCGATCTTATCAAGGATAATCGTGTCTAAATCTTTTTCATGATAGGAAAAGTCACTATCTTTTTTATCCTCCTCATATTTTTCAAGAAGCAATAAACGAATTTCATTAATAGGCTGATCGGCCATACCACCGATCAAAACGACTTCACCTTCAATTGAATCTCCAGGAGAAATTTTCGTTTTGTGCACGATTGTATCTACTTTAACGTGTCCTATCCCAATACTTGACAAAAACTGTTTAAACATATTTCAGCCACCTTTCCAATACCTAATTGTCTTTACCCTAACATGTACCCCTCTTATTCATCTATTCCTACATATTCTGCGAGTTTTCCGCAAAGAATATGAGAGAAACATTGGAAAGGAGTGAATAAAATGAAAAAAATAGTTGTATCTCTCTTAGCTGTATTCTTGATTAGCCTGAGTGTCGGTACATTTGCAGCTGCAGAAGGTGAAACACAAACACCTAAGGTAAATCTTACTGAAGAACAAAAATCGGAGCTTGCCAAATTGCATGAACAAATGTATTCAACAAAAAAAGAACTAGTTAAGAAATATGTAGAGTATGGTGTCTTCTCAAAAGAACAGGGAGACAACGTACTTAAAATGATGGAAGCGAAGTATCAAAAACTGAAAGAAAATGACTACATGATGAGATGGCATCCCCATCCACACCATGGAAAAAAACTAGATCACAAAGAGTAATCAGAAGGGCTACTTTGGCCCTTCACTGCTTAAATGATTAGAGAATCCCCTCCTGTAATTAAGAAAGGCTTCTTAAAATTCCAGACACCTTGTTAATATCTTCCATCGTAACATCATAATGAGTGGTAAAACGTACAAGAGTAGGTCCAAAAGTCACTGCCAGTATCCCCTTCTCTTTTAACTCATCAATAAATTGCTCTGATGTGGTCCCTCTTCCCTTTACATCTGCAACGACAATATTTGTATCAACCTGATTGATTACTTCAATTCCCTTACAGGCTTGAAGGGTTTCTTTAAGTACGATTGCTTTCTCATGATCTTCCACTAATCGTTCTCTCATGGTTGTTAATGCAACCAATCCTGGAGCTGCAACCATCCCTACCTGTCTTAAACCCCCACCTAATCGCTTTCTCCACTTACGGGCACGATTAATGAATGAATGATCACCTGCGATGATAGACCCTATAGGGGCACCCAGCCCTTTCGATAAGCATATTTGCACCGTATCACAATGATCGGTGAACTCCCTGATATCTCTTCCACTGGCATATACTGCATTAAAAAGCCGTGCTCCATCGATGTGCACGGGAATTGAATGTTTTTTCCCAAGTGTATAGATCGCCTCCATATTGTCTGGAGACACAATGGCTCCACCTGCACGATTATGTGTATTCTCCAAACAAATGAGCCCTGTTTCTGGAAAATGCTGATCTTCAGTACGTATAGCCGCTTCTACTTCAATCGGATCCATCTCTCCATTTATCCCATCGATCGTACGCGTTTGAACACCTGCCAATGCGGCGACCGCTCCTGATTCATAGTAGAAAATATGAGAATTCGTTTCTAATAGAATTTCATTCCCAGGACGTGTGTGTGTTAAAACAGCCACTTGATTACCTTGAGTACCACTTGTTACAAATAGGGCCGCTTCTTTACCAAGTAAAGTGGCCGCTTCTCTCTCAAGCTTTGTGACTGTAGGATCTTCCCCATACACATCATCCCCTACTTCAGCCTCAAACGCAGCCCTCCGCATTTCTTCCGTTGGTTTTGTTACTGTATCACTTCTTAAATCGATCATAATGAAATACCTCCTCTTAAAACTTTAACTAGATTCATTATAACAAAGGAAGGCATTTGATGAATCAACTTACAGATGAATAAAAGACCATACAAAATACCCACAAAAAATATAATTATAGGAATATTCAAAACATTTACCTTTTTAATATGTTACTATTTTAATAATCAATCACCTGGACGAAATGAGTAAATAAAGCCAGTTAGAGGAGAAGGATCATATGACAATCGGTTCTAAAATCCGCTTTCACAGACTTAAACGAAATTTAACACAAGAAGATTTATCAAAAGGGATTATTTCCGTATCATACCTTTCCAAACTGGAAAACAATCAAGTTACTCCGTCAAATGACATAATTAATTTACTCTGTGACCGATTAGGTGTAAATAGTCTGCTTGATACGACTGCCCATTTGAACAAACTACTTCAGAATTGGAACCATGCCCTACTGTGGAATAAAACAGAGGAAGCGAAGTCGATCAATGCGGACGTTAAGAAGGACCTGGAACAGACGGATGATCTCATCCCACATTTATTCTATAAAATCCTTTGCTTCCGTGTTCAATTAATTAAAGGGAACCTTCAGAACGCGTTGGAACACATGAAACAGATCCAATCCCATTATAAAGAACTGACCGATACACTGAAATTCTATTATCACAAATATAAAGGGAACTACTATTATTTGATTGAAGAGTACGATAAAGCCAAAGGTGAACTGAAAGAAGCTGAAACCTGCTATGTACTTGGAAATGTGATTAATGAAGAAGAAAGAGCAGATTTATATTATTTATTCAGCCTGGTCTTGACCCGTTTAAGTATGTACCGCTTAGCAATCTTTTACGGGGAGAAGTCACTCTCCATTTTCCAGGGCGTCTACTACCAGAAAAGATGCGCCGAAGTGCATTTAATACTAGGGATTTGCTATCGGCGTATACGTTATAGCGAAGAAGCGATAAAGCATTACGATTGGGCCAATTTCATTTCTCAATCCATAGAATATACCTCTTTAAATTCAAAGGTAGAGCAAAACTTAGGATATTTAAAATCGTTTATGAACAAGAGCGATGAAGCCATCCAGCATTATTTGCGAAGTATTGAATTGAAAGGCTCAGACGAAGAAGGAAAGCTGTACTCTATACTCTCTCTGGTCAAGGAATATTATAAAAAAAACCAATTTTCCGAGGTGCGTTTCTGGTTACCTAAAGGATTACACCTTTGCTCTAGAGAAAAGTTCCCGGATAAATTTTATCAATTATCTTATTATCAGTTTGCTTTAAATGATTTTCCTCAGGGTTTTGAGGCGTTTATGAAGGAGAATACACTGCCCTTCTTTAAAAAAAGCGGATCCCATCTATTATATGCTGAGTATTCTAAATTCCTTGGCCAATATTACCAAGGGGTTAGAAAATATAAATATGCAGCATTTCATCTAAATGAAGCCAATCTCATTTATGAAGAAATGTTAACTTTATAGGAGGTGAAATGATGAAAAAGGTGAAAAAATTTTTACTAATCACCAGCCTTACTGCTATGGCACTCTCTGGTGTCGTAGTAATCAACTCCCCGGAAGAAGAATTCCCACCATTCTCAAGTAAATTATAAGAACAAAACAATCAGGACTGGCCTTTTTAGGACCAGTCCTTTTCAATCGTTCAGCTTATCTGTTGATCCACCATATGTGAACCAGTACAAATCACGTATAAAGAAAGTTCACCTCCTTCACATATACTTCTATCAATTGATTGGAAAATGTAATTATTCAATGAAATTTTCTGAATAAAGAGATATAGTTAGTATTGAATACATATCAAGGGGGATTTAAGATGAATCATGCATTCGAAAGTAATTTAGAAAGATACGCAGATTTAATCGTACAAGTAGGACTGAACCTGCAAAAGGATCAAGAACTCCTGATTTCTGCACCTATTACAGCATATAAATTTGTTCGACTTGTTACTAAGAAAGCATATGAAGCAGGTGTTTTAAATGTACTAACCGATTTCTACGATGAAGAGTTAAAGAAAATTCGCTTAGACAATTCTTCTGAGGATGGCCTGAAAGCGTTCCCAGAATGGAAGGCAAAAGGATTTATTGAAATGGCGGAAAACAATGTGGCGCTATTAAATTTAGCGGCACCAAACCCTTCACTATTAAGAGATGCGGATCCTAAAAGGGTTGCCATTTTGAACAGAGCTTCCGCCGAAGCAATGAAAGATTTTTCTGCTTATATCGGCGGCGGCAAGATAAGCTGGTTAATAGCGGCATTCCCCACAAACGAATGGGCTCAAACTGTTTTCCCTGAACTCTCTCAGGACGAAGCAATCGATAAACTATGGGAAAACATCTTTTATACAACCCGGACGGATCAGGAGAACACAGTTGCTCTATGGGAATCTCATATTAGTAATCTGAATAAGAACGCCGACCGATTAAATGAAAGCAAATACAAAAAGCTTCATTATAAAGGACCTGGAACAGATCTTTCCATTGAATTTCACCCACAAACGAAATGGATCAGTGCCCAGTTCACAAATGATCAGGGAATTCCCTTCGTTCCGAACCTCCCAACGGAAGAAGTATTTACAATCCCAGTCAAACAAGGTGTGAATGGGACGGTCTCAAGTACGAAACCACTTAACTATAGCGGTACATTAATCAGGAACTTTTCCCTGACATTTAAAGATGGTAAAGTGGTAGAGTTTACAGCTGAGGAAGGATATGAAACTCTGAAAAATCTGCTGGAAACAGATGAAGGGGCCTCCTATTTAGGAGAAGTGGCATTGGTTCCTCACAACTCCCCTATTTCTAATACAAACATTATCTTCAACAACACACTTTTTGATGAAAATGCTTCTTGCCATATAGCGCTGGGTAGAGCATTATCAGTGTGTGTGGAGGAAGGCAGAAATATGACGGCTGACCAATTACAGAAAGTAGGTTTTAACGAAAGCATGATTCATGTAGATTTCATGATAGGATCGGCTGAGTTAGACATTGACGGCGAAAAGGAAGACGGAACGATTGAACCTATCTTCAAAGCCGGTGATTGGGTTTAATATTTGATTTAGAAGGAAGAATAATGATGCAGGCTTAAATAATTTATTTAAGCCTTTTTTTGTTGTAGTTTATCTTAACAATACTTTTGGAGAAAAGAGTTTTTAATATAAACCACTGTATCATTATTGGTAAAAGTTACATGTAATATGACAAACAAATTTCTTTTTTAACATATTCAATACTTCACGAATACTTTACAATAGAAGTATACCTTTTTTAAAGGAGCGATTTTCTTGTCGATCAATAACAAACATTCGTTTTTATGGAGTGGCATCATTCTCTCTTTCTTCACTTTATATATAATATTTCGCACTACAAATGTACAATCCAGTGAAAAACCCTTAACTGTTGAAGAAAAATACCCCACTGTCTTTGTGCACGGGTACAAAGGTACATATAATTCTTTCAGGACGATGCTGGAACGTTTTGAAAACCAGCATGGCTGGGGACAAAAGACGTTGGAGATTTATGTGTCTGAGAATGGCAGTGTGGTGTATAAAGGATCTCTTTCCACAAATCCCACTTCACCTCCACTCGTTCAAGTCATTTTTGAAGATAATCGTGCATCATTGGAGAAACAGGCGATTTGGTTAGAAAATGCCATGAAGCTCTTGCATCATCAGTTTGACGTTTCAAATGTAAATATTGTGGGACACTCCATGGGCGGCCTTGCGTCAACAAAATATATTCTAAATACCAGGGATAGCTCATTTGTCCCTAAGACCCATAAATTGATTACGATTGCTACCCCTTTCCTCGGTGTTACGAAGGAATCCTATGATGAAATCAATACAGGTGCAGCTGTTATTGACTTAAAACCTGAATCACGTGCATTGAAAGAAATGTTTTTGAATCGCCATTTGATCCCTTCCGATATAAACGTATTGTCCATAGCGGGATCTGGTGATGATGTGGTGAATGTTCAAAGTGCTATAGGCAGTCGATCACTATTTGAAAAAAACCAATATCAATCCAAGATCGTGTATGATCCATCCATTTCTCATAGCGGCCTGCATGAAACGATAAAAGTAGACCGGCTTGTAGGAGATCACTTATGGGGTAAATGACCGGCTTCCCTATTCAGACCGTTTATATCTGAATAGGGAAGTTTTTTATTGTGCAGTTGCGTAAACTTCCTTTACGTTCTATACTACACAAGACTAAACCTCAAGGTTAGGATGAGTAGAATGACAAAAGAAAGAATCATTAAAGCAAACCCTAAATACATACAACAATTCCAAAAAGGATTCCCCCTTCTTAATAAAGAAAATGTGACAACATCCATTGAGAATATTCAAGAAGGTGAAGTTCTCAAACTTGTAGACAATAACAATGCCTTTATCGCCAAAGGCTACTCGGGAATACAGAACAAAGGAATCGGATGGCTTCTGAGTTGGAAAGAACAAGAAGCGATTGACAAAGACTTTATCTTTAAAAAGCTTCAAGCTGCCATCAATCAACGTCTTCACTTCTTTTATAGTGAAGATACGACAGCGTTTCGAGTGTTTAATGGTGAAGGAGACGGATTTGGAGGTATCACCATTGACTACTTTGATGGATACTACCTCGTTCAATGGTATTCAAAAGGAGCCTATGCCTTTAAGGAAGAAGTTATGCAAGGGTTGAGAGAATTAACGGATTACAAAGGCATTTATCAAAAAAAGCGATTTGCACAGGAAGGAAAATATGTGGAAGAAGATGACTTCGTTGAAGGAACCCGGCCTTCATTCCCTCTTCTCGTCAAGGAAAATGGCGTTCAATTTGCCATCTATTTAAATGACGGCGCAATGGTAGGGGTTTTTCTTGATCAACGTGAAGTGCGTAAACGAATTTGTGACTCGTACTCTGAAGGAAAACGAGTATTGAATACGTTCTCTTACACAGGAGCATTTTCCGTTTTCGCTGCACTCGGTGGTGCTTTAGAAACAACCAGCGTTGATCTCGCTAATCGCAGTTTAAGTAAAACGATCGAACAATTCAGTATTAATGGGATTGATTACGAAGCACAAAACATCATTGTGGAAGATGTCTTTAAATACTTTAAATATGCCGTAAAAAAAGAACTCTCCTTTGATCTTGTGATTCTCGATCCGCCAAGCTTTGCCCGTTCAAAGAAACATACATTCAGTGCAGCTAAGGATTATAAAGATCTGTTAAAAGAAGCGATTGCCATTACTGAAAAAAAGGGTACCATTGTGGCATCCACTAATTGCAGCACTTTCAATATGAAGAAATTCAAGAGCTTTATTGAAACAGCCTTCAAAGAAACCAATGAAAAATACAAAATACTTGAAGAATACACACTTCCCGAAGACTTTATAACCCTCAGTCAATACAAACAAAGTGATTACCTTAAAGTCGCCTTTATTCAAAAACTATAATGGATAGAGGCTGGGACAAAACTAAAAACCACGGCAGAAAGACGAACAACTATAGTTTAATTTCTCAATACCGCTAATGATTTCCGTGCAAGACTTCGCTTTCCGCGGGTAGCTCGTGAGCCTCCTCGGCACGCCTGCGGGTAGAAAAGCGGAGGGGCTTCGCTCAGAGGCGGTTGGCATAAGGCGGATCGTCCATGAAGGCGTTCTTTGCCTTCATGGACGATCTGCCTTATGACATTTGCCTCTAAGCCCTATAGCTGGACAAGTCTCACAAAAGCTACTCTTCCCGCAGGAGTCTTCGTCTTGCACTCCAATCAACCGCTAGAGAGAACTAGAAACTAATTGTACATTGAACAAAAAAACCGAACTAAATTGCCTCTTGATTGCAATTTAGTTTGGTTTAACTTATACAAAACACGTTTGTCCCAGCCTTCTCCTATATGTATATATATAAAGTTTTCTTTCATTTTCTTTTATTCCTTTGTTTTGGAAATAAATGCTCATCAAATGGAATAGGAGCTTTTTGTATGTCTATCTTTTAAGGCAGTAAATTGAAGTAGCACAGAGTGGATTGTAGCGGAAGGCACTTTACTCCTGCGGGAAATAGAGGAAAGGTCGAGACCCCACAGGGCGAAGCCCGAGGAGGCTCGACTTCGTCCCCGCGGAAAGAAAGTGCCTGGAGCGGAAAGGAACTGTCACGGCCTCAGTTTTCACACTACCATTCATTCAATAGATTAATATACTTTTTAGAATCTGTGTTAAGGTTTATTCTTTCCCGTAGATGACAGAATAATCTGTCATTATTTCCTCGGAAAGCGCATAAAGCGACAGGTAGTGAGGGTTTATTGGAGAAAAAGATCGAATAAGGAGGTTTACTGATGAAAAAAGCTGTTTTTCTTGATCGTGATGGAGTAATCAATGAGGTGAAAACCAAAAGAGTGACATTTGTTAATCGACCCGATCAATTTTATTTCCTGGAGGGAGCCATTGAAGCTATTAAATTATTGACCGATTCCGATTTTCAAATTTTCGTCGTTACCAATCAGGGTGGAGTCGGATTAGGATATCTATCTCATGAACAACTCCAATCCATTCACGATCATATGTTGAGGGAAATCACAAGGGCCGGTGGATTCATTCAAGAGGTTTCCTGTTGTACTCACAAGCCTCACGAAGGTTGTGGGTGCAGAAAACCTGAAGCAGGTATGCTCTTGGCCCTGGCAAAAAAGCATGATATTGATATTGCCCAATCGTATATGGTAGGTGATCGCGAGGTAGATATTGAAGCCGGTCGCAAAGCGGGATGCACTACTGTCTTACTTTCAGACAGCCCCTCTCATCTATATGACGCCGATCACATGTTTACTAACTTAATGGAAGCTGCTGAATTTATCCTCAAACATAAGTAAGTCCTAAAGGTGCCCCAAGAACGGGACACCTTTTTCTCATCCCTTTTTGATCATTGATGGATTTCGTGGAGATTTAGCAAATTCGACCATTCAATATATCCATTACAACTTCCATAATGACGTCCGGAAGATCCCGTTTTATCGTTTTCAAAATAGGGAATTCTATGGTAAAGTACTATGGGACTAATGAGAACGGGAGGTATTCGATGAACCAGCTGGAATTATTACAAATTATTAGAGATCACTACCCCTTTGATGTTCTGAGCACTGAGCAGTTAGATTACATTATTTCCGGTTCTAAATACACCACCTTCAAAAAGGGTGAATTCCTTTTTCATGAAGATGAAACGGTAGAAGAACTTGATATATACTTCCTTGTCTCTGGACTTGCGAAGAATGTTCTCCACCGCTCAAGCGGCAAACAGTATTCACTCCGATTCTATTATCCTGGAGACTTAATCGGGATTATGATTATGCTTACAAGCGGTGAAATGACATTTTCCGTACAGGCAATAGAGGATTGTACTGTGTTCCGCATTCGAAAGGATCGACTATTGGAGATAATGACCAAGAACAATGACTTTTCAAAGATCATCTTCGAAAGCATCGGAAATCGCATGAAAACATTGTACGATGAAATAAAAGCGAAATCTGCCACTGAATCCGACGACGAAAATATCAACCTGTTTCGAACTAAAGTACATACGTTAATGGATCGACCCACCTTCATTGACGAAAATGCCACTGTTCTTGACGCAGCCAGAAAGATGAAAGAAGAAGATACATATGGTCTAGTGGTAGTAGATCAAGAGAAACAAATGAAAGGCATTCTTACCCAACGTGAAATCCTGTCTTATATTACAAACCCGATAATTAGTGAATCAGTAAAAGACTGGATGAAAAAAAAACCGTTTTGGATTCGTGATGAATCCTTTGCCTATGAAGCCCTTTCTTATTTCAAACATGAAGAAGTTGATTTTGTACCAATCATTCGCAATGATGAAGTCGTTGGGGTTCTGACCAGTACATCATTTCTCAATATACAGGATTCAAATTATTTGGACCTCTCATATAAAATCCAAAAAGCCGTTTCGAACGACGAACTCGTAGAGCTGGCGACTGTTAAAAGTAATACCTTTCAACAGTTCATTCAAGATTTACTCCTTCAAGATAGTTTTGGCTACGATATTTGCGAAGTGATCTCAAACTATAATGATCGCCTTCACCGAAAAATCATTCAATTAACCGAAAAAGAAATGCGTCAGGAAGGCTTCGGTTCTGCACCTATCAATTATTGTTTTATTGTCATGGGCAGTCAAGGCAGGAGTGAGCAAGGCTTTCATACGGATCAGGATAATGGAATCATACTCGATGATTATAATCACTTATCGGATCTCAAGAAGATTGATTTGTATTTCCAGGCATTTACTGAAAAACTCAATCTAAAGCTTGCAGCATGCGGTTTTCCAGAATGTACTGGCGGAATCATGGCAAAGGAACAAAAATGGAAACGATCCTATACCGATTGGAAAAAGGCGATTGATGAATGGCTTTACGAAATAGATGCACAGGAAGTTCAAAACATTACGATGTTTTATGATTTCCGCCCCATTTATGGTGATTACTCCATCGCAGAGGAAATTCGAAATTATTTAGCGGAAAAATCGAAACGGTCTCTCAATATGCAACAACTATTAAGAAAGGATGCCCTTCGTTTCAAGCTTCCTGTAGGCCCTTTGGGACGAGTGAACCTGAAGCCGAGGAATCATTTGTTTAACATCAAAAAGTCGGGGCTATTGCAAATCGTCAATATGATTCGCATCCATTCGGTAAAATACGGAATAAAAGAAGTCAACACCATAAAGAGGGTTCAAGCATTGAAAAAGATGCAGGCCTTCCATCCAAGGGATGCTGAAAATGTAAAAACAGCTATGCATATTCTGCTCACCCTCCGAACAAAGCAAAACCTTCTTGAACTTATTGAAGGAAAACCATTAAGTAATGATATTGATGTACGTACTCTTTCAAAAGAAGATCGTCAGAAATTAAAAGAATCCATCCAGATTGCTAATCGACTTCAACAAGTGATGGAAATTAGTTTTAATAGGAACCGGGTGGTTTAATGAATGATATTGGAATTAATGTGGGTTACCGCATTCTTAAATATTATTTATGGCAGCAATTTTTCTTTCGCTTTCAAGTGAAACGGGAAAAAGAAAAGCTTTCCTACCATAAATTATCTCGAGCCCTAAAAGAGTTTGAAGAAGAAAAACCCACACTTCAACAAAAACATTTATTCGACTGTGACTTTACCATATTTGACCTTGAGACGACGGGCTTTTTTCCGGAGGTAGGGGATGAAATCATCTCGATTGGAGCGGTTAAGGTTAAGGAAGGTAAAGTGCAACGGAGAGATACATTCTATCAGGTCATTAATCCCCTTCAAACGGTGTCAAGGGATACGAAGCGATTTACTGGTCTGAGAAGAAAAGACTTTCTGAATGGTGTTACATTACCTATCGGACTGGAGCGATTTATTGAGTTCAGTAAAGGAACGATCTTGGTCGCTCACCCAGCTAGTTTCGACATAAATTTTCTCCAAAAACGGATTTATAAGTGGCAGCTCCCTTCATTTGATCCGGAATATGTCGACTCCTTTTCGCTTGCCAATGGATTATTGGAACGGGACGATTGCTACCTGGACTCCCTCGTAAAACGATTTGACATCGACTACAGGACACGTCATCATGCTCTGAATGACGCTATCATGACCGCCGAAATCTTTGAGGAGCTATTAAGAATCTGTTACCAGCAAGAAGTTCACACGATAAAGGGATTGAATGAGTTTATACTGGAGGAGACAAGCCCGGGCTTTTAAACTGAGCTCTTCCATCCTGATAAACTGATTAACGAGAAAAACACTTGAGGAAATGTCCTCAAGCGTTTTTCTATGTTGTTTATCGGATTTGTCCAGTTCCATGCATCATATACTTAACTGTTGTTAACGCTGGGAGCCCCATTGGTCCTCTGGCATGAAGTTTCTGTGTAGAGATTCCAATTTCAGCACCGAATCCCAACGCTCCTCCATCAGTGAAACGAGTGGAAGCATTATGATAGAGAGCAGCAGCATCTACGAGCATCATGAATTTCTTCGCTGTTTGTGTGTTTTCCGTGACTATGGCTTCTGAATGCTTTGTACCATATTGTTCGATGTGATCGACCGCTTCATCCAAAGAAGGTACAATCTTTACGGCAATATCCAGACTTAGATATTCATTTGCCCAATCTTCTTCTCCGGCAGGCTTCGCATCTTCAATCGCTTCGACAACTTTTTCATCTCCGTGAATGGATACATTGTGCTCCTTAAGCTTATTAACAAATGCAACCTTATTTTCATTAAACCAGTCTTCATGCAGGATGACGGTTTCAGCTGCATTACATACAGCCGGACGGTCTGTTTTTGCATTGATGATGATGTTTAGTGCTTTTTCCACTTGAGCTTCTTTGTCAATATAGATATGACAGTTCCCTACTCCAGTCTCAAGGACAGGTACAGTTGCATTATTAACGACAGCATTGATCAATGCACCTCCACCGCGGGGAATCAGTACATCAATATGCTCTTTCATCGTGAATAACTCACTTGTTGCTTCTCGATCGGTTGTATTGATGAATTGTACTGCATCCTTGGGAATATCCGTCTTCTCAAGTGCTTCATGCATAACGTCCACAATTGCTTTGTTCGAAGTGATGGCATTTGAACCACCTTTCAGGACAATGGCATTACCGGATTTTAGTGCTAATCCGGTTGCATCAACCGTTACATTAGGACGTGCTTCATAAATCATTCCAATGACACCAAGTGGGACCGTTACTTTTTGAACTTGCAGTTGATTTTCAAGAGTCCAATCGGATACAACTTTTCCAGTGGGATCTTCCAGATCAGCTACTTGACGGAGACCACTTGCAAAATCTTCAACACGTTCTTTAGAAAGCGATAAACGGTCCATAAATGCAGCTTCGAAGCCCTTTTCTTTCCCTCTTTCAAGGTCTTTTTCATTTTGCTTTAGTATAGATTCGTAATTCGCCTCTAAATGATCGGCAAGTATAAGAAGGGCTTTATTTTTTTGGTCGGTAGTCAGCATACTTAGTGTTTTAGAAGCTTTCTTTGCTAGCATCGCTTGTTTTTTTACATCCGTTTTTTCTATAGTTAAAGTCATCAAATACCTCCTGTTTTTTTGAAAAAGAATTCAACCGGATTGTGCAGGGGAAGAAGGAGACAAACTCCTTCTTTTATACTCCTACTGGAATGGGTAAATCAACATGACATACTAGTTGGTCAATCTCGACTGCGATTTGATCCGCTTTGATGTCTGTAGGATTTTTCAGTTGTCCTGAACGGAAATTGACCATTCCCAAACCAATTTCTTCATTACGATTATCAAGGATTCGCACGACTGCACCTTTATTAAATCGGCCTTTTACAGTATAAATATCATCAATGGTTAAACTTTCTTTTTGTTCCAGAATACGTTCTTTCGCATCTGAGTCGATGGTGATTTCACCTTCGGGACCTGAGTTGAACGCAATCCACTGCTTTTTGGAGTCAAGGTTTACGGAATCTTCTGCAGATTCAAAGTACGTTCCTTTTGCTGTATGTTGGACAGCATCGTAAATAACATTTGAGTTTCCTGATTTACCTAGAAACGCAGGAATTCCAGAAGCCATCGTGATCTTAAATGCATCGATTTTGGATCTCATTCCACCAGTTCCTACAGAACTTCCCGGCTCTCCTGCCATGTCTTCGATATCTTCAGTAATTTCCGTTACGCTTTCAAGCAGTTCAGCATCTGGATTTTTACGTGGATCAGAATCATATAGTCCGTCAATGTCAGATAGAATGATGAGTTGATCAGCATCGACTAATGCCGCAACTTTGGCAGAAAGGGTATCATTGTCTCCGAATTTCAGCCGGTCAATTGTTACTGTATCATTTTCATTGACAATTGGGATGATCCCTCTTTCAAGCAGGACATTGATTGTATTTCTTGCATTGTTATATCGATCTTTATCCGAAAAATCACTACGAGTGATCAAAATTTGTGAAGCCACGTATCCGTTGGAAATTAATAGATCAGAATACGCTTCAATCAATAGACCTTGACCAATAGCTGCTGCTGCCTGCTTCTCCGGAAGAGAGCTTGGACGTGTTAAACATCCTAGTTTACGATACCCGGCAGCGACTGCACCTGATGAAACAAGCAATACTTCATGGCCATCATCCTTTAAACGGACAACTTCATCAACAAGACGTTCCAGTTTTCTACGACTCATTTCTCCATGCAGGCTTGTTAATGAACTACTTCCAATCTTGATTACGATACGTTTCTTCTGATTATTTTGGGACATTCAATCACTCCTAGTAAAAAGGTCCGTCCCTCGCCCCTCTTTATGTGTGTAGGAACGGACTTGTATTTCTTGTTTGGTTGGTATTAGTTATTTGGGGTGTTTACTATTCGATGTTTGTTTAGCTAGTTACTAATTGTTTGGACTGTAAGGATGAGCTTATTTCTTTCGATCGTTTTTCTGCTCCCTTGACAGCTTCTGAGATAGCCTTACCTCCGCCGAACTCTGCTAATGCATCCAGTCCTGCAGCTGTAGTACCATTTGGGGATGTTACATTCTCTCTAAGTTGAGTTGGTGATTCTTCACGCTCAAGCATCATTTTGGCTGCACCGAAAATGGTTTGAGCTCCGATTTTACGTGCTAATTCAGGATCTAATCCAGCTTCGGCACCTGTCTTTTCAATGTGTTCCATTAAATAGTAAAAGTATGCCGGACCACTGCCTGCAATGCCAGTGAAAATATCCATCTGACCTTCTTCAATCACGAACACTTCACCAATGCTCGATAATAACTCTTTTGCATTTTCCATATCTTCTCTTGAAGTAAAGCGACCTGCACTTATGGCTGTAGCAGATTCTTTCAACATACTTGACGTATTTGGCATGACTCGGATAACAGGCTGACCTGCAGGTAATTGCTCTTCCATATGAGAAGTAGTGATCCCTGCCAGCACCGACATGATCACTGTATCGTTTCTTACTAAGTGATTAATCGAATCTAATGCTTTATCAATATCCTTCGGTTTCATCGCAAGAATAAGAATATCTATCTCATTAAAGGGTAGATCATCTTTTGTTAAAGCCGTCACATCGTATTTCGCTTTCATTTCCTGAAGTCTTCCTTGAT
The DNA here is from genome assembly GCF_050270195.1 of Rossellomorea sp. NPDC071047. Taxonomy (NCBI): domain Bacteria; kingdom Bacillati; phylum Bacillota; class Bacilli; order Caryophanales; family Bacillaceae; genus Rossellomorea; species Rossellomorea sp. NPDC071047. The sequence goes on along the minus strand of NZ_JBNNJT010000001.1, from coordinate 737,742 downwards.
TGCTTCGATTAGAAACAATAATTTGTTCTGATGGGATCTTTCCGCTTTGCACAGTACCTGAAATCATTGCTTCCGCCATGTTTCCTGCACCTAGAAAAGCAACCGTTTTATGTTTTAACAATCATATCCACTCCTCTTCCTACATTATTTGTCGGGTTTTTAATCGTACATTCATTGTTTAAGTTTAATATTAAATATGAAGAATTGTTTGTTGTTAAATTTCCTGGTTAATGTGTCTAAAAACCTTTGGTGTCGTGTGTTTGTTCACAACGTTTATAATCGTAACATGCTGGTATATGATATCAAGGGCAATAAAGGAAGTAGTTAGGAATTAGCCGAAATACGAAGTGGAAGCGTTATCATTACCATTTATGTTAGTCAGATTCCTTCTAAAGGCTATATATTGGCTCAGAGAGCGTATAATCAGAATTTTTACTTTTGCTTTACTGCTTGAATGACAGTCGATTTTTCCCACACATACTGTCAGATCAGTTCTTATCGCTGTATTCATTCCTACTTCCCAATCGTCAAAAAAAGCCCGTAAAGCATTTTCAGCTTTACGGGCTTAATAAATTCATTCAGTTGTAGCTTCGTCTGAGCTCTTACCATTAAGAAAATCTTTCAGAGCTTGTATATTTTCTTCAAAATTAATGTCAAGTACCGATCCTACACCGCTATAGCTGCCAAAACCATACGACCCTTCAACTGGAATGGTGAGCTTATCCATATCACTGCTATTACTCAACAGGATATCTTTAGCGATGGAAATTTGATCAAGCTTACTCATATTTGTCTGTATATAGGGTTGAATCGATCCCGCCATTTTAGGAAGCTTTGTAACTCCACCTATTGAGAGGACTTCATCTTTAAGAGCATTTATGACTTTTTGTTGTCTTTCAACCCTGCCGAAGTCTCCCTCTGCATCAGCACGGAACCTGGCATATCCCAATAATTCTTTCCCATTTAAGTTTTGAACACCCGGCTGAAGGGAAACGCCAATGTTTTCCGACATCGCCTTTTCCACATCCATTTCAATTCCATCCGGTGCCAGTACATCAACGGATTGTTCAAATCCTTTGAAGTCGACTACCATGAAATATTGAATATCAATATCAAAGTTGTGTTTGATGGTCTTTCTGAGCAATTCTGGTCCACCTAAATAAAATGCTGTATTCAGCTTATAGTTTTGGTATCCCGGTATTTCAACATATATATCCCTCATAAAGGAAACGAGTTTGGTTTCATTTGTTTTCGGGTCGATCTGTGCTAGCATCATCGTATCGGTCCTGGATTTCTCTTCGCCTCTGCTGTCGACTCCCAATAGCAATACATTGACCTTACCGTCCTTATCTTTTACACCATTGAATGTATACTCTTCTTGAAGCTTATCGTCTCCAGCCATTTTGTATCCACTATAAAATTGAAACCCTGCATAACCGAGTAAACTAAATATAAGTAATAATAATACCAATATCACTTTTCTTCCGCGTTTTTTCTTTTTAGACTTGCGGTCTAATCGTGAATCCATTTCTTCACCTACTTTTATGACATTCATGAATTACTGATGATAGTATGAAATAGTACTCTATTCGAATGAAATTGACAATCGAAGAATCTTGGATGAACTAACACATTTCTCCATACCATTTGAAAGTATATTTTATCACAAATATCCATAAAAGTATTTATTTGTTCCTACCACTGGAAATCAAGTGAATGGAAGAAACCGTTCGTAAGATCTTTTACATCAAGTTCCTCCGCTTTTCTGAAAGAAATGATGAATGATGTTGAAGGTCCGCTTGATTTGTCCAAGTCTTGGGTTGAAGCGACATCCTCGCTTCTTAAAGGCTTCCCTGATAAGAGAGAAAGTTCATGAAGAACGCCTTTAGAACCGACTGGCATTATATCGATGATAGATGAGTGATGAACACACTTCATAAATAGAGATAGTGGAGCAATGAATGTATGTTGGTCTATCACTTCATTTCCTACCAAGGGGGTTCCGATAAGCGCATAAGCAAGGTTTGAACAAGAGGTAATGGGTCTTTTCTTGTTTCTCATGCCAATACACGTAACTCCAATGGCCGATTGATTAAGACTGATATTCGATTCAGTGCTCCCTGTAATAGGAGTACCATCCAGGTTCATTTCACTTAAACCTTTCTTCACACCACTGCAATACTGATCCCATACAGCATCACTTGTAAAGTTCAGTAATTGAATAGCTTTGAGCCTTGCTCCTGTGGCCAAACATTCCATCACTGCGACCCGGAAACAGTAATAGCCCACTGTCTCAGGATCCGCAAACACTACATCTCCTTCTTTATTTCCAATCCCTCCACTGCAATCAGTTGCCAAGATCAGCTCTTCCTCATCTGAAATAGAAATGGATATGACATCTCTAAGCTTAATCATGCAATTTTCCCCCTTTTCAATCTTGACTCAAGTGGAGGATACAAGAAGTGGGCTACCGTTAAATTAACGAAACTGGCTAATAATAAGGGTGGAAGAATCGCATAGTAAAATGAAGGACTAAAGATGAATATAAATGGAATTCCAGCGAGTATACCGTTGCCTATAAAAAACAGGATGGCTGCAAATACCCGTTTTCCTTTTGAAAATACATATCCAAATAACCATACAAAGAAGGCCATTTCAATCGCAATGAGAACATGAAACGGTCCTAGCGGGAATCCAACGTAATAGCTAGAAAGCAAGTGACCTCCACTTGCAACGATTGCCCCCCATCTCCCATTGTAGAGAGAAGCAATCAATAAAGCAGGCATACTATCTATAGCTATTGTCCCGATTACAGCAGGTATCTTTACCATTCCACCGATCGCAGAAAAAGCCATAAACAAGGAAAGTAATAAAAGAGTCCTAAGATTACTTTTCATTTTTTTTCTGAACTTTACCTGTTGAAAATACGTTAGCGCTGCGAATATATTCAACATCTTTTACATTACAACGATAATTGATCACACGTGCCAATGCGAAAAAGTAGTCGGATAATCTATTGATATACTGCAATGTCACAATGGGAAAGTCCTCGTCCATTTTTGAGAGCGAAACCATGATCCTCTCTGCTCTTCTTGTAACCGTCCTAGCTATGTGTATACTTGATGAAGCTTTCACACCTCCTGGTAAAATGAACTTCTCAAGTGAAGGCGCTTCCTTCGTAAACCTATCAATCTTCTCCTCCAACATCTTGACGGATTGAGGTTGAAGTTTGATTTTTCTATGCTTAGAAACGTTGGATAGGTCACCTCCACAATCAAATAGTTCATGCTGAATCGCCTCAAGATCCTGTAGGACATCCTGAAAACGCTCGACATCCAGTTCTGAAACGGCTTGCCCAACAAAAGAATTCACTTCATCCAATGTACCATATGCTTCTACACGAATATCATCTTTATCTACTCTTCCACCGATTAAACTCGTTTGACCTTTATCACCAGTTCTTGTGTAAAGCTGCATGCTTACCCTCTCCTTTATCCTTTTAACGATGTAGCAAGGCCGTACCAAACCAGCCATACTTGCTTAGACATTTTCGACAGATCTTGATAAACCCATCCTGTCATATCCCGCCATTCCCTGGACAACTTTTCCATTGGGACAATTCCTTTCCCGACTTCTGAACCTATCCAGATCACTCTACGATCAGGGTCTTCTTCTTCCCACTGCTTTAAGGTTTGCATCAAAATTGTAAAAGACTTTCTGACTTCGGAATCATTTTTTAAAATGGCTGATCGAATTCCATACTCAAGTCCCTCTATTACGATGACAGAGTTTGAAAAGTTGATTTCATCCAAATGGATCCTTTCTCCACTAAATAATGAAATCCAGGTTGTATCCGTTTCTTTAAGATTAAAATGGGTTTTCACCCACATGCTTTTCCCATTAAAGGAACCTCCCGTAACGAAGTACATGTTTGATTCCTCCAATCATTTTCTGTCTTCCATACCATTTCATACCCTTCTCCATGGTTGACCTTCCATTCCCAAAACGTTCTGTGAACATGTCCAGGAGATAAAGAAGTTAATAGATGTCGAATGACTCCACCATGAGTAATAACTGCGTACCGCTTCCCATTGTGCTCTTCTATCTGGGCTATGATCTGTGCCCAGGCTAAATCGACTCGTTTTCCAAATTGTTCTATCCCTTCCCCATTTGGTGGAGAAATGGATGGGTCCAATAACCATTCTTGATAAGCATCGTCATCCTTTAAGCTCTCATAGGTTTGACCTTCCCAGCCTCCAAAGTGTATCTCTCTTAAAAGGGATGAAGAGATTAATGGAGCGTGAGGGAACAGAAAATGAGCGGTTTCTATACAGCGATTAAGATCACTCGAATAGCATCGTTCATACTCTTCAAAAAAAGGATTTTGCCTCTTAAGTAATTCGATTCCTTTTCGAGATAAACTGGAATTGGTCCAGCCGAGGTATTTCCCTTTCTCATTTTCCTCTGTTAAACCATGGCGAATACATGCAATAACCATATAGTCATCCATAATAACAACTCCACCCCCTCTACACTGCCCCCGATTGTATCACCGGACATACCGCCAAACCATTTAATGGATCTAGAATAAACAAAGCAGAATAAAGCTAACGTCACCAGGCTGAATAAAGCATAAAAATAAAAGCAATTTAAATAGAAACTGCCCACTCCACCGAGCAATAAACCGGAAACAATCCATATAAGATCATAACCGGTCACATTCTTACTGAAACCATAGCCCATTCCAGACGTCTGGGCTGCAGGGATAAGAATTATACTCGCCCCCATCATTATTCGACTTAATAAGGGAATCGACAAAAGGATCATGCCTATCAGAATAGTGGAATGGGTTTGAAGGATGGTTTCATAGATAAATAGAAACCGTGAAGAAAGCAATACCACCAGTGACAAAACACCAAAGGCACCTACCCTTGGGTCTTTCATTATTTCTAATCGCTTTTCCTTATCTCTATAGGAAAAAAAGGCATCACTTGCATCCATATAGCCATCTAAATGGATACCGCCCGTTAATACGATTGGCAATACCCAAATAAAGAATGATATACCTAAAGGGCTTATGTGCGTAAAAGAATTCAGAAAAACATATCCTCCTACAAGAAACACACCTACAAATAAACCTAACAGTGGAAATGTACGGACCATCCACTTCATTTCCCTATCCCCTATTGAAAATTCTTTACGGATTGGCAAAATCGTAAAAAACTGCAGGTTAAGAATAAAGCTTTTAAATAGGATCATGAGGAAACCGTCCCTCCTCATTCGGACCCCTCTTTTTCACAACTGGGATTCCCGCCGTCATTTTAATCGCCACACATGCTTTTTTCACCATTCTTATATGCAATGCACCTAGCCGTTTCTGGAAAGTAATGATATCCTTTGAATCAATCGGAAGGTCAGAAAACAATTCATTGCTAACCAGGAACAGTACATCAACTTTATTTAGCAACTGTACGATAGATTGATAGATTTTCTCTTCTATATATTGACCTTTCTCCTCAGTACCACCATACATCTCATTTGTTAAAAGAGTCGTGAGGCAGTCTAAAAGAACAACGGAGTGTTGAGGAATTTGGTTGATTATCCTTTCAATTGAATTTGGACATTCAATCGTCGTCCATTCCACAGCAGACTCTTGCCGGTCCAACTGGTGTTTCAAGATTCTTTGCTTCATCTCCCTGTCAGTGTTTACTCCACAAGCAATATAGACCAATGGAACGTTCGACTTCTTCTTCTCTATTGCGCATCTTTCAGCAAAAGAGCTTTTGCCGCTTCTAACCCCTCCGGTAATAAAATATAGGGTTCCCAAGCCGATTCCCCCTCTCCTCAATAACCTTTTTATTGAAAAGATTCTACTCTGTTTGATCCAAATAGCGTTCAATGGCTTTTTTTGTTACCTCATACACACCGCGCCCAATCAACTTCCCTATCGGTGTAATCGGCCCGGCAAACGGCTCCAGCTCTCCTTGTTGACTTGAGGAGATCAGAATACTGTCGGTCGGTGTGCCGGTTGCAAGTTGACCAGTTCTTCTGTCCCTCACATTCATGTCATGAAGTGCCCTCACTTTCGCTTCTGTTGAGGTTACAAGGGCTTCTATATATGCTTCATCTGAAAGATTCCCATTTATGAACACCCATGTATTAATCGTCCCTGGCCTTAAATCAATATCATATTGATAACTTGTCGAGACATCAATCGCATTTCCGACACCGGCTGTCACTACGACGAATACGGAATGCCCCTGAACTTCGAATGATTCGCATACCATATTATTTAAAGGAAGCGCCGTCATCATGCCTACAGAAAATGAGGGGTCCAGGTCTTTCTGAACAAGAAATTCTTTCATATCTTCTTGGTAATCTGAGCAGTCATAATCTGCAGGGACTCTACGATTGATAAAGTGACTGTACCACCCGATTCCTGCACCAATAATTCCTGAGGACATGCATTTTAAAGGGTAAGGGGCAGAGAAATGTATGTATTCTTCTCTCACGTTTAGGTAACTGTCATCTAACACAAAGTTCTCTGTCGCACTCTCCTCGGGAACAATGACCATTTGAGGTTTTGCAACTAAAGGATGAGCTTGTTTCTGAACCTTCGTATCATACACCTCTTCTATATGTTTCTCTTTCAGAACCTCTTCCGGGTGGTGGAGAAGTTTGGTTCTTCCTTTGTCTAAGAGCAGTAAGCGATCACAGTATAAACTTGCTAAGTTTAAGTCATGAAAGATTGCGATTACCGTTAATTTTTCGTGTATTGTCTGATTTTTTATTAAATCCAACAATGCCTTCTGATATGAAAGATCGAGATGATTAGTGGGTTCATCAAGCAACAACACCTGTGGCTCTTGAGCGAGTGCCTGGGCAAGGAATACCCTCTGTCGTTCTCCCCCTGACAGCTCATGAAGGAAGCGGTGCTGAAAGGACGTAATGCCCGTTTGATCCATTACCTTTTCCACGATTTCAGTATCCCGTTCAGTCGTTCCTTTAAAGAGACCTTTTTGGTGAGCATATCTCCCCAGCATAACCGTCTCCCTCACCTCATAGGAAAAGGATTCTGTCGATATCTGAGGAAGTACCGCTACCTGTGTGGCTAGATCCCTTGAAGAAAAATGATGCAGTTTTTTTCCTTTCAACCTTATGCTTCCATCCATTAATGGAAGCAGACCCGTCATGGCTTTTAACAGCGTCGTCTTTCCACTTCCGTTAGGTCCAAGAATCCCAAAGAATTCTCCTTCATCTATATGAAAATTCATGTCTTCCACGATTATTTTATCGTTATATCCTACTGTAACACCGTTTACATCTATCATGATGAAAGCCCTCTTTTCTTCAGGAGAATATAAGCAAACATCGGGGCACCAATAAGAGCTGTTATCACTCCAATCGGAAGCTCGGTTGGTGCAATGATGGTTCTTGAAATGAGATCAGCCAACACGAGAAAGCCTCCCCCAACAATGATGGACAAAGGAAGTAAATGTCTATGGTCATGCCCTACTATCCTTCTTAGAAAATGAGGAATTACGAGCCCAACAAATCCAATTGTACCTGAAACGGCGACAGCCGCTCCCGTCAGGATACTTCCAGCAATTAAGATAAGGAGTTTTCTCTTTTGTACGGATATTCCGATGTGATGGGCTTGTTCTTCACCAAAACTCATGCCATTCAGTTCCTTGCCATTGAGGAACAAAACGATCACTCCAATTAAGAAAAAGGGGAATATTATCGTAATGTAATCCCACCCTCTCATGGACACGCTTCCAAGTAGCCAACCGATAATCTGTCTTAATTCCTCTCCCGTCAGGGCAATCATTAAGGATATAAAGGAACCTAAAAAAGAGCTGAAAATAATTCCAGTCAATATGATGGTTTCAACTTTCATAGTTCTTTCAACCTTCTGTGCAAACCATAATACTAGGAAGACGGTTATAATCGAACAAAGAATACTGAGAAAGGGAAGCGTAAACTTCCCAATGAACGGAATGCTCCAATTAAAGAACAACGTAATAACAGCACCGACCGATGCTCCTGAAGACACACCCAATGTATATGGATCAGCAAGCGGGTTGCGCAATAGTCCTTGAAAAGAAGCTCCTGCAATTGCCAGGGAGCTGCCAACCAATAATGCCAGTAATACTCTGGGCAATCTTATGGAGTACACTATATTTGCAAACATTGGATCAATTTCTCCCGGTATAGGGAATCCAAACCATTTGGCTCCAACGATGAACAGAATATCCATCGGTGGGACAGAGACGGTTCCGATCGAAATGCCTGTAAAGAGAGCGAAAAGTAAAAACGTTACAGCCAACCCGTATGTTATCCATATTTTATTCTGCAAATAACTCCGGATAGATCGACTTTGCAATTTCCTCTACTCCTTCAACTAATCTCGGACCGGTACGTGTCACCAAATCTGAATGTACGTCATGGACATCTTCATTTTTTACAGCGGTTACATCTTTCCAACCTTCTCGGCCCATCACTTGTTCCTTAGGATTTTCACTATAAAAACCATATGTTGTAATGATGACGTCTGGATTGGAAGCGATGACTGCCTCTTGGTTTACCTGAACCCATCCGTCCTGTTCACTCATTACATTCTCAGCATTTACAAGCGATAGCATTTGATCAATGAAAGTATTTTTCCCTGTCGAATATATGTCAGGAGATGGTGAAACCTCTACATACACTTTTTTCTTTTCAGATACACCACTGACTTTTTCCTTAATGGATTCTAGATCTGCTTTCATCTCAGAAATGACGGATTCAGCTTCATCTTTCTTACCGACCAATGTGCCGATGTTTTTCATCGTGGTGTACACTTCCTCAAAGCTATTGGCATCACGTACGATATATATCTTTACCCCTGCACTTCGAAGCTGTTCTAACCCTTCTTCTGCCGACACAGCAGTGGACTCATGAGCAAGAACCAAATCCGGATTCAAACCGATAATCTTCTCAACGTTAAATTCCATTCCACCTATTTTTTCTTTGTCCGCTGCTTCTTTTGGGTAATTATCAAAATCTGAAACCCCTACAATTTCCTTATTCAACCCTAACTCGAATAAGATTTCTGTGTTGCTTGGAATCAATGAAACAATATGCTTAGGTTGCTCATCCAGCGTGACTTTATTATTCAAGGCGTCGTTTACTGACAAAGGAAAAGCAGATTGTCCCTGACTTGCTTCCCCGCTATTTTTATTCTTTTCTACACTTTCATCGTCAGTACCGCAAGCTGAAAGGAGTCCTAGAGATACTATTAGTACGAGAATGATTTTGAATGTGTGTTTCATACGTTTTCCTCCTGTAAATGAACTTATTCCCAGACAAAAAAACATCTCCAGTGGACTAGAGATGCTGTGTAAGATGCATAAAAGGCTTTAAACCGTTAAATATGCATATTACACCTTTCTATCCGCGTAGATTTGGTGCGAAAGAAATCAGGCAGGTCTCCTGGCTCATGGTCATTGTTCGCTGCACCTTCCCATACCCATTGGTACAGTGGCATTCATACAGCTCACTTCCATTTACAGTGGCGGGACCGCGTTGGAATTACACCAACTTCCCTATTATGAAGCAAAGAAGTATCGTCACTTCCGCTTCACCTGATTTCATGTCGTATGTAATTGTTCCGTTCAACAGAATTATACACAAGATTCTATGGATAGTGAATGAAATTTGATAAACTTTGCTGAAAATAGCAGGAATCCTTCTTTTCGAATCAATCCAGGTGCAAACTTCAAGCTAATAGATTGTCCCCTCCATTATTTCGTGATAAAATCTGTTTCAAGCAATCGCTTTACTGCTTTAGAGGAGCACATAAGGTACAGGAGGTTCAGCAATGAATGAAAAAAAAGAAATCGCTACCTTTGCAGGTGGTTGTTTTTGGTGTATGGTAAAGCCATTTGATGAATTACCGGGAATTATTGATGTCGTGTCGGGTTATTCAGGTGGCCAACTTGAAAACCCAACATATCAAGATATAAAAGCAGGAAATAGTGGACATTACGAAGCTGTTCAAATCACATTTAATCCTGATTTGTTCCCTTATGAAAGATTATTAGAGCTATACTGGCCTCAGATTGACCCAACGGATGATGGAGGACAATTCCATGACCGCGGGGATCAGTACCGTACAGCTATTTTCTATCATAATGAACACCAAAAACAATTAGCTGAAAAAACGAAGAACGATATAGTAAATAGTGGACGATTCAAGAAGCCTATCGTCACAAGCATTCTTCCTGCCTCCACTTTCTATCCGGCAGAAGAATACCATCAAAAATTCTACAAGAAAAATCCAGATGAATATAAACAAGACCGGGCAAAATCAGGTCGCGATCAATTTATAGATAATCATTGGAAGAACTAAATAGTGGGATGAAAAAAACTCCTTTCGCCAAACTAATGGCAGGAAGGAGTTTTTGTATGAAGAAAAATGAGAAAAACCCAGAAGATAAAGAGCAGGTTATCGGGTTTGAAGGTCCAGGGAAAGTCGTCAATTTCTTTGACCCCTATCCTGATGAAGATGAAGAGAATGTAAATAACTCGGATACCGTAGATAATCATTCTTCAGAAAAGCAGTAAAAGCCTAAAAGGTGAAGATTATTTAAATTTAACCTTCACCTTTTCATATTAACCAATGAATCGATTCACCTTCACTTGCTCATTAATGATCAGTTCCGCTGTCAGTTGTCCCGAAAGTGTGACCATCGGCACACCTCCACCTGGATGGGTTGAACCTCCCACGAAGTACATATTAGAGAGCACTCTGCTCTTATTCGGAATCTTGAAGCCTCCGTTAAGCTTACGGTCTGTGACAGTACCATAGATTGAACCACCATTCGCCCCATAAAGGGTTTGAAGGTCGTTAGGAGTGAAGGTATATTCGTATTCAATATGATCCCTTAGATTTGTTACGCCCATTTTCTCCAACTTATCCAGCACTTTGAGTCGATAAGTTTCTTTGTATTGAGTCCAATCCTCACCCTCTTTTAATGGTGGCACGTGTGTCAACACAAACAGGTTTTCTTTTCCTTCAGGAGCCTGTGCGGGATCCGATTTCGACGAGATCCCAATATAAATCGTCGGATCATCAGCCAGTTTATTCTCATCGAAGATTTGCCTGAATTCATTTTTAGGGTCCTTACTGAAAAAGAAGTTATGGTGAGCAAGATGATCATATTTACGATCTACCCCTAGCAGCAGTACCAACCCTGAGACCGTAGGGGCATACTTACTTAGTTCCTCGACTTCCTTAGGAGACTCATGATAGTCAGCCAAAAGGGATTTGTAGCAAGGGATCGCCTCTAAATTCGATACAACGATGTCCGCCATCAACTCTTCTCCTATTTTCGTACGTATTCCTTCAGCACGGCTGCCAGTGGTAAGAATATCCTCAACTTCACAATTTAAGCGAATCTCTACATCGAGTTCCTCCAACACCTTTGCCATTGCCTCTGCAATTTTATACATTCCGCCTTTTACGTAATGGACTCCCAGTCCCAACTGAACATGTGTAAGCTGTGACATGATGGCTGGTGCATGGTAAGGTGACGAACCGACGTACATGACCAGGAAATTAAATAGCTGCAGCAAATGCTTGTCTTTAATGAATTTACGATTTGCAGCATCCATGGATTTCATCGGATCCATTTGCAGTAATTCTTTGACCGGATGCATCGTGCGTAGGTCCTGCAAGCCATTGATGCTCTTTTTATAGAAGCTTTTCATTGTGAGCTCATACATTTTTCCACAGTAGCTTAAATAGTTAAAGAAGTTATTCGCATCCTCCATGGATGTCTTTTTCATTTCTTCTAACATCGTTGGAAGGTCCGAAGATATATCCAGAACCTTACCGTCTTCAAAGAATGTCCTCCAGCCCGGCTCCACTCTGATAATATCCACATAATCATTCAGATCACGGCTTGCATGAGCAAAGACTTTTTCCAGTACCCACGGCATCGTAAGGATCGATGGTCCTGTATCGAAAGAAAAGCCTTTTCCTTCTCTTTTATTTAATTTTCCGCCAAGTCTTTCCCCTTTCTCAACAATGGTCACGTCATATCCTTCTGAGGCAAGACGGATCGCTGTTGACATACCTCCTAATCCGCCACCTACTACTATCACTTTCTTCTTCATTTCATTTCCTCCTTACGAGAAAGATCGTTCTCTAGTGAATCGCCTATTCAGCTTTCCATTGTGCCCATTTTGATTGACTTCAAACAAATTTGACATGAATTTATACACACAAAACAACCATTTCATATGAAAAAAGGTATCACCTTTAACGAAAATGGTTAAAATGTCGATAAAAACCAAAAGATCAGAGGGTGAAAAAATGTATATTTGGTTAGGGTCTATTATTCTTACCGTTTTCCTTTTTACTAGAATCCCTACAGTCAAAAAGTCCATTCATGTAAGGAATAGTTTTCTCGTAAAAAAATGCTCCATTATCATTCCTGTCAGAAATGAAGAACAGACTATCGGAAATCTATTATCGAGTATTCAGAAGCAATTTATTCAGCCGTTTGAAGTGATCGTGGTAAATGATGGATCGAAGGATCGAACGAAAGCAATAGCTGAAGAGTTCGGTGCAACAGTCGTGGATACTCCCCCTCTCCCAAATGGATGGAACGGAAAATCCTGGGCTTGTTGGAATGGGGCGGAAGCAGCAAAGGGTGAATTCTTACTGTTTGTTGACTCAGATACATGGTTCGAGCAAGCAGGACTTCTTAGACTATGTGAGACTTATCAAGAACAGCAATGTCAGGGAGTTCTGAGCATTCATCCCTATCATAAGATGAAAAGTGGATATGAGACTTTATCCATGATGTTTCATTTAATGGTATTCGCCGCTACAAGTGTAACTCATCTTTTTTCCGGGTTGGTCAAGCCTTCGGGTGGATTTGGACAGTGCTTCCTGTGTTCAAGAGCTGTATATCAGCGAATTGGTGGGCACGAAGCAATCAAAGGGGATATGGTGGAGCATTTTGCTTTAAGTCAACGCGCAAAGAAATGTGGAGAATTAGTAGAAGCAGCCAGCGGGAGAAATGCCATATCCATGAGAATGTATGGGAACGGGTTAAGTGAGTTATTCCACGGTTGGTCGAAGAGTTTCGCTTCCGGGGCAAAATCGACAAACATCATCCTTTTGGCTCTATCCTCTTTGTGGATTACCTCACTCTCTTCCTTTGTCATACATTCGCCGGTAATGATATGGACAGACCCATATATTTATATGATTCAGTACTTGTGTTTAAGTGTTTACTTGTATTTCATTCTTAGCAGAATTGGAAATTTCACCATTTTTGAGACGCTTCTATTTCCCGTCCATATTCTATTCTTCGTGATGACATTTTTCCACTCGGTGTTTACAACATTTTTGACGAAAAACACGAAGTGGAAGGATCGATACATTTATTTAGACAAAGGGAAGGATGAAAGGATGAAATGATCATCCTATTAAATATTTTTGCTTGGGTAAGTATTCATTTCGTTATTTCCTTTATGACATCCAGATTGACCACCAAACAACTCCAAAGCTTGTCCCCCCTCTTTCATCCTCTTGAAATGGAAGCCGGGGGTGGAATATTTCGATTTTTGAAGATTAAAAAATGGAAGAAATATATACCTGATGCAGGGAGATGGTTTCGTGGTGGCATAAATAAGAATGAAATCGGCCTCACTTCTCAACAGGGTCGAATCACCTTCCTCCTCGAATTGAATCGTGCCGAATTATCCCACTGGCTGCAAATGATACCAGCACCTTTCTTTTTCATTTTAAATAATGGAATCGAGTCCGGGATCATGTTCCTATACGGAATTTTATTTAACCTGCCCCTTATTCTCGTGCAGCGCTACAATCGTATAAGGATCATTAAGATAATGGCTAAATATTCCCCGTCAAAATCTCGCCCATCAAGAAATCTCAGTCACCATATCTTTAACCATTTTACAAATAGTGAATAAATTTATAAAAATTAGACCATTTTAATGATAAGAACCGAGGAAGTCCTCCACATCAATAGCCATGCATCACCCGATTTGCTCGGTTCCCTCTTCTTTTCCCCCTCCTTGGTCCATATAACCCCATGTAGATATTTGTCGAACACTTAAGTCTCTTCTTTTCCCACCATTATGCTAAACTAGTTGCATCAATTATGAGGAGGAAATAACATGCAAAAAACGTTCAAAACACTTTCAACATTTCAAGGAGGAGTGAACGTTTAAGTTCCTTATACATGAAACGACGCTCCTTCTTCCAGGACAAATAGTACATTATTAGGAAGTAGGAGACATATATGGACAAACGAACGACGATTGCATCCCATAATATCCGGATGCTATTTTGGATTTCTTTTTTTGGTACGATCAGTTTTCTTCAACCAGTCTTGACTTTATTCTATTTTGAAAGAGGTTTAACTTCTTCTCAAATTTTGATTCTACTCATGTTTTGGAGTGGAGCTGTTTTAATTGGAGAAGTTCCAACCGGGATGTTTGCTGACCGGTTTGGGGCAAAGTATTCATTCTTGTTAGGTTCTGTTCTTAAAATCATTAGTATCGTGCTTCTTTTATTTGCCTATGATCCTTGGATGTTTTTCTTATACAGCTTTATAAATGGGTTTAGCGTGACTTTTTTTTCCGGGGCTGATGAGGCACTAATTTATGACTCACTCAAAGAATCCAATGAAGAAAATCGCATGGATCACGCAATGGGCAAAATTCAATCTGCTACATTTATCAGTATGTTGATTGCGGTTATATTCGGTTCTTATTTAGCTAAAGATTTAGCTGACAGCCAATTTAATTTACTCATTATCTTAGGCTTGGTCTTCCATTTAATAGAGATATTCTTCGTTCTCAAAATTAAGCAGCCCTCTATGGACTCCTTCAAAAGAGAGAATCCTTTTTCTCAAATTAAAAGTGGTCTGCGCGTGATTCGTCAAGCACCGGAGCTTTCGCTGATGTTCCTAAACGTAACATTGGTCTTCATACCTGCAGGAGCTGTTTATCAATACTTCGATCAGCCCTTGATGAAGGAGGCAGGATTGCCTGTTTATTTAATTGGCGTTTTTTATGCCATTTCGGCAGTCATGGGTTATTTTGCTTCTAATTCCATTGGGTGGATGACTGCAAAGGTTTCTAGGGTGAAGCTTATGAGTGTATCTGGTTTGTTAGCGGTAATAGGCTTACTGTTATCCGCTTTATTCGGTTCATCATTATGGATTGTTCTGGGATCTTTTTTCGTTTTAAGACTGGTTCGAGCCATCCGTTACCCGATATACGCTCAATTAAGCAATGATTTGATTCCGTCCGGGATCAGGGCGACAACAATTTCCTTGCTTTCCATTGTAGATTCCGTACTGGACCTTGTAGTGTTCGGAGTGTTATCTACAATTGCAGTAACAGGATATTCAACTGTTTTGATCGGATGTGCATTCATCGCATTGATAGGCACGATCCTGCCTATTAAATCCGTAAGTATGCAGAAAGCCCACCAAAATGTTAAACAAATAGAATCATAATACAAAAGAGTGCTGACAGTTATGGTCAGCACTCTTTTGTATATGTTCAAGAAAACCAGGAAGGACTACCCCCTCTGGGCGAGCCTCCCGTTAATATTGTTACTTTTTTAAGTAAGTCCAGCCTTCTTCTTGATAAACCCGGTCTTCCTTCATGAGTTTTCCTAGGGCTCGTTTGAAGGAAGCTTTGCTCATATTAAAGCGATCTTTAATTTCTTCGGGCAGACTCTTATCCCAATAAGGAATGGCTCCATTTCTTTGTTCCAGATACTCGAGAATGACCTCCGAATCATCCAGCATTTTGTCCTGCTTTAACGGTAAGAACGATACATTCAAGTTCCCGTCATCCTTAACGTCGATGACTCTCCCTTCAACCAGCTCACCAAGTCTAGGTTCCGCCTTGCGTTCATTTTCGTGAACGAAGCATCGATATCCTTGTTCGGATAAAAAGAAGGTTCCGACTCTAAGTAGTCGATACACCCGTCCTTGCACTTTAGCGTTCATCATTTCTGTAGAGGCTCTTCTAGACACCTGCTCAATGATATTTTCAGTGGCTAATCGTCCGTATAAGCGGTCCTGCTTATCACGATTCAGTGTTAAAAACAACTGATCACCCTGGTTTGGCCAAAGTTCCAGGAATTTAGGAAGATCATCTGCCGAGACTAAAATATCCTTAGGAAGGCCAATGTTAACGAAAACGCCTAAATCCTCCCGTTTATCCACTACCTCAGCCCATCCGTAAGCACCTACTTGTACTTTAGGGATTCGCATTGTCGCAGTCAGGCGAACATCCTTATCATGATAAAGAAATACCTTCACAGTATCTCCTTCTTGAATTTCTTCTGTTATTTCAGAATGGTGAAGTAACACACGGTCTAAATCATTCGTTAGAAAGAAACCATACGGTACTTCATGATCAACGAATAAATCTACTACCGTACCTGGTTTTAAAGAAGACATTATACTAGTTCCTCCTATTTCAATTACTTATTAACTTAAGTTCTCTCTACTCAAGTTTTGTATTCACTAAATATAGCTTTTTTCAGTGATTATGTATAGTACATGAGGCGATTTTTATAATAAACCATCAATTTAGAAAATAATGAATTCACGAACATTTAGTCGTTCCATTGACCTGATGAAAGTGACTTGATATGATGCTTCTAATTCAATTATAACAAATTCTCATACACCTTGTATAAGTTCAAGAATAAGGCTTGAACGTTTCTACCAGCTACCTTAAATGGCTTGTCTACAAGATAAAAAAACACGATTATTTTTATCCTGTGGATATGACTCTGGTTAACTTTTGACCAGAGTCTTTTTATTTACTACTTGGAGGGTTATTTATGAAAACATTCTTTCAATATGCAGAAAGAAGAACAACTTATAGAAAAGAAACGTTAGCAGGTATAACGACCTTCCTTTCAATGGCCTATATTCTTGTCGTCAATCCAATCATCCTCAGTCAGGCAGGGATGGATAAAGGCGCATTATTTACAGCTACTGCCCTGTCAGCGATTGTAGGGTCTCTCTTAATTGGGGTACTTGCAAACTTCCCAATAGGTATTGCACCCAGCATGGGACTTAACTCTTTCTTTACCTTTTCTGTATGTATCGGAATGGGCGTTCCATGGGAAATTGCACTGACCGGAGTATTTGTGGCAGGCATAATTTTTATGATCTTAAGTGTCATGAAAATACGCGAGAAAATCATCAATGTCATTCCACCGGATTTAAAATATGCGATTGTAGGGGGAATTGGGTTTTTCGTAGCATTTATAGGGTTTAAAAATGCTGGACTTGTTGTTGCCAATCCAGAAACCTTTGTTTCAATCGGAAATCTTTCTTCTCCTGCTACACTTCTTGCAGTCTTTGGATTTGTTATTACATTGATGATGTTAGTGAGAGGTATTAGAGGCGGAATATTTTATGGAATGGTCGCAACCACAGTCATGGGTATGATCACCGGGAAGATCGAGGTGCCAAACTCCATTATTGGCAAGGTTCCCAGCTTAGATCCTACATTTGGAGTTGTTTTTACTCATTTAGGAGACATTTTCACCCTTGAAATTATGGCGGTGATCTTCACGTTCCTATTTGTAGCATTCTTTGACACTGCGGGGGCATTGATTGCTGTTGCCAGTCAAGCGGGTATAATGAAAGACAATAAGATTCCGAATGCAGGTAGAGCTCTTTTAGCTGATTCTGCTTCAGGAGTCGCTGGAGCGATCTTTGGGACTTCAACGACAGCCTCCTTTGTAGAATCCTCTGCAGGAGTAGCCGTTGGAGGCAGAACGGGCTTCACTTCCATAGTGATTGCATTTTGTTTCTCTATTGCTCTTTTCTTTTCACCTATTTTATCTGTTATTACACCTGAAGTGACAGCCCCGGCATTGATTATTGTCGGTGCTTTAATGGCTACCGAAGTAAGGCATATTAACTGGAGTCGCTTGGAAATCGTTATTCCTACATTTGTAACAATCATTATGATGCCCTTAACCTTCAGTGTTGCAACCGGGATTGCATTAGGGTTCATCCTTTATCCGTTAGCGATGATCTCGTTAAAAAAATGGAAAGACGTTCATCCGATCATGTACATCCTTTGTGCATTATTCATAATTCACTTTGCTTTTTCTTAAAGGGAAGAGAGTGATTGCCGGATTATCACCTTTGCAATCACTCTCTCTTTTATTCTATGGAAGTTTATGAAAACTCCTCACCTTTTCATCGGTAGGAAGCAAGAAGGTCAACATCCCTAGTAATGGGAGAAAGCTGCAAAGTATCATGACGAAACGAATGGTGA
The DNA here is from genome assembly GCF_050270195.1 of Rossellomorea sp. NPDC071047. NCBI lineage: Bacteria > Bacillati > Bacillota > Bacilli > Caryophanales > Bacillaceae > Rossellomorea > Rossellomorea sp. NPDC071047. The sequence goes on along the minus strand of NZ_JBNNJT010000001.1, from coordinate 719,391 downwards.
ATAGATCTGCGAGTCCTCCGAAGATGACTGCACCTACAGCTCCCATACCAAAGGCAAGTCCAACGGTCAGTCCTGATACCATGCCAATTTTGTGTGGCAAAAGCTCTTGTGCATATACAACGATTACACTAAAGCTTGAAGACAAAATAAACCCGATGCAAAAGATAAATGGGTAGACAATACTTAAAGATAAGTAAGGTAAAGCAAGGGTTAACGGGGCAGCACCCAACATTGAAAAGAAAATGATATTCCTTTTTCCAAAACGGTCAGAAAGTGGCCCTCCCAAGAAGGTTCCCAGTACTCCGGCAAACATAAAGACAAAAATGTATGCTTGCGCTTCTTTAATTGAAAGACCATAGTCTTCAATTAAATAAAACTGGTAATAATTGGATAAACCAGCTCCGTACCACGAACGGGCAAACACTAAAAACACTACTAATACCATTGCCCATTTAATTCTTCTATGAATCGGGTTTTTCTTCACGTTTGTCTTGTTATGTCGGTTCATCTTCTCATTAGAACTTAATTGTTCAGAGTACCAATTGGATACATGAAATAAAACAATGACCCCCAAGATTGCTACAACGGAAAACCACAAAGCCCCTTTTTGGCCAAATGGAACAAATATAAATGCAGTAATCAATGGGGCAAGTGACTGACCGGTATTCCCGCCTACCTGGTAAATCGATTGAGCCAGGCCTCTGCGGTTTCCCGCTGCCATATATGCCACCCTTGAACCTTCTGGATGAAAGATGGCAGATCCGAAGCCGATGAATAACACCGACAAAATGATCCATAAAAAATGGCCAGATAATGCAAATCCCACCAAACCAATTAAGCTTGATAGCATTCCTAAAGGAAGTAAATAAGGTTTCGAACGTATATCCGCATAATAACCGAATACTGGCTGCAACAATGAAGAGGTCATATTGAGGGCAAATGCGATCCAGCCGATTTGGGTATAACTCAGCTGCAAGGATTTCTCAATGATTGGAAACATGGCCGGAACAACTGCCTGTAACGTATCATTTATAAAATGACCAGAGCTAATGGCTAATAGAATACCGTAAATAGTTGGATTTTGCAGGGGTTTCACAGCTGTTTGAGCCAAAAATGTCACTCCTCCCTTTTATTTCGTCACTCTAAATAGTATACTGAATTCCCTGTCCAATTCATACAGGCAAATAAAAAAAGCCGAAGCAATGTTCGACTTTTATTATTAGGTTTACCCTCTGTTCGGAAAAACGCGTTTCAGCATATCTGCCATTTCTTCTCCCAGACCCTCAATCGGTTTTCCGTTCTCTGCTTTGTTTGCATAATCTCTCATACGATCAGTGAAATCAGGATTAGTTGAAATATAAACGTTATCTATATTTCCGTTTTGACTTTTCACTTGTTCCGAAATCTTTTTCTCCAAGTCTTTCGAAACTTTCCCATTCATTTTATCTTCAAGTACCGCCGCTACATACGCGTTTTGATCTGTGGTCAAAACATAAGCGCTTTTCACTTCATTAAGACTGGCCACTTTATTTGCCTCTTTTTCTGCCAGTGAATAATTTTCTCTCATTGTTCCGTCATTGACATACTCACGATTATTAACATAATCACGATTTGCCTGATCGTTTTTGTAGTTCACCTTTTCCAAATTCCTGTTATTCATTTCTTGGCCTTCTTCATTCATGTCATTCCCCATACCGCAACCTGTTGCAATGCCCATGAACAATAACCCCAAAAGGGATATCAATAGAAATTTTTTCAATTTGACTACCTCCTAAATATTATTCATCCTTACTATCCCCACAGCACTTTAAAACTATTCAAGGACTGATTTAGCGTTTAATCCCACTCACATTTAGGGAAAACTCATTGTGTAGAATGTTACGGAGGTGGAGAAATGGGCCAGGCTGCTTTATGGGGAGGAATTGCCAGTTTATCCCTGCTGATCGGTGCTGTTATGGGAATTTATTTGCACATATCAAAACGAATTGTCGCTTATATCATGGCATTGGGAACGGGTTTGATCATAGGCTCTGCCACCTTTGATTTACTAAGTGAGGCAGAAGGGAAAGCGAACCTCTTCCATCTCACATCCATGTTCTTACTAGGGGCGCTCATATTCACTCTTTTCGAAATCTTCATTTCTAAGAAAGGTGGAAGTGAAAGAAAGAGGTCAAAGAAGAATCCCCATGGTCACTCAGGATTAGCAATTTATGTAGGAACCATAATGGATGCAATACCCGAATCCATCATTATTGGAGTCAGCTTTATAGGAGACCAATCAATACAATGGGTGTTCATCATCGCCATTTTCATCAGTAACTTACCTGAATCCTTATCAAGCAGTATCGGTTTCAAACTTGATCAATATAGTACAGGTAAGATTCTTACTCTTTGGGGAAGCGTAGTCGTTCTCTCATCCCTTAGCTCCCTGCTCGGGTATACACTCTTACAGGATGCATCGGAAAGCATTTCTTACATAATCGGAGCGTTCGGGGCAGGCGGATTATTAGCCATGGTATCCTCTACGATGCTGCCAGAGGCGTTTGAAGAAGGTGGGCCCATTGTCGGATTTCTATCTTCATTGGGAATCATACTTTCTTATATACTGACAAACTTGTCGTAAATCATTTTCTTATAATCCCTTTGATATAGTAAAAACGTCCTTAAGCAAATGCTAAAGGACGTTTTTTACGTTTATTCTTCATGATCTATAGTTAAACCCTCAACAAACCGTTTTCCCATCAGCTTTTCTTTTTTCCGGTTTTCTTTACTGTTAAAGATAATATCAAAATCATAATCATCGGGATATAGCTCTTTCGCTGAAACATAAAGATCCAGACGTTTATGATTAATTAGTCTTTTTTCACCCTTAATTTGCACCATGTAATCTCCTCTATCATTTGGTCCGCCATATACAATCCCGAATTCTCCACTTGTTGAAAGCTTAACATTATCACCTTTACTAAATAATTGAACTCCTCTCTCTCCCTTCAATGTTGATTTACTATGGTTCCTTTTTTGATATTTGTTTACGATAACCTGCTTTTCCATTTCCTTCTTCGTGTGATAATCGATTTCTCCCAGGTCATAGCATTTCTTTTCTCTATACGTAATTTCATGGGCTTTTTCAATAATCTCAGGGTGCATTCCCAGCTTTAATGCAATGGCAAATGCTTGACTCTCGCCTCCCTTACCCACTATGAGCTTATACGTGGGTTGTAATGTATCAATATTGAATTCCATACTCCCGTTCACGAAGCCTTCATGCTCTTCTGCGAAATGCTTTATTTCACTGTAATGGGTAGTTGCGAGTATTGTGGCTCCCTTTTCATATAATTGATCCAGGATGGCTGTGGCAAGCCCCATTCCTTCAAGGGGATCCGTACCGGAACCAAGCTCATCTAACAGAACCAAGGTTTGATCATTTGTATTCTTTAATATTTCGATAATGTTTATTATTTGGGAGCTGAATGTGCTTAAATTTTGCTGAAGGCTTTGTCCATCCCCTATATCCAATAGAATATCTTGATAAATACTGATTTCACTGCCCTTTTCTGCGGGGATATGAAGGCCGCATTGGGTCATGACGGTGAGTAGTCCAACCGTTTTAATGGCGACTGTCTTACCTCCAGTATTCGGTCCAGTTATCACTAATGCATGAAAATCCTCACCCATCTGAATGGATAGTGGTACTGCCTGTTTTCCAAGCAGGGGATGCACCGCATTTATTAAATGTATTTGATGATTTTCATTTACCATGGCGCTCACACCATCAATGGAACGGCTATACTTCGCCTTTGCAAATAGGACATCGTAATGCACCATCGTCTCAATCGCCAGCCTTAATTGTGGTTCATATGTTTGAACCAGCCCAGTTAGCGTCCACAGGATGTTCTCTACTTCACGGTCTTCCTCAAGTTTATAAAATAAAAGCTGATCTTGCTGAATGCTTAATTCCTCAGGCTCAATATAGAGAGTCGATCCTGAAGCAGATGAATCCAATACGGCTCCTTTCAATTTTCCTTTATATTCTTTCTTGATGGGGAGAACATACCTGCCACTTCTCTGACTAACAATCGATTCTTGTAGGTATGATTTATATTTAGCTGATTTTACAATCGCTTGAATTTTATCCTTTAACCGATCCTCTTGAATCCCCATTTGTTTTCTAATCCTTAACAACTCTTTACTGGCGTAATCGTCCACTCTTCCATTACGTATACATCGATTGATTTCTTCCCCAATCTCAGGGATCTCTTCAATTGAATAGACATATGAAGAAACCCTTGGAGCCACCCATTTTTTATCTTCCATGAATTTTTTTATTTTTTTACACGCATCTAGAAAATGATAAAGGCTTGTCAATTGATCTGGTTTCAAAGGCACCCCTTTATTCAGGTTTACTATAATGTTTTCAACACCATCTAAAGCGTGAATTGGTATACTTGCACTTTTTTCCAGGATACTTACAGCTTCCGTTACTTCACCTAAACGCATTTCAATTTGGCGTTTGTTGATGGATGGCAATATGTTCCTTAATTCCTTTTTCCCCTCTTCTGTAAGGGCATACCGTGTCAATTCTTCCTTCACATTGTTAAATTCTAATGTTTGAAAAGTCTTTTCGTTCAATGTTTTCTCCTCCAAATATAAAAATAGACCACAACGAACAATGTCCATTGTGGTCTTACTCACTCGTATACTGACTTACCAATAATAATTGCATGTGTCTACGTAAAACGCGAATCGTTCATAACTGGAAGTTAGAAACGACTACACAGATTTCAGAATCCATGTACACAAAAAGAGCTGTGCACAAAGACACAGCTCTCCTATTAAAGGGTTGAGTATGCTATGACCATTGTTCTTAACTACACTTTGAAGGCAAAGCTAAATAAGCTTATCGAATAACCTGTTTTTAAGGCTATTGCCTGCAAAATGTCCGTATTCATTTCACGGTTAGTTAAGAACGACACCTAACATAGAACATACTCCCTTTGTATACATTAATTTATTTCATGAATAGTTTACGATGTATGGGATTCATTGTCAATAGGCTATTGTACAGACCTTTTATATTGGAACCTTTTCCATTGAAAACGGATAAAGCAACCGACACAGAATCCCCCAAGGGCGATGGAAGCTGCGAGGAATACCATTCCTGAAAAAAGGTAGAAGCCTGTGCTCCATCCAGCCAGAGCACTAATGATTGCTCCTCCTAAGCAAATCACGGCGATCATGTTGTTAAATCGCTGCTGATCAGCGTCTTCAGGAGGATATGATGAAAGCTCATTCTTCAAAAAACTCCTCCCTGCCTTTATGACGGGATTGAACTTAAATATCATGGCTGATAACCCTACCGTTAATGGAAGCAATAAGAATAATTCTATTTGAAACACCCATGAAGTGGCTACAGTTGAAAAGATGAACCACTGATTTAATTGAACTAAAGGTTTCGGTATAGAATTGAGTGAAGGTGACCCCACTTTAATCCCTACCTTTCTGATTGGAATTTATGTAATTATAGTGTAGCGGATTCATCAGAAATAATCAAAAGAAAAAACCGAAAGCAGCCGCCCATTTTTTGGCTGATTCCGGTTCTCATTATGTTTGCTAATTTGACTTTATCATTTGGGGCAAGCTCTGCAGTTTGTATAGTAATTGTATCATTTCTTGTATTCATAACGATTCTTTAATTCCTCGGGAGCCATCTTTACAATAAGCTGAAGCACAAACGTAAATACAGCAACATCATCTATAATACCAAATAGTACAAAAACATCGGGAATCAAATCAAAGGGCAGCCAGAAATAAACGACTACAATCCCTATCGATAACACCTTCTTTATAAACGAAACCTCTTTCGATCGAAAGAAATCAACCATAAACGGAACCGATTTCCGGATATTAAATAGAAATCTTAACCGCTTTATAAACCTCATCATTCGCCATCATCACCAATCTTTTTTAATAACGTTAGCATAGCGAACTAAATTAGGGAAGAATTTAACGTATCTATTAGCATCTTCACGATTTTCGGCTCATTCCCTTCAATCGGCAGAGACCCCCGCATCCCCAAAATTTATAGAAAATCCTTTATCCGCTTATGTAAATAGCCGGTAAATTTCTCACTGTTCCGGCTAACACTCTATCTTTTTAGCATACTCGCGTGTTATAATCTTTTAGATTGAGTATTAGGAGGTATATCACACATGATTCAAGTATCAGATGTAAGCTTACGTTTTGGTGATAGAAAGCTATTCGAAGACGTGAATATAAAGTTTAACCCAGGGAATTGCTACGGACTTATCGGAGCAAACGGTGCTGGTAAATCAACATTTTTAAAGATTCTTTCAGGAGAAATCGAAGCGCAGACCGGCCACGTATCGATGGGTTCAGGCGAGCGACTTGCTGTATTAAAGCAGGATCACTTCGAATATGAAGAATATGAAGTGCTGAAAGTTGTCATTATGGGGCATACCCGTTTATATGAAGTCATGCAGGAAAAAGATGCCATCTATATGAAGGAAGATTTTTCTGATGAAGACGGCATGAAAGCTGCAGAATTAGAAGGTGAATTCGCAGAACTTAACGGTTGGGAAGCTGAATCAGAAGCTGCGATCCTACTAAAGGGCTTAGGAATCAACGAAGATCTGCACACGAAGCAAATGTCCGAACTAACAGGTGGAGAAAAAGTAAAAGTATTATTAGCACAGGCACTATTCGGCAAGCCGGATGTTCTTTTACTGGATGAGCCTACCAACCACTTGGATATTCAAGCGATTCAGTGGTTAGAAGACTTTTTAATTAACTTTGAGAACACAGTCATCGTCGTATCACATGACCGTCACTTCTTAAACAAAGTATGTACACATATTGCTGACCTTGACTTTGGCAAGATCCAAGTTTATGTCGGGAACTATGATTTCTGGTATGAGTCCAGTCAATTAGCACTTAAAATGGCTCAAGATCAGAATAAGAAGAAGGAAGAAAAAATCAAAGAGCTTCAAGCATTCGTTGCCCGATTCAGTGCAAATGCATCTAAATCGAAACAAGCGACTTCACGTAAAAAATCGTTGGAAAAAATCTCATTGGACGATATCAAGCCAAGCTCTCGTCGTTATCCTTATGTACAATTCAAGCCTGAGCGTGAAATCGGAAACGATGTTCTGCGTGTAGAAGGACTTACAAAAACGATCGATGGAGTAAAAGTCTTAAACAACGTTACCTTTATCATGAATAAAGAAGACAAAATCGCACTTGTCGGAGCGAACGAAATCGCCAAAACAACTCTTTTCAAAATCCTTGCTGGTGAAATGGAGCCGGACAGTGGTACATTCAAGTGGGGAGTGACGACAACACAAGCTTATTTCCCGAATGAAAACTCCAAGTACTTTGAAGGAAATGAACCTTCCCTCGTGGACTGGTTACGTCAATATTCACCGGAAGATGAAAGTGAAACATTCCTTCGCGGATTCTTGGGTCGCATGCTCTTCTCAGGGGAAGAAGTATTGAAGAAGCCAAGTGTCCTTTCAGGCGGAGAAAAAGTTCGCTGTATGTTATCTAAGATGATGTTAAGTGGATCAAATGTTCTATTATTAGATGAACCAACAAACCATTTGGATTTGGAATCTATTACTGCATTGAATAATGGATTGATTAACTTCAAAGGTGCCATGATTTTCGCTTCTCATGACCATCAGTTCATTCAAACCATTGCGAATCGCATTATCGAAATCACCGAAGAAGGTGTAATTGATAAAGAAACGACTTATGATGAATTTCTTGAAACAAAAGCTTCTATGAAAGCATAATTATGAACAATAAAAAGCAGGTAGCCGGATGGCGCCTGCTTTTTCTCTTTCCCTTGTTATACGGTCATTCATATTGGCCGTGTTTAACCAAAAATCCTTTAATTTGAAAATAGCCTATTTTTTTCGGTAATTCTTCTTTGATGGGCTTTAGGAGGTCCGTCCCTACTTTCTGGACTGCATCTTCAATAAGTGTTTCTTCTTCTTCTGTAAAGAGGATGGTCCAGTCGTTCGTGATGCCTTCCTGATAGGCACGGATAATGTGATTTTCAATTGTTGCTGTACTCATACCCCGTTCTTTCGCAATTTTTTTTATGTCCCTATTATCTTTGAACAACTCATAGCTGATTAAATGGGATGCAGTGTCAGATTGACTTGTTTTACGTGATCGCGAAGATTTTTTGACAACCTCAACTTGATGTTCAGGATTCTCACGTAAAAAAACGGAAATTTCGTTTATGAATCTTTCACCATACCGATTCAGCTTGTTTTCACCAACTCCGCTAACCTGCAGGAATTCCTCAGATGTTTTCGGCATCTTCACGCACATATCCTGCAGAGACTTATCCGAGAAAATAACGAATGGTGGGACCCCTTCTGAATCTGCAATTGTTTTACGGAGTGATCGCAAGATCTGGAACAAGCCATCTTCTTTAGGGATGATGGCTGAAACAGTAGATTGGACCTTTCTCATAACCATTCTTTCCCCCATTAACACCTCTTTCCCTTTTGATGAGACTTTTAGGATGGGAAAGCTCCCTCCCTCGACTTGTATAACCCCCTCTGAAATCAAATAATCGATGAAAAGGCCGACATCCTTCTGAGATTGCTCCTTCATTAATCCATATGTTGAAAGCCGATCGAACCCCCATTCCAGGATCTTTTTGTTCTTTGAACCCGTCAGTACACCGCTGATGAGTGAGGTTCCAAATCTTTCATTCATTCGCATCATACAGGATAATACCATTTGTGCCTCTCTCGTTACATCCTCGGATTCCCTATCATCCAAGCAATTGCTGCAATGACCGCATGCTACCTCTACATCTTCACCAAAATAAGCTAAAATGTAGTTCTGCAGGCATGCTTCTGTATGGACAAAGTCAACCATTTCACGTAATTTCTGCATCTCATTATCATGTAATTCCTGATTTACGATGTTCTGGTCAATGATATACCGCTGTGTCTGGATATCCTGAGGTGAGAACAATAAGACACATTCGCTGTCCACTCCATCACGACCTGCCCTGCCAGCCTCTTGATAATATCCCTCCATATTCTTCGGAATTTGATAATGAATCACAAAGCGTACATTTGATTTATTTATCCCCATCCCAAATGCATTGGTCGCAATCATGATGGTAATGGAATCATTCAGGAAGTCTTCCTGTTGTTCCTGCCTTACCATATCAGACAACCCGCCATGATATTTCCCAACGGAAATTCCCTTTTTCTCAAGATAAATATAAAGGTTTTCAACTTCCTTCCGTGTTGCACAGTAAATAATGCCGGAATGCTGATGATTCTTTTGTACATACCTTTCTACCCAACGTTTACGATCTTCACCTTTTACAACCTGGAAGAACAAATTCGTCCGTTGAAAACCCGTTAATACTTTATATTGATCCGGAATGTGTAAATGATGAAGGATATCAGCTTGTACTTGTGGAGTTGCAGTTGCGGTCAGTGCAAGAATGGTGGGATTTGATTGTAGTTGATTAACAGCGTTATAAATCCCTAAGTAGCTTGGTCTGAAATCATGACCCCATTGGGATAAACAATGGGCTTCGTCAACAGCTACAAGGGGGATGGGTAAAGTATTGAGGAATCGGATAAACCCGAATGATTCCAATCTCTCAGGAGCAATATAAACGAGTTTGTATTCACCTAGAGAAATCTCTTCCATCCTGGTCTCTACTTCACTATTCGATAGCGTACTATTAATATAGGTTGCTGGAATCCCTTGATGAAGTAACGAATCCACCTGATCTTTCATTAAAGATATGAGTGGAGATATAACAAGTGTAACTCCATCAAGCATTAGAGCAGGAATTTGGTAACAAAGCGATTTCCCTCCTCCTGTCGGCATGATTCCTACTGTGTTTTTTCCATCAAGTATGTATTCTATAATACTCGCTTGTCCATCTCTGAATTCGTCGTATCCAAAGTACTGCTTTAATACTTGCTTTGCTTCTACAATCACATTTTCCCCTCCAAATAAAATTTACTATTCCTTTATTGTATTCCAGAACGGGGAACGTGCCAATAGGGTTTCCTATTTTTCAAACAAAAGGCTGTACATTCGTAATCATACACGTAATGTACAGCCATATCATTACTTTAAAACCACTTGACTGTTTTCTCTTCTTTATTTACTTCAACAGGCTTAGACAGTTTCCAAAAACTATCCCATACAGTATCTTTACTCTCAGTTGAAGAACTTTTAACTTCTTTCTCTTTCTTGTTAGACATGGTGCTACCTCCTTTAATACATAAATACATTACATCCTATTCAAATGTAAAAGAAGAGTTTAATAATTTTTGAAAAAACACCTATGAATATGAGGATTGTTTTGCCTAGACAAGAAAAAAGAACCAATCAGAATAGATTGGTTCTCTACGATCCATCAGGATGATTTCATTGTAGGATGTGGATTGTCTACAACTTGTAATACCTTTGTAGATGTCACCATATCTTCTTTACAAAGCGGACACTTAGGAGTATCTTCACTTTTGAAGTTATCTCTCATCCAGCCTTTACAATCTTCAGCGGAACAAGCCCAAATCTTTGTTTCCTCTGTTTTAATTTCTTCCTCAACTTGATTTCTACGACCAAAAGCCATTGAACGTCCTCCTTTAAGGTAAGTAGGATTTCCTTGCTATGCTTTCTAACAGGAAAATAATGATTGTGGTAATTTATGCTGCAGATAGTATGTGGTCAGTTATGTGTAGCCAGTGTAATCGAACAATTTCTGCGATTGTTTCCATTATACCATACTTGACTCCAATTTAATATATGAACTCCTCAGTAAAGGTAACAAACGCACCATATGTAATGAAGGAAGAAAAAGAAATCCTTCATCATTTTTTATTTTTGTTTCTGGAAGAAGGAGCCTTTACTCCACCTGATAATTCCTGGTTCGTCGTACCTTGTCCTTCCACTTGAGAAGAACCCAGCACAGCTTTTGATGGATCTTTTTTCTTATTGCTCATCTGCTTCACCCCCACTCCTACCTTGCCCAAATCCTTTACAGAATATGTATGTATCAACCACTATTCTCTATAATGAATGATCTTATCGTAAATTTTGTTGCTTATTGTAGAAGAGAAAGTAATAGTTGATTTCCGCTCCAGGAAGCTCGCTTTCCGCGGGGCTGGCGGTGAGCCTCCTCGGCTGCGCCTCCGGGGTCTCACCTGTCCAGCTATTCCCGCAGGAGTCGAGCATCCTTCCGCTCCAATCAACTTTCTGAGCATGTATCCTTAATGGAAAACAATAAAAACAAGAATTTTAGCAAACAATCCCATTTAAGGTAAGTAGAGATTGATTTTCCTTTTAAGTAAGAAAATTTTTTTCTATTTACATTGTTTTCTTACACACCTTGAAGCTCTGTCATGAAAATTTTTTTATAGATGGTGAGGGGAACTGCGTAGACTCCGGCGGATTTTGGGCGTGCCGAGACCCCGTTCGGCTAAGCTAAGGAGGCTCGGCCGAACGCTAGCTGCAAGCGAAGCAGTTCCCCTCACCATCCAGCATAAACTGGTTGACAGAGCCCTCGCGGATTCTATATTAGAAAACAAAAATCTTTGCGAAATGAGCATTAATGAAAAAATGCCACCTTATGATTAAGAAAAGGATTCATGGGAAGTCTAATCTATAAATTAAGGTTTAGGGTGTTGAATTCTATGTTTAGACGTAGGGAAGTGAAGAGAGATATTGAAAACGGGTCCCCCCATAGCTTTGATATAGATACATTTCATAAAGAAATACTTTCATTGGTAAGCAATAGTGAAGATTTGGTATTCAGAATCATTACAATAGGAGAACAGAAGCTTGCAGTAGTATATTTTGATGATTTAATCAATACTACATCAATGCAGGACAGCATCATCAGGCCTCTTGAGGAATACACAGGTGACCTGAATTATCAAATCATCCAGGATACGATTAATATTGCGAAACTTACACAGACGAATCAAATTAATGACGTTGTAGAAAATATAGTCAATGGAACTGCTTATATTTTCAAGCAGGGTGATACCCATGGAATATTAGCGGATGTTGCTGATAAAGGCACAAGGGGTTTGGAGAAAGCTGAAACAGAATCCCTTGTGTTTGGTCCTAAAATTTCTTTCACAGAATCCATCACGAAGAACTTAAATTTAATTCGTTCTAATGTTAACGATCCTAAACTATGTGTTGAAACCTTCATGATTGGATCAAGAGCCAAGAAAAAAGTTCAAATGGTTTACATAAAAGACATTGCAGAAGAAGAAAACGTAAATACGTTTAGACAGCGCATTACGGAAATTGAAGTTGATAGTATAGTTGATTCCACAGTACTCGCTCAGATGATTGAAGATAATTCATTTACATTCTTCCCGCAATTTATCACGACTGAGCTGCCTGACCGCTGCACCATCTCACTCCTGCATGGAAAGATCTGTTTACTTGTTGACCGCAGTCCTACAGCGATCATCGGGCCATCTACGTTTATGAACTTCTTTGAATCGACGGAAGACATTTATATGAGATGGAATATGGGGACATTCCTTAGATTAATCCGTTTTGTCGCCATCTTTTTCTCCATCCTTTTAACACCTGCTTATGTGGCGGTCCTGACATTTCATTATGAGGTCATCCCTTCTGCTCTTCTAGTTTCTTTGGGACAGTCAAGATCTAATGTTCCATTCCCTCCCGTGTTCGAAGCGATATTATTGGAATTCATCATCGAGCTTCTGAGAGAGGCGGGAGCAAGATTACCTACAAAGGTTGGGCAAACGATGGGGATCGTAGGTGGTATCGTCATCGGTCAAGCGTCAGTGCAAGCAGGGTTCACCAGTAACATTTTGATTATTATCATCGCGATATCCGCCTTGGGTTCGTTCACTGCTCCGAGCTATACAATCGGAACAGCCGTGAGAATCATCCGCTTTCCAATCATCATCATGGCGGGGTTATACGGGGGTGTGGGAATCATGTTTTGCTTCTGTTTTATTCTCATTCATTTACTGAAAGTGACAACATTGGGCAGACCTTATCTATCACCGATATACCCATTTAGGTTTGCAGACTTCAAATACAGTCTATTCCGTTTACCCTATCAGTATTTAGTCCAACGCCCGATTTCCAATCACCCCATAGATCAGGGACGAATCCCTGAGAAAAAAGCAAAAGAGAAGAAAGACGTTGATGAGTAAAGGATGAAATGTATGAATATTAATGTGAATCCAAAGGAAGGGTTAATGTTTAATGCCTTTTTGATTATGTTTATCTTACACACAGCCCAAACCGGAGTCGGGATTGCAGGGCTGCCTAGAATCATTTACATGGAGGCAAATAGGGACGCATGGATTTCAGTAATATTAGCTGGAATTCTTGTATCTATTGTTCTTTTTATCATGATAAAAATGCTTGAAACATACGATAGTACCGATTTGTACGGTATTCACTTGGACATTTATGGGAAATGGTTTAGCAAAGGATTTAACACCCTGTATATTGGATATTATCTCAGTGTCACATACGTAATCTTAATGAACTATATTGAGATGGTCCAGGCGTGGATATTCCCTAAAATGCCCACATGGCTTTTGATGGGGTTATTGATTTTTTTAATGGTTTATGGTGTGTTGGGGGGAATCCGGGTCGTGGTCGGTATTGCTTTTTTAGGACTCATCCTTGCCTTCTGGTTAGTATTTATGATCTATACCCCCATCAAATATATGGACTTCAATCATCTACAACCTGTCCTAACATCTTCCCCGAAAGAGATTATGATGGGGATTTACAAATCTAGCTTTACTCTCATTGGCTTTGAATTAATGTTATTTGTGTACCCTTACATAAAGGATAAGAAAAAAGCACTTAAATTTGGGCTGATCGGTGTAGGATATTCATGCTTTCTCTTTACGGTTGTGACCGTTGTCAGTATCGGTTTTTTCTCAGAAGATGCCCTTTTAAAGACCATCTGGCCAGTCCTGTCCATGTTCAAGATATTGAGGATCCCGAACTTGGAGCGATTTGAATTCATTGCCGTCTCTTTCTGGATGCTGGTTATCCTTCCAAATATCTGTCTCTATTTCTGGGCAGCTTCAAGAGGAATGAAAAGAGTGTTTAATGTATCTCAAAAAAAATCCATTTACCTCTTCGCCATCCTGCTCTGGATATTATCCCTATGCGTGCAGGATCGTCTCACGATGAATACCATTACAGACAAGGTTGGGACGTCGAGTTTTATTCTTTCATTCGTTTATCCCTGCTTCTTATTCATACTGGTTAAATTGAAATACATTGCTAAGAAGGAAAAGGGTGTGGATGTATGATCAGGACCATCATGCTTCTTATGCTTTGTCTTTGTTCAACTTTCTTAAGCAGCTGCGTAGAGTCAAAATATTTAGAAAAGCTGGGATTGATTACAGCCGTTGGATATGATCAGGCTGAAGACGAGAAAATAACGGGCACAATGGTCCTCTATCAGTTTAACCCAGCCATGCAAGATGTGGAAAAGGTACTTATAAGTAAGTCAAAGACGAGTAAAGGAATACGTTTGTCACAGAATTTAGAAACCGATCATAAACTTGTTTCCGGTCAGTTAAGGATTACTGTATACGGAAGGGAGCTTGCGGAAAAAGGGATTTCTCACTTGGTTGATACGTTGGAGCGGGATTCTTCCATTGGGAATATGGTGTACTTAACAATTGCTGATTCGACTGCCGAACAAATCCTGAATTATCAAATGGCGGAAAGACCTTCTAACATGGGGACGTACTTATATAATTTGGTCAGGCAAAATGTGGAATCGGAAATGCTTGTTTCTCCAACTCTACAAGAATTCATCACCGATTACGGCAGTGTTGGCAAAGACCCGATCCTGCCGTTGCTAAAGGCATCAGACGGGAAGGTTGGTGTGGATGGGTTCGCATTGTTTACAAGGGATAGATTCATTAAAGAGATTAAAAAAGACAAGATTTTCTTTATTCGATCTCTTATGGAAGATTACAATGCCGGCAGTGTCGAAGTGGAACTGCCAATAGACAAGTTCAAATCTTACTTAACAAGTCCTCATCTTGGACAAGAAAAAGAAAAGATTTATATTATGATTGATAGTATCAAATCCTCTCATAAGATAAAAACAGAGAAAACAGCATCACCATCCTTTGAAGTGATATTGAAGATCGAATCACGTTTACTTGAAATGTCCGAAGAAATGAAGTTGTCAGATCCGAAAGCGTTAAGATTACTTGAAGATGAGATTGGGGATTATATCGAAAAAAACATTAAAGAAATGATCTTGATGCTTCAAGGGGAAGGCACGGACCCGATTGGATTTGGCATGGAGTATAAAAGTATAAGGGGACACGAAGATTTATCTAGGGAAAAGTGGGATAAACTTTACAAAGATGCTTCATTTCATGTAAAGGTAGAGAATAAAATCATTCGAACAGGAGTGATTGATTAAACCTGAGGGTCCATCCAATAAAGATGGACCTTGTTTTTATTTTTGTGGAATTAACTCTGTGATTTCATTGATGACGGCCTCATCCTTAATTTCCATCGGTCGGTCATTTTCGAAAATAATCAAGCCGTAATAGACCTGCAGATCATCGTCACACGCTTCGCAAAAAAGCACTTCATTTGGGTCCCAAAACGCAATAGAGTGCAACTTCTTATTTTTTGACTTAAGATAGCTTTTTCTCAGTCGTCTCATTTCCTCAAGAAACCTTTCGATTGCTTCATCCCTGTTATTAAATGTCCACTCTTGAACAATATCTTTTTCCCAGCCTTCAAAAAACCACCAAGGCTCTGCATCACTTTTTGTTGTCATGACTCTCCAAGTACTATTCAATGCTTCACCCTCCTTTTTCACATGTCCAAATTGTACAAAAAAAACGAACGAAAGAAAAATATTTAAATTATACTACTCTAAATTATTGACAAGTTCCCTCCTGTACAAGCATAGGTTTATTAGAAAAGACCTATTAGGATCAAATCTAAAATAAAAGGGAGGAAAAACATATGAATTTTATTGTTTTGAAAAAAGGCTCCATCATTGCCATATTAGTTACCATTATGATCATTACTGTCGGCACGACTTGGGCATTTTCTTCTAAAAACTCCTATCCTACTGTTTCATTATCAGATAAGAAGGGTGAGAAACAAGTCATTCAGCTTGTCACAGGGGAATTCAAGTCTGAAACACCTTCAGGAAAAGAAATAGAAGCCTATCGATGGGATCCAGGTACGATTGTAGTTGAAAAAGATAATCCTGTGGAATTGCGCATTTATGGTGTTAACGGTATGGAACATCCGTTCTACATCGAGGGGACCGATGTTAAAGGTACAGTAAAAAAAGGGGAAGAAACCGTTGTAAATGTGTCGTTTTCAAAAGAGGGAACGTATAGACTGATTTGCGAAACACACGAGACCATTGAACGTAACGGTCCAATGATTGCGTATATAGTAGTTGATTAATATATGAACAGTGGGATCTCTGAGTTGGAATTTAGGACCTTGGGGATCTTGGGCATGGCATCATATTAAAATGCCATGCCCATTGCATACCCTGCCGCTCCAGATCCGATCCCAATGAAATAACTTGCGAAAAAATAAAATAGACCCATTTTTATATTTTCCTGTAGAAGTCTCAATACCTCCCAGTTTAAGGTTGAAAAGGTAGTAAATGCTCCACACACTCCGATCCCGAAAAAAAACATAACAGTCTCCTCAGCACCATTTCCAACCAGAATTCCCAATAGTAATGACCCAAGCCCATTCACCAACAGGGTCGCTTTCGGAAAACGCGAACTACTGAACCGCTTAACAACGTTCGCAACTAAAAACCGTCCGATCGCCCCAACACTCCCCCCTAATGCGATCATCAATATGCTAATTCCCATGACCGATCACCCTCCCTTTCCTTCCAGAGAAAAAGCCCAACCATGCAAAAAGCATCCCACCAAAAGCAGTTATGGTCATATACAAGAAAAGCATGCCCCATTGCTTCAGCAATAAAAAGGTGACCAATTCGATACTAAGTGTCGAAAAGGTTGTGAAAGAGCCCAGGAATCCTGTTGCAATAAGTAAATACGCTTTTTCATATTTATAAGAACACCGACTATAGAAGTAAGCTAATAGAAAGCTTCCCAGGAGATTCGCCGTCAGAGTCGCGAACGGCAACCCATTTTGAATTGTCCAGAGATAACTAATTCCCCACCTGCAGAAACTTCCCAGCGCTCCACCGATCCCGACTAATAGATATTTGATCATATGTAACATCCCTGTATAAAAATTTAGTTGTTTGTGAATCCTTTTGTTCACTTATTCGTATATACAATTACCATAGTTTCTTTTTCCATGTAGCAGTATACTTTAACTGTAACAGAGTTTATGCTTTAACCCTTAGTTTGATCAGTAAATTGAAGGAGTCTTCTCCATTGACATTTATCATTATACAAGACTTATTAGAATTTTACTTAAGTCCATTACATTTTAGTATAGTAGTTCTATTTATCATAGCTTTGATTTTGAATCACTTCCCTGGCACATTTCATCTTTTCGTACGACCTTATGATAAGAGGATTGAAGGAACGAATAACATTGTAAAATGTGTGGAAGTTAATGAGATTATCCCTATAGGGTTCAGGTTCATTACATGCATGAAATATCAATTTTATCATACCGATAATGACGAAGAATCCTCTTCTGTTTGCTTTTAACCAACAAGCATTTATACAGAGGAGGAATTATCATTGAGAAAAATTTCATTCATCATGCTACCGGCATTATTCATTCTATCAGGGTGTCAAAGTGCAACAACTGAAGGAGCGTTCTTTCACGACTATCTTGTTAACCCATTTTCGTTTCTTATCCATGAAATAGGTACCTTCCTAAATGGAAACTTTGGTCTTGCGATCATTCTCATTACAATTTTCATACGTCTCGTTCTTTTTCCTTTTATGCTTAAAACGTATAAGAATCAACAGGATATGAAAGGGAAAATGGCTTTAATAAAGCCGGAGATGACGGAAATGCAAAAAAAGATAAAAGAAGCGAAGGATAAAGATGAACAGAAGAAACTGCAGCAAGAAATGATGATGCTTTACCAAAAACATGGAGTGAATCCTCTTAATTTGGGATGTTTACCATTGTTAATCCAAACACCCATATTGATTGGGTTATACTATGCGATTCGGTCATCATCTGAAATAGCTAGCCATTCCTTTCTATGGTTTAATTTGGGACAGCCGGACTATATAATGGCCATTATCGCTGGGGTGGTTTATTTAGCCCAAGCTCAGGTATCTTTAATGAATATTCCTGCAGAACAGCAGGCCCAAATGAAGATAATGAGCTATCTTTCGCCCATTATGATCCTTATTTTTTCATTTAATGCGCCGGCTGCCTTACCCCTGTATTGGACAGTAGGAGGGGCATTTCTCATCTTACAAACGATGATTGGTAAGAATCTTTATCATCATCAACCGACTTTAGAAAAACAAGAAAGTCAATGAAAAAAGGGAGCCGTAAGCTCCCTTTTTATCATTCAATAATTATTTTCAGGATTATTTTTTGACAGCTCCTATTCGGAAAATGGAAATTCCCATAATGAAAAGCAGGATCATGTATATAAAAAACGGATAAAAAAGGATTTGTTGACGTAATTCATCTCCTAAAAACAATCCTGTACTTTTACTCGAAGCAACTGCGTTTTTATGATTTACGGGAGATTTCATCACAGGACTGAGCTTTGTTGAAGACATTTTTTCCTGATCTTCGTTATATAGTGTTAATACTCCATTTCGATCCAGGCTCTCAGTGAAATTTCCATTCGTAGGCTGAGTATATTGGAAATCCCGATCAAGCTCAAAAGAAGCATCCTCATATTGAAAGACCGTACCCTTTGGTATATAGCTTCTAGTGAAACCATTTAATCCATAATCAAGTAGTTTTCTGGTATCTGAGTAGGTAGCTCTCTTCGACTGAGCCTTCATTGTCACAATGACCAGAGAAAGGTTATTATTTTCAGCGGAAGTCACAAGCGTATGTTTGGATTCATCAATGAACCCATTCTTCCCTCCGGTCACTTCCTCATAAGGAAGTTCTCCTTTAACCATTTTATGATGATTATAAAGAGTAGTCTTCCATCCCTCCGTCGACCATTCAATTGATTTCAAACTAAAAAGCTCTTGAAATTGTTTGTTTTTTAAAGCATAGCTAGTAATCACTGCCATATCATAAGCCGTTGTATAGTGATTCTTACCAAACAGTCCATGAGGGTTTTCAAAATTGGTTTCCTCTACGCCAATTTCATTTTTCAGAAAGACGTTTAATTTTTCAACAAATTGCTGAACAGATCCCTCAGTGTGTTCAGCAATGGCAACCGCTGCATCATTACCGGAGTTGACCATCAGTCCTTGAAGCAACTGCTCCAAAGAAACCTTTTCTCCAGCTTCCAAATAAACGGTGGAGCCTTCTGTATTACTTGCTTTCTCACTTATTACCACCTCGTCATTCAGGTTGGCATGCTCGATCGCATAAATAGCTGTAGCAATCTTTGTAATACTTGCAGGATTCATTCGTTTAGAAGAATTTTTCGAGTACAATATACTCTTTGTTTTAGAATCTATAATGATAGCCGATTCACTAATGATGTTTTTAGGCTTTTTTACATTATTTTCTTGAGCTGATACGATAGAGGAAGAAAAGATGAATAAAATCAGCACAACGAACCATTTTTTCATATATCCACACACCTGTCTTGTCAATGTACTAACCCATTCTATCAAAAATATTTTTTTATGAATCATGAATCTCAGAATTGTTAAGAAATTGAAAGAATGGTGTCAAATCCTGTCATTCTTTTCAGCCTGTATTATAAAAGGTGTCTATATTTCCATTTCACCTTCGTTTACAATAAAATAAGAGTATGAATATGAAACCTTTTTGCGCATGAAATCGTATTTAACGTAAGCATCTTTATTAAGGGGTAGATGAAATGAATACATTTCTTCAATTTTTAGTAAGAACAGTCATCTCATTCAGTATAGGGACCAGTAGTTTTATCGCCTACTTATTCCTGTTTGACTTAGGATTCCCTCTTACATTCTTGTCAAGCATTGGTACGGGTATTCTCATTTTCTTCCTTGTAAAAGGACTCCAGAAGAGATGGTGGCTGAAAAAAAATGGACTTTCCTCACAGGAATTTCGATATATTAACAAGAATTTAAAAGAAGCGAAAGAAAAAGTAAAACGCCTTCAAAAACAACAATTAAGGGTTAGGTCACTTGGGGCCTTTAAACAAATCCTCGAATTGAACAGATTGAGCAGAAGAATTTATCAACTCGTAAAGAAAGAGCCGAAAAGATTCTTTTCTGCAGAATCATTTTTCTTCTACCATCTGGATTCAGTTGTTGAAATCACAGAAAAATATACATTCCTTGCTGCACAACCCGGGAAAAACAAGGAAGCATTCTTATCACTTCAACAAACCCGTACGACACTTGATGACCTGACAGGGTCATTGGAAAAAGACTTGCAAAGCGTATTGGCTAATGATATGGATACACTACAGTTTGAACTGAACTTTGCCAATCAACATTTATCTCATAAAAAAGACTTAAAATAGATATCGGAGGTTTTATGATGGAGCAACGAAATGAACAATCTGAACTGGACCTGCTGCTTTCCAACCCGTTTGGAGATGAAATGCCTGCTGTAAGTGAACAGACAAAGTCTCCTTTGCTACTTGACCGCTTACCAAAAGAACAGCAGGAAAAGGCAAAGCAATTAGCTGCTCAGATCGACTATAAAGACTATGAAGCGATTTTAAAATACGGAACTGCCGCTCAGACCCAGCTTTCCACTTTCTCCCACTCCATGCTCGATCATGTACAAAAACGGGACATCGGGCCAATTGGCGATGTGTTGGGAGATTTGATGAAAAAGCTCGAGCAAATGAATCCGGATGAGCTTAACACCAAGCAAAAAGGTGTTTTCAAAAAGCTATTCCGTAAAGTCTCTTCTTCCCTGCAGGAGGTCCTTTCCAAATACCAAAAAATCGGCTCACAGATCGATCGCATTTCTGTCAGACTCGAACATTCAAAAAAGACCCTGCTTGATGACAATCGACTATTGGAAACACTATATGATAAAAATAAAGACTATTTTCAAGCCCTGAATATGTACATTGCAGCAGCTGAAATAAAACGTGAAGAGATCCAACATACACTTCTTCCTTCATTACGCAAGAGAGCGGAAGAAACGGATGACGAGTTAATTTACCAGGAAGTCAATGATACGATGCAGTTTCTGGATCGGTTGGATAAACGTATTCATGATTTGAAGCTAAGTAGACAAATGACCATTCAGTCTGCCCCTCAAATACGCCTAATTCAAAATACGAACCAGGCACTGGCCGAAAAAATTCAGGCATCAGTACTCACAGCCATTCCTCTTTG
The DNA here is from genome assembly GCF_050270195.1 of Rossellomorea sp. NPDC071047. NCBI lineage: Bacteria > Bacillati > Bacillota > Bacilli > Caryophanales > Bacillaceae > Rossellomorea > Rossellomorea sp. NPDC071047. Next base: position 697,909 of record NZ_JBNNJT010000001.1, on the reverse strand, counting down.
GAAGAACCAAATTGCCATAGCACTGACTCTTCTGAATCAGCAAAAGGCTGTAGCCGCTCAGAAACAGGTTTCGCGCACCACCAATGAGCTCCTTCTGAAAAATTCAGAGATGCTTAAAACAAATAGTATTGAAACTGCGAAAGAAAATGAACGTGGAATCATTGATATTGAAACGTTGAAGAAAACACAGGAAAACCTTATTTCCACCATTGAAGAAACATTGGCCATACAAGCAGAAGGACGCCAGAAACGTCAGCAGGCAGAACAGGAAATGGTCACGATGGAAAACGACTTAAAACAAAAACTCATTGAAATCAGAAAGTAAAAGAGGAGCCGATTTGGCTCCTCTTTTACTATTTTTCCTCATTATGAACAATGCTATCGGTTATATCATCATATTCTTTTTCAGCGATGGAGCTTGTGATGATTTCTTCTTTTTCCAGTTTTGCAACGGCCTCATATTCTGCGTATAATGCGTGTTTGCTCAGTGTTGTAAGCTGATCTGCTTTTATGACTGGGTTTTTTTCAAATAAATCATCCAACTGAGCTTTTAGCATATCAATTCTTTTTGTATACGTATCGATAAGCTCATTTGATACAGGGTCTGTAATATAGAGCTTTTGTTTTACCCGATGGATTTCACCAATGGCTGTTTCATATCTGTGTAGTTGACTGAGCAATTTTTCAAATTCTGCATGTCCCTCTTCCTTTGGTTTAATCCCTAATACATTGATCAGTGGTTTAATCGTTAATCCTTGAATGACAAGGCTGAATAATACCACACTGAATCCAAGAATAAGGACGTCTTCCCTGCCCGGAAAGTCTCTTGGAAGGCTAAGTACCAATGCAATGGATAGCGACCCTTTCAAACCTCCCCAATTCAAAATATGCTTCCATTTATGAGGAAAGTTCCCAATGAGAGATAGACTTGTATAGACGGCAATGCTTCGTGCCAAGAGTACTAAGACAATGGCTGCGAAAATATAAGGCCATTTTTCAACTAGATCAATCCTTGTTATTTCAAGGCCGACCATTAAAAAAACGAGGGAATTGGCCAGTAATGCGGCTACATCCCAAAAGCTATTAATATTCAACTTGGTCGTAGGACTCATACCAATTTTCCCGCCATAATTTCCAAATATAAGAGCCGCAATGACCACTGCGATAACACCTGAAGCATGCAAACTTTCTGCAAGAAGGAATGAACCGTAAAACAAAATCACACTAAAAATAATTTCCAACGGATAATCGTCGAAATACTTCGTTAATATGGAAAATGCATAACCAAGGGAGCTTCCAATAATGACCCCCAGGGATACTACCCGGATGAACTCCCAAATCCCACTTCCAAGTCCGGCCCAGCCTGCATCGATATAGGATAGTAAATAGTAAGCTGAGATATTGAACAGTACCACGGCTAAACCGTCATTAAATAAGCTTTCACCTTCAATGACAACAGCAAGCCTCTTCTTTACCCCTACACTTTTGAATATGGATAATACACTGACAGGGTCAGTCGCACTCATCAATGCCCCAAAAACAAATGCTGTCGGAATGGGAAATTCAAAGAAGTAATAAGAGGTAAATCCTATTATCAAGAAAGAAATGAATGTTCCACCAAAAGCCAGGGCTATAATAGGCTCCTTGTTAGCACGCAAATGAGTGAAAGGCAGCTTCAAAGCTGCTTCTCCCAAAAGCGCTGGTAAAAATAATGTGATAATGACGAAATTAAATACTTCCCCTTCTGTTATAAAATCCTTGAGGGGCTCAAGGACTGGTATATTGAACAACCCGATAAGGGCACCTACAATAACAAGTGCAATTGGATACGGCTGTTTGAATTTCTTGGCTATCGCCGTTATGCCTGCTGCGATCATCACTAAAATAAGTCCCAGTTCAAAAATATGGTGCATATCCAACTCATGCATAATCACCGTGACCTCCCTTTTTCTATAAATTTTTCCTCATCTTATTATTCATTAACCTTCCCTTCGTCATGAATACAACTCGCATTTATATGATTTTCACCAAACAAAAAAGAATGACCTTCTACGATAAAGTGAGAATAGTCATTCTTTTTATTATACATTTTTTTCCTCTTTTTTCGAACATAACGAATTTTTCACCTACAGATTTTTAGCAAACCATGGAGAGAGATATTGTTTCTTAGAGGTTCTTTTTTGCCTCCATCCTTTTAGATTTAAGATATGATTCATTCTGTGATATTCTTGAATCGCCGCATTCATATCAGAAATATTGTTCATCCTACCCATCCCCTTTAATGTTATTACTTTCAGTATATTGCAGGTAAAGGGGATCCGAATGAGATGGATGATTGATTTTGTTTCAGTCTAAGGACTGATTTGAATTGCTCCTCAAAAAAAAAGACGACTACATGTTTCCCATGTAATCGTCTTGGTTCTTCTTCTATATACTTTTATACAGAAGCTTTCGTAATAAAGGAAACAACACCTCAGGGAGTTCTTCTACATCTGATACAAGAATGCTGTAATTCCCATATATATTCTGAATGGTTTTTCTTTGCCCCTCATCTATCTCGCCGTTCGCTAAAAAGACGTTGATGACTTCTATCCCTTGTTTTCTTGCGTCTAATACAGCCTCATGGGTATCAACAATCCCGTTTTGCTCATAATCCATGGCTGCTGGCTCACCATCTGAAAAAACAAGAAGGAATTTCTGTTTTTCTTTCCGTTTAATAATCCGTTCTGTCATTAAACGAATGGCAAAGCCATCCCTATTATCTTCTTCAGGCTGGAGCTGCATGATTTCTGAACCACTGTTAGGTTTTAAGGAAGAATAGAAATCCAGTACAGGATTCATATAATTGGGTTGACTGGTCTTTGTTGCGCTGTTGGTATCTTCCCAGAAGCCGATAACTTCATGTGGCACGCGAACGGACTTTAACGATTCATGAAATAACGTAATTCCAAGCTTAGTTTGATCCATCTTGTCATACATTGATCCGGAACAATCCACCAATAGTGAAAACACGGCATCTATTTCAGAGGAAGGATTCAGTTTTTTATAGAAAAGTCTTGGATTATCGTCAGTAATAAACCGCAATAACTTTTTGTTTAACCTGCCGAAGTGCAAATCACTTCTAGGCTGGATGCGCTTATGTTCCAATGTTTTCTCGATCATTTTCTGAAGTTTCTTCTGATAAGGAGCAATTAACCCTTTGTTAAGGTTATACAAGTGCTTATCTTCTGAAGTAGGAATGGTTGGTGAAATAAAGTGAGGTACAGCAAAGCGATTGTCTTTTCCATACTCACCTTCCCCTCCACCAAGTTCATCCCTTTCTTGCTCCTGTGCCCTCACATTTTGGTACTGCTCCTGCTCCGTTTCTTTGGCTGAGCCCTGTACCATAGCCATTGCCTGGTCCCCATCATCTCCTTCACGGACACCTTCGCCCATAAGGTCGGATTGAGACCCTTGATCTAAGTCAAACTGAAGGAAGGACTCCCCTTTGTCACTCGTCTCCCGGTGCCAAGTTCGGAATTCTTCATCTATCACTTCTTCCTCCCCTGTACTCTCCTCTTCCAACACATCCTGATTAGCAAGGGGATCTTTTCTCTTTAAATCATCAAATGTTTCAGTAAAGATTTCCTCCGTGTCATACACATCTTCAGGTAAATGGAAGTATTCATTTAACATATCTTTTCTAACAATCTCATCTATTACTTCTACCATTTCCAAGCAAATTCTTACCACATCTTTTGTGTTACGGGTTTCAAAGAAGCGGGTGATTTGCCGATGCAAAAAGGGCATTGCTAAATCAATATCCTCATTTATCCGAACAGGTTCTTCTAATGGTGATTGTGCATGGAGAAGAAGGAATATTGAATTAAATAGTGCATCTGTAAAAACACTTTTCGTTATATTTACTTTGAGCTGTGCTTCGAAATGCTGGCGATATAATTTTCTTCTTGTTTCAAATGACTTCTTTGTTCCGGGACGCTTTGATTTACAAATTTCCTCTAAGCGAGATTCTTCACCAATGACAAATAGCTGCTTTGCAAATCGGGGAACGGACGTTGCTTTTACCTTCTCAATATAATCAATAACATCATCTTTCTTGGTTTCATGAAGATTACCGATCGTCCTTAAATAAATATCACTTTTCAATCCATGTATTTCTTCTTCTTTTTTTCGGTGATCCCAAAAATGACTGACATAAACCGTTCCTTCCTTATAATCGAGATAAGAAAACGGTCCGTATTTCAAGTTCATATCGGCATTTTTGGAAAGTGTTTTCGTCAAATCAGCCATTTCCATCACTAAAAAAGAGTCTATTGTTTCATCATTAAATTGGATAAATCGATGCATTACATGTCCCTCATTCAAATAATGTTTCAGCTATATTTTGAATAGCCGCTTTTTCTCGTTCATCTTCCAGTTTATCTACGATTCCCCGTTGTATAGCCCTTTTGGCCGGCAAGTACACGGCTAAATCACAGGCATCCAACAGGGCACGTATGGAAGCCGCTTCCTCTGAAATTTGGCCATTCTTCACTTGAACCAATAAATCCGAAGACAGGGCTACAAATTGTGTAATAAGCTTAGAATCGGACAGCTTGCTTTGACTTCCAATCACACTCTTTAACGTTTCCCCTTCGATATATGGTACGTCGATTACAACAAAACGATTTTTTAACGCTTCATTTAAAGGAACTGTGCCTACATATCCTTCATTGATTGCCGCTATTACACCGAATGTAGGGGCGGCTTTGACTATTTCCCCTGTAAATGGATTCGTTATACTTCTGCGGTAATCCAACACACCATTTAAGATCGGAAGTGTTTCAGGCTTAGCCATATTGATTTCATCTATATAAAGGAGATGTCCATTTTTCATCGCTTGAATAACAGGTCCCTCAATGAATTCAATGGTGTTTTTACCGTCTCTTTCGCTGATTGTTTTGTAACCCAGTAATGCTTCTGCATCCAAGTCAACCGAGCAATTTATACTGTGCATCGGTTGAGAGAAGATGGATGACAAGGTATCAGATAGCTTCGTTTTCCCTGAACCTGTAGGTCCCTTAAGAAGAAGATTTTTCCCTAATGACAGAGAAATGATACTATCTTCAATTATATGGTCTTCACTGGCGGTATATCCCCCTTCTCCAATTAATGAAGAATTCTCAGGAGAAGAAAATAATTGTTTTCTCTCATTTATTATATAAGTAACCGATTCTGGTAATAACCGTTCAACATTCATTTAATGACATCCTTTCCATTTCACATACTAGACATTCTACATGTAATAACGCTTAAACTGCAAAGGCTATGCCTAATTTTGTTTCAAAGCATATATTTTAGTTCTGAATTAGCATCCAATTAATATACCAAAATGAAAAAACACCCTTGATTGGGTGTTTTTCAGCTTCTACACTTCTAAATCATATCGAGTGAACCCCCGATATACGTACATACCAGCTTTTTGATAAACGATGGTTGCGTCTGTATAGCTATCACTGTCGACTGAAAGAGCGGCTGTAGTCATTCCTTCCTCTTTCAATTTTGAAAAAGCATAATACAGCAAATAATGGGCAAGCCCTTTACGACGCCACTTTTTGGCAATCCCCAAATGAGTGATTTCCCCTAATTTTGTTTCATGGTTAACCGTGCAAAAGACAAAACCTATCAGGTCATTTTCTCCTCTTAATACAAACCAGAGATCGGGATCAAATGAAGGACGAAGAAAACGATTCTTAAATTCATCCAGACTGGATGGGTGATAATCAAAGTGGTCCGAAAACACCTCTTCAAAAATCTGATGAAGACTCTCCGCTTCTGTATCGGGGTTGAAACTTGAAATACAATAAGATGAAGAGACTGATGCGACAATTGGATCTTCAAGGTCTTTTTTCATCTGAAACCAATAACGAGTTGGTTTAAAGCCATATTTCTCAAAAGCCTTTTTCTCTTTCTCAAGATTCGCAGAAAGGATAATGGTTTTTGTGTCAGAATTCGTTTCTTTCTTTCTCATGGCTGAAGTTAGAAGTTCTTCTGCCAACTCACCAATATAGAGATCCATGTGATCATTTGGGAGGGCAAGGATTAATGAAGGTAAACGGTGATCTTTTTCAGAAAGAATGGAGATAGCCACTAGATACCCTTCATCCCAAAGCCCTCTTCGGTCAGCTTCAGGAATTGAATCAATCATTTCTTGAATATCAGCTTCACTCGTTTGAACCTCTCCAAATACTTCAGTTTCATAACTCTTGAATAGGTTAATTAGAGATGCTTGGTCCTCCATAGAAATGATTCGCTTACTAAATGAGTGTTTCATTCTCTTCTCCCCATATGCACCATATTTTAGTAGCCAACAAAAAAAGCCGGTTTCTTCAAATTAAAAGAAACCAGCCAGAAAGAAGTGGATTACACCTCTTCAAAGTACTCTTTGTAGAAGCCTCCCATTTTGCCACTTTCATCGATGACGAAGTAATACTCTTCAGATTCGTTTTTCACTTCGTATTCTTTTCCAATGGTTAAAACATTTTCAACTGTATATTTTTTCGCATCCGTATGTACACATTTTACTTTTTTTCCGGTATCTTTTTCCGTCCAAGTTTTGTGAATCAATTCAATAACCTCCTGTTTGTATGTACTATGGTAATAGTATATTCTTACAGAGCCATAAGTTCAACTACTATCTCATTTGTCAGTTTTTTGTGAAACTATCACTTCCAACAGGAAAATATGGTATATTATAGGAGGGATTTGCAGGAGAGGTACGATGATGATGGCGAGAAATGGATTAAAAAGAATAGGTATGTTCACTTTTGTATTGTTAGTTTTTTACATGAGCACGCACCGACCTGATGAAGAACAATTTTATTTATGGCTTTTAGATAATTACAATATTGAATGTCATGAATCAATAACATGCACGAAAAAACTTGAAGGGAACTCTTATTCAACCCTGATTGAAACAGGCTCAAATGTTAAAAACGGCTACTTGCTATTTAACACAATCGGTAAAATATATGAGGATGAAAATGGCTCAATAACCACAATCAAGGCTCTGGGTGTATTCGGGAAGTATTTTACTATTATTAAGGATGAACAGGATAGATAGACTGATTAAAGGAGAAGGCATCTTTGATCAGTCTTTTCTTATTTTCGAGAACGTACCTTCTTCCATTTCGAGGTATTAGGGGTTTTTTTCAAGGTAAATACAATACTATACACAATTACCCCGATGAATAAAATGGAGAAAATGATTCCTGCCTTCACGCTCACTTCTTCCAGTAGCCCCTGAAAACTTTTTGGGAAATACCTCCCTATCTGAAAATACACAAATCCCCAAACGAAAGCAGAAGGAAGAGCATATAAGAGAAACTTCATGAAAGAAATTCCTTTCGACGTTCCGGCAATATAAGGCATAAATAATCGGATGCCTGGTATAAAATAGCTAAACGAAATGGCAAAGGGACCATACTTATTTATCCATTTTTCACCATTATCAATGAGTTTCCTTGATTTATCTCCCTTCATAAATCGAGAAATTAATTTTGTTCCGAAATATCGGCCGTTTAAAAAGGCGAAGATTCCATAAGAGATCAAACCACTATACATGAAGAAAAAGGAGGTATACGGGTTGAAATTTCTCCATTCAGATAAATATCCCGATAGGGCAGCAGCGAGTTCGTTAGGCACCGGCAATCCTAAAAAAACAATCCAGCTAAAAAGAAACATGGCGATATATCCAAATTGATCGACCAATTGTAGTAAAACATCCATCGTACCACCCCATTTCACACAAACCGACTATTTTGTCTCACTTATCAAACCTGCCTGCACTTTTCTATTCACTACCCAATATTGATAGGTTGAAAACGGTTGGAAGCCCAACCTCTTAAGAATGGGGGCAGAGTGGCCGACTCTCGCCTGACAGGTTACAAACCGACATTGTGCTCGTTTTGCCATATCCAATCGATGGGCCACTAAAGAAGAATATACCCCTCCATGCCTTGCTTCTTGGAGCACCCCTCCTCCATTGAGATAAAGGACTTCATGATCACGGCTGTACCGAAAATTTCCGTATCCAACGGGATGACCCTCCTTATTGTAAGCTAATGTGAACCCACCATCCGGTCCCCATTTGCTCATAAACTCTTTTCTTTGTTTAAAGATGACCGCCTTGTCTTCTTCCCGATATCCCCATATGGAGGAGCTGATTTCTACAAGGTCATGGATGTGAAGGTCACTTTCAACTGTAATGACTCTATGAGAAGGTGAAGGGATTAAATGACTCTGATACAGATCAAATACAAGTCCCTCATAACGCTCTTCCAGAATACCATCACGTGATTGGAGAAATTCCTCTTCCTGGTCGATAAGTGGCTCCCTGATCCACATACTAAAGGATTCCTTTCCATAAAACCCTTCAATCACCTTCCATTTTACATGAAGTTCATTCATATTGTTCACGATGAATTTAGGTACCTTATTCGCAAATACATTCTTCAACTGTTTATTTTTAATTGCAACGATTCCATCACTGTGTAAACTATCCACTTCACTCGGTATCAATCGATCTGGATAGTCCCAGTGATGTGATTCTATTGCAGTAAATAATAGATCATCACTTACCTTCATGACTTGACCTCCCGAAACCTCATTTGTACATCTATTCTTCTTCGTTAAGAAGATTCTGCACCTGCTCTTCTGTCATCCCTATTCCAACTAATTGTTGCTGTAACTTATTATGATAGGACTTGCTTACATGTGGGAGACTGCCACGAAGAATCTCTTTTGCATAATGGTCTGGGGGACAGGTTTCCTGACACTTGCCTTTCACAATAAAGGTTAATACGTCCTTGTGATACTTCCCATCAATCTGTATGTCGATGAAAGCTGCTCTATACCATCCAGGAGCTACCCCTTCTCTTGTGAACAAGTATTCTACTGCCTGTTGGGGGAGATCATATACTACCCCTTCCATTGTCCCTCCATCCTCAATGATGTCTCCCCGGCCACCATCATGGACTTTAAAGAGATACTTCATAGAATATCCCTCTAGAACTCCTGAACCAAGGCAGTTTTTAAAATGGTGATCTACTTGCGCTAATTTAAAACGCTCATCATCCATGCACGAACCATACGCAAAATAAAGTATTCTATCAGGCTTTTCATTTAGAAACTGATGAACTTTCCAATCTCCTGAAGGAATTTCTTCCTGAAACAATTCTTTGTTTTCAGAATAATACACAAAAGCTTCCTGAGGTCCATTATCTGTGTTGACAAGTTTGAGCTTTCGTATATAAAGGTTGTCTTCACGTTCTTCGATGAAATCCTCCAACTCATCTAACGGTGATAATATAGTGGAGTTGATTTTATATAATTCGCCATAGGTGGTCCCATTGCCTTCTTTTAGTGCTGGATATCCTCTTTTTGTATCGTAAAGAACACCTTCCACCCAAGCTTGTTCTCTCATCAATATGGCTTCCTTTAATAAAAAATGATTGCTTTCATGTTTTCTTAACGTCCCATAAACAAAAACATACACAGATAATCCACTTCCCTTTAATTTACATAATTATATTATTGTTAATAAATTAATGATGCTTTCCTCTATTTTAGCAAATAGTCTCTGAAATTTCAGTTATCTAATACTCTATTATACTTTTATTTCCGTATGAAAAGGACATTCCCGTTGAATGGGGAATGTCCTTTTGGAGGAAGCGTTTTCAATATATTAATTGCTTTTAGGCAGGGCTGCTTCTTTTGCCTGCTCTCTTAAACGAAACTTTTGAATTTTTCCTGAAGCTGTCATTGGGTAGGAATCAGTAAACTCGATATACCTTGGAATTTTATGACGGGATATCTTCCCTGTGCAATAATCTCTAATCTCTTCTGGTGTTGCTGTTAGACCTTCCTTCAAAATAATCCAGGCCATAACTTCTTCACCATAGACTTCATCAGGAATTCCAATGACTTGAACATCTAATACCTTTGGATGGGAATAAAGAAATTCTTCAATTTCTCTTGGATAAATATTCTCACCGCCTCGAATGATCATGTCTTTTAACCTTCCAGTAATTCTACAATAGCCGTGTTCATCCATGACCGCTAAGTCACCTGTATGCAGCCAACCTTCATGATCTATGGCAAGTCTTGTAGCCTCTTCATTCTTGTAGTACCCTTTCATGACGTGATACCCACGAGTACACAACTCTCCCTGTACCCCATAGGGAACTTCCCGGTTCGATCCAGGCTCCACAATCTTCACCTCTACATTTGGCAAGGCTTTTCCAACCGTTTCCACCTTTAATTCAATCGGGTCATGGGTACGTGTCTGCGTAATGACAGGGGAAGATTCTGTCTGACCATAGGCAATGGTTATCTCATCTGCCCCCATTTTGTCCATGACGCCCTTCATTACTTCGATAGGACAGTTACTTCCTGCCATAATTCCAGTACGTAAATGGGAAAGATCATATTGATCAAAGTCTGGAAGGTTTAACTCAGAAATAAACATGGTTGGCACTCCATGAAGCCCTGTACATTTTTCATCCTGCACCGTTTGGAGTACATGTTTCGGATCGAATTCCTGTAATGGAACCATAGTAGCGCCAACGGATACGCATGCTAGTGTACCCAATACACATCCGAAGCAATGAAAGAATGGAACAGGAATACATAAACGGTCTTCGTTCGTCAATCTCATGCACCCGGCAATATTATAACCATTGTTTACGATATTCGAGTGGGTAAGCATGACTCCTTTAGGAAATCCTGTCGTTCCTGACGTGTATTGCATATTGATGGCATCATTGGGGGAAAGGCTCGAAAGTCTTTCATCCAACTCACCTTCCTCAACATCATCCCCTCTATCCATAATTTCCTGCCAGCTATATGTACCTGGATATGCTTTCTCCCCTAAGACAATTACATTTTTTAAATAAGGAAGTTTTGGACTCTCCAATTCTCCGGGCTTAGAGGTTTTCAATTCAGGACAAATTTCATACAACATGTCTATATAGGAAGCCCCTCTGAACTCTTCCATCAAAATAATCGTTTTACTGTCGGATTGCTTCAATAAATATTCTAATTCAGCAGTACGATAATTAGTATTTACGGTTACCAGTACAGCTCCCATTTTGCCCGTCGAAAACTGACTTATCAACCACTCAGGAGTGTTAGAAGCCCATATCGCAATATGATCTCCTTTTTTGATCCCAAGATTCATAAACCCTTTTGCAGCTTGCCTGCACTGTTGGTTAAATTCATGATAAGACCATCTTAATCCCCTGTCTGCGTAGACGACCGCTTCAACCTCAGGCTGTATACGAGCTTTCTCTTCGAGTAGTTCACCTACAGTTGTTTGTATAATCTCCGACAAATGAATATCCCCCTTTATCTGTATTCATGTAAAGCATGGAACCTTTCAGTATATGTAGTCAAAGAGGTAAATGTTTCAGTTCCTTATGCGTGTAATATTATCACAAAAATTAAAATTTTCAAACTAATTAATAGAGGATTTTCTTATGTCTTTTATTTCTCAAAGGTGAATGGCTATTGATAAGAGTTAGCTGACAAGTTTCTACATGACCTCGATGAGTCCAACTATTTATATAGACAAAAAACGCCTTCTCTAAACCTGTTTCTACATAATAACTATAAATACTACTTTAGACGTAATTTATAAAAAACCCTTTTCAAATGCGCAATTTCTATGTAGAATATATAGAAAATATAGAAAATTCTATATTTTATACATTCCTGGGAGGTTGGTCATGAAAATCTTAAGTAATGAACAGTTGGTGGCAGCTTATCGTGATGCTGAGAAACAAGGGAATGATCAAGACTGGATTTTGCTTCTTAAGAAAGAAATTCGTAACCGAGGATTGAAGCCTTTTAGGAAATCTTGACAATGAAAATTTAAAAAGAATAATAGCTTATATCTCACCCCCTGAGATGCGATTTTTACGACAGACTCATATTCACTTGAGTCTGTCTTTTTTCATTCTTATTCAATTTGACTGGGCTATTGATTTCAGCTCCACGCTCTGTAATCAAAAGGTTAAGAAAAATCATCAACACATGTTGAATCACATTCATAATAGAACATGCCTTAACTGTGTTTCTTAATTTTGGATCCATGATATTCCTCAATTTGTTTGAATTGCTTATTATCCAATAGTCCCATTTTATGAAATAGATACGAATACTGAATCACTTTTTTCGAATTGAAGTTCTTCATCTTTACACCTTCCCTCTTTTTCATGTCCGAAAGTTTCCTTTAGCAAACTTTATTTTAGTTATCCATATTTTATTCTCTTAGTAAAAAAACGTGAAAAAAAAGCTGATCCACAATCCAATAATGGATGTATGAATCAGCCAAACATTCATCTATTTCTATTCAATCAGGACTGCTTATCCTTCAAGTAGTAAGTCTTCTGGATTCTCAAGTAAATCTTTCACCATTGCCAGGAATCCAACTGCTTCTTTCCCATCAATGATTCTATGATCATACGATAAAGCAATATACATCATAGGGCGATTTTCCATTGTATCTTTATCAATGGCCACTGGACGAAGCTGAATTTTATGCATTCCTAAAATCCCAACTTGCGGTCCATTTAAGATTGGAGTTGATAGTAATGAACCGAAGACCCCACCATTTGTAATCGTGAATGAACCACCTTGCAGATCCCCAAGAGATAATTTGTTGTTTCTAGCCTTAGTAGCCAGTTCCATAATTTCCCCTTCGATTTCTGCAAAGTTCTTGCGTTCACAATCGCGTACAACAGGTACTACCAGTCCATCATCCGTAGATACAGCTACCCCGACGTCATAGAATTTCTTAAGGACAATTTCATCCCCATCGATTTCTGCGTTCACGTATGGGAACTTCTTAAGAGCCGCTACAACCGCTTTTGTAAAGAAACTCATGAAACCAAGTCTTACATCGTGGTCATCAAAGAATTTATCCTTTTTACGTTTACGTAGTTCCATTACTTTGCTCATATCAATCTCATTAAACGTTGTAAGCATGGCAGCTGTTTGCTGAACCTCTACTAAGCGTTTCGCAATCGTTTGACGACGGCGTGACATCTTCTCACGAACAACCGGCTTTCCATCATCTTTTTTCGCAGGTGCCTTCTTCTCTTGAACAGAAGGTTTAGATGGAGCTTCAGCCGGCTTATTGCTATAGGCTTCAATGTCCTGCTTACGTACACGGCCTAGAGGATCTGTTGGGACATCGGAAAGGTCGATACCTTTTTCACGTGCTAACTTACGGGCCGCAGGAGAAGCGATTGGACGATTCTTCTTGTCCTCTTTCGCTGGTGCTTCTTCAGTTGCCTTTTCTTTCTTATCTTCCTGTTTAGGGGCAGGAGTTTCTTCTTTTGTTTCAGAAGTAGCTGGAGCTTCACCTCCTGCACCTACAATGGCAATAACTTGACCGACTTCAACCGTATCGCCTTCATCAGCTTTAAGTTCTTGAATCGTACCTGCTTCTTCTGAAATGACTTCAACATTCACTTTATCTGTTTCCAGCTCAACGATGTATTCGCCCTTTTCCACATAATCCCCAGGCTGTTTCAACCATTGGGCGATTGTACCTTCTGTAATTGATTCTGCTAATTCTGGAACTTTAATTTCTGCCACTGTGATGTCCTCCTCTTTCTTATCGGGTTAACGCTTCGTTAATAATTCGTGATTGTTCTTTTTTGTGTACTGTTGGTTCACCTTCTGATGGACTTGAACGTCTGCGACGGCCGACATAATGTACTTCAACACCCTCAGGTGCAATGTCGCGGAGTCGTGACTCTGCAAATGTCCATGCCCCCATATTCTTAGGTTCTTCTTGAATCCATACAATTTCTTTAAGGTTTGAATATCTTTCCAGAATAGCTGATATATCACCTTTAGGGAAAGGATAAATTTCTTCTACCCTAAGAATGTGTAACCAATCCTTATCATCGATATTTTGAAGCTTCTCTTCTAAATCAATCGCAATTTTCCCGCTGCATAATACAACCCGTTCAACAGCATCCTGATTCTCACCAAGTCCCTTTTGCTCCAGGACTGAATGGAATTCTCCGTGAGCTAATTCCTCAGCTGTGACAGCTGCGAATTGATTTCGGAGCAGGCTTTTCGGCGTCATGATTACAAGTGGTCTTACTTCTTCCTTTTGTAAAATGGCAGCTTGACGTCTAAGGATATGGAAGTATTGACCAGCTGTTGAACAGTTGGCAACCGTCCAGTTATATTCTCCACCCAGTTGCAGGAAGCGTTCTAAGCGGGCACTTGAGTGTTCAGGCCCTTGACCTTCGTATCCATGTGGTAACAGCATAACCAGGCCGGTTTTTTGACCCCATTTTGCACGACCGGCTGAAATGAATTGATCGAACATCACCTGTGCCATATTGGAGAAATCACCAAATTGAGCTTCCCAAAGGACCAACGTCTCAGGTGCAAATACATTGTACCCATACTCATATCCAACCACAGCCGTTTCAGTAAGGGGACTATTAAGAACAACAAACGAAGCATGACTGTCCTTAAGGTTGTGTAAAGGAATGTATTCTTCACCGGATTTTTCATCATGAAGGACCAGGTGACGTTGAGCAAATGTACCGCGCTCTGAATCCTGTCCCGTTAATCGAATCGGTGTTCCATCCTTCAAGATAGAAGCGAATGCCAACGTCTCAGCATGGGCCCAGTCAATTTTCCCTTTACCTTCAAACACCTGACTGCGTCGTTTTAAAATGCGCTCCAACTTCTTGAACACATTAAAGCCATCCGGCCATTGAAGCAGTTCATTGTTTAAACCTTCTAGCTTATTAAAATCAACACTTGTATTAATTTCCGGTAAGCCGTTTGCCACATACTCTGGTGGAGCAAGAACCGTATCGGGATCATCGTCTTTAGCCGGTACTTTATCGTAAGCCGCTTTTAATTCTTCTTCGATGTCGGTATCCATTTTCTCAACATCTGCTTCTGTAACGATTCCTTCTGAAATTAATTTTTCAGCATATAGTTTTTTAACATTTGGATGATTTTGAATGACTGAGTACATTAAGGGATTCGTCACCATCGGTTCATCCATTTCGTTATGACCAAAGCGACGGTAGCCGATCAGGTCAATGACAAAGTCTTTTCCAAATGTTTTACGATATTCATAGGCGAGCACCGCTGCAGCAAGACAAGCTTCAGGATCATCTGCATTGACATGGACAATAGGAACTTCAAAGCCTTTGGCAGTATCAGATGCATATTTCGTAGAGCGGGAATCACGGCTTTCGGTCGTGAAGCCGATCATATTGTTTGCAATCAGGTGAATGGATCCACCCGTGTTATACCCACGTAATTGACTCATATTTAATGTTTCAGCTACAACACCTTGTCCAGGGAAGGCAGCATCCCCGTGAATCATGATGGCGTAGGAAGATTCCGGTGATTGTGCAGGATAACCCTTTTCTTCACGAACTTCTTGTGCAGCACGTGTGTAACCAGCCACAATCGGGCTCACAACCTCTAAATGACTTGGGTTATTCGCCAGAGTAACCCTTGCTCTCGCTGTTGAAGACTGTAGAGGTGAGATTTCGCGATCAGCACCTAAATGATACTTAACATCACCTGTCCATCCATATGTAATCCCAATTGATCCTTCTGAAGGAATCAGATCCTTGCTTGGGGCATGTTGGAATTCAGCAAAAATCATTTCATAAGGTTTACCGATAACATGGGCCAATACATTTAAGCGCCCTCGATGTGCCATGCCGATATTGACTGTTTTAGCACCTGATTCAACCGAATAACGAACCATTTCGTCCAGTAAAGGCACCATAGTATCCAGTCCTTCAATGGAAAAACGCTTCTGACCAACAAAAGTACGGTGAATATATTTTTCAAATCCATCCACTTCGGCGAGGCGTTTTAATAACGCCAGTTTCTTTTCTTTTGAAAGAGGAGTGAAATAGGATTCTGATTCAATCTTTTCTCTTAACCAATTCTTTTCTTCAAGCTCATGGACATGAGCATATTCAAATGCCAGTTTTTTAGTGTAGACCTGTCTTAAATGATTGATTGCCTGCAAACCATCCTTTATGTGAGAAGGTGCATTCGGGCACAAGAAATCAACAGGAATCTGCTTTAAATCCTCTTCAGATAAATTAAACTCTGATAGTTCAATTCTTCTTGTGTCTTTATTTCGGTCATTAAGGGGATTAATATCCGCAGCTAAATGACCATATGTACGAATATTATCAGCTAATTTGACTGCAGCTACCATTTTACTTAACGCAGTCGGTTGTGCCGGCAACGTGAATGATGTATCCCCATGCTGAGCACTTGTGATTACTTGTACGTCTTCAGCTGTAGGAGGGCCCCATTGTTCGAATAATTCTTTCAATTCAGGATCTACGTCTGTTGGATCCTCCAAGAATTGTTCATAAACCTCCATTACATAGCCTAGGTTAGGTCCGTAAAACGATTGCCACGGTTCCCCTTTTGCCGATTGCTTTTTCATTGTGAAAAACCTCCAACTATTTTGCCAGTTAGTATAATTTGGGTATCATGTATTCTTACAATTTCAAAGCCATATTTCATTATGCAAGAATAGTAATTTTAAACACATTAAAACGCTTACAAGGACATTTTATCACTGTGCAGTAGTAAGATAAAGTCTTAATGACAAATTTCTCAAAATTTTGTTTTCCGTATTATGCATACGGATATTACTTATATTCCCATAATAAATTACAAGGAAACCTTTTTGTGTATCGACTATTCTGAAATAATATTTTATTAAGCGCTTTCTCTTTCACCTTCTTGTATCCCTGATATGAGGGTACTTTTTTCATAAACCATCTTACTACTGTTACTAAAAAAAACCAAATATTTTTTGTTATTTTTCATAAATTTTTATAGATTATAAGATTTTCAGAATGATAAATAAACCTTATGTGTAAAATTTCTTCACACTTGCAAATGAACTCATCGCCCATGCATTGCATACAATATAACAATCATGGCAGTTGGCCTATAAAGATTAAAGTGAGGTGGTTCACATGTTCCCATGGAGTTTATTTCCTTTCAATAAAGACATGAAAGATCAAATGAATCAGATGAATCCGAATGAAATGGATTCCTATATACAGGGTATGATGAAAAAAATGTTCCCGGGCGGATGGGACGGTATGATGAATCCAAATGACATGATGAGCGGGGCGCAATCCTTTATGAATCCGATGGGCAATCAGGGGCAGAAATCACAGCGGGGGCAGCCTTCTCCTTCTTCAAATTCAATATCTGCAAATGTCTTTGAATCGTTTGAGGATATTTACATCCGGTTTCAGGTTCCAAGTGAAGAGTGGATGAAGCAATTGAAAATTTTCCATACGTCGAATCAGGCAATTATCGAGAACATCCCTGAGCAGGGGGAAAGACAGGTCATCACACTCCCTTGTCTAGTGAAAAAAAAAGGCGCAGTGGCTCAATACAAAGACGGAATATTAGAACTGAAAATACCTAAAAGCATTGACATGCAATATACAGAAATAGACGTCTCAGATAAATATTGAGACGTCTTTACTAGTAAAATACAATTAATGAGCATACTTAAGAGAGATGCGTATAATGGTACCTGCGGGTTCGTTTCTTAAGGCTAAGATATCACCGTTGTAGTTTTGGACAAGCTTTGACGCGATGGCTAACCCCAAACCATAACCTCCTTGTTCACGATTTCTTGCCTTATCCACACGGTAGAACCGGTCAAAAACCTTTGGAAGATCATCTTCTGGAATTCCGATCCCTTCGTCTTTCACCTCGATCATCACATCTTCTTCACGATTCACTAGCTTTATTTCAATGTTTGAATGTTTATCAGAGTATTTAACGGCATTATCTAACAGGATGATCATAATTTGTTCCAGATGCCTTGGCATAATAATCACCATCGTTTCGAAATCCAACTCATCCAAGCACAGAAAAGTGTGTTCTTGATGTAGGAATTTAAAGTCTTTGATAACCTTATCAACCACTTTTTGTGGATTGGCACGAGCGGTTTGAAGGTCAAATTTCTCACGATCCGCCCTGGAAAGCTCCAGCAATTCACCTATAAGCCTTTTCACTCTTTCAAGTTCTTCCAATGACACCTGTAAAGATTCTTCCAGTATCGACGGATCTTTTTTTCCCCACCTGTTCAAAAGAGCGAGGTGTCCTTCTAATACCTGTATGGGCGTTCTTAATTCATGTGATGCATCTTCAACAAATTGTTGCTGTTGCTGAAACGATTTCTCTATTTCGCTCATCATCTTATTGAAAATTTGAGATAGGTCACTGATTTCATCGTGGGCCTTCACAATCTCCACTCTTTCATGAAATCCTTTTCTTTCTATGGATCTCATTGTTTCAGAAAGCTTATTTAATGGACGTACAAAGCTTCTAGCCATGAAATAGCCGATAATTGCACTGATCAATAGCGCTAATACGCCCGTGATGGTCATCATCCAGAACAGGTTTTTCATGATCTTTTCATAACGGTTTAAAGGCTGGATAATTTCAATATATCCATTGAATTGACTAGATCTTATCGGAGATCTCCCAATAAGCATTTGTTTCCCCTCAGATTCAATGAGTGTAACTGCCTTCTCTCCAACGGGTTGAAAAGGAACGTAAAAAGCTGATTCATTTTCACCTCGTATCTCCAATACTTGATCACCCTGACGATCTAAAATACGTATAGTCTGGTCCTTTTCAGCGATTTGCTTCATCAAATCCCGGCTATCATAGATGTCCTGGAGCTGTATATTTGGCCCTTTTTGTTTAAAAAACACCGTAATTTCATCCAGAACACGACCAAAGTTATTTTCTTCTTCATCCACCATCCACTTACTGATTGCATGATATTGAAAAAAACTAAATAAGAAAAAGGCAAGGAATATGGCTGAACCAGCCGCTAATGCCCACTTCACTTTAAGAGAAGAGGGCTTAAAACGATTCATGAATGTATTCATGTCCTCATCACATACCCGGTACCGCGTACAGTTTGGATGTAACTTTCTTCGTCAGGCGAATCAATTTTATTTCTCAAGTACCTTACATAAACATCCACTACGTTCGTTTCAACTTCAGTATCATACCCCCACACTTTGTTGAGAAGGACTTCCCGGGTCAATACAATATTTTCATTTTCCAAAAAGGCGAGTAAAAGATCATACTCCCTTTTCGTAACCTCGATTTCTTGTTCAAACTTAAATACTTGACGTGACTCCTTTTGAACGGTGATATCACGGTAATGATAAGTTGTTTGTGTCGGAGCTGCCTCTTCATTTCCGGCTCGTCTAAATACAGCCCTCAATCTCGCTAACAGTTCTTCAATAGCAAAAGGCTTTACGATATAATCATCTGCACCGCTGTCCAAGCCAGATACACGATCCATTACACTATCCCTTGCCGTGATCATGAGGATCGGAATAGCTTTTACTTGCCGGATTCTTCTGCAAACCTCAAGTCCGCTTAAATTTGGCAGCATGAGATCCAATAAGATTATGTCCCAATCCTCGTTTAAACCCTTCTCTAAGCCCCCTCTTCCATCATAGGCAAGACCCACTTCATATCCTTCATATTTAAGTTCCAGTTCAATGAACCGGGAGAGATTTTTTTCATCTTCTATGACTAAAATTCTTTTCACATCAATCACCTGCTCTAAATGCTTAATACGTCTTATTTTATTTTACTTTTGCTGAAAATAAAATCATTAAGCGCTTGAAAGATTTCAATACCTTGATACGTCATTAGTGAAATGGCAGTAAAACTGAAAAATAAAATAGGAATTATTCGAATCCACATGGTTCTTACCTCCCTTTTTATCATTACCGTCATTTTCCTCGACTTTCATTAAAATTGAATGAGAAAGGGGTAAGTTTTCACTAAGAGAAGAAAGAAACGTTAGGTTTACATAATGATATTATAATCAAATAATTAGATAGTATGAAATTGCTCCTGTTGAAGAAAATAAGAGTTGTATAAATAAAAATGAGGTGCACGAAATGGAAAGTAAGAAAAAATTAGATTTACTTGCGTTATCCTCTATTCCTTTTGTTATGACACTAGGGAATTCGATGTTGATCCCTGTTCTTCCTCAATTAGAAAAGGAGCTTAACATTACGGGATTTCAATCAAGCTTGATCATAACCGTTTACTCCATCATAGCCATACTCTGCATTCCAATTGCCGGTTATTTATCCGATCGTTTCGGGAGGAAAAACATATTAATACCCAGTTTAGTCATTGCAGGAATCGGTGGCCTCATTTGTGGATTTGCTTCCATCTACGGTTCTAACGCTTATATTTTTGTAATTATTGGAAGGGTTGTTCAAGGAATTGGAGCAGCCGGTGCTTTCCCGGTCGTCATCCCTACCGTCGGTGATCTGTATGAAGATGATGATCAAATCACCAAAGGATTGGGCATAATTGAAACATCTAATACATTCGGCAAAGTTCTAAGTCCAATACTTGGTGCATTATTTGCCGCATGGATTTGGTTCATTCCCTTTTTTTCCATTCCAGTATTTTCACTTTTATCCATCCTACTGATCGTCGTTTTTGTAAAAGTCCCAGCTAAAAAAGGAGAAGGAGCGAAACAAACCATTAAGGAATTTGTTCACGAAGTGGGAATCGTCCTTATGAAGGAAAAGAAATGGATTTTCGGAATCTTTATTATCGGAATCATTTCCATGTTCACTTTATTTGGATTTTTATATTATTTATCAACCCGCTTAGAGCAGACTTATGGAATTAATGGAGTAATGAAGGGACTATATTTAGCAGTCCCACTCCTTTTCTTATGCCTTACCTCCTATATAACCGGAAAATTGATCGGAAAGAGCAAAGACAAGATGAAGTGGGTCATCGTATTTGGATCCATTATGAGTTCGGTGTCTTTCATTCCATTGATCTTTACTGAAGGAAAATGGATCATCTTGATTATTTTTTCCATTGCTGGTATCGGAATGGGTGCAGCCCTTCCCTGTCTGGATGCATTGATAACAGAAGGAATCGAGAAAGAACACCGTGGGACCATTACCTCCATTTATAGTTCGATGAGGTTTACAGGTGTCGCTTTAGGTCCTCCTATAGTAGCGTTGATTGAACCTTTGAATACCTTTATCATTTTCATAGTTCTAAGCCTGCTTTCCAGCCAGGTCGGAATACTTTTCATTAAGGTTCCAGAAACTCCCCCGCAAGCTTTCTCAACTAAAAAGGCTTAAGGATTCATTACATGATGAAAAAACGGGGCTGAATGCAGGCTCCGTTTTTTTCAGTTGCATCCCTACATCTGCTGAGTAGAATAAAGGAAGCTTCACTTTGCGATCCCAATATGTTTATTTCGATTCATAATGTGGTAGATATATCCATAAATATGATAGGGATCGTAAGGGAGGAATATTTATGACTTGGATAATCGTGATTGTTTCACTTTTTGTACTTCTCATTCTGGCTGAGGAAGTCATTAATTATTTTCTACGTACAAAAGTAATCGATCATCACCCCAAGGCGAAAAGAAGCGAAGGGAAGAGGAAATCTTTGTTTCAAAAGGTAAAGCTGAAACTGACTCATTCACAGTAAGTTGTACTATATAGTCTAAAAGGTGGAGAACTTCTTCTCCGCCTTCACTTACATCACTTCTTTGACACAATATGCAATGTTTCATTTGGTTGATGTGATAACATATCTTTAACCTCTTGAGGATATAATTGAACTTCTGAAAGTTCTCCAAGGGGAATCCACTTATATAATAAACGATCCCCTTCCAGTCCATGAAAGGCGTCCTTTTGAAAAATTACCTTGTCTGCGGCTTTCACTGTATAGTAGAAACCAATTTCATGGAAATCCCATTCTTTATAGGGGAAGAAATTTTCGTTCACCATGATCAATTGTTCTACATGAATATCTATCCCTAGTTCCTCTTGCATTTCTCTCTTTAAACTTTCCTGTGATGCTTCTCCCATGACTACTCTTCCCCCGGGCAACGACCAGTAATTGTCTTCCACTTGTTTATGTAATAAAATATGGTCCTGTTCTATCCAGACTGCCACTACCCTGTAATTAAATACATTTTGGTTTTGTTTAAATACAAGATCCATTTGACCCCTCCTTCCCCTTCATTCTAACCATTGCCTAATAAATACACAAAAAGAAGACAAAAGCTTCAGCAAAACTTTTGTCTCCAAAGGAAAGAAATTAGAATGGGTCTTATATAATAAAGATTTAAACAAAAAGAAAGCTACCCCACTTCCATTTTGTTTAGGGAGTGATAAATCCTTATTCATAAGCAAGATTCATTGTAACGGGTGAAAAAGTGAACTCTATTAGAACAAGATTAAAATTTGATGAGAAAATCATTTTCTCACTTGATTCTCCACAACTCTATCAGAAAAGCATCGAGATTAAATTTATGATATGATAAATAAGAATTCAGAATGTTACAATTCATTCTATTGGATGAAAGGATGGAAAAATGAAAATCGATTTAAACTGTGATTTAGGAGAAAGTTTTGGTACATATACAATTGGACAAGATGAAGAAATGATGAAATTCGTTTCCTCCGTCAATGTCGCTTGCGGATTCCATGCAGGAGATCCTCTCGTAATGAAACAAACCGTCACAAATGCATTAAGTCACAACTTAAAAATAGGTGCTCATCCCGGGTTGCCTGATCTTCAAGGCTTCGGGAGAAGAATGATACAAATATCCCCTAAAGAAGCGTATGCCCTTGTACAATATCAAATTGGTGCCCTCCTTGCTTTCATTAAGGCACAAGGAGGTAAGTTGTCACATGTTAAGCCCCATGGTGCCCTCTATAATATGGCTGCGAAGGATTCCAAATTGGCTGCATCGATTGCTAAAGCAGTATACGACCTTGACCCTGGATTAACATTGTTCGGCCTTTCTCAAAGTGAGCTGACAAAAGCTGGAGAGGAAATCGGATTGCATGTTGCTCATGAAGTATTTGCCGATCGAACCTATCAATCTGATGGTTCACTAACTCCCCGTTCCCTTCCCAATGCCGTACTTCATGATGAAAACGAAGTCGAAAAGCAAGTCTTACGGATGGTTGAGAAACAGGAAGTAGTTTCAACAGATGGTGAGGTATTATCAATTAAAGCGGATACCATTTGTCTTCATGGAGATAACACGGCTGCTTTAAACCTTGCAAGAAGATTATTTGAAAAGTTAAGTTGAATTCTATAAGGGCTATACTTAGCCCTTATTCTATGGAGAATGTAAAGGATTTGTCTAATGTATAGAAGATAGGAGCAGTCTCTAATGAATAAGACTTTACTACTCGAAGGGTTCCGTTGGATGTTCATCTTACTTGTTGCTTGCGTTATTATTCTGTATGGCTATCAGCGGTTCCTTTTGCACTCTAGCATTGAAACATCTCTACAAACCGTATCTCCCGACTCAACCATCATTGGAATCATTCAAACCCATACCACTGATAATAAAGAAAAAGTGTATAAAGCTTTATACAAGACAACAGACGGTAAGTGTTACCGAGCTTCATTCGAGCGTAAGGGGCGCACATTCATAAGTAATCATGAGGCATCCTGTGAATAGAAGGTATTGACCTTTGAAACGATCCATACGTACCTTTACTCAGTTCGAATCAGCAGAAGAATCTATAAAATCAGATAGAAAGGGTCATTGCCATGATAAAAACTTTGACAATCGATACTAAAAAACGTGATGAGATGATTGATATCACCACTTATGTCCAAGACATCATCACCAATGCAAATATGAAGGAAGGTGTTGTTGTGGTTCAATCCTTACACACAACAGCCGGAATCACGGTGAATGAAAATGCTGATCCCGATGTAAAAACAGATTTTTTACGTCGATTAGACGAGGTATATCCTTGGGAACATACTCTCGACCTTCATGGAGAAGGAAACACAGCTGCCCATTTAAAGACAAGTACGGTCGGACACTCTCAAACAATCATTGTCACTAATGGAGAGCTTCTATTGGGAACTTGGCAGGGCATCTACCTCTGTGAGTTTGATGGCCCACGTTCTGGAAGAAGGGTTTCGGTTACTACGATTGACGCTGAATAAGGAACGAAAAGACTCGGGGGCATTTCCACCGAGTCTTACTATTCTATAAAACGTTCTCTTATGTTTTCAGAAGGCAGCATACAAGACTCTTGCTTTCCAAACCATTTATATCTATTCTTAGCAATCCATCTGTACACCCTATCTCTTAGGGGCTTAGGGACAATTATGCATGTAGCGATAAGCTTCCATGGCCATGTCAAATGAGAGCTCACCTTTAAAGCAGCGATTGATTCCACATACGCTTTATCTTCTTCAATTAATACAAAGCTATCTGTAGTATGAGGAATGTTGTGCTTCTTCAATAATTGTTGACCAACCCCACTTTGTAAGGAAGCAAACTGGTATATTCCTTCTGGATCACGTTCGATAATAAATCTCACACTACTATTGCAGAAATTACATATGCCATCAAACAAAATTATTGCCAATGAAATCACACCGTTTCATGAATATCCCATATTCATTTCTAATTATAATAGAATTCATAACTTCTTTCCAGGAAGTTACCTGCTCTTAACCTTTTGAATGCTCCGATAGGTGACCTATTTCATTATAGGAATGAACTGCCCATCGTTCACTCTTGAAATGGAGATTGGTCAGGCAGCCGTTAAAAAGCTTTATATGCTCGAGAACTGCCTTTTCTTGATGAAACTCCCGCAATACTGCATTGATGACAGCACCGTGAGCAACCAACAGTACCTTCTGGTCGGGAAACTGAGCATGAATCTCTTCCAGCCCCTCCTGCACCCTCTCGACCAACTCTTCGTACGATTCCATATACGGAAAGTTAAAATCAGGATACCGCTTTATCCTTTCTTCACGGGACAATCCCTCACCCTCACCAAAATGGCGTTCCTTGAAATGATCCATTTCAACGATTGGCAGTTCCAATGATTCATTGATAATATCCGCTGTTTTTCTCGCTCTCATCAAAGAAGTGGTTATGAGAACATCCCATTCTGATTCCTTCAAAAACTCTCTGCACTCTTCTGCTTGACGTTTTCCAGTATCATTTAATGGTATATCCGTTTGACCTTGTAATTTACCCAAAAGATTCCATTCAGTTTGACCATGTCTTACTATGCATATATGAGTCATTTTCATTTACTCCTTGTAATAAAGTTGATGTTTCTAATATCCGTACATTATCCAGGCTTTAAGATAGATATAATTCTGCTAGATTTTATGATATACTATATTACCATTAAAAGAGATTATTTTGAAAGTTTTAAATAAATGAGCAGTATAAGGAGTTGGCTGAAAAGAATGAGAGATGAATTATTATATCTGGGTCAAGAAATTGTTACACATAAATCTGAAATTGCTAAAGGTGTAATTGACTATCAGGAACAACGATACTCTGAACAACTTAAGTTTTCAGGTGTGAACATGGAGAAGGTCACAGAATGGAGAATTGAATTAATACAAATACTGGGAGAATCTTTATTTGAAAATCAAAAGGATTCTCTTATTAAAATAAAAGAGTGGACACAGAAAGTCGGGACTATTGCCATTGAAAAAGGTATCTCCCTAAACGAATCTTCAAAAACTCTATCCACATTCCGTACGGCCATTTGGGATTTTTTCAATGAACAAATCGACAAACAAATTTCAGCCTCCATTATGTTGCAATCAAATAATAAGATAAATCCCTTACTCGACGAAATTGCTTATCTTTTCAATGAGTTATTTATTAAGCAACAGAAAGATCAGTTGGCCCTTGTTCATACTGCTATGGATGAACTATCAGCACCGATTGTGCCGATAGCTGACAAAATTGCGATACTTCCTCTTATCGGGGAAATTGATACTCATAGAGCCAGCTCTGTTATGGAAACGGCTCTAAAGAAAAGCTCTGAATTACAACTGGACTATTTATTTATTGATATATCAGGTGTAGCCATCATGGATACGATGGTTTCGCATAATATCTATCAAATTGTAAATGCTTTAAAAATGATGGGTGTCCAATCGGTATTAACCGGTATCCGTCCTGAAGTTGCCCATACTTTAGGGAATCTGGGTATTACCTTCGACGATTTAAAAACAAGCTCAAGCTTAAAACAGGCTCTTGAGGATATCGGATTCAATCAATATGAGGTTGTCCTTCCCCTATAATGAAAACCAGAAACCATGATGCATCATGGTTTCTGGTTTTTTTGGTTTTTTCCAAACACTAGTCACTCTGATTTATTGTATGATGAAACAATAGTTGAATGCTTTGGACAGCCATATATATGGGAATCGACCAATACATTTCATACCCTTTATCGAAATGGAATATACCGATTCTGACTGTGAACCATTCCATTAAGATAGAAAAAGCTGTCCAAATCAATAAATAAGCAAGATTCATAATCCCTCTTATCTTTATCTTTTTATATATGTATATGAAGAAATAACTATAAGGGCCATACATGATGTAACTTATAAAGTCAATTGCCTGGTAAGCGGAACTGTCATTGACATCATAGAAATCCCATGGAGGTATACTTATCGTATGATCATAGAACATTCCTATAGATATGCCATAAATATAATAACTTAACCCTTCAAGGAATGAGAATATTTTTGGCGTAATCCAGATCAACAAAAGGAGAACGATGAGACTAATGATGATAAACCACTCGTTTATGTCAAATGATCTCTCATAGATTCTGTCCACTGTCTCGCTCCTCCTTTTTCTGCAAATAATATAGCCCTAGTCCTATCCAAATACAAATCAATAAGTATGTTCCATTAATGATAATTGTATTTAACAGGCTCCATTGGGGATACTCAAGCGTTTTAAAGTGTATGTGAAGGATATCCAATCCACTGATAAAAAATAGCAAGCAAACGTATAAAAAGAATTGATGAGTTCTATTTCCGTAATTCAAGTAACCATTCACCATGACAATCCCGACTAATGGCAAAATGCATTCCCGGTTTATCAATAAGCTGATGAATTGAGTGACGTCCTCTGAGGCCTTAATCCACTCCAGTTTATTGGTCATAATAGTAATGTAATTCGTTGAAATGATCGATAACACCATGAACTGTATGGAGTTTGAAGTGAATGAAAGCTTCTTTCGCATAAAACTGACAATATATATCAGCATGATCAATATGGAAATGAAGAAAGGAAGAGACATTGTTTTCTCCTTAGATTTTTCTTACTATCTTTGCCTTAATCGACTCATTACATAACTAAATCTTCGACTAGAGAGTTTGGATGTTTGTATTATTTTGCAAGGGGAAAAGAGTAAAGGAGAATAAAGGAGGTCATTTTATGAAACATGAATCTATCAGCCCCAAATATGCAAGAGATGAAATAAAAGAAGTCTTTGTGGATGGTTTGCAGCGGGACTTATCACCTGAAGAAGAAGGACTTATCTCAGGATGGACTCAAAGCTTTAACAAAAGCGAACGTGCCACCATCATAAATATGCTAAAAGAACTACTAAACAAGCATAAAAGACATGACTAAACCAAAAGCGCAGGCGGCTGGTCAGCCCCGACAAGCATAAGGCGAATCAACCGGAAAGGCGCTCTTTGCCTTTTTGGTTGATTTGCCTTATGACCTCGAGGGGCTAGCCGCCGGAGCTGGATGAACCAAAAGCGCAGGCGGCTTGGTCAGCCCCGACAAGCATAAGGCGAATCAACCGGAAAGGCGCTCTTTGCCTTTTTGGTTGATTTGCCTTATGACCTCGAGGGGCTAGCCGCCGG
>NZ_JBNNJT010000001.1:458424-670000 GCF_050270195.1 Rossellomorea sp. NPDC071047 | reverse complement strand
CCGGAGCTGGATGACCCAAAAGCTCAGGCGGCTGGTCAGCCCCGACAAGCATAAGCAATCTTATCTTTATGCTCCCATAAAGAAAAGGCAAGCCTGTATTAAGGCTTGCCTTTTCTCATTTATAGAAATGTTCCTCTTACATATCACTTGTCATATCCAGAAGTTTATCAATATCAATGCGATAGATTGGGCGATTTATATCCTCTTGTCCAAGTTCTACGGTATCTTCTAGTACATCATCAATGTTCATACTTTTAAATACCTCCCAAGTTGTGTGTCTTCTCTGCATGGCTAAAGACCTTTTGCATTCCTATCAAAGAATACGAAAGAAGGATCCCAATCATGGGGGTACTTTAAAAAATATTAATTCGAGATGAATTGTATGGAATAATCTGAAATTTGAATCATATAATTCACTATGTTAAGGTTAAACGACTATTGATTCTACTTAAATAATAAATGGGTAGAATAGCTTTCTCCTTAAAGGAGGCATTTCAATGAAACGATTTTCCATGCTTCACGTTCCTCAGGATTATAGGCATAGAGGGCGTCCAGCTGTTACCGTTCACGTTCTACCTGTTCATAAAGAATATTTCGCGATAGGTAAATCATTAAAAGGGAACGGTCGGGCTGCAAACAACAACGAAAAACTAGCCGCATATTATGCGTATTTAGATACTTTAAAATAATCGCTTCTCTCTATAGAAACAATCACTTTAAAAGCTGATCAGAACCTTGTCTGATCAGCTTTTTTGTAATCTAACCCCAACCTATAGTGTACAAAGAGTGGCTGAGTTACCCTGTAAAATTTCACGGGAAGACGTGTCTTTTTATACGGGACCATCCCTCTCGTGTGACATGTTTTTCTTTTATCAACGCTGCTTACCCATGGCTATGTATAAATGTTGTTTATAATCATTCAGCATACGCTGGTGGCTTCCCACAATACTATCAGGTAATTCTTCTGGATTACAAAACTTTAGTTGAATGGATTCAGAGTGTTCTGCTTCCATTTCTCCAATGTAATCATTTGTAAAGTAGGCTGTGGTGACTACGTAAAACTCATCTCCATTTTCAGCTTTAATGTATTGATCCGCACCAGAATAAACGTTTAACAAATTCAACTTACCTAATGTAAGATTCGTCTCTTCCTTCACTTCTCTTCTCGCCGTCTCTTCCGTTGACTCTCCCAATTCCATTAATCCCCCAGGCAGTCCCCATGAGCCATTCGGAAATCTCCTTTGCTGCAGAAGCACTTCCTCTCTCTCATTGAAAATAATGACGACCGATCCGACTAATATAAGAGGGCGCGTTCCAACAATTTCTCTTAATTCTTCTATGTAACCCATTGATCAATCTCCTCACTGAATCTGCTGACATAATGAAGCACAGATCGGATTAGTCCGCTATATACTGACAAGCCTCAAAACAATTTCCATCTATATCCCAGAACTCAAAATATGTAACCTCTCCATCCTCTTTTATCTCCCCAACTTTTACGTCCTTTTCCACAAGCTTTAACCGGGTCTCTTCCAGCGCATCAGAAAAGAGAATCGGCTTGACGGATGAGGGACGGACCTCACCTTCTTGAACCGTTAAAGTAGAGTCTCCTTGACCTATTTGAAATACAACATACTCTCCCGAATCATAAACGCGCTCAAACTCCAACACCTCTAAATACCATTGAATAGACTTTTTTAAATCTTTTACACACATATGGACCGTATCCACTTTAGAAAACAATGAAATACCTCCTTCTTCCTCTCTAGTTTTTTAATAGTGTTAAGTGCCCGACAATCTCTTTTGCTTCAAACTTCTCCATTGGCGGAAGTGCCACTACTGTTAAAGATCCCTCTTTAATTTCAGTCAATCCGCTATCATGAATACTGAAATATCCATCACCCTCTAATTTCTCCAGCTCACCGGTTTTTCCCTTTAAAACAATTTTTTTCATTCCAGTCTGCACCCATTCTACAAAGTCTGCTTGTCGATCTTGAAAAGGTGAATCAGATGACATCATCGTCAGCGTACTAAGAGTAGCAGCATGTGCCACTTGCGCTGCCGTTTTCCCTTTTGACATATTAAGTTCCTTATTAACAATAAAATATTGAACGAGATCACGCTTATTCATTCGTCTAATCAGCCCTTTTTATCATTTAATACTTGTTATTTTAACATGCGAAGATATTGTACCTAGTATTATTTACTTCCTTCTTATCTTCACGTAATTATTTTCAACTGAAACTATTTTGACCCTCTCTCCTATTTTATAATCTAAATATTGATCACAATCCAACTTATAGGTGTGGCCGTTATCAAATTTCATCGAGCATGACGGATTTCTGCTGTCTTCATCTATAACCTCACCAGATTTAATTCCTTCCGCACCTTTTTTATCATTCGCCGGAAAGTACTTTTCCTCAATCATTACCCAATCCTCATGACTGATAATCACCAGCTTCAGAATAAAGAGCCCCACCAGAAGAATGAGTAACATAATAAGTATCACAAATTTAGCCCGTAATCCCATCGTGTTTATCCCTTTCCTTCCATATAAAATCAACAAATGATTATATGTATGAAATCTGAAATACATTCAATTATTTTAAATATCGGAAAATTTTTCCCCTCTTGCAAAAACCCTAAAATGGATTTACAATAAAACTAACGACCGTTAGTTAGTTAATAAAGAAGGTGAATAATCATGAAGAAGGACAACAAACAACTCATTAAAGAGGTCGCACTGGATTTATTTGGCCAAAAAGGTTACGAGGATACCTCATTAGCGGAAATTGCAAAATCGGTAGGTATTAAAAAGCCTTCCATTTACAACCATTTCAGAAACAAAGAGGATTTATTCATGGAAGTGATTGATGATTTAAGTGTGTCTGAAGTGACCGCCTATAAGAATGCAGAGAAAAAAATGAATCTTAATGAACCACTAAGGAATATACGAATGCTCTTTGACTTATTTTGTCACAGATTAATGACAACAAAAGAAGCTCTGCTATGGAAGAGAGTGACATTCTTTCCTCCAGAAGCGTTTAAAGATCTTATTCAAAAACAATTCATTCATTTTGAACAGGTGACAACAGCAATTTTGGTATCGATTTATCAAGTAGGTCAAAAACAAAAACTATTCAGTGACATCGAGGAGGATGAATTTATTGCCTCCTTTTTATGTTTAGTTGATGGTGTCTTTTTAGAACATCACTATTACACTGAAGAAATTTTCAGACAACGAATTGAATCGGCTTGGAAGGTTTACGAATTAGGTATATCAAGTCGTAAAGGAGAGTAGCATCATGGGTTGGATATACGTTATTATTGGTGGCATTTTGGAGATTGGCTGGGCTACTGGATTATCCCTTTCAGAGGGGTTTACAAAACCTCTCCCAAGTATTGTCACTGCCGTTCTCATCATAATCAGTTTTTATTTCTTTTCTAATTCCATGAAATTATTGCCAATCGGAACCGCGTATGCCGTCTTCACCGGTATTGGAGCAGCCGGCACTGCTGTTGTAGGAATGGTATTTCTAAATGATGGGATTAGCATTTTGAAAGTTGCATTTATTTCACTGCTCATTTTTGGAGTGATCGGCCTCAAAATGAGTGATAAAGAGGAGAAAGATACAGGGAGGTCATATTAATGGCGTGGATATTTCTCATTTTTGCCGGGCTTTCTGAAGTTGTGATGGTAACGTTCATGAAGCTTTCTGAAGGATACAAGAAGCTTGCCCCTTCCATCGTAAGCTTTGCAGCAGGAGCTTTGAGCTTTTATTTATTATCTCTTTCTCTCCTAGACATTCCAGTGAGCACGGGATATGGGATCTGGACCGGGATCGGTTCTGCCGGGGCTGTCATCATCGGGATGATCTTTTTCAGGGAAACGAAGGATTTGAAGAGATTGTTTTTTATTAGCTGCATTATAGGGAGCATTATTGGCTTAAAGATTGTTTCATGACTGTAATAAAAATGTCCAGCCATAGTATACTAAAGGCTGGACATTTTGATAAATCTTAAAAATACATATTAATTAATAATCCCTTGACCCACGATATCCACTTTTATAGTCGGTACAATGGTAATGGTGGGGTATGTTTCTGTCCAATTTATTTTTTCCCATGTTTTCGGATGATAAGCAATCAATTCTCTGCCAATTCCAAATAAATCAGAGTTGGCGAGTTGAATTTTTTCTATCATTTTTTGGGCATCTTCTGTTAATTGCTTTGAGATTTCTTTGTTTAGGTATTTAACTTTATTTATGTCGGTTAATTTGTCCTGAGGGTACTCTACGATTGAAACATCCATTTTCGTGTCGATACCTATCTGAATATTGTCTGGTGTGTCTGAGACAATTGTAAGTTTTGATTTAGATTTAGCAACATTGTACGTAATATAATTGTCAATGTTCATTTTTTTATCGTTGTCAATTTTTGTAACGAACCGAGTTCGCTTTGCTCTTTGATTGTCCATAAGCAGATATAAAGTTGATTCTTCAAAGGATAAAGTCCCCGTTAGTGAATTCTTGTGGAAAATTGCTGTTCCATCTAGTTCAACTTCACCATCTTTCATTTTAATGAGTGGAAGCGCAAAATCCTTTCCTTCATCAAACATTACTGTACAAACCGTCTGTAAATTTTGTTTAGGTATACCTGTAGAGCCTTCCGCACTTGTAAGTATTTCAATCAGAAACTCAGATATCAAAACATTTTTCTCATTCAATTTAGATAGAATTTCTTCCCCGCTTCCTTCCACCACGGCCAATTTCGCAGAAATAGAGCTATTGGGATCGCGGTAGAAAATATCTAAAAATTTATAAATGTCTTTCTTGGCTAATTCTTCCCCCAATAAGAACACCCGGTTTTTTGAGGGTTCAAAGACTCCGGAAATCTTTCTATCCATACTCATCCTTGTCTCGCGAATCGTTTTCCCTTCACCCTGTACCATAACATTGGTAGGGGTTCTATCCTTAAAGTCACGAATGATGGCAGTCGCTTTAATGGTATCTTCATCCACCATATCAAAGGAAGAAGAAAAAACAAGCCTTCCGTTTTTAAGTAAACGTTGATCCCAACACCCCGCCAAAGAAAGGTTGATGAAAAGTAGAACCAATCCTAAAATGTACTTTTTCCTCATACACGTTTCCCTCTTTCCTTCTTCTTGAAAATAAAAGAGACTCCCAATAATATAAATGGAATCACAAGTACAAAGAGATAGGATATATTAAGCACCCATTTGTTGTACAGATCCATTTGTGATGCTTTATTGGGAACTAAGGCTATGATGAAAGATAAACTGCCAAAAAATATCGTAATGACAGGACGTTTGATTCGCTTAAAGATATGGGTACTTCCCTCCGTCGATAAGAAAAGGTAGCTGGTTAACGAAGTTATTACACTGACCACCCAAAGTGAAACAAATACCAAATCAACTCTTTCAACAATTTGCAAATACAGGGATTTCACATAATATAGAACCGGCTGAGGGATGATGACTAACTCTTCAGGACTGAACGTTATTAGACTTACAATGGTGAGAAATGCATACATCAATGTCACAAAGAGATTGGCCATTGTAGCTGAGAATAAGACGGACCGTACCCCATTATGCTGGAAATAAGGAAAGAGAAATAATAGTAATTCAAAGCCAAGCATTGAAAAATAAGCTTCTTTTACCCCTTTCAAAATATTGACCCCGCCGGATTGTCCAATTGGGAGCAAATATCTCCAATCCACAGGGTACATGAACAACACAACGATAGATATCATAATCAGAAAGAAAATCAGTCCCGAGACCACAACATAAACATTGCAAATGTCGGATAAAAGTTCCTTCCCTAAGTAGATTGCTGTTCCCATTAAGAGAAGCATGATAATCCATTTTGGTGTTAGAGTAAGCACCCACGTTTTAATGATAGCAGTTGAGTACATCAATATAAGGCTGGTTACAAGTAGTCCATAAAAGACATAGGATACATTTATGAATGTACCCCCTGCTTTACCTACTAATTGTATTGAATACTGGAAAAGAGATTTAGAGGGAAATCTTCTTCCTAATACCCAAAAAATTGTTATAAATGATTGAACAACAATACCAGCCAGTAATACTGAAATCCACGCATCACCTTTCGAAACGGAAAATACGTTAAAAGGAAGCCCAAGAACCCCGACTCCAATTTGTGTTTGAATAATGAATAACATCAATTGAATGGAAGTGAGATTACTCTGATTCTTCATTTTTTTTCCATCCTCGTGGATCCGTCGTTTTCCACTTATACTGTGGTTTCAAATCCTTTGGCCTTTCTTTCATCATCCACATAGGCACACGAATAAAGGTGTCTTTTAGTGACTTGATATCCAAAGGTGCAACAGGGTATAAATAATATTGGCCCAATGATTTAAGAGTCGACATATGTATCAACAACAACATCAAACCTATTACTATTCCGAGAACCCCAAATAAAGCAGCAAAAACCATTAACGGAAATCCTAGTATCCTGACGGAAGTACTCATCTCGTTAGATGGAATAACGAAGGAAGATATAGCTGTAATCGCAACTACGATAACCATTGTATTGGAAACCAGATTTGCTTCCACAACAGCCGTCCCGATAACAAGTCCTCCCACAACCCCAATGGTTTGAGCGATAGGATTCGGTAATCGTATCGCAGCTTCACGAAGTAACTCCAAGGTCAATTGCATAATGGCTGCTTCAATCAATGGCGGAAAAGGAACATACTCCAGTGAGCTTTTGATCGAAAATATTATTTCTACCGGAATGATTTCATAATTATAAGAAATGACAGCTATATAAAATGCGGGTAAGCAAAGTGTTGCAATAAAACTGATTAATCTAATGAATCGTACAAATGAACCGATAAATGCCCGATTATTATAATCCTCTGCCGTTTGAAAGAAAGAGAAAAAATTCACAGGCAGAAGTAAAACGGTAGGACTTCCTTCCATTACTAGAGCAATCCTGCCTTCCATTAGATTTCCGGCTACACGATCTGGTCTTTCCGTATTCAAAAACTGGGGAAAGGGAGAAAACGAATTATCTTCTAAAAATTCTTCAAAGTATCCAGGTGACTGAATCGCATCTACTTGGACATAATTGATCCGGTCTTCAATCGTTTTCAGCAATTCAGGATTTGTCAAATGAGATAAATAAACTAAAGCGTACTTTGTTCTTGTTGTTTCTCCTACACTTGAGTATTTCACTGTCAATTTCTTACTGGAAATTCTCTCTCTTATTAAATGCACATTTTCTGTAATATTTTCACTGAACCCTTGATGTGATCCTCTAATCACCTTTTCATTTATTGGTTCAAAACGATTAGTAAGAATTTTAGGCATACTGATAAAGGTCAGGATTTCACTGTCTTCCGTAATTAATAGGCAGTGTCCATCCACCATTGCGCTGAGTGCCTCGTCTAAATACAAGGTTTCTTTAATACTATTACTACTAACGACATCACGTATTTCGCCTGAGCCTTTTTCTAATATAGGTTTTATAATATACGTCTGTAAGCTCCTATTATCAATGACCGAATCAATAAACATAATGGTCATTATTTTACTATTAAAGGTTAATTCTCTTATTATTAAATCATCAGTATTAAATAAACCGTTACGAAAATAAGAAACTTTCTCTTCTAAAGTGAGAAATTCGGGAACTACTTCTTCTTTTTCTGAAAGCAGCTGCTTGGGTATTCTTCTATTCCTTTTATTAAACGAACTCATATTAGCACCTTCAGTAAGAATCTTTTTTTCTATGTTTCCCAAAGGAGGTGCTATTATGCATCCCCGAGACTCATGTTAACGTTCCTTTCCGTAAAAATGCATCCCCCATACATCTTCTAAAATAGTGATGAATGTTTCGTTTATATGTCCCCATTGAAAAGAATCATCCATGTGTAGATTCTCCAGAGTCCCGTTCATTATTAGTACGTCATTACTTATGTAGTCTTCAAAATTCCTAACAATGGGGTTAGGAACCTCCTTTCCATTAACTCTTGCTCGAATCATAGATGAAATGGTGTCCTTTATTTCTTCATTTATATTAATGTGGTAAATCATTTCGTTCATCCCATTTGGAGGAAACGTTTGAAACTCTTCAATCCATTTACAAGCAAGCCACGGCCTGATAATCATCATCCATTTCTTCAAATCTTTGATATCTTCTTTCAAATACCTTTCCATATTGCTTTTAACCATGCTATTGTAATGTTTTAAACAGCGGGCGGGAGAAAAAGTCATGTCTCGGAGCTCTCTGATTTTCTCTATAGCTGAGTGCTCCCTATATATGTTTTCATTTGTTAACCATTCCACTAGGGACGGATTTGATTTACGAAGAAGTTTGAGTGCTTTACTAAGGTCCCATCCGCTGAATTCAATGGAATAATGTGTAGACTTTTCAATCCCCTCCTTGGTTTCTTGAAGATCTAAGTATACCGCTACCTCCCGTATATATATAAACCGCACATCATAATCGCTCTCATCTGTATGATAGCCCCATGCCCGACTTCCGGCTTCAACGGCATACAGAATCCTTACTCTCTCTTCTCTTTCGATAATATTAAGCTCATCCAGAATGGTTTTTCTCACAAAATATTCTCCTTATCCTATATATATTAGTAGGGTTTTCCTTTCAGTATTTGATATACTTAATCACACAAACAAGTCGATAGATAGAGGTGAATAGCTTGACCAAGAAAAAAATGTACTCATGGAGCCTTCAGGTTCTCATTATTCTTACCATTATTTATGTTTCAACAAAGATTTCATTTTTATTTGAACCGATAGTCGTATTCGCTTCAACATTATTTTTCCCGATCATCATTTCAGGATTTTTGTATTTTTTATTAAACCCTTTAGTCAATCTCCTGGAAAAAGCAAGATTGCCGAGAACCATTGCCATCATCGTGCTTTATGCTGCAATTATTGGTGTAATGGTGTTAATTATAGGGAATATCGCGCCTATTCTCTCAAAGCAGATAACAGGGTTGTTCAATGAACTTCCGGAGTATGCAAGACAAACGAGGAATTTTATCGAATACTTATCTGAGACTCAACAATTCAAATGGATGATGAGTCAAGATTATGTGTCACTTAAAGATGTAGAAAAACAGCTAATGGACTTTGCCAATACTTTACCTGATAATATCACAACTGCTCTTAAAGGATTAGTAAGTGTTCTGACCAGTATTACGATACTGATTGTCACCGTCCCTTTTCTATTATTCTTTATGTTTAAAGACGGTCATAAATTTCCTAAGGCCATTTCAAAATTTCTTCCTCCTGCCTACCGGGAAGAAGGGATCAACACTTTAAAGGATACGAGTGACACACTAGCCGCATACATACAGGGACAATTGACGGTAGCTTCCTTTGTGGGGACCTTGACTTTTATAGGGTATTTAATCATTGGACTTCCCTACGCATTGGTGATGGCATTAATAGGAGCGGTAACGAATATCATTCCTTTTATCGGTCCTTTTATCGGTGCTGCACCTGCCATCATCGTGGCACTGTTTGATTCACCGACGAAAGCCATTCTCGTCATCGTGGTTGTCACGATTGCACAACAAATAGAAGGGAACCTCCTTTCACCCCTGATATTAGGAAAGCGTCTGGATACTCACCCAGCTACGATTATCATATTATTGCTGGTGGCAGGAAACCTGGCAGGTATTCTTGGAATGATCCTAGCCGTTCCTTTTTACGCGGTAACAAAAACCATTGTGTTAAATTTAGTGAAGTTCATTAAACTGAGAAGATCTGCGATTCAAGAATGATAGTGGAGAGACAACCGGGCTTGCCCGGTTGTTTATTTCTGACGTGACAAAAACGTGGAAGTTGAACCGAAAGAAGGTTAAGGAGCAGATATCATTGACTCGATCCCGACAATCATATTTGTTTATACATAATCACATGCGGCCCGATTGGTTCTATTTCAAATACATCCCCCAACTGTATTAATCCCAATTTCTC
Organism: Rossellomorea sp. NPDC071047; assembly: GCF_050270195.1. NCBI lineage: Bacteria > Bacillati > Bacillota > Bacilli > Caryophanales > Bacillaceae > Rossellomorea > Rossellomorea sp. NPDC071047. The sequence continues at coordinate 660,004 of NZ_JBNNJT010000001.1, read as the reverse complement.
ATAATATGCCCCAGCCGAAATTCTGGCATTGCACCACCACATTTCACACCCTTTATCTTTTAGGACCTTTTCGCCGTATACGATGAGCTGCTTTCCAATCCCATTTCCCCTGTAATCCTTAAGAGTAGCCATTCCCCTTAATCGGTAAGGCAGATATCCATTCAAACCCGGTTGTGCCTCCTGATAAAAGGAACCAATACTGATTAGCACCTCTTCTTCAAAAACGCCAATGTGAAAGGAACTCTCGTTTAAATCTCCTTCATATTGACACTCCTCTATCGATTGCGTCGGCCTTAAGATTTGTTGTCTAATGGCATATGTATCGGTAGCTGAAATAAAACGAATATCAATCATTTTCACCCTCCATTTTTGATCTCTAGTTTTTCATCCCTATTTTATCATAGCATCATCATCATATTTGAGGTGAATAAGAAAAGGAGCCATCCCTCCATAGGAGATTGCTCCTCTTGTATCCTTATTTCTTTTTAAATAACTTATTTGATGCACCTTTGACTGCCTTGCTTGCGGTGTCTACTGTTTTCCCGACCATTTTGTTCCCTGTATTGCTTACATTTTTCACAAAATCTGCCGATGTATCTGACACTTTCCCTACAAGTCCGCCTTTAAATCTTACACTTTTGATTATTTCGTTAGCTGTGTCTGCCGTTTTATTCACTAGCCCGCTGGCTTGCTTTGACGTGTTCTTTACAAAGTCACTTGGAGTATTTCGTTTATCTTCAGCCATGATGTTCTCCTCCTTAGAAAAAGACTCATCACTATCCCTATGTCAACCAATTTAAAAGTATGCTGATTCAGGTTCTATCTTTATACCCCTTTTTTAGAAATTCTGTCGATAAAACCGTTTCGTGCATATCGCCATCTCTCTTCTCGACCCTATAGGCCAAAGCATGAACTCTTGAACTCACTACTTTATAAAGACTTTCATCAATAAAATGTAAAGCAGCACCATCATCCACCCCATAGCCTGCTTGAAGTATCCCTTTACGGATGAATGAATGGAATTGGGTACGCCTATCTTCTTCGCCGTCATAATGAGGGGAGTGGCTTCCTTTTAAGAATCCCAACCCTTTAATCGTTTCTAATTCTTCACCATACGAATCAGTAATTCCTTCTTCAAACCAACAGATCGAACCTGCGCTCAAACCTGCAAGAATCGTCCCTGATTCCCAAGCTTTCTTGATGATAGAATCGACCTCCCACTCTCTCCATAGGGCAAGCATACTTTTTGTATTGCCGCCACCCACATAGATAATATCCTTTTCAAGAAGGAACCCCTCTAAATCTTTGGTAGGCAATTTGAATAGTGATAAATGGGAAGGCGTACACTGAAGCGAGAGAAAGGAATTGTAAAATCGCTCTATATAACCCTCAGCATCTCCACTGGCTGTAGGTAAAAAGCAAACCTTTGGCTTAGATTCCCCGGCCTGATTTATTATATATTGATCTAAGAGCAAGTTCTCAGGCTCCATGGAAAATCCGCCCCCACCCATTGCGATAATCTGTTTCATTGAATCAACACTCTCCCTCTATTCTAAATTCCCAATAAGTATCTTAATCCTATCAAAATCTGTGACTATGGCGTACATTATTTTACAATTCAAGAAGAAAAAACAATAGAAAAACCCTCTATACGAAATAGAGAGTTGATCACTTACTTTATTAGTTCTTCAGTTAATAAAATCACTTACCAGCACCAGAGGTTTTATTTTTTTTTAATTTCATTTCTTTTTGGAATGAAAGAATTAATCCATATGTCATGACAAATAAGATGATACCTAATGGTAATGCTGTGATGATGGTGGCAGCTTGTAAACCGCTGATTCCCCCAGTGCCCATCAAGATTGCTGCAATGGCAGCTAGTACGATTCCCCAGCTGAACTTCACGAAGAATGGAGGGTTCAAGCTTCCATTGGACGTTTGCATCCCCAGTACAAATGTTGCCGAGTCAGCCGAGGTCACAAAGAACGTGATAATCAAGATGAGGGAAATAATCGACAGCACCCCACTTAGAGGCATTTGATCATATACATAAAATAGTGCCGTCTCCAAACTTTGACCCGCTACATCTACACCTTGAACAAAGTCGAAATACAATCCTGTTCCACCGAATACTCCAAACCAAAGAGCACATACGATTGTTGGCACAATGATGACGGCAATGATAAACTCACGAACAGTCCTTCCTTTCGATACCCTCGCAATAAAAGTTCCCACAAACGGTGTCCATGAGATCCACCATGCCCAATAAAATATCGTCCAATCCTTTACCCACTGATTATTTTCCACGTTAAATGGTGAAAAGCGTAATCCCATACTAGGAAGGTTCTGAACATAGCTCCCAAAAGTGGTCAAAAACAATTCCAGCACAAATTGTGTAGGACCTGCGATGAGAAAGACAATGAATAGCAAGACTGCCAATACCATATTGGCATTGCTCAAATATTTAATTCCTTTTGATAAACCAGATGCAGCAGAAGTAATAAATAGAACCGTTGCAACTCCCATGATCATAAGCTGAACTTTAAAGTCAATCGGGGTTCCCATCAGGTAATTAAGTCCACTGTTAATTTGTTGTGCACCAATCCCAAGTGAAATCGCCACCCCGAAAATCGTGGCAAACACAGCGACAATATCAACAATATACCCTATGGGACCTTTCACTCTATCTCCAATGACAGGATATAACGTGGCACTCATCAGTCCTGGCATATCCTTCCTGAATTTATAATAGGCAAGGGCCAATGCTACGACCGCATAAATGGCCCAGGCATGGAATCCCCAATGAAGATATGTATAACGTAATCCTATTTTAGCTGATTCAATGGTCCCGCCTTCTCCATATGGTGGAGTGGAGTAATGAGAAACAGGTTCCGAGACCCCATAGAATAGAAGTCCGATTCCCATTCCTGCACTAAAGAGCATGGCAAACCATGTCAATGTGGAATATTCGGGTCTATCAGTGTCCTTTCCTAATCGAATCTTCCCATATTTACTAAATGCGAAGAAGATGGCGATGAGGAAAAAGAATGAAGCTGAAAATTGATAAAACCAGCCAAACTTGTCCAGAAGAACTCCTTGAGTATTGGACATGATATCGATTAATGCCTGAGGAAAAATAACCCCCCAAGCCACAAAAATGATGCCGATAGTAATCGCAATCCAAAACATTGGTGTGAAATTTTTCAAATGACTTCCCCCTTAAATCGTTGATGAAGCTCTAACATGTAGAAATAAGTATGTAAAAAAATAAAGGCACGAACTTATTAATACCCCCCTTTTTCAAGAGCTAAACTAGTAAGTAACTGGAAAGTGAGGGACGGACCTTTTCAAGGTCCGTCCCTTACTCTTTATTTGCATATTTATTATTCACATTTACTAAATTGATTTTTCATGTATCTTTTTTTCATTTCGGGGCAAATTATAGTAGACGGAGGTGATAAACATGACTAATAACAACAACAACAAGCCACAACAACAAAAAAATGAAGCAGAATTTGCTCAAGAGCAAAACGCTGCTGAAAGAGCTAGAAAAGCTGCTAAACAACAAAATCAGCAAAATCAACAAAACCAACAAAATAAATAAAAACATAGTGACACAATTGAATACTTAACAAGAGACTAGTCAACTGACTGGTCTCTTTCTATTAAGCCTGCCTCACTTAATGAACCTTTGTTGGGTAGATCCATATAATGATGAACATGCTCCTCAAACATATTTTAAATAGAAAAACCTCCCAGGATTGTTCCGGAGAGGTTAGTGTGATTAGCTTATTCTTGATGGCATGAAGTGTGCACATATACATAAATTAGATTAATCCATTATATGAAGGGTTGAGAGATCTCACATCGATTTCCTTCCCCTGCCAGGTTAAACCCGACCTTTCTTTTTTAACGGTTTGTACGCAACCAAAACCGCAAGTACTGCGGCGATGACATTGATTAAGGTACCAATAACGGGAGAACCTTTATATCCATCATTATGATACAAGTTTGTTAAAATCACACCAGCAATTAGACTGAGCATGATGTTACTTCCAATGAAAACTCCAATAAAAATAAAAAATTTCTTAGCGTTTTTCCACAAAATTCAGCACTCCAGTAAATAAGTATTGTTTAATTGTACAGTAACAGAATTATTTAGGAAAGAACAGTAGGTAGGTCTACTGATAGAGAAAAGGATCTCCTCTATGTAGATAGACGCAAAAAAACAGAGTACGTCAGCCGACGTACTCTGTTTGGAGTTTTACGATTAAATTACTTTTGAACGTTAGCTGCTTGTGGTCCACGAGCACCTTCAACAATTTCAAATGTAACGTCTTGACCTTCTTCTAATGATTTGTATCCTTCACCTTGAATAGCAGAGAAGTGAACAAAAACATCGTCTTGGCCTTCAACTTCGATGAAACCGAAACCTTTTTCAGCGTTAAACCATTTAACTTTACCTTGTAACATAAAACAAGTACCTCCTAGTGCAGTTGCACATAAAAATATTTATATTCCTGCTCTGATTAAGATTCAAGACGAATATTCTTCAATCATGCATATTAACCGAACAAAAATAACTATCTTTACTATAGCAGAATCTCATGCAAAACTCAAGAATATGAATGGGTCTTTTTGTAAAATACGAACAAAGATTTAGTCCACCTTTGAAATATTGTGTTCTTTTGCATAGAGTTTTTTGATCATACGTATTTGCCCCCTATGATTGATTTCATCTTCGAATACATGAAACCATTTAAAGAAGTTATTTCCTTTTTCTCCATACCACCAGTCCGTTTCTTCATAGAGCCAATCCTCATCCAGTTGTTTAAACTGCTCCACCGTTTTGTTCCTGGTCATCTGCAGGTTCTCAAGGTAAAATTCGACTTCATTTCCTTTAATCAATTCGGCTGCCTTACTGCCTAAACTTAAGGCAGGTTCCAATGTCATTGCGTATTCCTCGATTTCATCATCACTTAATTTTTCGAAAGTCAGGACCTGATAAATCTTTTCAACTGCATCAAAATGGGCAAGAAGCATTCCGATTGAATTTGCTTCATCGTGACATCGGTAGTCAAGCAGTTCCACCGGTAAGTTCTCAACTTCCCTGATAGAAGTGAACCGTGTATAGTCCATCATTGAAAGGAGTAAAGAAAAGTCTTTCTTAACCCCATTCTTTTCTTTAATTAAATATATTGAGTTGATTTCCATTGTTTCTCCCCCTCTTATTCTTCTCTTACTATATATTGGATAAATAAAGGGAAAACTCCTTGTTTTTTTGTCGGTTATTCAATTATTTTGGGCTGTATTGGCGGTCTTTTAATAAATCGCGTATCTCCTTAAGCAGTTCTTCCGTCTGATCGACCTTCACTTCCGCTTTGATCTCTTCTTTCCGTTCCATTTTCTTATATAAGCGAATAATAAAGAATATGACGAGGGCTATGAGGAAGAAATCCACTACGTTTTGCAGGAATACTCCATATGTAATGACAGCGTCTCCTACCGTAACTTTTAAGTTCGTAAAGCTGATGCCACCAAGCAATATACCTAAAAGGGGCATAATGATATCATCGACCAGGGATTTGACGATTTTACCAAAAGCAGCTCCTATAATGACCGCCACTGCAAGATCTATGACATTTCCTTTCACGGCAAACTTTTTAAACTCCTGCCACATTCGCATTCTCCTTTTAAATATTTGAAGTACAGGGACTTAGCCTGTCAGGATTTAGTTTGCCACAATTATACAATTTTATATGATGGACTAGATTTCTTTCCGCTAAACTAGTCTCTCACTATTGGCCTTCCTTCCATGTAATGAAGATATCCCATGACGTCACGTGTAAAAGCTGGCTGGGGTTTATACCCGCAACCGATCCGCTTATGTTACGATGGAAGAAAGTCAATGGGAGGAAAACTTATCATGTTTACAAAGATACCAAAAGAACAGAAAAACACGATGATTGAACGGATACAAACGTTCTATTATGAACAGACCGGTGACGAAATTGGGGATTTAGGTGCTGAAAATTGGTTTGATTTCTTTATGAAAGAGATTGGTCCATATCTATATAATCAGGGAGTGATGGATTCTAAAGATGTATTAATGGATAAGATGCTCCTTCTCGAAGATGATTTGTATGCCTTAAAAAGGCCCACCAATACCAGGTAATGAGGACAGACAAAGGAGTAGGGATGCATCCCTACTCCTTTGTTACATTATGAAGAACTCGATCATCAATTCGTCCGTTATCATTAACGAGTTCAATTGTGACGGTTTCTTTGTCTTTGTTCTTTATTTCACTTATCAACTTGTCAATCTCTTCCGTATTTTTTATGTCTACAGTTTTCTTTACCTCAAACTCTTGTGGTGATTCTCCCTGTTTACGGCTCTTTAACTCCTCATCTGTATAAATCAGATCCATTCCCAGGGCGTTTTTAATCGTGGTTCCCTGCAGGAAGAAACGGGTTTGAAACGGAGTATCGGGTTCAAGTGCTTTGTCTGTGACCACCCCACTGAATGTAATTGTATTGGCCTTTTCATTTATTGTTACTCCACCACTCACGACCATTTCAGCAGCATTCCGGTTACATGCGCTTAATAGAACGGCCATAAGTATTCCGGCAATGATTACTACTTTTGATCCTTTCACTCATGTGTCCCCCTTATATGTATGTGCTATATTATTTTACCAAATGTTAAATGAAAAGTGCCAGAAACAATTGTTCCCGACACCTTTTGTCCTGATTTTTCATGCATACTAGGTGAAATATGATGATAGGGGGTTCTATGAAAGATTTAATATTGAGAGGTAAGTCAGAGGAATGATTGATTTTGGTGTGTATTTTTTGAGTAAATCGAAGGTCGGTGGTGAAAGGACTTAGCCATATTATTTATCATTTAAGGACAATACGAAAAATCACTTGGTGGATGGATCAAAGTAGCCATGTTTACTCTTGGCTATAGTACACAGAGTGCGTACCGATTTCCGATATTGCTTTTTTGATTCTACATTATTCCGCTTTGATCTTACCACCAATCGATAACATCCAATAAACAACCGGATGATTATTAAGATATCGATAGATTAACCATTACCAATAGAGTAGCAAAGGATTCTTAGATGAACGACATAGGAAACTCCGTTTTATCTTTCGACTAAGATCTTATGAACATGAGGTAATTGAAAGTTTTTCTACGAAGCATAAAGAAAGCTGCTATTCTTCACTTTTTGAGGTGCTTATTACATACTGCTTTAAGGATAAACAATTTTTCCTGTACACTTAACATTCTCCAGCATTTAGCACGAATAATCATAGTTTTTTCCCCTCTCCTTTATTCATTTTCTTTTGCTTACTTCTCTTTACCTCCATCTTGACGATTACAAACACTTCAATTTGCTACATATTTACAAACAAAAATACTCTCTCCGACATGTTGCCCTATCGAAAAAAGTATTATTTGAAAATGAATGTCTATACATATAGGTAATTGTAGAATTTCTTTTTTAAAAGATTTCGTTTATATTTAAAATCATGTTTAATAATAGTTGATCTCGTGGAAGTGACTGCAATGAATAGTAACAAATGTTACGAAAAGACCCTATTGAAAAGATTATCTACGAAAGGAGTTTTACAAAGTGATGAAGAATTCTGGCAGTTAGCCCCCATATTACTTTGTCTTCATAGTAATAAAAATGTTCTTTCATATTTCTCGCTTGCCAGTTGTAATTTTCTCCACCAGGGATTTGTTTGAAAGGAAAGCTCTCTTCTGGCTCCATCTTGAACTTGATGTTATACAAGTCAGGTTCTCTTTCCTGAAGATAGGCTAATGGTGTAGTAAAGATTTCTTCCACCTCAGCATGATTAGGTTTTAATTCTTTTAAGGATACATTTATCTTGCCTACATATGGATAAATGATCGTCCCAAAAGGAGATACGATATAATCAAGTGGATACACATCTGTAATGGTGTCCGAATGAATTCCCAGTTCTTCTGATGTCTCACGAATAGCTGCTGCTTTCTCATCTGAATCACTTCGGTCTATCCGCCCTCCAGGAAAACAAATTTCCCCAGGTTGTCTTCTCATGTTCAAGGAACGAACTTCAAATAAAACATGGGTTTGGCCGTTAACCTCAATTAAAGGAAGTAGAATGGCATATTCAGAAAATGTTTCACTTCCAAGTATTCTAGGTGTTCTTTCTTTGAATAGCTGCAGTATCTCATTCACATCCATTCTATCCCCCTCCTCACATAATCTATTCTATGATTTTCTTTATTATAGTATGAACATGAACCAAGACCAAACTATACGTTTCCCCATTCCCCCAATATACCTAAAACACTATCTTGTACTGAAATAGTCTTATAAGAACTATTTTTCCAATGGAGATCATCTGTCCATACCTTATTTCATTGCCTCTAATCCGAAACAAATAAACATCCTGCTAAACTTGTCTGCAGGATGCTTGTTTTCTTAATGTGTCTCCGGATTATTCCCTTTCCATTCCTGAATTCCATCATCCTCGATGATCCCCAACGTTACGTCTGCGATATCCGGATCACTCATTAATTTTTCTTGAACAGAGAATTTAATATCATCTGCTTCCGAAAGGGGTAATCCTCTTCTCAGTTCAAGGTACGATTCAACATGATAGTATCGACCTTCCTGAGTGATTCTCAGTTTGAAGATATCAATCACTGCTTCGTGCTCAAAGATCGCACTTGCGATTCGGTCTTCGACTTCCTTTGGAGCAGCCACTCCTATCAAACCGACCATGTTGTCATAGCCGACTCTGAAGGCGACTCCAACCATGAGGAATCCAATGACAATGGTGACAATTCCATCCAAAAGTTGATAGGCAGAGAAATAGGACACCAATACAGCAATCATAGCTAAGATAGCCCCTGAAACAGCGACCAGATCCTCATAAAAAACGAGCCTTGTCGGTGGTGAAGCACGCTTTACGTTTTTAAACGCTCCTGAAAAAATTCCCAAACCCGTGCTTTCCGCTCTTGCTTCCTGTCCGATTTCCTTCATTACTTTATAGAGAATGGCACCATCGATAAGGATATTCAGTAATAATACCGACACATTCAGCCAGATGCCCTTTACCTCTGCGGGGTGTTTAAGTAAATGAATCCCTTCCCGTATGGTTTCATAGGCCATGATGGAAACAACGATAACCGCAACCATGCAGAAAAGATTGATGACTCTTCCAAAGCCTGTCGGGAACTTCTCCGTCGGTTGTTTTTCTGAAAGAACACTTCCAATAAATACAAAGCCTTGATTCACTGCATCAGCTAACGAATGCATCGCCGAGGCAAACATTGCTCCACTTCCACTAATGAAGTAGGCAATTCCTTTTGCAATCGCAAGAATACCGTTCCCGACCATAGCGAAAAACGATGACTTGTTTCCTTTCTTCACCAATGAAAAAAAAGATTCTTTTCCCACAATCACACCACCTATACTTATTCTTTAACAAGTAGTATCTCACCAGACTGAACTTTCATAAGCCAATTGACGAACCTTTTCAGCTTTTCTATACTGTAACAATGAGTGTATAGATCATTACATAGAACGAATCTATTTAGGTCAGGAGAACAAAACATGGATTTTACTATTCAAAACCTTTCCTTTTACTTAATACAGATAGAGGGCAAGGGCGAAGAAGCCGATAAACGGCATAAACATTTTCAGACTTTAACTGGAACCGAATATGAAGAAAGTCCATTAAAAAGCTTTTTAGATGGCGAACTAACCAAAATTGTGAAGCGAAAAGTTGACCGACATTCAAAGTCAGAGTCTGCCCCAACAAAAATTGGACGATTTGTAGTAGAACCAGGTCATGAACTGACTTCCAATCCAAATTATAATTTATTTCACCGCACACGTTATGCCGAAAACAAAGAGGATTTTCGCGAAGCCTGTGATCAAATCGTGCAGATGTATCTAGAAGCCAGTGCTATCCGCGGTGGTGCATTCCTCGTTGCGACTGCAAAGCTGACGAAATTCTTCGATGATCCATTTGTGTTCATCATGAAATGCGATTTTGAACCAAAGGTTGCCACCATAACTGATGAAGCGACGTTGATTCACAATGTCGAAATGGCGATTACGACGAAAAACATGAAATCCATCCAATATCCCTACATGCCCGAGGAAGGCATGATGGATTCAGCTGAAATCAAAATACACCAGGCTTCACATGCGAGATACTTTGAAGATTTCTTGAAATGGGTCGAATATGAAAAGTCTATGCCTGAAATCGTGAAATCCCAAGTTTACGGGATGGTGAAGGAACATATCTCCGAAACCTATGCTGAAGAGAGCGATGAACGTGCTGAATTTGAAGAAGCGGTGGAAGAATGGGCAATCAGTCCAAAGCGTGAGCTTCAGGAGAGGTTCACAACTGAACAAGTGGTAGAAGCCACCTCCCAAATCGTCGAACAGTCACCTGAAGTCGAATTGAAGGTGAAACTTGATCATGTCTCCGTTAAAGCTCTTCTATCCGACTTTGGGGACAGTATTCATCTGGCAAAAGTAAACGGTCGATATGTACTGATGATCGAAAGCGAGTCCGTCATGTTTGAAAAAGGCTTCTCACCTCTTGAATTTTTAAAGCCTGATGAGCTGCATGAAGTGATCCAACGAATACAAGACAAAGAATAAGATGGAGCCATGTTTTAAAATACATGGCTCTTTTTTTTAAACCTCTTGTCTAGATGAAGGAATTTTCATAAAATTTAGTAAGTAACTTCTTTACATTTTGATTAATTGGAGATGAAACATGCTTACTTTAAAACAGCTTCAAGACATTAAAAGCCTGCAGATCGTCTGCGAAAAACACGAAGAGATACATTTAAAACTGAACTGGGATATGCTTAAAAACCGTACAAACAGCCTGGATGATTTTCTTCTTTACAAAGACGATCAACTGATCGGATTTTTAGGTTTGTACGGCTTCGGTGAAAGTTATGAATTATGTGGGATGATTCACCCGGAATACCGTAAACAGCAACTATTTCAAGAACTATTCCAGGAAGCCGTCCAGTCACTAAGGTCACGAACTGTTCGAAAACTCTTACTTAATTCTCCCGGCTCATCAGCTTCCGGGAAGGAATTTATTGAGAAAATAAATGCCACTTATGATTTTACTGAATATGAAATGAAGTGGAATAAAAAAAGCTTATCTGTAAACGCGGCTGATGTCCATTTAAGAAGTACTACTGAAAAGGATATTGAAACCATTATTGACCTTGATGAAAAATGCTTTCACGTTGTAAGGTCTGATGCTGAATCCTATACCAAGAGATTGCTTGAAGAATCAGGAGAAGGCAACTTAATGATTGTATATAATGGAGCAACCGTAGGAAAGATTAGAATCCAACGAGTGGACAATCGAAGCTTTATTTATGGATTTGCTATCCATCCCTCCCATCAGGGAAAAGGCATCGGCAGAAATGCCCTGTCTCAAGTCGTGATGAAGGAATCCGAGTGGACCAGCGACATTTACCTGGATGTAGCTGCTACGAACAGGAATGCACTTAAGCTTTATGAATCAAGTGGATTCCAGACCTTCTATAGTCAGGACTACTACCGGTTTTCTTTATAAGATTTAAGCCATATTAAGGAGTAAAGCACAGAGGCTCAGACCCCTGTGCTTTTTTAACGGTAAAATTTATGTTCTATTTTCCACGTGTCTTCAATGGTCAAAACACCATGGGAGAAGTAAGGAAGTTTACGTTTATCAGTGGGAGATCCGGGATTAAACAACAGTCTCCCTTTCATATAGCGGGAATATGGGATATGCGAGTGACCAAAGACAATCAAATCTACCTCATCAGATTCGAACGCTTCCAGAGCTCTTTTTTCCGTTGTTTTCCCCTTCCCGTCACCGTGCACCACACCAATTTTCAGTCCTTTTTTCACAATGATTCTTTTTTTTGGAAGAAACGCCTGAAGATCTGAATTATCCACATTCCCTACAACGGCAACCAATTCTCCGTACTCACTAAACTCTCGATAAACATCAAGGGTTTGAAAGTCGCCGGCGTGAATGATTAAATCACTACTCATGAGATCTTCCTTCAGAATTTCAGGAAGCCCTCTCCTTTTTTTAGGCATGTGGGTATCGGACACGACTATAATCTTCATATCATACTCCTTTTGGTTTCACTGTGCTTTCTCTATTAATTGTTTCCGTTCTGTCTCAATTTGATCAAGGTCAATCCGGTTAAACAATGGTGTTGTCGCTTCAATGCTGATCTTCAACGGCAATGATACCGGCAACCACCTTAGTTGTCCGGCCAGACCCAGTTGATCAGCCAGTTTTGAAGAAGTGAAGGGTAAAAACGGTTGAATGAGATTCCTTAAATTACATAATAGGTACAGGAATTCCTCTAGTATCTTTTTTCCTTCCTCCCTATCCTCTTTTAAAACATTCCACGGTTTCATCTCATCAAAACGCTTATTCGACCATCGAATGAATTCGAATGCTGTTTCAATTCCCTGTCGAGTGTTCCCTTCCTCAATCGATTTGCCTACAGAATAAAATGTTTCTTCTATTTTATCCTTAACAACATTAGGGACAATAGAGAGCGTAAGGTTATGACCAAATTCTTTCCCATAAAACTTTAACGTGCGTTGAACCAAATTCCCCAGAGCTCCCAGCAGTTCACTGTTATGACTATATATGAATTCTCTCCAGGAGAAATCTGCATCTCTCTTTTCCGGTGCATTGATGGTAAGAAAATACCGAATGGTATCTGGATGGTAGTCGTTGACAAGATCCTTCACCCAAACAGCCCAATTCCCACTCGTTGAAATTTTCCTTTTCTCAAGCGTCAAGTATTCATTTGAAACAATATAGTCAGGAAGATTCCTTTCGCCAATTCCTATAAGAATGGCCGGCCAAATAATGCTATGAAAAGGGATATTATCTTTTCCATGGACATAATAGGACGTGGTTGCCTCCTGCCAAAAGTCCTTCCACTCCCGCTGATGTTCCCTTGCCCACTTTTTGGAAGCGCTCAAATAGCCACTCACTGCTTCTATCCATACATAAATTTTCTTATCTTGAAAACCTTGAATCGGGACCTGCACACCATTCTCTAAATCCCTTGTCACCGGCCGGTCATGCAAACCTTCCTTTAAATATCGATTTGTGAGTTGAAGGGCATTATCTCTCCACCCGGTGCCGTTATCCATCAGTAATTGTAGAAGAGGTTCCTGCAATTTAGAAAGGGAGAAATATAAATGTTTTGTCGTCCTCTGAACCGGTTCATGTCCACAGAGCTTGCAGGTTTTATCCATTAAATCAGTCGGGTCTAAAACCGTCGAGCATTGATCACACTGATCACCTCTTGCCCTCGAACCACAAACGGGACAGACTCCTTCCACAAACCGATCCGGCAAAAATTGATGATCATGCTCACAATATGCTTGCTCCACTTCTTTTTCATATAACAAGCCCTTCCGATAAAGTGTGGTAAAAATGTGTTGAACTTCCTTATGATGATGTGAGTGATCAGTTCTTGTATACTCATCGTAACTAAAGCCTAAATCGCGAAAACACTCCAGGAACTCGTTGTGATATCGATTCGCGACCTCTTCAATACTTGTTCCTTCCTGTCTGGCCCGAATACCGATGGGGGTCCCATTACAGTCACTTCCTGACACGTAGAGAACATCTTCTCCTTTTAAACGGTAATATCGTGCAATAATGTCCCCTGGCAATAGGGCTGCGATGTGTCCTAAATGTAACGATCCATTTGCGTATGGCCAAGCGCCACCAATAAAAATAGTCATGACCTTTTCCTCCTCCTGAACAATATAAAAAACCCCTCGTCCTTAGATATCGATCGACATCTAAGGACGAGGGGTTGAACTCGTGGTACCACCTTAGTTTATAGCTTGCTCACACAAGTCTATCTCAGCAAGTACGGAGCATATAAACTGCTCTTATACCGTGACAATGATAACGGATGCCCACTCCCGTTCTACCCTACACCAAATCGGTTCGAGTAGAATGCTCCGAGACCATTTTCCATAACGAGTTACCCTGCTTCTTTTCAGCTTCCGAAGCTCTCTGATTAAGGACTCATCTATGTACTCTTCTCATCAACGCAAGTTAGATTTGTTTATATTATGCCACTTTTTCAAAAAATTGCAACATCGCTTTAAAGGTTTTATTTGTGAGTATTAGTGGAAAGGTGAATAGACGATACTATTTTAATAGACCAGATTTCAGCAAAAGAGGTGATGCCCTGTTGTTTTCATTACAAAAGCAATTCAAGCGTCCGAATGGATTACTCGGCTGGATTGTCGGAAAAGTAATGGAATTCGATAATAGAAAAATAAATAATTGGTCCATTAAACAATTGTCCATTAAAGATGGCGAACATATTCTGGAAGTAGGCTACGGGCCCGGATATTGTATTCATCGCATATCAAGTCGTTTTCCTAAATCGATTGTGGATGGGGTTGATATTTCTGAGACAATGAAGAATGCTGCACAGAATAAGAATGAAAAAGCCATTGAGAATGGAAGAGTTCGGTTATTTGTTCATGATATTAGTCAATTTGAATTGAACAATGTTGAGTACGATCGGATTTTTTCCGTCAATAACTATCCTCTATGGAAGGATCAGAAAAAATCACTTTCACATTTATATAATATGCTAAAAAAAGGTGGCACCCTTCTCATTACCGTCCAACCACGCGGGGATGAAGAAAGGGATAGCAGGGCGAAACACTATGGCGAAAGTATTTCTGAAGCTTTGCATAAAGCTGGCTTTAAAGATATCACTATTTCTTATAAAAATGTTAAACCCGCTTTAACGGTATGTGTGAAGTGTGTGAAGTAGACTTGCAAAAACAAGAACCTCCTTAAGAAAAGCAATTCTTAGAGGAGGTTTTTCCTTTACCATTTACATGTATTAATCCGCTTTAACCCGTACAAATCATTAATAAATTCCCGTTGACATCCCTAAAGTTAAAATAAGAAAAGTCGGGAAACGTGATGATCCCGGATTCAAATGTGACTTTCTTTTCGTGAAAGTCTTCTCTTACTTTTTCAATTTGAGTGGTATGGAAATTACAGATTGGAACATTAGAATCAGGTGGAGTGAATCCTTTTTCCTCTTCTAGAGTTAGCGATGTTTCCCCCAATTGAAAAGTATAAACGGGAAGCTCCTCAATCTCATTATACTGCACGGGATCAATTTCAAAACCCAGTACTTTTTCGTACCAATCCACAGATTCCTTTAGATTAACCACAGGAATAAACACTGTATTCATTTTTCTTTGAATCATGTGAACCCCTCCTTTTTATGTAGCCGGCTTTTCCACCAGATGGAAATCAATTTGATTTTCGTGAACTTCAAGCCGGGCTTTGATTCCGTTTGGAAGGATAAACATAGGGTCAGTATGACCGAAATCCAGATCCGTAACGACTGGGATTTCATACCCCTCTGTGACACGGGATAAAATGCCGGCCAGTTGATTCTCTTTAAAGCCAACGTGATCATGAAAACGTCCAACGACAAGACCATTAATTTTCGAATATACCCCCATGTGTTTGAGTTGAGTTAAGTATCGATCAATTGACGACGGGGTTTCCTCTGGATCATCTTCAATACATAAGATGGCACCATCGAGATCTGGAAAGTATTCTGTACCTGCGAGAAGGAGCATGGTTCCCATATTGGCTGCAATGATTTTCCCTTCTGCACTCCCTTCTTTGACTACATGAGGTCCCTTATTTTCAACTTGTTTTCTAAGTCGATTGTCTTCTTCGTCCCACCACAGATGCTCCATTACATAGGAAGGAGATGCGGAGTAATCTACTCTTTCACCTTGAACGAGTGATTGGAAGAAGTGATCCTTTGTGTATGTTTGCAGTCCTCCATACTCTCCAAACTGAGGCATAATGGCAGGTCCAAGATATGTTGTGAGACCGGTCTTTTGATAAATGGCCATGTGGAGAGCCGTTATGTCGCTGTAGCCGAGGAATATCTTTGGATTTTTTTGAATTAAAGAAAAATCAAGAAAATCCAGAAGTTGATGAGAACAGGTTCCTCCTATGGTGGTGATGATGGCTTTTACATCATTATCCCCGAAGAGATTATGTAGGTCCTCCACTCTCTCCTCGATGGTACCAGCCATATACTCTTCAATTTTCAACGTGTTTGGCGCTACTTTCACGTTAAAGCCTAACTTCTTGAGCTCTTCAATCCCTCTTTTCAATCTCTTAGGGCAATGAGCAGCGACTGGAGAAGATGGGGAACAAATCCCGATTGTATCTCCTATTTTTAATCGATTTGGAATCGTCATGCGTTTGACCTCTCTATCAAATATGTCTTATATTGTCAGATTAATAGAAATAGTCGTTGAATACAACCTGAATCTTAAGTTTAATAATTCAAATATAAAACAGTCAGCCCGCAAAGGACTGACTGTTACCATTTTACTCTTCAGTGGTGCTTTCTTCAGTGTTGCTTTCTTCTTCCATGTTTTCTTCCGTTTCAGTGCCTGTGTCTTCCTCTGTGTCACTGCTGCATCCGGCTGCAAATGTTACTACTGATAGAGCTGTCATTGACATTAATAACCACTTTTTCATACTTTTCATTTTAATAGCCTCCTGTTATGATGCTTTGTTCAACTACATCTCTATCATACTGATTTCAGGAGGAAAAAGAAGGCTATTTACCTTTATTTAACATACATTTAGAATCTGTTAATCTAGGCGCTCATTTATTTACGAAGAACTCAGTAATCTTTACAATTTTAATGCTTTAGCCTTTGAAGCACTGATTAATTCTTCTATTTCATCAAATGATTCATGCTGAATCAAATCGATTATTTTGCTTCCAACGACTACTCCATCACAGTATTTACTCATGGTACGCACATGTTCAGGAGTAGATATTCCAAACCCGGCAAGTACTGGGACTTGACTGTTTTCTTTCAATTTATTCAGGTGGTCTGAAATATTGTTTCCAAATCCCTCTCTCGTTCCAGTAATCCCATTAATCGTAACAGCATAAAGGAACCCTTCAGTGACGGAAGCCAATTCCTGAATTCTCTCTAACGGACTCGTAAGCGTTGCTAATTGAATAATGGCGATTCCATTTTCTTGTGATGGTGCCCGAACCAATTCATGATGTTCAAGTGGCAGATCAGGAATGATCACACCGTCCACTCCTGCATTCTTACAATCTTGAAAGAACCGCTCGACTCCATATTTGTAAATGGGATTAATATACGTCATAAAGACTAACGGAATGCCAATTTCCTTTCTGCTTTCATCTAACACTTCAAACACCCTTTTGAGGGTCGTCCCATTCTCCAGTGCCCGCTTCCCTGCCTGTTGGATGATCGGGCCATCGGCAACGGGATCCGAGAACGGGATCCCGACTTCTATGGCCGTCGCTCCTCTTTCTTCGAGCATTTTCAAGGTTGATATCAAGGTCTCTATCCCCCCATCCCCTGCCATCACGTAAGGAATGAATAGTTTGTTTCCTTTTGCCAGTTCAGCTTTAAACGTATTCTCAAGAAATGTTTTACCCATGTTGACTACCTCCCAGTAACTCTTTCACTTGTTCCACATCTTTATCCCCTCTGCCAGATAAACAAATCACTACCGACTCTTCTTTTCTCATTTTCCCAGCTAACTTCACCGCATAGGCGACTGCGTGTGAGCTTTCCAGTGCAGGTATGATTCCTTCTGTCTGGGACAGCTGCTTAAATGCATCTAATGCTTCCACGTCTGTAATGGACGTATATTCCACTCTATCAATGTCTTTCAAGTAGCTATGCTCCGGCCCGACACCAGGGTAATCAAGCCCTGCTGAAACAGAGTGGGCTTCCTGAATCTGCCCTTCCTCATTTTGCAGCAGGTACATCATGCTGCCATGAAGAATCCCCACGGACCCTTTTGTTAATGTGGCTGCATGTTTGTCGGTTTCAACCCCGCTTCCAGCCGCTTCCACACCGTATAAGTCAACTTCCCTATCATCAATGAACGGGTGAAACATTCCGATGGCATTGCTGCCGCCTCCAACACAAGCGACGATTGCCTTAGGGAGGCATTGTTCCTTTTCGAAGAATTGTCGCTTTGTTTCTTTACCGATCACACTTTGAAAATCCCGTACCATTTTAGGAAATGGGTGTGGACCTAACACGGAACCGATAATATAGTGTGTGTCCTCTACATTTGCGACCCAGTAGCGCAGGGCTTCATTGACTGCATCTTTTAATGTGGCACTTCCCTGGGTGACACTCACCACTTCCGCTCCCAGTAACTCCATTCTGAATACGTTGAGTTTCTGTCGGCGTATGTCTTCCTCCCCCATAAAAATGACGCAATCCAGGTTTAAAAGGGCACATACGGTTGCCGTTGCGACACCGTGCTGCCCTGCTCCTGTTTCCGCCACGATTTTTCTTTTGCCCATCCGTTCTGCAAGCAATGCCTGACCGATTGTATTATTGATTTTATGAGCACCCGTATGATTGAGATCCTCACGTTTTAAATAGATTTTCGCTCCACCTACCTGTTTGCTTAGATTTTCAGCAAAGTAGAGTGGGTTTTCTCTTCCTACATAATCCTTTAAATAGGTTTGAAGTTTCTCTTGGAATCCTTCATCCTTAGAGGCTTCATCATAAGCTTTTTCCAATTCTTGAACAGCCTTCATCAATGATTCCGGAACGAACCTTCCCCCGAATTGCCCGAATAACCCTTTTTGATCTGGTTGTGCGTATATCATCTCAATTCCTCCATTTATTGATTTAATCAATCGTTATACCGACTTCGCCTCTCGAATAAATGATTCTATCTTTCTTCTATCCTTCTTCCCATCCGTCTCCACACCACTTGAAACATCCACCATATAGGGACGGACCTTGGTGATCGCCTCCCGAACATTATCCTGATTCAATCCCCCGGCAAGAATCAAGTGTTGAGGGATGTTTAGTGCATGGACATACTCCCAATTAAACGTTGTCCCATTCCCTCCACGATGAGGCCCCTTTCCACTGTCCACCAAGATCATTTCTCCGCCAAAGTGTTCCATCCCATCTAAATCTTCTTTCTCCTTTATCGAAATCGCCTTGATAAAAGGAAGATTGAGGCTAGCACAAAATTGGAATGTTTCATCTCCATGAAGCTGCACGTAATCCAGATTTACTGTTCTTGATATTTCCTCCATCATCTCTTTAGTCTCATTTACAAACACGCCGATTTTTAATACATGCAAAGGTAGTGAAGCGCTTATAAGTGCTGCTGATTCCACGTCAATTTTTCTTTTACTTTCAGCGAACACGAATCCTATCGCATCAGCTCCCGCTTCAAGTGCCCACAGAGCCTCTTCTTGCCTTCTTATTCCACACACCTTTACTTTGGTCATTTCACCACGCCTTTTCTCACTTGTAGAGAGGCAAGCTTAGTTGCGGGGTCATCACTTCTCATTAACGTCTCTCCTACCAGGACCCCATCCGCTCCTGCGTTTACGACTCGGTGACAGTCTTCTTCATTTCTTATTCCACTTTCACTTATGACCACGATATCAGTTCCATTTACCATGGAAGCAAGAGTTTCTGTAATCAGAAGATTTACTTCAAAGGTTTTCAGGTTACGATTATTCACACCAATTATGGTTGCCCCTAATTCCATTGCGACATTCATTTCTTCTTCATTATGAACTTCTACCAGAACTTCCTGGCCAAGCTCGGTTGCATAAGAATATAATTCTTGTAATCTGTTTACATCCAAAGCAGCCACGATAAGAAGAATGACATTTGCCCCGGCGTCTTTGGCACGATCTATCTGGATTTCATCGATAATAAAGTCTTTACAAAGAATTGGGAGTGAGACCGCTTTTCGAACATTTGCCAGATCTTCCATACTTCCTTTAAAGAAAGGAGCATCGGTTAATACCGATATGGCACAAGCTCCCGCTTCTTCATACTTCTTTGCTTGAATCACGGGATTCACTTCTGTTCGGATATCTCCTTTTGATGGGGATGCCCGCTTAATCTCAGCAATCACTTGTAATCTGGAGGCAGATTTTAATGCTTCATATAAGGAATGAGCGGGAGCCTCCTTAGAATAATAGGATTCATACCCTGCATTCTTTAACTCTTTAACTTCCTCATTCTTTTGTTCAAGAATGGTTTGTAGAATGGTAGACAATTAAATCACCTGCTTTCGACGTTGTTGACTAAAGTGAACCAAGGAGTGAAGCTTTTCTTTTGCACGACCGCTTTCAATACTTTCTCTGGCAAGCTTTACACCTTCTAGAAAGGTGGCCGCTTTCCCATGAGCGTACAGGCCGATTCCAGCATTGAATAAGACCGTATCAGTGTAAGCCCCTTCCTTCCCATTTAATACTTCTTCTAAAATAATGGCATTTTCTCCCGCTTCTCCTCCACGTATCTCTTCCAGGGAATAAAAAGGAAGGCCGACATCTTCCCCCGTTAGAGTGAGTGAAGTAATTTCCCCTCGATCCAGCAGAACGAGATGATTTTCTCCTGCTAATGACGCTTCATCCATGTAATCAGCTCCATTAAGCACAATCGCCCGTTTTCTGCCTAATTCATGTAAAACATTCGCCATCGTTTCTAATTTATCTCTTCTATATACCCCTAGGAGCTGAGTTTCCAGATGAACCGGATTCGTTAAAGGTCCAATGAGATTAAAGATGGTTGGAATCTTTAATTCTTTCCGGACTTTCATCACCTTTTTTAAACCTGAGTGAATATGGGGTGCAAATAGAAAAGCAATATTGGTTTCATCCAGTAAACTTTCCACCTCATGAGATTGAAAGTCGAGTGCTACCCCTAAATGTTCTAACACATCTGCACTACCGGTTTTACTGGAAATACTTCTGTTACCGTGTTTTGCAACTTTCACCCCGGCCCCGGCAAGAACAAATGCACTCGTTGTACTAATATTAAAGCTCTGGGATCCGTCTCCACCTGTTCCGCAGTTATCCAATATTCCTGGTAATGTGCTCTTAATAGGCATCGCTTTCTCCCTTAAGACTTCAACAAGAGCGGTAATTTCATCTACTGTTTCCCCTTTCATTTTTAATAAAGTCAGGAAACAGGCGATTTGGCTCTCCGATGTTTCGTCAAGGAGCAATTCTTGAACGGCTCTCCTCATCTCATCTCGTTCTAATGAATGACCGTTAGCTAACGCTTGTAGATACTTTTTCACGGTTATTCTCCTTTCTCATCTCATCTAGAAAATTTTGAATGATTTTCTTTCCTGTTTTCGTCCCGATGGACTCGGGGTGAAATTGAACTCCAAACAGAGGATATTTCATATGCTTTATGGCCATGATCTCTCCATCATCCATGGAAAGTGCGACCGTCTCCAATGGATAAGGGAGAGACCCTTTTCTGATGACCAAAGAGTGATATCTCATCACTTCCAACGGTTGTGGCAGATATTCAAATATCCCCTCACCATTATGTTTCAAGAGTGATGTCTTACCATGCATCACTCTCTCTGCTACTTCGATTGATGCACCAAATGCTGCTCCGATCGCTTGATGACCTAAACAAACCCCCAGAATCGGCACACTAGCGTGAAGATTCTGTATAATCGAGGTGCAAATCCCAGCATTTTCGGGCTTACCTGGTCCCGGGGAAAGGATGATCCCAGAAGGATTCAGTTTCTTAACTTCGTCCAATGAAATCGCGTCATTCCGTTTCACGACTACCTGTTCCCCAAGCTCTTCAATGTATTGATACAGGTTATACGTAAACGAATCATAGTTATCAATGAGTAAAATCATCCTGTTACCTCCAATAATGATTTTGCTTTATTCAGTGTTTCTTCATACTCACTATTCGGATCTGAATCATACACAATGCCTGCCCCTGCTTGAACATTCGCAATGCCATCTTTCAGGACCATCGTGCGAATCGCCAAGGCAAAGTCAAGATTCCCATTAACCCCGATATACCCGACGGCACCCGAGTACACGCCGCGCTTTATGGTTTCCAGTTCATTGATAATCTGCATCGCCCTGATCTTCGGTGCCCCGCTTACCGTACCGGCAGGTAAACAGCCTGATAATGCTTCTAGAGGGGTTACATCCTCTCTCAGTTCCCCCTTCACCTCTGAAACGATGTGCATCACGTATTTATATCTTTCAATGGTAAAGTACTTAGATAAATAGATAGACCCGATTTCACAAATCCTTCCTAAATCATTCCTTCCTAAATCAACGAGCATTCGATGTTCAGCAATTTCCTTTTCATCTGAAAGCAATTCGCTTTCAAGCTTTAAATCTTCATCAACTGTTTTCCCTCTTCGTCTTGTTCCTGCTATTGGATTCGTTGTAATCTGACTTCCTTGGACTTTCAACAGGCTTTCCGGCGATGCCCCCAAAACGACGTACTCATCAAAGTCGATGAAGAACATATAGGGCGACGGATTTGATTTTCTTAAGCTTCGATAGAAGGTGAATGGATCCCCTGAAAAAGATGCCTGCAGTCGTTGAGAAAGCACAACTTGAAAAATTTCTCCTTCTTTTATAAATTCCTTTGCTCTTTCCACCTTTACCATAAATTCATCTTTAGAGGTTTGAGCATGAAAGGAAAGTCGTTCCAGTTCTCCTTTGTGAGTATCTAAATACACGTTGGTCAGCCCATCCTCGATTTCCTTCACTTTTGCCTCTAAATCTTCATCCAGCCCCTCTGTCCACTCGTTCATGACCACGATGAATACTTTATGCTCAAGATGATCGAAGACGATAACTTTTTCATAGAACATAAGGTGAATGTCCGGCATCTCCAATTCATCATGGGGAGTGAGTCCGATTTCCTCGTAATGCCTGATCACATCATATCCCATGTATCCAATCCCTCCACCTGTGAAAGGGAATGGTGCACCTTGTAATTGATGATGGGGAATAAGGGTTTGAATCATTTCAATGGGGTCCCCTATTCGTTCCTCTATCTGACCAGAAGACGTCTTTTTAAACTGTACGATATTTCCATAAGCCTTACATTCGAGAAATGGATCACTTCCTACAAATGAATATCGACCGGATTGTTCGTGTTTTAGCGAGCTCTCCAATAAAAATTTCTTTTTCCCCTTCAATGATTGAAAGAGTGAAATAGGAGTATATATATCACCATTCAATTCTTTCACTACATAATTCAATTCTTGCTGCTTCCTCATTTTCAAGCCTCCAATTCGCTGTTCCCATTTATAAATCCATAAAAAAAGTCCTCTATGAACAGAAAAATCTGTTCATAGAGGACGATGCTGACCGCGGTGCCACCTCAGATTGGGATACATGATAGCATCCCCTCTTGATTCAAGTACGGGGTAAATCACCCGATACTCTATCCCTTTAACGGTGGAATTCCGTACGATCCTACTTCCATTCAGATCATCTCTCATAAGTCCATTCCAGACAAGCTATCATGCTAAGGTCTCACTATCCTTAACTCCCTGTTATGCATCACTTGAATATACTCCTCTTATTCAACGATTTATCATTATTCAGTTATAAAAAAAAGGGCATCACTATCCATTTACATCATGTAAAGGACGAGATACCCGTGGTGCCACCTTTGTTGACTGCCTGAACAGTCCACTCAATCGTATCGAAGCGGTTTGCTTGAATACGCGTCTTTTGTAACGATAAGACATTCGCCAAAGCCTACTCCCTAAAAGTTTCGGTCTGGAGGCTCAGAAGTCCATTCCCAAAGATCGTTCACACTGGTTCTCACCAACCACCAGCTCTCTTAAGTGTCGATCAAAGGTACTCCTCTTCGTCAAAGCCATTCGCTCATTTAATTAATTGTTTATTATACTAATAGCTTTCCTTCACAATGTCAACTATTTATATAAATAATATTCTGTTAGTATCAAAAGGTTCACACAATGGAAATCATCATTGAATCGCAAACGGGCTTATAGCCGATTTCCATATAAATCTTGTTTGAGGTGGGATTATCCAAGTCCGTATAAAGGGAGCAAAAGGAGTGGTCCTTCAACAAAAGACGGCTCAGTTCTGCTACAACAGAAGATGCGTACCCTTTTTTCCTGTATTCTGAAGGGGTGTAAACAAAATTTACGGTAATGCCGTTTTCCGTTTTTCTTGCCCCCCGTGCCATGGAAACAGGCTTTCCATCCACTTCCCACAAAAACACATATGGTTCATTTTCAATCATATCCCTTGACCGATTCACTGCCTCTTCCTCAGTAAGAGGCAGTTCCCCGGTATCTTCTACAAAACCTATCAACCATTGGGCAAGGAGCTCTTCATGTTCTTTACGCACAGCTATCATCTTCCCACCGATTAACGGGATATCATTCACTTTACCCAGTTGATATATACGCTGATTCATTTTCACATTGTATCTATCTCCCGTTAAATGACACCAAGCGTGTGTCAATTGAAGTGCGAGTTCCTTCTTTGCTAAAAAACCCGGGAAGTTGATGCCCGTATTTTCACAAAACGAATGAAGCTCTTTGACTATCTCATGCACGCCTTCTTTCTCCACCTTAAGTGTACTGACAAGGTAATGAGGAGGGGTCATGATGAAGGATCCCACCACTGTTCCGACCTCATTTCCCACTAAAAGAAGAAGCGGTTCTTTATATTTGTCACTCGTTTTCATCGTGTTCAACAAACCCAAAGGCAGGTTATTCGCCGCTTCATCCTCCATTAAAAGGGAATGGACCTTTTCGTGGAAGACTGTCGGGTCTTTATACTGTATCAGATTATACATATTATCACCCCATTCCCGGAATTCGACATAAGTAGTCGAGGTTCCTCCTTACTTCTGAAGTTTTCTGCCTGTAATGGAGTGAAATACATGGTAAGCACTTACAGATACACCGATGGTCCCTGCACCTGGAAAGACTGAGTCTCCACATACCCATATATTTTTCAATGGAGTCCTGTGAGAGAGACTCTTGAAGAGAGCATGGTCATTAGATTGAGGAAATCCACCGACTATGCCCCCGGGCCGCCCGGTAAATCGTTCCCAGGCTTTAGGTGCTCCAGGGTAAATATCTACAAGGCTATCTCTTATAGTGGGAATGACTGACTCAATGGAATTGATCATTTTCTCCTTAAGATTCTCCTTGTAAGAATCGTATCTTTCTTTCGTTTCCCATTTTGCTAATTTAGTATGGGTTGATACCGTTAAGGTACGGAATCCTTCCTGGGCACGCTGACGGTCATTAGGATGTGAAAGCGATAAGAAGAGATGGTCCCCTTCTGTCATACTTCCATTTGGGCTTGCACAAATTTGGGAAAACAAGGGATAGGATTCCGGTAGTGATTCTTCTTTCAATAACATATATAGGGACATGGTGCCCCAAATAGCTTCATTCTCTTTTCCTTTTAGATAGTTATCAAGTTTAGGATTAAATTGTGGGGGGAAAAGTTTTTTTAAAGATTGTACCGGTACGTTGCATACAACATGATTTGCACGATATTCATTGCCTCTATGATCAAGGATTATCCATTCTTCACCAGAATGGTCCCGGTCGATGCGAACCACCTTTCTCCCTAAAGTCGCTTTAACCCCTATTGTTTCTGAAAATCCGACAAGACTATGAGCTATTTCGAATAATCCACCATCCAAATAAAATGCTCCTTCATGATAAATATCCAATGCCAGGCATCCCAGCAATAAAGAGCATTGATCGCTGGTAACCTGCATGCTATCGATCAGTTGTCCATCGATAAAATGCTTAAAAGAAGAATGTCGGTGGATTCCGTGTTTTTCTAATAAATCGAACATGGTTTTCTGAAAGGAAGGAATCAGTGTCAGAGATCTGGGGTGTAAACTCATCGTTAGCTCCACCCAATCTTGTAGCGTTTTAGGAGGTAGTATGGGGAGCGAGACCATCAGCTTTCGAATTTCGCCGGCTATCTTGTACAATTCTTCATAAAAACCGCCTATCTTCGATGATATTTCGGGATATGCTTTCTTCAACTGATTCACATGTGTATCCCTATTACGGTAGAATATCAGTGTTTT
This sequence comes from Rossellomorea sp. NPDC071047, assembly GCF_050270195.1. Lineage (NCBI taxonomy): Bacteria > Bacillati > Bacillota > Bacilli > Caryophanales > Bacillaceae > Rossellomorea > Rossellomorea sp. NPDC071047. The sequence goes on along the minus strand of NZ_JBNNJT010000001.1, from coordinate 633,977 downwards.
GTCAGGAAGATGAATGTCCATAACCTCATCAAGCATGAAAGACACAGGTGGTTCTATTCCTAAATAATCAAAAATACGCTGATGGATCCCTCCTTTTTCAAAACCCATTCCAAGAGTGGCCCCTACAGGAAATAAGGCTTTTCCTCTCTGGAATTTACCAGCGCATCCTCCCCATTCCCTGGAAGCCTCAAGAATCTGTACATTGTAATCAGCACTTCCAAGGAGTGAAGCTGCGGTCAGACCGCCGATTCCACCACCTATTATGACAACAGAATTTTTCAAGATACTTCACCCCAATCATTGATACTTTTCTAAAATGTACGCTTTTCCCTTGTTAAATACAAAAATGGATGGGTTAAACCCATCCATTCTGCTGATATTGTGTTTGAGTAAACAGGGAGACGACCACATACATGAAAAACGAAATGACAATTGGGAAAATGACTGTGTGCATATCCAGATAATTAGGTGCGAAACTGTGAAATAAGATGTACGCTACCAGCCCTGATATCATAGAAGCAAAGGCACCATGAGCATTTCCTTTTTTCCAATATAAACCTAAAACGATTGGCCAGATAAATACAGCTTCAAGTCCTCCAAATGAAAATAAATTAAGCCAGATAATTAATTCAGGCGGGCTCAGCGCCATAAGAAAAACGAGTATTCCCGTTACACTAGTCACCCAAAAGCTGATTTTTTTGACTTGTTTTTCCTTTGCATCCATATTGATGAAATTCATATACACATCTTTCACAATAGCCGAGGATACAATCAATAATAACGAATCCACTGTCGACATGATCGCGGCCATCGGAGCAGCCAGGACAATCCCGGCAAGCCAAGGTGGAAGAACTTCTAACGCGAGAAGGGGCATGACTTTATCAGCCACTTCTATTCCCGGGACCACTACCCTTGCAAGCACACCAATCAAGTGCATACCGAGCATGATGGAACCGACCACAATGGTTCCGATTATGAGCGCTCTGTGCAAGGATCTGGAATTCTTATAGCTCATGGCTCTAACTGCCACTTGAGGCAATCCGACAACTCCCACACCCACTAATATCCACAAAGAAGAAATATAGCGGGCACTTAATTCTCCATCAGGACCATGGGGACTTAATAAGTCAGGGTTTTCCGCTTTCAATCCCATCATGATGTTCTCCATGCCACCTCCGGCTATGATGGTGGCAATCAGCAGAATAATGGTCCCACCAAGCATGACCACACCTTGAATCGCATCCGTGATGGCAACCGCACGAAAGCCCCCGATAATGACATAAACAAGTACCGATACGGCAAACAGAAAAAGAGCACTCTCATAAGATAAACCGGTTAAAGATTCAATGAGCCGTGCTCCCCCCACCCATTGAGCAATCATGGCTGAGAATAAAAAGATGATGATGCTGATGGCCGATAGAATTGTGATCTTATTGCTGCCATATCTGCCTTGTAGATAGTCGATCAAAGTAACGGCCTTGTATTTCCGGGCCATAATGGCAAACTTTTTCCCAAGTATAAGGAGAACAAAGTAACCTGTCACAACTTGTGACATGGCCAAAAGAACCCACGATAAACCATATGTATATGCTGCACCCGGCCCTCCGATGAAACTACTGGCACTTCCATAGGTCGCAATCATGGTCATCGCCAAGATAAATCCACCAAGCTGACGGCTTCCCAAGAAGTATTCCTGGACAAAGGAATCTGCTCTACTCACATTTCTGGCCGTATAAATTCCAACAACAAAAATCAAGATTAAAAAGGCGAATAAGGGAATCAATGCCATACTATTCATGATCATCCCCCTCATCGTCAAAAGGAATGTCAGTAAGCATGTACTTTACGACGATAATCACTAACAATACCATAAGAAAAAAGCCAACGATGCAGCTGTAAAAAAACCACGCAGGCATTCCGAAGATCCAATCGTAATCTGAAACCGGTTGACCACCTAACCCGAATGCAAAACCATACCACCATAAGAAATTTATAAGTACAAGTGCTATTCCTATCAGTGCCTCGTGACCAGCAACCCTGAACCGTTTATCTTCATTATGATCCACTTACTATTATCCCTCCTTGAAATACACATCCTTTAACAATTTACGACAGGAACAAATGAAATGCAATATAAAAAGACAGACCGGATGCATATGCTTCCAGTCTGTCTTTTTATATCTAATAAAGGGGGTTTTTCATGAACCATTCTCTCTATTGAAAGAGGGGGAACTCTTTTGTTCAAATGAGAATGATTTTCAATATCATTGTAATCCCTCTAATAATAAATGTCAACATAAAACTTTTATTTACATAAGGAAATATTTGGTGCCTTAAAATGTGAGTTATGATAAAATTCTAAATTGAGCTCATATTATAGAGATAGAGAATCGAGGGGATATGTTTGAAAGAGAAATTCAAATCATTTGGAATACCTTTAATGTTAATCGTTCTGTTTATTGGAGCATTATTTCTCCACCAGCTGCTTCAAGTCAAACAACAACCACAACCTGATTGGAGTAGATCCGTCCCACTAAACTACACTTCTGAAGAACGCCCTGTTATCTTTAATGGAGATGAAGGACTCTTCTTGGCAAGTAACGGGAAAATTACAGGGATTACTTTCAAGGGATCATTGAATTCTACCAAAGTAACAACGCTAGACACCAGCGTTACCAGGGGACATCCTTTTTGGACAGACGGGACGAAGGTCATTCAAATCAAGGATGACAAGTTAATCTCTCTTCAGAGAGTAATGAAGTAACGACGATTGCCGAGGAAGCAACAGGGATGAGCGCGGCAATGAACTCTGTGTACTTCTGGAATAAAGAGAACCTTTTTTCTCTCAACCCTGCCGATTTATCAATGAAAGAGGTTTTCAGCTTTTCTAATGAAATCCTGGACTTCTATATTGGAAATAGTGGCAGTGCTGTAGTACAGGTTAGAATAGATGACGGTCACTCTCACCTTTACTACATGGATGATACGTTACAAGTAGTGAAAGATCCATTTGCAATTGTAAACACAGCAACGAATCATCATATTAATGGATTAACCTTTACCACAGATAATAATCAATTAACTCTTCTTTATAATGAAGAAATGCGAGCCCAGGGAACATTGTCATATAAGATTTTCAAGTTACAAACACCGATAGATGGAATAGGATCTTCTATTTTGAAGCCCACAAAAATCGATTTTACGAACGAGATGTCAGGGGGCAAACTTCAAAGTCCAAGAACCGCACAACTCCTTTCCATTACTGGAGAAAAATCCATTCTCTTCACTTCTGAAGGTCATCGGGTAGGGGATGAAAATGCGATTAGTCTATATGTAGCACCTTTCAGTGACTCTAATCAATTAACAGCGGCTCCAGTCAGTACAACAAAACACTTTTCATATTTTCCACTTCAGCTTACCGATGAGAGTATTGCCTGGTTGGATTATGATGGAGATACGTATGAATTATATGGCGCTTCACAGGATGCACAGGTTGTCGCCAGTAGCACAGAGTGGTCCAAACGAAGTGTCAAAGAAGCCGTTAACAATTCCATTCTAATGATATTCAGCAGCATAATCACGATTATGGTTTCATTTTATTGGGTACTTCCTTCCCTATTTCTCTTAATTCTGCTTTATATTTTCAAACCAAATATATTTGAGAAGGAAGAGATCAACTGGGTTGAATATGCCTCTATCATTATGTTTTTAGTAATGCCGATAACCTTCATCACTAAAGCCATGGGCGATTACTTCTACTTTGCTGCTCCGGAATACCTGATGTTTTCAGGAAGTGAATATATAGTATTACTCGTTATCAGTGCCATTACTTCACTTATATGGAAATTCGGCAGGGATCCTGACTGGGGTACTTTTGGTGGAGTATTTTATTTCATGGGTATATATATTCTTCTCTATGCCACTTCAATTGGACCGTATATTTTTAACTTATTTTAATCATAAATGGAATAAAGCGCCCGGAAGGATCTCCGGGCGCTTTATTTCCATTTAATTCTCTCTTTCTTTCCAATGTTTTCGTCTATGGAAGTAAGCATAAATGACGATACAGAGCGTCAACCATGCACCTCCCGCAGTGAACCCCCCAAGAATGTCACTTGGATAATGTACCCCTAAATACACTCTGCTAAGACCAATCAATAGCACCAGGAAGCTGACAGCAATGACACTTGCCCACTTATACCGTTTATGATCCAATGCCCGAAATAATATGAATGCAAGGGTCCCGTAGAATATAAAGGAACTCATGGAATGACCACTGGGAAAACTATAACCGCCTTGCTCGATCAGTGCTTCAATATCAGGTCTTTCACGTTTGAAAATCCATTTTAGCAGCCAATTAAATCCTGCTCCTGTTGTGATGGTAATTCCTACAAACAGAGCAAGTGGATACTTCTTGAGAAACAATAGTATGACCACAACACAAATTGCAAAGATTGTGATCCCTTCCACGCCACCCAAAAAGGTAATCGACGTCATAAAGGTCGTTAACCTCGGGGAAATGAACCCTCTTACAATCTCAGAAACACCATTGTCAAATTGTGCAATTTCATTTTCTTTCCACTCCTCGACTATCGTGACGAATCCCCATGTAAATGCTATTAGACAAATGACTGATAGGACAACAAATATTCCTTGTTTTATTTCTTTCTCCTCCAAAACTTGTCCCTCTCTTTATTTACGACTCATGTTTTATTGAGCTTTTTTCTTAGAAGTCGTTTTCTTTTTCGTTTGTTTTTTCGTCTTTTTAGGTTTGGATGAATCTATGGAGGCTTGAAGTGCCGCCATTAAATCTGTCACATTTTCTCTTGGCTCTTTTTCTTTCGTTGTGACTACCTTTTCCCCGGTTTGCTTCGATTCAATCAACTGACTCAAGCGTTCACGATACTGATCTTTATAGTTCTCCGGTTGAAATTCAGTTGTAAGCTGATCAATCAACATCGTTGCTGTTTCCAGCTCTTTGTCCGTTATTTCATCTTCTTCTGGAACATTCGGTACATCACCCGTGCCTCTTACCTCATCTGGATAATGAATGGTTTCCATTACAAGCGTATTCTCATATACCCGAACGATGGAGAGTTGTTCCTTCGAACGCATCGTGATCTTGGCAATCCCAACTTTCCCGGATTCTTGAAGAGCTTTTCGCAATAACGAATATGCTTTTTTTCCTCCATCATTAGGTGAAACGAAATAACTTCGATCAAAGAATATGGGGTCGATTTCCTCCATTTTGATAAAGTCTACTATTTCCACTGCTTTATCCCCGTTTGCTTCCTTCAATTCCTTCAATTCCTCTTCTTCAAGAACGACAAATTTCCCCTTGGTCACTTCATACCCCTTAACGATGTCATCATGTTCGATTTCTTTTTCACAAGCTGGGCATACTTTTTCATATTTAATCGGAGTATGACACTCTTTATGAAGTGAACGAAGCTTTATATCACGATCTTCTGTAGCAGAATGAAGCTTAATGGGGATGTTCACCAGTCCAAAACTGATAGAGCCTTTCCAAATCGTATGCATATATCAATACCCTCCTTCACATAAACTAATCCCTTATCATTATCATTTAGTTGACCGCTACTCTTCATTCCCTTAAACATTTGGAAATAATTAAACCCTCATTGGTCACACTAATACTAAAAATCAGGTGAATAGATATGAAACCGATGCTTCCTACCCTATATGATGAACTCCCTGAAAATGAGGACTGGCTTTATGAAGTGAAATATGATGGATTTCGTGCAGTTCTCCACATTCATTCTAAGAATCAGATAAGCCTTCAAAGTCGAAACGGGAAGGAATTGATTCCTCACTTCCCGGAAATTGAAGAACAGATTAAAACGTTACTCAATAAAAAAAACTTGACTGCACCTATCATTTTGGATGGGGAGATTGCCCTGTTACGTTCTCCCTGCAGCAGTGAATTTTTTGAATTGCAGGTAAGAGGAAGAATGCGCAATAAGCAGAAAATTAATCATGCTGCAGCCGGGAGACCCGTTAAATTTCTGGCTTTCGATTTACTCCAGTTTGGGAAGAAATCATTTGCCCCCGAACCTTACCTTAAAAGAAAAGAAAAATTGAAAGAGGTTTTTACCTTTCTTCAATTGCCGCTAGATCCGTCCCCTTCTCACCCATCTTCCCTTCAAATGGTCCCCTATTTCAAGGATCGGCAGGAAATATGGGAACTTGTAGAAAAAGAGGAAGGTGAGGGTGTTGTCGCCAAGAGGAAGCATAGTAAATGGGAAGCGGGAAAACGAAGTACGAGCTGGGTGAAAACCAAGAATTGGAAACACTGTCACTGTTTCATTACTGCGCTTGATGAAACAAACGATTACTTTCACATTGGCGTTTTCGATGACAAAAAGATTATTCCCATTGGCTTATTTCACTTTGGTCTTTCTCCTGAAGAGAAAAAAACATTAAAAGCAATGATTAAAAAGAATAGTACGAAGAATGAGCAATCCCTTCACTACATAGACCCGGCTATAACTGTGGACATTTCATATTTGAATTGGTATGAGGGTCAACTGAGAGAACCACATTTTCATCGATTTTTATTCTCCATTCCTCCAGAATCCTGCACAATGGAGCAATTCAAGCTGGACGAAGCATCCCTTCCTCCTGGGGTTGAGATCACTCATCCAGATAAGGAATTGTTCCAGAAAGTCTCAATGACTAAGCTTGATTACGTTCGGTATCTTCGGAAGATGTCCGTCGCTATTTTGCCTTTCCTGGAGGATAGGCCATTGACATGTATTCGTTTTCCACACGGGCTCTTTGGTGAATCATTTTATCAAAAAAACACGCCTGATTACGCCCCTTCATTTATTGAAACGTACAAGGAGGACAACATCGACTATACGGTATGCAATAACTTGGAGACATTGATTTGGCTTGGAAATCAGCTTGCATTGGAATTTCACATTCCTTTCCAGAGGACAAAGGATTCGTCTGTCACTGAAGTGGTCTTTGATTTAGATCCACCAGGCAGGGATCAATTCTCCCTGGCGGTTAAAGCTGCTTCCATTATGAAAGAACTATTCGATCGACTCAACCTACATAGTTTTGTGAAAACGTCGGGGAATAAGGGGCTGCAAGTGTATATTCCCATACCACCGGGATACACATGGAAGGACACCGGCTTGTTTACAGAATTCATCGCACATTACCTTGTTACCAATTATCCTGAGGATTTTACGATCGAGCGGTTAAAAAAGAACCGAAAAGGCAGGTTATACGTGGACTACATTCAGCATGGAGAAGGAAAAACCATCATTGCGCCATATTCCTTAAGGGGTAATGAAGATGCTTTAGTAGCGACTCCACTCTGGTGGTATGAAGTAAATGAGGACCTTCATCCAGAACATTTTACTATAGATGTTGTTCTGCAGAGGTTCCAGAAGATGGGATGTCCCTTTACTAAATTCGAATGGGTAAAAGACCTCCAGCCATTTGATAAGGTGATACAATTTTTGAAACAGCAATCCAACAACAAAAAAAAGAGTGTCCCAAAAGCTTAGCTCTTTTGGACACTCTCGTCTGAACTTGCACAAGCCCAGGTTTTTTATTCGTTTAGGCACTCATAAATACTTTACTATCGACAATGGATTTAGCATGATTTTGAAGCAGTTCGTACGTTCCTTCTTCAGTGAAATCCTGTCTGGAGATTTCTCGATAATCCTCAGGATGTGTGATAGACAATTCAAATTGTGCCTGGTAGAGATATGTTGCATTCCCGATCAGCTCCATATTGTATTGCCCTTCACCTAATCGGTTCACCACGACACGTACTTTTCCACCATTATTATATACGTCTATTTCCTTACCAAACTCATTCTGATCGAGTAAGCATGTCACAAGGCTGGAAGCAGACATAGCCGTCCCACAAGCATTTGTAAAGCCTACTCCTCTTTCGAAGGTACGAACATAAATCGCACCTTTCTCTAATGGATGAACAAAACTTACATTGACTCCATCAGGAAAGAGATTATTGGGACCATTTACTGTTTCAGCGATCGTCTTCTGCTCATTCGAAAGAATATGTTCTGTGCTTACAACACTAATCAGATGAGGATTTGGGACAGCCAGTGCAGTAAACGATAATCGATCTGAAATTTCAGGAATCATCTCGTCCACTAACTCCTCACGATCCATATTCATCGGCAATTTATCCAATTCAAATAATACAGGAGAAATTTCAACATTATACGTCGGTATATTTTCATAGATAGCCTCTTGAACTGAAACCCGCAGATCCGCTTTCATCGTCTGAATCACAATCGTCGTTTTGTCGAGAAGCTCACACACATAACGACCAACACAACGAAGTCCATTCCCGCACATGGATGCTTCAGATCCATCTGCATTGAATACTCTCATTTGTGCATCGCAATGTTCACTTGACAGCACAAAAAGGATTCCATCCGCTCCAATTCCCGATTTTCGATCACATAGTGCAAGGGCAAGATTTTGCCTTGCTTCTTCAGTGAATTCGTATCCATTCGTCATTTCATCAATCAGTAAAAAGTCATTACCTGAGCCATGACATTTAATTAGATTCAAGTTCATCGTGAATCCCTCCACGGTAATTTACTAGTAAACTATTCTTAATAGTCTTAGCTTGCCACAAACAAGCTCTTTTCGCAATCATCTCAACCTATATTATTTATGATAATCCTCATGCTGTGACTTGTAGAAAACTTAAAAGTTGAATTTCTTCGGCCATTTAGAGACAATGGGATGGGTGATGATCATGAAGGATGAGTATACATTTCGGTTTCAAGTTCAAGAGGTAGAAGAAGCATGTGACGAGTTCCATTCACGGGATGTGACTGTATTCGCTCACATTCTGAATGACAAAAAAGACCTTTTACATGAAGGTCTCTTTCGTGTGCGTTTCAATCAAATCGGTATTTATCCATTTCCTAAAGATGTAGCCCGACAAATATCTTCTAAGCACCTCCAGCGATTACTTCTAGTTGAATTGAAGAGATATATAAAGCCTCAAAAAAAATATCTGACTCCCGGGGAGTATAAACCTGTTTGGTAACTAACTGATCTCTGCTGTTTCATCTTGTAAGAGGTCTCGTGCCCATTTACACGATGTTTGATAGCATTCCATCACATCTCCTTTGTTTAACTTCAGTTCGTCCACTTTTGTATCGATTGCTGTCCAGTCAGCTTTTTCAAACAAAATAACCAGATCCAGAATGTCTTTGAACTCGTTTGAGGTACCCGTTAGTGCATCACAGATCTCGTCATTCAATGGTAATTCATTCAGGATTACTTCAATTGGCATAGATAATATCGTTTCCATCAATGAAAACATACCCGTAAGGAAATAGCTCGACTTCATTGAACTGCGATTGTGCTTCTCTGCCAGCAGCTCACACATTTTTGCCCTTGTTAAAGATAATGTAATAACTTCGTTTTCTAATTGCTTCCTTTTACCAACCTGCTCCCTAACCGCTAAAACATAAATCCACCGTTTAATTTCAAGAAGACCCAATAGAACAATAGCCTGTCGAATAGAATGAATTTTATGTTTAGGTCGGTAAGAAGGTGAATTGATTAATTTTAAAAGTTTATAGGACAAAGAAAGATCCTGTTCAATCAATCGACTAATCACATCAATGCTAGGTTCCGTCATTTCCAGACTTTGAATAATCGAATAATAGGAATGAAAATAGTTAGGTACGTCATGGGTAGAAATGATTTTCGGTTTACTAAAGAAATACCCTTGAAAGAAATGGTATCCGTTTTTCCTTGCTTCTTCATATTGGTCCACTGTCTCCACTTTTTCTGCCAGGAGCTTGTACCCCAGTAAATTAGCGAAAACTTCAATCGTTCCCCGGTTAGTGTCTGTGGTATGCAGAAAATCAACCTTCACATAATCCGCAATTTTCATCAATTTTAAGTAGTTAGGATCCGATTCATTAAAGACAAAATCGTCTAATGCTATTTTATAACCCAGCTCCTTTAACTCTAAGCAAACCTTCAGGATTTCAGGACTTGGAATCACATTTTCCAGAATCTCCACAACAATTTCCTTGGGATTGAAGTAGGTAGGGACTCTATCCCTTAAAAGATTTTCTGTGAAATTGATGAAGCATGGCTTCCCAGCGGACAAGCTTTCAAGACCAATATTTAAATAGCTGTTAATAATGACATCGGCCGTTGCCTGGTCTTCATCTATATTCGGAAACATATTCAATTCATTGTTTCGGTAAAGAAGCTCATAAGCTACAGTTTCTCCATTTCGATCAAAAATTGGCTGTCTCGCTACAAACACTTCCATTACACTCACCCCCTGCTGATTTCCTGATATATGCATAAAAATAGTTCAAAAGTTTCATTAATTACTATAATAATAACAAGAAATATGTGGAAAGTCCACGGAATTTGAAAGTAGCTGTAAGGACAAAAAAACTCAAGCAGACAGGTCACAACTACGATTTCAATCGTAATGATGAGCAAATCCACTTGAGTTCTTTACCGCTTTAATGAATCGAATGAACAAAAAAGTTCATAAGGAACAATGCAGCAATGATATATAGAGGAATGGATACTTCTCTTGCTTTACCTGTAGCCAATTTTAAAATAGGATACAGAATAAAACCGATGGCAATTCCATCTGCGATACTGTACGTAAATGGAATCATTGCAATGATAAAAATGGCTGGAAATGCCTCTGTTAAATCACGAAGATCCATATGTCGTATATTTTGAATCATCAAGCCGCCAATGATAATGAGGATTGGGGCGATAGCATGATCTGGAATCCACTTTAAATACGGAATAAACAACACAGATCCCAAGAATAATACTCCAGTAGTCAAACTCGTTAATCCCGTACGACCACCTGCTGTCATGGCTGCAGCACTTTCAACAGTAGAAACCGTCGGACTCGTTCCGAAGAATCCTGATGTAAAGGCAGAAAATGCATTCGCCTGGAACGCTTTAGAGTATTTTTGAGGTTGATCGATCATATCCGTATGTCCATGAACGAGACCGATATTTTCAAATACCAGCACCATCGTGACAGAAAAAACCGCAATCCAAAACGGAATCTCCAAAATGGCACTAAAGGATATTTGACCGAAAACCTGACTGTATTCACTTAATTGGAACGAACTGGACTGAATCGACGGTTCGATTCCAAAGATGAATCCCAGCATGGTTCCAAAAGCAATACTCCATAGAAATTGACCTTTTACATTTCGAACAAACAAAAATATCGTCACCAGGAAAGTCAGCACAGTGGCCAACACCTTTAATTCCCCAAAATCACCAATCATGATGATGGCACTCTCTCCTCTTTGGATGAGACCGCCTTTTTCAAGACCGATAAACATTAAAAACATCCCTAACCCTACAGTGATGGCTTCTTTTAATGTTTTGGGTATCGCTTCTGATAATACTTTTGAAAGCTTTGTAAATGCAATGATCATAAAGAGTATTCCTGAAATCACAACGACAGCTAAAGCTTCCTGCCACGTTAAGCCGGATGATTTTACGAGTGTAAACGTAAACATTGCATTAATTCCCATGCCTGGAACCAGAAGTATTGGTGCATTTGCCCAAAAGGCCATCACCAAACACCCAACGAAGGAGGCAAGAATGGTTGCCATAACCGCTCCTTCAAATGGAATTCCAGCTTCAGAAAGAATTAAAGCATTCACAGCGATGATGTACACGATCGTGAAATAACCGATTGCTCCAGCCATCATCTCCTGCTTCATCGTGGTACCGTGATTTTTTAACTGAAAAATACCTCCACGTGCTTTCATATAATAATCTTCCTATAAAACTGCCCTCTCCCTACCCGCTCCTCCCATAATAAGGGGAGCCACAAAATACTATTCTAGCAAAAGGTCTGACGTTTGCCAATATGTATTTTGTTGGGTACAGGCTGCGGGGTTTTTGTCTTTCCATCAGGAATCCGGCCGAAGAGTGAGAAAATCCAGCGGCTTTTGTGATAAATCCAGCCGTTTTCTGGAATTATCCAGCCGAAATCAACAGGAATCCAGCCGTTTTGGAGAATAATTAAGCCGTTTTACAAATTTATCCACACACCCCACAGATCCCTCACTCGAAAAAAGCCAAGCCTCCCTCCATGGAGACTTGGCTTGGTTGAAAATTTTTACTTATCTATCTCACGAATCAAATTGGCCATTTCGATGGCTGATACCGCTGCTTCCCATCCTTTGTTTCCTGCCTTTGTGCCTGCTCTTTCGATGGCCTGCTCGATTGTGTCTGTCGTTAAGACACCAAAGATGACGGGTACCTCTTCCTGCAGGCTTAGATTGGCCACTCCTTTTGCAACCTCTCCGCTTACGTATTCAAAATGAGCGGTTGCTCCGCGAATGACCGTTCCCAGGGTAACAACGGCATCATATTTCCCTGAACGAGCAAGTTTTTTGGCAATCATAGGGATTTCAAATGCACCTGGAACCCAAGTGACAGAAATATTTCCTTCTTCAACGCCGTGGCGCTTCAATGCATCTTCCGCCCCACCCAGAAGCTTTGATGTGATGAACTCATTGAATCGTGAAACGACAATTGCAACCTTTAATCCTGATCCGACTAAATTACCCTCATAAATTGTTTTCATTGTATTTTCCTCCTAAAATTTAAGTAAATGTCCCAGCTTAGCATGCTTCGTTTTTAAATACTTCTCATTTTCGAATTTCGCCGGCATTTGAATCGGCACTCGATCTGCAATTTCTAAACCGTACCCGTTGATTCCGGCAATTTTTCTTGGATTATTGGTCAGTAGACGCATCTTTGTTATGCCTAAATCCCTCAGTATCTGTGCTCCGATTCCATATTCCCTCAAATCCTCACCAAAGCCCAGTTTTTGATTAGCTTCAACGGTGTCATAGCCTTCTTCCTGGAGCTTATAGGCCTTCAATTTGTTGATTAATCCAATCCCACGACCTTCTTGCCTCATATAAAGCAGTACACCTTTTCCATGCTCTTCAATCTGGGTAAGCGCTGTGGCAAGCTGCGGTCCACAATCACAGCGATTTGAACCGAATACATCTCCCGTCAGGCATTCAGAGTGAACACGGACCAGTACATCTTCATCCTCTGACCACTCGCCTTTCACAAGTGCAATATGCTCTTTTCCTGTAAGGTTTTCTGTGTAAGCAACCGCCTTGAAGTTTCCGAATTCGGTTGGGAGTTCAATTTCCACTTCTCTCGTCACAAGCTTTTCTTTTTTACGTCTGTACCTGATCAGATCTTCAATGGAGATGATCTTAAGATCCCATTTATCAGCCAGTTTCATTAATTCAGGTACTCTTGCCATCGTGCCGTCTTCATTCATGATTTCACAAATGACGCCTGATGGTTGTGCCCCTGACAAAACAGCCAAATCGATGGCGGCTTCTGTGTGTCCTGCCCGTTTTAGTACTCCGCCTTTTTTGGCGACAAGGGGAAATACGTGACCGGGTCTTTTAAAGTCCTCGGGCATTGAGACCGGGTTCAATAATTCCTGTATGGTGGTCGATCTCTCAAATGCACTAATTCCAGTAGTTGAGGATTTATGATCGACAGAAATCGTAAAGGCCGTTCCATGTGGATCCGTATTTGACATCGTCATGGGTGCAAGCTTTAGTTTGTGTGCAATCTCCTCTGTTATCGGGGCACAAATCAACCCTCTTCCTTCTTTAGCCATAAAATTAATGACTTCTGGAGTCGCTTTATCTGCAAGTGCAATAAAGTCTCCCTCATTCTCACGGTTTTCATCATCTACTACGATGACGACTTTACCTGCCTGTAAATCTTCAAGAGCTTCTTCGATCTTATTAAACATGGGGCTACCCCTTCCTATTAGTCAGCGAAACCATTTTGACTTAAAAAATCATAGCTGATGCGGCTTGAATTACTCTTAGACTGTTCCTTTGCTTCATAGAAGCGATGAAAATATTTAGCCATTACATCACATTCAATATTGACACGATCCCCTACTTTTTTCTCGCCAAGAACCGTGTCCCCTCTCGTTTGCGGGATCAACGAAATCGTAATGGCATTACTTTTCACACCAAAAACAGTAAGGGAAGTGCCGTCTATTGCGACAGAGCCCTTCATGATAAACAAGTGGCTCTGATTTTCCGGAATGGAAATGTCCATATACCAAGCATTTTCAACTTTCTCTATTCTAACGATCGTTCCTACTCCATCGACATGCCCATTAACGAAATGCCCGCCGAAACGACCGTTAGCAGCCATCGCCCTCTCCAGGTTCACTTTAGAACCATGGGACAGGTTTCTGAGAGTTGTGCCTTCAAAGGTTTCAGGCATCACGTCCACTTGGAATTGCCTGGAAGTGAATGAAGTGACGGTTAAACAGACACCATTCACACTGATGCTATCTCCAATATGAACGTCTTCGAGAACGCGGCCTGCCGTTATCGTCAGTTCCATTGATGAGGAGGATTTTTTCATGCGTTCAATTGAGCCGATTTCTTCAATGATTCCAGTAAACATCATTTCTCCCCCTTTCAAAAAAGGTTAAATCCTAGGTAAAGCAACAATCTTAATGTCCTTTCCTACTCGCTCAAGACTCTTAATCTCCATTTCAAGACCTTCTGCAATGGTCGGGAAACCGTCCCCTCCAAAACTGGTGAAGGCATAGCTTCCGCCTACAAGCTTGGGAGACATGTATATAACCAATTCCTGAAAGGCTTTTTCCTTCATAAAGGAGGAATGAATGGTAGATCCACCTTCTACATAAAGGGATCCGATATTCCGGGCACCCAGTTCTTTTAATACTGTGAGAATTTCCACCCTTTCCTCAGGGAGGGTGATGATTTCACAGCCTGATTCCATATAGGGCTGCTTCTTTTCTTCATTGACAGAACTGCCTGTAAAGATGAGCGTCCTCATGTCCGAGTCTTCCACTACATGAGAGTGGAGAGGTGTTCGCAAGAAGGTATCTAATATGATTCGAATGGGGTTTTTTCCACCTTGGGGCAAACGGGTGGTAAGGTGTGGGTTATCTTGAATAACGGTATTGACTCCTACTAATATCGCGTCATGCCGGTGACGATCATAGTGGACATCTGTGCGTGAAGCTTCTGAGGTAATCCATTTACTATCTCCTGAAGCTGAAGCTGTCTTCCCATCTAATGTAACAGCTGTTTTAAGGGTTACATAAGGCGTGCTGTATTGAATGAAATGGAAAAAATGCTTGTTTAGTTCGAGTGCTTCTTCTCCAAGCTCTCCGACTATTACTTCTATGCCTGCATCCTTCAACTGTTGAATTCCTCTTCCCGCGACTAGGGGATTCGGATCCGTACTTGCAATATGGACCCGCCTCACTCCGCTGGAAATCAGCAGTTGTGAACAGGGAGGTGTTTTCCCATAATGAGAGCATGGTTCCAGCGTCACATAGACGTCACTCCCCTGCGCTTTGTCTCCAGCCATCTTTATGGCATGAACCTCTGCGTGACCTTCTCCTGCTTTGAGGTGAGCACCCATCCCAACGACTTCTCCATTTTTCACCACAACCGCTCCTACTGCAGGATTGGGTGATGTTTGACCTTGGGTGGTCTTGGCCATAGAGAGGGCAAGCTTCATATATTGTGAATCGTCCAATGGTTTTACCTCCCTTCTTTATCACTATTATTCTAAAATAAATAAACCCCAAGTAAGTTTTTACTTGGGGGAAGTTGGCATGACTGAATAAAGCATTTACATGATTACTTTTTTTGGAAAAACAATCCTCAAAAAAAGATAGACTTCTCGCGTCTGCATCAAGTAAATACTGCCGTTCCTTCTCCCATCCAGACTATCACTGTCGGCTTTGGAATTTCACCAAATCCACCGTCTAATTTTCATTAGCCGGGTCACGGACTAAGAGCATGCGCTCATCACCGCCGGTAGGGAATTTCACCCTGCCCCGAAGGAAACCTATTCGATTATCATTATTCTATCATAGTTTCATAAATGAAATCATGTAAGGAGCACTAAAAATTTATTTTTGTACTAATTTTTTGAATATATATTAGAAACCTCTCTCTATTTCTGATTGCAAGTACTAAGAAAATGCTACAAGAATAAAAAAGAATGCCTCTATTAAATAGAAGCACCTCTTCATTTATTATGCTAATAGCTTTCTGCATTCTTCCGCACATTCAAAACAGGCTTTTGCGCAGTCCTTACAATGTTGCTGGTCATGAGAATTACATTCTGTTCCACACGCATCACAGATTTCTTCGCAAAGGACCAGAATTTGTTGAACAAATTTACTGCTTCGCTGCATGGCATTAATGGCATAGGAACAAATATCCGCACATTCCCGGTCCAGCTCAATGCACATCATCATCGCTCTTTCTTCCTTAAGGGATGCATGATAGCATACATTACATGCTTCCAGACATCGTTGTAAAGCCTTTAAACATGGTTTGTAATCAGCATTCATCATCTCACCTCCACAAACGTTCCTTTTTAGCGTACCCAAATGACAAAAAAGGATAACTATGCGGTCAGAAAATAATCACTGTCTACATACCACAGGAAAATAAGAAGCCAATCCAGTTCATCGTTATATGTTTCATAAAAAGAAACATAACTATGGTGATAGTCAAAGAGCTTTTGAACACTTTGAGGAAGATATCCTTTTTGTAAGGATAAATAATTTTTTTGATTATAATTCAAGATCCATCGTTTGTTTCCTTTATAAATGATAATCGTGTCACCATCATCACTGCGCCATTCAATCGCAGTAGAACTCTGGTATTCCAAATGAAAAACCCTTCCTGTTCCTCCCTTATCGATTTTCATGGATCTGCTCCATCTCAAGAATGGCAGCGGGGGCTTATGTTTTCGGTGAAACATATAATGTTTTGGGTTATTGATCAAGGACGTCCTTTGAATAAAGTATTCTGACCATCCATTCGTTTTTAAGTAATAGGAACCTTCCTTCGTCTGAACCCCGACTAATGAATGCCGGGATACAGGTATTGTTTCATAAAATAATCGGTTCGCTTTCTTTAACTCCTTCTTCATAGTAAAACTGAGATATAGATTTGAACACGCAGGTAAAAAGATTAGCAGGGGAAAATAAAATAATTGTTGAGTCACAATCAGCATTCCTACACCTATGAGAAAATACATGATACTGCGATAAAGCAACGTATATTGTTCATTTTTGTAGATTTGATAGAGGTTCATGAAATGCTCGTCCTTTCAAGGAATCTCTATCATATGTATGTGAAAATCCCTTAAATAGACCATTAATATAGATAAAGCCAACGCTTGCAGAAACCTCAAAACAAGAGATGAGTAGACTTTCTGTCATTCGCTGGCTTATATGTTAGGAATGCACTGGAGCGGCTGTGCGATTCCATTCCATTATTTTTTTATCCTTTGCCTCTGCATCATGATAGCCTTGCCAGTACAATTCGTCCAGCTTTTGTGGATTTTTTTCAATACGGCTTACTTTTAGAGAATGTTGAGGTTGAATGATCAGGACATCCCCATTCTTTTCTCTCGTTTCTAATTCCTTGATTGTTTGATTGTAACGCAAGTAACGGTTCATCATCGTTTTATGTAATTCAGGATATTGAGGGTACTTTTTTTTCACAAGAAAAGAAAATCGTGAAGGCTTTTTATAATAGCCCCTGTTTCTAGTTAAAATGACTACATTTTTCTTAAACCCGTCCTGCTCAGCTTTTTCGATGGGAACAGGGTCACTTATTCCTCCATCTAGAAGATGACGGGATTCAAATTGAACGATTGGAGCGACAAATGGCAGGGAACTGGACGCACGAATAATCGTAAGGAGTTCCTCCCCATAGTCCCTTCTAGAGAAATACGACGGTTTCCCTGTATGACAATCTGTGGTGCCTACAATAAATTCCGTTGAATTAGAGTGAAAAGCTTCATAATCAAAAGGGACCAGCTTATTTGGAATTTCATCAAACACGTAATCCATTCCAAATAACTCTCCTGTTTTCCAATAATTTCGCCAAGATAAATATTTCGGATCACGAATAAAATCTACATTCACCTTCTTATTGCGTCCATTTTGCTTAGATAAATAGGATGCTGCATTACATGCACCCGCGGATACTCCGACAACATAAGGAAATTCAATGCCTCTTTCCAGGAAGTATTCCAATGCTCCCGCCGTGTATATCCCTCTCATTCCTCCACCTTCGAGAACGAGGCCAGTATTTTCAATCAACATCTTCTTGTCTACCTCCCTAATGATGCAAGAATTTTCGTCATCGGCATCGAATAAACGAGAATATTTTCCCTCAAAACAGTAAGAATGTGTACTAATTTGCTCACTGATCTAGCCACTTATTGATTTCATTCTTGATGATTCCGACTCGGTCTCTCATTCATCGTTCTCCACAGGAATAAGCTTAGCGCTACACTTTTTTTCATAGAATTCGATGGGTCCTGCTTCTTTTAATACGGCGTACATATATCCTTTCTCTGCCATGCACTGTAATGCATGATAAAGGAGTCCTTTTCCCACTCCTTTATGACGGGTGTGCGGAAGAACCCCCATCGGTCCGTAAATCCCTTTTTTATTTTTATACACATCAAATGCTGCAAATCCAATTAATTCATCTTTTTCTACCGCTTTGATAATCGGGATGAATTCTTCTGATGATTGAAAGGCCAGCAACAATGTTTTTGACCAGGATTCTCCAAAATGCTCCTCTACCCATAACAATAGTTCTTTTTCATCTTCAGCCTGTACAGGGCTAATTCGGAATTCAGGTTCCACTTCATATCTCCAATCCTTGTTCAATAAATAAACCGTCAAATCCCGGGCTGTAGTAACAGATCGGATAATCTTTTCATGAGGTATAGGATTAAGTTCTTTTTGTAGCTGAGGGTATTCTGGCAGATGGGCGTAAAACGCTTTGATAATATGACCTTCGTTTAAAAACGTTTGATTGTATCTTTTCATGACCTCAATCGACGTGTTCCATACCTTTCTTGCGTGCGTTGATAAAGGAATGGAAAAGCGATCAATTCTTTCTTTATCAGAAGGCTCAGTAGGAATGATAGTAGATATGTTTTCTAACTGTTTCATATAGGGTTCCATAAGGTGATACATCTCCCTTAGAGTACCTTCCTTTACGTGAGCTGCTCCTAAATATAGATCCATGCTTTGAATGCTTGTATGATGATTCCTTTCGGCAATCATATGAGCGTTTTGAATCAATTTGTTTACTTTATTTGTGTATTGAAGTTCTATCATGTTGCCCCTCCCCTCTATTACCATTATTCGACATACTACTCGGTAATCCTTTTACTTTTTATTGAGGTCCGTCCCTCAAAAAAGAAGCTGACCTGGTCAGATCAAATCTTTTTTCTTGTAGAGTGGTGGTGCTATGAGCAGGATGACCAGGCAAAGGATGGCAGTGAAGATAATGGTCCCTGTCAGATGATCCGGCCACGTGCTGTACAGGACGATTTCGTTTACATAGTTGGATAGCTGCCCTGGAGACCACTTTAAGGTTTTGGTCATGTATCCTGACACAAAGGTTAATAATACGGCGATACCGATTGTAAAGAACCCTGCCAGACCCGACGTTTTTACTAAACTACTAAAGAAGATGACCAATGTTAAAATAAAGGTAAGCCACAAGCCATACACGAGGAATCCCTGTATGAATGCTGTAAAATCAATCCCGTTAAATAATACATGAATATAATACCAGCTTGATATCATCCCAAGGCCATAAGAGACCCACACCAGAACAAATGCAGCCATCCATTTTGAATAAATATAAGCTGAATACGAGACGGGCTTCACCAATACCATAACAGCATTTCCGCTCTTTCTCTCTCCTGCAATTACACCCATGAATCCTAATACGATGATGAGGACGCCAAAGGTACTAAACTGGCTGATAGTCGATAATAACACTTCTTCAGATGATGGCGTTGGAATGCTGATGACCGTTCCTTCCGGCAGATCTCCTACTGAATTAATAATGTCGGGTAAATAAAATGCCGTCAATGGTTCCGTTAACCCAAATAAAATGAATACGATGGGCATCCAGATCATCTTATAATTTCGTGTTATTTCCAGCATTTCTTTTCTGAATAAAACCCAGACTGTTTTCATTTTCTAATCACCTCCATAAATAGGTCTTCCAGGCTTTGTTCACTTGTTTCAAATCTGGTCACTCCCCAATGGTTTTCTGAGATCAACGAAAAGATTCTCGCTCTATCCCTCTCCAGTTCACTTACTTCGAAAGAGAGTCGATTTCCGTCTGCTATCAGATGATGAACCCAATCTTTTTGCAGCAGATAAGATTCATATTTTTCAACTTCTTCGCTAAAATACATGTTCAATCTTGGTGTCTGGTGCCTTTTTTTCACTTCTACTAGTGGCCCTTCTTCAATCAGCACACCACCGTGCAAGAACAACACGTCCTCACAAACCTGTTCTGCATCATTCAAAATATGTGTAGAAAAAAGGATCGTGGTTTCATTTTTTAACTTTTTTAACAGCTCCAACACTTCTCTTCTTCCGAAAGGATCTAAGGCAGATACAGGTTCATCAAGGATTAAAAGCTTCGGCTGATGAATAAGAGCTTGAGCTATCCCTAATCGTTGTTTCATTCCACCCGAATACTGACCAATTCTTCGATTCTTTCCATCCAGTAAACCGACTAATTCTAAAAGTTCTTCTCCTCGATATTGAGATGTTTTCCTGGTTAATCCAGCGATTTCACCAGAAAAGGTGAGAAATTCTTTTCCTGACATCCATTCAAAAAAGGAAGGATATTGAGGCAGATAGCCTATCAAATGCCGTATATCTTTAGGAGAACCGCTTGTTGAAATTGATCCATTAGTAGGTGTAATTAACCCTGCAAGCATATTTAAAGTAGTCGTTTTCCCTGCTCCATTGGGACCCAGCAGAGCTGTACAGCGACCTTGCTTTAATTGAAAGGAAAGGTTCTTTACGGCAAGCTTTTCCCTATACTTCTTTTCTAAAGACGTTACTTCTAATACGTTCATCCATCTTGTCTCCTTCCAAAAACGAAATACACAACCGGCCCAATAATATTGATGAACAGGATAATGAGAACCCACAGCCATTTAGGTCCATTCGTTGATTTAATCCGGATCAAATCAATCACTGCAACCACCATGAGTATGAATTGAATAAGGATGACAGGTGCAATAATCCCCCAATTTATTGACTTAAATGCTTCTTGTAATTCGTTCATCTCCGATTCCTCCTTTTGTTTTCACATATAAGACGGAGGAGAATGAAAATCGTTCATTTTTCTTTTTAATAAGTTTCTGAAACAATAAAAAGCACTGAGCCCCATGCAATGAGGTTCAGTGCTTCATTATTGAAGATATAAGGAATACAGCTTAGTCACTTCCGTTTTCACGGTGTCCACCAGGGAAGGAGGAGATATGACTCTCGCCTGGCTGCCAAAATTCAGGATCCAGTTCACCAGTCCACTACTGACACGGGCTTTTGTGGTTAGAATAAAATGGTCTTCACCATCTCTTTGAATGTCTATATCCTTTCCGAACATATCTATGATCACATTGATGAGGTGGTTTTGAAACGAAACTTTGATCCATTCTTCATCACCTGCAAACATATGAAAGGTGGATTGTACATACTTAGATACATCAAAGGGTTCGTATGGAAAGGTTTCAGAAAGGGGTTCTACATTCCTTAATCGATCCACACGGTAGTGGCGGATTTCGTCTGCTTCAAAATAATAGGCAATGAGATAGTAGAAATCATTTGCCCATGCAAGGGCATAGGGCTTCACTTTATAAAGCTTTCCCTCGTGACTCAGGTTAAACTGTTTCTTCACGTCGTAACGACCATATTGGAAGGTAATCATTCTACGTTCTGCTATTGCTTCATGTATATCATGAATGGCTAGACGAATATAGGGACTTTCACTTTTAATGGAGGAATCGATTTGAATTTCATTATGCAGCTTTTTCCCTTGATGTAGACTTGTGAGCCTCTTTATTTTCCCAGTCAGCTGCCTCGTTTCCTTCTTTGATATAAATTTGGCCGAAACAACTGCATCAATGAGCATGCGAAGTTCATATAGCTCGAACAGGCGATATTGATGACTATAATATTTAGGCAGCCCTTCTTTTTCCTGGTTTATGGTTACATCGAAATTATTTCTGATGAGATGCTCTAGGTCATCTTTTAATGAATTCTTGTTCAATTTCACGTCAGGACCAAACATCTGCTTAAAACGCAGAATAATATCATCCAAACTCAACTCATGATCCTCATCGGTTTCTTCACTCAAAATACCCATCAGCCTAAGCACTCTTTCTTTATTATCCACCCTCGTCATTTTGAGATGCTCCTTTCGGGGACAGACCTATTTTTCTAAATGGAAAGACATTTTTATAAAACTATCAATATTCCGATATTTTTGTCAACACTTTAATTTTTAAAATGGTTTGAATGCCGCAGAAAAAAGAACCCATGGATGCTCATGGGTTCCCAGCTGCTATTTAAGTAATCGAAAGACCGTTGGAATTCTATAATGCTCACCCTCATAGGCTCTGATCGCTCCCAATATCGTAAAGATCAAGGCCAGGACACCCACGACAGGAGCCAGAACAAATCCAATCAGCACCACCATCAAAATGGTGCTTACCAAACCATAAACGGCATATGAAATAAGAAAGTTGAAGTATTCCTTTCCATGAAAATCCACAAACTCTGATTCATCCTTTTTGATTAGCCAGATGATCAATGGTCCAATGAATGCTGTGAAGAAGCTTAATATATAAATAAGAGCTGCCATCATTCTTTCATCTTTTGTCGGCATATTGAAATTCCTCCTTTTCACTGTTCACCTTAAATTAGAGTAAACAGACAGTTTGATTCTATCCTCCTCTATATTTACGTGCATTCAGCCCGAAAGTTTCATCCAATCACGTATTTTTTTGAGAACCTTTGAAGACAAATTCACCAAACTTCAGGACAGTCCTCATGAAACGTGAAAGGATGGAATATATGTTAAAAAGAGGAGTTTGTCCTTAGTGGACTTGCAGAAAGGTAGTGGTGGATTTGAATAAATTTGAAGCCTTTATTCTGGGAATCATTCAAGGTTTAACAGAGTTTCTTCCCATTTCAAGCACAGGTCATCTTTATCTTGGAAGGCTTAGCTTTGGCTTGGAGGAAGCTGGACTTTTCTTGGATACGATGCTTCATATCGGAACTTTGATCGCTGTTCTCGTTGTGTATCAAAAGGAACTTCTCTACATGCTGAGGCACCCCTTTAGTAAACTATCGTGGATTCTCATAATTGGGACGATCCCGGCTGTAATCGTTGGATTTTTGTTCGAAGATTTCTTCGACTCAATCTCAAAGTCGGGTTCAACCATAGGATGGGAGTTTCTTGCAACGGGATGTATTATGTATTTTGCAGATGGAGTGAAAAATGGCTATAAAAAACTGGATGATCTTTCTTATACAGATGCAGTGGTGATCGGGAGCTTTCAAGCAGCTGCCATATTCCCGGCATTATCAAGGTCAGGCTTAACCATTGCGGCAGGTTTATTCAGAAAACTGGACAGGGAAACCGCGGCATACTTTTCCTTTCTTCTCTCTACCCCTGCCATACTCGGAGGGATCGTGCTTCAAGGAAAGGAAATGATTGGAGGAACTGTTGAAGCCATCTCTTTTTCAAGTTTAGCCTTCGGAACAATAAGTGCCGCAGTATTCGGATACTTTGCTATCCTTACGATGGTTAATTTCTTGAAAAAGCACTCACTTAAAATTTTCTCCTACTATGTGTGGGCTCTGGGGCTCTTGATTCTCTTTCTTCAATACTCTGGGATTATGTAGGAGGAACACGATGAACCATGAAGCGATTATACAAATCCTTACACAATTAACTGATTTGGGTTATGCAGGAATCGCACTTGCACTCATGATAGAAGTGATTCCAAGCGAGCTTGTATTAAGCTATGCAGGATTTATGGTGAATGCCGGTAAACTCTCCTTCATTGGAGCGTTCCTTAGCGGTGTCATCGGGGGCACACTTGCACAACTATTTCTCTATTGGCTTGGGTACTATGGTGGCCGCCCTTTTTTTGAAAAATATGGAAAGTATCTACTTATTCAGCAAAAGCATTTGACGGCTGCTGAAACGTGGTTTGATAAGCATGGCACCATCGTCATTTTCACCGCTCGATTTATTCCGATTGTCCGTCACGCCATCAGTATTCCAGCTGGGATCACCCGGATGCCTCTTTCTACTTTTAGTCTTTATACCTTTGCAGCCATGCTTCCCTGGACATTATTGTTTATGGTCATCGGGATGGAGCTGGGCACTCACTGGGAGCACATAGAAGTAATCGGAGTACGCTATATTAAGCCTTTGAGTTTCATTGCAGTTGTTGGAACATTTCTCTATCTATTTTTTTCCTATTGGAGAACCAAAAGGAAGGATTAACTTCTTTTTTTCCTTGAAATTGTTTAAAATAAGAAGGAAATAAGACCTACGAAAGGATTACCTATGAATTCGATACTTTTAAAGAACGCAACCATATACCCCATCACATCAAAGCCCATACAAAACGGCTCTTTACTCATAAAAGACGGAAAAATCAAGCAGATATACTCACATAGCGTAGAACCATCCCGAGAGGATTCAGTGTATGATTGCCAGGGAAAATTTCTTTTCCCCGGTTTCATCGACTCTCATACCCACCTGGGGTTATACGACGAAGGCACTGGATGGGCAGGTAATGATGCCAATGAAACCATCGAGCCCATGACTCCTCATATCCGTGCATTCGATGGCGTTTATCCATTGGATCCCGGTTTTAAAGATGCCCTGAAGTACGGTGTCACAACGGTGAATGTCATGCCGGGGAGCGCAAATGTCATCGGAGGTACGACTTCTGTGATCAAAACCTATGGCTCAACGATTCGAACGATGCTCATTAAAGAAACCTCGGGATTGAAAATTGCCCTGGGGGAGAACCCGAAGCGCATTCACAGTACCGGCAACAATGATTCCATTACAAGAATGGGCATAATGGGTATGCTTAGAGAAGCATTTTTCTCTGCTAAATATTGCGATCAACCTGAAGATCTCAGGGTTGCACCTTTAGTATCTGCATTAAAACGTGAAATCCCGGTTCGGATACATGCTCACCGTGCAGATGATATCTTGTCTGCCGTCCGGTTTGCCGAGGAATTCAATTTGGATTTTCGTATTGAGCATTGTACAGAAGGACATCTCATTTCCGAGGAATTTCATGGTAAGAATATAAAGGTTTCTGTAGGGCCGACCTTTACGAGAAGATCGAAAGTAGAACTGAAAAACAAAAGCTGGATCACGTATCAAAAACTGACGGAAGCTGGTGTCGAAGTATCGATCACGACAGATCACCCGTACACTCCGATTCAGTACTTAAATATGTGTGCAGCTATCGCGGTTCGTGAAGGATTGCCGGAACAAAAAGCTCTTGAAGGCATCACCATCCTGCCCGCCAGAAACCTTGGTGTATCTGACCGGATCGGTAGTATCGAGGTGAACAAGGATGCCGATTTAGTCCTTTGGAGCCACCATCCATTTCATTTTATGGCAAAGCCCATCATAACGATGGTGAATGGAGAAATCGCTTATCAAAACGTGTAGAAATTTGTTAAAAATTTTCATCAAAATTTAGCATTTTACCTATTTCCTTTTTGTTATATTTCGTATATGATACAAATGGATAATATATTTCCGATTACATTGTTCTAACGAGTTTTATTTTTATATAGAGTGATTGTAATGAAGGGAAGGCAAAAGGTGCGCCACCAGTTTCTTGACTGGTCTTAGTGGGTTCGATTCCCACCCCGAAATTTTTTAGTTACCATTTAAAAATTTCGAGGGTGGAATCGTACGCAAGTAGACTGCCCTCAAGGAGGGTCTACTATGATCAAGAAACGTGAATTACATGAGTGTCATGAGCTCTATGACCTGATGGTGCACCCGGATGTCTTCCCTTTTGTGCGTCAAAAAGCTCAATCCTATGAGGAGCTCCTATTCTTAACGAAACAAACGATTGAAGCCGAGGAACGTGGAGAACTCATATCACGGACGATTCTGGACGAATGGGGCAACCCGATCGGAACGATAAACTTATTTGATATTCAAGAAAATGCGGGATTCCTGGGAACCTGGATCGGCAAGCCCTATCATGGAAAAGGATACAATCAGCCAGCCAAAGATGCATTCTTCGCAGAGCTATTCTTTGAATTGGGTATGGAAACCATCTTCATGAGAATCCGCAAAGTGAATACCCGCTCCCAAAAAGCAGCAGAAAAACTTCCATATGTTTTAAAAGCGAATGAAACAAGGAAATCCCTTTACGAACAATTAAATGCTCAAGAAGAAGTATATGATTTATATGAAATCCCTAAAGACTTATATACACTTTATCTATATCAGCATCAACAATCCCAAGACGAAGAGCAAGCGTTGGAAGCTTAGGATAAAAACCAATATATCATATACTATGATTTTCAGCCTACAAAAAATAGGAGCTGCTCAAATTTAACGGCAGCTCCTATTTTTATTTCTTTTTCGCTACTTTTTCGAAATACAAATTTCTAACGACAAAGGTTTTATAATTCTCCAATTTTCTTTTTTCCAGCGGATGATAATTGATTCCCGCCTTTTTAAGCTCTTGAAGGTACCACCCTTTGGAAAATTGATAAGCCATTTTACCTCTCCCCTTCAACCATTTATATACTATATGCTTAAAGGAGAGTACAATGACTTTTTATCGTGACATAGATGAAAGTTCCTTATACATGTCTTGTATAGTATAAGCTTTTTGACCTTTTTCCATGTTGTGGATATAGGTATCTCGATTTTCTTTTAACTCCTTGACTTTCACGAGAAAGCTCGTTTCGGTCAGCTCTTCTTCTTCCAGCTTTAATGCATATCCATTCTTTACGAAGCTGTTAGCGTTAAGGATCTGATCTCCCCGGCTCGCTTCCCTTGAAAGGGGAATCAGTAACATTGGTTTTTTCAACGCAAGAAATTCAAAGATCGAATTCGATCCCGCACGCGATATCACATAGTCTGTCATCGCTAAATAGTGAGGAAGCTCACCTTTTATAAATTCATATTGTCGATAGCCCTTTTGGGTATAAGTTTCATCGATATTCCCTTTCCCGCATATGTGTATGATTTGAAAATGGGATATCAGGTCATCCAGATTCCCTCTTACCGCTTCGTTAATTTTTCTGGCACCAAGACTCCCACCCATAATCATCAATACAGGCTTATCTTCATAATACCCGGTTAATCGTTTTCCTTCTCGTGCATCTCCTGTAAACAACTCTTCACGAATGATCGCTCCTGCACATAATGATTTATCACTTGGAAGTGATTGAACCGTCTCTGGAAAAGTGGTGAAGATTTTGGTGGCGAATGGAACCGCTAATTTGTTCGCGAGTCCAGGTGTTACATCTGATTCATGAATCGCTACTGGAATCTTCGCAATCTTGGCAGCCATGACGACTGGAACGGAAACAAATCCCCCTTTTGAAAAGATGATGTCTGGTTTCGTCTTTCGAATGACAGCTAATGCATCGAACACACCCTTCATCACCCGGAATGGATCCGAAAAGTTTTTCCATGAAAAATATCGTCTGAGCTTTCCGCTTGAAATACTTTCGTACGGAATATGAGGAAACTGTTCAGTTATGATTTCCTTTTCGATTCCGTCTTCAGATCCAATATACGTTATCTCCCAGCCTTCTTTTTCAAAGTGTGGGATCAGTGCCGTGTTTACCGTAACGTGACCTGCTGATCCACCACCTGTAAATAAAATACGTTTACTCATATGTATAAACTCCTAACTCGATTTTCTAATATCTTTCTCAATCATCATTATACACTTTACCAAAAATGCAGGTGGTATAGAACTACGAAAATTTGACAAAAGGAAAAGGTTCCTCCTGTCATGATCAATAGGAACCCTTTTGAATCTCTAGTGAAGCACCCATAGGAACTTGTCATGAAGGCTTCCTAAAACATTGCTTTATTATCTCGCTTCAGAATGTAGTTCGCTACATTTCTTCCGCTTATTGTGACCATCGGGGAGCCACCACCCGGATGAGTCGTACCTCCGACATAAAAGAGGTGCTCAATGTCCTTGCTGACGTTGGAAGGGCGAAGGAACGCTTCTGTCATCCGGTGGGAAGCAAGGCCATATAGAGAGCCTTTATAGGCGGAGAATTTTTGTTTGATCGTATCCGGGGTGAATACTCTCTCTACTTCCAATGATTCACGTATAGGTAGACCTTTAGCTTCCAGTTTCTGATAGATCTTCTCCTTATACGCATCTGCTTGCTCGTTGGACAGAGGAGCGGCTGGAGCATTCACAAGGATGAACAAATTGCTTCCCTTTGTAATACGGGAATCTGTGGCAGCTGAATGACTGATATAAATTGTAGGATCACTTGGCAGTTCTTTCTTCATGAAAATCTCCGAGAACTCCTTTTGATAATCTTCTGTGAAATATACTTGGTGATGATGAACGGAATCCTGATAGGTCCTTAACCCTGCCAGAATGACAAAGGCGGAAATGGAAGGTTCGTAGGTATCCAATTTCCTATCAGGATGGCTTGGTCTATCTTTCTCTTCAATAAGATTCTTCGTAGCCGTGATAAAATCTCCATTCACAATTACATCATGAGCAGATATCGTATCGCCGTCTTCCGTTACAACACCCACTGCTCTTTTGTCCTTGACCACGATCTCTTTAATTCTTTTTCCCAGGTGGACAGTCCCCCCCAGTTCTTTAAAGAATTGATAGAATCCCTTTGCTATCCTAGTGTTTCCACCATTCGTATAATACACCCCTTCTTTCATCTCAAGATGGCCGATCAACGAAAAGGTCGCAGGACACGCGTACGGTGATGATCCAATATATGTTGCATATCGATTGAACACCTTCAACACATCCTCATCCTGAAAGAACCTTCGATGAAAATGATCCATCTTTTCAAAGGGACGGACCTTCATAAAGCTATAAGATAGCTGAGGGGAGAGATAATCCCGCCATGAACTGAAAACCCGGTAGAAAAACCCCCGCTCGGCTAATGTATATAACTCTTCTACTTCCCTTAAGTACTCTTTGTAATGAGATGCCCCATACGGATCCAGCTTTTCAAGTTCCTCAATCATTTCCTCCGGATCCGCTGATTGATATAGAATTCTCCCATTGTGAAAGACATTTTTCGTATGTTTTACAAGTCTTTCAAACTGAAAATAATGAGAAGACTCTCCTCCGGCATCATTGATCACCGATTGAAATACTTCAGGCATGGTAATGGTATTAGGACCAAAATCAAAGGAATAGCCATCCAGTTCAACAGGCATCATCTTCCCTCCCGGATGAGGGTTCTCTTCTATGATCGTTACATTGTAGCCTTTGCTTTGAAGAGAAATTCCTGCGGACAATCCTCCTAATCCTCCTCCGATAATGACGATATCCTTCATGAATAGGTCCTCCCCTTCCAAGCGTATCCCTGTTTCTTCATCCCTCTCAGCATCGAAGCCCACATAATGATGATAAAGCTTATAGAAGCAACCGGCATGATAAGAAAATGCCATCTGGATTGATTGGAAGCAATATCAATCAAGAGGGTTTGTACCCATATCGCAACCAACGGAACACAATAGCTCCTTTCCCCTGCCACTAATCCATATAGGAACAGAGGAAGGGGCAATATGTAAAATATGAAGTAAAAAAGGGAAAGCAGTATAACGGAAATGGGATTTCTCCCTAATCCTATATAAATATTCTTCAAGAAACCTGCCCATACTTCCCTATTGGTATCATACATATGACATGTCACGTCATACGAATTGTTGACGATTGTTACCTTCCAACCCTTCTCTTTCACTTTCCTTGCAATATGCACATCTTCTATTAAAGATGATTTCACCGCTTCATGACCACCGCACTCTTCATACGCTTCCTTCTTAAAAAACATAAAGGCCCCGTGTGCAGCCGTAAATGCTTTATTCGTCGTATGATTGGCAACTGCAATAGGTAAATGAAAATATACCAGGAAATGTTGAAACGGAACCAGCATCTTACTGAGTAAAGTAGGAATGGGAAATTGCGGAAATCCCGTCACAAGCCCTGCATTGTAGTGGTTCATCTGGAACAATACTTTCTCAATAATCGATGGGGACACCCGTACATCAGCATCAAGGAAAAAATAATACGTTCCGCCTGCATGTCTGCTAAGCTCCTTGCATGCATGGACCTTTCCTACCCAGCCTTTTGGGAGAGGCTTCCCATTGACTACCTTGAAACGGGAATCCCCTGTCGTAAGTTGATTTAGGAGCTCTTTCGTACGATCCGTCGATCCATCATCTAAAATGATAAATTCAACATGTGAATGGGTAATCTTCTTAATATTTGCAATTAATCCCCTCACATTCCTTTCTTCATTTCTCATCGGCACCAGTATAGAAACAAGCTCATTAGAAGATAACTTACTGGATAGCTTCGGCAAAAAGAGGAGATTGATGAATGTGACCAGAACAAATATGAGTGTGATGAGGATATAATAATTCATTGTCTATTCACCTCTGATTCCTTCTTTTCCAGAAACTCAACCATTCACTATTCGTAGGGAATCCTTTGAGTAATAATTGAAAACTTGACAGGTCTTCCTGAATGATATCGGTTCTTAGTGAATCTAGCCTCATTTCCATAATCGTCCTTAAACTGTCTGTAAGCTCTTTTCTTGATTGATTTATATGATCTCCATTCTCTTCACAGATCCGGATAAATAGTTCAGGCCTTTGATCATGACGAAATGTGTAGTAGAACGTGACCATCGTAACCTTTATCCCCGGGTTACGTTCGATTAAAAAGCCAGGTCCACTCATAAATGAAAGTGGTCTCTTCTCAAGATGCTCTTCCTTCCCCTGTGGAAAGATCCAGACGGTTTTTTTTTGTTGCAGGCATTTTTCAGCAAACTTTAAAGAAGAGACTAGGTCTTTGGGTGAATCAGGGTTCACAGAGAATGCTCCGATTTTACGAAAAAAAGAATAGTCCTCCATCCCTTTCTGACTCATCATCGCATAGCTGTCTTCCTTTATAACATAATGATTTAAGTAAAAGACCATCAACCCGTCCCACCAGCTCGAGTGATTCGCGAGTATCAAGTGTCCGGAAGATGATTTCCCTCCCTCCCTCTGGTCATCGATCCATACACGATAAAAATGTTTTTTCAGCTGAAAAGTAAGGTAGTTGGCCAAGATGCGTTGAAATCCCGGACTTTTCTTCGGTTCAATCATGCTACCTTCTCCAATCGTTTTCTAAGTAAGAGAGACACACCGTAAAATGCCAACGTAACCCAAACAGCCAGCCACAGGCCTTCTACGATCGCTGTCACGATAAACATAAAAATCACGAGGAAATACAACCATCTCATCCGCGAGCTCCAATGTGAAGAAACTCCCTCGTGTTTTATCCAATAGTAAAGAAAAAATTGTATGAAGAAAGAAACAAAAAACCAGCCTAAGAAATTTTGAGTTGGAATGTCATAATATATCCCATCCTCATCCCATACCCAATACTCCCGGCCTTTAAAAGCAACCGGATCAATAATCAGGTCCATCGTCACCGCTAAAATGGACGTGATTGTGCTATAGATAAACGCTCCCATTACAGTCTTTCTTTGGTATAACAGAAATTCATAGTGTGCCATACTCGTGAAGATCACCATGACCCAGGCAAAGCCTATGGTGATGGGTACACCAACCAGTTGAAATCCAAAGTCTTTTTCATAATGATAAGAACCAAATATCAGACCATAATGAACGCCTAAAGACTCCGCGAAAATCGTAAGCAGCATAATACCCAACGCGATGATGGCCCCGATTTGTCCCCCGAATTTCTTCATTGCATAAAGAATAGCCAAAAAACCGGCCAAATATAAGAAAACGGCATTCGCCCATTGAAGGGAGGGAGGAAGCCAATCAAGAGAAACGAGGATGATCCCCACTCCGTACCATATAATAAACACAAACCAAATCCAGTCCTGCCATTGTTTAGTCATTCTCTGCCTCCCTGACAACTTAATCTTTCAACGCCCATAATAAGAGTGATCCGATAAAATGCATATTTGACTCTCTATCACTTGAAAATATGATACAGTATGATAGTGAATTTATCATATTTTCAAGTGATATTTAGTAAAGGAGTCCATTCCATGAGAGAAACACACACTCTTAAAGATAAAATAAAACAATTTTCCTTTATTCTCATTCCCATTCTGGTCACCCAGCTTGGTATGTTTGCGATGAATTTCTTTGACACCATCATGTCAGGAAAGTATTCTCCCATCGACTTGGCAGGTGTCGCCATAGGTTCCTCACTTTGGGTACCGGTTTTTACAGGGTTAAGTGGCATCCTTCTCGCGGTTACCCCAATCGTCGCTCAATTAATAGGAGGAGGAAATAAGAAAGATGTTCCTCACACTGTGCTTCAAGGTGTGTATGCTGCCATTTTTCTATCCCTTTTCGTGATGATTGTCGGTGCATTCGTTCTAGATCCAATTCTGAATGGAATGAATATAGAAACACAGGTCCGTTCTGTAGCCAAGGATTACCTTATTGGACTTTCGTTTGGAATGATTCCATTGTTCATCTATAATGTGCTGAGATCGTTTATAGATGCTTTAGGAATGACAAGGGTCACCATGTTTATTACTTTGCTTTCTCTTCCCATCAATGTGGTATTTAATTATATTCTGATTTTCGGAAAACTCGGTTTCCCAGCATTAGGAGGAGTAGGTGCGGGTTATGCATCAGCCATCACCTATTGGGTGATTACTCTCATTGCCTTTTGGGTCGTGCATACGAAAAGTCCTTTTAGCCAATTCTTTGTCTTTAAAACCCTTCATAAGCCAAACCTTCTTAAGTGGAAAGAGCTCTTTCAAATCGGGGTACCCATCGGCTTATCAATTTTCTTTGAAGTAAGCATTTTTTCTGCCGTTACTTTGTTAATGAGCAACTATGACACCGTTGTAATCGCAGCTCATCAAGCAGCGATCAATTTTGCATCATTTCTTTATATGATCCCTCTTAGTATATCCATGGCATTAACCATTGTTGTAGGGTATGAGATCGGGGCGAAAAGGCTCCGGGATGCAAAAATCTACAGCTGGATGGGAGTAAGCTTTGCATTCCTATTGGCTGGCATCTATGGCGTGATCTTGCTCGTGTTCCGTTCAGAAATATCGTACCTTTATTCCGATGATGCATATGTATTGGAATTAACGGCTCATTTCTTATTGTATGCCGTATTCTTTCAGCTATCAGATGCCATTCAGGCTCCGGTACAAGGGGCACTCAGAGGATACAAGGATGTTAATATCACCTTTATGATGGCACTCATATCCTATTGGGTGATTGGATTACCTCTGGGTTATCTCTTGGCAAACTACACTGACTTCGGACCTTACGGATTTTGGCTCGGTCTGACATCCGGATTAACAGCAGGTGCCATAACATTGTCAGCCAGACTATTATTCATACAAAAAAAGTATCGAAAACAATATATCATTAAAAGTGAATAAACCCATAAATGAAATCAATAGACACGGCAGATTCATTTTTCTGCCGTGTCTATACTTTCCTTCACTGACGAAATACCTTACCCAGCACATCCTTGCCCCCTGTAACGGGAATGATGGAGCCGGTAATAAAATCAGATTCCTCTTTACAAAGAAAAGAAATGATCCTCGAAAGGTCTTCCCCTGTTCCTGGGCGGCCTACCGGTGTCCCCGGATCATGATATTGTTTAGCTTTATGAATCTCCTCTTCTTTCCATTCGCCTACGATATCTCCAGGGCAGATCATATTGGCGGTTATACCATTTCGAGCTTCTTCTATTGATATCGTTTTCGTAAATGAGGCGAGTCCCGCTTTTGCTGCCGCAAACGCTGAACGATAGATCCAGCCTGGTGCTGTTTCAACTCGATCATATCCAAATGTAATGATTCTTCCCCAGTTCTTTTCGCGCATTCTTGGAATGATCAGCCTGGATAAATAAAAAACGCTATTTAGATTTCCATTTACTATGTAATTCCATTCTTCCGGGGAATACTCAGCAAATGACTTTCTCTCTTTCACATAAGGACCTGCATTATGAATCAAGATATCAATGCTGTCCACTTCATTCCATATCTCTGTTACCATTCGTTCACATTCTTCCGGTACAGAAATATCACCTTTGATCGCTATTAATTTATTGTTATATTTCTCCTTCAAGTGGGATACAAGGTCATTAACAAATTGATCGTTTTGCCTATAGTTAATAATAACGGTATAGCCTTGTTTCGAGAATTCCTCTACCGTTCGCCGGCCGATTCCCTTCGACCCTCCCGTTATAAGCACAACTTTTTCTTTCATCCAAGCTCACTCCACGTACTCGTTATACTTCAATAGTAAGAATGATTATCTCGAATTGCAAATGTAAGCTCTTAAATAATGCATTCATGTTCGATAAGAGTACTATTTCTTGAATATTTTCATTAGGTGAGAGAAGACTAACCTAAACATGCTTCAACTTTTTTTCACATACAAAAAAAACAACCTCTCCAATAGAGAGGCTGCCTTCATGATTGTGTTATATTATTTACCAATGAACTGTTGAGTCCAGTAGTTACCGTTTTCTACATGTCCTACACCGATATGAGTGTAGTTTGAGCTTAAGATATTTTTACGGTGACCATCACTGTCCATCCATGCTTGTACTACTTCTTCAGGAGTAGGTTGACCCATAGCGATGTTTTCACCGGCAGAGCTGTATTGAATGCCGAACTGCTTCATCATGTCGAATGGTGAACCGTATGTCGGGCTATCATGAGAGAAGTAGTTATTTGCTTGCATATCACGGGACTTTTCACGTGCAACTTTGCTTAGCTCAGTATCTACTTTAAGAGCTGGAAGACCTTGCTTTGCACGCTCTTGATTTGTTAATTCCACTACTTTTTGTTCATATTGGCTTAATTGACCTGTTTCTTCACTAGCCTGTTGTTCTGGTTTTTGCTGCTGTTCGTTTGCTGCAGGAGCTGGTGCTGGAGCTTCAGCTTTTGGTGCTTCTTCTTTAGGAGCTGGTGCTGGAGCTTCAGCTTTTGGTGTTGGAGCTTCAGCTTTTGGTGCTTCCTTAGCAGGCGCTGGTGCTGCCTGAGCTTTAGGAGCTTGTCCATTTAACAGCTCTTGTACATTAATATTCTTACCATCGATTTGGTATTTTGCTAGAGTATCTTGTACAAATTTATTTAAATCTTCTTGATTACCATTATATTTAAATGCGTTCACTTGTTGTGCAACCTTATCTGTCGGACATGGTGCTGCAGCGTCAGCTTTACCTGCCGCGAATGGTGCTGCTAATAAAGTGAATGCTGTTGCAGTTGAAATCATCATTTTCTTGTTCATAAAAATGAATTCCTCCTTAGTGAATGTGTTTTTCTTTGCTGCACATTCATCATACCACCCTGTTTTTGTTACATTTACGGGAGAACTTGGTAACTAGGAATCAATTGTTCTATTTTGAAAGACAATTACTCTATAGGACAATAGTAATCACTGATTCTAGTAGGGAGAAATGTATTTCTGAAATGATTTACTTACATTTCCAGTGATTGAATTATTTAGTCCTGAAGACTAATAATTACCTGTATATCAATATTGACAGCTTTTTAAAGGTCCTATCATTGTAACGGATGTTACAGTAACATTTCACACAACATGCGTTTTTAACCTAAAGATAGGTATTCATTACATTTTTTGTCTGATTCAATGATAATATATCCTTCCACTGGAAAGCCAAGACGTTTTAATTGTCTAACCCCTACATTGCATTCGATAGTATTACTCCCCATCACCACGATAGAACCGTCCGGGATGTCCCGGGAATGCCTTCTTATATATCCACATGGGATTGCTATAATGTTATCGCAATCCTCTTTTGAAGAATCCTGATAATCCCGGACGTCCACCACTACATGTCGGGAGGTTAACTCAAGAGAAGACCATTGATTTGCTCTAACAGGGAAATATCGATAGTACATCATATAAGAAAGTACACTAAATAGAAGTAAGCTTATTACTAGCATACTGGCATCATCCTTTTTAATAATCTCACCATCATTATATACCTATACAGGTATACAAGGAAGGAAAATGCTCAGAATAAGATGATTTGATTATTTTCTGATATTCCATCATGAATGGATACGCAATCTCTGTCCTCAGTTATGTCTGCTAAACATTTAAATGCCTTTATGTATCTCCATTCAATTGTGAAACCATTTCGAGATGTAGCTTTATTAATGTTACTTTCTCTTCACTCGTCAGGTCAGATTCAATGACTCTCTTGGTAGCTGAGAGGTATTTTTCTTCCTTTGATTTACGCACTCTTGGATGACTATTGCCGTCCAATAATTCACGTTTAATGGTTTCCTTCAGGATCACTTCTGAAGAAGTACCCTCACTTATTAATAATCTGTTTTTCCATATCTGTCTGTAGGCCGCTAATAATGCATCGAATGATTCTAATCTCATGTTCAAACAACCCTTACATAAAAAGTTTATTTTTAAAGCATACTAGAAAAAAAACAAAGAAAGGTGATGTACATGACTACACCCTACCGCTGTCCCAGCTGTAAAACGAATCGCACCCGGTTTAATATTATACAACAAGTATCGCAGAGTGTGAAACTCGATCCTGCCTCCGGAGAAGTTGTTCAAAGTTATGAAGAAGGGCAGACTGAGCCTTTTCATCTGGCATACAATGGACCGGATTTAAAAGTACAATGTGCCGCTTGCGGTCTAGTAGAGGATGAGATGACGTTTAAGAAATTTGGAGAAAGTACGATGTAATTCTTCTTAAAAAGGGGTAACTGGTTGGCACTGTGTTTGAATACAGATCCACCCGGTTACCCCTTTTCTTATTTAGAACTGGTAGCCAATCAATGATTGGAAGCTTCTTTTAGCTTTGTTTCTTTCTCTTCTTCAGTTACATCTTTATTCGACATACGTAAAGGGATTTCGTTCATAAAGAACGTTAATACAAAACCAACAAGAAGTATGATAGCACCAATAAAGAAGACATTCGTTAAAGCGAAACTTAACGACTCTCTCACTCCTTCGAGAATGGTTGCGTAAATCCCTTGGAATTCTTCAGGTAATGTTGATTGTAATTCTTTTAATTTCTCACCATTCATTATGTTTTGAGGATCTTGAAGCTGCTTCAACACTCCTGATGTTTCAGGATTTGTAAGTAGAGGTGAGTCTTTCACTTCTGACATTTTCTCAGTCATCTTTGAAGACATGGACGTATTCATCACGGTACCCATGATGGCTACTCCGATCGTACCGCCGATTTGTCTGAATAATTGAGTCGCAGCGGTAGCGACACCAAGGAACTTATGCTGAACAGCGTTCTGTACCGTTAAAGTGAACACAGGAAAACTCAGCCCAAGACCTGTTCCTACTATAATGATATTGATTAGAGCCGTTGTATTGGTTGTGTTCGTATCCATAAAGGATAGAAGAATCATCCCTGCACTCATGACGAACAGACCGATCAGGGCAAGAAATTTATATCTTCCTGTCTTCGTGATGATCTGCCCACCAACTGTACTTGCGATCACCATACTTAATGTCATCGGCATCATCACCAAGCCCGACTTAGTGGCAGATGTCCCCATGACTCCTTGAATAAAGAACGGCATATACATAATGGCTCCAAACATCCCGGCTCCCAGGATAAACCCAATGATATTGGATAAGGTGAAGATTTTATTCTTGAACAATTGAAGTGGAAGAACGGGATTGCTTGCTTTCTTCTCGGTAATGATAAATAAGACAAAAAATAGCACCGTTGCTGACAGTAACCCTATTATCGGAAGGGAAACCCATTCATAATCATTCCCACCCCATGTAAAGGCCAATAGTAAGGGGATAATAGTCAGAGTGAGCATTATGGAACCTAAGTAGTCCACTTTCAATCCTCTGTTTGGTTTCTGTGAAGGAAACATTTTATAAATCATCCCAAAAGCGACGAAACCTACTGGAAGGAAGACCCAGAATACCCAGTGCCAGTCAGCATTATCAACGATCCAGCCTCCTAATGTCGGGCCGAACACACTTGCTAGACCAAATACACTACTCATTAACCCTTGCCATTTCCCTCTTTCCCGAGGCGAAAACAAATCTCCTACAGCCGTAAACGCAGTAGACATGATCATCCCGGCTCCAAAGCCCTGAATCCCCCTAAAGATGATTAACTGCAGGATTGAGGAGGAAAGTCCATTCAGGAATGACCCGATCATAAAGACACCGATACCAAGGAGGATGAATGGCTTTCTTCCATACATATCCGATAATTTCCCTACTAATATGGCAGTTACCGAACTGGTTAACATAAAAATTGTAAATACCCAGCTATAGTAGTCAATGCCGCCGATTTCAGAAATGATTCGTGGTAAGGCAGTTCCCACTATCGTTTGATTCAATGCTGCGAATAACATAGCTGACATGATGGCTATCATGATCATAACCTTTTTTCGATGTTCTAAGTGCTCCATTTTTAAGTCTCCCTTAATATTTATAATAAGAATAATTCACTTACTTAAGTAAATAAGCATAATAGAAGGGATGACCCAATCCGGTCAACCCTTGCTCTCTAACGCTTACACTTATTACTTGCGATTTGATGCTAATAGTTTTTCAAACAGTTCAATCAGGTGGTTTATCTCTTCTTTATCAAATTTCACAAAAAGTTCTTGAAAGTATTGAGTCTTTTTTTCTTCACATTGAGAGAGCATTTCTTCGCCCTGGGGTGTCAGGGCTAACTCTACTACTCTACGATCTTCATTAGACCGCATTCTTGTGATATAGCCTTTTTCTACTAAAGTATCTGTAATGGAAGTAATGTGACTGGCCGATACTTCCATACGTTTGGATATTTCAGAGGATTTCAATGCCCCATTGTCGCTAATGAGCTGAAGTACCCGAAATTCTCCATTGGAAATGAACTCACCAAAGATGGTTCGTATATCTGATTTCATCATTCTAAAAACGGATCTGAATAATCCCTCTAACTCATACATTTCTTTTCCCACTAAAAATCGACCTTTCTCACTTCTTGCACTAAATAAATAGTTCACTAAGTTAACTATTATAGTTTAAACACTTTGATCTGATTTGTCAATGGTTATGAACCGGTCAAGACTATGACGGTTCTGACTCCCATCCTGGAGAATAGAATGATACTGATTGATAGTCCGATCCCACATAGGAACCCGGTCAGCAACCGTAACGTATTCGTACTAGTTCTCCACTTCCACTTCTGGGTATATCCATCTGCCAATAGGGGGAAGATGAGCATCCCCACATAAAGCAAATGAACGAATGATACCAAAGGGAGATACAACCAAACAAATGGGATCCCGATTAGAATGCCCATGAGAATACCCATACAGCGGAAACATACGGGAAATTGTTTCCCCCTGACGACGAGTGAACGTTCTCGTATTCTATGACAGGGCATAAAGGATAATGTAAGGATGCCTTTCACTCTATTCCCTCCTATGGACTGCAGTCCGGAGTACAATCACAGTCAGGTGAATCACAGTCAAACTTCTTTCCCCGTGAAAAAGGAAGACAGTCAGGTGAATATATTGCACAGTCCCAACAATCATAGGTACTTTCCCTTTTATGTTTTTTTCGCTGATAATACACGATCGTTGAAATAAACATGATGACACTTAGTACGATGAGGCCAATAAAGATGATGAACTGCAGAGTCGTCTCATATATACTCAACCCGTAAAGTCCACCGATAAATAAGATTAGTTCTACACTTAACAATAGAAACACCATGAATTGTTTCTCCACCCCTTAGGTTATTCGGTTATATCTATCTCCTGCAATGAACGTATTACTTCTGATTTATGTAAATTTTCTCCAATTATGACGAAATTGGTAGGATATTTCATATCTCCCGGCATAAATAAAGGCATACCATATGAATATTGAAACAAGGTTGGATTTTTTCGCCCCTGAAAAGGGACATACCCCTTCATTCTATAAATGCTGTCAGGTTGATTTTTAACCCATTTTTCAAACTCTTCTCCATTGACTGATCCATTGAATGTATACACGATGGCTTGTAAGGTTAAATGCTCGCCGATGGGTGCTTTCTCATAGGAACCGTTTCGGTTATCCGCTTTTAAAGAAAATAGATCTGTCATAGAGACCTTTGAATAATTCGTTAAGTACACTTTAGCATTTGGGTTGATTTGCTGTAGCTCATACGAGAATGTTCCCTGCTCCATCTCTGTAAGCAAATCCATTTTATTCGCCACGATATATTCCGCATGGCGTATTTGTTCTTTCATCAAATGTAAGACGGCCGGACTGAATTCCCCTCTATTTCGCCATTGTAGTCCATCCACAACAGTAACAATTCCCCTAAATTCGAACTGATTTGCAAACAGTGGGGATAAGATGGAATCGACAACCTCAACGGGATGGGCTGCTCCTGTTGTTTCAATAATCAGTACATCGAAATTTTCGTTAAGCAATAATTCCTGAAGCTGTGACTCCAGCTTTTCTGATATGGTGCAGCATATACATCCATCAAGCAACTCCCTTAAAGCCGTATCTTTTTCAACTTCATCACTATCGATGGATACACTTCCTAATTCATTCATCAATACAGCCGGTTTTTTATCCTGGTCCTTTAAAGCTTGAAGTAAATCTTTTAATAACGTCGTTTTTCCACTTCCAAGGAATCCGGATAGAATATAAACATCTTTCTTCATTTAATCTTCCTCTCTATAGATCCTATACATATTCTATTAGAAAGCGCTTATGAACACAATGAAGGTATTCTCGTAAATCTCTTTTCACAAAGTTTATAGCTATTTTAGAGATGAAAGTAGTAGTGGATGTCCACTACAGGATTCTGGATTTGCATAACTTCCAAGAAAAAGTGAATATATCATGAGTGTTAGTGTGAAAACACGGACCGTTCCTTTCCGCTCCAGTCACTTGCTTTCCGCGGGGAGGAAGTCGAGCCTCCTCGGGCTTTGCCCTGTGGGGTCTCGACCTTTCCTCTATTTCCCGCAGGAGTCAAGTGCCTTCCGCTACAATCCACTCTGAGCTTCTATAGCTGCAAGCACTCACTAATGGACAGAGTCAAAGCAGACCTTATGTTAAAAAACAAACTTTTAGAAAAGAGCGATTGTAAAAAGCGTTTTATTATCTATACACGCATAGAATGAATTAAAGAGGTATTGGGTCATCTAAGATCGTTTATGGATGTTATTTATTTCTTTAATTTATCATTATTGACCGTTCCGTTTCGGCAGGATCAATACACATGTGAGTACTATAAAGGTGGGGTTGTCATTGTACTATGAGAAGATTGTTCCGCTCAAGTTAAGGGACTTTTTGAAGAATCCTTCTCATGAAACATTGAAGGATCTGTTGCTTCATAATACGGGTGAAACGGATTACGTGGATTTCAAATCAGATTGGATTGAATTCACAAAAATGGCGAAGCATATTCTTGCTATCTCCAATACAGGAGGCGGATGCATCATTATCGGAGTTATGCAATATGATGATGGATCGTTAGATTTAAAGGGATTGTCAGATGAGGAATTTTTAGATAAAGCAGATGTTGATAATAAACTACAGCATCTGCTTCCAAAATATTTACGATATCGCACCGAAGATTTCATTTTCCCTAAAGGGATTCACCCTTTGTTGAGCTTAAAAAGGTTCCAGGTTCTCATCATTGACTACGATCCGCGATACGTTCCATATACCTCTATTGTGACAAGAGGTGAATTACGGTATGGGGCCATTTATGCAAGACAAGGGACGAAGACAATCGAAGCCAGCCACGAAAAATTGGTAGACGTCATTCTCCGCAAAGTTCAGTCAGGTGGGTCGGATAGTGATGAGCGTACTTTAAGAGAACATTTGGAACACCTTAAAATTCTGCATTTGGAACATGACCAAGCTGAAGACCTGAAGTACAAAAAATATCTGTATGACTTGATTGTAAGAAAGATGAAGAAGATAGAAACTTTCCTGGACCTGGATTCATCCGAATTTCATTCCTGGTAAATCACTCAACCGTTTTTAGAAACTCACTGATGGCTTCCAGATTTTTCTTTTCATCCATGTCTAATACCTGACCTGCATTCACAGTAGAAAGATCCGTAAAGCTTCCTTCTATCGGTATTCTAAGTGTATCCACACGATCTACGGGATTTAACATTAAAGACATTCCATACTTTATTACTTCACTCATTGGCGTAGAGGTTTCTACGTTTTTCAAACCTTCTCTCATAATGGAAACGACGGTTGTTATTCCTTCGCCGGACTGCATTTGCTCCATTAGACTTTTTTCTGCTAACGCCATGATTTCCTGCTGTCTCTCCACTCGTCCAAAATCGCTTTTGATATCTCCCCTAAACCTTACATATTGTAAGATTTCTTCTCCTTTTAACACTTGCTTCCCGGCATCCTTTGACCATTTCCAATACTTGATCATCGGTTCTGACACTGTAACCCCGACCCCTTCTGGAAAAACGAGATCCATCACGTTTATGAAATCATTAAAATCCACTTTCACGGTATGGTGAACATCTATGTTGAAATTATCTTTTATCGTTTCGACCAGGAGCTCTTCTCCACCCCATGTATAAGCATGATTAATTTTGCTCTTTTCATAACCAGGGATGTTTACAAATGTATCCCTCATGATCGAGACAATCTTGATGGATTTCGATTGTGGAGTATATTGTGCAACCATCAATACATCTGCACGGGCAGGTTCGTTCTTTCGTTGATCTGAACCGATTAGAAGTACATTAACTGGTGATTCTTTATCCTGAAGCACTAAAGGAAAAATCGATTCATCCTTTTCATCTAAGAAATGCTTTTGCGACTGAACTTCTTCATTTGGTGCCGGTTGTTCTCTCTCACCCCAGAATGGCGAACAACTTACAACAATGAATAAAGAAAATAATAAAGTCATGAGTAAAGCTGTTTTTTTCATAAGATCACCTCATATATACTCTCATTGTTGGTACATCTCATATATTCTATACGAGTAAGAAGAATCCAATAGGCAAAAAAAAAGATCTCAGGTACTTTCACCTGAGATCTTCCACTTAATTATTTTTATTTAATTCTTCGATCGCTTTTTTCACTTGCGGATCGTTTTCTTTTAGTTTATCTCGAAGATTGGACATAAGCTTAACCGTCGTCTCAGCATTTAACGTTCCAGTTACCTCTAGTTCATTCTTTTCCTGGAACTGTTTAACAGCTTTTGTCGTATCTTCATCGTAATATCCATCAACGTTACCTGGATTCAAGTCCAGTGCATTGAGCATTTGCTCTGCTGTTTTCACCTGATCCGATAGGTCCGATTCCTTCAGTTCCTTTTCAGGATTGATGTATGGAAGCTGCGCATATTCCGGCATCTTCACTTCGATATCAGGAGCGATCCCCTTTTCATGAATCCAATTGCCATCTGGCGTCAACCATTTAGCGGTTGTAAACTTCATGTTTGATCCATCTTGGAAGGTTTCAGCTGTTTGGACCGTCCCCTTACCAAAGGTTTTCGTTCCAACAAGGGGAATATCGTTGGACTCACTTACAGCAGCTGCTAAGATTTCGGCAGCACTTGCGCTTCCACCATCAACAAGAACAGCAGTTGGCACGTCTATCTTCTCCCCTGATTCGGAAACATACTTCTCCACTTTACCGTTGCTGTCTTCTACTTGGAATAAAACTTCACCTTCAGGAACAAACAAGTTAGAGATTTTTACAGCTTGATCCAGTAATCCACCTGGATTTTGTCTTAAATCAAGTACAAGTTTCTTCATACCTTTATCGTTCATTTCATTTAAAGCTTCCGTTAATTCTTTATACGTATTCTCCGAAAAGCTCGTAATTTGAATTTCAGCTACACCGTTTTCTTTCATTTCTGCATAAACCGTTTCAATTGGAATTTCATCCCTTGTAATGGTTACTTGCATTGGCTTATCCTGACCTGGTCGCTGAATGGTCAA
Organism: Rossellomorea sp. NPDC071047; assembly: GCF_050270195.1. Taxonomy (NCBI): domain Bacteria; kingdom Bacillati; phylum Bacillota; class Bacilli; order Caryophanales; family Bacillaceae; genus Rossellomorea; species Rossellomorea sp. NPDC071047. The sequence goes on along the minus strand of NZ_JBNNJT010000001.1, from coordinate 589,816 downwards.
TGTAACCTTTGTCCCTTTCTCACCACGAATGAGTAGAACCGCATCGGTGACAGACATTCCTTGAATACTTTTGTCATCCACTTTCGTGATTGTGTCGTTCGGCTGTAATCCGGCTTTCTCTGCCGGAGAACCTTTTATGGGAGAAACGATGGATATGTATCCTTCTTTCTCCTGTATCTCTGCACCAATTCCTTCGAAAGAAGAAGAGATGCTTTCTTGGAACTTTTCAGCTTCTTCTACATTCATATAATCAGAATAAGGATCTCCCACACTATCAAGCATCCCATCAATAGCACCGTTTACTAAGGTGTCCTGATCAAGGTCTTTAAAGTAATTTTCATTCAACTTATCATACGCCTCATAAAGTTTTTGAAACTCTGAACGTTCGTTTACTCCTACATTTACTGCCTTCTCGTCTCCAAATGCCAATGCAAATGTTGTAATTCCTGCAGTTGCAAATACAAGGAAAAACAAGAGCATAACAAATTTAAACTTCTTCATTTTTATAAAACTTGAATGGGTTTCTTGTTGAGACTGATCTGTCTTATCTTGTTCCAAAGCTTCCACCACTTTCGTTGCTATGTATCTTGTGTGAATTTTCCGACTATACTATCACGAAACAGCTATATGAGCAATTTTCCATCTCATAGCTTCTTTATTCTATCAGCTTTTCAATATTAACGAAAGGAAAATCCATTGTCATGATTATGATGTGTCAAAATCGTTGTAAAAAACCCTACAGCACTTACGGCAAATAAAGAATATAGGAAAGATTCCGTACCGATGATCGGCCATCCAACCACCAGCACGATGCTATCGAAAGCAAAAATTAATTTCCCTACGTTCATTTGAAAACTTTTTCCAATCAGTTGAGCCAATAAATCAGACCCTCCCGTGGCAGAGTTTCCTTTTAACATAAGACCGATTCCGATCCCAACAAATGTCCCTCCTAAGAATGCGCTCATAAGCGGGTGAAGAGTGAGAATATTTTTCCACTGATGAAAAAAGTCTATCATTAACGAGGATAACCAGAGACCGTGAATACTATTATAGAAAAGTTTTCTGTCCACAAAAAAAGCCAGCATATATAACGGCACACTCAGTAAGATTATCGTAAGTCCCGGCTTAAAACCAAACCAGTAATGGGCAATTAGGCCAATCCCTATCATACCCCCGTCAAGGAAATGATGCGGCACGAAAAAAAGATTGATGCCGATTCCTACAAACACACTTCCTATAATAATAATGCAGAAAGTCCTAAACATACGTTTCACCCGCTTATCTCAAACTGGGACAGCCCCTATTATTGTTGTATGTGAACTCTTGAGAAAACAGAACAACCCCTTGGCGGATTTAGTAAGAGACGCCATTATCAATCGCAAGTGACAAAGAAAAGGGTCAGAAGCCAAAAGCCCCTCACCCCTTGAAAAATCTTTATATCTTTTTAACATTATTGAAATATTCCTCTAACGACCAATCGTTTTCATGAATGACTTTAGCTGCATCCTTGCCAACATACCTGAAATGCCAGGGCTCATATTGGTATTTTGTAACTGAAACCTTATCTTCAGGATAACGAAGGATGAACCCAAATTTATAGGCGTTTTCAGCAAGCCATTTTCCTTCCTTCGTATCGGCAAATTCAATGTTTACTTGGAAGTTATTACTTTGACTTGAAATATCCATGGCTAATCCGGATTGATGCTCACTTTGTCCTGGAGGCGCCACGGCCATTACGGCTTTTTCTTCTCCGAATTGAGCAATTTCTCTTTCCAGCAGCATTTTTTGATATTCGTATGAACGATAACCTGAAATAGCCGTTAGTAAAATCCCTTGTGATTTGGCATCAGCGAACATTTCCTCCAGTTGCACTGCCGCTTCTTTACGAAGATACGCCTTTTCAAGTTCTTGATTACCAAATACGAACGGAACTTCAGGGCGAACCAAATCAGATGGTTTATATTCATCTAATGCGTATTCCTTATTTACAAGCGCTAAAAGGTTGGAGGGATTTTGAATCACTTGTTTGCCATCCACCACTTTCACATCATTAAAGTATTGAGACTCTAATTGTAGTTCAGGAGGAACCGCTTCTTCTTCTGAAGTGGGAGCCTGTTCTTGTTCCTCTTGTTCCGGTTGATTTCCTGGAGATTGCTGCTTAGGTTCTTCTTTCGTTTCTTGTTGTTTCTGGTCAAATAAATTCTCTGACCAATCTTGTACTTGCGAACAGCCGGATAACATAATCAAGGAAGCAGCGATTACGAAGATGATCTTTTTCATACTTTCACCTAGTTTCTCTATATTGGTTCCATCAAACATCTTATCATGGAATATGATTTCTGTAAGCAGGACATACTTCACAAAATGAAAAACTGCCTATAAACCCGGAAGTGGGAATGTAAGCAGTTTCTTTTGTTCGTAGATGGATCTACTCTTGAGTAGCAGCTTCCAATGCAACTTCAATCATCTCATTAAATGTTGTTTGACGCTCATCTGCTGTCGTTTCTTCACCTGTTAAGATATGATCACTGACTGTAAGTACAGATAGTGCATTGCGTCCATATTTTGAAGCTAATGTATATAGAGCTGACGTTTCCATTTCAATTGCCAGAATGCCGTATTGAGCCCATTTTTCGTGTTCTGCATTGTCATTGTAGAACATGTCTGCAGTGAATACATTTCCGACCTTTAAGTTAAGACCTTTTTCCACGCCGGCATCATAAGCCCGTTTAAGTAGATCAAAGTTAGCCGTCGGTGCATAGTCAATCCCGTTAAAAGTTAATCGGTTCATTTGAGAATCAGTTGATGAAGTCATGGCCAAAATGACGTCACGAACCTTAACATCCTTTTGGATAGCACCACAAGTACCTACACGGATCAGGTTTTGTACATTATAGCTTTGCATCAATTCGTTGATATAGATGGAAATGGATGGTACGCCCATGCCTGTACCTTGAACCGAAATCCTTTTCCCTTTATATGTCCCAGTATATCCAAACATATTACGAACCTCATTATAACATGTTGGGTTTTCCAGAAATGTTTCTGCAATATACTTTGCTCTTAGTGGATCTCCTGGTAATAAAACCGTTTCTGCTATTTCATTTTCTTTTGCATTAATATGTATACTCAATATATTTTTCCTCCTAACAAGTCTGTTGAAACACCATTGTAATCCTTTTTTATTTCTTATGCAACGCTTGAAAATGGAAGGATGGAAAGCAGCGCATGGGGTTAAACTAACGACAGAAGGAGGGATTCACATGGCTAAAGAAAAAATGAGTAAGAAGCTGAAGCAAGCAGTTCAGCATGCAAATGAAACAAACCCTTCTACCCGTACAGGGACACAACCCAACTCTTCAAGAACTGAAAGACTTAAATCATAACGGGGAGGAAGATTTCTATGGGTAAAAAACACCGAAACAGAATCAATGCTCCTAAGAAAAATAACCATATTTCAAAAGAAGCACTGGATGCAGAGCACAATGCACATGCTAAGGAAAATTCAGCTCACAACCGGAAAAACGGTCCGGGTAATCACATATAGATATTGCCAATAATTTAAAAAGGAAAGAATCTTACCTCGATGGGAGATTCTTTCCTTTTTTGATGTTCCAAATTTAATGAATCAAGATCCGGCTCACTCTTTTCCATCCATTTGGCTGAAGGCGATAATAGTAGTGGCCCCTCCGCCCTTCGTCAATGAAGATAATATCACGTGTAGCAATATATCTGCCCTGATAATCTTTGGGAACCAAATCCGGTACGTTAAATGTTCTGAACGTTTTATACAGGGCTTCTTCATGATTATTTGCCTCGACCGAGATTCGATATACTTTTTCATAGCCTTTATCCTCTCCATACTTAGGAGTTTGGAAAATGGTCATGTCATAGGTCGATCTCAAAAGCTTAGGACGAATGATTTTTTCAAGTAAAGGCATGAGCACCCCTCCGTCATTATGTTGTACTCATACTATTACACATAGACCTTGTCGAATCCTTCATGGAAACATAGGAATCTTTGTCGAATCGATCTTTAAGCGAATTTATTTATCACATCTTTCAGTTTAGATGGGAGAAGTGGGATATCCGACGTTCTAATTGTCAGTCTGACCATGGATTCGTCCATTTCAAGAGCTTCTGCTAAAAATCCACCTAAGCCTCTTGCCCTTCGATCCACTTCCAGTAGCAGATCCACTTGTTCTTCCGATTGATTAAGGAACATCACTTCCAGTTCATCTAATTTCCGTTGATATGGACCATTGACGGGTACGAATTCGAATTCCTGTATGAATGGATAGCGGCCTCTGTAGCGGCGTGGTGCCTGTTCACATTCAACCTTACGGATCCTGAAGCCCAGTTCCTGAACTGATGTAAGCACCGCATTCGTCAATTCATTCGGTATGATTTCAATATAATCTTTGTCTTTAGGGTCAACTGCATTTTTAATATCCAAGCCAGTGGCTACCCACACCCTTGTATTTCCATACGTGATCGGGGTTTCAAATGGCAATGTAAAGGTAAAAGGAAACTCTTTCTTTTCATTCTCGCCGATCGTGAAAGGCTCGGATATTTGCACTTTTTGAATAGGTGCATAATCAGTATACTTTTTGTCATCTGATTCACGAATATATGTAGTAAAGAGAGTTAAGTAGATAGAATCGATGTTTTGATCTGCGCTCCCTCCTGTAATTTCTACTATACCCTTTGCTGTTTCCCCTGCTTGATAGCTTGATTTTTCTAACTTTGTATCTACTGTAGCTGCTCCGATTCCTATTGAAGCAAACACTTTGTTGAAAAAAGACATTTGATTTTCCTCCTCGATTATCGTTCTTGTACTATAGCAATCACCCGGGATAATTCCACCAGAAGCTCCTCAGCGTCCCTAAATCCAGAATCAATCTGCAGAAGTCTCCTGATCACCATCCTGGTATCATGATGAATGGTAAGTTCTTCTTCCCAGCTTCTTTCCTTTTTCATCTTCGGTTCATAAGAAGAATACAATAAAAATAACAGAAAGTGCCCGATTGCGTAGAAATCACTCTTTCTCGATTTATCCCTCATATAATCCTTATGTTTTCCCCGTATAGTCTCTGATGTTGCATCCATTTCACAAGCAAGACCAAAATCTATTATTTGAAGCGTTTCATGATCCAGTAAAATATTTGGGATCCTTAAGTCTCGATGAACGTATCCATTTTCATGTATCCATTGAACCAGGATGACCAATTGTACACCTAACTTTAGTGATTCTCCCTCCGAATATGTTTTTCCTTCTTTAAAAATTAACTCCTCAAATGTATGACCGCGCATTTTTTCCATTACGAAATAAGGGGTCTTCCTATACTTACCCGTTGTATAAACGGATGGAAACGCTGGATGGGATAAAGTTTGTAGTGCATTCATTTCATTTTGAACATATTGGGCGTGATTAGAAAATAACTTTTTGTAAGGGCGAATTCTTTTTAATATGGCTTCTTTTCCACTCGAGTGGTCGATGACCGAGTAAGTTGTACCATAGCTTCCTTTTCCAACTAATCGGATGATATGGTAGCCATTGATGTTTTCGCCAGGTCTCCACGTCCGCTCAAAGCCATCGATCAGTCTGCGAAAAAGAGTGTGTAGCATAACCCGTTTCCTCTCATTCCATCAACTGCTAAAAAAGCTGGAAAAAAAACTTTTGCTCTTATGCTTCTTATAATGCTGATGTCCAAAATGTTTATGTTTAGGTGATTTATACTTTCTCCACGCATCACTGGAGCTGTATCGATGGTGTTTCGAACCTAACAGACTTTTGATTATTTTCCTTAACATAAGCAAACCTCCCTAGAATGTTTCTTATCCACTTGTATAACTATATACGTTTCATTTAGAAATTAGTTTCAAACATAAAAAAATTTCTTGGTGGAGTGTGATCCCTTGACCTTTTCACCGTTTCATAAGTTTTTAAACCTGATCAAGCCCGGAAACAATGACCATGCGAGGCCGCTTCTTAATGAGAAATCTATTTGTGGACTTTATTATAGAGCAATCCAAGAGCCTGCTCCGATTGTTTATTTCCCTCAGGATCTTGAATTATATGAACGTATTGTGATGAAAGTAAGGGATGCTAATCTCAATAACATAACAAGAACTGCATGTTACATTGATTTTTTCAAGAAACACCCTGAAATCCAATGGTCGTTTCTTGCTCATATGGTATCCAGGAATGCTGGCTATCATATGACTGACATTCGAAATAATCTGCTTTCACACGTCTTGTCCAAAAAAGAGCAAAAAGCGATTTTCTCATTTCTCGAATTGTGTAACTCAGCCATTTTTCAAGATGTGTATCCTCAACTATTACTATATGAACAGTGGAAAAATACGGGGCATTCTTCTTTTCATCTTCTGAAAAAATTCAACGTTTCCATTTTCATGAATAGTATATGGAATGATTTTCTTACTACGAATAATAAACAAGTTTTAACCATAGGGCTCATCATGAATGAACAACATATGATACAGAAGAGAATATTAACAGATATGAAGAAACCAATTGGAGTGGAAGAATGGCTTTTTCTATTGCAGGATCGTTTAGAATTCGCTTCTATTCTCTTCCCATATGGAAATCAATCTCCCTTCTCTCTTGCTGGGCTTTCTGTATCTCACTTTGAACAGGTTAAGCGCAGAATTCTGTTAGGCAAGAAGTTGTACGGAATTTTATTTCATCACTCTGTGTTTCCATCTGCATACTCATTTGCGATTAACCATTCCCACAGCGGATCTAGAGCAGACTATTGGCCACATATTTATTCCAAAGAAGATAAAATAAATCGTCTATATAGTCCCACTTTATGTTCTGTTTGGGATAACATGCCTTCTTTCACACCCTCTCCGGCTGACTGGTTTACTGACCAGCCGATCGAAGTGATGGCACCTCTTATGACGATGATGATGCCTTATCGTTTTTCTATGACAAGAAAGTGGAAAGCATTGACCTCATTACTTGTGAAACTAAAGAGGGATTAACTCAAAATAAAGTGCCTCCATGTTTTTCCGCAACCCGAAAAACACGGCAGGCACTTAAGAGTTAATCCCCATTATGTGAAAGGACATTCCTTACGATGTGATATCCAATTCGATGGTTGAAAAGATCCTATACATCTTCTTCCCATTCTTCATCAATGATACATTTGGCAATCAGATACTCGAATGTGATATCCGCTATTTCTTCCAGCTCATCTTCTGACGGTACATATCCTCTTTGAACGAGTTCTTTCATGAAGAACTCGGCAATTTCCTCGGTGTCGATAAAGACTTCTATCTCCCGCATGTGATCGCCCCCTTTGATTCTCAATTTATGACAGGATCCTTCCAGTTATGCTATGAGAAAAAAGTTTTCATAAGACTTAAGAGACAAGCATAGACTTTATCATCAAAGATAAGGAGCGATTCGATGTTAAACACATTTACTCAAAAAACGAAAACGATTTTAAAAGATTTAGAAAATGGTGAGGGAATGATTGTTTCAGGTATGCAGTGGATTCTTCGGATTGTATTGCTATCATTTTTAGTCATAAGCGTTCCAGTTTTTCTCTATATCATGTGGCTTATTCCTTCTCTTTAACAATAGATTGTGAGTTTGTATGAGTTCTCAATTGTTCTAACACATAGTCCATCTTATTCTTATATTTAGTATCTTCAAAGAGAAGATACAGTGCTTTGTAATCATTATAATGATCCAGGAGCTGATCAATCCAACTTGGCTTTGGGTGAGCAGCTGAACGAAGTGATTTTATTTTGCCTTCTTTTTTCTGTGGAAATACGAATCCGTATTTCTTAATAAAGGCCTCTGCTTGCTCTTCATCTGCAACTAAGGTGATTTCATCTTCGTCTGCTTCTAACCACTCTCCATCTGTAATTCTCATTAACTCATAAATGACGTCTTCCCAGGCATCGTCCTTATAACGCCATATTTCCGTCCTGAATCCTACCACTTTAAAGAGGTCCTCTTCATACCCCTTAACAATTACAAGATCTCCGAATAGAAATTTATATTCAATATCAATCTGTTCCTGTTCAAAAATGTATCCATCATAAGAATCAAGCAATTCTAGTGCTTTCTCCTTGAAAAGCCCTTCACTTTCGTTTACCTCATATAAAAACTCACCATCGAGTTTTTTAATATCGGTGATTTTTCCAACAGTACCATAGATTGTTACGACTACCGTTTCTCCAACTCTGAATCTAGGCTCTTTTCGTTTCTTCATTCTCCCCTCACCCTTAATCGCCTTTTTTATATGATATGCAACAAGAAGCATATCGGTATACACGAAAAGCCTTTTTAAAAAAGGACCGACATTTGTCTAGTACAAATGTCAGTCCTTTGGCTTTAAGGATAATCAGGTCAAACTTTTTCTTCCAATAAATAGGCGTCCCATGCCATATCGAAAATGGACATATTTTCAAGATAATGACCATTCATTTCAAGGTAAGAACTAATCTCATGGTATTGTTTTGATTGTTTAGGAAAGCTATGGTCATCATAAGCTGAATTTGCGAAATGAGTTAATTCATCCTTGGCAGTAGGCTGCCTATATTTCATTAAATAGTGATAAAAGGATTTTCTCACCTGTTCCACCTACCCTTGTTGTTTCTTTTCTAAAAGGATAGCCGAAGAAGATGAATTCGTAAAGTGTTTGCTTTACGTGAATTCTTTTACCGAAATGATCCACGGTTAATATCGGAAGTAATTTTTCTTTAGTAATCGGGGGAGTTCCATTAAATCTGTGTACGTGATCACTTTATCGATTAAATTGGTGTTGATTAACATAAGCTGGTCTTCTATTTCATTGATGACCGCTTCTTCCTGATACTCCATTCCACAATGACTGCAGCTCATACCGGGGACATTCGAGATTTGAATCGCTCTAGTACCATCGGGGAGCTCCCAATACACGTTCGATTGATCCTCATGAGCTGTCTTACCTTCACACCATTCGCATATTTTTGCCTTATTTTTATCCATTGATAGTTTTTTCCTTATCATCATTTTTATCTTGTTCCATTTTTGATAGCATCGCTTTATGCTTCTTTTCTTTAAGCTGATCTCTCTTACCTCTAAAATCCTTGAGGGAATTGTGATCCGGATTTTCCTGATATTCCTTTCGACGTTCCAAACGCTTAAGTCCGCTCGGGGTGAGTGAAGAATGGGTTTGATTCATCAAGCCGGCAATTCCAATGGTAGGTTCTTTAATCTTTTCATCATGATACACTTCTTTAAAATAATCATCTGCCCTGCCCGCTACGTATTCTTCAGGTTCCGGATAGGTTGAGATGACTCCTTCAAAATTACGGACGACCACTTTAGAAGCACTTTGAGAAATAAGATAATTCGGCTGCAGGGAAATTTTCCCTCCACCACCAGGGGCATCTAACACAAAGGTAGGTACGGCATAGCCGGATGTATGTCCCCTTAAGCCTTCAATAATCTCCAGTCCTTTGGAGACAGGTGCGCGGAAGTGGCCGATTCCTTCTGATAAATCGCATTGATAAATATAGTATGGACGTACCCTGATCTTAACAAGGTCGTGCATAAGCTTTTTCATAATAGGCACACTGTCGTTTATACCGGCGAGAATAACCGCTTGATTCCCTACAGGAACCCCTGCATTTACGAGCATCTCGCACGCTTTCTTGGACTCTTCCGTAATTTCGATCGATGTATTGAAGTGAGTATTCAACCACACGGGATGATATTTCTTCAGGATATTACACAGGTTCTCGGTGATCCGCTGTGGAAACACTACGGGCGCCCTCGTTCCAATTCGGATGATTTCAACATGTGGAATCTCTCTTAAATTCTTTAAGATGTATTCAAGAATCTGGTCATTAATCAGCAGGCCATCCCCACCCGACAGCAGTACATCTCTTACACTGGAAGTATCCCGGATATATTCAATGGCCGCATCAAGTTGCTTCTTTGGTACGCCCATTCCAATTTGTCCCGAAAACCTTCTTCTCGTACAGTAACGGCAGTACATGGAGCATTGATTGGTTACGAGAAATAACACTCTGTCAGGATATCTGTGCGTCAATCCAGGAACAGGGGAATCTTCATCTTCATGTAAAGGATCCTCCAGGTCATACTTCGTTTTATTAATTTCCTGTCCTATCGGAACGGATTGCATCCGGATAGGGCATCGCGCGTCATCCTCGTTCATTAACCATGCATAATAAGGTGTAATATTAAGCGGGATCGTTTTGGTCGAAATCTTTACACCTTCCTCTTCATCCGGTGTCAGGTTTACCACTTTCTTTAGGTCATCAAGGGTCCTGATGGTGTTTGTCAGCTGCCATAACCAATTATTCCATTGTTCATCCGTAACGTCTTTCCAGAGCTCAATATCCTTCCAATCCCTTTTCGGTTTATAGAGATTCATTTCCATCTACTCCACCAACTTTCAAAAAAGTATCTTTCAACCAGGAACAGAACTATACATTAGCCTATGAAATAGAATCCCAATCGGTTTTCATCCTTTTACATGACACTTAAATCTTTTTCCCAAATGTTCATATCTTCCATTTTGTCGAAGATGATGCAATTGTTCGCCAGTCTTCCGCCGTATCGATATCCGAGCTGATGGAATACCGCATTCATACCAAATGAAAGTGCCCTGGCAATCGTATAGGCACAGAAAATGTCGCGGTTAAGTAATTCCCATTCCAACTTTCGGATCAGGTGTTTCATATACCCGCCTTTGCGATAGGAAGAGCGTGTAGCACAATCCGTCAATTCAGCGTTCTTACAGGTTGATGACACTTCGGCGGAAGCAGCACTGATGATACTTCCTTCCTCCTCGATATAAACAAAGATTGTCCCACTTTTCATTGACTCTCTCACATAGTCGGGATTGTGTAATGGTACAGGATATAACTTAAATACTTCCTGATAAAGGTCGGCCAACTGCCCTGCATGCTCTTCGGTCGCGACGGAAATCGGTATAGAACCTTCGCTTTCATGTTTACCGAGCTCCTGGACGGATTGAAGAATGGCATCCTCATCCTTCCAGTACGAGCTATTTCTTCTTTCATCTGTTAAAAACTTACTCATAAAAAAAGCTTTATCCCCATTAAAGTATGCGTTTACTCCCCCCTCCAAGATGAAACCTTTTTCGAAAAAATAGAGAGATTGATCCCTTCTTGCTTTCACAATTACCTTTTCATAAAGATTGGACTGAGCTTCCTTCTTCACATACTCCCACAATAATACCGGGTTGCCTCTAAATTCATCCACCCGCAGCCTTCTGTTATAGCCATCTTTATAAATAGCAGCTTCTATCTTCGGTTTTTTAATATATTCGTATGTCTGCATTCTTATAAGCCCCTTTTTTACCAACATATGAAGTGATAAGGTAAGTTATGAAACAAACCATTATAAAAAGGAACAACCTATGTCTTAAATCATGAGAGTTGTTCCTTCTGGGGATGATATGAAGTTAATAAACATTGAAGCTGACCAACGGTATGTGAAAGGGTAAATATCATTTATTACTCTATACCCATTTACAGGAAAATTATGACTCTTTATTACACCAATCCAAAATAAATAAGGAAAGTATTTCAGCAGTCTGATAGATTTTATTCAATTCGATGTATTCGTTTGCGTCATGGGCCACTTCAGTTGTTCCAGGACCAAATACGACGACCGGAATATTCCCTCCCCTAGATAGGATTCCACCATCCGTTCCCCAGGGAGAGGCTTCGATGATTGGGGTGGTTTGCAATACTTCATTGGCATGATAGCAAAGCTTTTCCACTAATTCATGCTCACAGGAAAGTTCTCCCGGCTGCCATCTTCCACCAAACCATTCGATTTCCACAGGATGATGATCAAACCATGAATCAACCTTATCCATCTTAGAGAGGGCATCTTCTACCTCTTTTTCTACTTGTTGTAAGGACTCCCATGGTGCAACCCCCACCCTCCCCTCAATGATAGCAAGATCAGGAACGGAAGATGGCCACTTCCCGCTTTCAATTTTTCCAATATTGATGGGTATTGGAATGGGAATATTTCTATACAAAGGATCATCCACCCTCTTGTTTCTGGATAATTCAAGTTCTTGAAGAGTTTGAATGACGGTATAGGCTTTATCAATGGCGTTTACCCCTTCATACCTGGTGCCCCCATGTGCCGATTTCCCTTTTACTTTCAGGCGGAACCACATGGATCCCTGTTGCTTCGGAAAGATCTTCATGTTGGTGGGTTCGGGAATAATGGCAGCATCTGCTTTGTACCCTCTCACTAAGGCGGCAAGGGTCCCGGTCCCGCCACTTTCCTCCTCTATCACACTTTGAAAGAGGATATCACCTTTCAGTGGGATGTTTAACTCCTTAACAACTTCCAATGCAAGGAGTAAAGCAACAGATCCCCCCTTCATATCGGTTGACCCTCTTCCGTAAAGCCTTCCATCTTCAAGCACACCACCGTAAGGGTCATAGGTCCAATTCTTCCTGTCACCTTCTGGTACGACATCGATGTGTCCATTTAACAAAAGACTCCTGCCCCCACCTGTTCCTTTTAACACACCCACTACATTTGGATTGCCTTCGAAGTTCTCACGATCACAACGATAAAAAGGATGATCACAGACATCCGATTCTTTCACTTCCCAAATGTCCAACTCCAAGCCAAGCTTCCTGCATTTCTCGATGACAATCGCCTGTGCCTTAGATTCATTGCCCCTTACACTATCTTCCTGCACTAACCTTTGCAGGAGCTTGATTGTGCTTTTCTTTTTTTCTTCTATTATTTCTTTGATGAGACGGTGAGTTTCCAAATCGGTTCCTCCTAGTCTATATACTTGATAGCGGGGCCAAGGGTATATCGAGCTTCTGTTGTCTCTTCAATATCTTGAAGTGTATATGGATTAAATAGTTCTTTTAATATCAATCGACCATCTTCAATTGTAAATACGGCCCTGTCTGTTATAATCATTGAAACACATGATCTCGTGGTTAATGGAAGCGTGCATTCCTGAACGATTTTGCTGCCCCCTTTTTTATCCAAATGGGTCATGAGCACTATGACTCTCTTTGCCTTAGAGGCAAGTTCGGTTGCACCTCCCATCCCCGGTACTTTTTTGCCTGGTATGATCCAATTGGCAAGATCGCCTTTTTCACTGACTTGCAGGGAGCCCAGAATTGTTAAATCGACTTTGCCTCGGCGAATCATGGCAAATGCAATCGAGCTATCTGTATAACACCCTCCTTTCATTAATGAAACAGGGTATCCTCCCGCATTACACAAGTTTTCGTCCTCTTGCCCTTCCCCAGGTGCAGGTCCGATTCCAATAATTCCGTTCTCCGATTGAAAAACAACGGGAACCCCCGTGGGAAGATGATTTGGAACAAGTGATGGTATTCCTATCCCTAAATTTACAATCATATGCTCTTTCACTTCCAAAGCCGCACGCTTAGCTAACTTATCCTTTATTTCGTTTCCCAGGCCCATTTCCAGTCGACTCCTTTAGATAAAACAATATGATCTACAAAAACACCCGATGTGACGATTTCCTCAGGATCCAACTCCCCTGCATTCACGATTTCTTCTGCCTCAACAATCGTGATATCTGCTGCCATAGCCACAAGGGGATTCGTATTTCTGGCACTCTTATCATAAATAAGGTTTCCATATGTGTCGGCTTTTTTGGCATATACTATCCCAACTTCAGCAACCAGCGCTGTTTCATACAAGTAACGTTCCCCATTTACCTCCAGTATCTTTTTCCCTTTATTTAAATAAGGATCTTCCACACCAATTTCTGTCACGATACCCTTCAACCCCACTCCACCAGCCCGGATTCTTTCGGCCAGTATACCTTGTGGTGAGAATTCAACTTCAAGCTTCCCTTCACTCATTAATCGACCTGCTACCGGGTTAGACCCGATATGGGAAGCAATCACCTTCTTTACTCTGTATTGTGCAACCAGTTGTCCGATTCCGATATGAGGAAAGCCTGTATCATTTCCAATAATCGTGATATCCTTCGTTCCCCAATCCAATAAGTGCTTACATATAGTAGGAGGAGAACCCACCCCCCCAAATCCGCCAAACATCAAAGTCATTCCATCATTAAAAAAATGTTTTATATTTTCATAGCTGCTTTTTTTATTATGAAGACGGGACATTTTTAGATCTCCTTCCAATTCTCTTCTACTAGTTGAAAGGTTCTTCTGAGTCTTTTAACCATTTCCTCGAGCTCCCTTTTCGAACTGTTCAATGGAGGAGCAACCATAATGGCGGATCCCTTCCTCCCATCTATCCCCGCCGCTGCGGGATATAATAAAATCCCACATTCAACCCCGGCTTGAACAATATAAGAAGTAAATGGTGCTCCAAGGGGATCAAGCTCTATTCCCAACATCAGTCCTTTTCCTCTCACATCTTGCACAAAGGAAAATTCAGTTTTTATTTTTTCTATTAGATTTTTCAAATATGTTCCTTTATGATCGACACCTTCAATCATCTTTTCTGAATCAATCAGTTTTAGAACAGCAAGTGCTGCTGTTGCCGACATAGGATTTCCACTAAATGTATGACCGCTCATAATGACTCTTGACCCATTCAAAATCGGCTCCATAATGTTCTCGGAAATGAGCGTGGCAGCAATGGGGGCATATCCTGCACTTAGTCCTTTTCCTATCGCTACAATATCGGCTTTCACTTGCCACTGCTCTAAAGCTAAAAAGGTTCCAGTCCGACCACAGCCTGTCATCACTTCATCTGAAATAAACAAAATATCATGTTTCTCACAGATTGACTTTATCCTTTTATAATAACCTTTTGGAGGAGTAATCGCCCCACCTGCTGCACCGATGATCGGTTCTGCCATAAAGGCAGCAATATTATCGGCTCCTATTCTGCTGATCATCGTTTCTAATTGAGAAGCACAGGCAAGATCACATGATGGATGCGTTTTTCCAAAAGGACAGTGAGCACAATAAGGCGGCTCGACGGTCGGCCAGTCACCTAAAAAGGAGTCGAAGCGTTCTCTTCTGGATGGATGTCCGGATGCAGATAATGCACCGAAAGTGATACCATGGTAACTCAGCCATCGGGATAAAATCTTTCTTTTCATCGGTTTTCCTTGTTCCTGCCAATGCTGGATGGCAATTTTGATGGCCGTCTCAACCGCCTCAGAACCACTATTAACGAAGAAACTCCATGGATAGCCTGTCTTATCGTTAAGAAAGGCCGCTAAATCCTCTGCAGGCTGATTACTGAATTGAGAGCGATACACAAATGCCACTTTATTTCCTTGATTCACAATCGATTGAAGAATTTCTTCCATGCCATGTCCTACATTTGCCGTAACCGCTCCGGAACAAGCATCTATATACTCCCGGCCATCAGTATCGTACAAATACACCCCTTTTCCATAATCGATTGTCGGATAGTGTTCACCAATCAACGGCTTTATTAAATGCGAATGAGGCATAATCCCCCTCCTGAAAGAATCAGATTCGTACTCTCTTTCGATTCGCTCATCTGGTTGCATAAAAAGATTTCCCTACCATTATTCATATGTATGAAAAACAGAATCTTTCTTTTCTTTAAGAAAAAAGAATAATACAAATGAATTTTTATTAAAGCTCAAAGCCTCATCAAAAATAACAATTTTTTTCATTAGGCTCTTCTCGTAAAGTTTGTTGCTATTGTAGAGGAGAAAGTAATAGTTGATTTCCGCTCCAGGATGCTCGCTTTCCGCGGGGCTGGCGGTGAGCCTCCTCGGCTGCGCCTCCGGGGTCTCACCTGTCCAGCTATTCCCGCAGGAGTCGAGCATCCTGCAGCGAGAATCAACTTTCTGAGCATGAATCCTTAATGAAAAACATTTAAAACAAGAATTTTAGCAAACAATCCCATTTAAGGTGAGTAGGAATTGTTTTTCCTTTTAACAAAGAAGAAACTTTTATAGTTGCTTTGTTCTCTTGCACACCTTGATGCTCTGTCAAAAAATTTCTGTTAAAGATGGTGAGGGGAACTGCGCAGACTCCGGCGGATTTTGGGCGTGCCGAGACCCCGTTCGGCTAAGCTGAGGAAGCTCGGCCGAACGCTAGCTGCAAGCGGAGCAGTTCCCCTCACCATCCAGCATAAACCTGGTTGACAGAGCCCTGGCAGATTCTATGCTAGAAAACAACAATCTTTGCTAAAAGAGCCTTTCAATAAGAGTTTATTGAGTGAAATGTACTAAGATTCTTAAAAATTCGACAAAAAGTTTACAAAGTGACTAGATAAATTAGGTCGATATGTATAAAATAATGGTAAGTTCATCCTATGATGCTACTTTTTGCTTATCTTCAGGAGGGGGAAATGGTGAAAAAGACTAGAGAAAAATATCTAAAAAAAGCACCAAAAATGAAGAAAAATAAGAAAGAAAAACAAAAAAAGACATTGGGAGCCTTCTCATATTTCCGGACAATCCGGGGAAAAGTGGTTCTGTCTTTCGGTTTATTGACCATTGTCCTTCTAGTCCTTGCCTCAACTTCTTACTTCAATATGATGAAGCTTGAAAAAGAGATCAACACGCTGATTACATATGATATGCAGGTTGATACAAAGGTGAAGGATTTATCGAAGGTATTAAATGAGATTGAAATTGGAGAACAAGGCTTTGTCATTACAGGGGCCACGGGATTTCTTGCCCCCTATCAAAATGGTAAAGGTCAGGTAGAAAGTCACATCGAAGAATTGAATACTCTATTACACGACGATCAGGAGCAGCTTGATAAATTGGATAAGATAGAAGCTCAATATGGATTTTGGATTCAGTTCGTTGATCGGGTAATCGAGACAAGGAAAGATAAAGGGCTTGAGCAAGCAGCAACACTTGTTGAATCTGGTACGGGTAAGAAGTACCTAGACGGAATCCGCTCATATGTAGATATGATTGTTGTCGACCAACAAAAGGATCTGAATAATCGTATTGATTCTCTAAATCAACAGGTTTTCCTGTCCAAAGTCGTTACCATTGGCTTATCGGCATTTGCGGTTTTATTGGCTATCTTCTTCGGCATCATTTTATCTCATACAATTAAGACGAACACCAGGAAAATCAGCCGCTCTATTTTAGAGATAGCAAACGCAGGCGGAGATTTAACAAAACGAATTCATGTGAAATCCAAGGATGAGCTAGCTGACCTGGCATCTGATACAAATCAGCTTATCGCCGGAATCGCCATCCTGGTAAAACAGGTTTCGGAAATGGCCGAAAACGTATCAGCCAGCAGTCAGGAACTTCTTGCTTCAGCCGAAGAAACATCAAGGACGATTACTTCCATTGCAGAAACATCCACTGAAATTGCAGCTGGAAGCGATCAAACAACAAGTCGGATGTCTACCTCATTAGAAAAAATGAACAGTTTGGAAGAAGCCGCCCGTTTTTTATTCAATCAAGCAGAACAAGTACGAGAAACTGCACGTGATATGAGGGTGGTTGCTGAACGAGGCGGCAAAACCGTTCAAGCCTCTTCAACTAAAATGTTGAACATTGAAGAAACCATGTCCAATACAAGTGAAACCGTCGAAGCGTTAGGACAGCGTTCATCACAAATTACGACGATTATAGGTACCATTACTGATATTGCAGAGCAAACCAACCTTCTTGCATTGAATGCTGCCATTGAAGCGGCACGTGCCGGGGAGCATGGAAGAGGCTTTGCCGTTGTGGCAGATGAAGTCAGGAAACTGGCTGAACAATCCCGACAAGCGGCAAAAGGTGTTACAGAAATCGTACACAGCATTCAAGAAGAAGTGAATGTCATTATTAAGCAAAATTCAGATGGAGTAAAAGAGGTTATCGCAGGAGTCGAAATCACAAATGAGACAAACGCCTCCCTTGAAGATATACTAAACCAAACCACAAAAACAACAGTTGTAGTGGATGAGATGGTTGGTCACATTCAGGAAACCCTTAGTCTCAGTCATGATGTAGCAGCTTCATTTGCCCTGGTCAATGAAATTGCTGAAGCTACTGCTTCTAACACAGAAACCACTGCTGCTGCCTCCGAGGAAGGATCAGCTGCGATGGAACAAGTAACGGCAAGCGCTTCAGAGCTTTCACAACAAGCGGAAAAATTGAAAGAACTTGTTTCAAGTTTTAAAATCTAAGACTAAAAAAGAGCCGTCGTGTGACGGCTCTTTTTCATTTCTCATCTAACGATAAAATCTGGAATCACTTCCCGCAGTAGCAAACGGCTCCAATAATAATTAACAGGATGAATAACACAACAATCAACGCAAAATTATTGACACCGGCAACTGGATAAGCATATCCACCTTGATAGCATGGATCACAACCATAACCATAGTTCATACCTATCACTCCTCAAAAAATATTTATTTACATTACACTGTATGTCATTCACCTAGAAATGGTTTGTGTATTTGCCTAATTTATTTAGAGCTGTTCCTTTTCAGTATCATAGCCTTTCTATATAATAGGGATAGATTTTAAGAGAAGACAGGAGAAATGACAGTATGAAATGGTTTTTAAAATCGTTTGTTAACGGTGTTCTAACAATTGTTCCGATTGGATTGGTCACTTATGTAGTTTATAAAATGTTTCTATTCCTCGATGGATTATTAGGAAATGTTTTAAAACCATATCTTGATGAAAATTATATTCCCGGTATTGGACTACTCGCAACCATCGTTCTATTGACCGTGCTCGGTTGGCTTTCCACAAAGTTTTTTACTGGTACGATCATCCGTATAGTTGACATCCTTTTACAAAAAATCCCCTTTGTCAAAACGATTTACTCGGTCATCAAAGATACCATTCACTCTTTCGTAGGAGAAAAGAAGTCTTTTTCCAAAGTGGCACTCGTCAAAATGCCTGGAACAACAATGAAATGCCTGGGCTTTATTACGGCAGAGAACCTTGCAGATTTACATAATGACCTGCAAGATCACCTAGGCGTATACGTACCTCAAACGTTCCAAGTAGCAGGAGTCACCTTTTTGATTCCCAAAAGTGATATTGAAATACTGGACATTAAATCTGAAGAAGCGATGAAGTTTATATTGTCTGGGGGAATGACGACGAAGAAGGAGAAATAGTTATTAAAAAAGACCAGAATTCGAATTATGTCTTTTGGTTTTTTTATGATAAATAATAGGAATGCATGGACAAATTTTATCCATCACTCGCTTCCTGATGGACACCATATAAAAAAAGACCGGCAATCAAGCCGGTCCCTTCCTATTATAGTTATTTAGATGAAATTTCCAATACCTCATCCTGTCCAGCTGACACGGACGTCAACTCTTTTTTCACTAGTTCAGCCATGTCATCACCGTTTGTTAAGATGATTGGTGTGATGGTACTTTTTGCTTTTTCTTTCACAAGGTCTAAGTCATACGTAATTAATGGATCTCCCATATTCACCTTGGACCCTTCTGAAACATGTGCTTCAAAGCCTTCACCGTTCATTGATACTGTTTCAAGACCGATGTGGATAAGAATTTCAGCACCGTTTTTCGCTTTGATCCCAACTGCGTGCTTTGTTGGAAAAAGCTGCATGATTTCTCCGTCTACAGGTGAAACAACTTTACCTACTGTAGGATCAATCGCAATCCCATCTCCCATCATCTTTTGAGAAAATACTGGATCCGGAACCTCTTCAAGTGATTTTAATGTACCCGTTAAAGGCGCAACTGCTTGAACGGTTTTAGGTGCCTCTTCTTTTTTACCGAAAAGCTTTTTTAACATAATCATTCACCTTCCTATATATATTTTATATACACATATGTAGCGCAATGTAAACATCAGAAATCTATTCTAGCACATATGTGAAGAGTTTCACAACGCTTCATTATATTAAAATAATTTTGTATATTGCCCATATCCTTCTTCGTTAAGCTTTTCTGCCGGGATAAATCGGAGAGCGGCTGAATTAATACAGTATCGAAGCTTGGTTGGTCCCGGCCCATCATTAAAAACGTGACCCAGATGAGAATCTGCTTCTTTACTCCTCACTTCCGTCCTGACCATAAAATGACTGCGGTCTTCTTTTTCAGTGACTTCCTTTTCGTCTATCGGCTTTGTAAAACTTGGCCAACCACAGCCGGCATCATATTTATCTTTAGAACTAAAGAGAGGTTTACCTGATACGATATCTACATAGATTCCCTCTTCAAACGTATTCCAATACGCATTACTAAAAGGAGGTTCAGTCCCATTCTTCTGTGTGACATCATATTGTTCAGGAGTTAACGTTTTCTTTAAATCTTCTTTACTCATTTCTCTTCCCCCCAATGATTTTCAATAAATGCAATTCTTCCAGACCCTCGGCTGTATCGATTATAATGACCAGGGTTCTTTTTGTAATAACCCTGATGATACTCCTCAGCAGGATAAAATTCCTTCGCAGGCAGAATTTGAGTAGCAATCGGCTTTTGAAACTTACCTGACTGCCCAAGTTTCTTTTTAGATTGTTCGGCAAGCACCTTTTGCTCTTCATTATGAAAGAAGATAACCGTTTTATACGAATGTCCACGGTCAAAGAATTGCCCGCCTGGATCGGTTGGGTCAATTTGCTGCCAATATACTTCCAGTAATTTTTCATAAGGAAACAGGGATGGATCGTATTCAATTTGAACGGCCTCATAATGACCAGTCGTTTCTGAGCATACTTCTTGATAAGTTGGATTCGGAACGGTTCCTCCCGTGTAACCTGAAATCACACTGCCAATCCCCGGCTGTTCATCAAACGGTTTCACCATGCACCAAAAGCAACCTCCGGCAAATGTAGCTATTTCATAATGCGAAGCTTCCGACATGCTCATCATCCTTTCCATTTCATTCTCTTTCACTATTCCCTTTGTAAGAGATTTTAACGCATTCACGTTAAAAGGGAAAATATTAAGCTTGTTGAATTGGTATACAGGTAACAAAATAAAAATAGACCCTGGAGTCATCCAGGGTCTATCGTACATCTATTACTTAAGTTTTTTCTGCTTACCGATATTCTTCCATTTTTTTCGTTCTAACGACTCCAGTCGCTTATTCCCTTTTCTCTCCATGTAGGCAATTTCCCTTTGCAACTTCAGATAATGCCCGAATCGTTCCTCTGACAAAGTACCCTCTTGTATCGCAGCTCTAACCTTACAACCAGGCTCATCCACATGACGACAATCGGTGAATCTGCATTGAAGTGCCAACTTTTCAATATCGTTATACTGCGTGGATAGTCCTTCTTGTCCCTGCCATAGTTGAATCTCCCTCATACCGGGCGTATCGATGATGGATGCACCACCATCCAATAAGAATAACTCTCTGTGAGTTGTGGTATGGCGGCCCTTATCATCTGATTCCCTGATTTGTTTGGTCTTCTGAACGTCATTTCCTACAAGGATGTTTGTCAGGGTCGATTTCCCCACACCGGAAGAACCGACAAGCGCTACCGTTTTTCCCTTCTCCAAATAGGGATGCAGTTCCTCAATTCCCTCAAGATTTACAGAACTTATGGCTAACACTTTAACCCCGAGCAATTTGCTTTCAACTTCTCTCTTTTTCTCTTCAATATCCTCACATGTATCAGATTTGGTAAGAACGACAACGGGATTTGCCCCGCTTTCCCAACATAGTAGTAAATATCTCTCCATCCGTTTACTGTTTAAATCATCATTTAACGAAGAAAGAATAAATACGGTATCTATATTCGTGGCAATGATTTGCTCCTCCGCTTCTTCTCCTGCTTTTTTTCTTGAAAATTTACTTGTTCTTGGCAGGACCTTTTCAATGATTGCTCCTTCTTCGCTCAAGAGAACCCAATCACCTACCGCTGGAAGATCTTCACGTTTTACCGTTTGGTACCTGAGTTTCCCGGATATTTTACTTAATCGATCTTCTGTTCTGGTCATGACCATGAAGGCACCCTTTTGCTCGGTCACAACTCTTCCTAACATGTACCCTTCTTCTTCAAAGTGTTTCATCATTTCAAATACTTCTTCTCTATTATTCAATTCAGTTCCTCCCAAAATTAAAAAAATCCGTTGCGCAGTTCTACACGCCAACGGATTTTTTTCAAGATTGAAAGAATGAAAAAATCAGATTATCCCGTTTAAAGTGAGTTGACGCATAGAACCATTACGAAGCATATTTAGTTTACTTGTATAACAAATCAATAATAAGTTCATATGTCATCACCCACTTTCTCAATTAGTAATTTTATTATCCATTATTTTCTTCTATAACGCAAGAAATATTTCTGATTTATTCAAAAAATAGGTTCTTTCACCATTTTTTCTCCGATGCATAATCTATTGTGTTAATAAACAAAAGGGAGAGATACGGATGAGCCAACATGATTATTTGAATAAAGCAGCGATGTATGACTTATTATCCGATTATTATAAATACACAGATCCATCCATGCATATTCATTATTATCAAAAACATTTGAAATACATGAGGCTTGCAATGCAAGCTCAGCGCGCTGATATGACTACATCCACACAGCCTTCTTATGTCCGCGTTTTACATGCTGTACCCGATGCACCGAATGTGGACGTTTATGTGAATGGAAGCCGTGTATTACGTGATGTTGCCTTTAAGGATGTCAGTGATTATTTAACCTTACCAGCTGGGAAATATCATATCGATGTTTACCCTGCAGGTACAAGTGTGACCACTGTTATCAGTAAAAAAGTAAAAATTGATCCAGGTAAAATTTATACTCTCGCCGCTGTAGGTACTTTAAATAAACTGCAACTTCTTCCATTCCTTGATGATCCAACGGTTCCCAGCGGAGAAACAAAGGTTAAATTCATACATCTTTCCCCTGACGCCCCTGCAGTGGATATCGCAGTAAAGGGTGGAGACGTCGTATTTCCGAATATATCCTTCAAGCAAGCTACAGACTACCTTGGATTAACCCCGATGACGGTCAATCTGGAAGCCAGAGTGGCAGGAAGCAAAAATACCGTACTGAGTGTTCCGAATGTTAAATTAAGCCCTAATCAAGCTTACACCATCGTAGCTGTCGGGTTAGCCAACGGAACCCCTGAATTAGAAGCCATTCTATTAAAAGGATAATCATGCCTGTGTCCCGGTTTGTGCCTACTTACGCCCGCATACGAAAAAGGTGGCTTCCATCGGGAGGCCACCTTTTCCTATTGAGCACGATCTACCGGGACTAATAACCGGAATGAAATATTATCTTCCTTTAAATTAAATTCGTTCGCCCTTACTTTAATATCACTCTTCAATTTCATGTCCTGTAATGATACGTAGATTAATTCATCGGTAGGTTGTATCTTCACCCATTCCGGAAAGTTATAAGAATCTCTTATTACCTTCAATACGTATGAAACCGGCAGATTCAATTGTCCTACTGATATGGATTTCTGTTTCAGGAGGATGTCTCCATTTTCCAGTGCTTTAGGTTCAAAATCCAACTTAAAGTCTAAGTTTGATGTAAATACCGGAACAGATCCCATTAATTCCACGTCGTCTTTTAACTGAACCTCATAATCAACAGGTCCCTTCATACCTTCTTCTTCAATATAATGTTCAATAATAAGATTTAAGTCCTTTTTGTTTGTTTCCACGTTAAACCCTACTTCTTGATTGGTGTTTTTGTTGTTTTTAGGCAGTGCATCATCTTTAATCGGCATAAAAATCATTGAAACAATGATGGCTAATCCTATTAATACAACTCCTAAAAGAACAAAAAACCCTATCTTCCATTTGTTCTTCATGACGGCTGCTCCTCTTCCTCAACAGGTTTCTTTCTATCTGTTAATGTAGCTAATGTTTCCCCGTTTGTCAGGTTTATAAACATACGATCTGCTATCATTTTGTAGCCTTCATCATTTGGGTGAAAGTAGTCTTCAAACAATAAAGTATCCCCTGCATCAATAAATAAGTCCTCTATCTTAACGAATAAGGTTTTATCATAATCTGAAAGAATCTCCCGGCTGGCATCATTCCAATCATGAATCACCTGGTTGACTTCTTCAATATCAGAAAACCATGTATTGAATGGATTATATAACCCTACAAGAACGATTCCTGCATTAGGGTTATAGCTCCTGATCGTTTCGATGATTTCTTGTAAACGTAATTGGTATTGGCGTTTCTCTTCTTGAAACACTTCTAACTTCAAGTGTGAAAGATTTTCACGAAAGATTTTCATAACGTCGTTTCCGCCAATCGTGATCATCACTAAATCTGATTGTTCGATCGACGTTTTCACGTCTTCTTTTTTCAATCTTTTTAATAATTGGTCTGTACGGTTCCCTCTTACCCCATAGTTATGAAATTGGACGTCCTTTACTCCATCCAATGATTCCAGGTGTTTCTCTAAATAAGGGACATATCCACCCTTTTTCGTACTGTCACCCACACCTTGAGTTAATGAATCTCCCACTGAAACAACTTTTAAGTTCTTCGGTATGAAGGTATCGTTCGGATTATCTTTATCCCACATGGATACTTCCCTTGTAATATGCTCAGCAGCATCTTCTAACGAACACCCTGACAGAAAAAAAACAAAAGCGAGCATGATAATCGGTAGTTTTTTCATATGCGTCACCTCGCTTGCACTTTAGTATTATTATATCACGCTTGTTTCGTCATGAAACCTTTGTAAACAAATCATTAAGAACATGTAAATTTATGTGACTTTGTCAATCTACCGGCTGGGACCAGATTTCAACGTCTCGAATACCTCTGTGATAAACTGCCTATAGTTGAACTGCTTTGCGATCTTATGGACCTGCCAATTTTCTTTTTCCTTTGACTGCCTAAAATCTCCTATGCTTTGACCAAAAGTCCAGCCTGTATTGGTCGCAACCCGGATAGGAACTTCTTCAAACATCATTTTATCGCCATCCGCAAGTGCCCACATGGCCAATAAATCGTGCAGGGGACTTCCTGAAATATCTGGATACGTTTTCTTATAGAACTCATAATAATAATCCACCATCGGTTTGATGATCTGCCCGACTTTGTCATTTGATTTCAAATAAAATTCATGGAGATGATCAATCATTGCAGGTGTTAAAAGAGCATACATGGTTACATCTAAGGGGATGAGATGGATTTGTTTGGGGGCGAGTTGAATCAAGATATTGGCAGCATAAGGATCTCCATAAAAATTCGCTTCAGCCGTAGGAGTCACATTGCCCGGTACATGAAATGCACCTCCCATCACATAAAATTCTTTCACCTTTTTCATTGTTTCCGGGTATAGAACAAAGGCAGTTGCCAAGGAAGTCAATCGACCAGCAGAGTATATATATAACTCACCCGCATACTTATCAATTAGTGAATTGATTTCATAAAAGTTTTCGCTTATTTCTGAGTTGTCGAGTTCTATATTATCAAGTGATATCGGTCCCAGGCCATCAATACCGTGTATATCTGGAAAAAATTGCGGTTGTATGCCCGTCAAAGCAGAGACCGCTCCCCCGATAACAGGTATATCGGTGATTCCGGTAATACTTTGAAGATATTTGACGTTTTTCAATGCACTCGCTTTAGAGACATTTCCATAATCAGAAACAATTCCTACAATTTCAATCGTATCACTATAGTAAGCATATAGTACTGCGACAATATCATCGATCCCAAAGTCTGAAATCACCAATACTTTTTTCTTATCAGTCAAGTCCGGCCACTTCCTTTCATTTGATATCAATATAATAAGAAAGAATCATTTTTTAGCTATTGGAGAGATCAGACCAAACTTCTTACCTATTATACTTCTATGATATGATTGCATTGGTTATGAGGACGCAATAAGATTCATAAAATCATCAAGAAAAGGTACAAACCTGCTTTTTTTAAAGTGGTACAATACATATATAATCGCGTAGGGAAGGAGAACGTATGAAAAAAAATCTCTTATTATATTTCACTGTTGTTATTGGTTTATTAGGCATTCTTGCCGGTTGTTCAAGCAATCAGGATGAGGAAGCTCATCATGATCATACAGCCGCCAATGGGGATCTTAGGGAGGAAACTGCTTCCGTTGATACACTTCCCTCTTTTCTCGATGATAAGGACGACAATATGAAGCTTATCTATTCTTCAGCTGCTAAAAACCCTGAGATGTTACAATATATCCCATGTTATTGCGGGTGCGGTGATTCTGCCGGGCACGAGAGTAATCTGAATTGCTTTGTTTACGAAATAAAAGGGGACAAAGTGGTATGGGATGATCACGGTACCAGATGCCAGGTGTGTTTGGAAATTGCGGCAGAATCCATAGTGATGTACAAGAATGGTGAATCCATCAAGCAAATTAGAAACTTTATCGATGAACAATATAATGAAGGTTACGCTAAGCCTACCCCGACGCCTATGCCTTCATAATTTTTAAAAACAGCAGATGATTCTGCTGTTTTTTAATATAGAAAAAAGCGAAAGGAAAATTCCCTTTCGCCTTTGGTTAGATCAATCAGTGTAATACATAAATCCTATCGCACCAATTCCTGTGTGGGTACTGATGATTGGTGTTGTCGGAACAATATCGATTTGGTCGTAACCTGTTTTTTCGATAATCTTAGCTTTAAGATTTTGAGCCAGCTCCAGGCCATCGGCATGAACAAGCCCTACGCCACGAATTGTCTTTCCTTTTACATCGTCTAAAAATTGCGTGGTCAAGTATTTTACAACTTGTGAATGGCTTCGAACCTTTGCAACTGGAGTGTATTCGCCTCCTTCTAATGAAGCGATTGGTTTAATATTGAGCAAGGAACCGATCATTGCACGTCCCTTCCCGATTCTACCGCCTTTTGCAAGGTTCTCAAGTGTATCTACGACAACGAACAAGTTTGTATTTTGACGGATCGTTTCAACTGCTTTAAGAATTTCTTCCAATGTTTTCCCTTCTTTAGCAAGCTTGGCAGCTTCAATTACCTGAAAGGCCAGTCCTTTAGAAATAAAGCGGGAATCTACAACCGCCACATCTGTTGAAGACATTTCTGCAGCAGACTCAGCTGAGCGCACAGTACCACTCATTCCACCTGTCATATGTATGGATAAAACTTTCGAACCATCTTTTCCTAATTCATCATAAAGTTCTACAAATGTTCCTGCCGGTGGCTGCGAACTTTTTGGTAATTCCTTAGAAGCTTTCATTTTTTCCAGAAAGCTAAGTGGTGAAAGGTCTACTCTATCTAAGTACGTCTCTCCATCGATTGAAATGGATAGAGGGACTACATGAATATCCAGTTCCTTTACGACGTCATCTGATAAATCTACTGTTGAGTCTGTTACAATCTTAATTTTGGTCAATTTTGCCACATCCTATCTCCCATATCATTAGTATTATATCGTTAAATGCCGAGGAATTAAATAGATACGAAGGATTTCCAAACCGGTTGTCTTAATTGATATATAATTTTGAACGTGTCGTGTCCATAATTGTTTCATATAAAAAGGACTGGTCCCACGTAACAATACGCTTAAAGACCAGATCCCAAGAGAATTATGCATTATTCTTTAACTCTTCTGATTGATAAATTTCTTCATACTCTGACCATTTCGTCGTTCTCTTTAAATGTTCTCTAAAGCTGTACATGGTCTTAGGCCCATTCTGTTTGACAACCTTTGAAATGAATTGATGAAGCCTGAGGTTTACCCTTAGATAGAGCGGGCTATCTTCCTTCATGACAGGAACTTCTAAGATTTTGACCTTTCGTCCATCCTTTGATTTGAACTCAATGGTTTTTGTCAGCAAAGTATCAATCCTCTTTTTCACCCGTTTATACTCTTATTATACCCCATTTAATGGTGCATAAAATGTCTAATCGTGCAAAAACACGAATATTTTTTCTCTAAATCGGTTATGAAACTGGCACAATACATTCGGGGGAATCGTGTTTGGATGAATTGACGATATCGGAAACCCGGTACCCTTTCATTTGATCTTTTTGAAGAGGTGTTAAAACCGAAGAAGCTTCTTCAAAAGAGTAATCGTCTGTGTTTAACCATTTCTCAACCGCTTCCTGACTCGTGAGAATAACAGGCATTCGTTCATGCACTGGTTGTACAAGGGCATTTGCCCCAGTTGTAAGGATTGTGGAGGTTGTGAACTCTCCATTGCGATCCCACAATCCCGCAAACACAAATGGCTCTTCTTCTTTTAATTGAAATCTTACAGGCACCTTTTGATCTTTCTCCTTCTTCCATTCATAAAATCCATCGGAAAAAATCACCATTCTTTTCGAATGGACAAGGGAATTGAAGCTCGGTTTATCCAATAAGGTTTCACTTCGGGCATTGATCAACGGTTTCCATTTCTTCCGATCGGCCCAATGAGGCACGAGCCCCCACGTTATCTCTCCCGCTCTGCGCATGCCCTTATGTGAAATAAGGGACAATACTTTTTGAGTTGGAGCAATATTGTATCTTGGCTGCCACTCTTCAAGGAATTCATCAATTAAGTATTGCCTTACTAATTCTTCTAGTGGGGTTGTTAAGGAGAATCTACCGCACACAATTATCACCTCATCTGTTTTCTTTATTTAGGAATATACATCATAATGAGAAGAATTTCTAATCCGAAAGGCGCACTTTAACCCTTTACTATGTTAATGATTGCACAATGACGATAAGAGGATTATCATAAATATATACAATATTGACTCATTGAGCGTTCAATGAGCGGATAATAGAAAGGATGAGACTTCTTTGACATATGATTTCGATTTTTCCAATTGGAAAGAAGAAGTTGCGAACGCCATTACCCACGGAATTGGATTAATTTTGAGCATCCCCGCCTTAGTAATGTTAATCATTTTCGCCGTTCACGAAGGCACTGCATGGCACGTTGTCAGCTTCTCTATCTTCGGTGCTTCAATGATACTTCTATACTTATTTTCAACTCTGTTACACAGCTTTAAGCCTTCAAAGGTAAAAAATCTATTTGCCATTTTAGATCATTCGGCGATATATATCTTGATTGCGGGAACGTATACACCGTTTATGCTAGTCAGTGTGAGAGGCGCACTAGGCTGGACATTGTTTGGGATTGTCTGGGGACTCGCCATTGTAGGGATTGTATTTAAATGTTATTTTGTTCAACGTTTCCAGGTCGTTTCCACTCTCTTTTACCTGGTAATGGGCTGGCTCGTTATCATTGCCATTAAACCTTTGTACGCAAGTCTTACCGGAGCCGGATTCGGGCTGCTTCTGGCAGGTGGGATCATGTATTCCATAGGAGCCATTTTTTATGTGTGGAACAAACTGCCTTACAATCACGCTATCTGGCATCTTTTCGTCCTGGCAGGAAGCAGCTTTATGTATTTCTGTATTTTGTTCTACGTTTAAGTATGGTTATGGTTTTTCAAAAAAAAGGGTACTGAGGGAATATCCCGTCAGTACCCTTTTATTTTCTTCTCATCTATTTACGTACATAAATATTAAATTCATAGTCGTAAGGATTAATCTCATCCTTCAATCCTTTAACAGATGAGATACAAGTGAAATCCTCCCATGGGATGGAAGGCATGGTCGTGTCGCCTTCAAATTCATGATGAATCTCTGTTACATACAACTTATCTACATGAGGGATGAACTGCTTGTACACTTCTCTTCCACCCATAATAAAGGTTTCTGAATCTCTTCCTTCCGCCCAATTTAGGATATCCTCCACAGAATGCAGGACAAGACAGCCTTCCGGTTGAAAGCTTGTATTTCTTGTAAGAATGACATTCTCCCGATTTGGTAACGGTTTACCGATGGAATCAAACGTTTTTCTTCCCATGACGATTCCATGTCCATCCGTCGTTTTCTTAAAAAATTTCAGGTCTTCAGGAAGCCTCCATGGCAATCCATTGTCTTTCCCAATCAATTGATTCTGATCCATTGCCCAAATAAAAGAGATCATACACTCACGGCTCCTTTAATGTGTGGATGCGGATCATATTCTTCAAGGTTAAAATCATCAAACTTAAATCCGAAAATATCTTTCACTTCTGGATTGATAGATAATGAAGGTAATGATCTAGGTTCTCTTGTAAGCTGTAAATTCACTTGATCAAGGTGATTCTGATAGATATGGACATCACCAAAAGTATGAACAAACTCTCCAACTTCCAGATCACATACCTGGGCTACCATCATCGTTAATAGAGCGTATGAAGCTATATTAAAAGGAACGCCGAGGAATACATCAGCGGAACGTTGGTACAGCTGACAGGATAATTTGCCATCGGCTACATAGAATTGGAATAAGCAGTGGCAAGGAGGCAAAGCCATATGATCTACATCTGCAACATTCCACGCACTTACAATCATTCTTCTAGAATCGGGATTGTTTTTAATCGTATCAATGAGGTTCGTAATTTGGTCAATCGTTTCCCCATTTGCTCCAGTCCATGATCTCCATTGGTGACCGTATACTGGGCCTAACTCTCCATTTTCATCGGCCCATTCATTCCAAATCCGGACACCGTTTTCCTGAAGATATTCAATGTTTGTATCTCCTTTTAGAAACCAAAGGAGTTCATGGACAATGGATTTCACATGCAGTTTTTTCGTTGTAAGTAGAGGGAACCCTTCTTTCAGATCAAAACGCATTTGATAACCAAATGTGCTTATCGTGCCTGTACCTGTTCGATCTTCTTTCTTGGTGCCATGTTCAAGGACATGTTTGCACAAGTCTAGATATTGCTTCACAACGACCACACCTTTTATAAGTTTATAGTTCTTTAAAGAATTGATATGTTGCTGGTGCCTTCTTTTTTAGAAGATTTCTAGTTTCAGAGTTTAAATAATACATAGCAAATGTTTCAGCAAAATATTCTTCTTTGTATTGAAGAAAATAGGGTTCGTTCGGGAATACCCGTGGAGCTTCCCTCTTCCAAATAGGCAAAAATTCCAGCTCGTAATTAAGGTCCGTTAAGACGTAACGATCAATACTGTGAGCGAGTTCATGTAATTCCAGATTAGTCGAATTATGCCCCTTCCCTTTCTCACTATGACCGATTTTCACTAATACAAGCTTCGAACCGCCGATCCCGGGAACGTCATCCCATGTAATACTTTTATTAGTGTACCCTCTTGGGGTTACTCCTTTCAAGTGACTTGTGGTAGAAAAATCGGTTAATTTTTTTTCAAACAGCCTTATTTTGATTTCCTGTGAATTCGTAGACTCTAAGAGTGAGGTCGGAATATGATCTAATCTTTCAATCATTTCCATAGCAGCTGTTTTATCATAAGCAGCATGTGGCAACAGGATCATATTTTCTAACTGTTTACTGGATTGAAGTTGTAATTGTGTTTTAAGAGGAGAATGCTTTAAGAGGGTTCCGCTGTAGTTGGCTTTTGAGTTGGTCCACAGAATAACCAGAGTAACCGAAATAGCGAGGATGATGAATATACGCTTCACTTATTGTCCCTCCCTTCTTCTAAGGAAATTATCATGATGTTATTACTATTTTAACATAATGATACAATTGCTTTTAGGAAAGATTGTTTCCAATAACTAAAGCGGAGGCGGCTTGGTCAGAGGCGACAAGCATAAGACGAACCTGCCGGAAAGGCGCTTTTTGCCTTTTTGGCAGGTTTGACTTATGACCTCGAGCCTCTAGCCGCTGGAGCTGGATGATAACTAAAGCGGAGGCGGCTTCTTCTGCAAGGACAAAGGATGAAAAAGTTATATTTACGCTAATTTTAACCCGAAGTACGCACAAATGACGATTATGATTATGATTATGAGAACCTATTACAACTTTTATTTGACCAATAATACAAAGGATTTATGTAATTAAATTTTAAAATAATTGTATGAGTAGTTGCTCTGCTTATTTAACTAGGCAGTTTAGTAAAAAAGGATATTTACATATTAATAACGAATTGTTGATGAACAGAGTAAAAAAGGATAGTGATAAAAATGAAATTACGACCGTGTATAGACTTTAAACACTCAATAGTGACAAATCATTTTTGTAGGGCGATAAGTCGATGATAGGAATAAGTATAGCAACGAAGTGGGAATATGAAGCGACATTGGAATATTTCGGCATAAAAGATAATGAATGTTTAGGTTATCCGTATGGCGAGTATTTCATTAGAACAATTAATGATACCGAACTTGTTTTTTATAGCACAGGTGTAAGAAAAGTAAATGGTGTTGGTGGTAATCAGTATATGATTTCTAAATTTAATTTAACTAAAGTAATCGTTGCTGGAACTTGTGCAGGAATAGATGATAAGTTCAGTAATTTGGATATTTTTGTACCCGATGAAGCCGTTCAATATGATTGCACTGTAAAAGAAATCGAGCCTTTTATTAAACAATCCTTCAAAGTCGATATTGATCTATCAAAATATGGAAATGATTTTCATACAGGAACTATTGGCACTTCTGATAAAGCAGTGGTTATGTGGAAGGACTATTTAGAACTTAAAGAAAACGAAATAACAATAGCCGATACAGAAGCGGGTGCAATTGCTTATATCTGTAAGAAGAATAATGTTGAATGTATTATTATTAAAGGAATATCAGATTTTCCAACAGATGAAAGAAACTCTGATAAATTCGAATCAAACATTGAACAAATTAATGTTTATTTAGAAAACACACCCAAAGTTATGAACAAAATATTTGGCGAATATTTAAAAAGGTTTATATAAATAAATTTAAAGTTAGGGGCTTTAGTTGAAGAACAGGTCATTAGATAATAAAAAACGCAGAGGATGCTAAAACCTCTGCGTTTTTTTGTATTATTTCGTTGTCTAAAATATGCGATTTCCCTTGATATTAGCCTTGTGAATTCAGTTTTTCTACTCAACAACCGAACTACTTACAAAATTCACGCACTTGCTTATAAACTTATATGGACGTTGAATTTAGGAGACACTCATCCATTGTGGCGGAGTGTTTTTATTCCAATATATACTTCCTAAATCATGATGTGCTTGAAATTGATCATGCACTGTATGATAGTGAAAATTAAAGTAATAGCCATCTTTAGGCGGATGATCTTTTCTTACATGAAATCGTATGACATCTTCACCAGAGCGCTGGTCATAAATATGAAAAATCTTTTCTGTTTTTGCATATTGTGGCACTTCTGAAATAGTAAGTGACGTTAAGTCTTCTTCTGGAAATTGATCAGCTGTATCAGCGATCGCCTTTTCGATCTTAGGAAGGATTAAAGACTTGAATTCGTCTTCAATGACAGGCTTGATCTTAGTCCCGAACTTTTCATAAGCGTTTTTCTCTGCTTGAACCATCATATTCACTATGAAATCCTCATGGGAAATGGAAGACTCCTCTTCCAGTACTTCCTCTGGAACAGATTCAACCGACGAAGGCTTTCCATTGCCTTTTGCCATGGTATGATTTTGTTCATTTAGGAAGGCTTGTGAAGGGGAAACAAGTCCAAATGTTAGAATGGATAGCAGGATAAAAAACGACTTCTTGAGCCAGATTGACATAGATAACGTCCTTTCCTATGTATTACGTCTATTATTATACTATTTCTTACGGATAAAAAGTGAAAAAGGTTTCATTTTTTTGTAGGATATAAAAATATTTATGTGGTAGTATATTAAAGAGGATACTTTGTAAGGAGGATAACTAGATGGATACAGGACTTATGATCAATATCGGATACTTACTTCTATTAGGTTATTTCATTGTACTAGGATTTACTGATTAATACTTAGATGATTAGACAGGCTGAAGATGCCTGTCTATTTTATTGTTTAATTTATGACTGCTTTTACACACGCAGGATGCCAAAGTGAAATTTGGCTGATGGCCTTTTGATTACGTGAAATCCCAGTTCTTCGAATAATGGGGACTGATAGTGTTCTTTTAATACTACCCGCTTTTTGGCCACTCTTATTGCTTCTTCTATTCCTTCTTTCGTTAAGCCTGTATAACTCGCCCATTGGCGGATAGGGTTGATTCCATGAGAATCGGTTAAGGCTTCTTCAAACATGGGATCAAGGTAAACGACATCAAATGCATCCTCCGGAATACTCTTTAATACATCCTGAAAATGTCCATTGATGACAGTGATTCGATTCATGGCGCTATTCAGTTCGTGAAGTGGAGATACCCAGTCTTTAAGGCCGTGATGCAGGATATGAGAGATATACTTATTCGCTTCGATTCCAACTACTTTCCCCTTTTCGCCGACGATATGACTGGCGATGATACTATCTGAGGCAAGACCTAGTGTACAGTCCAGAAAACTCATGCCCTCCTTAAGACCAGCAGCTTCTACGAGTGGATCGCTCTCTCCGCGCATGATCCTTTTGATTCGGAAGGAAGCGGAATTAGGGTGGAAAAAGAATGGTTCGCTATTGTCTTCTCTAGTATGAAGTTCTAATCTCTCTTTTCCGATCACTAAACAGTCTTGTTCGTGCAGATTCATATGGTGTAAAATCGATCTCTTTTTTCTGAGGATATAGGGAATATCGAGTATCTTTGCTGTTTTATATGCTTTTTCTTTGACTTCCTGGTTCGCTCTCCCACATGTTGTGACAAACACGATAAACATTCCCTCCTTTGATGGTACCATTTTGCTTATACGAATTTTATAATGTTTATTTATACTACCATAAAAAGAAACGGATGACAGAGTCACCCGTTTTTTGGTCTTTAGCAATTTTCGTTAAAAGCTGTGGATAAATTGGAGATGATAGACGAAATGTCATGATCTTCAATTTCTTCCCTTGGGATGAAATGAACGACTTTTTTCCCTTTAAGTAAAGCCATTGATGGGGAGGAAGGTTCAAACCCTTCGAAGTACTCTCTCATTTTGGCTGTTGCCTCTTTGTCTTGCCCGGCAAAGACAGTAACGAGGTGATCGGGTGTTTTTTCATTATTCATGACTGATTGCGTTGCAGCGGGTCTTGCAAGTCCCGCTGCACACCCACATACTGAGTTAATAACAACCAGGGTTGTTCCATCTGCATTTTCCATATAATTCACTACTTCTTCTTCTGTACCCAACTCTTTGAAGCCTGCTTGTGTAAGTTCTTGTCTCATCGGCTTAACTAACTGCCTCATGTACTCTTCATATGCCATTGACATCTATAATCAACCCTTTCCCACTTTT
Organism: Rossellomorea sp. NPDC071047; assembly: GCF_050270195.1. Lineage (NCBI taxonomy): Bacteria > Bacillati > Bacillota > Bacilli > Caryophanales > Bacillaceae > Rossellomorea > Rossellomorea sp. NPDC071047. The sequence goes on along the minus strand of NZ_JBNNJT010000001.1, from coordinate 554,736 downwards.
ATTGGTGACGTGCTTCGGTCATCTGTTTCCAAACAGATCCTTTTGCTTCTTCGCCGCCTTCTATTCGTTCGATGGCCATTTTCACTTGAAGCTTCACTTCGAATTCAGGATCATTTTCCGCTTCCCGTAAGCCAGGCAGTGCAGATTCATCCCCTACTTCATATAGGAACATGGCAGCACGCCATCTCACAAGTTTACTCTTATCCTTTAAGGCTAGAATCATTTCCGGAGTGGCTTTTGCAAAACCTAAGTCAGAAAGGCAATCTCCAGCCGTTCTCCTTACTGTGACTGATTTATCACGTAAACCTTTATACAGCAATGGAAGAACCTTTTCATCTTCAATCATTCCCAAGTAGACAATAGACAATCTGCGGATGGATACTTTCTCGTCCTCAAGGGCTTTCTCCAGCAGAGGCAGGTCATCTAAAGTCGGATCCTCCATCGCATCAAGCTTCTGATACCTTGTTTGCCAGTCCGGCGCTTCAAAGTCCGCGACACTCACCTTTTGCTTTTTCTTGTAAATAAGGGGCCCCTTGGAATCGGTTGCTTCCTGTGCTTCTTCGACAAGTGCTGTCAGCCTTTCAGAAGGATGGGCCGCAACTAGTTCTTCCGTCACATTGTTACCAATTTCATCTAAGTCTCCGTACCGGATGCCGTAATCTTTCCACTTTCTGAGAAGGACGACATTATCCCCATCTTTTTGAGCCTGACCGATTGCTTGCAGGAATGGGGCGGGAAGGGAAAATCGCTTCTCTTGTTCCCCGTCTGTCACCTTTACTTGCATCGGAATTCCCTTGAACATCTGCACGCTAACATTCACTTCACCAAAATGTTCTTCCATGGGAGATTCATTTTCCTGGTCCAGAGTATCTTCACCGAATGCTTTTCTAACCTGTGGCAAAAGCTCCTGCCAATCGAATTTCGCATTTCGTTCAACGGCTAAGAAATCGGCAACATGATAGACCCCTTTAATGCCGTCAATGGCAAGGATATCTTTAATGATTAGGGGAGCCCCGTCTGCTTCATCTTTTTTATAATTATTGCTCTTCCCGGCTTTCATTTCCTGATCAAGAAGAACTTTCATCGTATTAGGACTTGGAGTAGGTTCAATCGATACTATCCTCAAGCTTGATACCCCTTTCTATAAACAGTTCTTATACCATCCATTCTAACACAGTATCCATGATGCCTTAAACGAAGAGACTTATTCAGCAAATTCGGAAAGGTATGTCCATCTTTCAATGAGCTCTTCCAATTGCTCGTTAAGATTTTGACTTTCGTTCATTAACTGTTGTGCTTTTTCAAAATCACTGCCGACCTTTTGCAGCTCAGCATCTGCTTCTTCTATCCTCTGCTCGATGTCGGCCATCTTTTCTTCTATTTCGTCCCATTCTCTCTTTTCCATGTAAGAAAGCCTCTTTTTCTCTTTTTCCTTCTCTTCCTTCACGGGAGCAGATTCTTGCTTCTTGACCGGATCCTGCTTCTTACTTTTCACTTCGTTCTTTTCCAAGTACTCAGTATATTCCCCTAAGTAAAAGTCGATTTGTCCCTCTCCATTAAAGACCAGTAATTGCTCTGCTGTTTTATCCAGAAAGTAGCGGTCATGGGAAACGGTTATGACAACACCTGAAAATTCATTTATATAATCCTCCAGAACGGTGAGGGTTTCTGTATCTAAATCATTCGTCGGCTCATCAAGCAAAAGGACATTCGGTTTTGACATCAATAGCTTAAGCAGGAATAGTCTTCGCTTTTCTCCTCCGGAAAGCTTTCGGATCAAAGTACCATGCGTACTCATTGGAAATAGGAATCTTTCCAACATGGAAGTAACTGAGATTTGCTCGCCTTTATCTGTCGTTATATATTCTCCTGCTTCCCTTATATATTCGATCATACGCATATTCTCATCAAGTTCTTCATGACCTTGAGTATAGTAAGCGACCTTTACGGTTTGGCCTTTGAGTAAGTCACCACTTGTAAGCTCATCGGTTCCTGCAAGAAGGTTAAGAAATGTTGATTTTCCGCTCCCGTTTTTACCTACGATTCCGATTCGGTCTTTAGGTTTAATAAGGAAAGAAAACTTATCTAAAATCCGCTTGTCTTCAAACATTTTTGAAGCATCCTTGAACTCAAACACTTGTTTACCCAGACGGTTTCCTCCGATTGCCATGTCAACCTGGCCACCTGAGGGACCTGAGGACATCGTATCCTCTAAATTTTCAAATCGTTGAATTCGAGCCTTTTGTTTAGTGGTTCTGGCTTTTGCGCCCCTTCTCATCCAGGCAAGCTCTCTTCGATAAAGATTTTGTTGTTTTTCGGATAATTGGCGTTCCACTTCTTCCCTGGAAGCCTTCGCCTCAATAAAAGAAGCATAATTTCCTTTGTAGGAGTAAAGGTTTCCTCCATCCAATTCGAAGATTCTGTTCGTTACCTTATCGAGGAAGTATCGATCATGGGTCACGAGCAACACAGATCCGTTATACTTTCCTAGATAATCTTCCAGCCATTTGATGGACTGATAGTCTAAATGGTTGGTCGGTTCGTCCAGGATTAATAAGTCAGGTGTTTCGATAAGGACGCCTGCCAGCGCCACTCTCTTTTTTTGCCCACCTGACAGCTCGTTCATTTTCTTTGAAAAGTCGTCAATTCCCAGTTTTGTTAAAATGGATTTCGCATTTGCACTTGCATCCCAGGCGTGAAGTATATCCATTTGCTTTTGAGCCTCAAATAAATCTTCTTGTATTCGAGGATTTTCTGAGTTGTTCTCCATTTCCATAAGGGCCATTTCATAATTCCGCATAGCCTGAATGATTTTTGCTTCACCTCGAAACACTTGTTGTATCACGGTTAAATCCCCGTCAAAAGCAGGCTCTTGCTGAAGGTAGGCAATATGATAATCGCCCGGCTTAGAAAGCTCTCCGGTATCATATTCTTCCATCCCGGCAATGAGTTTCAACAGGCTTGATTTACCCGTTCCATTCACCCCGATCAGTCCGACTCTTTCTTTCTCGGTAATCGAAAACGATATATCTTTAAATAGAGTTTTCTCTCCATACGTTTTAGAAAGATTCTCAGCTGTTAACATTCTCATTCTTGACCAGTCCATTCTTTATTAAATTGCTCTAAAAACCGCAGCATGAAAGCATGACGTTCTTCTGCCAGTTTCCTTCCGGTTTCAGTACACATTAAGTCTTTCAACTTCAATAACTTTTCATGAAAATGATGGATACTGGAACTATCCCCATTTCTATACTCCTCTACGGTCATTTCCGTCCTGACTTGAAATTCAGGGTTATAAAGCGGCCGACCTTTCTTTCCCCCATATGCAAATGTTCTTGCGATCCCTATGGCACCAATGGCGTCAAGGCGATCGGCATCCCGAACGATTTTCGCTTCTAAAGATGTTAATACTGCTTCGTGACCACCTTTATAAGAAATGGAATAAATAATCGATTTCAATAATTTCGTTTCAGCTTCCGTAAGAGACAGAGTAGATAGGATGTGATCCAGCCTTTTCTTCCCCTCTTCTTCTTCCACGAACTTATCATCCGGAACATCATGTAGCAAAGCAGCCAACTCGATGATATATGTATGGGGTACATTTTCTTCCCTGGCAATGATAATTGCCTGCTTTCGTACACGTTCCAAATGATACCAATCATGTCCAGTTGACTCACCAAGGTACTCACATTTCAAATAGTCGATTATACCGTCCAGCTTTTTCCGTTCCATGGTCACCTTCTCCTCTATTGTACCAAATAATATCCTCTAATCAGAATAAAAAGGAGTGGATGTATGAATCTTCACATCCCTCCTTTCTCTACTAATTCTCTTCGTCATCTCCAAACCAGCTTATACCGATCGTATTAGCGCCAGCATGTACTCCGATGACAGCTCCCAAAGGATACGCCCCGAATTCTATCTCCGGGTACGTTTTTTTCAATTGTTCTATCCACTCTAATGCATCTTCCCGGTTTAATCCGTGTAATACGGATACTTTCTTTATTTTCTTCAAAGATAGAGCTTGATCTAAGCGATCACTCATGCTCGTCAATCCTTTTTTAATACTTCTTACCTTGTCCTTCACTTCAAGTTTCCCATTCTCTATCGCAAGCATAGGCTTTACATTAAGAACACTTCCCAGGAAGAAAGAAAGTCCACTCATTCGCCCACTTTTATGTAATTGTTCCAGGCTGCCCACCATTACATAGGTTTCACAAGAATCGATTCTTTTTTCAATTGCTGTTTTTATTTGAAGTGGGTCTTTCCCTTCATGCAGTAATCTTTGACCGAACAGGATCAATTCTGTCAATGGATTGGAAATGACCTTCGAATCTATACAGATAATGTTCGGCAGGGTATCCTTCAACAGTTCTGCAGCTTGGTGGGCAGATGAATATGTGCCGCTGAAATGAGAAGAAACATGAATTGAAAAGATATAATCATAGTTCATTGATAATTCTTCATACAACGCTTTAAACGTTCCAATCGAAGGTTGTGAGGTTTTCACTTCTACCTTTTCTTCCTTTAATTTCAAGAACAATTCTTCCGGAGATAAGTCTACGCCGTCTTGATATTCCCGCTCCCCAAAGAGTATATTCATTGGAACGATATAGATGTGATTTTCCCTACTACTTGAATGAATTGGAACAAATGCTGTGCTATCTGTTACCCAGGCTATTCTCATTGTAAATTCCCCTCTTTCTAATAATAAACTCTTTTTAGTACTAGAAGTCTATTCGATCAAGTTGTTGTAAAGTATCAACCGAAAATGAGATCATTTCAAGAACATCATCCACCATTTCTTCTGTAATGACTCTATTAAAAGTCAGAACCCCCTCGTAGGCAGTCGGTTGAAGTGAAGATGTAATTTATTTCCATTCCCAATTTTTATCCTTATTCCATGTTTCTTCAAGAAACGACCGGCAATGGTGCAACTTCTCATCTCCCTTATAGACGATGAGGATATCAGCTCCTGCCGTATTCTTTTCTGTCATCATCTTTCTCTCTGCCAGAAAATGACCCATATCAGCTTTTAAATGAAATTCTATCCAAATAGATTTCTTGTAGGGTAAAGAATAGTGAATTTGATAACAACGTTCATAGTGGGCAAAGTCAAATAAATCCTTCCGATCAAGGATTTGGATTTCCCCTGTCAAATCAAGATCATAGACAGCTCCTTCAAAGACTACTTTTAAGTTATCAAAGGCTGTTGGATCAAACATTCTCTCCTCTCCTTTCAAACCTCAATGACTAAAATAGCCCTACAGCCCTGCCGTCATCATCCACATTCATCCCGAATGCTGCCGGATTTTTTGGCAGGCCAGGCATGGTCATGACTTCACCAGTTAATGCAACAATAAATCCGGCTCCGATCTTCGGCTTAAGCTCTCGGATTGTGATCGTAAAATCTTCAGGACGCCCGAGTTTAGATGGATCATCGGATAAGGAATATTGGGTCTTAGCCATACAAACCGGCAGAACGCCCCATCCTTGATCTTCAAACTGCTGGAGCTGCTTTCGGGCTTTCACCGTGTAATCTACTTCTTTCGCTCCGTAAACCTTTTTCGCAATCGTTTCAATTTTTGATTGGAGTGACTCACAAAGTTCATACAGGCGAGAAAATTCTTTCGTGTTCCCTTCTATCTCATGCAAAACCTTTTCGGCTAAGTCTCTTCCACCTTCTCCACCTTTAGCCCATACATCGGCTAATGACACTTTTACTCCCAGGTTTTCGCACCACTCGATAAGGGTCTGGATTTCTTCTTCACTATCCGTCACAAATCGATTAACGGCAATCACATAAGGTACGTTGAAATGATCTAATGTTTCCATGTGCTTCTTCAGATTAGATAATCCTTTTTCCAGAGCCTGAAGATTTTCAGTTTGAAGATCACTTTTCCCTTGACCTCCATGCATCTTCAAAGCACGAATAGTGGCAACAAGCACAATAGCATCCGGCGCTATATCTGCAGCCCGAGATTTGATATTCAGAAACTTCTCGGCTCCTAAATCAGCACCAAACCCAGATTCCGTGACAACATAATCAGCCAGCTTAAGAGCCGTTTTGGTCGCCATGACACTATTACACCCATGGGCAATGTTTGCGAATGGTCCACCATGGATAAGGGCGGGTGAATGTTCGATCGTTTGAACGAGATTAGGTTTTAAGGCATCCTTTAATAATAAGGTCAGCGCACCTTCAACACCTAAATCTTCGACGGTTACCGGCTGCTTTGAAAAGTTGTATGCGACAACCATTCTTCCAAGCCTTCTTCTTAATTCATCAAGATTTTCAGATAAACAGAGAACAGCCATAATCTCAGACGCTACCGTAATATCAAATCCGTCCTCACGGGGAACACCTTGTAGAGGCCCACCTAAACCAACGATGATTTGTCTAAGGGCACGATCATTCATGTCCAGAGCCCGTTTCCATACGACTCTTCTTTGATCAATATTCAATTCATTTCCCTGATGGATATGATTATCTACCAATGCGGCTAAAGCGTTATTCGCAGTAGAAATAGCGTGGATATCACCTGTGAAATGAAGGTTGATATCCTCCATGGGCAGGACTTGTGAATACCCTCCTCCTGTTGCTCCCCCTTTGATTCCCATCGTTGGACCAAGTGATGGTTCCCTCATGGCAATGATGGTGTTTTTATCTAACTGATTTAAAGCATCCCCGAGTCCAACGGTAACCGTTGACTTCCCCTCGCCTGCCGGAGTCGGATTTATCGAGGTTACAAGGATTAATTTCCCATTGGCATGGTCCTTGAGTTTATGTATCACTTCATATGATAATTTCCCTTTATATTTACCATAAAGCTCTAGATCATTTTCAGTGAGACCTATTTTCTTCGCAATGTCCAGTATCGGCTGCATAGTAGATTGTTGAGCAATTTCAATATCCGATTTTATTTTTTTCTTCGTTGTCGTCACTTGAACTCACCTTCTAGTTTCATATTTACAGTTAAGCAGCATGTATATTTTTTTCATTCAATCTTTACATAATAACATGCATTTCCTTAATCTAATTTACAAAGGGTTTGTACTCTGTAACTATAGTATTTCTTTATTTTACACTATAAATCAACCTTATCACTTTTGAATTTTACATCTACACCATTATCGTCTTTCCTAATAAAAACATGACCGTTCCTCACACTTGAGAATCGATCATGTTTCTTTATTTTGGCTCTTTTCGTAAAGTTTATTGCTATTGTAGACACGAGAGTAATAGTTGATTTCCGCTACAGGATGCTCGCTTTCCGCGGGGCTGGCGGTGAGCCTCCTCGGCTGCGCCTGCGGGGTCTCACCTGTCCAGCTATTCCCGCAGGAGTCGATCATCCTTCCGCTCTAATCAACCTTCTGAGCATGAATCCTTAATGGAAAACAATTAAAACAAGAATTTTAGTAAACAATTTCATTTAAGGGTATGTAGAGATTGATTTACCTTTAAAGGAAGAAGAATTATTTTAGTTACTTTGTTTCCTGCACACCTTGAAGCTCTGTCAAGTAAAATTCTGTTAAAGATGGTGATGGGAACTGCGTAGACTCCTGCGGAAGTACGGACGTGCCGAGACCCCGTTCGCTGAGGAGGCTCGGCCGAACGCTAGCTGCAAGCGAAGCAGTCCCCTCACCATCCAGCATAAACCTGGTTGACAGAGCCCTGGCAGATTCTATGCTAGAAAACAACAATCTTTGCGAATAGAGCCTTTATTTTTGGAACATAAACAAGGTCATGAAGGTTAAAGCCTGTTTTAATTCATTTGTGAGATTCTCTGTTAAGGACGACTTCACACCCTTTTTATAGACCCAGTCTTCATCGACCTTCTTCCACCCTTTTTCACCAGCCAGCTTCTCTAATTCCCATGGCATCATCGTATTACATATAGCTTCCTTTCCGTGTAGACGTGGAAAGGCATTATCTCTGGGGTGAGCAGTGGGACCTAATAAACCAATACATATGTACCCATTCGGAGTCACAACCCGTTCGATTTCGTTTAGAGTATGTAAGGGATCTTCAGTCCATTCAACTGAATTTATCGCCATGACGGCATGGAATTGTTCATCTTGAAATGGAAGGGATCGCAAATCACCCTGTAGAAATGATAGTTGGTCCTTTGCTTGCTTCTTCGCTATGTCAACCATTTTCTCAGAAAAATCCATCCCTGTGACCATATACCCCTTCTTATATAACAAGTACGAACCATACCCGTCACCACATCCTAAATCAGCTACACGATTCCCAGTATCAATATGTTTAGTAAAGAATGGGATGATCGCTTTCCTACTTCCACTCGTCCACATTTCCACACTTCGTTCGTGCCAATAATCTGCATTGTCTTCCCAGCGGGTTTTCGCACTTGTATGCCATTCTGAATTTTTCATATGTACACCTCAATAATATTTTATCTTTTTCTCTTTAGTTCTATATTCTCATTCGTTAACCGAAAATCCTTCTTTCCAAGAGTGAAGACTTGGATAACTTGGAATAAATAATAATATTATGTAAACTTAATAGACACATCGAGCAGATTATGTTTTCCATCCTTTTTGTCCATACTAGTCCTATAATCAGAACAAGAAAGGTGATATTGTATGGAAGAAATTTCTAAAGTTCAACGGAACTACCATGGAGACATTATCAGCTTCCAAACTACTTCTGGCCGTATAATCTCCTATCGTAAAGCTGTTTTGGAAGCTTCTGAGGGATTAATTCAAGGAGTGACCTTGAATGAGAATGAATGGGGAGAAACAGAATTATCAAGTATGTCCGTTGATGATGGAAGCTTCAATGACTATCCTTCAATTTTTTAAACGGTATCTTTTCCTGACTTTTTACACTTAGAGTAAAACAGTACTTAAATACAACAAAAAGGACATTCATGCCATGCTGCATGAAGTCCTTTTTTCTTTGTTCCAGTTTTCATGATTCTATTCACTACGATTTTGAATTGTTCGAAGTTCATCTACCCGGTCCTTCTCTTCATCGAAGAATTGGACAAGATCTCCAATACGATCAATGGAATCCCAGCTTAAGTGGTGTTCGATTCCTTCCACGTCTTCATAAATATGCTCTTCTTTCACTCCAATTACACGAAGAAATTGTTCTAATAGTTCATGCCTATATACTAAACGCTTTCCTACTTTGTTTCCTTTTGGAGTCAGAACAAGCCCGCGATATTTCTCGTAAATGAGATAATCGTCCTTATCTAACTTCTGCACCATTTTGGTAACCGAGGAGGGGTGAACAGATAAAGCTTCTGCTATATCTGATACTCTTGCATAACCTTTGTTCTCAATTAACATATAAATCTGTTCTATATAATCTTCCATACTTGGTGTAGGCATTCTGTACCCTCCAAATTTCCATAAATATCATTAAAAGTTTACTATAACTACAGAATGAATACAACCCAAGTACTTTAAATTACTACTCTGTCAAACGTTGATTCAGCACCCTGGATACCAACCCGTATTTCGGTGATAACATCCATACGATGAAGAACACAAGTCCGGCGGCCACTGCCATTGCACCGGAAATGGACACATCGAACATCTTTGCCCCGTAATATCCGATGATGCTATCAAAGACTCCAATGACCCCGCTTAAAAGAAGCATCACTTTATATCGGTCAGTAAGTAAATATGCTGTTGCACCAGGGGCAATGAGCATCGCTACCACGAGAATCGCACCTACGCTATCAAATGCGGATACGGTCGTAACGGATACCAGACCCATTAATATATAATGTACCGCAAGTACCGGAATACCGATTGCCGCTGCCATACTTGGATCAAAAGAGGTCAATTTAAACTCTTTGAACAGAAGGAAAATGATGAGAATATCCAATAGCAATACAGACCCCAGCATCACAACTGATTTAGGGATGTCCCCAAGTATCGGCAATGACAAGGTATTCCAAGGGACGAATGCAATTTCACCCATTAAGGCATGCTCCACATCCAAATGAACATTCTTGGCAAACAATGAAATGAGGATGACCCCTATAGCAAACAGGGAAGTAAACACTACACCTATTGCAGCATCTTCCTGGATCCCGCTGGAATTCAATAACTGAACCATAAAGGTAGTCAACAATCCTGCCACTGCTGCACCGATAAACATATAGAATCCATTCATACTTTGACTTACAATGAAAGCCATAACCAATCCGAGGAGCACGGTATGGCTGATTGCATCTGCTAACATCGACATCTTTCTCAGGATTAAGAAGCATCCTACGATGCCACAGGATAAACCTACTAAACTACCAGTCAGAAGAATCCATAATTCATAACTCATATCCTTGCCCCCCTCTTCTGCTTGACATCTTTACATTTAAGAAAGGATATTGCATATAAATATCGGACATTTTCATTTGCAGCTTTGTGAGTTGTTCTTTTGATAATGCCTCTTTTTCTTCCTTCTCAATCCATTGAATATCAAGTGACCCCAACTCACTTGGGTACATTTCTTTCAGTTCCATGATTTCATCGACAAAGCTGAATTGCTCCGCTTTCATTAGCCCTGATTTTGTAATCGACAATATTCCATCCTCTTGATCCAGATAACCTTTTTTCATTAAATGCTTCACTACCCGGTTAAATCTCAATTTAGAAATATTGCTTCTTTGAAATAATTGATCAATACGTATCGTTTGTTTACCCGATTCATACATTTTTTTCAGTATAAAGCGCACAGCCAGTCGATCATCATTTTTCAATCTTTTCAATATAACCGAGATTAATCCGCGCTTCGGAGAGAACAGCATGGATATGATAAAAATTACTGTTGCCGTCAACACAATAAAAGGGCCGGTCGATAATCCTTTACCAAGGGTACTGATCAGCGTTCCGACTGCCCCTGATAAGCCTCCGACAATTCCAGATATAAACACCATTGTCCGTAAGGAATCCGTCCAGTATCTTGCGGATATGGCAGGAGTGATCAGCATAGCAGCCATCAGGATGACTCCTACGGCCTGAATACCGATGACAACCGTAATAACTAATAAGGAAACAAAAAGAAAATTCAAAAATCCGACAGGAAGCCCGATTCCCCTCGCGAATTGAGGATCAAAGGTACTCACCTTAAATTCTTTGAATAATAGTGAAGTAACAATAATTAAAGCCGCTGCCGTTAAGCCCATAAGCTGAACATCTCTCCCCACCAGGGAAGCAGCCTGCCCAAAGATGAAATCATCCAAGCCGCTTTGGTTACCGGTAGGCATTTGAGCAACTTTTGTTAAAAGGACGATCCCTAATCCAAAGAATACAGACAATACTAAGCAAATAGCCGTGTCTTCCTTGATTCTCGTTGTGTTAGTAATGAGCTGTATCGTGTAAGCAGCAAGTAGACCCGTGGCGGCCGCACCAATCAATAATACAAAGAAATTTTTCTCCCCAATAAACATAAATGCAAAACAGATTCCCGGCAATGCTGCATGGGCGACCGCATCCCCTATTAAGCTTTGTTTCCTCAGTAAAGCAAAGCTGCCTAAAACTCCGCTCGCTATTCCAAGTAATAAGGTACTTAGTAATACCCATTGTGTATTTCCATCCGTTAATATCGATTGCCATAAATGACTCATCATATTCACCTCTTTCTATGGATGAATCAGCATTTTATCCTTTTCGAGGAAAGATAGTTTCCCACCATAGGTTAGTTGTAAATTCTCTACGGTAAACACATCGTTCGTTGGACCATAGGCTATCGTTTTTCTATTCAGTAACAGCGTCCAATCAAAGTACTCTGTAACAGTTTGTAAATCATGATGAACAACCAATACAGTCTTGCCTTGTTCCTTTAATTCATTTAATAAGGAAATGATTGCTTTTTCAGTTGCAGCATCCACGCCAACAAATGGTTCATCCATGAAATAGACTTCCGCCTCCTGAGCCAGTGCCCTGGCAAGGAAAACCCTTTGCTGCTGTCCTCCTGAGAGCTGACTTATTTGTCTTGATGCAAATTGAGTCATTCCTACTTTATCGAGACATTCCATTGCAAATTGAACATCTTTTTTTGATGGTCTCTTAAACCATCCTAAATGACCATATCTCCCCATTAAAACGACATCCAATGCATTTGTAGGGAAATCCCAATCTACAGATCCACGCTGAGGGACGTACCCAACCAATTTGCTTTTAGGGGAATAGGCTTTTTCAAAGATTTTAATATCCCCGGACGAGCGGGGAATCAACCCCAGAATGGCTTTAATTAATGTAGATTTCCCTGCACCATTAGGGCCGACAATGCCGATTAACTTACCCTTAGGAACAGAAAACTCTACGTCCATCAAAACCGGTTTTCTATGATACGCAACGGTTAACCCTTTAATATCAACTGAATTCATGGTATCGCCTCCTAAGACTTACTTTAGTCCCTCTACAATCGTATCAACGTTATGCTTATACATACCGATGTACGTTCCTTCTTCTGTTCCTTCTTTTCCCATAGCATCTGAGAATAATTCCCCGCCTTTTTCGACTTCATGTCCTTTATCCTGTGCCCCTGCTATAACCGCGTTGATCGATTTTTCAGAGATACTTGATTCTACAAACACAGCTTTGATGTTTCTGTCTACCAATGTATTTACAAGAGACTGCACGTCTGCTAAACCATATTCAGCATCTGTACTCAGACCTTGTAATCCCATAACTTGAAGATCGTATTTTGCTCCGAAGTAATTAAATGCATCGTGAGCTGTTACAAGAACTCTTTGTTCTTCTGGAATTTTTGACATTTCTTCCGTAGCATATGCTTTCAGTTCATCTAATTCAGCAAAGTACTTCTCAGTATTTCTAATATAGTCTTCTTTGTTTTCAGGATCTTTCTCGATCAATCCGTCCCGCACTTGCTCCAATGCGATTTTCCATAAATCAATATCGAACCACACATGTGGGTCTGTTGCCGTATTATCTGCCTGATCTTTACGCAGTTTATCTTTAGGTATACTATCAGCAATTGCATAAGTAGGTTTTTCCTTATTCATTTTTTCGAAAATCTCAAGCATTTTCCCTTCTAAATGGAGACCGCTATAGAAAATAATATCTGCTTCCTGAAGTTTACCAATATCCGACTGTTTAGCTTTGTATAGGTGAGGATCCACACCAGGTCCCATTAAACTTTGAACCTCTACATGCTCTCCTCCAATATTTTTAACCGCATCCCCTATTTGCCCTATTGTTGTCGTAACGACTATCTTATCATTTTTAGTACCAGTGGTAGTTGCTCCACAGCCTGATAGGATAAGTCCTGCCGCTAAAATAATAATCATTCCGACAAGTGCCATTAATCTTATTTTCATGTTTGATCTCCTCTCCAACCCATATGTTTTTAATATCTACTACATCTACCTTATTCATGAAACTTATATATGTTCACTTTTTTTTACACAAGCAATTTCTTTTTTATTAGACTACAAAAGTTTCCTTAGTGCAATGAAAGTTTCCTTAGTGCAAATTTTATTTCCTTACTCAATAATTGTCAATACATATTAACCAAATTGTTTAAACATTTCCGCAAAAAAGGAGGGAATGTTGACTCGAAAATCGTCATATTGTATAGTAAAGACATCATTGAAGTGTACGATTTTTATGCTTATTTCCAACGTATGAGAGTCAATCATTTCGTGAAAAATATTTTTCAGAGGCACAATCGTGCTTGAACGATTTAGGAGGATTCGAAAATGCAAAATGGTAAAGTGAAATGGTTCAACAATGAAAAGGGATTTGGATTCATTGAAGTTGAAGGTGGAGACGATGTATTCGTTCACTTCTCAGCGATTCAAGGTGAAGGATTCAAATCATTAGAAGAAGGGCAAGAAGTTTCTTTCGACGTTGTTGAAGGAAATCGTGGACCTCAAGCAGCAAACGTAGTTAAATTATAATCGTTCGAACAATATAGCATGCCAAAGGGCAGTAATTCTTAGGTTCACCTAAGAGTTGCTGCCCTTTATTTTTCAATTCAATTTTTGTCCGTAATTTCGAATTTGTTCTCCTATGGTGCATTTTTCTATACAAAAGCGGTGAGCATAGGTTTTACCATACTCTTTGCGAAAGTGTGCTTTAAGTAAGCAGTCGTTACAGTAGGTGTCTATGAGTTCATCCACTTTATCCACCACTTCTTTTCGATTCATGTGATCACTCCTAAGCTTGTTCAAGGACTTACGGTGTATTGTTATTTATAGAGTATATAATAGGGCACGAAATTATTCTATTCGTTTGTTACTGTGGACTTTTGTCCCTTGTAAGGCTTGATTGGCCAACTTATCCGCTTCTTTATTATCTTTTCTGTTCAGCACGACCCAATTGATTTTCAATCGAAGCTTTTTGATGAGTGCTTCGATACGATCGAGCCACCGACTCAACCCTTCTTCATAACAAGGCCATTCCCCTTCCAACTGTTTTATTACCACCTGGGAATCTCCATTAATCGTACAAGGCACATTCTTCACACCAATTTCATCAAGCAATCCAAGGGCAATATGTAAAGCTGCGTATTCTGCTTCATTATTATTTTCAATTTCCTCGAGAAGTTCATTTTTTCTGATTCTAAATGATTCTCCACCTTTATCGTAATAGATGACAATCCCTGCACCGGCAATGAGCGATTCCTTATCAAACCCTCCGTCGAAATATACAACGATGTTTTCTGGTTCCTTTTCTAACTCCTGATTCAGTTTGATAAATTCCTTTCTTGACCACGAATTCCCCATTTCATCTATGATTTCAAGATCATGGACTCTTCCGGTTTTCATAAGATCATCGATATGAATCATTGTTTCTTTTCTCGGGAAGTAGTTGGATTCAAACCATATACTCGACGCCGTTTTGCTTGCATATTTAAATTTTAGTTTCATTTCCATAATCATTCGCTCCTTTTTCTTCTTACAATTGTTCATTTTTACTTTTATTTGTATAATGAGGACTATTGTTTCATTTACATGTTCATTAGGAGGACTTTATATGTTTAATATATGGTTTGGATTAGTCTTCGTTCTCATTACATTCTCTTTACTTCTGATTATGTATCGAATGTTTGGACGAACTGGACTGTTTGTATGGATTGGGGTATCCACGATACTTGCTAACTTACAGGTCGTTAAAACGATTGAAATTTTCGGGTTGACCGCTACATTAGGGAATGCCATGTACGGAACAGCATTTTTAGTAACGGACATCCTTAACGAAAAATATGGAAAAAAAGAAGCCCAGAAAGCGGTGTGGCTGGGGTTCTTCACTTTAATCGTTATGACTATTATTATGCAGCTCGTG
Organism: Rossellomorea sp. NPDC071047; assembly: GCF_050270195.1. Taxonomy (NCBI): domain Bacteria; kingdom Bacillati; phylum Bacillota; class Bacilli; order Caryophanales; family Bacillaceae; genus Rossellomorea; species Rossellomorea sp. NPDC071047. The sequence goes on along the minus strand of NZ_JBNNJT010000001.1, from coordinate 539,448 downwards.
TTAGTATTTCAACCACATCCTGAAGATTTCGCCCAAGAATCTCTGGCAACAATCTTTGGAATCATTCCAAGAATTGCTCTTGGAAGCTTAGTCGCTTACCTCGTGAGTCAATTAACAGACGTGTATATCTTCACGTACTTAAAGAGGAAATTCCCTTCGGATTCACAGTTTTGGATTCGCAATAACGGAAGTACGATGGTGAGTCAGCTTTTAGATACTCTTGTATTTACAAGCATTGCTTTCCTGGGAGAATATACGATGGATGTCTGGTTTGAAATATTCATTACTACCTATCTCCTCAAATGGGTCATCTCCATTATTGATACCCCATTTGGTTATGTGGCAAAACGATTCCCTAAAGATGTGTGATAGTAGGTTGGAGCCTGGGGAACTGGTTTTCCCCAGGCTCTTTTATTAGGGGGATGGATTAAGGATTCGTTCTCCCTGGCTTCTATTTTATATGCTACTATAATATTATTCTGAAGACGTACTATGAGGTGAACACATATGATCGAAGTGAATATTGATGGAGCAAGTGCTGGTAACCCCGGGCCAAGTGGAGCCGGTATATTTATTAAAAGCAACGGTAAAGTGGAAAAACACGCCATTCCTTTAGGGATCATGGATAATCATGAAGCTGAATTCATTGCATGCAGGAAAGCTCTGGAGATCTGTTTAGAAAAACATGCTGATACCGTGTGGTTAAAGAGTGATTCTCAAGCTGTCGTTCATGCGATTGAGAAAGAGTTTGTAAGGAATATTCAATATAAACAGTTGCTCGATGATATATTGGACTTGAGCAGACAAATAGACCTTTTCTTCGTAAAGTGGATACCCAGTAAGGAAAATAAAGCTGCAGATGAGCTGGCCCGAAAAGCTATTCACCTGAACTAAAGAGTGAAATAGGAGGTTGATTGGTGGCTCTCCTATTTTTTATGGGTGGAATTTTAGGGTGGAATGGAATTACTTTTTTTATCGACCGTTATCTGAATTTATCAACCTTATTTTCATTATACCGACCGTTCTACAAAAATCGACAAATCCGAACCAGCAAAACAAAGACCATCAGGAAGCAATCCCTTCCTGATGGTCTCATGTCTTATGATTGTCGGGTCTGACCAAGCCGCCTACTCTTTTCTATTGTCCAGCTTCGGCGCATACGCTTTACTAGGCCAATCCCTGATTCACCATCCATCTCAGCGCTTCTTTTCTGGACGCGATTTGCTGTGAATGAAGTCTTTCTAATATGGACATGTAAAAACTGCTATCGAATTGTTTTTGAGCTTTTAATGTGATTTCAATGGCGCTATTGACCAGTTCATCCGGGGCATCTGTGTATTTTTTGCCAAAATAGATGAAACCAATTGCGTCTTCTTGAAATTTGAAACCTTTGTTTTCAAGATCTATGAGAAATTCTTCGGTAGTCTTTTTCACGTTTCTCCTCACCTTATCGCCACTTTGTCTTCTCTTATCTTACAGAAATTTTTTTCTTTTGCCTATCCTTTTTCGAAAACAGGAAGGCAATGTAGCCCATAAACGAACCGAGTAATGCTCCTCCGACTACTTCTTGAGGTTGATGTCCCAGCATTTCTTTCAGCCGTTTTGGCTTTTTCTCTTCGAATTCTACCGCTTCTTTATCATGAGCTTTGCGAACGAGCTCATCCAGACTATTCACTTTAAGGGTCAGTTCACCTGTTTGTCTTCGTATTCCTTGTGCATCGTACATGACGATTAGACCGAAGATAAATGAAAGAGCAAAGTCAATGGTTCTGACACCCCTCTTTAAAGCAATAAATGTTGTTAACGAAGCAACCCCTGCACTATGAGAACTTGGCATTCCCCCTGTTTGGAAAAACAGCTCAGGTTTCCATTCCTTCTTTTTTAAAAAGTGCAGTGGTATCTTCAGACCCTGTGCGAGAGCTATACTGATAAGTGCTGTTACAATCCCTTTATTCACCCTTACACCTCCCTGTCTTTAGTTTGTCCTAAAATTCTCTGCACATAGGATATTTATTATGAACATAGCCAAAATAATAACGATTACAGAAAAGGAGGGGTTTCGGTATGACAAAAGGAAATAACAAAAACAAAGGTAAAAATGCGAAAAGCGTGAATCCACAAGGAATATCCCAAGATGCAGAATTTGCAATGGAGCCGAAGAGCCAATTGGAAAATGCCGCTAAGAAGTCGAATACAAAGTAAGCATTTTCACATAAAAAGAGTGTCAGGGGCCTAAATACATCCCTGACACTCAATAAATCGGCTAGCTTGTGGCAACCATCACATTAGAACCTACTAAATATCTTCTAAGCACCTTCAACTCTAATTCATCCACAAAGGAAAGCGTTTCATGGGCGACGTTATTCCAACGAGCTTCCTCTACCGAAACTGACAGGGGCACACAGCAGTGAATTTCGGCTAGCTTTCTTGAAACATGAAGCATGTCCAGGTCGGCTTCAATCTTTTTCCGTTGAGATGGGGTTAACTCGTGAAGATTATCGAGAATACCTGAGATATCCTTATATTGTTGGATCAGCTTTAATGCCGTTTTCTCTCCGATCCCTTTTACCCCGGGATATCCATCACTTGTATCACCCATTAATGCTTTCACATCAATAAACTGCTGAGGAGTAATTCCTCTCTCTTCCACAAAAATCTCTTTCGTATAGGTTTGATAGTTACCAAAGCCTTTTTTCAGTAGCATAATGTCAATATTGTCGTCCAAAAGTTGCAGGAGATCCTGGTCACCGCTCAGAACGGATACTTTGCGATCGGTTTGATGAATTCTGGCAAGAGTCCCAATACAATCATCTGCTTCGTAACCAACTACACCGACATTCGAAAGATTGAACCCTTCTGCCACCTCTTTTGCAAGGTCAAATTGAGGGATCAGTTCAATAGGTGGTGCATTCCGATTCGATTTATAGTCATTGAATACTTCATTACGGAATGTCTGACTCCCCATATCCCAGCATACTATGATATGTGTCGGCTTTACATGATCCGCCGCCATCAGTAAATGCTTCATAAACCCCTGAACTCCATTAGTGGGAAGTCCTTTTGAATTCATCATGAATTGACCCGTTACGGCTGTTGCAAAAAAAGATCGAAATAATAGTGCCATTCCATCTATAAGTAATAAATGCTCATTTTTATTATTCAATTCTTACACTCCTTATCGCTCATTCTCGTTTTTATTCACTTAATAAAGTATAACATATACGAATAAATAGCTAATTGGAAAAGTGATGAACCTTTTCCAATTAGCTATTCGTCTTTATTCCTTCTCCACTTTGTGATCCTCGTAGGATACCCAATCACTGTAGCTTCCAACATAAAGTTTCACATGATTGAAACCAGCTTCCTGAAGAGAAATGAAGTTAGGAGTCGCTGTTACACCTGAACCGCAATAGACAATCACTGGATCATCTTTATTAAGATGGGCGAAGCGATCATTCTGCTGGTCTCCTTGAATAAAATATCCATCCTTCACACCCTCGGTCCATGGAAGATTGATGGCTCCTGGAATATGACCCGGTATGCGGTCTATCGGTTCTTCTTTGCCTAAGTATCTTTCCCAGCTTCGGGAATCGATTAAAGGAGTGTCTCGATTCCCATCTGCAATACTCCTCACCTCATCCAGAGAAGCTATGATGGATTCATTAAAGCTTGGACGATAGCTTTTTGATGGGAATACAGGTACGGTCGATTCTGTTTTCCCTCCAGCCTTTTTCCAGGCTGCAAATCCACCATTTAGGATATATACCTTCTCATGACCGATGTATTGGAACAACCACCAGCATCGGCCTGCGAATGCACCTTCCTTTTCATCATAAATGACAACCGTTGTATTATTATCAATACCGACATCCTCAACCTTGCGCAAAAAGTTCTTCATATTCGGAAGGGGATGGCGCCCACCATGCTTTTTCACATATCCTGATAGATCCTTTTCCAAATCGAAAAATACGGCACCTGGAACATGACTCTCTTTGTATCGCTCCCGTCCCTCTGCCGGGTTTCCCAGAGAAAAACGACAATCAATGATTCTTAGATTCTCTTCATGCATTTGACCCTTTAGCCAATCCGTATCGATAATTGCCTTCATGATATTATCCCCCTCTTCTTCATTAATGCCAGTACTTCCTCCTTAGGTTCCCAGCAAGAGAATTGATAAGTGGTTTTAGTTTCATAGCCCAGACGGGAACAGAAATAGGAGGTCTTCTGATCAGTCTTGACTCCTCGAATGTGAATACATGTAGCACAGCAATGATAAGAATTCGCCACGACCTTCCTCCTTTTTTTCTTTAAGCTTGAATCTGTTCGAGCTGCTCCAAATCATACTTAAGCTTGTTCAGGTCCTGGACGGTCTCTAATGCATCTATATTTGAATTGATCTGCTCCATCACCTGAATCAACATTTCTTCTTTAAGCGCGTCAAATTCTCTGTTTAAATACGAAACACCCCAATCTTCGAGCCGTTCCTGCTCTTGTTCTAAATAGCTATCTGCAGGCTCTTGAAGTAATGTTTCCAATCTTTCCTGAACAATCTTTTTTCCGCCTTGTTCAAAGAAATGCTTTGGATTCTTAAATGTAGAAAAGGCTTCTTCGAATAATCGAAGCTCTGTTTGTATAAATGCGTTCTCAAATTCAATGGTACTTTCGTTTTTGTAGTCCTGAGGTGATAATACCAGTTCTTTCTCCACCTGTTGAATCACTTCTTCAAGCACCAGCCACTGCTCACTCAGTAGTTTCTGAATAAACTGCTGAATGCGAAGAGAGGTGGCTCTCATTTCCTGTGCCAGATCAAATCCGACACTTGCAAGAAATTCCTTTAATCCTTCCTTTATCGCTTGAGATTGGTTGGAGTATTGCAGAAACAATCCTGAATGGAAGGCTTCCTTATAAAAATCGGATACCCGGAAAAATACCCTTTGCTTCACATAATAGACAAGTTCCTTCGATTCTTGCTGCATTTCGATTTCAAGTGGGTGAACGGATTTAGTATCGATAAGTGAGCGAACCTCAACCTTTGCATCTTTAAGCTCATGTTTGCGTACTTCCTTATGCGCTTTATCACTTGAAGCCGTAAGAATAAATCGGCTAAATCGTTGCAGGCCTCTATCCCACTCATTGAGAGCGGACTCAATACTCATGCTCACTAACTCATTCTGTATAAATGTTTTGAATTCCTTCTTAAATAGATCCATTCCTGACTTATCAGAATCTGATTCTTTAAGGGCATGGAGAGAAGATACCCCAAATATCCTCGGAAAACGGATTCCATATTGAACCAGCTGCGTCTCCACATAGTCGATCACTTCATTTTTTTCTTCCTCGTCTCTTGCAAGATCGATGGCATTGACGACAAAGAACATTTTATCTAATTCAAACGTGTCCTTCACCCTGCCTAACTGAATGAGGAATTCACGGTCTGCCTTGGCAAATGCATGGTTGTAATAGGTCACAAACAGTATCGCATCGGCATTTTTGATATATTCAAATGCTACTCCCGTATGACGTGCGTTAATTGAATCCGCTCCTGGTGTATCGACTAGTGTGATTCCCTGCCTTGTAATATCACAATCGTAATAGAGATCAATGGACTCCACAAAACAAGCTTGAGCTTCATCCGCTACAAATCCTTTATACTCTTCAAGATTGGCCTTAATGGTCATTCCAAGACTTTCTTTAAAGGCATGATAACCATTATTAAAAGCCTGCAGGAATGAAAGATGTACATTTTCCTTACCGCTGCCTTCACTCGTTAAAGCAGGGACAACCTCCATAGCTTCATCCAGTGTTGAAACACTGCGATTGAAATAGGATAGAGAATGAACAATGTCTTGAAATAGCTGGTCGTATGTCTTGATTTGGACATGAGCGGTCTCATGCTCACCGACTTCTGATACGGGATTGATTCGATTGATGGAGGCCGTTGTCGGATTCGGACTCACCGGGAGTATTTTCTTCCCTAATAGTGCATTGGCAAATGATGATTTCCCCGCACTGAATGCACCGAATAATGCGATGGTAAAGGATTGATTGGACAGTCGCTCTTTCTTTCCTTCTAATAAATCTGCCGTCTTTCCAAAACCTTTGTATCTCCTGAATACGCTGGTCATCGTTTCTAAACGTTCGATAACCTCTTCAATAGAAGCTTGTTGGTCTTGGTGTGGCTTAGGCGAAATCTCTTCCCTTGTTCGAATTGTTTTCTCTTTCTGAGCAGTCTCCATGTCAGGAGCAGTAATATAATCTTCCGCTGTTGCTTTCCAGTTCTCTATCCATTGTTTGATCACAAGATCAGCCTGTCTTTGATCGACCTTAACTCTCATTAACCTTCCTAGTTGGGCGACCTTCTCTTCATTCAATGTGTTCCATTGATAGATGAATGCTGTTTTCTTTTGGAGTTCCTTAAGGTCTTCCTCTAAAGCTGAATTCTCTTCTGAAGAGGCGCTTTCAATTTCATTCAAAGTATCTTCAATCAAATCATTTGTATCTGCCCTGGCTCTCCTCTTTAACTCCTCTGAAAGATCATCACAGTATTGGAGAACGTAATCACTCGTTATTCCTGCACCAGGTTTGATCATATCCATGAGGAATTGTTCATCCACTTCCAGAGATAATTGATCCCACTTCATGCGTTGGTCTGATGAAGGACTGTATTCTTTCAGCATGTTTTTTCCCAATGTCTTAAGATGCCATTCTAATTGTGACTCGATCCGTGTATTTATATCGTCTTTAAACTTCTGGATCCGGACCGCTTTTTCGTCTTCTGTTTTTTGTTTTGAAAATAAAAATCCTACTTTAAAGTCTGATTGTCTGCTTTCCAGAAAATCCTTCGCTAATTCTCTTGTTTCAAACGGCATTAAATACGCATTTTTAAGGATTTCCCTTCTTTCTTCCTCAAAATGCTCTTTTATCGCTTTTACGTTCCCTCTTGTTAATGTTTCAATTAAATTTTTCTCATTCTGAAGAAGGGAGTCTTTGTCATTCCATTCTTCAGGTGTCAGGATGTTTCTTCCTTTTTCCTCGATTTTTCCGAGCTCTTCCTCATACCACTTTTCATGCTCAGACCTCAATTGGGAGATGGCCGATTCTGCAGAAGCTTCAATCAGTTCACTTTTCTTCATCACCTGCTCTTCAATCAAAGATTCTAATTTTTCAAGATCATTATGAGGATGATGTGGAGCTTTTAAACTTGTAAAAAACGTCCCATTGGGTACAACGCCCCAAGATGCAAAGGAATTCCCGACACTTTCTTTAAAGTCGCTGAATGACAATTCTTCTTCCTGGTGCTTATCAATCTGATTTACAATGAGATAAAGCTTGACTCCATGACGGATCATTTCCTTTGTGAACTCGAAGTTCACCTGAGATTGCACATGGTTATAATCCATTACATAAAAGACGGCGTCCGCGAGATGGATGGCCGATTCCGTTGATAATCTGTGAGCATCATCCGTACTGTCTACACCCGGTGTATCTAAAATGGATACACCCTCCGGTATCTCACTTTTACTACGACCTATTTCAACAGAGTATACCTCCTCACCGTTTTTGCAGAAGTCCTTAATGGTGGAAAACTCATACGGTGCCTGAAAGTATAGGTTCTGGGAATGATGATAATGAATTTTTGCGAAATCCGTTGGTGCATGGTGCACCTTTACTAAATTTGCACTGGTAGGGATTGGACTAGACGGGAGGATTTCTTCTCCCATTAAGTGATTGATCATCGTTGACTTCCCTGCAGAGAAATGGCCGCAAAAGGCTAGAATCAATTCATCGTTGTGTAATTTCTCCGCTAATCTTTCTACCTTTGCAGCCCGCTCATCGTCTCCGGATTGAAGGAACCGATCGTGGTAGGCTGTAAGTTGTTGCAATGTATTATGTAATTGTGTGTGTTTATGCTTTATCTGACTCATTGTACTAGTTCCTTTCTGTTTTCAGAAAAATGGTAACGGTTTTATTTTATCGTATTTATCTCAATTTCTCTATGAAATCATATCAAGCAAAGGAAATAATGATAACGGTATCAGTATATGCAGCTGGTTTATTGAGTGAAAAAAATAAAAAAGCCCTCTTCCGGAGAAGAAGGCTATGTATCTATCGAGTTGTTTCGGTTGCAATCAGGTTTGAATGAACAAAAGTTTTTGAGTTTTTCCGGTATGCAGATATTTTCTTATCTTGTGCTGAATCCTTCATCACATTTGATAAAACATACTTCATCATGAAGCCATACACTATTACAGTAAATACGATCAGAAACCATACCATATTTGTCTCCACCCTTTTGTCATTTTATAAATGAGAATAATTTTCATCTTCAATTAGAATCATATCAAAAACGATAATCATTTTCAATAAGAAATTTATTTTTCTTTTTTGAATAGGGGAATCCAGCCTTTAGTATGAAGGTGAACCCTTTCGTAATCGGTTTCAATTCGGAGGGCATTTTCCTCCAGTGGGATCCGGATAGAGAGAATGAATTGATTCATTATTGCAAAGATAAAAAGTGTCCAATAAGCATTAAAGAGCAATGGCACAACTAAGAATTCCAATGTAACGATAAAGTAATTAGGATGTTTCAAATATTTATAAGGGCCTTTCGCCACCACTTCAGCGTTCGGAAGCACAATGATCTTCGTATTCCAATATTTCCCGAGGGAAGTAATCACCCATATTCTTCCCAGCTGAGTCAGGATAAAACCAGTCAACAGGAAAGGCCAATAGGCATTAACTCCTTTATGAAAGATCCCTCCTTCTATTAGTAAAGAAACAAAAAACGCTATATGGATGGCGACCATCATTTTATAATGGGACTGCCCATATTCTTTTGCTCCCAGTTCCTTCATCCACTTTTCATTTGACTTGGCAATGAATAGCTCCACAAGTCTCTGAATCATCAGTACGAAAAAAAACAGAATGAAATAGAGCATCATTCCCACCTCATCAAAAGCAGTTCTGAACTAAACCCCGGCCCTAAAGCAGTACCCAAGCCTATATCTCCACGCTCACAGCCTTTATTCATAAATTCCTTCAGCACATACAAGATAGTTACAGATGACATATTCCCATATTCCTTCAACACCTTCATAGATTCGGAGGTCATACTTTCATCCATCCCTAAAGCTTCCTGGTAGGCTTCAATCACTTTCCTGCCGCCGGGATGAGCTACGAAATGTTTAATGTCCTCAAGCCTAATACCATTAACGTTTATGAACCCCTCCACATTCGGACGTAGCCAGTTCCTTACAAGGGTTGGTATATCCTTTGAAAACACCACATACAGTCCATTATTCTTTACTTCCCACCCCATCACATCAAGGGAATCCCGGAGCAGTGTCGACTGAGTGGCAAAAATGGTTGGCAAAGGATGCGTAATGCCTTTAAGCACTGAACTATCATCACCACATATTACGGCACAAGCCACCCCATCCGCAAATAGAGAGGTACCAATCAGATTGCTCTTTGACCGATCTCCATGCTGAAAGGTGAGAGAACAGAGTTCAATGGAAAGGACGAGAACATTCGCTTTAGGAAATGCTAAACAGTACTCATAAGCACGTGACAATCCACTCGCTCCACCAGCACACCCCAATCCCCAAATTGGTATTCGCTTTACATGAGGTGAGAATGGAAGAAGATTCATGATTCTCGCTTCGAGACTTGGTGTCGCGATACCTGAGGTTGATATCGTAATAATCGTATCAATATCTTCTAATGTAAGTTGATGTCGGGATAAGCTCTTCTTAACAACTTTGCTGCCTAAATCAACTGCATGATGAATAAATTCATCATTCTTTTCTTGAAAGGTATGTTCTTCTGAGAACCAGTCGATATCTTTTACGAAATAACGGCTGTCTATTTCACCATTTTCAAACACGGAGAGAAGACGTCCGATATCTTTAAAACTTTTGGAAAACAACTGTTTCGCAAATTCCGCCGCTTCTTTTTGCGTAATTTTCACAGGGGGAATCTCGGTTTCAACTGAGAGAATTTTGGGCATAATCAAATCACTCCTTACACTTCCATGTAAGGATAGCTTTTCCAATCATTCACAAATCATGTATTGGATTCTTCTTATATTATCAACAAAGGAATTTAGATCCTCCAAAAAATTCATCATTATGAAAATAGTGCTAAATAACACATCTTTAGTACCGGGTATTATGGTATGATTACAGTGACAAAATAGCGGAGGATACGACATGATTTTAACGAGAAGTGTAACAGATATTTTAAATAGTTCAATTGAAGCCATTAAAGGGGTGATTCCCTTATACATTGACGTTCTACAGCCCTCGTTATTGACTGAGCCCTTTAGTCAGCATAAAATCGGTGTACTCATTGGAATTACCGGGGATGTAAGGGGCCGAATGATTATAGATGGTGAAGAAGAGTGCTTTCAATCCCTTGGGGCTTCAATGTTCGGTATGCCATTAGAAGGAGAAATGCTTGAATCTTTTGCAGGTGAATTAGGAAACATGATTGCAGGCAACCTTGCTACTTTATTAGCTCAAGCCGGCCATACCCTGGACATCACTCCCCCTACCGTCATTGTTGGTCAATCAAAAATGTACGGGTTCGAAAAAGCCCTTAAGCTGCCGATAGTCATTGAGAATGTGGGACATTTCTTAGTGATTCTAATGATTGAATAATTGCGCTGAAATAGATAAAAGGCTAACCTCAAGTATATTGGTTAGCCTTTTAGTGTTTAGAAACCTTGAATCGTCATGCCGCCATCTACAAAAATGGTTTGACCGGTAACATAATTCGAAGCATCCGAGGATAGGAAAACAGCCGGTCCCACAAGTTCTTCCAGTTCACCGATTCTTTTTAAAGGTGTTACGGCCAAAATATCGTTTACATATTCTTCATTTTGCAATAATTCTTCCGTTAATGGTGTTTTAAAATACCAAGGCCCGATACTATTCACATTGATATTGTATTTTCCCCATTCCATGGCTAAAACCTTGGTCATTTGAATCATGGCCGCCTTCGTTGAAGCGTACACAACCCCCGTACGTAAGGCAACATGACCAGCAACAGACGCTATGTTAATGATTTTCCCCTGCTTCTTTTCCTTCATATGTTTACCTGTTTCCTGACTCATCATAAAAGCAGATTTCAAATTTGTATCCATGATGGTTTGCCACTCATGATCCGTAACTTCAAGGGCAGTAGAACGGATATTCATTCCTGTGTTATTAATCAAAATATCAATGGAACGTTTTTGATCTTCTATGTAAGCAATCGCTTTTCGAATTTCCTCCCTTGATGTTACATCTGTAGGGATGATATACGCCTTTCTACCCAGCTTTTCTATTTCAATTGCCACATCTTCTAAATCATTCCGCGTTCTAGATAGCAGGACAACATCCGCTCCTGCTTCTGCTAAACCAATACTGAGAGCTCGTCCAATTCCACGGCCTGCTCCGGTGACCACTGCCAATTTATCGTTTAATGAAAATGAAGGTAAATACATCCTCACACCACCTCGCCCATTTTTTGAATCTTCTATATATTAACATAGTCCCTTTATTGAGAAAACTTTAACTTTTTTTCTTATTTCCTTGTCCATTTTGAACATGAATAATGATTTTCCCCTCGACATCGATATGACATTGAGGACAAACCATTTTCTCAGAATAAATCTTGCAGCACTGTTTACAATAATATTTTTCCATCTGATAGCCTCCCATGAGTTGCTCATTCATACACTCTATGCACATTCCTGACACATGTGAACCCATTAATAGACCTATCCCTCCCTGACTTCACATTTATTTCACAACATTTCAAGTAACCTGTGACATTTATCACAGATTCATAGTGGTTTATACCTTTATGATAGTGATAACAAAATCAATCATCCAATAGATGGAAGGAATGAGTGATATGCCGAAACCTGAATTGCATCAAAAAACAGAGGTTAAGGTCGAAGAGTCTACCTCATTAAAAGGTACATTTACTTCGGTCCTGTTTTTAGGTGGATTTTTAGTGCTTACATGGCTAGGGGTCTTCATCCTATTTTTAAATCGTTTTTAATTTTGAAGGAGTGGTTTACATGCACATGCATCGTTATGAAAAATGGTGGTTAACGTTAGGAACAGGGTCTCTTATATTATTTTTAATTATTTTGGGCATCAGTGCTTTTCACCAAGGACATCAACCTCCAAGCGCAAAGGCATACGTCAATCCTGAGCAAGTGGATAAAACCTCGCCTTTTAACGATCCGGGATTGAAGAAAGTAGAAGGAAAGGCTTGGGATTACGAATTAGTGTTTGTCGCATCTGCATTTCTCTACACACCCGGGGAAATTGAAATACCAAAAGGATCTACACTTAAAATCATCGCCACAACAAAAGATGTTGTTCACGGATTTGAAGTCGCAGGGACAAATATTAATATGATGCTTGAACCCGGGTTTGTTAGTGAATATACTACAACCCTTGATAAGACAGGGGAATTTCTAGTTGTTTGTAATGAATATTGTGGTGTAGGTCATCACACAATGAAATCTATGATTAAGGTGGTGGACTAAAATGAAACGATTTGTAAGGATTGATAAAAAAGATGCAACATTGGCGATGGCACATATTTATGTAGGATTTATTGCCCTGGCTCTAGGTGGATTGGCAGGATTATTACAAGTGTTGGTAAGGTCAGGGAAGTTCACATTGCCTGCAGGAATCGGCTACTATCAGGTGTTAACGGTTCACGGAGTATTACTGGGATTGGTATTGACCACTTTCTTCATCTTAGGATTCCAGCATGCTGCCATTTCGCGAACTTCCGGTACCTATTCCGGGAAATCCCGCTTGTTTGGCTGGTTAGGCTTCTGGGTCATGCTTATCGGCACAATCATGGCCGCTATTATGATTCTATTAAATGAAGCAACTGTACTTTATACTTTCTATGCTCCTTTGCAGGCCCACTGGATATTCTACTTAGGGTTGACCTTCGTCGTTGTTGGAAGCTGGTTGGGTGGAGCCGGCATGATCATCAAATATGTAAGCTGGCGAAAAGAAAACCCTGGACAACCAAGCCCTCTGTTAACATTCATGGCCATCATCAATAACGTCTTATGGATTGTAGCCACCATTGGTGTGGCAGGAACGGTTTCATTCCAGCTCCTTCCCTGGTCTCTTGGTCTCGTTGATCGGGTGGATGTACTCGTAAGCAGAACATTATTCTGGTATTTCGGGCATCCCCTTGTATATTTTTGGCTGCTGCCTGCCTATATGGCATGGTATGTCATCATTCCAAAAATCATTGGCGGAAAAATATTTTCAGATTCTTTAGCCAGACTTTCCTTTATATTGTTCCTCTTATTCTCTATTCCTGTAGGTTTTCATCACCAATTAGTGGAACCGGGAATCGACGCGTATTGGAAGTTTTTACAGGTAGTTCTTACCTTTATGGTTGTCATTCCTTCCTTGATGACTGCATTTTCCCTGTTCGCAACCTTTGAAATGTACGGCAGATCCAAAGGAGCTACCGGATTGTTTGGATGGTTTAGAAAGTTACCATGGGGAGATGCCCGCTTTACAGTGCCATTTATCGGCATGGTTGCCTTCATCCCAGCCGGAGCAGGCGGATTAATCAATGCATCGAACCAGATGAACCAGGTTGTTCATAACACCATCTGGGTTACCGGTCACTTTCACTTAACCTTGGCCACTTCTGTTGTCTTGACATTCTTCGGTATTGCCTATTGGCTCGTGCCTCATTTAACAGGACGCGTTTTGACGAAAGCAATGAACAAGCTGGCGATCGTGCAAGCCATTGTTTGGTCTATAGGAATGGGCATCATGTCAGGTGCCATGCATGCTGTCGGATTACTCGGCGCACCAAGAAGATCCTCTTTTTCAACTTATGGGGATGCACCGCAAGCCCTTGAATGGATTCCGTATCAAGTCGCACAGGCCATCGGGGGAACGATTCTTTTTATCGGGATCATTCTGGTTCTATACATCTTTATCAATCTGGCATTCTTCGCCCCTAAAGGAGAGGAAGAATTCCCAGTCGGTGAAAAAACCGAAGCTGCTGAGAAAACACCAATGGCTCTTGAAAACTGGAGGATTTGGTTAACCATCTTAGCAGCCCTCATCCTTGTTGCCTATACCGTTCCGTTCATAGACATGATCCAAAATGCGCCTCCTGCATCCAAGGGTTACCGTTTATGGTAAACGAAAAGAGGCTGCCTCGGGCAGCCTCTATTCTATTTCTCTTTAATTGGAACAAACAACTCTAACTTCCGCTTATCTTCCGTTTCGTTGATCTCTCTATCCTGAGATAGATACTTCTCGACACTCAGTCTGGAGTAGTCTTTTTCATAGCCATTTTCCTTAATCCAATTAAAGATCGAAAAGTAGGCTTGTTCTACTTCCGTTGACAGCCCTTCATAAAGAGCGTGAGCATAGACGCCTGCAGGGAGAGACAGTTCCACTAACCCCGGTGGAAGCTTTTCCACACGATCAACCTCTACGGTACAATAATACGTAAAATCAGTCGCTCTGTCATGGAAAGGAGCGTATATGCATTCATCTCCATTGATGTGGTGAATGGATGGGATCATCTGTAGAAACTTAGTGAATAGTCTCGGGATCTCAGCCCCTTTTCCATATGGACCTGTCCAGCCTATTCCAACAAGCAATTTATCCTCTAGTGATGCAACGTTAATTTCCATGATTTTGCCTCCAATGTATTCGTTAATTCAAGGAATATACCTTTGAATACTTCTCCGTTAAATACTCGGCCAAGTATTGGGCATTTAGCCCTTCTCCAGTAACTTCCCTGATGATTTCCAGCGGTTTTTTCATTTTCCCCCACTGATGGACGTTTGTCGTCAGCCATTCTCTGATGGGGACAAGATTTCCCTCTTCCAACAGCTCTTCATAATGGGGAAGATCTTTCAACATGGCACGCTTAAACTGCGCAGCGTACATATATCCTAATGCATATGACGGAAAGTAACCGAAGCTCCCACCAGCCCAATGAACATCTTGAAGGACACCTTCACCGTTATGGGAAGGGCGAATTCCCAAGTACTCTTCATATTTCTGATTCCAGATTTCAGGAAGATCCTTCACGTCTATCTCATCATTAAATAATCCCTTTTCGATTTCATACCGGATGATAATGTGTAACGCGTACGTTAATTCATCTGCTTCGATTCGAATCAATGATGGCTTCGATTCATTGATTGCCCGGTAGAAATCGTCTTGTTCCACGGAATCGAACTGTCCTGAAGAGTAATCCTTCAGTAACGAATAATTCTTCTTCCAGAAAGAATGATCTCTTCCTACAAAGTTTTCATAGAACAGGGATTGAGATTCATGGATCCCCATAGACGTTCCCGTGCATAGTGGTGTACCAATCAGATCCTTGGAAATGTTCTGCTCATACAGAGCATGACCACCTTCATGGATAGTCCCGAACACGGCTGTTCTCCAATCCTTCTCGTCATATTTAGTTGTTACCCTTACATCACCAGGGTTTAAACCAATCGCAAATGGATGGACCGTCTCATCCAATCTCCCGGAGTTAAAATCATACCCCATTTGCTCCAGGATCTTTAAGCTGAAATCCTTTTGCTTATCCTTTGGGAAGTGTTCAAAGAGGAAATCAGTATGTGGCTTATGTTCCGATTCGGAAATCTTATGTACAAGCGGGACAATTTGATCCCGAAGATCACCAAATACCTTATCTAACACTTCAACCGTTACACCTGGCTCATACATATCCAGTAACGTATTATATTTGTTATCTTCGTAGCCCCAATAATCAATAAAGCGTTTCGTAAATGCCACCAGTTTTTCTAAATAGGGCTGAAACATAGTGAAATCCGCTTTTTCTTTGGCTTCTTCCCATACACCTTCAGCTTTCGATTGTAACACCACGTATTCTCTATATTCAGTAGCGGGAATTTTTTTATTCCGATCATACTCTTTTTGACACTCTTCTAATAGTTTTTGTGTCATGTTGTCCAATTTGTCCATTTCTGGCGACAGTTTAGCCAGGTATGCAGCCATTTCATTGGAGGTCGACATTCCAAAAAGCTCAGATGAAAGCATTCCAATGACTTCAGATCGTTGTTCTACGCCATTTTTCGGA
This sequence comes from Rossellomorea sp. NPDC071047, assembly GCF_050270195.1. Taxonomy (NCBI): domain Bacteria; kingdom Bacillati; phylum Bacillota; class Bacilli; order Caryophanales; family Bacillaceae; genus Rossellomorea; species Rossellomorea sp. NPDC071047. The sequence continues at coordinate 523,326 of NZ_JBNNJT010000001.1, read as the reverse complement.
GCACCTGTCCGTAAATCCCAGAACATCAAGCCAAGCGCTTCGTTGTAGGCAGTCATTTTTTTTACATAATCATGGAAACGATCTTTTGTTTCTATTACTGATTCTTTCATTATAAATAAGCCCCCTTTTTTAACATTCAATCTATTTTATCATATTTTTCTGGCAACTTGGGTTGGAATGATTGATAGAGGGACGCTGAGAAACCTAGTATTAGTCCAAGAGGCTATGCCCCTAAAGTAAGGACCAAAAAAACCGCCAATTCAGGCGGCTTTTACAACACTTTATGAATTCAATACTTCAATTCCAACTGGTAATACGGATTCTACCAGCTGTTTATAAGGTGCTTCATGACCATTGACCAAGACATGAATGCTTCCTTGATCCTCGCTCGTCCGAATCAATCGGCCAATTCCCTGTCTCATTCGAAGGAGCATGTAGGGAATATCCACTTCTTCCACTGAATTTTCAGCATGATTTCGTTTCGCATCAAACACAGGATCCATAGGAGGGAATGGGAGTGAATAGATTATGACTTGGGAAAGTGACTCTCCAGGCACGTCCAAACCTTCCCATAAATGATAGGAGCAAAGAACTGTAAAGGTTTCCTGCTGAAACTGCTGTACCGTTTCACTAATCTCTCTGTCTCCTTCATAAATCACATTCCAGTCCTGATTTCCCTGCTGCTTTTGAAATTGCCTAAAGACATTCATTTCTTCCTTAGTAGAGAAGAGAATCAATGACTTCCCTTGATTTTCCTTCAACATCTCAAAGGCATATTGATTCTTAGAATCCCTGCCTTCTTCTAATGAAGGAAGAAAAGCTTTCATCATGTCTTCGTATTCATAAGGAGAATCTACCGAGAACTTTTCATATTTTTCAATCCCCAGGGACTGAGAAACATAAGAGAAGTCTCCATTATAGGATAGAGTGGCAGAAGAAAAGATAAATGGGATATTTTGAGAGAAGACTCGATCTCGCAATATTTCTTCCACCAATCTTGGCATCACAACAAAGGTATGTTCTTCTTCTGACGTTTCCAACCAATAGATTCCTCTTTCATCATCTATGAAGAGTTTCAACGAAAACTGAATCTGCTCAAGGTACTCTTCCACTACCTTTAATAAATAATCATCCATTACATACATTTCAGATTCAAAGACCAGCTCATTTAAAAGATTTTCAATTTTCTCCGTTAGCGCTTTTCCTTGCTGTAATATGGCTTCAGAACGGGAAATGTATTGTCTCTCAGAACCAGTTTCCCCTTTGGATTCTTTCTCCAGGAGCTCGAACCACTTTTCATTATCCAGCATAATATCTTCAATGACATACAACGTTTCTTCCCTCATATCAGACGCTGAAAGCTTCTCCAGTAAGCCTTCCAGGGTCTCCATTCTCATGCGGTAAGTCATCGCTTTTTGAGAAGCAAATTCCAATAAGTGACCTTCGTCAAATACAACAGAGCTCGCTTCCGGCAGAAGTGGCAGTTGCCCTTCACGTTTGCGGGAGTCTTTCGTCCAAATATGTTCCATATAAAAATCATGGGAACAGATGATTAAGTCTGTTGCCCCCCGGTAATGTTCACGATGAAGTGTAAGACCACAGCGATGGCGATAAGAACAAGACATACAGTCCTGAAGAGAATCCCAGCCAACTTGATTCCATTCTTCATCGGATAGGTGGGAATATTCTTTTCTATCCCCATAATGACTGAAGCTTCTCATGGAAGAATTGTCGTGTACAAAACCCGGTAATTCCTCCCATATGTCCTGGTAACCCTCGCTTTGGGGAATTTTTTCCTCAAGTTTTTTTATACATAGATATTGTTCTCTGGACTTTGCCAATCGAACATCTATATCAAGATCCAGTGCATTCTCAAGCTTCTGTATGTCCCCTTCTTTTTTCACAATCTGTTCAATGAGCGTTTCATCAGCACACGCTATGATTGCAGGTTTGCCGGTATATCTGGCAAAAGATAACGCATATAATAGGTAGACAAGGGTTTTCCCCGTACCGACACCTGCTTCTGCAAACATAACCTGCTTATTTTTATAGGCTTGATTAAGCTGAAAGGCCATAAATACCTGTTCATCCCTTAAATCAAATCCCTTTTCAGGCAATAGATCATAAAACACGTCACCGACCCAATCAGATAATGCTTCATAAAATGATTGCTCCTTGGTTAATTCAAATGGTAATTTTCTTCTCATGAGGACCTCCTGCGTTACACAATATTTCTAATTTACTAGAATTCTTTCCTATTGAAAAGGGATAACCGTAATTTATTTAATTGAAGGCTTTAACAATGGCTTTTTTCGCAATAATTGTTGTTTTCAAGAATAGAATCTGCCAGGCCTCTGTCAACCATACTTGATGGTGAGGGGAACTGCTCCGCTTGCAGCTAGCGTTCGGCCGAGCCTCCTCAGCTCAGCCGAACGGGGTCTCGGCACGCCCAAAATCCGCCGGAGTCTGCGCAGTTCCCCTCACCATCTTTAACAGAATTTTCATGGCAGAGCTTCAAGGTGTGCAAGAACACAATGTAACTAGAAAAAATAATTCCTCTTCCTTAAAAGGAAAATCAATTTCTACTTACCTTAAAAGAGATTGTTTGCTAAAATTCTTATTTTAATTGTTTTCCATTAAGGATTCATGCTCAGAAAGTTGATTGGAGCGGAAGGATGATCGACTCCTGCGGGAATAGCTGGACAGGTGAGACCCCGCAGGCGCAGCCGAGGAGGCTCACCGCCAGCCCCGCGGAAAGCGAGCATCCTGGAGCGGAAATCAACTATTACTTTCTCCTCTACAATAGCAACAAACTATACGAAAAGAGCCTAAACAAAAGAAAAGAGACGCTCCATACAAGGGTAGTTCTACCACTTGTATGGATGTCCCCAGTCTCCAAAGAATGCACTCAGTCGTATATTCTCTTTTTCCTTAACAATTCATATTGAAAAGCCTGATCAAGGTTTTTTGTTGCTTCATCCAAGCCTGCTTGGATGGCTGCTCCTTCTTCTCCGGAAATGGAAGAAATTGAGCTTTGTAATGCCTGGTAGATTTTGTGGTAATCGATGAAGGAATGGTCCATCCTCTTTCACTCCTCTAAAAATGATAGAACTATTATACGCAGGAATCGAAAGGGATATTCTGAACTTCTCTTCTTTTTTTCGTGATCTTGAAACGATTACCCTTTTCTCGGCGGACGCGGGCCAAAGTACTGATAATAATCTGTTCGAATAAATCCGTTAAACAATTTACGTTTCTTCGTAGCTTGTTTACCATAGCATTGCTCAAAATTTTCATGGGAAGTCATCATGTAAACAGACCAAGTATCCAGCTTCTCGAAAGCTTTCCCCATTTCCTGATACATTCTCTCCACTTCTTTTCTTTCTCCTAATCGTTCACCATAAGGAGGGTTTCCGACGATGATGCCATATTCCAGTTCTGAAGTGAAGTCCCTCACTTGCATTTGTTTAAATTTCACCAGGTCTCCAAGCCCTGCTTCCATTGCATTCTCTTTGGAAACTTCGATCATTCGGTGATCGATGTCCGTACCCAGTATTTCCAGAGGCTGATCATAGTTAGCCAAATCCTCTGCTTCCAAACGTGTTTTCTCCCAGACCTCAGCAGGCATCATTGGCCAGTTCTCTGACAAAAACTCACGATTGAATCCTGGAGCAATATTTTGCCCGATCAAGGCCGCTTCAATCGGAATGGTTCCAGACCCGCAAAATGGATCTACAAATGGACGGTCAGGGTTCCATGTCGTTAATTGGATCAGGGCCGCTGCCAGTGTTTCTTTTAAAGGAGCCTCACCTTGTCCGATTCGATAACCCCTCTTATGAAGTCCTTGTCCACTCGTATCCAGGGTGATGCTTGCTACATCTTTATGGATCGCCACCTCGATTTTAAATAAGGGACCCGTTTCGTCAAGCCATGATGTACGTTTGTATGCTGTACGTAAACGTTCAACGATTGCTTTTTTAACAATCGCCTGGCAATCAGGGACACTGTATAGCTTTGATTTGACCGATTTCCCTTGAACAGGAAATTCCGCGTCTACTGGAAGGAAGTTTTCCCATGGCAGTTTCTTTGTATTTTCAAATAGTTCATCAAAGGAGTACGCTTTAAAGTCTCCAACGAGTATCTTAATCCTGTCAGCGGTCCTTAGCCACATATTGGCTCGCGCAATAGCCGTTTCATCTCCTTTGAAGATGACTTTTCCGTTATCCACCTGACATTCGTAGCCCAATTCCTTCACTTCTTTTGCGACAATTGCTTCTAAGCCCATCGCGGCCGTTGCAATTAATGTATATGTACTCATATTCGTCACCCCGTTAATAAGTATCTTTATTACAATAGTATAGTCTTGATTCCTTAAATATAAAAAGGACTGATACAAAAGAGCAGTGTATTACCTGCATGTATCAGTCACTTGCATTATTTAATCCATATTGCTCTTATCCCGTAATAGTGTTCTGTAAGCCATGTTTTGTTCCGTTGTACTACAAACGACTCTTCGTCTCGTACTCAGGTGGTAATCATCTATCTACAAAGGAAGCACCTTTGTCCCTCTCTTCGTTCGTTTCCTCTGAGAGGATTCCCCTACCTAATTTTGGGTTTCTCGCTCGTGGGGTTTACCTCGTTCCACTCCTGCCATTTCTAACAGGACTTCGTCACTGTGGCACTTTCAAGGTAGTCACACCATATCCAAAGGACTTAGGTGTTTTCCCTGCCGTCAACTCAAAACTTGAGCTGCCCTAGCTTATGAATTGGCTAGGCACGATCACTACGTGCATCTCAGCACCGTGCGAGCATGGACTTTCCTCTACAACTTAACGTTGCAGCGATTACCCGAACACCATTAAGGATCAGCAATAACTAATTATACTGTAATTCTTCCAAGTATTCAACTGGAAATATCAGTCATACAATTTGTTACCAAATACGTGTTTCTCTAAATTAGACAAGCGCTTAAGAATATCGAAATTCGTTGTGCCTGTCTGTTGAGCCGGAGCAGCGGAGCGTTGCTTACTTGCTCCCTCCAATTGTTTCTTCAATCGCAGGTTCTCTTGTTGCAGATCTTCTATTTCTTGATGGAAGGTTTCATAATCTTTAATAATCAAATCTAAAAATTTATCTACGTCTTCTGGTTTATATCCCCGCATGCCACTTTTGAATTCTTTTTCCAGGATATCCTTTGCGGTTAGTTTCACTTTATCTGAGATCATTATATTCACCTCTATATTTATCACTATCATTTTTTCAAATAACCATCAGTTTGTCAATTATAATTGTTTTCGGGGTTTATACAATTTCCGAAGAGTTAATGAGTGATAAAACATCCTCTACTCATTCTTCCACTGCTCTTCTTCGACGACCCATTGCAGATCATGGAAGTTGATCGCCCTTATTTCAAAGGAAGGATCAGCTTCTTTCTTCTTCTTCGCTTCTTGATAGAAGTACCTGGGTGAGCCTTCTTTCTCTTCATCGTACAGTATCACTAACGCTTGGCTTTTTTGCAAGAATAACTGATTTTTGTTTCGAAATTGCTGTGGACTCTTGTAAGGTTCTTTTGAGATTGACTCGACAAAATCAGCTTGAGAAAGAATGAGCTCATAGTACTCTTTATTGGCGTCGTTCCAATTTTCTTCTTGAGAGAGAAATGGAGTTAATATAGCCAGTTTAAGATCAGGGTAATCTTCCTGAAGCTCAAACACCACTTCTGCTCCCCAAAGCTCAACCCCAAGTTGGCCACTAATGAGTACCCATTCTAAATCTTCTTCCAAAAGAGAAACCAATTCCTTCTTTAAAGCCTGCTTTATGTAGTAAATTGCTTTGTCATCCTGCTTAAAAACTCCCAGTTCAAAGGATTTATATCCGGTTATGCACGCAACATTACTCAAATGCAAAACTCCTTCATTAAACTTTCAGGACAAACAAGTCTCTTTAAAGCTTAGTGTGCCCCAATCCTTTACACTCTATTGTAACATATTTTACGAAGTACGAGGTCAAGATCTCATTCTAACATTTAACATTCACCATCATAAAGAAGAGATGGCTCTAATGGTCATTAGTCACTTTTGCAGAGTGACACAGTGTATCACTCTGCAATTGAAACTAACCTCTTAGAGGCATCCCTCTGAAGTCTTCACTCAGAATATTATCGTCCCATACCATATGGTCCGAATGGTGGTCTTGGGCGCGGTCCAGGTCCGAATCCCGGGCCAAACCCCGGGCCTCCTGGGCCTTGAGGTCCTCCTGGTCCACCCGGTCCACCGCCACAGTTGAAATGTTGGTGTGAAACACTGTCTACTTGTGATTGTGTTTGTGGGAAATAATGTTTATGTTGATACATAACATTATTTACATTTGTTGTGTGTGTAGGGTGAATGTGTGGCACCTCAAAGGTGTTGCATGACTGATTCACACAACATTTCGTCGGGTGCATGACTGCAGGAAGTACTTGATTAGGTCTTGGTCTTTTATACATCGAAACGCTCTCCTTTCATCTCTTAGTTATTACATTAATAGCCTATGAAATGAAGAGGGTACATGTACTAATGCAAATACCTATTTTTAGGAAAACATTTTGCAGGCTTACATAAAGCTATATAAACTTTGTGGATAATTGGTAAAAACAAAAGCTGTTAAACCAATGACGACAAAGAACAAAATTAAGATCGCTCGGTTCATTTTCATCATCCCATCTAAATATTAAATATTTTCAACACAATTAACTATTTTACATCTACTTTTGAAAATTCTCAATATAAAAATAAGGAGTTTGAACCACTTTTTTAGTATTATTTATAAAAATTTGTGTATCTAGGATGGATGGTCTGAATTCTTATTCAATTTTCTTCTTAACCGGCTCTTTCGATGATGAAGTTTACCTATAAAGACCTTGTGCTTTTGACTGTTTGCTTCCTTAGTTTCTATCAGCAGTGATTCGAGTTGGTCACATCTTTCTAATGCTAATTGGAAATTCTTCGTTTTGTGCTCATACAATTTAGCCAGTTCCAACAATACGACTTTTCTAATGGAAATAGGGGCTTCTTTCCACATTCGTTCCCATAACTCTATGGCCTTCCTCTCCTCATTGTCTTTCTTGTATTGAAAAGCGAGGAAATGCATAGCCTCATAATTCGTCCTATCATCCTCTTTAATAATCTCCTGGTAGCGTTCTTTTGCAATCTCTCTATTACCCGTGTATTCAAGCCATCTCCCGACCTCGAAACGCTCATGGTCAGTTGCTTCCTTATGGACATTCAATAGTTGAAACGTCAAATGCGTATATAGAGTGATCAATGACAAGATATCCAGCTCATTATGAGTCATAACCTTGAATATACCTTCCGGATCCTTACGTTCGATATAATCAAAATAAATCATAGGGGCTAAATATCCCGGAACATCGTCTACTCTATTAAATCCAAGGATTTTTCGCTCTACGTTTATTAACTTTACAGATTCTAACTTGTGCTTGAAGAGTCTTCTGGATCCATGATAAAGGTCAAAATGCCCAAATGCAGGCAATTTTGGAACATGATCTTTAATGAGGGTATGCCTTGTCTTTACTTGTGGCCAATCAAACGCTTTTCCGTTATATGTCACGAGTGTGTTATAATCCACATGGCTTAAAAAACTGTGATAAAGAGGTATTTCACTTCCCGGTTGAGGTAAAAAATGCTGGGTCACAATCACCTCTGTTTCTGTCACCCTCCCATGCCCTAGTAAGAAGATAGTATTTCCAACCCCCCCACCTAAACCGGTCGTTTCCGTATCAAAGAAAAACAATTGCTCATGAGTATGCCCTTTAGAAGACAAGGGATGAACACCTGAAAAGTCTTGCCAGGCATCCACCGCACTAATAAAATCTTTAAACGTGTAGTCTCCATGACGATGATCGATTGGATATCGCTTCTCTCTCACCAGACAAAAATCACCGTCAATTTTGTACACAGTGGCACCATTTTGTTTCCATAAATCAAGAAATGGCAAGTCTACCGATTCCTGATCTAAAATGGGAGGCTGACTTTTCTTCTCTTCATCGTCCTTTTCTCTAATTATATGTTTTTTCATTCTGGATAATTTATTTTTTAGTGACATATTGATTCCCTCCTTCTTTTATTGAAGGAAAAGATGAAGAAGCTTTAATGTATCCACCTTGGCTGTGTCCAGTGAATGATCCGTTCCAATACAAGATGGACAACCAGCTTTACACGGACATCTCTCTATCATTGCAGATGTCTCAAGGAGTATTTTCTCCATCTGTTCATACACCTTTTCACTTAACCCGATTCCCCCAGGGTACCGATCGTAGATAAAGATCGTAGGCTGTTCATTGTGTGCAGCTTTTATTTGTGGTACCACAAAAATATCACTGGGGTCGCACATCACAAATAAAGGAATAATCGATTTCAAGCTCTGTGCCGCTCCAATGAGTCCTTCCTCCAAACGCTCCTGACTAAATGAAGAAGCGTCCCTTAAAGAAATCCAGCTGGAGCTCGTATGCAGCTCTTCTTCAGGAAGGTGGATGGGACCTGATCCAATGTTTTCATGGGTATCAAATTTAATTTTTTTGAAAATCGTTGCCATTGCTTGAACGGTCACATCCCCATAAGCTACGTCATATCTTTCCCCTGTGCGAAACTTGTCTGTTTCGAGTACTCTTAATTGTACAGCCAGATTGGCATCGGTGAAATAATCCACATCCACTTCCCTTACATACGCTTTCTTTTCTTCCCAATCCAGTTCCTCTACTTGGAATTGAACTCCTTGATGTAAATAAATCGCTTCATCATGCAATAAGGTCATAGCTGAGAAACGATCCATCTCCCCTATCACTTTCACGGCTGAAATGTCTGTTTGATCAATGATTATGACATTCTCCTGGGAAGCTGAGCGAAGGCTGATATTATGTGCAGGAAACACATCATTCATCCAATACCATTTTTCACCGTTCTTATGAACCACACGCTCTTCCACTAAAAATTCTAAAATATCATCAATATCGTGCCTGCCAAATTGTTCCCCTTCCTTAAAGGGGAGCTCATAAGCGGCGCACTTAATATGATCAATGAGAATAATTAAATTATCAGGGTTGATTCTCGCCGTTTCAGGCGTTTGCTCGAAGAAATAATCCGGATGCTCAATAATGAACTGATCTAGTGGGCTTGAGCTTGCTACCATGATGACAAGAGATTCCCCATGTCTTCTGCCGGCTCTTCCAGCTTGCTGCCAGGCACTTGCGATCGTCCCGGGATAGCCCGTCATGATGCACACTTGTAATTGTCCGATATCCACCCCTAATTCGAGGGCATTCGTACTGACAACTCCATAGATTTCACCAGATCGCAAGCCTTTTTCAATCTCACGGCGTTGAGTCGGCAGATATCCTCCCCTGTACCCCCTGATTGATTTCATTCCTAATTGACTCTTCACTAATTCTTGTAAGTAGGTAAGGATAATTTCCACCCTTACTCTGCTTCTGGCAAATATGATCGTTTGCACCTTATTCTTCAATAACTCACCAGCAATTCTCCTTACCTCCAGAGTCGCACTCCTGCGTATGTTCAATGGTTTATTGACAATGGGGGGGTTATAGAATACGAAATGTTTTTTGGCACTTGGTGCTCCGTTATTATCTATCAGATTCATTTCATTGCCTGTTAAATGCTCTGCCAGCTCTTTTGGGTTTGCAATCGTTGCCGATGTACAGATGAAAATGGGAGAAGCTCCATAAAACTCGCAAATTCGTTTCAATCTCCTGATCACATTGCTTACATGGGAACCAAAAACTCCCCTATATATATGAAGCTCATCGATTATTACGTATTTAAGATTCTCAAAAAGAGACACCCACTTTGTATGATGAGGAAGGATGGCTGAGTGGAGCATATCAGGATTCGTTATGACGATATGCCCGGCTTTCCTTACTTTTTGCCGGATATTGGCGGAGGTATCTCCATCATATGTATAGCTATTAATAGAAGCTTCTGCTTCTGAGATGATTTCGTTCAGCTCACTTTTCTGATCTTGTGCGAGAGCTTTAGTTGGAAAAATATATAATGCCCGTGCATCGGGGTTGTCCATGATCGTTTGTAATACGGGTAGATTATAACAAAGAGTCTTGCCAGAGGCTGTAGGAGTTACCGCGGTAAAGCTCTTTCCTTTCATTGCCAGCTGAAAAGCAGAGTGTTGATGGGTATAAAGCTTTTCAATGCCCCTTTTTTGCAGCGCACTTTTTATTTTTTCATTTATCTCCAGTGGCAGATCTACCAATTGTGCGGGCTTTTCATCTATGGTATGCCAGTGAACAATCTGTTCATTAAAATCATCATCTTTTTTAAAATGTTCAATCAACTGTTGAAGATTGTTTTTCTTAAACACAGGTATCACCTCTTCTATTCATTTTACCGAATCTATGTTCGAAACTAAAGGAAAAAAACCAGGATATCTTTTCCTCAATAATCTAACTAGAATGTAAAGGAACATAAATGGGGAATACTTTGATTCTTTGCGCTTATACATGAACCGGTTTATATGGAGGAATGGGACAAATGCACATATTCAGCAAGCATTCATACACTAGTATGGATACTTTTGCGTGAAAGGAGCATACCCATGTCGAACGAGAAAAAAGGTTTTGGTGACTTGATGCATTCCATGAACGAGTTTTTTCATGAAAGACCTATGAAAGGAATGCTTCAAAGCATTGATGAATTTTTCACATCATCATCTAACCCATTTGGTTCTTTCCCGGTCGAATTAACTGAAACAGACAATCATTATATCGTGTCTGCACAACTTCCAGGTATTAAGAAAGAGCAGATTCAACTTGATGTGTTCCCTCAATACATTACGATTTCTGTAACCAATAAAGAAGAGTTTTCCGAGGAAAATGATCAAAATCAAATGATCAGAAGAAAGCAATCCATGAAAAAAAGCAGCAGGACCATTCCGTTTCCAAGGGTGGTTAATGAAAAGAATGTGAAGGCTTCCCATAAAGATGGATTGCTGACTGTCAAGGTAGATAAAGAATCCGGGAAACGAATACCTATAGAATAAATTTCCTATACAAAGGGGCTGCCGAGTCGGCAGCCCCTTTTTGTTATTCTATAGTTTTAGAAATATCCCACCCAAGCCTTTTACCAAAGAGGATACTTGATTAATTGCCCCCATCATTTGCCCTGTTGTATTCATCATTTTATTAAAATCTAAAGATCCATCCTGTGACTTGAATGAATTCATGATTGAACTTACTCCTCCAGACTGAGGTTTAGCCATGAACGAGGCCTTCGGATATGGATTAGCATAAGCCTGTTGCTCCATTGCTTTCATTTGGTAAGGATTATATTCTTTCTGCTGTAAAGGATTTTCAAAATATGGATTCATTTGCTGCTGGTTCATCTGTTGATATTGGTTCATTTGAAACCCCGGTGCAGGATATTGGGCTTCTGGTTGAGGATAATAATTGGGTTGGAAAGCTCCATATTCTGGAGGTCGCATACCCTGTCCTTGATAGTTCATCCCTGTTCCCATATACGTTGATTGCGAATGATAACTTGGATAATAGTTACGCATCTGTCTCGAATGAAGTAAAGAATTCATACTTAGCCCCCTTACTTTATAATGGTTACTATACTTTATGTGTTAACTGGATAAATGGTGAAAGAACCCATAAAGATATTTCGACAAACACAAGAAGAATGTCGGAAGTTACACTATTCTTACAACTTAAAGAAAGGGTTTTCCATGATAGGATAAATGTAGATGCAACGCAATGAAATATGAGTATTGGGAGGAATTAAGGTGAACCTGAGTGAACTGCTGAAGAGATACGAAAGTAGTAAACATTATCAAGCAACGGATCAACAAGAACTTCTTACAATGGCCAAAAAACTTTATATTTCTAATGAGATTTCACTGCATCATTATAAAGAGCTAGCGAAGCAAATCAATACAGTAGATGAAAAAGCAATTTCAACTCCATAATGTAAAGAGGCTGCCGGTCGGCAGCCTCTTATTTTTCATTCAATTCATCCAACTGGGTCTGCAGTACATATGAGACAGATTGATAATGACTGATAAACCGGTTGTAACTGGACTCCGGAAAGAAACAGTTAACCGATAGCATCTCAATATTGTCGAACGTGTTTAAAATTTGAGGGAAATGAACGTGTTTTGGCCTTTGTTCCTTGATCCAAATCAAGGACAATTCTTTCCACGAATCATTCGCCGCTTTTACTTTATCGGCAAAAGGTTTCACTTCTGTGTAAAAGTCTCCTTTTTCACTTGACTCACGTCTGCCTTTATATTCTTTCATCATCTGCTCAACAAGGATGAGCAGTTCCCCCGTAACTTGCTTTAACTCTTTCAAAAAAAGCCCTCCGTAAAAATGTAGACAAAAATAAAAAGTAGCAAAACGCTACTTTCTTATAAATTCAGTTTAAGACGTCTTATAGGATAATTCAAGTTTTTGTAAGACAAAGGACTTTTCTCTATTTTTCATTAGAACGGTTTTAGATTCCGTTTTTCTCTCCACAGAGCTCAATTTACTGTCGATTTTCTGTATCTGGTTCGTTAACGAATTCATTCCTTCTTGCTCTTCAACTGAGATCCGATCATGCAGACTTTGTTCTAATTGATTCAAACTTTCTTCAATTTCAGCTAATTTCAACATAATATCTTGTTTTGGAAGCATTGTGAATCCTCCCACCTTTTTTTTGGATTAATACTGTAATTCTCTCTTTATGACCCGTTCCCTTCCCCCATGACAAAACTAGAAGCGTTTCGCCAAAGAAAGTGTTAAAAGGACATTCCGTTAATTGTGTTTCGACACTTACTGAATAAAAGAAGTGGAAACTAGAAAATAATATAGGTGGAGGTGTTACCCTATGAAAGATCAGAAAAACAAAAAAAACAAACAGCAAACAACAAATTCAGCCCAAACCAAAGCCTCAAAAGGCAACCCTAAACTTGAAGGGGAAAACCGTCCTTCGACATAAGAAAGCGGAGGCGGCTCGTTCAGACCCGACAAGCATGATAAAGAAGAGACCAACACTACTTTAGAGTGTTGGTCTCTTCTTCTTTCTATCCCTCTTCCAGATCTTTTTTAACGTATCTTTTACATTCGCCATCTTCTCTAGCTGCCTTTGCTTATGGAAAAACCACTTTGTTAATTCGATTCCATGAGGGACTTCCTCGTCTTTGTACCAATCCTTATTAATTTTCTCTTTAATCGACCAGTCCCTATGTGACTTCCAATGATGTGGAACCTCGTCAAAAGCAGTTTGGAGCATGGGCGTATTCGTTTTGGGGACTCCCTTACAATACTGTTCGTAGTCTCTTCTGGATCCTGTATGATCTACTTGTAAAGCAAAGTTCAAAAAGGAGGAATGATAATCAGGATGAAATAAAATCGTCATTAATCGATTTCCTAAAAGAATTCTGTTTTCTATTTTTCTGAAGCCATGGACACTCGCACCGAAAAGCTCACCCACTATTGTCGGAAATAGGACAGAACTGAAATGAAGATGATCTTCAATTAAGAATAGAGATGAACCAAACACCCTCTTCTTATATACCTCATGTTCAATGACAGGTTCTTGAATGAGGTGCTGTTCATTTATTATAAGAGAATGGACTAATCTGCGATCCTCTCTCTCCACCCAATAACGACTCCACTCTTCTTCCATGAAGCTTGAAATATGAAATTCTTTAAACAAATGAAACATTTTCTTCTTATACCTCGTCGAATAATGATAGAGAAGGAGTTGAGGAAAGGCATCCTGAAAAATGCTCCAGTTCGCTCTTTCATACGTCATGAATAGATCATCACGGGTAGCCGGGTGTAAAAGGCGCGTGAAGATATCACCTTTTAGGTCGGTCATATTCCAGCCGGCATTTCTTGATACCATCGAAGCCAGGAAAGACCATTTAATTTCAGGATGAAGAAGGTAAAATTTTTGATAAGCCATCGTTCTTGATATATTATCTTGATTATGCAAATTCACTAAATGGTTGATTTCATGAATCCACTCATTTGTACGTTTAGGTTCAGGTATATAGGGTAAAAAGCGATAAGTATTGCTCATTTCATCCATCCTTATTGTCCCCCTCTTTCCTATAGCCATAGATTGAGGAGATTTGTAAACAATTATTCACACAAAATGGAGTGGTTTCTGTTATGATATAGATTAGTCTGCGAGGTGAATTACCATGAAATTCCATTATCCTAATGGGAAGAAATATGTGGAAGCGTCATTACCCTCAAAAAAAGCGAAGGCAAAACCGAAACAACTATCTTATAGCAACAGAGGTATGACCCTTGAAGAAGACATTAATGAAACGAACCAATATTATTTAACGTTTCATAAAGCAGTCATTCATAAAAAACCGACTCCCGTTCAAATAGTGGATGTCCATTATCCATCAAGAAGTGCTGCCGTCATTAAGGAAGCATACTTTAAGCAGCCCTCCACAACGGATTATAATGGTGTGTACAACGGAAGGTATATTGACTTTGAAGCGAAAGAAACAAAGAATAAAACGTCCTTTCCACTTCAAAATTTTCACGAGCATCAGATTCAGCATATGGAAAACGTCCATAATCAAGACGGCATTACCTTTGTACTAGTAAGGTTTTCTGCTTCCGAAGAAGTGTTCTTACTTCCCTACCAGGCTCTAAGGATATATTGGGACCGCATGATAAATGGGGGAAGAAAATCAATCAAACGGGAAGAGCTAGAGGAAAAAGGAGTCATCATTCCTATAGGACTGCATCCCAGGGTCGATTATTTAAAAATAGTCCATCAGTTATATTTTTAGTTTATGAAAAATGAGTTAATCTATAATTTATCTCAATATCAGTAGTATATTTTAAATCTTAGACAATACTAAAAACACTGAAGATTGAAAGTGAGGAAACAATATGGCTGGTCAATATAAGTCAAGGGAAGAAAAGCGTCTGGCCCAACAAAAGTCAAAATCCACAAAGAGCAAGAAAAAAGGCTCTATGGTTAAACGCGTCATTATATCATTATTTATCATTGGTATTATCGGGATGCTTGCAGGTGCTGGATTATTTGCTTATTACGCTTCCAGTGCACCTAAGCTTGATGAAAAATTACTCAAAGATCCGATTGCATCAGAAATTTATGACATGAACGGGGAATTGATCACGACCGTTGGTAAAGAAAAACGGGAATACGCAAACTTCGATGACATCCCTAAGATCATGCAGGACGCGGTCCTTGCCACAGAGGACAATCGATTCTATAAGCATAACGGTATCGACTTGATTCGATTAGGGGGCGCTGTCATTGCCAATGTGACAGGCGGTTTCGGTTCAGAAGGTGCCTCGACGATTACCCAGCAAGTGATCAAGGGATCTTTTTTAAGCCCTGAGAAAACATTAAAAAGAAAAGCACAAGAAGCATGGCTGGCTCTTAAGCTTGAGCAGGAATATACAAAAGAAGAAATCTTTGAAATGTATTTCAATAAAGTGTATATGTCCGCGGGGATTAACGGTATGGCTACTGCTGCAGACTATTATTACGGTAAAGACATTAAAGACATTGAGCTTCATGAAGCAGCACTGATTGCCGGACTGCCTCAAAGCCCAAACAATTACAACCCTTTTAAATACCCTGAAAAAGCGGAAAAACGACGAAATATCGTTCTTTCTTTAATGGAACAGCACGGTAAAATCACTGAAGAAAAAAAGAAGGAAGCACAGGCCATCCCGATCACTGAAGGATTGGTTTCAGCTGAAGAAGTCGAAAAGAAAAACGGAAACAAATATCCAGCGTTCGTGGATGCAGTTATTGATGAAGTACAAAAAATGGGTGACTATAATCTGTTTTCGGATGGTTTAAAGGTTTATACAACTGTTGATCCGGATGCTCAAAAACGTTTGGAAGAAATTTTAGCAGGTGAAAATACCAGCTTCAGTTATCCAGAGAATCCTGATGAGCCAATGCAGGCCGGGGTAACCCTTATGGATACGAAAACTGGAGAAATCAGGGCGATTGGTGGCGGAAGAGAACAGGATCCAAACGTTCAGCGTGGATTTAACTTTGCGATCGATACAAAACGTCAGCCTGGATCTACAATTAAGCCATTAATTGACTACGCACCTGCCATTGAGCATTTAAAATGGTCGACGTATCATATTTTAAAAGATGAGCCTTATAAATATTCAGACGGAACGGAACTCAATAACTATGACGGTCAATTCAAGGGACCCATCACGATACGCGAAGGTCTCTGGGATTCCCGAAATATTACTGCCCTAAAAGCGTTTCAGGAAGTCGGTCCGGAGAAAGCAGAGGAATTTGTGAATGGTCTCGGATTAAAGTTCGATCATTATTATGAATCTGCTTCAATCGGGGGTGTGTCTCCTGGAGTAAATTCCGTACAAATGGCAGGAGCTTATGCTGCATTTGGTAATGAAGGTATTTACAACAAGCCTCATACGGTTACAAAAGTGGTATTGCGCGATGGTGAAACAGAGATTAAGAATGATAATAAACCAAAGCCTGCCATGAAGGAATATACAGCTTATATGATTTCTGATATGCTCCAAAGCGTCATTGATCATCCAAGAGGAACAGGTCTTTATGCCAAGGTTCCTGGATTACCGATGGCCGGGAAATCAGGTACCACGAACTATACACAAGAAGAACGCGAGAAATACGGAATTGCAAAAACAGGCGCACCTGATTCATGGTTTGTAGGCTATACCACAAACTACACTGCAGCGGTTTGGACTGGATATAAGACTCGTTCCATACCACTATCCCCTACGGATAGAAGGGTGTCCCAGTACATTGTCAGTGACCTGATGAGCTATGTACATGATGGCGTTGACACATCTGATTTTAATAAACCGGACAGCGTGGTTGAATCCAAGGTTGAATTAGGAAGCAATCCGGCTAGACTGCCAAGTGAATACACTCCTGATGACAGAGTAATCACTGAATTATTCGTCCGTGGAACGGAACCTTCCAAGGTTTCAAAAGAATTCGACAAGATTGATGCACCTTCAAATCTGAAAGGTAAATTCAATAAGAAGGACCAAACCATCACTCTTGCCTGGGACTATGGTAAAGATAAGGACGTTCAGTTTGAAGTGGCGGTTTCGATAAACGGTGAAGCGAAACAAGTATTAACGACAACGGATAAAAAAGGATTAAATGTCGAAAACATTCAATCCCAAGGAACGTTCACCTTCGAGGTTGTAGCAATATCCGGAGATCAGCGCAGTAATCCCGCAACGGTCAATGTTGATGTAAAGGCTGCTGAAGGTGAAGATGAAGAGAACCAAGATGAAAATAACGATGAAAATCAAGATAACGAAGGCAATGGAAACAATAATGGAAATAACAATGGTAACGGTCAAGGAAATGGGAATGAAGATGATTCAGGTGATGATGGTGAAGACACAGGTGGCGATGATGGCACTACTCCTCCATCTGAAGGAGATGGGACTGGTGAAGGAGGTACAGATGACGGTACTGGGGATGGCACTGGAACCGGAGATGGAACTGGTGACGGCACTGGCGACGGCTCAGGAACCGGAGATGGCGCCACGAATGGTGCACCTGCTACCCAATCTGACTCCCGAAGAGAACAAGAATAAGGTAAAAAGGCAACGAGAACATGTTCTCGTTGCCTTTTTAATTTTCTCCAGCTCGTTTTAATGCCAGAGATTTAGCATATTGTTTATGTTGTTCGTTGAATAGCTGAGATAACTGTATGAATGAATGGAAAAGGGTTGGATTGTTCCTGATAAATGACATTCTCTCCACTGCATTGACTGGTTTAATGGAAAGGTTATTAATGTGAGCAATGTCAGAATTTAATATTACCGGCATTGAATTACTCCAATACAAAAGCATATAAACTTGCGCAATACTCTTTTTCATTAGGGGCAATGTATCCTTAGAACGTTTTTTAAATAACGTTTTAAGACATTCCTCCCCCTCTCTCCAGCTGTTAAGTATGAAACCTATGAAAAATTCATGATCCTCCCAGGGAAGCGAACCTGCAACCTCGTCATTATAATAGAGAATTTCATAAGCGAAAAATGGGTCATCGGGTATGATATAAGAATCATCTACACTAACTTTTGACTCAGGAAAGAAAAAAGGATCATTTAGTTGTAATGGAATACTCAAAGTCAGTTCTTTCATATGTTACCTTTTTTCTTTAGTCTCTTCTGACCTTCTCTGCATAAATCGACCAGCGGACATACATCACATTGGGGTGATTGGGCTTTACAATGGTACCTTCCAAAGAAAATCAACCGGTGATGGGTTTCAGACCATTCCTCTTTAGGGATTTTTTTCATTAACGTTTTCTCTACCTCTAGTACGTTATCTTTCCATCGGCAAATCCCTAACCTCTTGCTTACACGTTCGACATGGGTATCTACTGCAAGAGCCGGCACTCCAAATGCAACCGATACTACTACATTTGCGGTTTTCCTTCCTACGCCAGGCAGCTTCACTAATTCTTCATGACTTTCCGGAACATTCCCTCCATGCTCAGTCAGAATGATCTCACACATTTTACGAATGTTCTTTGCTTTGTTTCGGTACAACCCGATGGAGCGTATATCCTGTTGAAGTTCTTCCAATGGGACATTAAGATAATCTTCAGGTTGCTTATATTTTTCAAACAAGCCTTTAGTGACTTTATTCACTAGGACGTCAGTACATTGAGCCGATAGAAGGACGGCAATGACAAGCTCAAAAGGATTTTCATGACGCAGTTCACAGTGAGCGTCTGGAAACATTTCTCTCATTTCATCTAAGCAAATTTGTATTTGTTTTTTATTTAGCATGTATCCTAATACCTCCATCTTGTCTTAAAAATCAACAAAGATTATCTAAAATAAAAACAGACCAACCCTCAAGCATTTGAGAGTCAGCCCCTTTTATCGTCCTATTGCTCAAGCCAATTATAAAATGGTACTGATTTTCGTTTAGGAGAAGCAGCAGAATCACTTGAAGCTTTGGGGGTTTGATGAGAACGGAAGCGCTGGCTTTGGTTACGCGCATCTTCAATGGTCTTCACACCGTTTTTCTTCCATTCAAATAGAATTCGATCAATATATCTAAAATTCAGCTTGCCGGAAATGACCGCTTCTCTTAATGCTGCTTTAATAATAATAGCATTATGATCATCTTGATCCAACCACATGGCCAGGGTTTCACATTCTAACGGAGATAGCGGCCGACCAAATTCCTGTTCGAAAGTCGTGTATATGTCCGCTTCTTCTTCCATGGATTTCTCCATCTGCTTCATTTTTGAGTCCTGTATGACGAACTCAGCCATCTTTTCCCATAAAGGATTGAGTGAATACTTTTCAAACAGGATTCCATCAGGTGAAGATCCCTCTTCGATCGATAGAAATTGTTGTTGCATTAACTTTCTTAAAATAGATGAACAGTATTCAGTAGAAATACTCATAGGGTCCGAGAGCTCTTCTGGTGTCGGAAAATAATTTCCCTTTTCCAGATGACCGTAAATTTGCAATAACAGCACAAACTCTGACTCATTCAAACCCAGGGTATTGTAATTTGATAATAATAATTGCGGAATGTTAAGTGTCCCCTCTTCGATCCAGGACACCATTAAACGTTTATAATCCATATTCGGCACACCTCACTCACTAGTATATCATGGTTCAGTATATGTGGACATGGTTATGAATTAGAAGAAAGATGGAAATAAAAAAACTTCATTGGTCCTTTTTTTGAATCAATGGTAGTGGAAAAACAGGGACCGTTCCTTTCCGCCAGTTCCCCTCACCATCTAGCACTCACTGTCTGACAGAGCCCGGGCAGTGCTAATCTTAAATACAACATCTTAGAGAAGGAAAAGAAAAGAACCGGCCCGGATTGCTTTTTAAGCAAACCAGCCGGTTCCTTGTACGATGTTTGTATTATGGATATAAACGGTTTAGCAGACGTGGGAATGGGATGGTTTCCCTTACGTGTTCCACTCCGCTGATCCAAGCCACTGTTCTTTCAAGTCCAAGACCGAATCCTGAATGAGGAACAGATCCATATTCTCTTAGTTCCAAGTACCACTTGTACGCATCTGTAGCAAGTTCGTGCTCTTCGATGCGACGTTTCATAAGTTCCGCATCGTGGATACGCTCTGAGCCACCGATAATCTCTCCATACCCTTCTGGTGCGATCAGGTCTGCACATAGCACGACATCATCACGGTCTGGATCAGGTTGCATATAGAATGGTTTCAACGAAGTCGGGTAATGCGTGATAAATACCGGCTTGTCGTAACTTTCAGCTATGGCTGTTTCATGAGGAGCTCCGAAATCGTCTCCCCACTCGATATCATCGAACCCTTTTTCATGCAATAACTTAAGTGCATCATCATAAGTGATGCGTGGGAAAGGAGCTTTGATCTGCTCTAATTTAGATGTATCTCTTCCTAATCGGTCTAATTCAAGCTTGCAGTTTTCCAGAACCGATTGAACGATATAAGAAACATATTGCTCCTGCACTTCCAGATTATCTTTAAAATCATAGAATGCCATTTCAGGCTCGATCATCCAGAATTCGATTAAATGACGGCGGGTTTTCGATTTCTCCGCTCTGAAAGTCGGTCCGAAAGAGAATACTTTCCCTAACGCCATGGCTGCTGCTTCCATGTACAGCTGACCACTCTGGGAAAGATAGGCATCTTCTTCAAAATATTTAGTGGCAAATAGCTCGGTCGTTCCTTCCGGAGCACTGCCAGTCAGGATTGGGGGATCTACCTTTACAAATCCTTCTTGATTAAAGAACTCATATGTTGCACGAATGATTTCGTTACGTACTTTCATCACGGCATGCTGTTTACGGGAACGAAGCCAAAGGTGACGATGATCCATCAGGAATTCTGTGCCGTGTTCCTTCGGTGTAATTGGATAATCCACTGCTTCATGAATCACTTCTACGCTTTTCACTTGCAGTTCGTATCCAAACGGTGAACGGGAGTCTTCTGAAACGGTTCCTGTAACATATAGAGATGTTTCTTGAGTTAATGATTTTGCTTTTTGAAAGATTTCTTCTTCAACTTCACTTTTTACGACAACCCCTTGAATGAATCCAGTTCCGTCACGAAGCTGAAGAAAGGCGATTTTTCCACTTGAACGTTTGTTGGCAAGCCAAGCACCAATGGTTACTTCTTCTCCAACAAACTTACTTACTTGAGATATTGTAGTTTTCACGATTTTTTCCCTCCAAAAAAACTTAAGACGCTTATGTATCGTTATTTATTATACATTTACCGTTATCCCGCCGCAACAGATACAGCAAAACGGGATGATTTTAAGGAAAAAGCAGACCGGAACGAACACGGTCTGCAAACCTTGTATTATTTACTTTTTCTAACAACAAATTCATGCATTCTCTCAATTGCTTTTTCGAGTGCATCAAGACTTGTAGCATAAGAAAGACGGATATTATTGTCCGATCCGAAACCTGATCCAGGGATAACCGCTACCTTTGCCTCTTCCAGCAGAGCTTTTGTAAATTCGTCGACATTGTTGTAGCCTGTTTTCTTGGCCGCTTCTGACACATTCGGGAACAGATAGAAAGCACCTTGAGGCTTCAAACAATGAAACCCTGGAATACTGTTCAATTTATCAAATACAATGTTTAAGCGCTCTTCAAAAGCCTGTCTCATTTCCTCTACAGGTTGTTGGTCTCCTAAATAGGCAGCAACCGTCCCATATTGTGAAGTTGTCGTCGGGTTAGAGGTAGAATGACTGGCAAGGTTGGTCATTGCTTTAATGATTGTCTCGTTCCCTGCCGCATACCCAATTCTCCATCCCGTCATGGAATGCGACTTTGACACCCCGTTAATCACGATGGTTTGCTCTTTAAGTTCAGGAGACAATTCAGCAATAGACGTGTGGGAATTCCCGTCATATACAAGCTTTTCATAGATTTCGTCTGAAACGATGAGAATATCGTTCTCTAAGCATACTTCTCCAATCGCTTGTAACTCTTCGTGAGAGTATAGCATCCCTGTAGGGTTACTAGGTGTATTAAGAATGACTGCTTTCGTTTTGGGGGTTATCGTCTCTTTTAACTGCTGTGGAGTAACTTTATACTCGTTCTCTTCTTTCCCTTCAACGATAACGGGAGTTCCTCCGGCAAGCTTCACTTGTTCAGGATAGCTGACCCAGTATGGCGTAGGGATGATGACTTCATCACTTTCGTTTAAGAGAACTTGAAACAATGTATAAAGGGCATGCTTTGCACCACTTGTCACGATGATCTCAGATGGTTTATACGTAAGTTTCTGATCTGCTTCAAACTTATGGATGATTGCTTCTTTTAAATTGGCCATACCACCAGATGGAGTATATTTTGTGTGACCCTCAGTCATGGACGCATATGCAGCATTGATGATATGTTCAGGAGTATTAAAGTCAGGTTCACCTGCACCTAAACCGATAACATCAATACCTTGTGACTTCATTTCCTTTGCTTTTGCAGTAATCGCTAAAGTTGTTGATGGTGTTAAAGCACTTACTCTGTCAGCTAACGTAAATTTCATGGACGTATTCCCCCTAGAGTTGATTATAAATTTTCAATTTTCCTCCACCATTCGCCAGTAGAAAACAGCAGATAAAAATAATTTAAATTGTCCTGTTGATCTAAATAGGTAATTTCCCATACAGGCCCTACAGATTCATATCCTAAACGAACTGATAATAATTCTTTCGGTTGCTTTTCATCATTTAGTTTATTGATTGCCTGTTCTTTTGAAATACCATCTGCCCATTTTTTCTCAATTATTTTTCCCTTTTTATTGGGTACCCAAGCTACGAGCTTCTCGTTCTGATCATCCTTACCTGTCACCACAACATATGACTTTGAGCCGTTGTAGAAGCTTGTGTTTTCAACTTCCACGATAGCCGTTTCAGATTTCACTCTATTTAGCGCCTTCTCTGCCTGATTATCCAATGGGTTCCGGGAAACTTGATAAAGTACGACCGAAGCCGTTATCCCAAGGACGATGAACAATAGTGCGATAATCGATATCCATTTTTTCATAACAATCACTCTTTATGTACGATATATTGTTAATACTGCTTGATTCTGATCTTCCGGATCTAAGGCTAAACCAAACATATAATCATCTTTTTTTAAGGTCCTATTTAATGTATCAACCACTTTATATAAGTTATCCGTATATTCAATACGAACGGTGGAAAGAATTTCAATTCTGCTCTCCATGGTGTTCCTCCTTTTACCCGCTTACTTAAGATAATCCCCTATAAAAACATTTTTTCTACTCATGACGTCACTGCTATTTATCACACTATGAGTAAGAAACGCTACACACATTATAACAACATTAATGGCTATTATGGTAGAGCCTATCACAAAACTATATTCTAATCCACATTCGGTCAGGCTGACAACGTTGTCAGCCTGACTTAAATTTCTCTTTCGGCATTAGTGTTTTACGCCCTCTTCTTTAAACACTCCATCTTCTTGATCAAAGGTAAGCACTTCGTAATTTCGCTTATTAAATTTGATGGCAATCAATCCATGTTGTCCAGTTAAATACAGATCAATCCACGCCTCGTTGATGGCTTCGAGCATTTCACCATTAAGAAGCCTTTCCTTAGAACGGTATAGTAAAGCCGTTTGAGGATCGATATGTCTCAATAGACTATGGGACATACTTTCCGATTTAGAGTGAAGAGGTATTTTTACAATATTGACGTTCTTTAGGGCTTTTGTAAGTAAAACCTCTTCAGAATGTGCTGATTGTGAGCTCAGCCACAAAAAGCGATGATGGAAGAAGGTAATGGAAAAGTCCAATCCTTCTCCTTTCTCATTGCCTTCATGCATCACATTTAACGCCAACTCTTTGGAGAGCGAGTATGACTGATCTTCTGTAATTGTGTTAATCGTTAAGGAACCTTTTTTCTGTATTGTTTCAGCCAGGGATTTACCCGTTATTATTTCTTTTATGGAGTACTTCTTACCAAGTTCAGTAATCATATCCTCATGCACTTCTCTTTTTTCCGTGAGGATGATTCCCTTTATGTTGTCAATGTGCATTTGATTCAAATAATAATATAATTGTTTACTTCCCTGAAGGGGTCCTGTATTAATTAAATAATTTTGCCCGGAAGCTAAATGAAGAACTGCTACCTCCCCTTTTAAAACAGGAAGAAAACTAATCGCATATTCCTCATGTGATACATGTAAATCCACCTGAGGCACTTTCATTCCATAGGCATTTGAAATGACAAGGAAAAAAGTCAGCATTACAGAAAAGATCACTCTCATTTTCAATCCTCCAGTTTCACATCTACTCTTTAGGTTGTGTTAAAGAGTAGAATTTATCACTGAAGTTTAGTCTAGAGCCAATCTTCAATCCATGAAACCAAATCAAATAAATCCCCTTCTTTTACTTCCATTGAAGGAATAGACTGCAAGAAAGCCTTACCATACCTAGTCGTCATCACTCTGCGGTCATATACAATCACGATTCCCCGATCACTGCTTCTTCTAATCAACCTCCCTACCCCTTGCTTGAACCGAATAATCGCTTCGGGTAAAGAGTGAGAAGAAAACGGATTCTTCCCTTGAGATTTAAGGATATCTGATTTTGCCTGATTGACAGGCTCGTCGGGTGGAGAGAATGGGAGTCTGACCATGGCAAGACAAGACAGGTCTTCTCCGGGAATATCTACACCCTCCCAGAAACTACTCGTGCCAAATAAAATCGCCTTGTCAAATCGCTGGAAGTTCTTTGTCAGACGTGTACGACTTCCTGAGGTGATTCCTTGTGCCATCAATACATATTCCTCTAATAAACCACTTTCTTTCATCAGCTCATACGTTTTCCTTAACATATCGTAGGACGTAAACAGGATGAGCATTCGCCCTTTCGTCGCTTGAGCCACTCCTATTAAATGGGAGCTTATTGCTTCAATATATTCTTCACTTTGGACTTGCTGAATTTCAGGAACGTCTGTTGGGACGAATAATCTGGAAACTTCATTATAGTCAAAAGGAGAGGTTAGCTGTAACTGTTTTACCCCCTGACCTATGAGTCCAATCTCGTTTAAGAAGTAATTGAAAGACCCGCTGACGGTCAGGGTAGCTGAAGTAAGGACGACACTTTTCTTTCTGGCAAAGATCTCATCTTGAAGATTGCGACTGACGGTAACTGGTTGAGCTTGGATAGAAAGACTATTCGGTAATGATCTTGTATCTCCATCCAACCAGAGAACATGGTTGTTCATTTCTCTTAAAAAGACGGTTTGAAAATTCATTCTCAACTCTGCCCAATCCACTAAAAAGCTGTAGAATTCTTCAATCAAGGCTTTTTCTTTATCCTCAATCTTGATCTTCTTATCCTTGATTGTCCCCAGAATCTGCTGAAACTCCCTTTCCACAAACTTCATTCCTGAAATAACCCGTTCCATGGACATGAGTACAGGTTGAAAGTAGCTGCTCCTCTTCATTTCGTCCGTAATTCTAAGCTGTATTTTTTGAACTCCGATCCTCTTTTTGGCTTTCTTATAGAAAACGCTCGTTAACACTCCGATGGCCTCTTCTAAATCAATGTAGAACTGACTAATACAAGAATCCAATTCAAATGAGTGGGTATTCATTTGAACTGAGTGATTGGAGATAAGCTGATCGAGTCGATAGAACAACTGTTTTTGATCCAGGGTTCCTAACTGGGAAGTACCAAACTTAATCGATAGATAATCCATTACAACCCCAAGATGCTGTCTTGCTGACTTCTCCAGATGATGAGCCTCATCTATCACTAAGTAATCGTAAGGAGGGAGCATGCTGCTTTCCTTCACGATATCAGTCAGAAGCATTGAGTGATTTGTAATGATGATATCTGCTTCTTGAGCACTCTTTCTTGCGAAAAGATAGAAGTCTTTCCCGACCCAGGGATCTTTCGTATGAGGCAAGTGCCAGCCGTCATGTTTTAGACGATTCCAGAACAACTGCCCCCCGGATGTAAGGTTAAGTTCATCCATATCACCGGACTCTGTTCGGGTAAGCCATACCAGAATTTGCATCTTTGTCAGAACTACGTCATATTGAGACTCATCTTCCCTGAGGGACTGTTCAAACTTAAACAGGTTTATGTAATGATTTTTCCCTTTTAGCAGTACGGTTCTGAATGGTGTAGGGCTTATTTTTTCCAATAGTTTTATTTCTTTATGAAGTAATTGCTCTTGCAATTGGATGGTGTATGTACTGATGACCACCTTTTCATGCGATCCCTTGGCAAACATGACTGCAGGCCATAAGTAGCCCAGTGACTTTCCAACACCCGTTCCCGCTTCTATGACCACATGGCGGGACTCATGGAAAGCATGTTGAATCTCATCCATCATCTCCATTTGCTGCACTCTCTTCTCATAGAAGGGAACATATTGTGCCAGGTATTCTTCTATATCAGGTTCATCAGCATGGAGCTCTTCAATAGGTGGATCTTCTCTCTTTGAAGCATCTTTCTTCCGAAGAGCCAGTCCTCGATACACCTCTAACTGTGGTGAAAGATCCTCTACGTGTTTTTGTTTCTCACCCACAATACTGTCAAACAATAAGGAAAGATCACTTTTCAAATGATGTGAAAGCTTGTGAAGATTTTCGAGTGTGACTAGAGGCAGCTTTGACAATTCTTCAATAAAATAAAGAAGAATTTCGGCTGTCACATAGGCATCACTGTCTGCCTGGTGAGGCCTTACGTGGCTTAATTCCAAAGAATTGGATAATTCCGTCAGTTTAAAACTATCTGCTGATGGTAAGGCCACTTTAGCTAATTCTACTGTATCGAAGGCAGGACCCGTAAATGGATTATAGCCTGCATTTTCCAGTTCTGCTTGAAGGAATGATAGATCGAATTGGACGTTATGTGCAACAAAAACGCCATGATCCAGAAGCTCAAGTATTTTCGGTGCAATTTCATGAAAAGCTGGAGCGTCCTTGACCATTTCATCATTGATCCCCGTCAATTCCTCAATAAACGCAGGAATCGGTTTTCCAGGTGACACAAATGAAGTGTATTGGTCAATGATCTTTCCGTTTTCTATAATAACCGCTGATAGTTGGATGATTTTTTCTCCCTTTTTAGGAGAATTTCCTGTTGTTTCAAGATCGATAACAACGAGTTTAAATGGGTACATGTTCTTCACTGCCTTTATATAGATCCTACTTCATACTCTTATGATTTCTAAATAAGTGTACCATAAACAAAAAAGCAAGTCTCCTATTCACAAATTAGGAGACTTGCTGATTTCTTTTATAGTATTGTCGCTTCAGGTTCTGTTCCGATCATGTCAATGATACGGTTGTTTTCTCCCATGATAGCTACTTTCGGGATATGATCATGGACCATTTCTTCAGCTACCAGTTTATACGAAATGATGATGACAATATCATTTTTTTGCACAAGTCTTGCAGCAGCTCCGTTCAAACATATGACACCGCTTCCTCTTTCACCAGGTATAATATAAGTCTCCAGGCGGGCTCCATTGTTGTTGTTTACAATCTGAACCTTTTCATTCGCCATCATCCCGACTGCATCTAAAATATCCTGATCGATGGTAATGCTTCCTACATAATCCAAGTTCGCTTCTGTTACAGTCGCTCTGTGGATTTTACCACTCATCATCGTTCTAAACATTTAAATCCTCCTCTGGTTCTACACTGATGATTATATTATCAATTAATCTGGCCTGTTGAAATTGAACTGCCAGAGCGACAATGATCTCACCCTGTAATCTGGACAGTTCCTTAAGCTCAGGATAGGAGTACACTTCCACATAATCGATTTTTCCCGAGGTATTTTCTTGAAGGTTCATTGAAATCATGGAAATAATCGAATCGGGGTCTCTCTCCCCGGCATCAATACGATTTTTTGCTTTTATCAGACTTTGGTACAGTGAAGGAGCTTCCCTTCTTTCTTCTTTTGATAGATAGACATTTCTTGAGCTTTTAGCTAATCCATCCTCTTCCCTGACGGTAGGCACCCTAACGATTTCCACCGGAAAGAAATAATCGCTAACTAACCCTTCCACTACTGCAATCTGCTGGGCATCCTTCAGCCCAAAATACGCTCTGGTCGGCTGAATAAGGTGAAACAATTTAGTCAATACGGTTACAACTCCGTCAAAATGACCTTCACGTTTTCGTCCGCACAGTACTTCTACCCGCTCTATCACACTCAAGGTTACAGACTGTTTCCCATCATACATTTCTATTACTTCAGGAATAAAGAGTATATCAACCCCAATATTCTTTGCTAACACTGTATCTCTTTCAACATCACGAGGATAGCGATCGAAGTCTTCATTCGGACCGAACTGCAGGGGGTTTACAAAGATGCTCATCACGACAGCATCGTTGTTTTTCCTCGCTTCCTCCGCTAAAGTCATGTGCCCCTCATGAAGGTACCCCATTGTAGGGACAAACCCGATAGTGGCCCCTGAATTCTTAACTTGTTGTATCGAAGCTTGAAGATCTTGAATATTCGTTATCACTTTCATTTTTTCATTCCACCATAGAGAGCATCCAATTCTTCATCCCGCATCGTAAAGGAATGGTCATCTGATGGGAAGCTCCCCTCTTTAACTTCATCTATATAGTTTTTTATGCTGCTATGAATGGCTTCTGATACGTTGCTGTATTGTTTAACAAACTTAGGCACACGATTCACCCCATATGTTACAAGGTCGTGGAACACTAGCACCTGGCCATCTGCCTCACTGCCTGCACCAATTCCAATCGTCGGAATCGTTAATGCTGCTGAAATTTCTTTGGCTATTTGTTTTGGCACACACTCTAACACAAGTGCAAAGGCACCTGCCTGTTCACATTTTATGGCATCATCGATCAACTTTTTGGCTGAGTCGGCTGTTTTCCCTTGTACTTTATATCCTCCAAGGACACCGACGGATTGAGGGGTTAAACCTAAATGAGCCATAACGGGTATGCCGGAACTTGTAAGGGAATGGATACCATCAATCACATGATCTCCCCCCTCTACCTTTACAGCGTGTGCGCCTCCCTGTTGAAGGATCTGAGCTGCTGTTTTAAGAGTCTCATCCCTTGACAAATGGTAAGACATAAACGGCATATCAGTGACGATAAAGGTATCTTTCGCCCCTCTTTTTACGGCTTTCGTATGATGGATCATATCTTCAACTGTAACAGGTACCGTTGAGTCATAGCCCAATACAACCATTCCAAGGCTGTCACCTACAAGGATCACATCGATTCCCGCTTCTTCCGCTATCTTTGCACTTGGAAAATCATACGCTGTAAGCATGGAAATCTTTTCTCTCTTATTTTTCATCTTAAGAAAATCCGTTGTTTGTTTCATAGTGTCCTCCTTCTTTTCAGTCAGAGGTGACGAAACGAAATGAAAGCACTTTCATTATAGACATAAAAAAACCTCCTGAATAAATGACAGAAGGATCATAAGTGTTTAATATCATTGTTTCGACCCTCTGTCCCAGTCCACAATGGATCAAGGCAGAAATTGTATTAAAGTTGTTAAAGCTGAACGTACTGGGGTGCAGTTCCAAGGATACTGCCCAATGAGATTATACCATAAAAAAACCGGTATGGAAGCATTCGAATTGCCTCCATCCCGGTTTCTCTTAAAAATTCACTTCAATATCTGCAGAATAAATCTGATGAATGGTCCCTGCTGAGTCTTCGATCTTCAGAACGCCTTCATCGGTTATACCCAGTGCCCTTCCTTCAATCGTACCATTGATCGTGCGGGCACGGATTTTCTTACCGATACTGATTGCATAACTCTCCCATAACAGCTTGACCGGAGTAAAGCCTTCCTTCATATAAATAGAATATAGGGCTTCGATCCGTTCTAACACCTTTTGAACAATTTCTGACCTAGATAAAGGTTCTCCTTGTTCAATGGCCAGTGAGGTTGCAATCTTCTGAAGTTCATCAGGAAAGTGTTCCTTCGTATGATTTACATTCATGCCGATCCCGATAATAATGGAATTTATCTTATCAGATTCAGCTTGCAGCTCCGTCAAAATTCCCGTCACTTTCTTTCCGTCAATAAGAATATCATTCGGCCATTTGATCTGTGGATGAAGGTCTGTTACTTCCTCGATCGCTTGAACGACGGCAACTGCAGTAATGAGGGTAAACTGCGGTGCCTTTTGGGGTGGAAGAAGGGGCTTTAAGATCAGACTCATCCAAATTCCCGTTCCCTTTGATGAGTGCCACTCTCTCATTAACCTGCCTCTTCCGGCGGTTTGTTCGTCAGCAATGACCAGCGTACCTTCTACTGCTCCGTCTCCTGCTAGTACATGAGCGATGCGCTGTGTACTTTGTACCGACTCCTCATAGTGGATCACTCTGCCCAATGTTTTCGTGTGTAATCCTAATCGAATCTTACTTTCTGTCACACTATCAGGGGTTTCAATAATTCGATATCCCTTTTTTCTTACGGCTTCTAACACAAAACCTTCTTTACGAAGTTCTTCGATATGCTTCCAAATAGCCGTTCTAGAACAGCCAGCTATATCAGCCAGTGCTTGTCCGGATAAAAATTCCTGATCCGATTCAGATAAAGCGTGAAGCAGTTTCTTCTTTATAGTCGATTGCATGTCTGCAGCCACCTCCTTATCGTTTCTTTATCGTTTTTGATTGTATTGGTTACGATTGCGGATTCAATTTCTGCCAAGAGTTCCTTCATCCATGGACCACCCTTTTTGTCCGTCCATGTCATTAAGTCGTTTCCTGTTACATCCAGTTGTTGTCTCGATGTAATCGCTAAAGAATGATATTCTTCCTTCACGGTTTCTACAGAAGAAACCGGCTTGGATTCTATGCATTCATGGACTTTCTCAACGTTGAGAGCTGCTTCCAAACCCGCTCGATAAAGTAAAGTCTTAGACCAGCCGGACTTCCTTCTTATTTGGAGAACTTCAAGCTCTTTCGAACGCTCCCGTACTGTTTTCGTCGGGAGTCTCCAACCTTTAAGAAATTCCTGAGGATCAGTATCTCCAATGTATGTTAAAAGAAGTAACCATGCTTGGTCCTTATTTATGACTTCTAATTGAGGAAGATCCGCAACTTGTTGAAGAGCTTCTTTATGTTGAGTTAAAAGAGGGAGTTCAGTATATAGGTTAGTACGAACAAGAAGGGTGAGTGCTTCGCGTTTCCATTTACCTCCCATGATCTTCTCGAACTCCATCGTCTTTCTTTCTACGGCTATATGCCTTAGAAGGCTTGAGTGTTCTTTTAATGCATTCAATGTATCAGGATCCACCTTGAACCCTAATTGACTGACGAAGCGCACTCCCCTCATCATACGAAGAGCGTCCTCATTAAACCGTAAATCCGGTGATCCCACGGTCCGGATCACTCTACCATGTATGTCTTCCAGGCCCATAAAGGGATCATATACTTTCCCATCAGCATCCATAGCCATACTATTCATCGTAAAATCACGACGCTCCAGATCTCCTTCTAATGAGCGGATGAATTCTACTTTATCCGGCCTTCTAAAGTCCGCATATGCAGATTCAGTTCTAAATGTCGTAATTTCATATTCTCTGCCCTCCTCAATGACCAGAATGGTTCCGTGTTCTATGCCGATATCAATTGTTTTCGGAAATATCTCCTTTAACTCCTGTGGATAGGCAGACGTTGCAATATCTACGTCATTAATCGGACGACCCAGGAAGTGATCCCTGACAGATCCACCAACAAAATAGGCATCGAATCCCGCCCTTTCAATCTTCTTTAAAACGGGCACTGCTTGTTGGAATATACTCGGTAACATTTTTAACACCTGCTTTACTAGGATCTTTACCTTCCGACTGTATCATGATAGAAGCTCTTTGTAGATCCGTTCATACTCTTCGACAATTTTGCTGGAGTGAAACTTTGTTCGGGCCGTTTGTAGTGCATGCTCCGAGAGTTCCTTGTGTAGGGTTTCATCTTTCAGCAATAGCATAGACTTTTCTGCAACTTGTGCAACGTTTCCTACTTCACATATAAAGCCGTTGTATCCATCCTCAATAACTTCAGGAATGCCTCCTACATTTGTACCGATGCTCGGCACGCCGCAAGCCATAGCCTCGAGGGCGACTAAACCGAAACTTTCTTTTTCTGAAAGCAGCAGCTTGATATCACTAAGTGAATAAAGCTCCTCCAAGTTATCCTGTTTTCCAAGGAACAGTACTTTACCTTCTAATCCGAGTTCTCCCACCTGCCTGCAAATAACCGTCATTTCAGGTCCGTCCCCGACAAGAAGGAGCTTTGCCGGTATCTCGTTTTGTATAAGGTTGAATGCAGCTACAACATCCGTTACTCTTTTCACCCCACGAAAGTTGGAAACATGAATAATGACCTTTTCATTATCCTTAACCCCATATTCATTTCTAAGATGCTGAGAATCTACTGCTTTGTATACTCTTTCGTCTATGAAATTATAGACAGTATGAATGTCCTTATCCGGCTGTATCAAGTCATTGGT
Organism: Rossellomorea sp. NPDC071047; assembly: GCF_050270195.1. Lineage (NCBI taxonomy): Bacteria > Bacillati > Bacillota > Bacilli > Caryophanales > Bacillaceae > Rossellomorea > Rossellomorea sp. NPDC071047. Next base: position 490,779 of record NZ_JBNNJT010000001.1, on the reverse strand, counting down.
TTGTTTCACTAAAGCGGAAGAAACCGCGGTCACCACGTCTGACTTTTCGATCCCGAATCGAATCGCTCCTGTTAAAGAAGGATCATAACCTAGTACGGTAATATCCGTGCCGTGCAGGGTGGTGACAATCTTTACATCTTTACCAGACATTTGTTTACCCAGAATGGCACAGACTGCATGCGGGATTGCATAATGTACATGAAGGATATCCAGGTTCTCACGCTCAGTAATTTCTGCCATCTTATTCGCCAGTGCTATATCGTAAGGCGGATATTGAAACACTGAATACTGACTCACTTCCACTTGATGAAAATAGATGTTGTGATACATTTTATTTAACCGAAATGGAATACTCGAGGTGATAAAGTGAATTTCATGGCCTCTCTCTGCTAATAATTTCCCAAGCTCAGTCGCTACTACGCCAGAGCCTCCAACAGTCGGGTAGCAGGTAATACCTATTTTCATTTTCATACCATTAATCTCCTAACAAATCTTGATGCAATATTATGGTGTTATAGGAAAAGAATCCTTCTGCATAACGTAAGCCCGCTTCTTTCCCCATCATTCGCTCCCTCGCTTCAACCGCTTCTATGTATCCATCAGTTAAAGGCGTCGACACTCCTTCAGACCCTTGCGTAAATTGGCTCGTATATGCCTCTAAGCTGCGAACCTTCTTATGCATAAATGCCTCAATATTCACTACAAATTGAGGTTTATGAAAGCCGTTGATCATATAAAAATACAGATTATCCGCTTTATGTGCTGGAGTTGTGGAATGAAATTTCCGAATTCCAGCTGAAAAAAAAGCTTCTTTGATCAATCGTGAGGCATTCCCATGATCAGGATGACGATCCTGATCGTAGGGAGCAAATATCACTTTCGGTTTATACATTCTGATCACGTTAACCACTTTCTGTATGTTTTCATCTGTTATGTAAATTCCCCTATCAGGAATATCCAAAGTCTCCCTCTTGCAGGCACCTAATATATGTGCAGCTGACAGTGCTTCTTCTTTACGCAAAGAAACGGTTCCATTTGAAGAAAGCCCGGCTTCTGTGAGATCACAAATCACAATCTTCTTTCCTTCAGCAGCATATTTTGCAAGTGTGCCGCCCATGCCGATCTCCACGTCATCCGCATGAGCTCCAAATGCGAGGATGTCTATTTGTTGATCCACTTTACTCCTCCTTATCCTTTACCACACTCCGCCACTCGATATCTCCTCTTTCAAGCCCTTTTACCAACACTTCTGCTGTTCCCATATTGGTTGCTAATGGAACTGAATACACGTCACATAGTCTGATTAGTGCAGATACATCCGGTTCATGGGGCTGAGCTGTCAAAGGGTCTCTAAAAAACAGGACAAGATCCATATTATTATTAGCTATATAAGAACCTATCTCCTGGTCTCCCCCCAGTGGACCAGAACGGAAACGATGGACAGATAAACCCGTTTCTTCTTCGATCCTCTTTCCCGTCGTTCCAGTCGCAAAAAGAGCGTGTTTCTCAATGATTGACTTATACGCCAATACGAAACGAATCAAATCATCTTTTTTCTTATCATGAGCTATTAATGCGATATTCATAACACTCACCCTTTAATCCAGAATATTTTCAAGGCCGTACACAAGTGTATCCAGCTTCATGACCGTATCAACGGAAACTTTCACTCCTGACATGAAGCTTCCCCGGTTAAAAGAGTCATGACGAATTGTTAATGTCTGTCCTTCCGCTCCTAACATCACCTGTTGATGAGCAATTAATCCCGGCAGGCGGACACTATGGATATGCATGCCATCAACATTCGCCCCCCTTGCGCCAGGATGCGTTTCCTTTTCATCGGGATGCCCCTGCTGCTTCGATTCTCTCACTTCCCTGATCATTTCGGCTGTCTTAACGGCAGTCCCCGAAGGTGCATCCAGTTTTCGATCGTGATGTAATTCAATGATCTCGACATCATTAAAATACTTAGCTGCCATCTGGGAAAATTTCATCATGAGCACTGCACCAATCGCAAAATTGGGAGCAATGATACATCCCAATGACTTTGATTCTGCAAGGGTCTTGAGTTCCTTTAATTCATCCGTAGAGAAACCTGTCGTTCCCACAACCGGTCTAACACCGTATTCAAGGGCGGTTTTCGTATGGTGATAACCCACTTCCGGAGTTGTTAAATCGATAAGCACATCCGGGGTTCGATCTTGAAAGCATGATGCAATATCCGCGTACACCGGTACATCTATATCTATTTCCTTCTTATAATCAATCACACTAATAAGCGTAAAATGTTCAGTATCCTTAACTAACTGAACCGCTTCTTTCCCCATTCTTCCTCTTGGTCCAGCAATAGTGACGTTAATTTGCTCCATCTTCATCCCTACTTTCAATTCTTGTCCAGCGATCTTTATCTCTTGTATTAAATTTATGCATCACACGATCGTGGGCCTCTTCCAGGCTGATATCCAGGGAGTTTGCCAAACAGATGACCACAAACAATAAATCACCGAGCTCCTCCTCAATCGTCTTTTCTTCCTCTGAATTCTTCTTTGGTTTTTCTCCATGATAATGATTCACTTCTCTGGCCAGTTCGCCAAGCTCCTCCGTGAGCCTCGCTACCATTGCCAATGGACTGAAATATCCTTCTTTAAATTGACTTATGTATTGGTCTACTTCTTTTTGTAATTGATCCATCGTTTTTTTATTATCCATAAGAAGCCACACTCCTTCAGTATCTCCTATCATGTTAGCTAAATCCTTCCCGTTTGACAAATATTACGTTTGATTTAATAACTCTTCATTGCCAGTTTGTTTCTCTTCTTATATAATGTCTCTGTCAACGAGATAATACGAATAGAAGGAGGGAAACACACATGTTGGGATTACGCTATAAAAATATATTATTCATCCTGTTGGGGTCAGCTATCTTCGCATTTGGTCTTGTCCATTTTAATATCCAAAATAAACTGGCTGAAGGCGGATTTACCGGAATAACACTTATCCTTTATTTTTTATTTGACATTGATCCGTCTTACTCCAACCTGGCCTTAAATATACCCCTATTTTTCTTAGGGTGGAAGCTTCTCGGAAAGAAAGCTTTTTACTATACTGTACTCGGAACCGTCAGCCTCTCTGTATTTCTATGGATTTTCCAAAGATATCAAATGACGATCAACCTGGAAGGCGATCTGTTTCTTGCAGCATTATTTGCAGGGGTTTTTATCGGCGTTGGACTGGGGATTATTTTCAGATATGGCGGTACGACAGGTGGCGTTGATATCATCGCACGACTCGCCCATAAGTATATAGGATGGAGCATGGGGAAAACCATGTTTATGTTTGACGCCGTCGTTATTGGAGCTTCTCTCGTCACGTACCTCGAATACAGGGAAGCCATGTACACACTGGTAGCTGTATTCGTTGCGGCAAGAGTCATTGACTTTATGCAGGAAGGGGCATACTCAGCCAGAGGAGCTATGATCATTTCCGACAGCCATGAAGAAATAGCGAGTGTCATCAATGAAAAAATGGACCGGGGAGTAACTGTGTTAAGGGGACATGGCTCGTTCACGAAACAAAACAGGGAAGTGCTCTACTGTGTAGTCGGGAAAAATGAAATCGTCCGGCTGAAAAACATTATCACAAGCGTCGATCCACATGCATTCGTCTCTGTCACCGTCGTACATGACGTACTTGGGGAAGGATTTACGTTAGACGCAGACAAGAATCCTTTACATGACTAAAGGTTTTACGCCATTTACATGGATTTTCATTATATAAAAAGAAGCTGGCCCCGTAACTAGAGTCCAGCTTCTTCTTTATTTAGAATTAATCGTCACCATTCATCCCAGTAAAGATTAATACAAGTCTAAGTAATTCAATAACCGCAACGGCAGCAGCAGCTACATATGTCATTGCAGCGGCGTTCAACACTTTCCGTGCATGTCGTTCTTCTTCATTCCGGATCAGACCAAGTGAAACGATCTGGTTCATCGCCCGGGAAGAAGCGTTGAATTCTACAGGAAGGGTGATCAATTGGAACACTACCCCCGCTGCCATCAAAATGATTCCAAGCAAGAACATTCCAGTCATTTGAGTGAACATTCCGATCAGTAAGAAGATCCAGGACATATTAGAGCCTATGTTCGCAACTGGGACCAACGCATGGCGGAATCGTAGAAATGCATAGCTTTCAGCATCTTGAATCGCATGTCCGACTTCATGGGCCGCCACAGCTGCTCCCGCTACAGAATGTCCGTGATAGTTTTCAGGTGACAATGCAACCGTTTTGGTAATCGGATTGTAGTGGTCACTTAAAAACCCTCTGCCTTCCACGACCTTCACGTTGTGTAATCCATTGTCGTCGAGAATCCTCCTAGCCATCTCCCTGCCGGTCATACCTGAGGTGGTGGCCACTCTTGAATATTTCTTAAACGTACTCTTTACACGCATTTGAGCTCCGATTGGAATGAGAGCAATGAGTAAAAAGTAAATTAAAAATCCTGCCATTATCGCAATAACCTCCAGATGTTTAGATACCTAAATTTTATAGTGCTATAAAGATCCTGTCAATTTTTTTGACGCTCTGACTTTTTTGATTCCCCTTGTCCTTTATATTTTCTCCAACCTACATAAGATAATGTAGAGACAATTATACTGCCGGTTGATATGATCACCCACCAAAGGGAAGGATCTGCTTCATCCTCTTGTTTATTTTCAAACAGCTTCTCAAGGTCAGTTTCCAAGGATGTTAATTCGGTCATGGTTTCCGTACTTTCCAACACGTCTTGCCGGTAATGATCCAAGTAAGAAATTCTCGCGTCCAGCGCTTGAGCCCGTTCTACAGGAATATCTAATTTGATACTTGGTTGAATAATATTATATTTCGATAAAAACATATTCAATGTGGTATGGTATTCATCTACATTTCCATTTTCCGCTGCCGACTTCACTCCATTAAATGCTTCCATTATCGGGTCTTCCATTTCGACCCACAAAGGCTGATATTGACTGCTTAAAGCATCCATCACAAGGCGGAACTTTGTAACGGCGTTCACCTTCTGCTCCATGTCAGCAGAGGTTTGATTGATACTCTCCACTGCCAGATTATGTGAGATGGTGAGAATTCTAAGCTCATCCATTGAAAAAGACCGTTGGGCACTCAAAGATGCAAATTCATCAGAGAAATAAACCAATAGATGTTTCGCTTCTTCGTATCTTCCAGCCTTTGTCATTTGCAAGGCCTGGTCTGCAACTTCATCAAGCTCGTTCATCGGAGACGTCGACTCTACTGCATTTAATGGGTGAGGTATTAAAATGAGAAAAAAGAAAAGCGCGATAAAGAATTGGATAAATTTCATACTTGTCCCCCCTAAAACTACTAGTAAAGTTTATGAAAGGGTGGACAAGAGTAGACCAAAAAAAGACTATGGCATAAGTTGAATATCTAAGCGTTTCGTTTTTTGTGTGAAGAAATAAGCGATAACGATTGAGACAATACTTAACCAGAAAGTGAAGTATCCAATATGTTGTATGTACATATACAAACTTGAGTAAACGGGATACTGCATATATACGTAATCAATGATGTCATTATGTACAGTCCATACGGCACCGACTATAATGTGCCAAATCCTCACTCGGTAAAAGGAAGAATACAATATCCCTTGTAAAGCCATTGCTCCATGTGACGCCATGAGCATATAGCCCTCCCATGGTAAATCACCGGAAACCCACAGTGTCAAAACGTTCATTACCACAGCCCATATCCCGTATTTAAATAGCGTGATAATGGCTAACACTTCAAATAATGGCCAATTGCGATTCAGTAAAAATGCTATGAGAACAAAACAAAAAAACAGACTGGCTGTCGGGCTGTCGGGAACAAACACTAAAAATTGCGAGGGAGTATTTCGTAGTTGATGGATATACCATATATAACCGTATATAGTGCCAAACAAATTCACAATGAGAAGCAACCATATAAACGTTTTATTCTTCAAGATGGACATGATCCAGAGCATATATTTAATCCTCTCTTTCAAGTAGAAAAAAAGAGCCAACGTAAGCCGGCCCTTTTTCATTGTTTATTCTTTTAAACCAGAGATGAATTCAGCCAGTTTGTCCAGCTCTTCGTCTGATCCTTTAAATAACCCTGCAGGCATGCCTGGTGGTTTACCGTTTTTAGCTATATCCGCTACTTCTTCAGGTGAGAGGCCGGTTGCAACTAGAGAAGGTCCTGCTCCACCTTGCAGATTTTCACCATGACAGTTAATACAACCATTTTTCTGGTCTGCATAGATTTTATATCCTTCAGATTCTTTATCGATATCCACTTCAGCCTGGATCTTACCTTGTTCTTTCGCTGCTTCCCAGTCATGAGTCACAACTGATTCCCAAGTCAAGAAATATGTTGCTGCAAGTGCCAATAACATGAATCCTACTGCAAATGGGCGTTTAGTTGGGCGACGTTCAGGTCCTACGTCGATAAATGGAGCAAGTAAAAGCGCTCCAAATGCGATTCCAGGAATAACGAATGCTCCAATAACATTATAAGGTCCAGATGCATATGTGTATTTAAGTAATTGGTATAAGAATAAGAAATACCAGTCAGGTAATGGAATATATCCAGTATCTGTTGGATCGGCAACACGCTCTAACGGTGATGGATGAGCAACCGTTAAACATAGATAACCGATTAGGAAAACAGCTCCAACTAACCATTCTTTTAGTAAGAAGTTTGGCCAGAAAGCCTCTGTTTTTCCAGGGAACTCCGAATAATCTTTAGGAATATTCGGCTTTCTGTCTGCAGGTACACGTGAGTCCCCTACAAACTTCATCCCTTTTCCTCGATGCATAGCGTCCCCCTCCTTCTAATTTAAGGTTTATTAATTTATGTTCGTATCTTATAGTGGTCCTGAAATACCTTGCTTACGGATCATCAGGAAGTGAGCTCCCATTAGTCCAAGCAATGCTGCAGGCAGGAAGAATACATGAATAGCGAAGAATCTCGTTAGTGTTTGTGCACCAATGATAGAAGAATCCCCAGCGAGTAAGATCTTCACTTGCTCACCGATAAACGGTGTAGCAGCTGCGATTTCAATACCAACCTTCGTAGCGAATAGCGCTTTCATATCCCACGGTAATAAGTAACCAGTGAAACCAAGTCCTAACATTACGAAGAAAATAAGTACTCCAACAACCCAGTTCAATTCACGAGGTTTTTTGTATGCACCTTGGAAGAAGACACGTAGTGTATGTAAGAACATCATTACGATAACCAAACTAGCTCCCCAGTGATGCATTCCACGGACAATTTGTCCAAATGCAACTTCATTTTGCAGGTAATACACAGATTCCCAAGCGTTTTTAATATCTGGAACATAGTACATTGTCAGGAACATTCCAGATAAAATTTGAATTACGGTAACGAAGAATGTTAATCCACCAAAGCAGTAAACAAACGCTGAAAAGTGATGCGCCGGGTTTACATGTTCAGGTACTTCGTGATCCGCAATATCGCGCCACAAAGGCGTAATGTCCAAACGCTCGTCAACCCAATCATAGATTTTGTTCAGCACAGATTACGCCCCCTTACTTAACATATTTATTTGGTTCAGGTTGTCCAAGGTATAAAATACCGTCTTTTTCTTTTGTTGGATATACATCCAACGGTGCTGTCGGTGGTGTACCAGGAACATTTTTCCCGTTTTTCTCATAGAGACCACCATGACAAGGGCAATAGAACTTGTTTGGGTTACTCTTGTCGCCCGCCCAGTTAACAGTACATCCAAGATGCTTACATACTGGTGAAAGAGCAACAACATTCCCCTCTTTGTTCTTATAAACCCATGCAGTTTGTGTTACTTCTGATGTGTACCACGCATCTTTTTGTTCATAAGAGAAATCGACACGTACTGGTTCATTTGTTAACTCTGAAACTTTTTGCTTTGTCGCTTTAAATTCTCCAGCAGCTGAAGTTTTTAATACTGGATCTACAGCAAATCGAACCATCGGCATTAACATTCCTGCCGCCATGAAACCGCCTACACCCGTAAGTGTATAGTTAAGGAATTGACGTCTAGATACACGATGTTTGCTCATCCTTTTCCCCCCTCTATCGTAAGGTAAGTCCATCGGACATATTTCGCACAAATATAAAACTAGGACATAACTATGATATATTAAACTCTATACAAGGTCAATAACTCTCTAATCTAAATGATGGACACAATGTGAAGTTTTTATGAATTTTTTTGCCATTTTTGTACAATCACATTTAAGAGCTGTTTCACTTGATCTTCCATGATGGAATGTTTGTACTGTTCATCTAAATGCTCAAGCGGTATAGAGGGCACCCAAATCAATCGGTCATGCAACTTCCCCTCTACCGTTTTCCATTCGCTGTCCGATGTAAGAAAGAACGTATGCTTCACTCCGCTGGCACTTAATTCTTCGGCCCACTGGGTTAATCTTGAAACCTCATTTTCTCTGGAAGCAGACATAGTATACGTAAATGGAGGTGTCATGATCATCCTGCCTTTAAATTGTCTTTCAAGGTGAAAGGTAAGCAGCGTGATGAATTCGTATTGTGCTGCGGACGTCTTGATATCCTTTAGGAAATCAACAGGAACAATCGGAATGACGGCAGTATCTATGTATTCTTTTTCAGATTCAAAGACTTCAATATCTTTAACGTTCCAATTCATTGTAAAACCCTCGTTTCTTCTTTCATTTTCACTTCCCATCATATCACTTTATAACACTCGTTTAAAAGCGATTTCACTTTTTTAATAGTATGCCCCATAAACCTTCTTCCTATTTATCTGAACCTGCAAAAAAAGCTCGAATGAAGAGATGTACCTTTCTCTTCATTCGAGCTTTTAGCTTAAGCTATTCAATTCTTTGGTTAATTTCTTGAAGGATTTTTCATCACCGGTATCAAGAGCCTGATCTATGGCCTTTAGCAATCGATCACGTTGAAAGGTTTGCAAACTGTCTTTGAGGAATTGTTCGGCAACAATCCTGTCTTTTTCATTAATCAAAAGATACTTCGGCATAAATGGGTTTTCTTCAAGTACTGCTGCAAATTGATAACTTGAATTTGCCTTACTGAAGTTCAATTGAATATAAATATCTTCGTCCTTATTTAAACGAATATCGTGAAATGACTTCTCCGCATCAGTTGTCATGATGTTCTCTTTATAGAATCGGAATGGCACATCCTCAACACAATGTGTGGACATCACAAGACCTCTTGGACAGTACTGAGATTCTTCAACAAAATGGACTTTTTTCATTAATTGATCATGACTCATGAGGTAATTCAGTATCCACACACATTCTCTTCTTTTTAATTGATATCGGTTTAAAAACCAGCGAATAAATTCTTTCTTCTCGTTGACAGAAACAGGGGTGGTCATGGTTTTCCCTCCTCTGCAGAATCTTTTTTAGTTTAGGTCCGTTTTCCTTTTGACATACAGTTTAAAAACGTTAGCAACTCTAAGGTGATCTCATGTTTACACACCAGCCAAATCCCTTTGTACCACCGACGTCGTTTCGTTTAGTCTTGTAATCTTTCAATCAGGTCCTGCCACTCGTCATTTGAAGGATCCATTTCAATCAGGTGTTTATATACTTCTACCGCTTCACCTCTGAGTCCTTCTTCTACTAGAAATTGTCCGTACTCTAGTAAAAACTCTTGATGATTCTTAAAGTAAGTATATGCAATACGGTATTGTTTTAATGCATGATTAAATTGTTCAAGCCCCTCATAGGCCTTTGCAAGATCCCAGTTGATTTGAGGCTCTTCTTCCCCTTCAACCTTAAGCATCTGGGCGATCTCCAATACATCCTCAAATCGATCTTGCGTAAAGAACAATTTATTTATGACTAAAGCTGCTTCGACATAACCTGGATCTAAGGCTAAAGCTTCCCTGAAAAATGTCTCTGCCTCTTTTTCCAGCCCAAGCTTTAAGGAAATTTTCCCACCAAACAAATTCAGCTCCTTGTTGTATTCATCCTGACTTACGCCCTCTTGAATGGTTTCCAGGCTTTCCTGCAGCTTTTCTTCATGTTCATAGGACCTCGCTAATAATAAATACACCGAATGATATTCCGGATCCAGCTCTTTAACCGAAATAAGCTTTTCAATGGCTTTTTCATAGAATCCAGCCTGATATGCAGTAACGGCATATCCGAATAGTGTATTGATTTCCAGGTGATCTTCAAGAGCCTTTTCGTAATGTGTCAATGCTTCTTCAAAGGCTCCCCCTACACTATAAGCTTCGGCTAACCTTTGATGAACATTGGTTCCACCCAGCTCAGTCGTGCCTCTCTGAATGAGGGCATGATAATGCCTTATAGCCTCCAGGAACCTGCCTGTTTCAGAATATAACTCCCCCAGACCGAAATCAATGACAGGCTCATCGGGTAACAATTTCTTGGCTTGTAAAAGCTTCTGCTCACTTACTTCAAATAAACCTTGCATTTGATACAAATCTGCCAAAAGAAGCAAAGCTCTTGGATAAGTCGGATCTTCTTCATCCAATTCTGCGAGTTTGTCTATCGCTTCTTCTTCATTATCCATTTCCACCAGCACTTCTGCGAGCTCGATTAGGAGTTCTCCCTCACCCGGGTAATACTCCAGGAGATTTTCATACAACTCTTTTGCTTCCTCCAGAAAACCTAAATGGTGTAATTCTTCAGCCAGGCTGAATTTTTCTTCATGACTTCCAAACTTCAATGCTTGCTTATACTGTTTCTTTGCTTCGTCCAATTTCCCTTCTTCTAATGAAGATAACATTCGTTCAGCGTATGACATGGTCAATCCCTTTCTATAAAAAAGCTAAATAATCTTTAAATAAAGTACCCCGGTGTTTGAATGACTAGTTCTTCACCAGCACCAGGATAGTAATAGCCTTTATTATTCAAGTAATAACACTTTCCTTTATTCATTGTACATTTTAGCACATGTTGGTCAGTTTTAAATGCAGAGGGCTCAGCATCCGTCTCAACTTCGAAATTCATATAGAGGTTATAACTTATTTCTCCACCCACCAAAAAATTTCCTCTAAGGGGATATATTCCAATTTTCTTCAGTTCTTTTAGTCTCATTGGTTCTTTTTGCGGGATTTCATTTGAAAGATGAGGAATTTTCTCGTTTTCCATCGTATTTTGCCATATTTTAAGATGCTTTATTTTTGTTTTTTTGTCTATGTTTGTCGTAAAAAAAGGGACAAAAGTAATAGGGTAATCATATAAATACCCTTTGATCCATCCCCAGCGAATTTCCTCGAACAGATCTATTTCATCAATGTCAATCCATATAACAGGAACCTTATGTCTTTTACACGACCGAATGACTGAAGGAGTAATAAGATTTGCAGATGTTTTTAACCCTATCGTGTAATCAAGAGGACTATTTAACAAGGAGGTTTTGCGTACATTCAATTTAGCTAAGAATTCGTATTCGTACCCTAAAGTAAATGCCGTCAGTACAGTGGTACAACCTTTGTGGATAAATTCATCCAGGTAATAATTCTTTATCGAAAGAAAATCAATTCCTTCAGGCACCTCTAAATCACACATTACGTTTCCGGGAGTCATCATGAAAGAAGAAACATCCATCCTCATGTACCGATAATAAGAAAACCTGTCTCTTATGGCCGATATTTTATCGTCTTTAACGAGTAAAGAAGTTTGAGTGACTTTGGAATCTTTAATCCAATTCGCATTTTCAATAATATACGTACTCAAATCACCATCACCTTCCTTTATAGACAAGCTATGAAAGAAGGGATGAAATCATGCTATGCATTCATATAAAAGGAGAGGTGTAGGGACTAAACCATAGTCCCTACACCTCCCAAAAACGATTCTCGTACATTATTTCTGTAAAAGTTTGTTTATATGCTCAAAGAAAGTTGGATACGAAATGTTCACTGCACCCGCATCTTCAAGATAGACGTCAGAATCTGTTATTAAAGAAGCTACAGCCAGTGTCATTCCAATCCGATGATCTCCCCAGGAATGAACTTCACCACCGTGTAATGGCGTTTTTCCTTCAATGATCATACCGTCCTCAGTTCCTTGAATATCAGCACCAAGATTTCCAAGCTCTTGTACGATGGCATCGATTCGATTTGTTTCCTTAACCTTTAACTCTTGTGCATCCTTAATTATGGTCTTTCCCTTTGCCTGGGAAGCCAACAGGGCAATAACAGGAATTTCATCAATTAACGACGGGATCAAGTCCCCGCCAATTTCTATTCCCGTAAGGTCTGAAGATTCCACCAGTATGTCCCCTATCGGCTCTCCACTTTTTGAACTCTCCATTATTTCAATGGATGCCCCCATCTTCTTCATCACTTCAACAATCCCTACACGGGTTTCATTAAGACCGACATTTTTCAGGAGCACTCTACTATCCGGCACAATCGCAGCGGCTACCATAAAGAAAGCTGCTGAAGAAATATCCCCGGGGACATAGACTTCAGTTCCTTTTAACACCTGACTGCCCTTTACCTTAATCGTATCTCCATGTCTTTCAATATGGCCACCAAATTCGATAATCATTTTTTCAGTATGGTTTCTTGTCTTTTCAGGTTCTTGAATCTCAGTTGTACCTTCTGCCTGAAGTCCTGCCAACAAGAGAGCAGACTTCACCTGTGCACTCGCTACAGGCAAGGTGTATGTAATTCCTTTGAGGTCACCCCCGCGGATTGATAAAGGAGTATAGTTGCCTTCTGAACGACCGTCTATTTTAGTCCCGAACTTTTTTAATGGTTCTGTCACTCTTTTCATTGGGCGTTTAGCAATCGAGTCATCTCCAATTAGGATTGAATGAAAAGGTCTCCCTGCCAATATCCCCATAATAAGACGCGTAGTGGTACCCGAATTACCAACATCGAGTATTTCCTTTGGTTCTTTTAAGTGATTCCAGCCTTCCCCTGAAACAATCACTTCCCCATCACTTACTTGGATATCAACACCTAACTTACGGAAGCATTCGATTGTGCTTAAACAATCTTCTCCCATAAGAAAATTATGTATAACGGTTTTCCCTTCCGCAACCGAACCAAACATAACAGCCCGGTGAGAGATCGATTTATCCCCGGGAACATGCAGTTCTCCATTAAGACCTTTTTGGGGGTTTATTAATTTCTTTTTTCCTTCCATCCTTATCACCCTTTACCCTAAGAATAATTCATAATCCGTATTTTCTTTTAAGCAGTTCAAAGCTCTTTCCCGATCTTCGAGTGTTTGAAAGCTGATGACTAATACTCCGTAAATATCTTCTCTCGTTTCCAGGATCCTTATGTTTGTTAAACTTATGTTTTCCCCGGCAAGGTAAGCAGTAACTTCAGAAATCACCCCTGGATAATCAGGAACATCAACAAATAAGTCATAGAACGAAGGAATGGCCCCTTTTTCCAGGATTGGAAGATCATCGCGAAAAGTTTTCGCTTCTGTGAAGTAATCAAAGATTCCCTGTGAGTCCTTCTCTTCAATTATGGTGATGACTTCATCCATTTCTGATTTCCACTGTCTGAGAAGTGAAAGCAAAACAGCTCTGTTCTGAAGCGTGATATCCTTCCACATCGTCGGGTTGGAAGAGGCAATCCGTGTGATATCACGGAACCCTCCAGCAGCGAGCCTCCGCAAATAAGGATGCTGTACAGATGATTCTTTCGCTTGATGAACAAGAGATGCCGCTACAATATGTGGAAAATGACTGATCGTACCCGTTAATTCATCGTGCTCCCTGGGTTCGACGATCAGAAATTTGGCATGCGTTCCTTTCAGCCATCCCTGAAGTTCTTCTACTTTTTGACCAGTAGCACCAGAACCTGGAGTCAGCATATAGAAAGCATTTTCAAATAAGATTTTTTTAGCTGCTGCTACACCGCTTTTGTGAGAACCTGCCATCGGGTGACCACCAATGAACTGAATCCCTTTAGCAGTCAGTTCCTCGGAACACTTCATAATTTGTTCTTTTGTGCTCCCCGTATCGGTGATTATCACTGTTTCTTTTAAAGCGAATGATTGAAACTGCGTAATAATCTTTTCTGTTTGAAAGACTGGTGTGGAAATGATGATGAGATCCGCTCTTTCAGCAGCAGATTGTAAAGAAAGTGACATTTCATCGATAATTCCGAGTGATCTCGCCAATCTTAACTCTTTATGGTTGATATCATGTCCAATGATTGTAGCATCGGGGTGTTCGTTCTTTATACAGAGTGCCAATGAACCTCCGATTAATCCCATCCCGATGACCAATACTGTTCCTTTCATGATTGCCCCCCTCAGTTGATTTGAAAAAAGTCGGAATGGGCTCACATTCCAGAGCCGTTCCGACCATCCATTCCTTTTCACACTTGTTTTTGAAGGACTAGAAATTCCTTCATTTTCTCAATAACCTCTTCATTTTGTTCATAAGAGCCTACCGTTACCCGAACAGAATGAGGATATCCCAGAGCCTCTCCGGATCGTACAATGAATCCCTTACTCATCAAGAATTGAAACACATCATCACCGCTGACACCGAAATCGATTAACACGAAGTTTGCTTGTGATGGTATATAATGCAGGCCGTGTTCCTTGCAGAATTGGTAATACTGCTCCAGTCCTTTACGATTATGCTCCCTGCATTCTCTTATAAACTTCTGGTCTTCGACGGCTGCCGATGCGGCTCCCTGCCCTAAAGCATTATTATTGAACGGTTCCCGGATTGGTTCTAATTTTCTTATCACATCTTCATTTGCAATTCCAAACCCTACTCTAAAGCCCGCTAATCCGTATGCCTTGGAAAAAGTGCGTGTGATCAATAATTGAGGGTATGATTTTAATAATTCCAATGAATTATAGTAGTCTCCTGCCACCACATATTCATAATAAGCTTCATCCAATACGACTAATACATGCGCAGGAACAGCATCCAGGAAGGAGATGAGTTCCTCACTGCGAATATATTCCCCAGTTGGGTTATTCGGTGAGCAAAGCCAAACGACAGAGGTCGTTTCATCAATTTCAGCAAGCATCTTGGTTAATTGATGTCTACCAGCTGAGTCAAGGGGAACTTCTCTTATTTCTGCTCCTTCAACAATGGCATTATGTTTATACTGAGGGAAAGTCGGCGTAGCCATAACCGTGCTCTTATCACGATCTAGTAATGCTCTTGAAATCATCTGAATCACTTCATCTGATCCATTCCCGAAAAGTAACTGCCCAGGATCAACAGATAGCTGCTCTGCCACCTTCATTCGCAGTTCCTTTGCATAACCGTCGGGATAAATCGCATGTGAAACCGCGTTGGTCTTGAAAAAGATTTCAACGTTCTTTGAACAGCCGAATGGATTTTCATTCGAAGCAAGCTTCACTACCTTGTCGAGATTGAATAGTTCTTTCACATCATCCATCGTTTTCCCCGGCTGGTATGCTTTAAGATTTTGAATCTGAGATCTCCACTTCATGCTTACCTTCCTTTCAATCGTTTTCATTCGAAATAGACGCGGTATCCTTCAAGTCAGGACGTAGGCTGACTGCATTTTTCATATAGATATGTTGGATGTCTTTCTGAGGTGTAGTTGTATTTAAATGAATCATCACTCTAATACAATTCGGCAATGCACCAGGGAGATCCAACTCCTGCATGCACATGACAGGAACATATTTCCACTCTTCAATCCTTCTTAAAGCTTTTGCCGGAAATACACTCCTGATGTCACTGGTGGCAGAAATAAATACAGATGCAACATCCTCTGCCATAATATCATTATGTAAAATCATTTCCCTTAAGAGACTTTCAGTTGAAAGGAGAACTTCCTTTTCATTGTCATAATCCGTTGTAGTGGCGCCTCGAACTCCCCTGATCATTCTTCCACTCTCCCTTTACTCCGGCTAATGAGCTCTATTTTTACTTACGTGATTCATTAAGACCAGATTTCTAATTTAACTCTCGAATAAATTGATCTGCCCGTCTTAAGTCCTCAACAGATACTTTCTTCATCAATGGTTTCCCAATATCCTTCAATAACACAAAAACAGGATTTCCATGTTGGGATTTCTTATCAAGTTTCATTCCTTCATATAAATTGTCAAAAGTGATATGAGATGGAATGTTCAGATTGTACCCAAGTGAAGCGACCCAATCAATAAATCCTTGTAAATCAAATGCAAGTTCGCAGTATTGTTCACTAAGATAGAGAGCAAAAATCATCCCGATCATCACCGATTCACCATGAGTTCGATTTCCGTATCCACTGGCACTTTCAACGGCGTGGCCATACGTATGGCCAAAATTTAAAAACGCTCGGATATGCGATTCTCTCTCGTCCTTAGCAACTATATTTCCTTTAACACGGATCCCTTTCATCAGACAATCCGTTAGAAATACAGGATCCAACTGTTCCGGGGAATGAAAATTTTCCATCAACTCCTGTAAAAAAGCTCGATTGGATAGAAAGGCGTGCTTGATCACTTCTGAGAATCCGGATAGAACTTCCGTTTTCGGTAAAGTCGTCATATAATCCAAATCAAAAAACACACCTTCAGGCTGATAAAATTGGCCTACCATGTTTTTGCCGAGGGGGTGGTTAATCGCTACCTTTCCCCCAACGGCACTATCATGTGCGAGTATCGTTGTAGGGACACCTATGAAGGGGATCCCCCGCATATAGGTGGAAGCGACGAAACCTGCAAGATCTCCGATGGCTCCGCCTCCGAAGGCTATCACCAGGGCTCTGCGATCGACATGGTTTGCAAGACCTTGGGTGATGGCATCTTCATAAATAGCGAAACTTTTTGCCTGTTCTCCTTTAGGGGCCAGATAAGTCGTTACGTCATATGAGCGACTTAAAATCTCTGAAAAAGCTGTTCCATGAAGGTTGAAGACCTCTTTGTCCGCGATGATCCACAATTTAGATACTTGCGGAAAGGTCTTTTTTATAAACGAAACAATTTCATTCGTCATTTCCACTCCAATTTTCACATCATACGTTTTGGAAGCAGTTTGAATGGTTATCGTTTTCATTCATTAATACTCCCTGGACTCTTGACGTTGTCTATTGATATCTTCATGGAGCTTATCGAATTGATCACTATGAAATTGTTCCACGATAGCAGAAGCAAGCTCCCACGCAACTACGGCCTCTGCCACTACGCTCGCAGCTGGTACGGCACAGCTATCGGATCTCTCAATACTTGCTTTGAACGGTTCCTTTGTTTCGATATCCACACTTTGTAATGGTTTATATAGGGTGGGGATAGGCTTCATGACCCCTTTAACCCGAATGGGCATTCCTGTCGTCATACCGCCTTCAAAGCCGCCTAAACGATTTGTTTTACGGTAATAACCCTGTTCTTCACTCCAGGCAATTTCATCGTGAACTTCACTGCCCGGTTTTCGCGCCATTTCAAATCCTAAGCCGAATTCGACCCCTTTGAATGCATTAATACTCATGACAGCCATGGCAATCTTCGCATCAAGCTTACGGTCATAATGAACATAGCTACCGACTCCTGAAGGCATCCCTTCAACGATGACTTCAACCACACCACCAATGGAATCTCCATTTTTCTTAGCTTCATCTATTAAGTCCATCATTTTCTGTGCAGCTTCTTTATCCAGGCAACGGACCGGAGAATCTTCTGTTATATCTCTAAGTTCATTTATAGAATCATAGTGTAGGTGCTCTGCTTTAATTCCACCAATTTCAAGAACATGACCTACAACCTCGATACCTAACAACTTTAGTAACTTCTTCGCAACGGCACCTGCAGCCACTCTTACAGTGGTTTCTCTTGCTGATGACCTTTCCAATACATTCCTCAGATCCCTGTGTCCATATTTCATACCACCTACAAGGTCAGCATGTCCTGGTCTTGGCCTAGAAATCTTTCTCTTTACCTCTTCTTCTTCTCCAGGCTCCAGAGGTTCGATGCCCATCACTTTCGTCCAGTGAGTCCAGTCTCTATTCTCCACAACCAGTCCTAAAGGAGATCCCAGAGTATATCCATGTCTCACTCCTCCAACGATCGATGCCTGATCTTTCTCGATTTGCATCCTCCGGCCACGCCCATATCCTTTTTGCCTTCTTGCCAGGTTATCATTGATGTCCATAGCTTCTAAAGGCATTCCTGCAGGCAGCCCTTCAATGATGGTCGTTAATTGTGGTCCATGTGATTCTCCAGATGTTAAGTACCTCATTTACTTTCCCCCTTCAACTCGTTAAAGAATTATGTACCAATATAACATAGAATTCAGATCATTTCCTAGCCCTTAAGTTTAAAAAATTTTCTAAAAACCTCTCTTACATAGAAAAAAACGATGTAACCCAACATATTTGACTTTTAAACTGTAACGTTACAAAAAAGCAAGCGTACAGCCGTCCAGTAAATGTAGGATCGACATCGTAAATTTTAAATTTTTTTATAGAAGAATGTGTCTTCTGTCTCGAACCCGTATTGGGATGGGTTGAAGATTTGTTCGGTACTCCCGACAAAAAGCACTCCGCCGGGCCTCAGTGAAGCATTGAATTTTTTATACAATAGGTTTTTCGCTTCTTCCGTGAAATAAATTAACACATTTCTGCAAACAATCAAGTCGTAATTCCCCTCAAAAGGGTCCGACAGCAGGTTCTGCTGCTTGAAAGTCACGTTCCTCCTGATCTCTTCATTCAATTTGAACAAGGCGCCTTCCTGTGTGAAATAACGGGATTTCATTACAGAGGGGACCTCATTCAGCGATCGTTCAGGGTAGAGACCATTCCTTGCACGTTGAATGGCATTTTTATCGATATCAGTCGCGGTGATGGTCCGACCTGAAAGAGTCATGTGTTCCGACAGCATCATGGCTATCGTATACGGCTCTTCCCCCGTAGAACAAGCTGCACTCCAAACTTTAAATGATTTGTTTTCCTGTAGAAGTCTGGGAAGAATTTTAGTCTCTAGAACTTCCCACCGTTTGTAGTTTCGATAAAATTCTGAAACATTGATCGTCATTCGATCAAGAAACTCTTCCATTTCTTCCGTGTCTCGGTTCAGCTTACTGAAAAACTCCTGAAAACTCCCGCAGCCTTTTTTTTCATACAGGGCCGTTAATCTCCTTTTCATTTGAGCTTCTTTGTAAAGGGAAAGATCGATACCCGTTTTTCTTTTTATCCCTTGGATAAATTCAAGATAATCAATTGACATAAGGACCCACTCACTTTGCTACATTAAAGGTATAAGACTATATGTATTATATCGAACGTCATTCAGAAAAGTTAAACCCTACTCCATAAAAAAGGGCAAGTCGCCTTAACACGACTTGCCCTCAAAAAATTTATTATTTATCAGTTATTAATAAACCCACTCGTTCATTAATTTAGAATACTCTACCAGTTCTTCCTCTTTGAAGAATAAGCCGATTTCTCTAACAGCGCTTTCAGCAGAGTCAGATCCGTGGATGATATTCTTTCCGACTGTCAAGCCGAAATCACCGCGGATTGTTCCAAGGGCAGCATCCTTAGGGTTTGTTGCTCCCATCATTCCACGAGCTGTCGTGATGACGTTTTCACCTTGCCAAACCATTGCAAATACAGGTCCAGAAGTGATAAAGTCAACAAGTTCTCCAAAGAATGGTCTTTCCTTGTGCTCTCCGTAATGCTCTTCAGCTAACTCATTTGAAATGCTCATTAGCTTTGCCCCTACTAATTGAAAGCCCTTTTTTTCAAAACGTGATACGATATCACCGATTAACCCTCTTTGTACGCCGTCCGGCTTTACCATTAAAAATGTCTTTTCCATTTTCCCCACTCCTAAATATGTATGTATAGAAGTCCTAAGGACATCCCACGAAAATAGTAACACTGATTGGGGTTTTTGGCAACGTTTCCATTTTAAATTTTCTTAATATTTTCTCTTACCAATAAAGTTTGCGATATTCTTCAATGTTTTCTTCACGCGGTTGTATGGGAGATGCTCCAGATCTTCCAACGCTCTGTCTAAGTACATTCTGCTAAGCTGATGGGATCGATCTATGGCATCGGTAGCTAAGATGGACGAAATGATATCTTTCATCTCTTCAGAAGAAGTATATTCAGACACTCTTTCTATCTTCGTTTTAAGTTCAGGGTTTTCCATTGCATATAAAATCGGAAGGGTGATATTACCTTGCCACAAGTCACTGCCTGCTGGCTTACCCAGTTCTTCCTCACTTGCTGTCAGGTCTAATATATCATCTGTAATTTGGAAGCTCATCCCCACATTATAGCCAAACCGGTATAAGCGTCGATGTATTTCTTCAGGAGCCCCGGAAGAAATGGCACCGATCTGGCAGCTTACAGCAATCAGCAGGGCTGTTTTCCGCTTGATTCTAAGAAGATAATCCCTCAGATTTTGGTCAAATCGATATTTATCTTTTATTTGAGCGATCTCACCCTTACATACTTCAACAATGGTGTGAGAAAGTATTTGATGTGCTTCAGGCGCTTTAATATTCGTCATATACTCGAGAGCTCTTGCAAAGATGTAATCTCCAGTGTACATGGCAATACGATTGTCCCATTGAGCTTTAATTGTTGGCTTACCTCTTCTTAACTCTGCATCATCAATCACGTCATCGTGAACAAGGGATGCCATATGAATCAACTCCAAAGCCACTGCTACATTTTTCACAATGTTAATATCGTATTGTCCGAATTTTGCAGAGAGCAAGACAAAAACAGGTCGGATTCTTTTACCACCTGCTTGAAGTAGGTGAAGGGACGCCTCTTGTAAAAGTTGTGATTCTGATTCAATCGCAACTTCCAGTTCCTTTTCAATTTCATCAATATCCGTTTTTAAAAACGAATACATCCTGTTTAGCTTCATAATTTTTCCACCTAATTTACGAATTTCTTACTTTCTGCCTGAATGCATGGCAGCCACTCCGCCACTGTATGGTTTAACATGTATATTTTTAAAGCCGGCTTCTTCAAACATCTTCGCAAGCTCCTTCATCCCTGGGAAATCCCTAGCTGATTCCTGGAGCCATGAATATTCATTAAAACTCTTGGCAAAAACCTTTCCGAACAGAGGCATCACGAAACGAAAATATGCGTAATACATCTGTTTGAATCCGAGCATGGTTGGCTGGGAGGTTTCAAGGCAAACCGCCATGCCTCCTGGTTTCACCACACGATTCATTTCTTTTAAGACGTGGAGGTAGTCAGGAACATTCCGTAACCCGAAGCCTATTGTGACATAATCAAAGGTATTATCGTCAAAAGGCAGCTCCATTGCATTTCCATGGATCAGCTCAATGTTGTTCAAAGGGGATTTTTTTACTTTCTCTTCACCAATAGACAGCATATTCTGGCTGAAATCCAGCCCCACTACACTGCCTGTTTCTCCGACTCTTTCTCCTATCGCTAACGTCCAATCCGCAGTTCCACAGCAAACGTCCAGCGCCTTTGAGCCTGGCTTCACGTCCATATGCTTCATGGTATCTTTTCTCCACTTTTTATGCTGTTGGAAACTGATTACCGAATTCATCTTATCATAATTCGAGTATATTTTTTCAAATACTCCGTGGACTTTTTGTTCTTTGGACTGCTGCATTTCGATTTACCCTTCTTCCGCATATAGTTTGGTCATAGGTTCAGGCTCAGCATAAGGTAATAGCTCTACAATCAGCTTTTTAAAATACGGTGTTACCGGCTCTATGTTCTCTAACTGAGTTTGAATGGTTTTCTTCGTTGAGGAAATTAATTTATCCACCCTTGAAAGCAAGTGTCCAGACTCTTCTTTCGTTAGCTTTAAAGATGGTGTTTCACTGGCTGATTGGAACGTTAAAGTAGACAGCGCTTTAATAAAGCTCGTATTCTGTGAGTGCTCTATACAAATTCTCTCTTGAACGAGCTTCTTGTATAAAAGGGCTTGCTCAACAATCCGGATCCATTTGTCATCTTCAAAAAAACGAAAGAATTTTGAAACGATCGCTGATTCTCTTGTCTTCAAGCTTGACATTAGCCCATCAAGGTTTTGATGTTCCTCTTTATAAATGGAAATTTTGCTTTCGTTGATTTCTTTAATCGCCTTGGCTAATACGGCGATAAGGTCCACATCATCTGTGTCGGCAAGGATTTTATAGTAAAGGCTGCTGAAGTATACTCCTGCAAGTACCGTAAGCTGCCTCTCTTTCAATGGATCAAGCTCAGAGATTGTAACCTTTTCATGGGTATCAAGGGCTATCTGCAATAACATGGCAGTCGAAATCCACTGTACAACTTCTTTATTCAAGGTCCGTCCCTCATTGACAAAAGGAAGGAGCAGGAAATGAATCCGATCCCGATCAATGTAAGGCTGATCGATATATTCCTTTAAGTAAGAGTGATGCAACTGCTCTTCTATGTATTGATGAATGATATTCGCTTGATGGTTACAATCAATGAATTTCATACCCTTTAATCCCCATTTCTACTATGTATCGGTCTAAAAATTTCAGCATTAGATATTATACCATAAAATCCTCAACAATAGGGAATCAGTCTTGTCCCCATATTTAGCTGTGGTATAACAAAGGGGACGACTACGAAGTTCAACTACTCATAGTCAGTCCCACCAGTATCTTCTCTGGAACGTAAATGCTCAGAGTATTATTTCTTGTTATCACTTTCGACTTCACCGTAGCTTGTAACGATTGTTGCTTTTCCTCTGACCTTAATCGCAGAGGTATGGTCTGTAAACTGAGCAATCATGACTTCACCTTTATCAAGCTTTTCTGAATGATGAAATCGGGTATCCGTCCCTCTTGTCAGCCCGATCACGTTCACACCATCTTCAATCGCCTTAATCACAATATAATCATTTGAATTCATCCTTGGCTCACTCCTAATTCTTGATAAAAGAAAGAACTTCGCTTCGTGCTTGAGAGTCTTCTTTAAACGAGCCCCTTACTGCAGTTGTCACTGTACTTGAACCAGGCTTCTTTACACCTCTCATTGTCATGCACATATGCTCTGCTTCAACCACTACCATTGCACCATAAGGCTCAAGGGTTTCCATGATTGTATCAGCCACTGTCGAAGTGATTCTCTCTTGTAACTGAGGCCGTTTAGCAACAGATTCAACAGCCCTTGCCAGTTTACTAAGTCCAGCCACTCTTCCGTTTCTAGGAATATACGCTACATGAGCTTTTCCGTAGAAAGGTACCAAGTGGTGTTCACACATCGAATAAAAAGGAATATCCTTCACAAGCACCAATTCTTCATGCTCTTCACTGAATATTGTTTCAAAGTATTCTTTCGGATCGTGACCGATTCCCGAAAATACTTCTGCATACATCTTTGCTACACGTTTTGGTGTATCTAATAATCCTTCTCTATTAGGATTCTCTCCAATAGCTTCTAATATTAATCGAACTGCTTCTTCTATTTGGCCATGATTGACTTGTGCCATTATGTTGTCCTCCTATAATAACTTAAAGAAATAGTAACATTGTTAATATTAGCACAAGCCTATAATGTCATCAAAGACTAGTGCTTTAGAAGTTTTATAATAATATAAAACTCCTTTTAAAGGAATAAAACTTCGTACATATTTTAAGGAGAAATAACCATACTATAATCTAACAGCAAAAAAGGCCGCATAAATATGCGACCTTTTCTTTACGCTCAAAGTATGTAATTATTTTACAGCTTCTTTAAGCGCTTTACCTGGTTTGAAAGCAGGTACTTTGCTAGCTGAGATTTCGATCTCTTCACCTGTTTGTGGGTTGCGACCTTTACGGGCTGCACGCTCACGTACTTCGAAGTTACCGAATCCGATTAATTGTACTTTATCACCGTTTGCAAGTGAGTTTTGAATTGTATCGAAAACAGCGTCAACCGCTTTTGTAGCGTCCTTCTTAGATAGCTCAGCAGCTTCTGCAACAGCATTGATTAGTTCTGTCTTGTTCATGCCATTCACCTCCTCCCAAGGAAATGTCTCAGTCATGATTCATTTACTTTAATATCATTAGTAAACAAGTTTAGCGAATTCTATACATAAAGTTTAGAAAAAACGCTTGAAAACGTTGCTGAATCAATATTCAACAACAATTCTGTTAAAAGATTATCACAATAGATTAACCTTAGCAAGAACAAATCAAGAAATAATGGGAATCTTTTCTTATTTGAAACACAAATGTAATAGAATCCCCCTAAAGCCCTTTATTCCTGCACTCTATTCAACCTATCACTTCTTTTCGATGACTGCAACTTATACCTTCATCATCAGGTACTCTATCTTACTTCCCAACCTTGGAATTCCTTAAACATCTACACCCCTATTTTCATCTGGGGTGAATATCCATAATGATGTATCCCACATATGGTTTTAATGTATAAACCTATATATATCAAGGTTTCAGTGCCCCCTCAGTGTTTTCGCAATCTATTCGACCCAGCTATAAATTTATAAATATACAATAATGAAATCCGTAAAATAAAGTAGATATTTGTTAAGAAAAATTCAAATCTGTAAGTTAGAAATAAAAGGTTTTAAATAAGACAAATAAAAAAAGACCCTCCTAAGAAGGTCCAAAACATTTATAATATGATGGCGATCAACCCACCTGATCCCTCGTTGATGATTCTTTCCAACGTATCTTTTAGTTTATATCTTGCATTCTCAGGCATTAAAGAAAGTTTCGCTTGGATTCCCTCTCTTACAATGGAACTTAAGCTTCTGCCGAATATATCGGAATTCCAGATGGAAAGCGGGTCATCTTCGAAATCCTGCATTAAGTAGCGCACTAGTTCTTCGCTCTGTTTTTCTGTACCGATAATTGGTTCGAACTTGGACTGTACATCCACTTTAATCATGTGGATGGATGGTGCAACTGCTTTCAAGCTGACCCCGAATCTGGAACCCTGTCTGATGATCTCCGGTTCATCCAGACTCATATCATTTAACGAAGGCGCCGCGATGCCATATCCCGTCTGTTTCACCATTCTTAACGCATCTGAAATCTGGTCGTATTCCGCTTTTGCATGAGCGAAGTCCTGCATTAATTCCAGGAGATGATCTTTCCCGCGAATTTCCACCCCGACAATCTCCTTCAGTACTTCATCATACAGTTCGTCAGGGGCGTACAGGTCAATTTCTGCAATCCCTTGCCCCATATCAATTCCGGCAAGTCCTGCCCTTTCGATATGGTCAAACTCACTGAAATAATGAACAACACGATCCACATCCCGCAGTCGTTTAATATCTTTAACAGTTTCTTTCACTGCTTCCTGATAGTTCTGTCTTAGCCAGTGCTCTTCTTTCAGAACCATTACCCAGCTTGGAAGATTCACATTCACTTCAAGTACCGGGAATTCGAATAGAGCTTCTCTCAAGACGTTGAGGACGTCTGAGTCTCTCATGCTTTCTACACTCATGGCGAGAACTGGAATGTCATACTTATCTTGAAGTTTCACTCTCAGGTCTTCTGTCTCAGGGGCATGTGGCCTCGCTGAGTTGATGACCATGATAAATGGTTTACCTACTTCTTTCAGTTCCTCAATGACTCTCTCTTCCGCTTGGATATAATCGCCTCTGCCAATTTCACCGATGGAACCGTCGGTTGTCACCACAACACCGATCGTAGAGTGTTCCTGGATGACTTTACGCGTACCGATCTCTGCCGCTTCATGGAAAGGAATAGGCTCTTCATACCATGGGGTATTGATCATTCTAGGCCCATTTTCATCCTCGTATCCTTTAGCACCCGGTACCGTATATCCCACACAATCTACCAATCTAATATTCACTTCGAGGCCTTCATCGACATGAACAGAGATGGCTTGATTCGGAACAAACTTCGGTTCTGTCGTCATGATGGTCCTGCCTGCCGCACTTTGAGGTAACTCATCCTGCGCTCTTGCTCGTTCTGATTCACTTGCGATGTTAGGAAGGACGACAAGTTCCATGAACTTCTTGATGAATGTTGATTTTCCTGTTCTAACTGCTCCTACCACACCTAAATAGATATCTCCGCCTGTTCTTTCGGCAATGTCCTTAAATAGATCGACTCTTTCCAAGAGATTCCCTCCCATCTTATATTCCAGGGATGTTTCATCCGTGTATTCTGTCTCACATTCTATATTTATGATGTTGTCCCAATGACTTATGACTATTAATATGCTTTTTTTCCCCCCTTATGATTAAAAGTATAAAAATTTATTATGTCTGAGCATTTATGATCATTAGTTTTGATGAAATTTCCCTATAAAGGATGACATAAAAATAATAACCCTTCCCTTACAATATATTTTGCAAGAAAAGGGTTATGCCTATTTTGTCATAAAGACAGGATCGTTATTTTCATCTACCGTATAAGGTAAAGAATAAGCTGGAACAAAAAAAGTGTCCTCGACAAGTAAATTCCGGATATCCACTCCAGGCTCCAGTTCTTTATCAGTCGATTTGATCTGCTCAAATAAGTCCATTGAGTAATCTACAAATATGTCACCGTCACCATTAATGACAAGGGGAAGGTTCTTGTTTGAATAGGGGCTATTTACGTACACATCACCATCATACCCCAGTTCATTATAGTTTAATGTATATACATTATTGGCTACTTCCTCTTTAAATGGCGGGTAACCTTGAGCTTCTATCCTGATTTTCAATTCCCTTATTTGTTCTGCCAGCCGAAGATCAAAAATCTTGACTTGAGGATCTTCCTCCACGTCAGTCAACACATATTGAAAGATCCCACCGTTTTCAAAAGCGTTCCCTGGAATCTCTGCTAAGTACTGAGGTGAAAGCTTCCTGAAATCAATCGGATACTTCTGATAAATGGGTGTATCCTGGTCCCGGGTTTTAATTGGAAGCAACCCATTATTGTCCTTCTGATAGGTTACGACCGCATCTTGAACAGCTTTCACCTGAGTTTCATAAGGGATCTGATTCTGACTGAGCTTTTCCTCAGGGTACATACATCCAGAAAGAATACTCATAGTTAAAATAAGAAGAAATGCAATTAAACCTAAGCGTTTCAATCTAAAAACGTCCTTTCAATCGGACAGCAACCTAATTGGTCGGTCCACTAAATACAATATAGATCATCATAAGTCCACCGGCAATCATCATTATATATGCTATGAATGCTGTAATAAAACGCAAGAATTTCTGCTTGATCTTATACCTGCTAAAATAGATCGTTAATATGGCAAAAAACATGAATCCCATCGATGCAAACGAAATCCACATCTTCATCATTGAATCCAACATACATCCCTCCTGTTATCGAATGTATTATATCATAAGATTTTTACAAAAGAATAGAAAAGAATGGTTGTTCAATAATCTGTTACAAACCTCAAGATGGACCTATACGGACTTCCCCGGGGAGAGACTATCAAAAAAAAGAGCTTCCCAAGTATTTCAGCATCATTTAACTGATGTCAAAATACTTGAGCTGCTCTAAACAAAGCGAGACCTACCCATCCATAGGCAAAGCTGTATATATTCATGACAGTGTATGCAACAGGGGCGCACTTCGCATCCTCGAATGCCTATTATTCCAAGATTAATTCATTGTTTCGAAAGAATGATCTACTCCTCAATAAATCTTCATTAGGGAAGGTTGACATGCATTCCATCGTAAAAGAATCAACTTAATTTAATCGTTCTCCGAGAATGTTCACGAGGTCTTCCATCTCGTTGGTCTTTACACGTCCCATTAAGTGGTCTACCGCTTCTTTCGCTTCTATTTTATTGAATAGCACATCATACAAAGCGTTGGTAATGGGCATATTCACTTCATACTTGTCTGCTAACTGATGAGCAGCTTTTGTTGTGCGTACACCCTCAACAACCATCCCCATGTTGTCCAGGACCTCATCAAGGTTATGACCCTTACCAAGCATATTTCCCGCTCTCCAGTTTCTTGAATGTACACTTGTACATGTAACGATCAAATCACCGATACCAGTTAAACCTGAAAATGTTAATGGGTTTGCTCCCATCTTGGTTCCCAAACGGGCTATTTCTGCAAGTCCCCTCGTTATAAGAGCGGCTTTTGCATTATCTCCATATCCCAATCCGTCTGTAATTCCGGCTGCAAGGGCTATGATATTCTTTAAGGCTCCACCGATTTCAACCCCCAGCATATCGGGATTCGTATATACACGGAAATTCATATTCATGAATAAGTCCTGAATCTCTTCAGCAGCCTTCATATCCTTAGAGGAAACGGTCACTGTCGTTGGATGCCTTAAACTCACTTCTTCAGCGTGACTTGGCCCAGACAATACCACCACTGTATGTAAGTTATCAGGGGTCATTTCATCTTCAATCATTTCTGAGATTCTTAGAAGTGAATCAGGTTCAATCCCTTTACTCACATGAACAACGGTTAATGGTGCACTTTGAACCTCCTGAATTTGACCCAATACTCCGCGGATCGCTTTCGTCGGTACAGCCAGAATGATCGTATCAACGCCATCTAAAGACTCACTAAGGTCATGATAACCCTGGATGGATTCCGGAAGCTTGACCTCTTTCAGGTACTTTTCGTTGGTATGTCGAGTATTAATTTCATCAATCTGTTCTTTTTTGTGTCCCCATAATCTTACTTCCAGTCCATTATCAGCCAGGACCATCGCAAGTGCCGTCCCCCAGCTCCCTGCGCCAACAACCGTTATTTTCTTTGAATTTTTCATTTTTACACCCACCTTATTATTTTCTTGCGCGAGCAATAATACGAATAGGAGTTCCTTCAAATCCAAATGCATCACGTATTCTATTTTCCAAGAATCGTTCGTATGAGAAGTGCATTAATTCCGGATCATTCACAAATACCACGAATGTTGGCGGCTTCACAGCCACTTGAGTCGCGTAGTAGATTCTGAGTCGCTTACCATTATCTGTAGGAGTTGGATTCATTGCCACTGCATCCATGACCACTTCATTCAACACGCTTGATTGTACTCGCAGGGCATGATTTTCACTTGCCATATTAATGATAGGCAGTAATGTATGAATGCGCTTCTTTGTTTTGGCAGATAGAAAAACGATCGGAGCATAATCAAGGAATTGAAAATGTTCGCGGATATTCTTTTCCCATTTATTCATGGTTTTCTCGTCTTTATCAACAGCGTCCCATTTATTCACGACGATTACCACTGCTCGACCTGCATCATGAGCATACCCGGCAATTTTTTTATCTTGCTCGATAATTCCTTCTTCTCCATCAATGACAGATAAGACGACATCGGAACGTTCAATCGCTCTAAGAGCTCTTAACACACTGTATTTTTCAGTGGTTTCATACACTTTACCTTTTTTCCTCATTCCTGCAGTATCAATGATGACATAATCCTGTCCATCATACGTGTAGGAGGAATCAATGGCATCCCGCGTCGTTCCTGCAACATTACTCACAATCACACGCTCTTCTCCTAATAAAGCGTTAACCAGGGAAGATTTCCCGACATTCGGTCGACCAATTAATGAAAATTTGATCACATCTTCTGCATAGTCCTCTTCTTCTTCTTGTTTAAAGTTTTTCACAACATCGTCAAGAAGATCCCCTAACCCAAGACCATGAGAACCTGAAATTGGATACGGCTCTCCAAATCCAAGGGAGTAAAAATCATAAATCATTTCCCTCATTTCGGGGTTATCAATTTTATTTATCCCCAGTACGACCGGTTTCTTAGAGCGATAAAGGATTTTGGCCACAATTTCATCTGCAGCTGTCACACCTTCACGGCCATTCGTCAAAAAGACAATCACATCCGCTTCATCAATGGCAATTTCAGCCTGCTGCCTGATTTGATCAAGGAATGGCTCATTCCCCAGTTCAATCCCACCTGTATCTATAATGTTAAATTCATGAGTCAGCCACTCAGCAGAACTATATATACGGTCTCTTGTTACACCAGGCACATCTTCAACAATGGAAATTCTTTCACCAACAATTCTATTAAAGATCGTGGACTTCCCAACGTTTGGACGCCCTACGATTGCTACTACTGGTTTTGTCACGTTATTCACCCTTTCTGTAAGAAGGTTTGTCCTATTCTTACATTTCCTCTTTTTATACCTTTTCAATCATCAATCGGAGTTATGCATAAGAAGGACTGGCCCTTAAGGTATTGTTTCCTTATGGGACAGTCCCCCCTAACTTAACTATTTTATCAATAAAAGAATAAACTAGCAATCAATGTTTTACAATGATAAATAGTCCTTCATCCAGTTCATGGGCAATGCCATCGAGAATCGCCTCTAAATTTGCACAGACCTTTTGCAATTCTTCATCTGTTTTACAATAAAAGACGCTTGTTCCACTTGGAACTTTTTCAGGTGATGTCGTAACCGTCGCAAGAATAAACTTTTGGATCGTTGTACTCATTCTAATTTACCACCCTCCTGATTCGCTTTCGATTCTGACGGCATTCTTATCGCATTTTCCAATGTTGGCACCTGCCCAAGAATGGCAATGGCTTTCTCTACATCCTTTCGCTGCGGGAGGACGAATACACCTATTCGACCATCGTCTAAATCCCTCTTGGCCAGTGGCGTTAAAGCCGGAGTTCCTGAATCTTTAAATATCCCCAACGAAGTAGACATGTCATGAAGAATGGCCTGCCTTTGACCGAGGTTCGCTACCGTTGATCTGGCATCGAATGATTTTGGGGAGAGTACAAACCCCATTCCATACTTTAAAATTTCTTCTTGTCTTACCTTTAATCCAATATTCATAATATATATATTATCAACGTAAAGTCCTGCCCCCTTAAAATGAGGCTTCACATATTCAATAGTTACGATATCCTTCAATCTGCCTCCAGCCATTAGTTTATGGGCAGCGACCATACATATCGCACTGATCAAAAGAGCTACATAGAAGTTAAAGACAATATAAGCTAAAGTAGCTAAGAGAGAAGTGAAAATAACCAAATAATTGCGGCTTTCAAAGGCTACGGCAATTCCCTCGATGTATGTTGCCCCTCTAGGAACAAGTTCATATGCATCTAACTCCGTCAATGTGTTCCTCTCCATATTTCGTACATCCCGAAATTGAGACGCAGCAACGGTTAAGAAAGTAATTGCCGTGAAGTTCTCCTCTAGTAAAGCAGGAATCGCGATGGTACCTAAGCCGGAAGCAATAAATCCAAGAGCAATATGTATAATCTTCCCATGCAAATAAGTGGGATATTGGCGATAGTCTGTACGCAGCATATAGATTCTGGTTAATGTCCCAACTACTACTCCGAAGATGACCGGATACACATACTCATTCATAGATTCTTCATTTCCCCTTTGTTTGTTTGTACTTTGATGTTGAATGACTGATTAATTTCTTCAAACAACTTAACCGCTAAGAGAATTCCAGTGGAAATAGCCAGGACATCGAGGTAAACAGGTCCACCTATGGGAAATAAAAACCCTACATTCTTTAATGGGATGCTCATAAAGACTTCACCCACTATACTGCTCGCGGCAATAGCGATCATCCGGAACATATAGGAAGACGAGCTATAGAAGAGAATACTCAGGAAAGCAAGCGATGAAGCCATAATAAGGTTTCGATCAATGAACATGAGAACGGGATCATAAATAGCCACTAACCCAATGCCGGCATAAAGCATCCCCATCGCCAGAATGACTACAAGCATATATAATTTTTCTTTCAGACTAAAAATTCTTATGTAATGGATACAAATAAGTCCTAAAACAAAAACCGGTATTGCAACCTCCACTGAACCTACTTTCAAACCATACGGAAACACGCATAATAACACTAAACAAATGAAGGAATAATGGAAACGATATGGGTGTGCCTTATCCATCATAAACGTCGTAAAAATCCAAATTCCCCAAATCAGCCATAAATACAGAATCCCATCCACAATCACTCACTCCCTCCTATTATCTACATTATGGAAAATCTTTATGTATCTCATTCATGTATGAATCATTTTTTCAAAGAAAAAATAAGAAAGGGAGGTGTTTATCATGGGTAAAGATCGTCAAGAAAAGAAACTAAAACAAAGCAAACGAGTCGAATCAGACAGAGACCAGGGCCTGCACTACAACGGAGCAACAAGCCTGCAAGGACCGGAAGAAGCTAAAAAGGAACAGAGATAACAAGAAAAGCGGAGGCGGCTTGGGCAGAGGCGACAAGCATAAGGCGAACATGACAGAAAGGCGCTTTTTGCCTTTTTGGCATGTTTGACTTATGACCTCGAGCCTCTAGCCGCCGGAGCTGGACATCAAGAAAAGCGGAGGCGGCTTGGGCAGAGGCGACAAGCATAAGGTGAACATGACAGAAAGGCGCTTTTTGCCTTTTTGGCATGTTTGACTTATGACCTCGAGCCTCTAGCCGCCGGAGCTGGACATCAAGAAAAGCGGAGG
>NZ_JBNNJT010000001.1:289826-458327 GCF_050270195.1 Rossellomorea sp. NPDC071047 | reverse complement strand
CGGCGGCTTGGGCAGAGGCGACAAGCATTTCAGCTGAAATTCTAAATAATCCGACCGTTTTGAATGATAATCAAGCGGAATTGGACAGGAATCCAGCCGATTTACTAAAATATCCAAAAATCCGCAACTAAAATCATGCAACAAAAAAAAGAACGAATTCTCACAAGAGAATTCGTTCTTTTCATTTATTAAACGTTCTATTGCTATAACTTGAAGGATTCATACCCCTAACGTCCAGCCAATGAAACACTTCGCCTGACAACACGAGTGGAACGCTGTGAAGATCTTCCAGACACCTGCACCCCAACGCACTCATCAGGAACTTAATATCCGTATGAATTTGATCCACTTCTTCAATAGTGTCCTTAAGTCCCGAGTCTAAAAGCTGCTTGAGAATGATGCCGGCCATTCCTACTGCAGATGCTCCCAATCCTAGAGACTTAACGATGTCTAAGCTATTTTGGATACCACCAGAAGCAAGAATGGGCTTCCTGGATGCTGCATGAGTTTCAGCAATCGAAATGGCAGTGGGTATACCCCAATCATCGAAGAATTCCAGCATTCGTTTTCTGCGTTGATTTTCGATTTTAGAGAAGTTCGTACCACCGAATCCACCCACATCAACGGCTGAAATATTCGAGTCGTACAAGGATTCAGCAGTCTCTTTACTGATACCAAAACCCGTTTCTTTCACTATCACTGGTACTGTAATACTTTCAGCAATTTCCTGTATTCTGTCCATAGCCCCTCTGAAGTCCCTGTCACCTTCCGGCATGGTCAACTCTTGTATGACATTTAAGTGGATTTGCAACGCATTGGCACTAATCATCTCTACGGCATCTTTTGCCTGTTGAACTGTTGCTTCACTTCCCAAGTTCCCAAAAACGATGCCATTTGGATTATGTTGACGAACGACTTCGTACGTTCTTCGTTCAGATGGATCTTTAAGTGCGGACATTTGAGATCCGACAGCGATGGCCAGACCTGTCTCCCGTGCAAGAATCGTTAATTCTTCATTGATTTTAGAAGTTGATTCCCCACCGCCTCCTGTCATAGCATTTATGAAAATTGGCGAACTCCAATTAAGTTCGCCAATCTCTGCCTGTAGATGAACTTCATCTACTGCTATATTCGGTAAGCTTTGGTGGACAAAAGTAACTTCATCAAAACCTGTTCTTCGTTGTTGACCAGTTGATAATGCGTAATTAATGTGGTCTTGCTTTCTTTTAGCTCTTGTCACTATTCATCACCATTACTTAAGATCTTTTAATTTGTCACCAATCATTTCACCTAATTGGAAGCCGGTATTTTCTTCAGGCATTTCGTAATCAGTCACTTCTTCCTCTTTTTCTTCAAGAGATTTGATGCTTAAAGATAGACGTTGATCATTCTCATTTACATCCAATACCTTCACTTGTACTTCTTGATTTTCCTGAAGGACTTCGTGCGGTGTACCGATATGCTTATGTGAAATTTGAGAGATGTGAACAAGACCTTCAACACCAGGTAGCACTTCTACAAATGCTCCATATGATACTAAGCGTTTAACCACTCCGTCAAGAACACTGCCTTTAGGTGCCTTCTCAGAAATATCACTCCAAGGTCCCGGCAGGGTTTCTTTAATGGATAAAGAAATACGTTCGTTGTCACGATCGACGCTTAGAACTTTGACCTGTACTTTTTGTCCTTCCGTTACTACGTCAGAAGGCTTTTCAACGTGTTCGTGAGAAAGTTGGGAGATATGCACCAATCCATCTACTCCACCAATGTCTACGAATGCCCCGAAATCGGTGATTCGCTGAACTGTACCTTCAAGAACAGCACCGGATTCAATATCCGTAAGTAGCTGCTTCTTCTGGTGTTGCTTTTCTGCTTCTACAACAGCCCGGTGTGATAGAATTAGACGATTTTTTTCCTGATCCAATTCAACGATCTTGAATGTCAACGTTTTATCCTTATAGTCAGAGAAATCTTCAACATAATAGTCCTCAACTAATGAAGCAGGAACAAATCCTCTGACTCCAAGGTCAACTACAAGACCGCCCTTCACAACATCCTTGACTTCTGCTTCAAAGATGTCGCCATTTTCAAAGCGAACCTTCATTTCTTCCCATGCTTTTTCAGCATCTACTTTTCGTTTAGAAAGAACAAGAAGTTCTTCTTCCACTTTTGTCACGATTAACTCAAGTACATCCCCTTCACTGACTACATCAGAAGCTTTTTCGATATGAAGGCTTGAGAGTTCACTAATTGGAATGATGCCATCCACTTTGCTATCTTGAACGTCGACTAAGACCTGTTTCTCTTCAACCTTAGTGACTGTTCCTTTAACTTTTTCACCGATTTCAAGATTTTTCACTTCAATTCCATTCATGTCTTCCATTATGTACTCCTCCTTAATCCATGACTGCAAAGATTTTGATAATTGCGAGACTTCGCAATTTAAAATATTCTTTCTACTAACTTCTAATAAATACTACTTTTTGTCAAGCGAGAAAGCTCATATTATTCATGTTCAAGTATTAGTTTTTCAATGTGCTGCATAATAATTTCAGTTGTTTTCTCTGCATTCAGTTTATGTTCTCGAATGCCCTCCATGGCAATAGGCGGCCCGAATACGACCTTTAATTTCCTGAAAGGCTTATAGGGTCCGATAATGGCACAAGGTACAACATAAGCATCGGAACGAAGAGCAAAGAAACCCGCTCCTGCCAATCCCTTACCTATTTTACCTGTCTTACTTCTAGTACCCTCTGGGAACAGTCCTAAAACATCTCCTTGTTTAAGGACCTGCAAACCTTTACGTAGAGCTTCCCGGTCACTCATTCCCCTTTTTACGGGAAATGCCCGTAAATCGGGTAATAGCTTACCTAATACCGGGACACTGAAAAGCTCTTCTTTAGCCATGAAAGAAACAGGTCTGGGAGCTGAAATCCCCACCACCGGGGGATCTAAGTTATCAATATGGTTGGTGCATAATAAGACTCCCCCCTCTTCGGGGAAATGCTCCAAACCTTTGACCTCAATGCGATAGAGAGGGGAAAGAATCGATTTTACGAGACCTTTAGCAAAGGAATATAAGTTCACATTAACCTTTCCTTTCTACTAACAGCATAATTTGATCCACTACTTCAGGGATGGAAAGTGAAGTTGTATCTATTTCAGTTGCGTCGTCCGCTTTCTTAAGTGGAGCCACTTCTCTTTCTGAATCGATCTTGTCACGGCGGGCAATTTCAACTTTTAATTGTTCCAGATCGGAAGGGAACCCTTTCGAAATATTTTCTTCATGTCTTCTTTGGGCTCTTTCATCTACACTTGCCAGTAAAAATACTTTTATTTCTGCGTCGGGAATAACATGGGTCCCGATATCTCTTCCGTCCATTACAACAGCACCTTGTTTAGCCAGCTGCTGCTGCCTGTTCACCATCTCTTCTCTGACTTGAGAATGGACGGCCACATGAGATACTGAATTGGTAACGGCAGCTTGACGGATTTCATCTGTCACATTTTCCCCGTCTACATACACAATTTGACCATCCTCAGTCGGTTCAAGCGTGATTTTTGTTTGAGTCAATAATTCCTTCAAGTCATTTTCATTATGCAAGTCTATATTCAGCTTCAAAGCTTTATATGTTAATGAGCGGTACATCGCCCCAGTATCAATATAAAGATAAGATAATTTCCCTGCTACAATTTTTGCCACTGTACTTTTCCCCGCAGCTGCAGGACCATCGATTGCAATTCTTAATTTCTTCAACTAATCCACCTACTTAATTTCCTAATAATTTTCTTACCTATTTTAACATAAATCTCACACCAGGTTGAAGGAATCTTTATTCAATAAAAAGAGCAGGCAATCACTCACCTGCTTTATCTGATAAGGTTTCGACTATTTCGCTGTACTCCATTTTTTCGACGCCTTCATAAAAAACGATCTTATTAAGCTCCGGAAGGATATTTAATTCATGGATAACAAATTGGACTGCTATTAATAAAATGAAATGTATGATGACTAATTTGATTAATATTCGCTCAACGGATTTAATTGTTCTCACCCTTTTCCTATTCATAGAAAAAGTATGTGTAAATTATGGAATTTTATTCAAGTAACCCTTTTTTTCGTAAGTTCAACTGTCTTTCAAAGCAATATCTTAAAATGAGCTGTCGTTGATTTTCAGTTAAATGAACAAATTCAATACTTGCAACTTTTTTGTGACCTTTTTCCCATATCCGAATAACTTTACCTTCTATTTCTACATACTGGTTCTCACCCGTTTGCATAGGCAAAACGATGGTCGTAGATATGTTAGAACCACTTTTCAGGTCCATTCCTTCTCTCACCAATACCGCGCATCCTCCTGCACTGATATCCTCTGTAATCGTTGGAAAATAACCCTCATTTATTTTTATTGAAATATCTGTGTTCGTTTCTACTCGCACAAACTGTCTTCTTTGGACCTTTTCTAAGCCTCCCTCACCTGGATAATGAATGTGGATCATCGGAATTTTGGATAGTTTGCGGCCCTTCACTTCAGTTTCAAACATAAGTACCGTCTGCTCATTAACGATGAAGCTTGCTTTAAGTTGTGTTCCATTTATTAAGAAAATGGCTTTCTCTGTTTTTGTATGAATAGGGTAATCGATATAAAGCCCTTCTTCCCCGATCTCAACGACCCGGCACCTATACCGTTCAAATGTATCATTATGTATGGGTTCCAACTGTAATGTGGTACCTGCTTTTATCATAGTACAATACTCCCACTTTCCCATTTTATGTATCTATATTATGGCATGACATTCCTCACCTTTCCATACATTTTTGAATCTCTATTCTGAATTTTTCTACATCTAAAGAATAGGGACGGACCTCCATATCGGAGGTCCGTCCCTCTAAAAAGATTAGACGACTTCTTCATAAATCGGTTCTGCTTTTCTGAGCTTCTCTACTTTTTCTTCTTCCCCAGTGTTTGCATTGATAAAAATTCTAAAGGTATCCTTACCCAGCATCCCTAAAAATTCGTAGCAGAGCACTTCTTCATTAAGATCATTCACAATTACCGCTTTGCGTTCTTCCATTACTTTTAGATTAGGGTTAGTCGCTTCTTTAGCCTGTGCTTGAGTAATGGACGGTTGTCCGATTTCTCTGTCATGATTATTCTTCAAATATTCTTCGGCAGCAAATCCAACGATTTGTCCATTATCCAATGCTACCTTAATTTTAACAGAGTCTGGATAAATCCTTACACCATCCAATGCTGTTACATAAGTGAAAATACCAATGTTGTCATACTGAGCACTTTCGAATAGTTCTAACTTTTCAAATTCGTTATCCTTCAGGAAGGCAGTCGCTTTCTCAGCCGCCTTATTTAAGCTGATTTTTGCTTTCTGGACTTCCCGATTGTTGATATACCAGATTGGATATCCACCTTTTTGAGTAATATCCATACTTGCATGGGTTTTACCCTTTTCAACCGTAACACTATAAAATTTATAGTCAGAGCCTTTTCCGCTCTTTGTTACTTTTGCATCAACCTTTTCGCTTATCCCGGAATATTTTCTTAAGATTGAAACAGCCTCATCCTTTGAAATCTCTTTCCCTTTAATCTTCTGAAAATTTTGGTCTTTCTTCTCAGTATTCACAAATGTTGTAGAACCAAAGTTTGCTTCATCATATCCGGAAACATTCTTTTCGACGGTTTTAAAGCCATCTATAATGGTGTTATCAGACTGTTCATTGCCTGACGCCAAAGCAAGCTCCACATCCATCCATCTCAGATTGTTCTCCATAACCAGATGTTGAACCTTTCTTAACTGATTCTGAATATCTGCACTTTGCTCATATAAATTTTCAAGTGATTTATATTCTTTATCCGTTAAAGGATTCTTATCTAAATCTCTCACTGCTACTCGGTAGCTGAAATCCCCAATATTACTT
Source organism: Rossellomorea sp. NPDC071047 (assembly GCF_050270195.1). NCBI lineage: Bacteria > Bacillati > Bacillota > Bacilli > Caryophanales > Bacillaceae > Rossellomorea > Rossellomorea sp. NPDC071047. Next base: position 452,392 of record NZ_JBNNJT010000001.1, on the reverse strand, counting down.
AGGAACTCTTCTGTTTTATTAAACGGCAGCAGTGTTAACGGAAGCTGCCCTACATCACTGTGCGCCTGAGAAGTTAATCTCCATATATCGGCAAGTGCCGGAGACAATGATTTCCTTGAATTCATGGCAAGAGTTGAACCTATTTTATCGTGAACCAGATCCACTTGATAAGTTAACTCATGGAACGCTCTTTGATAGTTATTTTCAGCATTGATTAATATCGCATTTTTTTCCTGATGCTCTTGGTATCCCCAGAATGCGGTTCCTGCAACACCAAGGACGAGCACCGTTATTAAAATGACACGTAGCAATGTAATTCACCTCTTTAACTACAGAATATGTGCTTTCCAATTTTCTTGATTTGTGGACGTGACCAAATCCACTTGCTTGTTGCTGTCACAGGGTTAAAGTAATAGAGAGCACTTGAAGAAGGATCCCAGCCGTTTATAGCGTCCAAAACCGCTTCTTTCGCTTGTTCATTTGGCGTTAACCATATCTGGCCGTCTGCTACCGCTGTAAAGGCACCAGGTTCAAAAATGACACCTGCGGCTGTATTCGGGAATGCAGAGCTGTCTATCCGATTGAGAATGACGGCTGCTACTGCAACTTGTCCCTCATAAGGTTCACCACGGGCTTCTCCATATACGGCATTTGCCATAAGTTGAATGTCGTTCTGTGAGAATCCATTAGGCGTGTTCACTGCCGTTGGCTTGGATGGAGTTGGTGCTTGCTTTGGAGCAGGTTTCTTCTGAGGAGCTGCTTTTCCACCGGATGTTCCGCCTTTAGCCCCGCCACCTCCAGGACCTTTTTGTTTATTCAAATCTGTTCCGCCATAATGACTGAAATTGTTGCCTTTTTCAATTTGCTCTTTAACAAATTGCTTGTTATACTTTGAGGCTTTGACCAATTTTTGTTTCGTTTTTGCACCTGCCAACCCATCAATGGGTAGTCCGAACTCATATTGAAAGTTTCTAAGAGCCCAATATGTGCCCCAACCGAATACTCCATCAATATCACCGTTATAGTACCCGATATATTGAAGTCTGGACTGAAGCTCGATTACATCTTCACCTGTTGCGCCATGTTGTATCACTTGATTCGTAAAAGCGTCTGCCTTCTCTCCTTCAGACGAAATCATAAAAAGAGAACACATAAGCACCATGACGGCTGAAGTAGAAATCAATTTGAAACGACTATTCATAATGCTTTAACCTCCATATCTTCAATTAACATTAACTCTAGTTTTTGTAGAGGCTCCCATTTTATACAAGTGAATAATAAAATTTAGAAAACAACATTGATATGACTCTGTAATGTCCCAGCAAAAGCTATGTAAAAAATCTGAGTTAAAATAGAATGAGGATTACTTCAAACAAATCCGCAATAAGAGGGGGAGGTCATGATGGAAGATTATTTAGCGAAGTCATTAGATGAGTGGAAAGAAGATATTTCAGAGGTGTTGGATCAGATTAATACTGACTATGAAGAGATTAAGAAGGAACTGAAGGTATATTCCTATAAATACGGCATTACAAAGCAAGTCATTCAATCAACCGTGAATGAGGAAATCATCGAAAATATTAGGGAAATGTATCATAAGCCTTTTGAAGAAAAGTACAATGAACTGAAGGAATACATACGCGAATTGGACGAAAAAAGAAAAGTGTTTCAAATGTTCGTGAATAAAATTGATGAAGTGAAACGGAAAGAGGCTCCTAAAACCGACCTTGCGGCTGCATATAAGTAGATATTTTATTAAACCGCCTTTCATTAGGCGGTTTTTTACGGGAGATTATACGGGATCTGAAAATGCAAAAAGACGCTTTACATAGAAAGCGTCCTTTTAAATAATTTCTTTTTCGAAATCAGTACCGGTGTATTTCTTTTCTGTTAATCGATGGGCACTTTTCACTTTCTTCAAACCAAGCCACCATAAGAAAAACATAAACGGTACCATGTAATAGATCCAGTTTTTCTCCGCTAAGAAGATGTAATTATATGTTCCGTGTAACAACAGGGGCACAGAAATCGCAATGAAAAGCCACTTATGCCTTTCTTCGCTGGAGGAAAACTTTGCTTTTCCTAAGTAATATCCCATAATGACACCGAACAACGCATGACTTGAAACAGGCAGAATCGCTCTTCCAAATGCATGTTCTACACCGTTTGCAACCAAATACAAAATATTTTCAATGGTCGCGAATCCAAGTGACACACTTGCACCATAAATAATGCCGTCGTATGGATCATTAAAATCAACATGTTGGAAAATCGCAAACATTAAAATAAACCATTTAAAGAATTCTTCTAAAAGCCCGGAAGATATGAAAGCCGTCGACCAATTAGAATCAATGATTCCTTCAACTTCTAACACATATTGTAAAAACATAATGGGAAATGTGATAAGGGCCCCATACATAAAGGTTTTGAACACTAGCGTAATAGGTTCTGCCTCATATTCATCCCGCAAATAAAAGTAACTTAGCAATGCTAATCCTGGTGCTATACCCGCTGATAAAATCACCAGCATAAAAAAGTCCTCTTTTCTTTCTGTTTTCTTAATCGTATCATGTTAATGTAGGAATGGAAACAGGAATTTATTTGGTTGGAGGAATGAACGATGAAGAAAGATATTTTGGTTATACATACAGGGGGTACCATCTCTATGATGGAAGACGAACAGACTGGAGCAGTCACTCCCGGAAAGGAAAATCCCCTTTCGGTACAGACATCTATCGTATCGAATTTAGCAAATCTGACGGTCTTAGAAGCATTTCATCTGCCTTCCCCCCATATTACACCAGAGCATATGCAGAAATTAAAAGAGATAATCGAAACGAAATATAGGGAAAAATCCTTTGACGGAGTCGTCATTACCCATGGAACAGATACGCTCGAAGAAACTGCCTACTTCCTGGATTTAACCCTTTCTCTTCCAGTCTCCCTTGTCGTTACAGGGGCAATGAGATCAAGTAATGAGATTGGAGCGGACGGTCTTTATAACCTCATTTCATCCGTTCGGGTAGCTGCTGATGACAAATCCAAGAACAAAGGGGTTTTAGTCGTTCTGAATGACGAAATTCACTCTGCTAAGAACGTGACCAAAACTCACACAAGCAATGTTTCCACCTTTCAAAGTCCACAATATGGACCAATCGGGATTGTAACTAAAAGAGGCGTTCTATTTCATCATCAGCCTACATCAAATGAGCATTATCAGGTATGTGACATATCCAAGAGGGTTACCCTGATCAAAGCATATGCGGGAATGGATTCAGGCTTATTAGTTGCCATAAGAGATTTACAGTTCGACGGAGTTGTAATCGAAGCATTAGGGCAAGGAAATCTACCTCCAGATACGGTAGATGGAATTAATGGACTTTTAGCTGCTAATATCCCGGTTGTATTGGTTTCGAGATGCTTTAATGGTATCGTTCAGGATATTTACGGCTATTCAGGAGGAGGGAAACAACTGAAAGAAAAAGGAGTGATCTTCTCGAATGGTCTTAATGGTCAAAAGGCAAGGATCAAGTTGATGGTGGCTCTGTCCCAAACCGATGACATTAAAGAATTAGAAACGATTTTTAAAAATTAAGGTTGACTCACCTTCAGAATCCTAAGTAATCATCACGAAAGAAAGAGGCTCACATCTGAGCCTCTTTCTTTTATCATTTATTTTGTTGTGTAATGGATTCAGCGATCAACCCGCCATGCAATCGACCATTTTCAATAAAGATTTCATTCGCATTGTTTCCCGCCGCAATGACACCTGCAATATAGATTCCTTCTATATTCGTTTCCATCGTTTCTTGATGAAAAGCAGGTCGTCCTGTATCATTGTCAATATTTATTCCCATTTTCGTCAGGAAGCTATGATCCGGGTGATAACCTGTCATTGCAAACACAAAGTCATTTTTGATTTCTTTCTTCTCACCATTTACTTTGTAGGTGACAGAGTCCTCTGTGATTTCCTCTACACACGCATAGAATTCCATCGTTACCTCACCATTTCTGACAAGCGCATCAAAGTTAGGGAGTATCCAGGGCTTAACACTTTTCGAGTACTCGCTTCCCCGGTATATGACAGTGACTCTTGCTCCTGCTTTATTCAATTCAAGTGCTGCATCAACCGCTGAATTCTTCCCTCCAATCACAACCACATCTGTATCAAAAAAGGGATGTGCTTCTTTAAAATAATGAAAGACTTTCTCTAATTTCTCTCCTGGAATCTCTAAATAATTGGGATGATCATAGTAACCGGTCGCAATCACGATGTATTTACTTTCATACGATCCCTTTGAGGTGGAAACGGAAAAGCGGCCGTCTTGCTTCTCCACCTTTTGAACTGTTTCGAATCGATTGATTCTTAATTCTTTCCGCTTCGCTACTTCACGATAATACACGAGTGCTTGATTCCGCCTTGGTTTGTGTTCTTCAATAACAAAAGGGACGTCACCAATCTCGAGCTTTTCACTTGATGAAAAAAACGTTTGATGAGTGGGATAGTGATATATGGCATTCACGATATTCCCTTTTTCAATGATTAAAGGATCGATTCCCTTTTCTTTTAAACTGATGGCAGCAGACAACCCACATGGTCCCCCACCTACAATAATGCATTCTTCCATTTTCAAATTCAGACACTCCTTCAAATTCCTCTATCTGAATGGTCATTTACTTTCGTTCACTTCAGATGTTAAAATATTTTCTACCCAATTATTATGTAATAAGTTTACGTATTGGTCAAAAGGAAGCACTCGAACCTCCTGATTTCCCGACAGTAATAGGATTTCTCATTTCTGCTGAAATTATTGTGATGCACCATTATTGAGAATAGAAAAAGGATGAGATGTCATTTATCTCATCCTTGACTTGAATTAAATCCAACCTCTGAACCGGCATGCTTCTGCCATCTTTCTTACCCCTACCATATATGCGGCAAGTCTCATATCGACTCTTCTGGATTGGGAAGTTTCGTATACATTATTAAAGGAGCTGACCAGGATCTTCTCCAATTTTTCTTCCACTTCTTCTTCAGACCAGTAATACCCCTGATTATTTTGTACCCATTCAAAGTAAGAAACCGTCACCCCACCCGATGATGCTAACACATCAGGAACCAGTAGGATCCCACGCTCTGTGAGGATTTTCGTTGCTTCCAACGTTGTCGGTCCGTTCGCTGCTTCTACCACAATGCTTGCTCTTATGTTGTGAGCATTCTTCTCTGTGATCTGATTCTCGATGGCTGCAGGCACGAGAATGTCACAGTCTAGCTCTAATAGTTCTTCATTTGTTATTGTATTATTAAATAATTTCGTAACGGTTCCAAAACTATCCCGTCGATCCAGCAAATAATCAATATCCAGGCCATCTTCGTCATGAAGTCCACCGTAGGCATCAGAAATCCCAATCACCTTTGCTCCTGCGTCATGCATAAACTTCGCAAGGAAGCTTCCTGCATTACCAAAGCCTTGAACGACTACTCTCGCCCCTTTAAGCTTTATTCCTTTTTTCTTGGCTGCTTCATGAATACAAATCGTCACTCCCTTCGCAGTCGCCGTTTCACGACCATGGGATCCCCCAAGCACCAATGGTTTCCCTGTAATAAATCCTGGAGAATTATACTCATCAATTCGACTGTATTCATCCATCATCCACGCCATGATTTGCGAGTTGGTAAAAACATCAGGAGCAGGAATATCTTTAGATGGTCCGACAATTTGGCTGATTGCGCGTACATAACCACGACTTAATCGCTCAAGCTCTCTAAATGACATATCCCGGGGATCACAAATGATGCCCCCTTTACCACCACCATACGGAAGGTCTACAATTCCACATTTCAAGCTCATCCATATGGAAAGGGCTTTGACTTCTTTTTCAGTTACATTCGGGTGAAATCGAATCCCACCTTTTGTTGGTCCAACTGCATCATTATGTTGAGCACGGTATCCCGTGAAAACTTTTACTTTACCATCATCCATCCGGACTGGTATTTTAACCGTTAACATTCGTACAGGTTCTTTTAATAACTCATATACTTCTTGTGAATATCCCAATTTATCAAGTGCAAGATGAATAACCGTTTGTGTAGATTTCAATACATCGTGTCGATCAGATGCTTGGTGATTTTCTTTCCCCTTATCGGCTACCATTTATGTAAACCTCCCAGTATACTTCACTGTTTAACGGAACCTCGTCCGCTTTCATGACATAGTATACACGTTTGAATTCTTCTTGCAAAGAAGGAAAATCAAAAAAAGAGGATTTTTTTGAAAACGCTGTCATAAACAAAAAGCGGAAGGGCTTTGCCCAGAGGCGACAAGCATAATGCGGTCCCACCGGAAAGGCGCTCTTTGCCTTTTTGGTGGGGCTGACTTATGACCTCGAGCCTCTAAGCCCTGGAGCTGGACATCGCGAAAAGCGGAAGGGCTTTGCCCAGAGGCGACAAGCATAAGTCAAGAAAAAGGAATGAGTCTTTCATTGCAAATACCACCTATAAAATATGTCGATTATCGGGGAACCGTCGATATATTGAAAAAACGGTTGATATAATGAAAATTAGGTTGATAAATCCACATCCCTCTCTCACCCTCGCCACTCACATCATAAAAACAAAAAACACTTCCAGGAATCACCCTAAAAGTGCAAAATAATGTCTATTTATCTTCTATATCAGAGTAAACCATATATCTAAAGGGGGTGAAGATCAGGTGCCACATATCATGAATATCATGATCAAAAATAAAACAGTATTTTATCAATGGAATCTTTTATTAATACAGCACGACCATACTCCATCAGGATATGTTTCGTAATCTTTGATTGCTGACCGTATTCAGCGCAAATAGCCTCCATGACCAAGCTATCGTATTCCAAAAGATTTTCAATAAGTAAGTAATAGTTTTTTTCATAATAATAAATGCTTAATTGTATGAGGCGGTTGTTCACTTTGTTCAATTCGTTAATGCGTTTAAGGAGGTCCAGAACATCCTCGAAATCATCAAAGTAAACGAGCACATCATGATCATTCATGGACTTCATGATTCCACTTTCGTCTTCCCAATCAGAAAAGTCATCTTCTGACTCTAATGTGAGGATCATACAGATTTCCTGATCATCAAATGACTCAATTTCCACGGTGATTTCCATTTGTGTTTCTATCCCGAACTTCCCCTGAACTTCATCTAACATGTCTTCAAAAAGATCATGCCACATATAGGAATCTTTCCATTGGTCTTGTTCAAATAAGCCTTTTTGCTCTAATTCTTCCACACTAATGGAAAATTTTATTTTGTTGTCAGAAATTCTTTCAAGCTTCATCTTCGTACCCCCTAGAGTGTGACGATTTATCACCATACTATGTAAGGGGCAGAAAACAGTGCATAATCCAATTATAATTTACTTTTCAGCCATAGTTCCCAATCAGATTTGGATTGTCCGACAATGTGTTCCTTAAATTTCTCTTTCTTGTCATTTGGGAGATGGTCTACAGCAAAACCGCCTATTCCAATTTCCAGGCCATCCCGCTCACTCTTTAATGAAGTAACGAGTGACAACAGATTGTCTACATTTTCCCTTAAGGTGCAGGAGAAGAATAAGAACTTAGGATCAACTTCGTCAAGAACGATGTCGATATCATTTTCTTTAATGCTGGAGCCTAAATAGATTACTTCAAATCCTTTTCTTCTTACATAAAGCGTAAAGATTAGCAATCCCAATTCATGCCATTCTTCAGGTCCGCAAACTGCTACTACTTTAGGTAAGATTCCGTTGTGTGGAAAAGAGTGCATGATGATACCGATACGGGATCTAAGTATCGATGTTGCAAAATGCTCGTGAGCCGTCGTGATTTTCCCGTTCTCCCACAGGTCTCCAATTTTAACCAGCAAGCTGCCCAGAATATCAATCACCACTTTATCAATTGTGTAAACAGCAAACGACTGGTTGATTAATTCATGAGCTTTTGTTTCATCAAAGCTTAAGAGTGCTTTCAACAAATCATCTGAAATGCTCTGGGTGCGGTCCTTTCGTTCAGAGGATGCAATCTCATTTTCTTCCAGTTCTTGTTTATCAAGTAACGCAACAGCCTGACTAATGGTGAATCCCTGATCGACTTTTTCAACCAGCCATTTTAATATATTTAAATGTTGTTCTGTGTACAAACGATGACCTGATTCATTACGTACAGGAGCAATTATCTGATATCTTCTCTCCCATGCCCTTAATGTACCTGGTTGTATTCCTAAGATTGTGGACACAGCTTTTATATTGTATTTGCCTGCTAACTTCTTGTCATTGCTCATAAATAGTCCCCCAAAGTAATTCTCTTCTCTCTAAAATTATAATCGAGAAACTGCAGTGTGTAAAATTTGTACAGGTAATGAACAACAAATGTTCATTTTATTCCTTTTCGATTTTCAGTAAATGTGTCTCTGCCGGAGCTCCCAAGCGTAATGGGAGCGCTGTTGTCCCATAGCCGTTACTTACTAATAGGGTGGTCTGTGGGAGCTTTTCAAGTCTTCCTTTTTTATACAATCCCCACCCAAACAATCGAATTTGCCCACCGTGTGTATGGCCACTCAACATCAAGTCAATCCCCTCTTCTTTACGCACCTGTCTCACAAGCCTCGGGTCATGACTGATCAAAATATTAAATTCATACGGCATTGTTTTATTTAGGGAAGAAGAGTAAGAAGCTCTCTGCGTACTCGCATCGTCCACTCCGATCAGGTTAATCTTCCCTTTATGAATAGGCACACTTACTGAATCATTTACGATTTCAATGATTCCCTTTTGTTTAAATATATCCTTCAGCCTGTTCGTACTCACTTCATGATCATTATTGCCCCAAACAAAATAAACCGTACCCAGAGTCAATAGTTTATCTAAATTTTGCTCAACTCTTGAGTATGGCACTCCTTTTTCCAAAAGATCCCCGCCAATGATGACAAAATCGGCTTTCCCTTTCACATCATCAATTATTCCGTCTGACACTTCCCGCTTATGTATGTCAGATATAAAAAAGATGGTAATCGTGCCAATATCATGAGGAAGGGCATGTAGCTTTACCTTCTCCATTTTCACAACATTTCTACGTGCTTCATATAACATAAAAAAGAGGAGACTGACTCCCCCTACTAATAAAAACATACTGAATTCAAGCATTGTGGCCTCCTTGTCGGTGGAAATCTATAGAAATAATACCATAAAAGATGGATAAGAAGGAAAAAATCATTGTTTGCCACATTCCAAAACTGCTCAACAAATAGATGATGCCAATATGAAACGGGATGAAGACTAACTCTTTATGTAGTTTACCATTCATTAATCTTAGAATAGAAAATATTTCGAATTTCAATAGATTCCCTTGAACCATTATTCCGACCATGAAGGCCATCATTGCCGCAAAGAACGGCACTGGATTTAAGACTAACTCAACAATGAACTCAGAGCTATTCAGCAATTGTGCCGCCGGAAACCATTTAATGAACAGATACCCCAATAGAAACGTGATAATCAGTTTAACCGTATGATTGATCAAAAAAATCCCTCCCATAAATCTTATGAGAGGGATTTTTTTTCATACAGGGTTTCAGTCAATTATTCATCTTCATGAATATCAAGAATACGGAATCCTGATTTCTCCAGCTTATTGAGGAATTTATCCATATTGTCCTTCTTTTCGACCTTTAGTACGATACGTCGTAATAATTTATCAGTTTCATCAAAGGTAACCAGGGAGATGACCGATTCCGAGTACTGCTGGACAATATCTCCAAGACGGGCAATCCGCCCTTCTGTTTCCACAGAAGAAAAGGCGATTCGTACTCCCTTTTGATCCATACCAAATGCACTTCTGAATTGATCAAGTACATCAAAGCGGGTAATCAACCCAAGGAACTTTTTGTCTGGCCCGACGACTGGAAGAATCGGAGAATCCTTCAATTCGACCAGTGCATTTTCGAATACATCTTTGTCGGTTATATATTTGTCGGTATCGGCAATAATATCACGAACCTTTTTTTCCTTAAGAAAGGCTTCTTTATCCATTCCTGAAAGGAAGAAGCTCTGATAAATATTGTAGCGTGTTGCCACCCCTTTATATTCATCATTCGAGAGTACCGGCACCCCATCGATCTTATGATGCTCCAGTACGGTAAGGGTCTTTTCAATCGAGTCATTTTCATCTACCACATAGCATTTGTGCTTCGGTATCATGGCACTTTTTACAAACATTTGACCACCTCATCATTAATTTCCTACATCTTTAGTATTCAACATTTTCACAAAGTTTCCCTTCATATTTATGAATATAAATTAATTAACATGTTCTAATTATCTATTTCATATGTTGTTACGAAGGATTTTCTTTAAAGGAGGGATTATCGTGCACGAGTTTTACAAAGCTTATTACCCATATGTCAGCCCATTCGATCCGTGTAAGCCAATTACCCGGAAAGTCTATTCAACGCCCCCTAATCTTTACTTGGGGTTTCAACCTCCCAACCTGGAGCAATATTCACCAAAAGAAGCATTACAAAAAGGTACTCTATGGAAAGTGTTTTATGATCCCTACTATAGTCCGTATGAAAAGATGAAGGGAGAATAGACTGACATGAAACAGCTTCCCCCCCATTATTATGAAGTGCTGGAAGAGTTACAAGCTGTAGATTTCGTGATTCTTGACCTTACCCTTTACCTTGATACACACCCTGAAGATTATGATGCAATCTCTCAATATAATATGTATATCAAAACCCGAAAACAAATTAAGAAGAAATTCGAGAAGGAATTTGGTCCTTTGACAAACTTTGGATATAGCTACTCCAATTACCCATGGGATTGGAAGGATGCCCCTTGGCCATGGCAAGTTTAATAATTTAGGAGGTGCATGAAAATGTGGGTGTACGAGAAAAAACTTCAATATCCGGTCAGAGTAAGTACATGCAATCCTAAACTGGCAAAATTTCTGATTGAACAATACGGCGGTGCTGATGGGGAACTTGCCGCTGCCCTAAGATATCTCAATCAACGCTATACAATCCCTGACAAAGTCATCGGATTATTAACGGATATTGGCACGGAAGAGTTTGCTCACTTGGAAATGATCGCGACAATGGTTTATAAATTAATTAAAGATGCAACTCCCCAGCAGATGAAGGACGCTGGACTTGACCCTCATTATGTTAATCATGATGGAGCAATCTTCTATCACAATGCTGCAGGTGTGCCGTTTACTACAGCGTATATAGCGGCTAAAGGTGATCCGATTGCTGATTTATATGAGGATATAGCAGCTGAAGAGAAAGCAAGGGCTACCTATCAGTGGATCATTAATATGAGTGACGATCCTGATCTGAATGATGGTTTAAGATTTTTAAGGGAGCGCGAAATCATCCACTCCCAACGCTTCCGTGAAGCAGTCGAAATACTTAAGGATGAAAGAGATAAAAAGGTATTTTTTTAATGCATGGGAACTTGGCTCATTTCTTCGTACAAAAAAAGAGATGGGCCTATTCTTTGTATTTCGTTTATTAATACTTACGCTAACTCTCACTTACTTCCGTGAAATAGATTAATGTCCCATTCTTTTTTCATTTTTTCATACACATGATGTCTTTTTTTCCACGCTTCCTCTTTCCATAAATCTTTACTTCGATCGATGACCTCACACCTTAATGCATGATATTCTTTTTCCTTCTTCTCCTTTTTCTCATATAAGATTCTTGTAGCACCGAAAAGCCCGACAAGAAGCATGGTGATAAATAGATGAAAAGAGCTGGAAACAAATACAGAAAACATTGCTGCAAAAGAATAAGAATATGGTCCAAGCACAAATTTCGTCACATAATAGAGAAAAAAGAAGGAAGCAAACATGGTTGCCCATAAGGTATAGAGGTGTAACGCTTTGGCTTTATCAAATTTTTGTTTTTTGTCTATTAAATTATGTAGCATCTGTCCAGTGGCTTGATCTGTCCATTCTCCAAAGTCCATCCCCACCCACTCCTTTCCTTCCCTTATAGTTTATGAACTTGTCCATAAAGTTAGAATAGCAGAATAAAAAAAGGATCTCTCTCAGATCCTTTACGCATATCGGTTTCTTCACCCTGACATCTGATTCCGATTGGGAAGAAAACTGACTTCATGAAATTCAGTTATAAGTTGATCAAAGATGCAATCCCAGGATTGTTTTTCAGCCATTTGAAGAGCATTTTTTTTCATTTCAGTCAGGAGGTTTCCATTTAATATCTCTTCAATATGATGAATAAACGAAGAATATTGATGAGCTTTCGCTATCCTTCCTGTTTGATTATGCTCTACGATGTTTGTCACACCGCCTTTATCAGCCACTACCGCCGGCAAACCGGAGGCAAATGCTTCTAATACTACATTTCCAAACGTCTCTGAAGCAGATGGGAAGACGAATAGGTCAGAGGATGCATACACTTCCGCTAATTCGTTTCCTGTTACATAACCCGTAAAGAGTACATCTTCGTTTTTGGTTTTTTCCATAAGCTCATTCCTCATCGGTCCATCGCCGACGATCACCCATTGAACTTGATCTTTTAATGTTTGAGGAAGATATTTTATCGCCTTTTCGAGTGTGTCCAAGTCCTTTTCAGGAGCTAAACGCCCCACATAAAGAAGAGTGTATTTCTTGTTTTTATTAAATTTTCTCCTTAGTTCAAGACTGCGCTTTTTCGGAGAATAGGTTTGACAATCCACTCCCCTGCTCCATATGGATAAGTCGGTAAAACCTTGGTTTTCTAAATGAAGTTTCGTTTCAATTGATGGGACAAAAATTCGATCTGCCTGTGAATAAAACCATTTCATGTATTTCCATAATAATGGTGCCACCCACATCATTTTGTAATAATTCAAATACAAATCAAAATGGGTGTGGTAAGAGGCAGCCAATGGGATATTCATTTTCTTTGCACCGCGGATCCCGTATAGTCCCATTGTAAGAGGTGTGGTTACATGAATCAGTGTAGGTGAAAAATCTTTCAACTGTTTTTCAATCGTTTTCGGGTTGGCAATAGCTGTTCTGCATTCAGGATAGAAGAAAAAAGGAAAACTTGTAAAGGAATGTACATTTGGATAGGACTCTTTTTTGTCTTGAAGATCAGGAGCAAATACTTTGTACTCAACTCCCCTTTTCTCATAGTGATTCGTCAATCTTTTTAACGTTCTCGCGACCCCATTCACTTGAGGATAATAAGTATCCGAAAACAATGCCACTCTCATGTACTTTTCCCCCTTTATGATTGCCTTTTAATACGTAAAATTTCATACGTCTATCCCATAAACAAAAGGACTAATAAAGACGTAGCAAATGCAAGAAATGCCCCGGCCAATACATCTGAAGGATAATGGACTCCGAGCACCACTCTGGAGTACCCCACTAACCAACTTAAAGGAAAAAGGATAAAAATCGTGTATGGATACTGAATCATAAAGGGAATCGATATGGAAAAAATGGCGGTTGAATGACCAGACGGAAATGAATGATCCTTAAATTCATAGCCGTGTATCATTGCATCGGGTAATGTTAGATAAGGTCGGATACGTTTAACCAATTTCTTGGTGATCGACATAATAATATGACTGATACATAACGTTATCATGGCGGCCCCTACCGTTCTTTTCATCTGCGGAAAATATTGACTCACGAAAAACAGGATCAGGACGGAGGCCACAGTAAACCTCGCTCCACCCAAATGAGTAATATATCCGAAGAATGAACGATACAGCTGCTTGCTTCCATTGATTCTGTAAAACAACAGGTCATCTACTTTTCGAAAGCGCGTGAGCATTCTGTCCATGAAACCAACTCCTTTTCTTTTAGTGCTGTCACCTCCATTATATTTACGGTTTGTAATGCTTCTTATAAATGAATGTAAATTTTATCGCGATTTTTTGTAAAAAAAATAGCACCCGCCCCAAGTCGACATGGGAGGGAGTGCCTTTTATTATTCTAATGGGATTTCCAGTACTTGACCTGTCTGAATTTCATTATTTTGAATATTATTCCATTCCTTAATTCGTTCAACTCCTGATTGGGAATTGTAGTATTTCATAGCAATCCTGAAAAGGGTTTCCTTTGGTGCGACCGTGTGATACACGATCTTGTTTGTTGGCTGTTCTTCAACAGCTTCTTCATTTACCTCTTCTTGCGGCTTTTCCTCTGCTGATTCTTGCTCAGCAGAAGGAGAAGCAGGTTCAGTGGATGCTGGTTGTTCCTTTCCAGACACTGAGGGAGCAACTTCATCCGAAGATTCTTCTTTTTTGTCGGCTGCCTCTTCTTCTTTGGAATCAACCTCTCCTAAGCTCTCCTCATTATCATTTTCGGCTTGATCGTAGCGAACTTCTTCCACATCGTCCACATCTTCTGACATGACCACCAGGGGACCATTCCTGCTATCAAAATACGAATAAATGCTAAAAACCGTCAAGGGCAGAAGAATAAAAAATAAGAGCAGCATACTGATCAATGGATATTTCATTCTCCATTTGTTTTTCTTGTTTTTCTCTCTATGTACCTCACTTCTCGCTGGAAGAGGCTCTCTTTTTTTAAATGTTGCTTCCTCTGGGACTCGTTCAATCTTTTGCTTTAATTTCGCTGCTTGATCTCGATATGGGTCTTTACTCATGAGACATCCCTTCTTTACTTCCTTGTCTTCCTTTCTTACGCATATGTATACCCAGTAAGAAATCAATGACAAAGTGCATGATGATTGTTACCAATAAATTCTCTGTTTGTTCATAAATGAAACCGATCCAAAAGCTAAGCAGTACAATATTGACAATTAAAAACCAGTGAGCCCAGTATCTAAAATGTATCAGAGCAAATATAATACTTGAAATGATTATGCCAAAGTGAAATTGCAACACGCCTCTAAATAATATTTCTTCACTGATGCTGATGAAGAATGCAAGCAATGCAATTTCACCAATGCTTCTATCCGTAAATATCCGTGCATTCACCCCACCATCGTCATAGTATTTACTGGGTAAACGCTTCATTAATACGATGTCGATGATCACAATCATCACACCGCTTGTTAATCCAATGGTCAAAATAGTCGGGGAAATGTAAAACTGGTTCCAAAAACCGGACCATGAGTCAAATAAAAATATACCTAATCCTAAGGCAATCGTTAATAATAAGAATTGAGTGAAATACAAATGAAATGTTAACTGGTTCTTTGAAAGCTGTTGTATGACTTCCCCTTGTTTCTGCATGAATACCACTTATCCTAATAATAATTTTTCCAACCTTTTTTCCCATCTTGTTTCAATCGGGTTTTGAGTGACGGTTGGCCGACACTTGAAATCCTTAAGGGAATAACCGCATTGATCACAACAGAAGCTATTCTCCTGCTCAAGCACTTCATCAAAATAATGAAGGAGCTTTTCTCTTCTACAGAAATCAGCCTGTAACCATTCGATCATAGAGAGCAGTTTGTCCTTCTTGTATTGTAAACGATTGTTGCGAATTTGTTTCAATTTTTCTATTAATCTATCATGACTAAGTATCTGTCCACGAGTCAGCTCATCTGAATAATACGTAAGAAATCGATATTGAATCTCCGACAGTTGCAACAGATCGATTATCTCCTTCGTCTGACCCTGTCTGCCTTCCTTTACATATCTTTGGATTTGTACATCTTCAGGCAATTCACTTTGAATAAGCTTCAGCGGAATCGAAAGGTCTTGTTCAGAGTATAACACGACAGACGCACTGCTTTCCCCATCTCGTCCCGCTCTTCCAATTTCTTGTGAGAATGCTTCTATGTTTGAAGAGAAATGAAAATGAATGACAAATCGAATATTTTCCTTGTTTACCCCCATACCAAATGCAGATGTGGCACATATGATTCTTAGCTTATTCGATAGAAATTGTTGCTGAATCAATATCCTATCCTCTTGTTCCATTCCCCCATGATAGTGAGCAACACCTGATACACCCTTTTCTCCAAGCCATAAAGAAACGTCTTCTGCCATGCGTTTACTTGAGAAATAAATAATGCCCGACCCACCCCATGTTGTCACATACTCTAGAAGCTTATCCAGTTTATCGCTATGATTCGTGACTTTCTCAACGAACAGGCCAATATTTTCCCGATTAATTGAATAGACTTTTTCCACAGCCCCTTCCATTTGGAGCACTCGTTTGATGTCTTTCCTCACTTCATCTGTGGCAGTCGCCGTTAATGCCAAGGTTGTCGGATTACCAATCTTCTCTTTAAACTCCCCAAGTTTTAAGTAATCGGGTCTGAAGTCAGGACCCCACTGAGATATACAATGTGCTTCATCAATGACAAATAATGAAATGGGTAAAGTTTGTAGTAAGGGAATAATGGACGGACTCATTAACATTTCCGGTGATATGAATATAAATTTATAAACGTGTAATTGCTCAAGGGCCGCTCTTCTTTCCATATAAGGTAAAAACGAATTCAGGGCAATCACCCGTTTTTCCCCCATTACTTTCATCTGCTCCACTTGATCCTGCATTAAAGAGAGCAGTGGAGAAACGATTAATACTTGTCCTTTCTTTAGATACCCGGGTAATTGATAGCACAACGACTTACCGGTTCCCGTAGGAAGCATCGCCACCGTATCCCTTTGATTTAGAACGGACTGAATGATTTCCTCCTGGCCTTCTCTGAAGGAAGAATAGCCAAATCTCTCTTTAAGCTCTTGTTGCAAATTCACGGTTCTCACCTGCCTTCGCAATCGCTACTCTAATTTGAAAATAAGATAAATGAGGAATCTTCTCTTTTATCGGTTTTAGCCTTTTAGTTTGAGCGTCGTTCATCACTAAAAGCACATTCTGATATTCCTCGCGAGAAATGAACGGATCTATTGCAAATTCTTTCTGAGTTAAGATGAGTTCAATCACATGATCTTCAATGGTATTTATTTTTAAATCACGTATACGCGCGATTTCTTCGATTGAATGACCCCTTTGATACAACTCATATGTTTTGCTTGTTGAAATGGTCAGGTTTTGCAGATGATCACTTTTTAAGCTAATTGAATATAATAAAGGATAAGTTGAAGGCTTCCTTTCTAATTCAGCTAATATACTGTGAATTAAGTCAAGAAACTGAAAGCGCAATTCTTCTTCATGCATGTTCAATTTTTCAGCAACCTGCAATTCTGTCCATCCATAATCCTTGTAGCCCGTTAAGCGGAATACGAGAACGTCTGGATTTAAGGATTTAGATAGACTTGTCAACAGGCTATACAGCTCCTTATACAATCCGGAAGACATTTTTTCAATATTAGGGTTCTCCCGTAAACAGCTCTTTACCCACTCCTGTATGCTTTTATTACGTTGTACAGGAAAATAGAGCGTTTCCTGCTGTTTTCCGTTCGATAGAACCTGAACAAGGAGGCTTATTCGTTTCCAGAACAGAAACGTTTGATCCCCGTAGACGAGACCATTCATATTTGATGGAAAGGAGTCACCTTGAAAATTTTTTTCGACAATATCGGTACCATCATTGGTGACAATCGCTTTCCCACTTTCATCGACAATGACATACCCCAATTTCTCTAATTCCTTTACCTTCTGGTTAAAGTACGCTCGTTTAAGCTTAGGTAAGGAAAGAAAAAACGGCTGCAAATAAAAGATGTGAGCATCCTGTATCGACTGGGAAGACTTTTTTCCTTTTAAGATATGAAAAACAGAGTAAATCGATCGCTCTCCATTTATTTGTATGAAGCAATATAAAATCACATAATTAAGATAGGTCAATTCTCTACTCCTTAACATGTAGGTTATTGTCAAATATTGTACCATGAATTTGTTGTTTAACCATGTTTTGTTTTTCATATATAGGATAAAAATAAAAAGAAACCACCTAACTATTGAAAAGTTATACAATCCTCTATAAAATAAACATTAAGTGATTTTTCACAAACTTACATTGTGTATAATGATGAATTATATAGAATTATTAATTCGGGAGGTTTTTTCTTTGCCAAAATATACAATCGTCGACAAGGATACATGCATTGCATGTGGAGCATGTGGAGCTGCTGCTCCAGATATTTACGACTATGATGATGAAGGTATTGCATTTGTAACATTAGACGATAACCAGGGGACAGTTGAAGTTCCTGACGTATTAGAAGATGATATGATTGATGCATTCGAAGGTTGTCCTACGGATTCCATTAAAGTAGCCGACGAGCCATTCGATGGAGATGCACTTAAATTTGAATAGTAGTTCCGAAGCTAAGGGGAATTTCCCCTTAGCTTTTTCTTTTTGGCCTAATGACATTAGAAAACCCCTCAAATGTAATTGAGGGGTTTATCATTTATATTTGTACTATGCCGCTTTTTTCAGGGCTGTCTGTCTTGCCAACCAGCCTTGAAGACGAACAAATAGTAAGATGAAGACTGATGTTACAAGGATTCCTTTTAAAATGTTGAAAGGAACAATCCCTGTAATGATAATCTCAGCAGGTAACTCGAAATTCATGAAGTATTTATAAGCGGGAAGGAACACAAAATAATTAAGAATTCCCATACTGATACTCATGACCACAGTTCCTGTGATAAGACCGATCAACAATCCTTTTTTAGATTGAAAACGATTATAAATATAATATGTCGGAAGAATCAAAAGCACTCCCGCCATAAAGTTTGCAACATGACCAATCGGGACGCCGGTATCGCTTCCTGTCATGATGTAATCAATCACGTTCTTGAATAATTCAACTAATATTCCTGCAAGTGGACCTAATGTTACTGTCGCAATCAATGCAGGCACATCACTGAAGTCTACCATTAAAAACTTTGGAAATGGTGGAATTGGGAAGTTAAAAAGCATCAACACATAGGATATGGCACTTAACATACCAACCGTTACAAACGTGCGTGTATTCATTTTTCTCATAAACCTCTCTCCTTTAGGAGATTCATCTCATATCGAAGATAGCTCAAGCCAAAGGTAGCATTAAAAAACCCCTAGATACGTATATCTAGGAGAATGATAAGGCATACCCGAATAAACGTTCAGCTTCCCTTTTTCTAAACGTTCTGGCATAAACCTTCATCTTCTCCCATCCAGACTATACTGTCGGCTTTGGAATCGCACCAAATCCTGCCCCTGAAGGCTCGCGGGCTTAGAGACAAAAGTCTCATCACCGCCGGTAGGGAATTTCACCCTGCCCCGAAGACGAATCTTTATTTTTTTATACATTTTCATTATACATAATGACGGGGGTTATGTGAAGAGAAACAGTTCGAATTCGAAATATTTTTGTTCACTCATGGTCTATTCAGGTTTACGCTTCCATTATTGTATGTTTAGTACTTGTCGAGGATATATAGGTGTCTTAAGATCCATATCATTCCAAGCCACCAAGTCATTCACATCAACTCCTTGTGCGACTGAAATGGAGTATAAGGTGTCCCCTTGTTTCACAACATACCCACTCCCTGCTGATTGGGGAATGGCTAACGATTGATTAATTACTAAATTGGTTTCATTTAACCCATTGGCTCTCTTAATATCCTCTATGGATATATTGTATTGCTGTGATATCCCCCAGAGGGTTTCTCCCTTATGTACGACATGATTTACCATGTTTTCATTATTTTGAACTTCTTTTGTACCTACATCATGATTGATTTCAGCTGTTCCAGAAACACCAACTGCTTGATAGGGATCTTTCTCCTGAGCAAAAACAAGCTGCCCGACCTCACCTTGTCCAAATACCATATACGGATCGATTGCATTTTCCTTATCAATCGTCCATTCACCCCTGTGCACCTCAAAATGCAGGTGAGCTCCTGTCGATCTGCCTGTATTTCCTAAATTTCCAAGATGTTGGCCTTGACCCACATCTTGATTCTCTTCAACAAGCCGGCTCTCGAGATGAGCATAAACGGTTTCATACCCATTTTCATGCCTTATGAATACCACATGTCCGTAACTTGGAGATAGATATGATCTAATCACCTTACCTTTTGCAACAGAATAAACAGGAGAGCCTATGTCTCCTCCTATGTCCATACCTTTATGATTACCAGACCTTGACCCATACGAATCCGTTATCATCCCTTCAACAGGAAATGTCCAGGATACCGTTTCCTGAGTGATGTTATTCGTCTCTGCTTTCGCTACCTTTCCTGTAAAGAACATCATGCTCACACACAACGCTAACAGGAATACGATTAAAAGCCTTTTTACATAATCCAAAATCATGCTTGTCCTCCTTACCCATTTTAAAACAATACCTTTTTTCTTCCATACCGAAGCTTCACGTCCACTACCTTTTCATCTATTAACCCATTCTTACCTTTTCACCCTCATTTCATGCACTCCCCACTATATGTAGACCCTCCATTCAATATTCACAAAGGAATGAGATAATTTTCCTTTGAGTAGTTTGTCTAAGACTGAGATAAATATACACCCAAAAGCGGAGGCGGCTTGACCAGAGGCGACAAGCATAAGGCGAACCTGCCGGAAAGGCGTACTTTGCCTTTTTGGCAGGTTCGACTTATGACATCGAGCCTCTAGCCGCCGGAGCTGGATGACACAAAAGCGGAGGCGGCTTGTTCAGCCCCGACAAGCATAAGATGAATTGGCCGGGAAGGCGCACTTTGCCTTCTTGGCCAATTTAGCTTATGACCTCGAGGGGCTAGCCGCCGGAGCTGGACGACACCCAAAAGCGGAGGCGGCTTGACCAGAGGCGACAAGCATAAGGCGAACCTGCCGGAAAGGCGTACTTTGCCTTTTTGGCAGGTTTGACTTATGACCTCGAGCCTCTAGCCGCCGGAGCTGGATGACCCAAAAGCGGAGGCGGCTTGACCAGAGGCGACAAGCATGTCTTCACAAAAAAAAGACCGGAAACGGGTTTCTCCCGCTTCCAGTCTTTCTGTGATAACTAATTTTCGAACGTTTTCTTATTCGGACTGATTGGTGTCTCAATGGGTTCGTTGAACATGAATCCATTCCAGCTTTCCTGTTTAATGTTTTCGAATTGAACCCTTTCATACCCGGAGCTTTTACTTGTCAGTAAAATACCTTCAATCATTTCCATGGCTGTTTCTTCGTCTAATGTTTCTATGTCCAGTTCATTTAAGAAATTGATGGTTAGAAATCCATCTGATTCCGTTACACTGATATTGATGTTTTTCGGAATCACACTTTGGAAAAGGCTCGTTTCTGAGCTTTTCATTGCCTGAATGGACTCTTTGACAGATCCTCTATTTATATTATCCGGTACGAGGAAACGTTCCCTTCCATTTGGCGAGTAAAGGTAATAAGCCGTATGAGCATCCTCATTAAGATCGATACTTGAGAATTCCCCGGTGGAGCTGAATTCCGGAACTGAGCCGTCTTGTTCTTGAAGAACCACTTCATTTAACCCCTTATGTTGAAATGAGTATAATAGAGAATGGTAAAAAGCGTATTCCACTGCACTACCGCCACTATATGAATGCTCAGGGTCCAAAGTGAAAATGACTTTGTTTTCACCCAAGGTAAATTGGCCTTTTAGCGGGAGAAAGTCTTCCATCCCCCACTCGCTTTCGGGTAACTCACCTGCAATTTCTTCGTGACGGATCAACCAGCCTTCTTCCCCCTCTGCAGGGCGATCGACAATTGAAATAGGTACAGGTACCGCTTCCGGAGAAACGAGTCCATAAGGATAGTAGTCCTGCCCTTCTAAATCTTCTTCATATAAAGATAATCTTTCTGCCGTAGCTGGTTGAATTTCTTTTTCAGTCTCAGCCATACTAAGCTCGCTATTATCCTTTTCAACTGTCATTTGGTCTTTATCGGCGTCATCATGTATCATTTCTGATTTATCACTTGATTTCGCCAAAGAATCTTGTGCTGAATTCGTATCTGAATCCCCACCTGATGATTCCGTTGATTTCATTTCTGGTTTATCCATACTATTTTCATTGAATTGATTTAATACGGTTGGAGCAAGCATGACCATGATGAATATGGCTGCCAATGCTGCGACTGTTGGAATAAAACGGTTAAATGCAATAAACGTCTTTTTGTTCTGACGTTCTATTTTTGCATATATTGATTGAGGAGTTCGATCATCTTTGATTTGAGGAAGCTTTTTGATGAGGTCCTCTATATCACGATCTTTCCATTCTGACTGCTTCAATGTCTCTTTCCTCCTTTGGTAGCCGTTGATTCATTTCAATTCTTAACCACTTTATGGCTCTATGCTGGGTCGTTTTCACTTTACTTTCAGACCAGCCGAGGACTTCAGATGTTTCAACTATTGAAAGTTCTTGTAAGTAACGCATAATAATGACCATCCGATAATCCGTCGAACAGTTTTTCAAACATTCGTACAATACCTTAACTTCTTCCTTTGCAACAGTAATTTCTTCCGGAAGCGCCCCATCGTCTGTCACATCGTTCCGGCTCCAATCGAATTTATCCAATATCCGATTCTTCCAGTTCTTCTGTTTTCTAAAATGATCTATGGCTACATTTTTTGCAATCGAAAAAAGCCACGTTCTCTCAGAGCTTTTACCTTCAAAACGCTCATGCGATTTAAGCACCCGGATATATACTTCCTGCACCAGATCTTCAGCCTGCTGCCTATTCTGTACCATGTATATAAGGAATTGAAAGACGTCCTGATGATAGTCAGTGTATAATTTCTCAAAAACGGAGTCCACTTGCTTCCCTCCCCGTCAATTTATTAGTCGTTTTTTCTGTAAAAAAGTTACACACTATCAATATAGTATTTTTCTGGTAAAAAGGAAAGACTTATATTTAATATAGGTTTAACCTCAAATAAAAAGCCAACAAGGTACTTATCCCCTGTTGACTTCCCATATTTCCCTTTATTCTCATCATTTTTTCAACATCATTTTCTACTTGCAGAGAAAAAATAAAGAATGTTTCCCATGTAACAAGAAAAAACGTCAAGTTTCTATGGATATCATCGATTCTTGGCTAAATGGGAAGAAAGAAAGTGAAGGCTGTCCCTTGATCGACTTTACTTTGTACTTGGATATGACCTTTATGGGACTCAATGATGTTCTTTGCGATCGCAAGCCCCAGACCAGTGCCGGACTTCCCTCTTGTTCTGGCTTTATCCGCTTTATAGAAGCGTTCGAAAACGAAAGGAAGATCTTCTTCAGGTATCCCGGAACCCGTATCTTTTACATGGAATAAATAACCACCCTTGCTTTCCGTCAGGGAAACGGTTACTTCTCCACCCGTAGGAGTATGTCTTAAAGCATTATCAATCAGATTGGTTAATACTTGTTCGATTCGGTCAGGGTCCATGTGAATTTCATTTTTGATTCCTACATCACTTTCGAAGTAAACGGAGACCTTTTTTTCTTTGGCCAGTCCAATAAATTTATTCGTCACTCGTTCGGTGAAAGGCATGACACCAATGACGTCTTTATTTAGAGTGATATGCCCCGCTTCCATACGGGCCAAATCCAGAAGGTCATTGACCAGACGTCCCATTCGCAATGACTCATCATAAATAATACGGGCTATCTCTTTCTTTTCTTCTTCTGTTTCAGCAATATCATCAACGATCGCTTCACTATATCCTTGAAGCATAGAGATTGGGGTACGGAGTTCATGAGAGACATTGGCGATAAAGTCTTTCCTAAGCTTATCCAATCTTCTCTCTTCTGTCATATCACGCACGACCGCCACGGCTCCCCTGATGTTGTTGTTATTGTAAAGTGGACTGATGATCACCACATACGAACGCCCCTGCAGACTCAACTCACCTGTCTGCTCCATTTCTGTCACGACCACGCTCTGCAATAATTCCTTTACAGTAGTAGGGATGGCTTCTTCACTGTTTTCACTTTGCTCATAATACCAATGTTGCAGGAATCGATCGGCAGGTGGATTAGTGATCAAGATCGTGCCGTCTCGATTAAAGGTGATAACTCCATCAGCCATACTGCTCAAAATAGAGGAGAGCTGCTCCTTCTCCTGGCTCAATGCGTTAATGTGAAACTTTAGCTGCCTGCCCATCTGGTTAAATCCTGTAGCAAGTTCACCGATTTCATCCTTCGTCAAAATCGGTACCTTAGTATCAAACTTACCCTTTGCTACCTCAAAAGCTGCTTCCCGCATTTTCCTTAGCGGTGCAGTGATACGTGTGGAAAGGAAGAAAGCAAAGATGGTTGTTAAAATAATGGCGATCCCCGCAGCAAGCAAGATCAGTTTCGTTGTTTGACGCGTTGTATCTTTAATAACACCGAGAGACTGATAGAGATATACCGCTCCATCTTCTTCATCAATATGAAGGGGAGTCCCTACAATGATGACATTTTCATATCGGTTCGAAGACATTTCCGAGGATAATTCGATCTCTTTCTTGATGGTGATTTCATTTGTTTTCACCGACTGAAGTTGTTTATCATCTGAAATGTACTCATGAATATTCTTTTGAAACGCTGTGGAATCCTGGGAATAAAGTGATTCATTTTGATCTAATGAAATAATGATATTGACTGGATCATCGATGATTTCTTTCCCCAGTTCCATCCCCAGCTCCAGGTCTTTATGATTCTCAATGACTCTCGCCACTTTTTCAGCCGTTTGGGTTAATTCTTTTTCAACCACATCGACGTGATAGTTTTGAAAGAATTCCAGTAAAAGAATCGTAAGGATAAATAATACAAAGGAAACTAAGAGCAGAATCGTTAGCCATAGCTTCCCTACAACACTACGCCACAGCCTCATTCATTTGTTACCTCGAACTTGTAGCCTACTCCCCATACGGTAACAATCATCTTAGCAGCCATCTCGGATACTTTATTCAGTTTTTCTCTTAATCGCTTCACATGGGTATCGACCGTACGCAGGTCACCGAAGAATTCATAATGCCACACTTCCTTAAGTAGGTGCTCTCGGTCAAACACTTTGTCAGGAGCTTTTGCGAGGAAATATAGCAGCTCGTATTCTTTTGGTGTTAAGTTGACATCTTTACCGTCAGCGGTTACCCGATGGGCATCATTATCAATCGTAAGATGTGGATAAACAATCAGGTCTTTCGCCTTGGCATCTGTTTGAATAAAACTTGTCTTTGAAGAGCGTCTTAATAACGCTTTCACTCTCAGTACCACTTCGCGGGGGGAAAAAGGTTTCACTATGTAATCATCGGTCCCCACTTCGAACCCTTGCACTCTATTCACTTCTTCTCCCTTGGCAGTAAGCATGATCACGGGCGTCGCTTTCTTTTCACGAAGGTGCTTACATACTTCGATCCCGTCCATCCCGGGCATCATGATATCCAGTAAGATACAGTCGTAATTATTCTCCAGAGCCAGCGCTAATGCTTCCTCTCCATTTTCGGCTTCATCAATTTCATAGTTTTCTCTTTCAAGATACATCTTTAACAGTCTACGAATCCGGTCTTCATCATCTACAACTAAAATTCGAATATTTTCCTCCATGGGTACATCCCCCTTTTGTCTAATTAAACCATATTATCCTATATTTTATATGAAAAAAGAAGCTGACTCAAAGAGAATATCACTCTCGTTATGGCCAGCTCCCTCCCGTTCGTTATTTAAGCGTATGAATGCAATCCTGCGATAATGAGGTTAACGGCAACCAGGTTGAATAGGATAATGGCAACCCCGATGACGGCTAACCATGCAGACTTCTCACCGTGCCATCCTTTGGAGAGGCGCAGATGCAGAAATGCTGCATAGAATAAGAAAGTAATTAAAGCCCATACTTCTTTGGGATCCCATCCCCAGAATCGAGTCCAGGCAATTTGAGCCCAAATCATTGCGAAGATAAGTCCTCCCAATGTAAAGACTGGAAAGCCGATTAATACTGAGCGGTAACCGATTTCGTCCATCAGGTCCAAATTCACATTTTTCACCAATGGCTGTAATTTCGCAGCTATTCGCTTTCTAAAGATTAAGCGTAATAGAAGATAAATTCCAGTTCCAATCAGAAACGACCAAATAACGGTATTAAGTTTCTTAGCATTGATGAGGGCTGGCATTTCCACCAGCGGCTCCATTACCTTGTCAGTTAATAGTTGTCCTTCATTCGGTCCGACAAGGGCCGGCAGTGTGTATTCAGAAATCGCTTCGGCCCCTTCTTGATCGACATACTGAAAATTCGCTTCGTAATTTGCCAGGGTAAAAGCAGTTGATGCAACTACAAACCCTAATACGACCACTAAAGAATACATGACGGTTTCAAGCCAAAACGATTGTTTACTTCCTTTTGTATGTTGCACCGATTTCAATAAGTAGATCAACCCTGCCACAAAACTGATGGATAAAATCGCTTCCCCTGCTGAAACAGTTGTGACGTGGATTTTCAACCAATCACTTTGAAGAGCAGGAATCAAAGGACTAATGTCCTTAGGGAACATACTGGCATAGGCGATCACCAAAAGTGCAAATGGTAATGCAATGACACCCAGTATCGTTGTTTTATACATAAAGTAAAGAATGATAAAGGCCCCAACAAGCATCATTCCGAAAAAGGTTGTAAATTCAAATAAATTACTTACTGGAGCGTGTCCAGCTGCCCCCCATCTTAAAATGAAGTAGCCTAATTGAGCGGCAAATCCGATAAGGGTTAAAACAATTCCAATCAATCCCCACTTTTGCTGATTCGTTTCAGTTGTATTCTTTTGGCGGATGCTTCCACCAAAAAACAACGTAGCAATCAAATACATCATGAAGGATACATAGAGTAAATTACTACTCCACTCTGCCATTGTTATCGTTGACATCTTCATTCCTCCTTGCTTCGTTTTTTTGTTGTTGATCTTCAGGTTCCTGTATTCCGGTACCTTCCAAAACGAAGTTGATTTCATTTTTTAATCCATGCCAGTTTTTATTCGTATGACCGGCTACGATGACTCCGTCTTCACTTCGCCTGATCCAGATTCTTCGGTGGTGCCAATAAGCACCTTGTACGACACCTATCATAAAGATGGCTCCACCTACGGCTAAGATCCAAAGTGTGAGATCCTTGTGAACGGTCAAAGCAGATACATCTCTTGTCTCAACACCCGCAAATGACAATTTATATTCATTGTCACCAAGCGGTTCCAGATTTTGCTGGATTCCTACAAAGCTCACTTCACCATCGGGCTTTTCAGGCGAAAACAATTTAAAAAGGAATGCAGGATTATTCGGTAGAGGAGACTTGGTTTGCGGTTCTCCTTGTTCATTAAATCCAGAGAAATCAGGATAATATCCCATCAATTCTACTTTATACCCTTTTTCAAATTCATAGGTATCTTGTGGATCAAATAGGTCGACGGTAAATTTACCGAAGCTGTCCCCTGACTCTTTATTATCAAATGTAAAGGACATTGATTTAAATTCGTCTAACTTGTAACTGGTTTGATAGACAGCGAAATTCCCGAATTTAAGGGGGTGGTTCACTTTAATGGAATCCTCTTTTTCCACTTCCCGGTCAGCTGTTTGCCCTGGAAGTTTATCTCCGGATTCTTTATACAGTACCACGTCAGATTGGAAATTCTTCGCGATGGTTCCATTCTTATCAATGGCTTCCCCAAATACTTCTTTGTCTTTATCTTTATCGTATGTCTCTAACGTAAACCCTTTATTTTCTAAGTAATATTCTTGTTTCGTACCAGGGACGGCCCTTGTTTCCCCTTCACGGATCCACACGGTTTCATCAATATACATACCGGGAACGAATCGCAGCATGCCCCCGAAAAGGAAAATGATAAGACCTATATGATTGACATAGGGACCCCACCTAGAGAAACGATTTTTCTCTGCAAGGATGTTTCCGTCTTCTTCCCGGATCTTGTATTTTTTTTGAGTTAACTTTTCCTTAATCTTATTTATAGAATCATTGACCTCTACCATTTCTGTTTTCCCATAGATTCGTTGTCTCTTCAGGAAACCAGCATGTCTGGAAACACGTTGATTCTTAAGGGCACGATAGAGGGGAATCACCCGGTCCAGACTGCAGATCACGAGGGAAACGCCAATCGATGCGATCAATAGTAGGTACCACCATGAACTATATAAATCATGGAACCCTAACGTGTAATATAACTCTCCAAAAAAGCCGTATACATCTTCATAGTATTCATTTGCAGGCTGTCCATTCGGAATATACTGTTCCTGGGGCAAGATCGTACCAACTGCAGAGGCGATTAGTGTGATGACAATTAACCATACGCCAACCTTAACAGATGAAAAGAAATTCCAAATCTTGTCGACAACCGATTTGTTATACGTTTGGGAACGTCTAGCACTACCCTCGTATCGCATGTCATGAAGCTTCTCGTTCTTCGCTTCATCCGTTAATGCGCGTCCACAGGATTCGCAGAGAACGGTACCATTCGGGTTTACATGACCGCATACACATTTAATCTCTTTCATGTTAAAACTCCTTATATCAAGTTAAACTGCTGAACTAAGGCTTAATGCTCTCTAAATCTTCAATGATATCGTTTTCTGACATCGTTCCAGTAATGATCTTTTCGATGTCACCTTGAGGGTTAATGAGGAATGTCGTTGGTAACGGATCAATGCCGTACGCATTTTGAACTTCTTCTTCCTCGTCCACTACAATAGGGAACTCTAACCCGTGTTTCGATACGAATCGATTGATAAGAAAATCCGATTCCCCCACATTAACAGCCAATATCTGTACACCTTGATCTTTATATTTCGCATATTGATTATTCATATAAGGCATTTCTCTTTCACATGGTTTGCACCATGTTCCCCAGAAATTCAGGAATACCCCTTGGCCCTCATAGTCGGACAAACGATGTTTATTCCCTTGCATATCCTCTAAAACAAAGTCAGGCGCTTGATCTCCCACCTTCAACTTCCCTCTTTCATCCTTCGTAAAGTTGGCATACAGGGTATATGCAACCGCAGAAGTCAGTACAATGAGGATTATGGTCCGGATGAGTAATCTGCGTTTTTTCTTATCCATGTACGTGTGCCTCCCATATTGAAATCGTTCTCAAAAAATGGAAAAGTTTTTTCTCTCTTTACAGTAGCAAAGGGCCTGATGTCATAAGAATTCACTTATGAGACCAGTCCCTGCCATAATGTAATGTTCCATTCCTTCATAATAAGCAGGGAAAAATCCCTTATATTCCAGGGTGAAATTCCTTTCCCATTATATCATTTATCACTTTATAGATAGTGTAAATTATATGAAGGATATGTGACACTTTCCATGCTATTCTCTATCTAATGCTTCCCGTTTCAGCAAGTGTTCTTAGCTGTTTCACTTCATGGGGAGTAAGTTCCCGTCCTTCTCCTGCGTTCAAACCATGTAGAGTAAGAAATGCATATCTTTCTCGCTTCAGCTTTTGAACCGGATATCCTAGGGCTTCAAACATTCTCCGTACTTGGCGGTTTCTGCCCTCATGAATGGTAATTTCGACGATGGATTTTCCTTGTTTCTTATCAATGCTTAATACTTTCACTTTGGCTGGAGCCGTCATGCCGTCCTCCAGTTTAACCCCTTTTTCAAGTTCTCTGATTTTGAACTTAGGTGGTATCCCTTTTAATCTCGCTACATACGTTTTTTCAATTTCGTTACTTGGATGCATAAGGGAGTTAGCGAAATCCCCATCATTGGTTAGAAGAAGGATACCTGACGTCTCATAGTCCAGTCTTCCTACCGGATAGATTCTTTCTTCTATTTCAGGGAAGAAATCCGTTACGACTTGACGGTCTTTATCGTCAGTCACAGCTGAAATGACTCCTCTTGGTTTATAGAGCATATAGTACACTTTATTTTCTCTTTCGATTTGAATACCTGTCACTTCAACTCTATCGGAATTTGAAACCTTTGTTCCTAATTCTTTCACTACTGTACCATTGACCTTTACTTTACCTTCTATAATTAATTGCTCGGCTTTTCGTCGTGACGCTACGCCACTATGAGCAATAACCTTTTGTAATCGTTCCACGGTCTTTCACCTCATTTAATTTTCAATACATTTGTCTTCATGAATTATTACACAATCCAGGCAAAATAGAAAGGTATAAAGAAAAATCGACCTTTTCAGTCGATTTCTTTATACCTTATTATTTCCTTTATAATAGATTTTTTACAAAAAAGTTGTTTTTAAATTATTGTCTGCCTGGGCTCTTTCAATCAGTGTGTGCTGGTTGGTGAGGGAACCAATCCGCTGATTTTGTTTTTTATATAAGTGGTAGTGTTGAAATATGGACCGTTCCTTTCCGCTCCAGGCACTTGCTTTCCGCGGGGAGGAAGTCGAGCCTCCTCGGGCTTTGCCCTGTGGGGTCTCGACCTTTCCTCTATTTCCCGCAGGAGTCAAGTGCCCTCCCCTACAATCCACTCTGAGTTATTTCACATCTTTGCGAGGACCAAATTCACGGTTGCCTTGGATTACAATTTAAAAAGGACATTGAAAGGCACGCATAAGATCCCAATAAACCTAATAAAGAAATAGATTTTGAAAAGGTCACTTTCACAGATAAGAAAGAAGCAGGTTAAGAGAATGATAAAATATATTGAATTCCAAAATCCAGCGGGTGAGACCCCAGGTTCTCAACTGAAGAGACTCTCCGCAGCACCACGGAAACCTGGAGCGGAAATCATCTACTACTTTCATCTTTAAAAATAGCAACAAATTATACGACAATTGCCTTATTAATAGAACCCCACCCTTAAAACATAACCGTGACGATGAAGATTGCAGCTACGATTCCTACGACGTCAGCTAGTAATCCAACTTTGAGGGCGTCTCCCATCTTCCGGATACCTACCGCCCCGAAGTAGACGGTCAGTACGTATAGGGTGGTATCGGTACTTCCCTGTAAGGTTGATGCAAGTCTCCCGATAAAGGAATCCGGCCCGTGGGTAGCGACTATATCGCTCATCATACCCAGGGCAGCTGTTCCTGAAATGGGCCTGATAATGGCAAGTGGTACAATTTCAGGGGGAATCCCGAGTGCGAGCAATCCCGGGCGGATGAGATTCACAAAGAACTCAAGTGCTCCTGATTCTCTGAAAATGGTAATGGCTACAAGCATACCAATGAGAAAAGGAATGATCGACACGGCAATTTTAATGCCTTCTTTTCCCCCATCGACGAACACTTCATACGTTGGTACCTTTTTGAGTGTTCCATAGATTAAAATGAAGCCGATCATAATGGGGATCAGCCATAATGATATCGTGGATATCCATTGCATCTACTTCACCTCTCTACGAGTACGTCTATAATGAAAATATCGGTCTATCAATATGGCTCCTATGGTTGAGAGCATGGTCGCGATCAAGGTTGGTCCCACAATTTCAGTCGGGGAAGCAGAATCATATTTCATCCGGATCGCAATGACAGTTGTTGGTATGATGGTAAGACTCGACGTATTAATGGCTAAGAAGGTAATCATTGACCTGCTGGCATAGTCTCTTCCACCGTTCAGTTCCTTTAATTGCTCCATCGCTTTAATGCCAAGAGGTGTTGCTGCGTTTCCAAGACCGAACATATTCGCCATCATATTCGATAATATATACCCCATCGCAGGATGATTATCTGGCACCTCTGGAAACAACCGGGTGACAAAGGGTCTGAACAACCTGGCAAGTTTATCCAATAATCCCGCTTCCTGGGCAATCCTCATGATTCCCAACCAAAACACCAATACACTGACCAACCCTATACAGAGGGTAACGGCTTCATTTGCAGAAGTGAAAATGGCTTCGTTTACTTCTTTCATCTTGCCATTGATAATGGCGAACACTAAACCGATGATGGTCATCCCAACCCATATGAGATTAACCATGATCCCTGACCCCTATAAAGGACTCAAAGGAATAGGCCCAGAATTTCCACCAGCTCTTTTCTTTTTCAGCTTCAACCGTTGTTTTATAGAAAATGGGAAGAGTGTCTACTTCTTCGTCTTCTAAATACACGACAGCTTTCCCTACTACTTCAGGTACATTTTTATTCTTCAACCATTCCTCTTTAGGCTTTAACATTTTGTACTCTACCTTCACATCATCCACTTCATCATCTTGAAGGGTTAGGACAGATTCCCGTTTAAGATAGGCATGATCCCTGTAAATATCGTCATCCATTTTTTCAATCGTACCTTTTTCCAGGACGATTTTATAATCATATTGCTTAAACCCGTATTCAAACATTCCAATATGATCATTCCAATCATCAGGTCCATTTAGTGTAACGGCAATCAGGTTCTCCCCATCCTTGGAAGCTGTGGAAACAAGCGTTCTTTTGGCCAGTTTTGTATATCCCGTTTTCCCACCCGTACTATGTTTATACAATTCTGTTAATAATCTATTTTTGTTCTTCCACTTACGGTCCCATTTTTCTTCCGGATTTGGAGCTGTATGCACTTTCGTTCCTGAAATCTCCTTGTATACTTCATTCTCCATTGAATATCTAGTCAGAACTGCCATATCGTAAGCAGTGGAGTAGTGGTCTTCATGGTCATCGAGGCCATGAGGATTGGAGAAATTCGTATTTTTCATACCGATTTCATTTGCCTTTTCATTCATCATATAAGCAAATCCGTCAAGACTCCCCCCAACATATTCTGCTATAGCCACCGCCGCATCATTCCCGGATCTCAGCATCAGCCCGTACACGAGATCTTCCAGCTTGATTTTCTCTCCCGCTTTCAAATAAAGGGAGGAACCTTCCGTTCCAGCAGCATTCGATGATACCGTTACTTCCTTATCCATCTTTCCGGACTCCACGGCAAGGATCGCCGTCATGATTTTTGTGATGCTTGCAATCCGACTTTGACTGTGTGCATCCTTTTCATACAGAATCCGGCCCGTCTCCTGATCCATTAATATCGCCCGCTGTGAACTGACAGAAGGGGCGGCCTGAACTTCATTGGAAACGACTACAAATAGCAAGGTGAGGATAAGAATATAATATATGTAATATTTCACTCTCTTACGATTCACACCCATCTACTCCTTTAATTCTAACGTGTTTGTACAAGTTTATGCAGGACAAGGGGTAATATGAATGAAAATCCGGAATTCACACTAAGGGTTCAATTTCTGGCTTTATCCCACGAAAAGACACAGCAGAGTTTCTCTGCTGTGTCTTTTCGTGATTCTATTCTTATTTGTTTCAGGTCTACTCTTTCGATTCCATCGTTTCTTGAAATTTCTCAAAAAACAAGTCTGCTTCATCTTGCATGGATTCGTCCTCTATATTTTCAGGTAGGGGAGGAAGTTCTTCTATTCTCTTCAATCCGAAATAGTCCAGAAATTCTTTTGTCGTACCAAATAAGTAGGCACGACCTGTCCCTTCTGCTCTTCCAACTTCCTTCACCAGTCCTTTTGACGTAAGGGTCTGAATGGGACGCTCGGTTTTAACACCTCTGATTTGTTCAATCTCCATCCTCGTGATCGGTTGCTTATAAGCGACAATGGCAAGTGTTTCAAGAGCTGCCTGCGATAAAAAGCTTACATTTGGTGACTCAACCAATCTCTTTAAGTAATCGGCGTTGCTTTTTTTTGTCACCAATTGAAAGGTGTCTGCTATCTCAATCATATAAATCCCCCGATCGGGATCCTTTTCGTAATCTGACTTTAGCTCTTCGATGACAGCTATCGCTTCCTGATCCCCGATTTCCAATACAGAACATACTTGTTTCAACGAGAGACCTTCATCACCAGCTGCGAACAGTAAACTTTCGAGGATACCTTTCCAATTACTATTGTTCAACTAGACCTACCTCCTCTCCTGCTTCAACAAATATTTCCATGAAGTTTTTCTCTTGATTGACAATGATCTGTTTTCGCTTCATCAATTCAAGCACGGCAAGGAAAGTAACAACGAGATGTTCTTTATCATCAGATGGGAAGAGACTTGTAAAGGGTGTACGCTCTTTGATATTTCGCAGACTATGAAGAATATCATTCATTCTTTTCTCAATGGATATTTCCTGTC
Source organism: Rossellomorea sp. NPDC071047 (assembly GCF_050270195.1). Lineage (NCBI taxonomy): Bacteria > Bacillati > Bacillota > Bacilli > Caryophanales > Bacillaceae > Rossellomorea > Rossellomorea sp. NPDC071047. The sequence goes on along the minus strand of NZ_JBNNJT010000001.1, from coordinate 418,450 downwards.
TCGTTATTCTGGTTTGTACTGGCCTTTGCAGCTTCTTACGCCTCAGTAATTTATGAAAAGCTCCTAACATATCATATAGAGACACTTGAACCTCGCTATTCTTTAAATCCGCCTCTTCCGTAAATTCCGAGAGATCACTAGGGGGTTTCGTATACACTTGTCCCCGTTCTTCCTCACGGTGCTTCAGCTCATTGGCAGCTTCTTTAAACTTGCGGTACTCAATCAACCTCTCAACTAATTCATCACGTGGATCTTCCTCTTCGAATTCAATTTCATCGTTTAAAAGGCCGTCATCATGTTTCGGGAGAAGCATTTTACTTTTAATCGCCAGTAATGTAGCGGCCATCACTAAGTACTCACTCGCAACATCAAGTTGCAAACTCTTCATCGTATGTACATATAACATATACTGCTCAGTAATTTGAGCCATAGGAATATCATATATATCAATTTCCAACGAATTAATCAGATGCAAAAGAAGATCTAACGGACCTTCAAAAGCGTCAATCTTCACATTGTATTCCACTTTATCACCAAATTTCTAATTACAGTCATTCCTGATCGCTACTTAATAGTATAGTAGATTGACCACTATTCTCCAATAGAAAGTTTTTGCATAAACAGGATGTACCTGTCGTTTTGGCAAAGATGGAGAATATGCTACACTTTAAATACTCAAACGATATTTCATAATAAAGGAGGGACTCACATGGTTTACCCTAAACCTTACTTAGAATTCTTAATGTATTTCCACGGAAATCGTGATTACTTCGAGTGCCACGAAGTGTTGGAAGAACATTGGAAATATGCAGATCCTAAGAACCGTTCTTCCCATTGGGTAGGTTTAATCCAGGTTGCCGTGGGTTTGTATCATTACAGAAGAGGTAATCTATCAGGAGCTGCCCGGACATTTAAGAAAGCCGTTCATAATATCGAGCTGAATCAGGATGAACTTTCCCGATTAGGTATCCACCCTGTGAAACTTCTGGAAAAGCTCGTTGATATCACCCATGGACTAAGTACCAATCAGCCCTATAGCAGCATCAATATTCCCCTGACGGATGCCTCTCTACAAAAGCAGGTCCAATCACTGTGCGAGGACAATGGGTACTCCTGGTGTTCTCCAAGTGATTTAAATAATATCGAGCTCATTCATAGACATTCCCTGCGTGACCGTTCAGAAGTAATTTTAGAGCGAAAAAATGCATTAAAACGAAAAAAAAGAGGCTGACCACCTGCTGATCCGGTGGCCGTCCTCTTTATTGTTCTTCGTCTGTAACCTTCTCTTGATCGATTTCGTCACACTTCTCAAAAAATGAAGCGGTCTCTGAATTCGGCTTCACTTCATGCTCAGAATGCATGTCTCTAAGATGCTTCACCATTGATTTCCCAATTCCTTCGTGCCGATGGGATGGATTAACGGATATATGCTGAATTTCTAAAGTGCTATCTGTCTTGAATACTCCAATTAAACCTACTATGTCCTCTTCTTTCCATAAAAAGAGCTGCCAATTATCTTCAGTTTCGTATTGCTTCATCGTCTGTTGAAGCTTCTTCAAATCCTTTTCATTTGGCATGAAAGATAATAATCCCATTGCGATCTTTTCAAACGCCTTTTTATACCGAATTAACATATTTACCCCTCGTCATGTTTTATGCCTAATCTATTTATTTCCTATTATAGACAAAAACTAGAAATTTAATTGATATGAACGTTTATTTATCTTACTAAATTTACTTTTATTAATCAACTTTAACCAATCAGTTTCCAGCCAGGAACAGCCAGTATATGACTCCCCATACTATGCCTGATATTAATAAAAACAAGAACAATCCCGTATTGCTGATCTTCATAAATGACTCCTTTGTCTACACTATATTCATCTATATATGTCATTGTTATTGTATAGTAAAATCAATATTTGTTAAAGTATGTAATTAAAAATGCATAAAAAGTAGTCTTTAAGTACGATATACTTAAAGACTATGTTTCTAGCTTATTTAAATGTTACATCAAGTGAAACCATATCCTCATATGTCTCTCTTTGAACAGCTAGTCTTACTTCTCCATTCTCGACAAATACGACAGCAGGACGGGGAATACGATTGTAGTTATTAGCCATGGAATATCCATATGCACCTGTACAGAATACAGCAAGAGTGTCACCAGCTTCTGATTGTGGAAGAGGTAAATCCCAAATCAACATATCTCCGGATTCACAACATTTACCAGCGATTGACACGGTTTCTTCAGGTGGATGATCTGCTTTATTCGCAATCACCGCTTCATATTTTGCCTTGTAAAGAGCCGGTCTTATATTATCACTCATGCCCCCATCAATGGCTAAGTACTTTCGGATGTTGGGCACTTCTTTTCTTGACCCTAATGTATATAGGCTGGTCCCTGCATCACCAACAAGGGACCGGCCAGGCTCGATCCAAATCTCCGGCATTTCAAGGTTGTACCTCTCAACTTCCTGTTCTACAGCCTCAATCATTTCCTTCACATATTGTGCAGGTGGTATCGGGTCATCATCCTTCGTATAGCGAATTCCGAATCCACCGCCTAAGTTAATCACTCTCGGACCGTAATCATATTGAGATTTCCATTGTGCCACCTTCTCAATAATTTTTTTGGCAGCAAGAATGAAGCCGGTTGTTTCGAATATTTGTGATCCAATATGACAATGCAGACCCAATAATTCAATCCCGTCATGCCTCACTGCCTTTTTCATTGCTTCCTCAGCTTGACCGTTCCCTAAATCGAATCCGAACTTGGAATCCTCTTGCCCCGTTAAAATATAATCATGAGTATGGGCTTCAATCCCAGGCGTCACTCTTAATAATACCTTCGTCACTTTTTCAGTGGATTGTGAGATGTCATTCACAAGTTGCAGCTCGTGGAAATTATCGACGACAATGCAGCCAATGTTGTTTTCAATAGCCATCATCAGCTCTTGTTCAGATTTATTATTTCCATTAAAATGGATGTGTTCAGGAGGGAATCCTGCCTTTAAGGCAGTATATAACTCCCCTCCTGAAACCACATCCAGTGATAATCCCTCTTCTTTCATTAATTGAAAAATCGCGATACATGAAAATGCCTTACTGGCATAGGCAACTTCCGCTTTCACCCCAAGGGAATCAAATGTTTCTTTAAAACCCCTTGCCCGTTCTCTAATGAGTGCAGTGTCATAAACATAAAGGGGTGTACCATATTGTTTGGCTAATTCTAAGGAACTCACCCCTCCTATCGTGAGATGACCATTTTTAATTTCTGCTGATCCATGAAGATGCATGAAACGTCTCATTCCCCTCTTTAATGCTCTGCTAATTAAACGTAATTTACCACAGAATGAGAGTTGTTGCAATATTTCTAAGATTTCGCCGGCTGCTTATACTTATTTCTCGGCTGCACGATGCTAGGTCTGATTTTTGCTCCCGGCATAGAGCGGCGAATGAGGATCTGCATGAATGCTATAGGACTGAACGGCATTAACGGCCATAGATATGGGGTATTTAAAGACTTTATATTTGTAACGAATAAGATAAAAAGTGTGGTACCCACCATCAGTCCCGGAATATGGAAGAAGGCTACTGCAATAAGAAGAAACAGTCTCGCCATCTTGTTCGCGGCACTCAATTCATAGCTTGGTGTAGCGAATGTTCCAATGGATGCAACGGCTACATACAGGATGACTTCCGGTTGAAATAACCCTACATCAATGGCTATTTGTCCAATTAAGACTGCCGCTATCAGACCCATTGCAGTGGATAATGGGGTTGGAGTATGAATGGCTGCCACCCTGAACATTTCAACCCCGAAATCCGCTATGAACAACTGAACAATAACGGGAATATTCGTCTGTTCATTTGGTCCTACGAATTTAATAACCTCAGGTAAGAGGGATGGATCCAACACAAATAGATACCATAGCGGGAGTAAAAATAGCGAAGCTAATATCCCAAGGAACCTGGTCGATCTGACAAAGGTCCCGACAGCCGGTGATTGTCTATATTCCTCCGCATGCTGAAGATGATGGAAATATGTCGTTGGTGTAATGATGACACTTGGCGACGTATCTACAAAAATAAGGACATGTCCTTCTAGTAAGTGAGTGGCGGCGACGTCTGCCCTTTCTGTGTATCGAACGAGAGGGTATGGATTATATCCTTGTTTCACCAGGAACTCTTCAACCGTTTTATCCGCCATCGTTAAGCCGTCGATCTTAATACTTTTCAATTCTTTCTTAATGACTTCAATTAAACTGGGATTGGCAACATCATTAATATAGGCAATGGAAATGTCAGTTTTAGATCGTTCTCCGATACGAAATATTTCAAATCTCAATCGTGGATCACGAATTCTTCGTCTTGTCAAAGCGGTATTCACAATAATATTCTCTACATATCCATCCCGGGAACCACGTACCACCTTTTCAGTATCAGGTTCTGAAGGCTGTCGCCCGGGATAACTACGAACATCAACAATGATTGCCTCTTGGTAGCCTTCGACAAAGACCGCTATTAATCCTGATAACACTTCGTCAACTGCTTCTTCAATCGTTTTAACCGGCTCAACCGATTGATGAACAAGGCGATTATGTACAATCTCATATAATCGACTCGTTGCACGCTCATGATCATTGACCTCAACGAGTTCCTCCACTATTTGAATAATGTAGGAAGCATCAGTCAACCCGTTCACATAGTAGATGTGAACTCCTTTTTTCAAAATCATGAGTTTACGTACACCTAAATCAAAGCTTTTGTTCAATCCTACATGATTCTTCATGTACTCTTCTATAACAGCTAAATCTTTTGATATGGGTGTTTCTTTTGTTTTCTCAGGCACGATATCCGCTCCTTTCCAAGATGATTTCAACAGCCTTTTTCGTAATGGGCGAACCTTGTGAGTAGTGATCCCTTTTGGCCATTTTGCCAATGTCTCCAATTCCGACGATAACGGGAACATCCAGCTCATCTAGGCAATAAACCGTATCACCCGTTAATCTTCCCAAATCCATTTCAGGGACACCAAATTTATCTACCCCAAATGGAGTCAATTCACCAAATTTATCAATGCACACATCCACTCTTGTCCATTCTGCCTGTCTGGTTTTACTTGCTACCGCAATGATTCCGAGCACGTCTATGCCAGGATGGTTCGCAACATGCTTTAGTGCCCTTTCGCCTGCACCTTCTCCAATAAATCCACTATCATCAAACATCACAAAGACGGGGTCATTCTTTGCACTCCTGATTAATTTCACAATCTCTGGTCCTGACAATACAGAAGGATTTCCCTTAGAGCTTGAGATACATCGTCCTCCATACTCTTTTGCCACGCACTCGATTGCCCGTTTGGCATATTCATCTCCATCTGTAATCAGGATCACTTTTCTTTTGTCGTCCATACGAACCCCTGCCTCTTGCTGTTTATTGATGAACCAAGTAGAGCCAATGAAAAAGTGAGCCGACAATTTTCCCAAATACAATCGCCATAATGAGAATAACGATTTGACCTTCGATCCCAATTCGCTTTGCGAGGATCGGGAACACATTCAGTACCTCTGTTAATGCAGCCGCCAACAGCCCGATGAACACTCCGCTCGCTAAACCGATGGGCATAAGAACGAATGGGGAAAAGTGCAGCGTATAATTATTTAAGCTGACAAATCCTCCTGCCAGTGCGCCTATAATGACAGCCAGTTCATAGTGGTGAATCATTTTCATTGTTTTTGTTAACTGAGTTAATCTAGGGATGATTCCTAATACAGTTAGAAATGCTACAAACCCGGAACCGACTGCCAGTCCACCAGCAAAGCCAATAAATACTGTAATTAAAATGCTAATGGTCATCTATTTTTTTCTGACTTTCTTTATTTTCATGCATGATGACATACTGATCTAAATCCTGCTGGTAATTAAACATTTCAACTTCTAGTGGACTCGGCTCTTCATTCAGTCTCTTTCGAAACACATGGTTGAAAAATAAGATCATCCCAAGGCCCAAACCGAATGAATAGGGAACTTGAAAAAGTAATGGATGAGGATCCTCATCCCCAGTTACAAAATGATACAGCCTTTGATGAACTTCCCTCATACTTACATCTTCATGAAAATTCATAATTGCCAGGGCTGCACCGATGAATAATAGTAACCAAACGCCAATGAAGAGCGGAAGAGAGATTTTCTTTTTCTCATAGATCACTTCAATAATACTTTGTGTGGGTCCAATCGTTTGAATATCAAGATCTGAAAAGTTCTTGCATATTTCTCTTATCACCCTCATCACATCGACCACAATGATATTCTTATCAGATGCTGTCACTTGATGAATCGGGATATCCCTTAATTCTTCCAGAATATTTTCAGGTGCTATGATTTGAGCAAGCTGTCCAAGCTTGACGGTACTCTCTTCCCTTACCTGCACTCGATGACGTAAGCGTATATACAAAATACCTTCCATGCAGTTCACTTCCTGAAAACATGATTTTCCCTTCGTACCAATAGTATGGATAAACGGAAATAATTTATGTAATGGCTGGATGTGGTCTGTTGAGATGAATGGAGGAGGAAGTGAGAAATAGTATAGATTCTGAAGGTTCGGAGCTTTTGAAAATGGCAACAATTTCAAAGGAGGAATGCGTGGTCAATATATAATCAACTGTTGAATTCATTTCACAAATAAAAAATAACCTTGTCGTTTCAACATAATTCTTTGAAACAACAAGGTTATTTTGCCTAAGATTCTGTATGCATATGATCTTTCATTGTTTGTAATATCTTCTTTTCCAGTCTCGATACCTGGACCTGGGATATACCCAGTCGATCTGCTACTTCCGACTGAGTTTGGTCTTTGTAATACCTTAAATACACAATCAGCCGTTCCCGATCATCCAGTTCCCTAATGGCTTCTTTTAAGGCAATTTTGTCAAACCATTTATTATCGCTATTATCCGCAATCTGATCCAAAAGGGTAATGGGGTCTCCATCATTTTCATAAACGGTTTCATGAATGGAAGAAGGGGCTCGACTTGCTTCCTGTGCCATGATCACCTCTTCAACCGAATATTCCAGATGTTCGGCAAGTTCACTCACCGTCGGAACCCTCCCAAGTTTCTTGGAAAGTTCATCCTTGGCTTTACGAATCTTGTTTCCCATCTCCTTAAGGGAACGACTTACTTTTACTGTTCCGTCATCCCGGATGAACCGCTGGATTTCACCAATGATCATCGGGACTGCATATGTTGAGAACTTGACGTCGTAGCTTAAATCAAACTTATCGACTGATTTCAGCAACCCGATACTGCCTATCTGAAAGAGGTCATCAGGCTCATATCCCCGATTGAGGAAGCGCTGGACGACGGACCATACCAACCGCATGTTCTTCTGGACGATCAAGTCCCGGGCACTTTGGTCACCGTCCTGGCTCTGCTTTATGAGCTCTTTCACCTCATGATCCTTCAGAAAGGCCTGTTCCTTTTCTTTCTTAACTTCGACATCCATGGGCACGACTCCTTAATTGCATAGCGCTTTACTATTGGTCAAGTGCTTCTTTAGTCTTACCGTGGTGCCTGTACCTGGGTGTGATGACACTTCAATTTCATCCATGAAATTCTCCATGATGGTAAAGCCCATGCCAGAACGCTCAAGCTCAGGCTTGGACGTGAACAATGGTTGACGGGCTTCCTCTACATCACCAATCCCTACTCCTTCATCGCGGATGGTCATATCGATGTACCCATCTTCTTCCATAATGACAGAAATATAGACGATACCATTCGGTCTGTTGTCATATCCGTGAATGATGGCATTTGTAACGGCTTCAGATACGACTGTCTTGATTTCAGTCAACTCATCCATCGTCGGGTCCAGCTGTGCAATAAATGAAGCAACGGTAACTCTGGCAAAGGACTCATTTTGGCTTAAAGAACTGAATTGAATGTTCATTTCATTTCTCATGTCAGGCGACCCCCAATCTTTGTAATGCGTTTTCTTCAGACGGCTCAAGACGGATAATCTTAAACAATCCGGACATTTCAAATAATCGGTTTACAGAAGGGGAAATCGCACACACAACCATTTCTCCATGCTTTTGTTTAATCTGCTTGTATCGACCCAAAATCACACCTAATCCTGAACTATCCATAAAGCTTAGTTCCTCTAAATTCAAAATGATATGCTTCACATTCTCACTTTCAATCAGATTCGAAGCTTTTTCCCTAAGCTCATCAGCAGTATGATGATCCAGCTCACCACTTAAACGAATACACAAAACATCTTTTTTGACTTCTAAGTTAATAGCAAGACTCACTATCAGAAAGCCTCCTTCTCTGTCGTATAGTGAGTCATTTCGCTATTCTTTTAGTAAATTCCTTCTCCATGACAAAACTAGAAGCAATTCGTCATAATTAGAGGTTATTTTTATCAGAAATCATAAAGACAGATTTACTTTCCAACTTTCGTGAAAAGACCAAAGGATTTTTTGTACAGCTCCCACCAGCTTGCGTCATTTACATTTTTCTTAGCGACGAGAGTGCTTTCCAACACTTTTTCTCCTTTGTTCATGATGACAAGGGTCCCGACTTTATCTCCTTTTTTAACAGGAGCCTTTAGGTCTTTGGAGAGTGTTATCTTCTGTTCTACTTTATCCAGTTTTTCACCTTTTTGGGTTAACAGGGAGATAGGCTCTTCCGTCACGGCATCCACTCTGTTTTGTTTCCCTTTCGATACTTTCACCTGTGCCAGGGAGTCTCCCTTTTTGAAGAGAGGTTTGGTTGAATACTGATTGAAGGCATAATCCAGCATTTTACTTACCTCGTTGTTTCGGTCTTTAGGAGTCGGTGCCCCGAACACAACAGCAATGACTCTCATATTATCTTTCTTCGCCGTTGCCGTTAAGCAGTATTTCGCTTCGTTAGTGAATCCAGTTTTCAGTCCATCCACTCCGTCATAGAAACGAACCAATTTGTTTGTATTTACCAACCAGAATTTTTTTTCCGTATCCTCACGTAAATACGATTCATAGCTGCCTGTGAACTTGGTGATTCCTTCATATTTTAGAAGTTCCTTGGCCATCATGGACATGTCATGTGCCGAACTATAATGATCTTTGGACGGTAAGCCTGTCGGGTTTTTAAACCGGGTGTCTTTTAACCCAAGCTCTTCTACCTTTTTGTTCATTTTTTCAACAAAGGCTTCTTCACTTCCTGATATATGTTCCGCCATGGCTACCGATGCATCATTGGCCGAACCAATCGCAATCCCCTTGAGCATTTCTTCAACCGTCATGCTTTCACCGGGCTCGAGGAAGATTTGTGATCCACCCATCGATGCGGCATATTCACTCGCGCGAACACTGTCTTCCCACTTTATTTGACCTTTTTCAAGGGCTTCCATGATCAACATCATGGTCATAATCTTAGTCATGGATGCTGGTGCCAGCTTTTCATGGCTGTTCTTCTCATATAATACCGTTCCAGTATCCCGCTCAATCAAAACAGCTGATTTCGCTACTTCAGCCAATTCCGATTTCTTCTCCTGGGCAAACCCCATTGAAGGAAACAAAAAAGCTGCTAAAACAAATGTAACCACTATATACGCAAAACGTTTCATCCAACTGTCCTCCAATCAAATCTCGTTTTAAATCAATACTCATAGACCCATTTTTTCCATCTGCATCATTTTTATACAAACATTGGTAAAAAAGTGAGGTTGGTCCATGGATGATAGGTTGTAAGTGGGTTGAAAGATGGCTAAATTTAAAGGGGAATTCTTCAAATAAGGGATGAAACGATGTGTTTTTCATCAAGGTCACTGAGATGCAGCATCTTGTCGGGTGAAATCAGCTCTTTTGAGTGCGAGAGAGTGCTATTGAACGGTTTCATTGCGTCATTTTCAGAAGTAAATGCGTCAAAATTCAATTTATTGCGTCTGTTTTGGGGGAATTGCGTCAATTTGAACGTTAATTGCGTCTTCCACATCTGGAACTGCTTATTTTCCCATAATAAGGAATTCGCATTTCCCGACAAAATATAAAAAAGCCCTGCCAAAGAGAAATAATCCTCTTGGCAAAGGCCCCGATCAAAATTAATAATCAACCCGTGATTTCTGTATGAATCAACGTTGGTGCTTTCACATGTTCAGATGTTACTTTAATGCTTTCGTACAATTTGTCTTTTACATTGTCGATATTCTCATCATTGCTATAGATCGTCACAAGAGAATCTCCCTTTTTGACAGAGTCACCGATCTTCTTGCGCAATTCAAGACCAACCGCTAAATCGATAACAGAATCTTTCGTTGCTCGGCCAGCTCCTAACCACATAGCAGCCGTTCCTACTGCATCGGCAACAATTTCAGATACATAGCCATCTTCTTTCGCTTCAAGCTCAATCTTATATTGCGCCTGTGGAAGTTTTGATGGATCATCCACAACGGATGGATCTCCACCTTGTGATTCCAGGAATACTTTGAAATTCTCAAGAGCCGATCCATCTTCAATCGCTTTGTGTAACAGTTCTCTCGCTTCTTCCAATGTTGATGCTTTTTCAGCAAGGTAGACCATATGACTTCCAAGAGTTAAGCATAATTCTGTTAAGTCTTCTGGACCTTCACCTTTTAAAGTATCGATCGCTTCTTTCACTTCAAGTGCGTTTCCGATCGCGAAGCCCAGGGGCTGACTCATATCCGAGATGACTGCCATTGTTTTTCTCCCGACGTTGTTTCCGATGTTCACCATTGCTTTGGCAAGGTCTTTTGAATCGTCCAGTGTTTTCATGAAAGCTCCGGCACCCGTTTTCACGTCAAGTACGATAGCATCCGCACCAGCAGCTATTTTTTTACTCATGATGGAACTTGCGATCAGTGGAATGCTATTGACCGTTGCCGTTACATCACGTAATGAATAAAGTTTTTTATCAGCCGGTGTTAAATTACCACTTTGTCCGATAACAGCTAACTTATTTTTGTTCACTAATCGGATGAATTCATCGTTTTCAATTTCCACATGGAAACCTTCGACAGACTCAAGCTTATCGATGGTCCCTCCAGTGTGTCCAAGTCCTCGTCCACTCATCTTCGCTACAGGTACTCCGACAGAAGCCACCAGTGGTCCCAGAACAAGGGTCGTTGTATCTCCAACACCGCCTGTAGAATGCTTGTCTACTTTAATTCCTTCAATGGCAGACAGATCGATTTGATCTCCTGATTCCACCATTGCCATCGTCAGGTCTGCTCTTTCTCTATCGCTCATGTCTTTGAAGAAGATGGCCATTGTCAGGGCACTTACCTGATAATCAGGGATGCTTCCATCTGTATATCCTTCAACGATAAATTTTATTTCTTCTGTAGAGAGTTCTTTACCTTCACGCTTCTTCTCTATTAAGTCAACCATTCTCATTGTATTCACCCGCTCCTCTAGTATTGTCAAAGGGAAATCCCTTTAGTTTCTAATTGAATCGTAAGACTCTTAGATTGATTTGACGATCTCTTTTACATATGCCAGGAAGTTTGCACGAACCATTTCGGTTGTTTCAATCACTTCATCATGGGAAAGAGGTTGGTCAAGGATACCAGCCGCCATATTTGAGATGCATGAGATTCCAAGAACTTTCATTCCCCCGTGGCGGGCTACGATTACTTCAGGTACAGTCGACATTCCTACTGCATCTCCTCCAAGTGTACGGGCAAGACGAACTTCAGCCGGAGTTTCGTATACAGGACCTGTATTCCCTACATATACACCTTCTTGCACTTCAATTGATAGCTTATCTGCGATTTCTTTCGCTTTTTGACGCAGTTCTTTACAATATGCTACTGACATATCCGGGAATCTTGGTCCTAAGCGGGAATCATTTGCCCCAATTAGTGGATTGCCACCCATATTATTAATATGATCCGTAATCAGCATCAAGTCCCCAGCCTTAAAGCTTTCATTCACTCCACCGGCTGCATTTGTCACGATTAAGACTTCGACGCCTAGTTCTTTCATAACTCGGACGGGAAATGTCACTTTATCAAATCCGTACCCCTCGTAGTAATGAAAGCGCCCTTGCATGGCTACGACTTCCTGACCCGCCAATTGACCGAACACAAGCTGCCCTGCGTGTCCTGCCACCGTCGAAACAGGAAAGTCAGGGATTTCTTTATAAGGTATTTTCACTGAATTTTGGATTTCATCAGCTAACACACCCAACCCTGAACCAAGGATGAGTCCGATCTTCGGTTGACCTGTGTATTGATTTTTTAAATGGTTTGCTGCATTTTGGATGTTTTCGTAATTCATGTTCATTACTCCTTTTTATCATTCAACGTAAAGAGGAGGAAATGGGCCGATGGTACCGCACCCTTATCCCTCTCCCTTTCAATATTTACACCAGTAATACCTATTTCAATTGTGATAAGAAGCTTCGACCAAACTTCGGCATGGCCACATTAAAGTTGTCTGCCACGGTAGCGCCGATATCTGCGAATGTTTCAGAGACAGGCAGCTCTTTCCCTCCGTCAAAGCGTTTTGAATAAACGAGAAGTGGAACATATTCTCTTGTATGGTCTGTTCCTGGAGCGGTCGGATCGTTCCCATGATCGGCTGTAATGATAAGAAGGTCATCTTCTGTCATTTTCTCGAACACTTCAGGCAAACGTGCATCAAATTCTTCTAAGGCCTTTCCATATCCTTCTGGATCGCGACGATGTCCGAATAAAGCATCGAAATCGACAAGATTCAGAAAGCTTAAGCCTGTAAAGTCTTGATCGAATGATTGAATGAGTCCGTCCATTCCATGCATATTATGCTTCGTACGGATCGATTCAGTCACTCCTTCGCCATTAAAAATATCTGAAATTTTACCAATGGCGATCACGTCAAACCCCGAATCCTTCAGTTCATTCATTACGGTACGGTTAAATGGTTTTAACGCATAGTCATGACGATTGGATGTACGTTTGAACTCACCTGGTTCACCAACGAATGGACGGGCAATCACACGACCTACGAGGTATTCCTCTTCTTTCGTAATTTCACGGGCGATTTCACAAATTTTGTACTGCTCTTCAATTGGAATGATATCTTCATGAGCTGCAATTTGAAGGACAGGATCTGCAGAAGTATAAACAATAAGAGCTCCTGTTTCCATATGTTCTTTTCCTAACTCTTCAATAATCTCAGTTCCGCTGGCAGGCTTATTTCCAATGATCTTCCTGCCTGTCTCAGCTTCAAGTTTCTGAATTAATTTTTCAGGGAAACCGTCTGGATACGTTTTGAACGGTTTATCAATATTAAGGCCCATTATTTCCCAATGACCGGTCATCGTGTCTTTCCCAACAGACGCTTCCTGCATTTTCGTGAAGTATGCCAATGGCTTGTCAGCTTTTTCAATTCCCTTCACTTCTTTAATATTCGAAAGACCAAGTTTTCCTATATTGGGCATGTTCAGTCCATTCATATGTTCCGCAATGTGACCAATCGTATCAGATCCTACATCATTGAATAGGTCGGCATCAGGTGCCTCACCGATGCCCACTGAGTCCATGACGATCAGATGAACTCTTTTGTATGTATAGTTACTCATTCAAATAAACCTCCTATATGTCGTTCCTTATTTAAAGAAGCGGTTACATTTTTAATCTTTAATCGTATCTTACCCTTAACTGTATTATAGCAATCGACAGTATTTAACGTCAGAAGTCTGACATCTACATTCTACTTTTTCCTTTCAAAAAAAACAAGAGAGATCCCTTAAAGAATACTATTTTCTTTAAGACATCTCTCTTCATCTTTTAAGCCCGAGGATGAAATTGTGAGTATACATCCTTTAAGCGTGTTTTCGTTACGTGTGTATAGATTTGTGTGGTGGAAATGTCTGCATGACCGAGCATTTCCTGTACTGCCCGGAGGTCTGCCCCATTCTCCAATAAATGGGTTGCGAATGAGTGCCTGAGTGTATGAGGAGTCAGATCCTTTTCGATATTGGCTTTTTTCGCAAGAGCCTTTAAGTTCTTCCAGAAACCTTGCCTTGTCAGGCCTTTACCATGATGATTTAAAAACAGGTGATCATCCCGGTGCTTCTTGCTTCTTAATTTCAACCTGGCATCTTCCAAGTATTTCTCAAGAACATTCATTGCCGTTTGCCCGATGGGGATAATCCGTTCTTTATTTCCTTTTCCTATACATCGGACAAATCCCATGGTCAAGTGGACATCATCCAGTTTTAGTTGAATGAGTTCACTTACCCTGATACCTGTCGCATAAAGGATTTCAAGCATCGCTTTATCCCTCATCCCAAGTGGTGTAGATTCCTCAGGGGCTTCGAGTAAAGCTTCCACTTCAGCTATACTTAAAATCTTCGGAAGTGTCCGCTCAGTTTTCGGTGTCTCGATATGCACAGTCGGATCTTGTTCCGTCGCTTTTTCTCTTAGCAAAAATTGATGGAAGGAACGGATTGATGCAACGTGACGTGCAACTGTCTTAGAAGATTTCCCCTGACTCTTTAAGTGGCCGAGAAATTGGACTATGTTCATTCTCGAAACGGCGTTCAGTTCCGATATTTCTTCCACCTTCGCTAAGTATAGTGCATAATTCTTTAAGTCACGCTGATACGACTCTATCGTATTTTTGGCCAGTCCTTTTTCTACTATTAAAAAGTGCATGAAATCTTGAATATGGTCTTCCACACTGCATTACTCCCCGTTCATATAAAAAAATAATAGCCTATCATACCAATGGCTTTCTTCATTAGTCACAGAAGAATACACCTTGACTGCTGCTCCCTCGGGTTCATCATATCTGTGATAGCCTTCGTATTCTTCACTGATCCACATAATACCATAGTAAAACAAAATCGTTGATCCAGTAAACAAAATAAACACTTTAATGGTTTGCCAGACCATTTGAATTCCTTTTATCATCCTGTCGTCCTCCATATTCATCGGTACTAACGCCTATTAATACAAGCTATGACGTTTTTAATCTGTTTTATACCTTATGGAGTTAAAACGGTGAAAATTTCTGTCCATGTATATAAAAAAGCCTTAAAGAGTATGTATGAGATGTTTCAAATAAGAAACAACGACAGGAATCTTTAAGGCTTTTAGGCATCATATTATTCTTCTGGGTCCTCTTCTTTATCCTGGCATCTGGAACAAATACCATGAAAGGTAAGGCGGTGATCTTTTATTTTAAATTTCCAATCCCGTTCAACAATCGCTTCCACGTCTTCTAAGAGATCTTCTTGTATTTCATCAACCGCTCCACATTCAATGCATACTAAATGATGATGAAAGTGGGCTGCCCCTTCTTGTCTCAGATCATAACGCGATACACCATCGCCAAAATTGATTTTATCCACAATTTTCAGTTCAGATAGCAATTCCAACGTACGATATACGGTTGCCAATCCAATTTCCGGAGATTTTTCCTTAACGAGGAGGTATACATCTTCGGCACTGAGGTGATCTTCTTCATGTTCCAATAACACGCGTACCGTTGCTTCGCGCTGCGGCGTAAGCTTGTAGCTGGCAGAATGAAGTTGTTTTTTGATTCTTTCAATACGGCTTTCCATAGTCCTCTCCTCCCTCGTCAATGTCCTTACTATTATATCAAAAAGGGAGGAATAAGCAAAATAAAATTATTATAATTAAACAAATAAAACGATTCTCATATAAGAATCGTTTTATTTTATTTTTGAAATAACCGCTTCCATTAAGTTAGGAGAAAGGTACGCTTCTATACTGGCTGCAATCGTGACGATCCCTATAGCCACCACCAAGAAAATCACGTATCTGGATAAGAACGGAATCATTTGAAACTGCATGGATGAAGTCTGCCTCATGAATATCTTTCGAATCAGCGTAAGGGAGAAACTGGCGCTGATCGCTCCGATGAAAATAAACGCCGGAATAATGATGATATTTTGCGGTAAGACGCTGACAAAGGATAATAAAAACCCGCTCCATCCCATTTGATTCACAAGGAAACCCACTGAAAATCCAACGACTACACCCTTCATAAATAATAGAACGAAGATGAGGGGGAGTCCAATAATCGAGATTCCCAGTAACCACATCAATCCGAGATACTTTACATTATGAAGGAAGCTCTGACGGAACAGCTCTTCTGCTGACGTCATACTGCCATCTTCCATTTCGCTGAAGAATTTACTGAGATAGAAATACAGGTCTTCCTTTTGGGCAAAAGACAATGAATTGACTACGATTGCTCCAAAAATGATCCCCATTAGGAATAGCGTAATGATAAATAAATAGATTGAGGAATGTGCTTGTACATGTTGAACGAGTGGATTAGAATTTGATATTTTTTTGCGCATCACAGTGCTCCTCCTAGATATCGATTACTAATCTATATGTTGTGAGGGGCATTTTTATTCTATTCTATTGAACTTCCAAGGAGATAAACGTATAATCATAGAAACCTTTTTGTGGAAGTGGAGGAACATATTATGACAATTCCAAGTTTAATCGAGTTTCCCGATAGAATTGAAACTCCACGCCTTTATATTAGACCGTGCCTGCCTGGAGACGGATCTGACGTCTTTATGGCCATCTCTGAATCAAGAAATGATTTAAAGCCCTGGCTTCCCTTCGCCCGTAAAGAACAATCCCTGGGAGAAGTGGAGGCGGGAGTACGGGATTCCTATGCAGAATTCATTAAAAAGACAGACATTCGACTACATATTTACCTGAAAGGAACAGATGAATTTATTGGATCTACTGGGCTGCACCGCATCGATTGGGAGGTACCCAAAGTGGAGATCGGATATTGGCTTCATACGAAGCACACGAAAAAAGGGTATATTGTAGAGGCGGTAAACGCGTTAACACATGTCGCATTAAATGACCTCTCCTGCCAGCGCGTGGAAATTCGTTGCGATGAGAGAAATGCAGCTTCACGGAGAGTACCTGAAAAACTGGGATTCACGCTTGAAGGCACCATTCGTCATGATCACCTTGATGAAAACGGGAAAGAAGTGCGTGATACATGTGTTTATGCTCTCATACCAGGGGACCTCAATTAAGATTCGATATTCTTGGGAATGGAATTTTTTCAGTCCATTTAGAGTTAATAACCGTTACCTCTTCAGCTGAAAAATGAATCATTTAGGGAAATGCGCTCTCAGATTGGGGGCTTGTCGCTTCAAATATAGGAAAGTGAAGCCCCGATTGCGTCATTCTGGCATTTATTGCGTCGAAATCCGGGGGTATTGCGTCGTTTTTTTATTTATTGCGTCCAAATTAGTCATAATTGCGTCAATTTTTCACTATATGCGTGCTTTACCATTATTCACCAAAAGCAAGAGAACAGGACAGCCATTTTCAGCCTGTCCTGTTCTCTCTTAATTTGCAAGCTTCTGCAGTTGCAGGTATTGAACGGCATAAGCCGTTTTTGCATCGTAAATCCGTTGTTCCTTTATAAGCTGCGCCGCTTCCTCGACTGTCACTTCAATCAACTCTACAAATTCATCTTCATCCGTTGCTTTCGATTCCTGAATGGGATGAAGATCCTGAGCGATATACAAATGAACAAGCTCATCTGCAAATCCAGGAGACGTGTAAAACGAAATCAAATGCTCCAGGTTTCCACAGCCGTAGCCCGTTTCTTCTTCCAATTCACGAAGGGCTGTGTTACTGGGCTCCTCCCCCGGCTCAAGCTTCCCTGCAGGAATTTCGATGATGGATTTCTCCAACGCTTTGCGATATTGCTCTACCATGACAAGTTTCCCCTCTGGTGTTAACGCAATAACGGCAACAGCCCCTGGATGCTTAATCAGTTCTCTCTTGGAAGTCTTTCCATTTGGAAGCTCTACTTCATCCACCTGAAGATCAATGATTTTTCCTTGATAGATAGTCTCTGTTTTAATCGTTTTTTCTTCAAATTTCTTCATTTGCTCAACTCTCCTTGTTCTGTCATTGACCTTGTCCACATACATTTTACCATATCTGATTCGAGGATCGAGGTGAAACCCCTTGAAGGTGATTGCTGAAAAAGACCGGATCATCCTGGTAGGTAAAGCATGGGAAATCAGGGAGAAGCTTAAGCAATATAATCAAACCTACGCCACGGTGAAGGAATGGATTGAAGCCAATCGTTGAAACCAGCCGTATCTTTTGTTTATTCGTCCCTACTTTCGTTAATATAATAGAGAGTGTTAATGTCGAAAGGACGGATACAATGGAAAAAAGACAAATAGGAAATTCCGATTTACTTGTATCAAAGATGGGACTCGGTTGTATGTCACTTGGAACCGAAGAGAAATCTGCCAAGGAAATTGTACAACACGCTTTAGAGAATGGGATCAATTATCTTGATACCGCTGACTTATATGACTTTGGTCAAAATGAAGAAATTGTGGGTAAAGCCATCCGCGAGGTCCGAGGTGACATTATTCTTGCCACAAAGGTAGGAAATCGCTGGGATGACGTGGAAGATGGCTGGCGCTGGGATCCTTCCAAATCCTATATCAAGTCTGCCGTCAAGGATAGCCTATCCCGCCTTAAAGTGGACTATATCGATCTTTATCAGCTACATGGCGGGACGATTGAAGATCATTTTGAAGGAACGATCGAGGCTTTTGAAGAATTAAAGAGTGAAGGTTTGATTCGCCATTATGGCATCTCTTCCATTCGGCCGAATGTCATTAAGCGATTTCTAAGCACAGCCTCCATCGAGAGCGTGATGATGCAGTACAGCTTATTGGATCGCCGTCCGGAAGAATGGATGGACTTATTGGATGAGAATAAGGTGAGTATCGTGGCCCGTGGGCCTTTGGCAAAAGGACTTCTTTCTGAGAAAATGCTCTCCAAGGCTTCTGCAAAAATAAAAGAGGGTGGGTATCTGGACTATTCTTACCAAGAGCTTCAAGAAACGATCGAGTCCATTCATAGCAAAATGGGAAACCAGCGCAAAATGAATGAGCTCGCCCTCCAATTTACTCTTTCCCACCAATCGGTTGCAGCCGTGGTTCCGGGAGCAAGTTCCGTTCAGCAGCTTCAGGAGAATATTGATGCTGTCAATGCGAGTCCTTTATCTACTGAGGAGCTGGATATGCTTAAACACTTAACTAAATTATCACGATATGAGCAACATAGGGATTGAGTGAACTAAAAATAAGCGGGGCAGGGTTCTTAATTCCCTTCCCGCTTATTTTTTTCATACCAATTTAAAGCCTTTTTCTCCAAGTCTTTCACAAATTGGTCTTTCCCTTGAATGTAGCTTTCCATATCACGTGGGAATTTCTTTGCAAGCCTTGATTTCAGTTCACCATACCGCCTAGCTTCCGGGCTGTATTCCTTTAAATAATCACGAAACGCTAAGTGCCTGATCACATGATCGATTCCATAAGGGAAAACATGAAGATGTACGGCTCTCTCATTTCCTTCTCCCCTATAGAAGTAGCGACGGTTCGGGATACCATTCTCCCCTTTCCCCACAAAATCCAGTTGGCTGAATTCTTCTGTCCGGTCATCAATGCTATCAAGGCCAGGGACTTCTATAAGAATATCGATAATCGGTTTGGCGGCCAATCCAGGTACCGACGTCGAGCCGATATGATGGATGGTTGCATCCTGGAGAATCTTTTCGAGTGAACGCTTTTCTGTTTCGAATTTTTCTTTCCATTCTGCTTGATGTGGTACTACTTTTACGTCCCTCATCAATCCTTGTAACTCTTCCAATCCATGCTGCTTTCATTCAGCAGCTCTTCAAAGCTCTTATTCTTCTCCCGCTGCTTTTTCTCTTCTATTTTTCTAAGCCGCTCTTCTTCCTTTTTCACAGACTCTACTTTTTCAAGCTCTGCTTTCTTCTGCTTCAATTGTTCGAAGAGATCCTGGTTAATTGAGTTCTTTAAAGTCAATTCCGCTTCCTGTTTCTTTTTCTTGGACATGTACTGATTCCCCCTATCTGTCATAGTTATAAATCTTTTTTGGGTTTTAGTCAAAAGTCAGGCTCAAAAAAAGCCGGCCAAAAGGGGCACACGCCCCTTTTGACCGGCTCTCTCCATCAATAGGCTTCCAATTTTACATCTTCTCCTACAATCAACGTCGCATCCGTGGATGATTGGATATCCTCCACAGAGAAGCCGTTCGCAACTTCACGTAGCAGTAAGCCTTCATCCGTGACATCCATCACGGCACGGTCAGTGATAATGCGGTGCACGACGCCTTTTCCTGTCAGAGGCAGGGTGCATTCCTTCAGGATTTTGCTCTCCCCGGCTTTATTCACGTGCTCCATGATGACGATGATGCGCTGAGCTCCGTGAACGAGATCCATCGCTCCACCCATTCCTTTGATCATCTTCCCTGGAATCATCCAGTTGGCAAGGTCCCCGTTTTCGGCAACTTCCATTCCACCGAGGATGGCGATATTGATATGCCCTCCGCGAATCATTCCGAATGACTCCGAACTATTAAAGTAAGAGGAGCCCGGAATCGCCGTAACGGTCTCTTTTCCTGCATTGATAAGGTCTGCATCTACTTCATCTTCTGATGGGTATGGTCCGATTCCGAGTAATCCATTTTCAGATTGAAGGACAACCTGTTTGTTTTCTGTAATGTAATTTGCTACCAATGTAGGCATCCCGATTCCTAAGTTGACATAGAAACCATCTTCTATTTCCTTTTCCGCTCTTCTTGCTATTCTTTCACGCATTTTGGCACGATCCATCCCGTTCCACTCTCCCTTCTATGCTTGCTTCACTGTTCTTCTTTCAATGCGTTTTTCCTGATCTGCCTGAATCAGTCGCTGCACGTAAATGCTTGGGGTATGCACTTCGTTTGGATTGATACCCCCGATTTCAACAAGTTCTTCTACTTCGGCAATCGTCACTTTTCCAGCGGCTGCGATCATTGGGTTAAAGTTTTGAGCCGTTTTGTTGTAGATCAGATTCCCCATCTTATCGGCCTTCCACGCTCGAACAAGGGAAAAGTCTGCCGTATAGGCTTCTTCCAGCAAGTATTCTTTTCCATTGAATGTGCGTGTTTCTTTTCCTTCGGCTACCGGTGTCCCGACTCCTGCCGGTGTATAAAAGGCAGGAATTCCTGCTCCCCCGGCACGGATCTTCTCTGCAAGCGTACCTTGAGGAACCAATTCCACTTCCAGTTCACCAGATAAGACCTGCCTTTCAAATTCTTTGTTTTCCCCGACATAGGAGCCTACCATTTTATCAATCTGCTTATTTTTCAATAATAAACCTAAGCCCCAGTCGTCTACACCACAATTATTTGAAATGACGGTCAGGTTTTTTACACCTTTTTCTACAAGGGCAAGAATGAGTTTTTCAGGGATCCCGCACAGACCGAATCCTCCAACCATTAAAGTGGCTCCATCGTGGATGTCTGCCACCGCTTCGTCATATGAAGTGTATACTTCTTTCATTGTATTCCCTCCTAGAATCTGGATTCTTTCTATTGCCTATTTATGAAGTTCAACGACTGTTGCTACTCCCTGTCCACCACCGATACAAAGGGTAGCCAATCCGTTTTGTACGCCTCTTTTCTTCATCTCATGAATCAGTGTCACCAGGATCCGCGTTCCACTGGCTCCAATCGGGTGACCTAATGCAATGGCTCCTCCGTTTACATTTAGAGCATCCCTTTTGAATTGAAGTTCTTTATCCACCGCTAATGATTGTGCAGCAAATGCTTCATTTGCTTCAATTAATTCCATATCCTCAATCGTAAGCTTTGTTTTTTCCAAAACTTTTTTAACGGCAGCAACAGGACCGATTCCCATGACGCTCGGATCAACACCGGCATTGGCATTCCCTTTGATCGTCACTAAAGGTGTGATGCCAAGTTCGTCTGCTTTCCTCTTCGACATGACGACCACTGCAGCGGCTCCATCATTGATGCCTGATGCATTACCAGCTGTCACTGTTCCCTCTTTTTTGAAGGCTGCCCGAAGACCGGAAAGTTTTTCGGCAGTCGACCCTTTACGAGGAAATTCATCCTGGTTGAATACTACAGGCTCTCCTTTTCGTTGAGGGATATGTACCGGGACGATTTCATCTTCAAATCGGCCGGATTCAATCGCAGCAGCTGCCTTTTGCTGGCTCCAGGCCGCGAATTCGTCCTGCTCTTCACGTGTAAGGGAATAGCGGTCGCAAAGATTCTCTGCCGTTACGCCCATATGATAATCATTAAAGGCACACCATAAGCCGTCGGAAATCATGCTGTCGACCACCTTCTGGTCTCCCATTTTGTATCCTTCTCTTGCTCCTTTTAATAAATATGGAGCCTGACTCATATTTTCCATTCCACCTGCAACGATGATATCCGCATCCCCGGCAAGGATTGCCTGCGTTGCCAGATGGACCGTTTTTAATCCTGATCCACACACTTTGTTAATGGTCATGGCAGGCACATGCTCAGGGAGTCCCGCTTTGATGGATGCTTGGCGAGCCGGATTTTGACCTAATCCTGCCTGCAATACATTTCCCATGATCACTTCATCTACATCACTTGCATTTAAACCAGCCTTCTCTAGGGCATCTTTAATGACAATCGCTCCAAGTTCCGGAGCTGAAATACCTTTTAAAGAACCGTTAAAGCTTCCGATGGCTGTGCGCACTGCGCTCACAATGACGACTTCATTCGACATCTTTCTTCCTCCCTTTCTCTTCTGACTGATTGGTTTGCCTATGACTAACCTTTAAAAACAGTTCCACTTTAACTCATTCTATGTAAGCGGTTAAATTCCTCTAAATTTGTCAAAAAATTTTTATATTGATTTATATGTCGAAATTTTCTTAAAATGAAAGAGGGAGGGAAATTATGAATTTACCTAAAAAAGCAACGATTATTGAAGTAGGTCCGAGAGACGGATTACAAAACGAGAAGAACTTTGTTCCGACTGATGTAAAAAAAGAGTTTATCCTTCGATTGAAGCAATCAGGAATCAGGGAAATGGAGCTGACTTCGTTTGTATCTCCCAAATGGGTTCCCCAGATGAAGGATGCGAGTGATATTGTCGATTCCTGTATGACCATGGACTCACGCGATATCGTTCTGGCTCCTAATAAAAGAGGGATCGAGCGGGTATATGAAACAGGATGCCGGTCTGTTGCCGTCTTTGTTGGTGTAAGCAATTCGTTCAATCAAAAAAACATCAACAAAACGACTGTTGAAGCCATTGAAGGACTTGCTCCCCTTATTTCTGAGTTAAAAGAAAAGGGCTACTTCGTGAGAGCCTGCATCTCAACCGCCTTCTACTGTCCATATGAAGGGAAGATCTTACCGGAGGATACTCTTTCTCTATGTCAGGAATTTGTTTCATTGGGCGTGGATGAATTGAGCGTCGCCGATACGATAGGAAGGGCTAATCCATCCGAAGCATATCATCTCTTTACGTTACTGAAGCAGGAATTGCCCCACACATTACTGACAGCTCATTTCCATGATACACGTAAGATGGCACTTGCTAATATCCTTGCGTCGCTTCAAGCGGGAGTTGACCGCTTTGACACCTCTGCAGGCGGACTTGGGGGCTGTCCTTTCGCCCCTGGTGCAACAGGGAATGTAGCAACTGAGGATGTTGTATACATGTTAGAAGAAATGGGAGTTTCCACAGAAATCGATTTAGGGAAACTGGCTCATGCCATCGAGCTGGTGAAGCCCCATGTCAGCCGCCCCATTGAAAGCGGTTACTACCGCCTGTATGAATTGAATCAATCATGAATACCTTCCTTCTCCTTCGTGCATTCTAAACTTGATAAAACTTGAAGGAGATGAGTTCAATGAGTCAAAAACGTGATAAAGGCTTCAGCCAAAAGGGCAAACCTAACTCAGATACGGTTTCTAATCCGATGGCTAAGGAAGAACTTGAAAAAGCTATTCATCCTACTAAAGGGCAAAATGCTAAATCGTAAATACACATTCAGGAAAGTGTCTCTTCTCAAGGGACACTTTTTCTTTGTATTCCCCTATTCAAAAATTCCTCTTTTTTCCTCCTTTTGCTACAATATGAGTAAGAATGATTTTGCTCTGAGGTGATGAAGATGAGAAAAAAACTTGCCATCCTTGGCGGTACCCTTTCGTCCATAGGCCTGCTTGGGATTTATATTACGAATCGTTTTATGTATTTACCGAAAAAGGGAGATGACTTTATCCGGTCTCGTGAAACAGGATCGACCAGACTGATAGAAGAAGATTATGACTCACTTCCTAAAGACGAGGTGCTGATCCCTTCACAATACGGATATGACATTAAAGCGATTTTTGTGAAGCCCCACCCCCACAAAAAATTCATGATCTTTTCCCATGGGGTTACTGAAAACAAATGGAACTCGATCAAGTATATGAACCTTTTCATCAAACAGGGATTCAATGCCGTGATTTATGATCATCGCCGGCATGGGGAGTCTGGCGGAAAGACGACTAGCTACGGGTATTTTGAAAAATATGATTTAAAGGCTGTAGTGGATGAGTTGATCCGTCGTGAAGGGGACGACGTGTTCTTTGGGATACATGGGGAATCCATGGGGGCTGCGACTCTGCTTCTATACGCCGGCAGTGTGGAAGACCGGGCCGATTTTTATATTGCCGATTGCCCTTTCTCCGACTTTGGCGAACAGCTCGCCTATCGTATGAGCGTAGAAGTAAAAATGCCGGCAAAATTTCTCCTTCCCCTCGTCGGCGGCACACTAAAGCTGCGACAAGGGTATACTTTAAAGGATTTATCACCTATATCGGTTGTTCAAAACATCAGGAAACCCGTGTTATTTATCCACAGCACAAATGATGACTTTATCCTTCCTCAAATGACGAAGGATTTATTTGAAAAGAAGCAGGGACCAAAAGAGCTGTTTCTCGATTTTCGGGGCACTCATGCTCAATCATATAATGATAACCCGGAAGAATATGAAGAAGTGATTCAACGGTTTCTTCACCAATTTGTATTAAATGAAAGGGATGATGTTTCTTGATTCCAACTTATTTCAGGTCAAAAATGCAAACCATGTACGGCGAATCGGGTGAAGGATGGATTGCAAACGTAGAAGAATTTATGGTGATTTTGGAAGAAAGGCTGCACTTAACCTATGGCGAGCCCTTTTCATTAAGCTACAATTTTGTGGTTCCAGTCCGAATTGACCATGAACGGGATGCGGTTCTAAAGATCGGATATCCGAACAACGACTTCTCAAATGAGTTTCATGCTCTTCAGGAGTTCCAAGGGAAGGGCATGGTGGAAGTCCTCGATTTCAATAAGGAGGAGGGATGGATTCTTTTAGATCGTCTGTCACCTGGATTTTCCCTTCATTCTATTGAGGACGAAGAAGAAGTCCTGCATATCTTCACCCGGGTAGCCCAACGACTCTGGCATAAGCCTGTCACATCTCACTCCTACCCTACTGTTCACTCCTGGTCAGAGGGAATTGGGCGGTTGCGGGAAAGATTCAATGGTGGAAGTGGACCCATTCCTGAAGAACTTGTCTTTAAAGCTGAAACCCTCTTTCCTGAGCTACTCAACACCTCGACAGAGCTCTTTCTTCTGCACGGTGACCTCCACCATGGAAACATTCTTTACTCCGAATCTTCCAGCTGGACTGCCATCGATCCCAAAGGTCTTATCGGAGAGCGAGAGTATGATTGTATTCAATTTATGCTAAATGAGTGGAAGAAATGGGACGCTCCCATAGAACTACTTCGATACAGAATCCAAACGGTGGCCTCTCTACTTTCCCTCTCTTATGAACGGTTGATTCGTTACGGGTTCTGTCATTCGGTTTTATCCGCATGCTGGTCTGTAGAAGACGGGATGGAAGGGTGGATGACAGGGGTTTCAGTGGCACGGTTGTTTGAGGAATTGGTGAATGAACTAGATTAGAATCTATAGAACCATTTACCGCTGCAACATCCATCACGATACAATAAATGGCTTTATATTTATAAAAGGCCTCAGATCTCGGGTTACTCAGATCTGAGGCTTTTATTTTCATTCTCCCGGGAACATCAGAAAGTTCATTCTTCCATTTATGATCTGCCCGGGGCTTTTTAATTGAAACGTGTTACTTTGTGAAGAAAAATCAATTTTCAGGTCTTCATCAAGAAACACCACTTTAGATTTTTCTATCAGGATCGGATAGCTGTTGGTTTCAATCGTTATATCTTCACCTTCAACAGGATGATGGACAAACCACAAGGTAGGAATACCGCTGACAACACAGCCGCAGCCTTCTGTATCGTATTTCAATTTCAGGTGACCATTTTGGGTTCCAATTTTATCTTGAATCTTTTTGGTTGCTTCGTTCGTTAGTTCGATTTTCATCCGACGACCTCCTCTATCCCTTATCCTATCACATTTCATTTGTTTCCTTTAGAATATTGCTTTTTTACTGTTTTCACTTTACTATCGATAGTGGGGAATTCTTTTGTATTTTATAGAAAGGGTGGTTTTTCATGGCAAAAGCTCAGATTAAAGTGAATGATAATGGTTCTTTTCGTGTAAGCGGGGACGTAGAACTGATTGATGCTGACGGAAATGTATTTCCAACGAAACAAGTGTTTACTCTTTGCCGTTGTGGCTTATCTACAAACATGCCGTTTTGTGACGCATCTCATAAAGGAAAATTCGAATCCTGTGTGCGGGCAGAAAAAGTATTGGACGAAGAGTAAATGGAATGAAAAGAGAGACTTCACCCTGGTGAAGTCTCTCTTTTCATTGGGCTGTCAATCGAAAAAGCGAATGTCCACAATGCTTGCAAGTGGAATATAGTGTACGTCTTCGAACCTGTCTACGACGTGCAGCTTCCCTTCCAGTGAGTCGACATGGTGAACGGTTCCAATCGATAATTGATGACGGTGCTTTACATAGTGAGTAATCGACACCAATTTACCAAACTCCATCGCCTCTGCGACGACTTCATTCATCCTGTCCAGTTCCTGCTCGTCCAGTTCGATCCTCTTCTCGTGCGTATCTTCCTTTGCCCAATCCCTCAGTAATTTCACATGCTCCGGCAGCATCATAGATGTCCACTTGATTCTTCCTCGATCGCGGATCAATCCCCTCACCTCCTATATTTATTATGATTTATGTCCACCCACCAGGCGGGCACGATGCCTTGCTGTTCCCGCTTCTGTATAAGACACGGCCCGGAGAAGGGCTGCTGATCCATATTTATTCCGGATGCGGTCCACTACATACCCGAGTTCCCGCTTTTCCCAGCGATCAGGTTCGAATAGGGAGACCTGCATTGCTCCATCTTCCACAATATTAGAAAGGGCGATGTTGATTTTCCGTACGGTTCTCCCGCTGTAATTCTCTTCGAATAACTCCAGGCATACACGATATAGATCCATGGTGATATTGGTGGGCTCCTCGACGGTACGCGACCGGTGAAACCCTCCACCAAATTCTTCGTGACTGTAACCGACGCCAAAGCTTATTGTTCTCCCCGCCTTGCGATGGGTGCGTGCGCGTCTGGCGACTTCTTCACACATTTCTAAAATGACACGTTTGATTTCCTCTTTCCCCTTATAATCGCGCAGCAGGATCTGCCCCTTGCCAAAGCTGATTTGACCATCCATGATCGGAGCTCCTATTTCAGATAAATCAACTCCCCATGCGTGGTAATAGAGTTGATTTCCCATAACGCCGAACTTGGCCTCCAGCTTCCCCAGGTCATATTGCGCCAATTGCCCGACAGAGAAAATACCCATGCGATTGAGCGTTTTTTCTAAGCGTCCCCCAATCCCCCACATTTCACGCAAAGGCGATAACGGCCACAGCTTTTCCGGAACGTCTTCATAGGTCCATTCGGCAACCCCCTCTTTTTTTGCTTCGAGATCCAGGCATAGCTTAGACAACAGCATATTCGGACCGATACCTATGGCGCACGGCAGCTGAAACTCCCTTTCCATATCATCCTTGATTTTACGGGCAATGGTCGTGGCATCCCCCCAAAGATTCGTCGCTCCATCAATCTTAATAAAACTTTCGTCTACGCTATACGTATGAATGGCATCTTTCGGTACGTAGCGATGGAACAACCGGGTCAATTCAGTCGATATCCTTACATACGTAGCCATTTTTGGCTCTACAAGCCGGATGCGCGGGTCCTTTGGGATTTCAAACATCCGCGAGCCCGTTTTGATCCCAAAGTCCTTCTTCAGCCTGGGTGATGCCGCTAACACAATACTTCCCTGGCGGTCCCTATCCCCTACTACGGCCAAATGGCATTCAAGGGGATCGAGACCCAGCATGACAGCCGAACAGCTAGCATAAAAGCTCTTCATATCGATGCACAGAATCTTATGGTGTGGCAGCACACTGTAATCGACAGTCATATATTCGTCCTCCATCTTACCTAAAATAGAACAAACGTTCTTATATAGTATAGTTATGATTCTATACGAATATACGTTCCCTTTCAACTAAAATTAATGGAAATAGAGAGAATAACAAGAAAAGCGGAAGGGGCTCGCCCTGGGGTGACAAGCATAAGACGAGTGACCCGGAAAGGCGCACTTTGCCTTTTTGGGTCACTTGGCTTATGACCTCGAGCCCCAAGCCCCTGGAGCTAGACAAAAGAAAAGCGGAGGCGGCTTGGTCAGGCCCGACAAGCATAAGATGAATTGACCGGGAAGGCGTTCTTTGCCTTTTTGGTCAATTTAGCTTATGCTTGTCGGGCCTAGCCGCCGGAGCTGGACAACAAGAAAAGCGGAAGGGGTTCGCCCTGGGGTGACAAGCATAAGACGAGTGACCCGACTCATAACACAATAAAAAGAGAGCCAACATCATATTATGATGTTGGCCTCTACTCCTATACATACATCAGCCTCTCCCGGCTTGGAATCCTGGATATTTCGTCATGCCCCCATCAGCGATGAGGGTGGTCCCTGTGACATAGCTTGCTTGCTCTGAAGCTAAAAATGCAGCACAGGAAGCGATTTGCTCCGGTTCCCCGATATAGCCCATTGGAATGAGCTTTTCCACACCTTTTTTCTTTTCGGGATCGGAAAATTTTTCGGCATTGATGGGAGTATCAATGGCTCCGGGAGCAATATTGTTTACCCGGATTCCATCGGGTGCGAATTCTAATGCAAGACTTTCCATTAATAATTTCACCCCACCCTTACTGGCCGCATAATGAGCAAAGTGAGGCCAGGGAATGATTTCATGTACAGACGAAACGTTGATGATCGAGCCTTTGATTTTATGATCAAGCATGTATTTCGCTGCTTCGCGGCACCCGAGAAATGTACCGGTCAGATTGGTGTTGATGACTCTTTGCCAATCTTCAATGGGAAGGTTTTCAGAAGGGACTTCATTTTCAATCCCGGCGTTATTCACGTATATGTCGAGGCGGCCATACATATCATGCGCCAATTGGACAAAGCTTCGAACGTCTTCCTCTTTTGAAACGTCGCCTTGAATAATGGATGCAGTCCCTCCTGCTTCTTCGATTTCCGTTACTAATTCTTCAGGGTTTTCTTCTTCTTTGAAATAGTTAATGACCACTTTACAGCCTTCCTTTGCAAATCGTTTCGCAATGGCCTTTCCGATACCCGTAGCACCACCTGTTATGATGACAATCTTACCTGTTAAATCCGAATACATGTCCATTCCTCCTTAATCTTTCGTAAAGCCTAATAGAACACCGCCGATAATGATAAGAACACACCCTGCAATGACGAGAAGAATCTGCTTCCTGGATTTCTTTTCACCTAAGAAAAACAAACCTCCAAGGGTAGAAATAACGATTCCTGTTTGAGATAGAGAGAAGCTCGTTGCCACCCCGATGCGTGGAAGCGCAAGCAGCAACCCTAAATTCCCCGATGCCCACATCAGACCGGTTAAGATATTTCGTACCGTATATTTTGTAAAAGGCTTATGCCTGAATGTAATGACAACCGCCCCGATAAACATTCCAATCGCCTGTGGCAAAATTGCTTCCCATCCGTCAATATCAAACCATCTTAATATGACGACATAGGCTATGTATCCACAACTGGATAACAATAAAGTAAGTAGCCCCTTTTTCAGTTGAGACTCCTCATCTCCCTCTGATTTTTGTGTGAATGATGTTAATACCACACCAATAATCAGGGCTAAAACGGCTCCGCTACCAAGGAGGATCGTTTCTGTCGTTTTCCATTCCTTAAACACTAAAACGCCAAAGAGAGTCGTTCCGATCAGCTGCATTCCCGTTGAAATCGGAACGGTTTTCGAAACACCTATATATTTCACACTCGCTAACTGGTTCACTTGTCCGACTGCCCAGAAGACGCCGGAAATGAAGCCGATTCCCCACACAAACAACGTCAATTCAGGGGATTTGATGAAGAATACGCCTACCGCAAACAATAATGACCCAATGGTGATCCCCACCGTTTGACTGTAGGCATTCCCTCCAAGCTTTACACTTACAAACACAAGACTTCCCCATGCTACTGCGGGGATCAGGGCTAAAAGAATCCCTATCATACATCCACATCCTTTTTCCAACAATAATCATAGTTTTCCTCTGAAACGAACATTCTAGCCATTCATACCAGTAAAACAACTATTTTTTCCACTCTCTGATGCATACCCTCATTTTGTCCGGTATAACCTCAAGGAGAGGTGGAAATATGGATAGATAGTGGATCTAAAGATGATTGAAAGGACGTTTCAACAATATGAACATACGAAAGACACCATTCCCTCAAACAAATGAATACAATATGGCATTACAGCATCCTTAAGCAAATAAAGAAATGAAAAGTAATTGAAAACAAATAAGAAAGCGTTGGTTTATAATCAACGCTTTCTTATTTGTCATTTTGTAGAGGTATGTATCGGCACGATCACTCTTTCATTCTCGACATTCACAATGACATGTACATCTCTGTCGATGGAAAGATCCTTGAATCGTAATGAATATAAGCCGGTGGGATTTTTTTCAATGGACTGGATGACGACTTGTGAAAACCGGGGATCTTTCATGACTAATCTGACGGCACTTCCCTCGGTTTTACTTTGTTGATCCGTCAGAAAAATCAATTGATCGGCGGCAGCTCTGCGCGGGTAGGACTCCTGGAGCTCACCGTCAAACGTCACATTCACTTTTTTGCCCATCTCTATATCATCTTCATGCAATTTTTTATCTTTATCTGTCTTCATGACGGTTTGGTTACTGAATGAAAACCAAACATCATTAATAAGCACTTGATTGCCTTCAAGCTGGGTAACAAAGCCTATGAAATTTGCGCTGGCTTTTGATGAATTTACAGTGGTTGAAGGGCCACAACCAGTTAACAGAAAACAGAAACAAAGGATCAGAACAGTCAAACACTTCTTCATAGACTCCCCCCTTATTAGATTAGACGAATGAGAGCATGATTTGGTTTCACTATTTTTTGAAAAAAAGGTTATTTCCTACTTTTTCGACAAAAGATGGGAATAATTGATAGATGACGCTTCCCATATTCATCCATCGAGGCAGGTTGATTTCTCTCCTATTGGTAAAAAGGGCTTCCACGACTTTTTGAGCGACATATGCCGGATCAAGCATAAATTTTTCTACATTCTTCACATACGTCCCGGATTCATCGGCAATGGAGAAAAAGTCTGTGGCAATCGGTCCGGGATTCACCGCAGTCACCCTCACACCGTACCTTTTCGCTTCCATCCTTAAACTGTTCGTATACCCCAATACAGCATGCTTAGAGGCAGAGTACGCACTCGACTTTGGTGAAGCGAACTTACCTGCCTGAGAGGCAATGTTGATGATATGACCGAAACCTTCTTGACGCATATAAGGAAGAACTTCTCCCGTACAGGCCATAAGTCCAAGAACATTAACGTCCATCATTCCCTTCACATCCTGGAATGACGTTTCGTGTGCTTCCTGGAATATTCCATATCCTGCGTTATTGATCAATGCATGAATGGCACCAAAGTCCTTCAGGATGGCGCTAAAGGTGCGTGGGATTTCGTCGTAATCCGTTACATTTAACGGATACACTTCCACCTTACAATTGTATTCGGTTATGAGCTTTTCTTTTAATGCTTCAAGCAGCTGGATGCGACGTGCAATCAAGGCAAGATTACCGCCGTTTTTTGCTACTTTAATGGCCATCTGTTCACCGATTCCTCCAGAGGCACCGGTAATGACAATGGTTTTTCCGTTTATTCTACTGTTCATGTCTGGTCACATCTTTCTAGGCAAAATAATAATAGATTCCTTCATGACATTCTTTCTTTATGTAGTGAAGTGACTCAAGATAATCCAATTGTCCGATTGTTTCAGAGAGTGTCAGGCCAAGTTCCTTTTGATAGACGGAAGGAAAAAGTGTCTTACAGATGTCGAATACGGTCAGACGGTTACCTTTGATCATTTCGAGTACACCACGTGCTCTTTCATCCTGTTTCCCTAATCTCCTGGGAATTAATCCATGAACATCCGTAATGTTGACCCCATGACCTGTGTAGGCAAGGGAAATAGGAATATCCAATAACTTTTTCAAAGACGCATTGTATTGCAGCAATGGCTTTGAACGTTCCAGATCCCCTTCAAAAGGAGGCTCAATGAGTGGGTTAGGGGAGATATTCGCGAGTATATGATCTCCGGCTATCAGAACACCATCACTCTCCCTGTAAAAAGACAAGTGACTCTGAGCATGACCTAATGTTTCAAGGATCGTCCAGTCTTCCATCCCGGGAATGACGTCGCCTTCCTTAATTTGAAAATCCAATTTTCGGTTCCCCATAAACTTCAAAGGACTCTTGAATTTATGGATTGCCCGAACATACTCATGAGGTAAACCGAATTGTATCGCCAATTGATGGAAGAAGCGGTCATACACTTCATGAAAATGGTCATTGCGATCCAACCAAAACTTGTTATAGGGATGTCCATATATTTTGACCGAGGGAGAGAACCGATCAAGTAACCCTGCGTGATCGGGATGATGATGGGTCAGAACGATTTGTTCAATATCTTGAGGTGTATACCCCAAAAGGGATAATTGCTCCGTCAACTGTACCCAGGCTGTGTCTGTAAGCGGCCCTGCGTCCACCAACGTCAAGGAGTCCCCTTTCACCAAATAAACATTCACATCTCCAACGGCAAATGGAGTTGATAGAGTAATTTTTGCAATATCATTCACTAACGTTGTCATAAATTCACCACATTCTTCATAATAAAAGGGTAGACAGCCAAAACGACATGCCCTTCCCTTACAGGCATTCATTTCTTTGATTTCAAAAAAAATGAATGACCCTTCATTTAATAGTGTACATTTTTTCCTAACAAATGTCATTTTTAAAATGATTGAATATACTGAAATAAACACTTGACAGATAAGCTGTCTTTCTATGATAATCACCTATAATATACGTTTTCTAT
Source organism: Rossellomorea sp. NPDC071047 (assembly GCF_050270195.1). Classification (NCBI taxonomy): domain Bacteria; kingdom Bacillati; phylum Bacillota; class Bacilli; order Caryophanales; family Bacillaceae; genus Rossellomorea; species Rossellomorea sp. NPDC071047. The sequence continues at coordinate 385,103 of NZ_JBNNJT010000001.1, read as the reverse complement.
TGAAAAGTCACCTTACATAAACATTGAATGAAAAAGCGATGATAAAGAATAGTAATGAGTAGATGATGTTAGAGATCGGTGCTCACCGGCTGAAAGGCACCGTCATCCCCTCTATTTGTGAACCTGCCTTTTGAGCGTCTTAAAGCAGAACGTTTTTCCAGCGTTACTTGGAAGTGAAGTGTGTTCATTTCGTCCGTTGAGGAGTGAACAAAACAAGGTGGTACCACGGAAGCAGACCCTTTCGTCCTTTATGGATGAGAGGGTCTGCTTTTTTTTCAGAAAAATGGAGGAGGAATGAACGAATGAAGACATTGTTTATTGGAGCAGGTTCGATGGCTTACGCTTTAATGCGGGGAGCACTGAAAGCAGGGGTCCTGAAAAACGAAAACGTGCATGTGACCAATCGGTCAAACCAAGAGCGCTTAAACGAACTCGTGCACGAGTTCGGTGTGCGTCATGTAGAACACGATTATCCATACGACGTCGTCATCCTGGCCATGAAACCAAAAGACTTTCATGAGGCAGCAGCTTCTATCAGGACCCATCTTTCAAGGGATACGGTGGTCATTTCCGTATTAGCAGGGATCACCATGGAACATATTAGCGACAAACTATCCTTTAACGGAGCCATTGCAAGAGCCATGCCCAATACAAGTGCGGCCATGGGAAAATCAGCTACGGCAGTATCGTTCAACCGGTACCTCTCTGAATCCCAGAAAGAATGGACGACAACATTATTCCAATCCGTGGGCACGGCAGTGGAAGTAGCTGAAGATCAATTAGACCTTATCACGGCTCTATCGGGCAGCGGCCCTGCTTATATTTATTATGTAGCTGAATTACTTAAGAATGCGGCAGTAGAGTTAGGTTTGCAGGAGGAACTCGCTAAAAGCCTCGTTACCCAAACGATTGCAGGGGCAAGTGCGATGCTTGCAGAATCCGGTTTGGAAGCCCGGGAATTAAGGAGAAACGTGACCAGTCCAGGTGGAACGACAGAGGCGGGAATTACCACATTGGAAGATTACCAGGTTAGAGATGCGTTTTTCCAATGTATCTCATCTGCGAAAAGCCGTTCTGAAGTTCTTGGGAAGGAATTAAAAAAACAATCTTTGAAAAAATAAGGTGAAAACCCATCATCATTCGCAAATGTCAATTTCCATTGATACAATCAAAGCAAAAAAGAAGGTCGGCACAATGATTTTCCTACTCATTCTACTTTACACTGTACTTGCGGTCTGGCTGGTTCTTTCCATTGATGTGTGGAGGGGCTTATCAAGGCTCTCTTCCATTCAAGACTTCTCACATACAAATCAAGGGCCGCTCCTGTCTGTCGTCGTACCCGCAAGAAACGAAGAAGAAACGATAACAAACAGCATCCTGTCGCAGCTGAAACAGGACTATCACCAAATTGAATGGATCCTAGTCAATGATCGTTCAACAGATGGAACTCCTGGAAAGCTTGAGGCTTTGGCCGAACTGGATAAACGAATCAGCGTCCTTCATATCGACTCACTGGAACAGGGATGGCTGGGAAAAAATCAGGCGTTATATAAAGGGTATCAAATGGCAAAAGGAGAGCTGATCCTTTTCACCGATGCAGACGTCATCTTTAAAGACCCCACCCTCTTATCCAGAGCAGTGTCCTTTCTTCAATCACAGAAACTGGACCACGTTACACTGGCTCCTTATATTCGATCGAGATCCTTTTGGCTAAAAAGCTTTGTGGCTTTTTTCTTATTCGGTTTCTCTTTTTATAAAAGACCGTGGAAAGCGAACGACCCCTCCTCCAAGACAGGTATGGGCATTGGAGCCTTCAACCTCATTACCCGACCGGCTTATGAGGAAATCGGTACTCACGAAGCAATTAAGCATATGCCCGATGATGATCTGCAGCTGGGGGTCCAGTTAAAGAAACACCATAAAAAACAATTTTTCCTCACGGCCCTTCAGTCTCTGGAAGTGGAATGGTATCGATCCTTGAAAGAAGCCTTTAACGGATTAGAAAAAAATACATTTGCAGGACTGCATTATTCCTTGCTGCTCGTTGTGTTTGCCATGTTTGGAATTTTCTGCTCTACGGTAATCCCTTTCATCACGATCTTTTCAGTGTCACCACCAATTCGAATCGTGAGTCTGTTGATCATATTATTCATCAGTATTACTTATTTCAAAGTCATAAAGCAGATGACGAATGAGTCTCCCCTTCTTTTTCTTGCATTACCTGTAACAGCCCTATTATTTATCTATTCCATTGGACGAGCCACGTTTTTAACGTTAAAACGAGGCGGAATCGAATGGCGTGGAACGGTTTATTCATATAAGGAACTGAAGCAAAAAAGAAAGTAAAGCACATTTCTTTTCTAACAAAAAAGGTGTTGTTATAATTCTAGTGAAACACTATTTAGCAACCCGAAATAAATAACGTCATGGAAGGTGATCAGAAATGAACGCAAAGCTATTTCAATCATATACGCTTAAAGATGTAGAACTGAAAAACCGAATTGTCATGGCACCTATGTGCATGTATTCTTCTCATAACGAAGATGGAAAAGTCGAGAACTGGCATCGTACCCACTATACAAGCCGTGCAGTGGGTGGCGTTGGGCTCATCATTCAGGAAGCTACAGCTGTCACGCCCCAGGGAAGAATCTCGCCGCAAGATTTAGGGATTTGGGATGACGAGCATATTGAAGGATTAAGAGAGTTAGTGGGATTAATCAAAGAACACGGTGCGAAGACAGGTATTCAGCTTGCTCATGCAGGAAGAAAGGCCGTTCTCGAAGGAGACATTCTTGCTCCATCTGCAATCCCGTTCAACGATGAGATGAAAACGCCGGTTGAAATGACGGCGAATGATATTAAAGAGACGATCACTGCCTTCATCAAAGGAGCCGAAAGAGCGAAGAAAGCGGACTTTGATGTGATTGAAATTCACGGGGCGCATGGATATCTCATCAACGAATTCCTGTCCCCGCTTTCCAATAAACGTACGGACGAATACGGCGGATCTCCTGAGAACCGCTACCGATTCCTTCGTGAAGTCATTGATGGAATTCAACAAGTATGGCATGGACCTCTCCTTGTTCGTGTTTCTGCCAAAGATTATAACGAAGATGGATTGGACGTTGAAGACTATGTGGTGTTCGCCCAATGGATGCAGGAACAAGGAGTCGATTTAATCGACGTAAGCTCCGGTGCCGTAGTACCCGCGCGGATCCCTGTGTTCCCTGGATATCAGGTGAAGCTTGCTGAAACCATTAAAAGAGAAGCGAAGATCGATACAGGTGCAGTCGGGCTGATTACGACAGGCATACAAGCAGAAGAAATCCTGCAAAACGAGCGTGCCGACCTCATCTTACTTGCTCGTGAATTACTTCGTGACCCATACTGGCCAAGAACGGCGGCCAAACAGCTGGGTGTAGAGATCGAAGCGCCTAAGCAGTATGATCGCGCCTGGTAAGAAATGTTTTGACAGACTTTAAGAGAGTTGCATGCCAACAGGCATGCAACTCTCTTTTTTACTCATACACTTTTTGGACTTCATACCTGAACCCTAAATAACGGTAGTTTTGTTTTTGATACATCAATCTCGGTGTATCCTCCCCATCCGCCACCAGTATCACGATTTTTTCTGGGAATTGTTTCATGACGAACTGTTGCAGCCTGCTCCCGATCCCCTTCTTTTGAAACGATTCATGAACCATGAGTCCATCGATTTCTGCTGTCTCATCTTCAACGATCACATCTACGGATCCGGCCGGGCTCCCCTTATAGAAAGCGAGGACCTGCATCAAACGGGGATTTTGAAAATTTCTCTTATGCATGCCGACCTTTTGATTTGCAAAGGCTTCACCGTACTCTAAATCCTGCCTATATTGAAAAGACAGGTACGCATCCAATTCCCCGTCGGTCACCGCTTTCACTTCAATATCAGAATGATCGCCTATAGAAGGAAATTGACCAGGTTCTATACTGTATAGTTCATTAAATCCTGATTCATACCCTTCACGTGTAAAATGATCCAGCAATTCCTCTGTTAGTTTTGTATCCTGGGGAAAATAAAATTTCACATGCTTTTGCCCTTTTGATTGATGAAATTCTCTTAAAAAGTGAGCAGCCTCTTTAAATTCAGCCAGGGTTGGATGTTTTTTGAACTCAAGAAAGTTACTATCATACCTTGTTAACATTTCTGGAAAATGAATATGTTTATATAGCTCATTCTCTCCTATTTCATGTCCTGGATTATAAATATAGTCAAATGTGATTTCCTTCATTCGTACTCCCCTTTTCCTCTATGAACTTACTCCCAGATTCGTTGAACAGATGCCTCGTCTTCTCCGACTTTTACTACATAAACATCAGGATTCGAAAGTGCGAACAGCTCATCATATCCATATTTCTCATCAAATAATCTCAAAAGCAGCGTCGTTAAGTTCCCATGACTCACACAAACAATATGATCTTCTTCATTTTCTAATACGTCTTCTATAAAAGACCTTGCTCTCTCCGTTGCCTGATCATTCGACTCTCCGCCTGGTAACGCAAGGGAAAAATCCTCAAAACTGTCTTTTAATTTTGCCATCCAATCAGGAAGATCCTGATCACTTAATATTCTTTCTCCTAAACGTTCATCTTCCTTTATGGTTAGTCCCGACTGTCTTGCAAAGGGAGCGATTGTTTCAATGGCTCTCACAAAAGGACTGGAATATATCGCTTGAATGGATCGCTTTTTTAAAAAAGCAGCCAATTGGTTCGCTTGATTTTTTCCTGTTTCCGTTAAATGCGCATGAAACGGCTGCCCTTCCGCTTTCGCGTGACGTACGATATAGATCGTCTTCATCGCTTCACCCCTCTACTTCTTTAAAGGTATGACATACTCCATAAAATCCTTGGCTATATACGTATCAGGGAACACTTCCCTTGCTTCCTCCTCCAACTCTTCCCATGACTCTTTTGCATATCGGGAGGAAATATGGGTCAAAAACAGCAATTTTGCCCCTGCTTTTAAAGCTGTCTCTCCGGCTTGTTTTGTCGTCGAATGGAAATATTCACGGGCCATTTCCTCCTGATCCCGATTGAAGGTAGCTTCATGAATGAGTACATCTGCTGACCTTCCTAAATCGACAGCACTCGAACAAACCCTGGTATCTCCAAGGACCGTGACAACCCGTCCAGGAATCGAAGGTCCAAGAAAATCCTCTCCATTGAGTTCAGAGCCGTCTTCCAGCTGAACGGTTTCGCCTGATTTTAATTTCTTGTAGACGGGTCCAGGTTGAATACCTCTTTCCTGTAATTGATCGACTTGGAGGACACCCGGCTTATCCTTTTCCACCACACGGTATCCGAAGGTAGGCAGGGCATGATCCAGCTCCCTCGCCTCTACAATAAATCCTTCATCTTCAAAGATGGCACCTTCCTCGATCTCGATCACTTCAAGGGGATATTGAAGATGCGTCCGGCTGACTGATAGAGACACGTGGATATACTCTTTGATTCCCTTAGGGCCATATACCGTAAGCCGGGACTCTCCACCTTGAAAGGAGCGGCTGCCTAATAATCCCGGCAGCCCGTAAATATGATCCCCGTGTAAGTGGGTGATGAAAATCTTCTCTATTCTTCTCGGTTTCAAGCTAGTATGTAAAATTTGATGCTGCGTTGCTTCCCCACAATCAAAAAGCCAAACCGCACCGCGTTCTTCTAATAATTTCAAAGCAATACTGGTCACATTCCGCAGCTTTGCGGGTACCCCTGCCCCGGTTCCTAAAAATAATAATTCCAACTTATTCACTCCTATGATGAGCCATACTGCCATTATTTTAGCACATCCAACGATTATTTACCTATCTCTCCCATCGTTCATACCGCATTATCTCCCCCTGAAACACAAATGAGTAATAAGAACGTAAATTAAAGACAATATAATGACGTAGAGATTCTGAATAAAACGTTTTCGTCTTTATAATAAATGGCTCTTTTCATAAAGTGCTACCTTAGAGAAGAAAGTAGAAGTTGATTTCCGCTACAGGATGCTCGCTTTCCGCGGGGCTGGCGGTGAGCCTCCTCGGCTGCGCCTCCGGGGTCTCACCTGTCCAGCTATTCCCGCAGGAGTCGATCATCCTGCAGCGAGAATCAACTTTCTGAGCATGTATCCTTAAAAGAAATGAATAAATACAAGGATTTTAGCAAACAACCTCATTAAAGGTGAGTAGAGATCATTTTCTGTTTAAGAAAGTCGAACTTTGTTTTCTATTAGATTTTCTTTTATTGCCTCTTAGCTCTGTCACGAAAATCTCTTATAGATGGTGAGGGGAACTGCGTAGACTCCTGCGGAAGTACGGGCGTGCCGAGACCCCGGAAGCGAAGCTGAGGAGGCTCGGCCGAACGTCCGCGGAAAGCGAAGCGGTTCCCCTCACCATCCAGCACATACTGATTGACAGAGCGAAAGCAGACTTTTTGTTAAAAAACAACAATCTTTGCGAAAAGAGCATAATAAAAAAAGTCATCAGCATATAATTTGCTAATTGAACCATAAGTCTTTAAAATTAAGTAATTGTATAGGATATTAAATAAGAAGACATACATTAAACAAGCTAGCAACAAGATAAAGTGAGGTCATGACATTGAATAATTCAACTGCACCATCATCTCTCATTACGATTTTTGGAGCCACTGGTGATTTAGCAAAAAGAAAGCTTTATCCATCTCTATATCACTTGTTCCGAAAAGGGAAAATTTCGAAGCGTTTTGCCGTTGTAGGAGTGGCACGCCGTGAATGGTCGAATGAAGAGTTCCAGGAACACGTCAAAACATCGGTACATAAAGCATTAGGCAGCAACGAAAACATAGATGAGTTCGTCTCTCATTTTTACTATCAGCCGAATGATGTTTCAAACAGTGACTCGTATAAAGCATTGAAGAATCTTTCTGATGAACTGGATGAAACATATGAACTAGAAGGAAATCGCATTTTTTATCTGGCGATGGCTCCTGAATTCTTCGGAACGATTACGGAGCAGCTGAAGAATCAAGGTGTAACCGATACTAACGGTTTCCAAAGACTGGTCATCGAAAAACCATTCGGTCACGACCTGCCTTCAGCCGAAAAATTGAATAGCCAGATCCGCGAATCGTTCTCTGAGGATCAAATTTACCGTATCGACCACTATCTTGGGAAAGAAATGGTTCAAAACATTGAAGTCATCCGTTTCGCCAATGCGATGTTTGAACCCTTATGGAATAATCGTTACATCTCTAACATCCAGGTCACTTCCTCTGAAGAGCTCGGTGTTGAAGATCGTGGACGCTATTACGAAAAAAGTGGAGCTCTCCGCGATATGGTTCAAAACCATCTGCTTCAAATGGTTGCTTTACTTGCCATGGAGCCCCCAATCAAATTGACGACAGACGAAATCCGCAGCGAAAAGGTCCGTGTATTACGATCCCTGCGTCCGTTTGAACATGAAGAAGTGAAAGATTATTTCGTTCGAGGTCAATATGGTCCTGGAACATCAGGTAATCAGGATTTGCCAGGTTATCGCGAAGCAGACAACGTTGATGATCAATCCAATACCGAGACTTATGTTGCAGGAAAACTGATGATCGATAACTTCCGTTGGGCTGGCGTTCCGTTCTATATCCGCACAGGAAAGAGAATGGAAACGAAGTCAACGAAAATCGTCATACAATTCAAAGATATTCCAATGAACCTGTATTACAATCCGGATAAGCCACTGGCACCGAATTTATTGGTGATTCACATTCAGCCTGAAGAAGGAATCACTCTGCACTTAAACGTGAAAAAATCCGGACAAAACATTGAAACGACTCCAGTGAAACTAAACTTTGCCAATACGAGTGTAGACGGGATGAACACTCCGGAAGCATACGAAAAGCTTCTATTCGATTGTCTGCGCGGGGATGCAACCAACTTCACCCATTGGGATGAAGTGAAGCTATCCTGGGCGTTCGTCGATAAGATTTCTGAAGTATGGGAACATACACGTGACGGAGAATTCCCGAACTACGAAGCAGGATCAATGGGTCCGAAAGCAGCCGACAACCTGCTGGCTAAAGATAGCTTCTACTGGTGGCCAATTGCGAATCTAGACGTAGACCAATGCTAAGGAAGGTGTGGAAACAATGAAAATTTATGATGTAACAGCCCCGATCTTTAACGGGATGCCCGTTTATAAAAATAAACCTGAAAAACAGCCGACGATTGATACGAAAACGAATGGTCATGTAACAGAGTCCCGCATCTCAATGGATGTTCATACAGGAACACATGTAGATGCTCCCCTTCATATGATCAACGACGGTGAAACAATCGAAACCATCGATATCGAGCAGCTCGTTCGTCCTGTTAAAGTATTCGATCTAACAAAAGCAGATGAGAAAATCAGCCTGAAAGATATCGAAGGATTAGAAATAGAAGAGAATGATTTCATCCTCTTGAAAACGAAAAATTCATGGGATACCGAATTCAATTTTGATTTCATCTATGTAGCAGAAGATGCAGCAGCATATCTTGCAGACAAAAAAATCTCAGGGGTTGGAATCGATGCACTTGGTATCGAAAGAGCCCAGGAAGGACACCCTACTCACCGCAGTTTAATGGGAAGCGGAGTCATCATCATGGAGGGACTTCAACTGAAAGACATTGAAGCCGGCCAATACTTCATGGTTGCCGCTCCACTAAAAATTGAAAACACCGATGCATCACCTGCTCGTGTGTTGTTGTTTGATGAATTGATTGGGTGATATCCGAAAACGACTCTCTAGTTTACTAGGGAGTCGTTTTTTTGATTTGATAAGAAATGCGCTTACACACGCGGGTTAGTCATGTACCCTGATTTCCATTTTCCTCGCCTGGGTCCTCATTCCCATTGCTTCATAAAACTCAATAGCCGTATCATTAAATTCCCAGACACCGAGCTCCAGGCTTTCGGCTCCTGTTCCCTTTGTAAATTCTACTGCTTTAGTAAACAGTTGTTTTCCTAATCCTTTTTGTTTATATTTTTCTGTTACTCCGAAGTCTTCTATAAAGACATATTCTTTTTTCACTAAAGTTTCTCGGTCAGGGGTCTCGTTCTTCCTTAAAAATGTAAAGGCAATGATTTCATCGCAAAGATCGATCACAAACACTCCCGCATCATCGTTCATAATCAACCCCTTATAGTAATCCATGTCCAACGTATGTACAGTCGGTTTGTATCGATCGGGCCTTCCTGAAACGTGGAGATCGTGAACCTCTTTATGGATTGGTTTTATTTTTTCGTAATCGTCTAAGGTCGCTTCTCTTAAGACAAACTTCAATTTGATTCCCCCTTTTGTGTCAATCAATCATTTAAAAAAAGACTTATACACGTCACCAATGATCCCTTTTAATTGATGAACACCTAAATCTGTATTGGTCATGATGACCAAACCCCTTTCCAGTTGAGGATAGGCCACCATCATACATTGAAAACCGACGCCCCACCCAAGCGATGATATTTCGATCCCCTTGTCGTTTTGATCCAGGAAAACCCCCAGTCCAGTCCATGCCTTATCACCTTGTGGATGGATCATTTCAGCTGCTTTACTTGCCGAAAGTTTGAGTTTGCTTTTCCCTTTTAATGCATGCATGAGTTCAACCACTACAAGTGCTAAATCTGTTGGGGTTGTCCACAGTCCCGAAGCAGCAGGATACGGATAAATCGGATGTTTGTCATTCACAACTTTTCCTTCATTCGTATGACCACATGAGACATTTTGAGAAGGAGGATCAAATGTGCTATTTACCATATGTAATGGCTGAAAAAGATGTTCGCTCATGACTTCCGAAAAAGGGTTCCCAGTAACATCTTCTATCAACAGTTGTATGATACAAAAGCCTGCATCGGAATAGTGAAAGTCGCTTCCTGGCTCATATTTCAATTCAATTGGGACCTTACAATAAGCGGTTTTACCTTGTAACAGATCAACCATCGTCGGCGTACCAAACTTCGAATTAAGTTCATTGAAGCTTCCTTCAGGATCGACTATCCCGGATTGGTGACTAAGTAAATGTCTTAAGGTAACTCTTCCATAATATCCATGTAGTGGGACCTTCCATGATGAAAGCTTATTATTCACATCCTCATCAATATCCAGAATGCCTTGTTCTGTCAATGTCAGCACCAATACGGAGGTTAGAAATTTACTGATTGAACAAGCACTGAATACCGAATCACTGTCCACCCGTTTATCCGTTCCTGCTTCGAGTAATCCGAAACATTCTGTACTTCTGATACTGCTACCATCAATGGTTGCCGTGCTTAATCCCGTTACACGATACTCTTCCATATGCTTCTGAATATTGTTTGCTAGTGGTTTCATCTTATCCCCCAATGGTTCTCCATAGTAATGATCTTATATTAAGTAAACTCACTCTTAAAAGATGATGGGCATATCTTTCAATGATTTCTTCCAGATCATATGATCAGCCCCATCACTCCAATAATCCTTCAGCCAATAATGGGGTTCACCAAATTTCCGCTTCCATATCTTTTGGGCATTGGCGTACCCGCTGTCCAAACAGAATTCCTCGATCCCCTTGTTTAGGAGAGTAAGGAACATGACGTTTAATAGTAATGTACCTACACCACGTCCTTGATAATCGGGATGCACAAACACCGTTCCGACCTCATACATCTCTTTTATCGCTCCATCTGTGCAGGTGGTGATCAGTTCACTGGCTGGACCGTATTCAACCGTTCCGATGATGAGAGCATTTTTCTTGTCTAAAGCGATTAGAAAGTATCGGTTCACCCCATTGGTGTCCAAGTCACTTTTTAAGTACTGATTCTTGTACTCTATTTCATTTTCGATGTCATTAAGCAGCTCTTCTAAACCTTCTTTGTAAAAGGTATGTTTAATGACTTTAGAAAAAAATTGATTCAGTTCTTCTCGGTCTTCTGTGCGTGGTCTTCTTATTTCAATGGCGGGCACTGGAAATCACTCCTTGACTAACCTGAAATTCATTCCTTTGTTCTCCTTACCTATTGTTTATGCAATATTATGGTAACACATCCTATCTCTCGCTTACGACAAAATTCTGATAATTTAATATCTTTTAATATACCCTGTTGATTTTTTCATTATAAAAACCCCTCTCCTAAAAGGAAAGGGGCTATACTCATTCGATTATTTCATCCACTCAGTATGGAATGTTCCTTCTTTGTCTACGCGCTCATACGTATGGGCACCGAAGTAATCACGCTGAGCCTGGATCAGGTTTGCTGGCAGGGTTTCTGTACGGTAGCTATCGTAGTATGACAGGGCCGCAGAGAAGCCGGGTACCGGTACACCGTTTTGAACGGCTACGCTGATGACTTCGCGAAGTGCGTATTGGTAACTTTCTACGATCTCTTTGAAATAAGGATCTAATAGAAGGTTTGAAAGTTTTGATTCACGGTCGTAAGCTTCTTTGATCTTTTGCAGGAATTGAGCGCGGATGATGCATCCTCCGCGGAAGATCATCGCGATATCCCCGTATTGAAGATCCCATTTATACTCATCAGATGCAGAGCGCATTTGAGCGAAGCCTTGAGCATAAGAACAAATCTTGCTCATGTAAAGAGCTTTACGGATTGACTCAACCAACGCTTTTTTATCGCCTTGGAATGGTTTTGTGTCAGGCCCTTTTAGCATTTTGCTTGCTTTCACACGTTCATCTTTAATGGCTGAGATGAAACGGGCAAAGACAGATTCTGTGATGATCGGTAAGGAAACACCTAAATCTAACGCACTCTGGCTTGTCCATTTTCCAGTACCCTTTTGTCCTGCTTTGTCCAGGATGACATCGACCATGGGTTTTCCTGTTTCCTCGTCCTTCTTCGTGAAGATATCTGCTGTGATTTCGATGAGATAGCTATCAAGCTCGCCTTTATTCCATTCGGCAAACACTTCATGCAGTTCCTCGGCACTTAAGCCCAGGACATTTTTCATCAGGAAGTACGATTCTGCAATCAGCTGCATATCCCCGTACTCGATGCCGTTGTGCACCATTTTCACATAGTGACCCGCGCCATCAGGACCGATATACGTCGTACAAGGGTCTCCATCGACTTTCGCTGCAATGTCTTTTAAGATAGGAGCGACAAGGTCGTACGCTTCCTTCTGTCCACCAGGCATGATGGAAGGACCGGTAAGAGCACCTTCTTCTCCACCGGAGACACCGGTTCCGATGAAGTGAATCCCTAATTCGCTTAATTCGTGATTGCGGCGGCGCGTATCTTTGAAGAACGTATTTCCTCCGTCGATCAGAATGTCCCCTTTTTCCAGGAACGGCTTTAATTGTTCGATGGTTGCATCAGTTGGATTTCCTGCTTTTACCATCAAGAGGATCTTTCTAGGCTTTTCTAGAGAATTAACGAATTCTTCAATCGTATATGTAGGAACGACATTCTTTCCTTCAGATTCGCTTATCATTTCATCCGTTTTTTCACGGGAACGATTATATACAGAAACAGAATACCCTCTGCTCTCAATATTCCAAGCTAAGTTTTTACCCATTACGGCTAAACCGATAACACCAATTTCTTGAGACATGCCATTAACATCCTTTCATTTATAGAATACTGGTTTTTTTTTTTTTTAAAATCAACCAACATTATGTAGGAAAACTCCAGTTGATTACTTTTCAAAACCTAGTCTCACACTCTATTTCAATCTAACAAGAATAGTGCGGTGATGCAAATAATCCGTTTGATGTGTGGGCTATCTACCTTAAGGTGTCCTCATTCTTCCTGGGTCATTCCCTCAGAAAGTCTTTGTTGAAGCTTGTGTCCTGTTTTGAGTCAAAGGTCTTCTTCTTGTTCTTCCCTTTTATTCCTTGGGAGATGGAATCTTTCCCGAACTTATCCTGAAGCTGTGATAACACATTGTACAGGGGTTCCTTTTCTGCAACTCTTTTATAAGAGAACAGGTCCAGTTGTTCGGTTGCTTCACTTTTTTCCACAATATCCTGGGCGGTGACCCCCAAAAGTCTTACGGGATCTCCATCCCAGTGCTTCAAAAATAAGTCTTTAGCATAATGAAATAAATCTTCTTTTTTATATATCGGATTTTCCAACTTCTTGCTTCTCGTAATGGTTTTTCTGAATTTATCCCTGATCATGAGCTGGATCGTCATCCCCAGAACGTCTTTCTGCTGCAGGCGTGATGACACTTTTGCACATAGTCTCTCTACAACCATTAATAGCTCGTGCTGGTTCGTTGTATCCTTTGGTAAAGTAGTGGAGTTCCCAACGCTTTTATAATCATAGATCGAATCAGGGTCCACGCTTCGCCTATCGATCCCGTTGGCGCGTTCTTTGAGGCGGAGACCATTGATTCCAAGCAGTGATTTCAGCTGTATATCATTGGCATGTGCGAGATCATGGCAGATATGGATACCGAACGAATTGAGCTTTTCTGCTGTCTTCTGTCCAATGCCGTGCATTTCGATGACGGGAAGGGGCCAAAGCTTTTCAGGGATATCACGCTTTCTTAGCACGGTGATTCCCATGGGCTTTTTCATGTCTGAAGCGGTTTTGGCCAGGAATTTGTTAGGGGCCACCCCGATGCTGCAGGGAAGGTCGAGTTGACTTTTAATTTGGGATTGAATATCTGACGCAATTTGTAAAGGGGTGCCTTTTTCAAAGGAGTCCGTGATATCCAGATATCCCTCATCAATCGAGACAGGCTCCACTAATTCTGAATATTGTCTGAGGATATCAAATATTCCTTTGGAGGCTGCACGGTAACGGTCAAAGTTAGGCGTCATGATTATGAGCTGAGGGCACAATTTTTTGGCTTCCCAAAGAGGCATTGTCGTTTTCACTCCGAAGCTTCTCGCTTCGTAGCTGCATGTCACGATAATGCCTCGTCTCTCTTGGGGATTCCCGGCAATAGCTAATGGTTTGCCCCTCAATGTCGGGTCAAAAGCCATTTCGACAGAGGCATAAAAGCTATTCATATCAACATGAAGGATCACTCGTCCGTTTTTTGGATAATGTGAGTTCATTTAAATCGCGGCTTTCTTTGTCTAATTTTGATGGGTTTTTTGCTTGTTTACGTAATCCTTTATCTCTCTAATACCTTCTAAACCCTCTACTAAAACATCGGGGTCAATCTGGGTGATGAGCGAATCTTCAAGATTGATGATTCCTGAGAAAAAGTTTGTTTTTGAATACGCAAGTAAACCTACGTTTGTAAATGAGTCATCCGGTACTTCAAGAATTTCCTTCGCTTCCTTGACGACCAAACCGATCTGCATTGTTTCTGTATGAACGACGAGAAGAAACATACCTGTTTCTGCACCTGCATTCGTGTCATAAAGGATATTTGCTAAATCAAGGACAGGGATCAGCTCTCCCCTGACCTTAACAAGTCCAAGGACAAATGAAGGCAGATGAGGGATGGCTCTCACTTCTTCCACTTTTTCAATCGAAACTACGTTCTCAATCGGTAGAGCATATTCTTCTTTTCCAGCATGAAAAACAACTACTTTCGGCATTGTATAACGTCCCCTCTTAAACTTCTAATATGTATACTTCTAATGTACCATATTTCAGAAAGGTTAGGTAAAAGAAGAAAATGTCCATGTTCAAAGGGAAACCTTTGAACATGGACATTTGATATATCAAGCTGCGGAGGCCATAAGGCGAGCCCCTTCCGCTTTTCTATTTGTCCAGCTACAGGAGCTTGGGACTCGAGGTCATAAGCCAAGTAACCCCAAAAGGCAAAAAGCGCCTTTCCGGGTTTCTCGTCTTATGCTTGTCGTCCCAGGGCGAGCCCCTTCCGCTTTTCTATTCCCCTGCTACCTCTTGAATGATCGCTACAACCATTTCAGAGAGCTTGTTCAGTTCTTCAACAGGCATTCTTTCGCTCTTCGTATGAATTTCTTCATATCCTACTGCCAAGTTGACTGTCGGCACTCCGAAACCTGCGATGACGTTGGCGTCACTTCCGCCTCCGCTTGTAAGAAGCTCGCTTGGACGACCGATTTTCTTCGCGGCGCGTTTTGCCACTTCGACTACTTCGTCACCGTCTTTGAACTTGAAGCCTGGATACATCACCTGTACTTCAACTTCTGCTTTTCCGCCCATTTCTTCTGCTACGGATTCGAATGCAGCTTTCATCTTCTCTACTTGAGCTTCCATTTTTTCAGGGACGAGTGAACGCGCTTCTGCAAGTATATCCGCTTGTTCACATACGATGTTCGTTGCTTTTCCACCTTCGAAGCGTCCGATGTTTGCAGTCGTTTCGTCGTCGATGCGTCCGAGTGGCATTTTTGAAATCGCTTTAGCCGCAATCGTTATGGCAGAGACGCCTTTTTCAGGTGCTACACCGGCATGTGCTGTTTTCCCATATATCGTCGCTCTCACTTTCGCTTGTGTAGGAGCAGCCACGATGATATTCCCGACTTTTCCGTCACTATCAAGGGCGAAACCGTATTTCGCTTTTACTAGTGAAGAATCCAGTGCTTTCGCTCCGACCAGTCCTGATTCTTCCCCTACCGTAATGATGAACTGAATATCACCGTGAGAGATATTGTTCTCTTTAAGTACTCGAACAGATTCAAGCATCGTTGCGAGTCCCGCTTTATCATCGGCTCCGAGAATGGTCGTGCCGTCAGAGTAAATATAGCCATCATCTTTAAGCGTTGGCTTAACCCCTTTTGCAGGAACAACTGTATCCATATGAGAAGTGAAGTAGATGGTATCCACGCCTTCTTTGTTCCCTTTCAGCGTACAGATCAGGTTTCCTGCACCATGTCCCGTTTCACCCATCGTGTCATCTTCAAATACCTCTACTCCAAGGTCAGAGAATTTTTGTGTTAATACTTTCGCGATTTCCGCTTCTTCCTTCGTTTCAGAATCGATTTGTACCAATTCCAGGAATTCATTCAATAAACGTTCATGATTAATCATTTAGTCGACCTCCACAATTATGTATTCACTTCTATAGTATAGCGTGAATAGGCCGGTTCAACAAATGGTATCGCTTCTACAATGGAATATTTCCGTGCTTTTTCTTTGGTCTCTCTTCCCGTTTATTTCTCATCATCTCCAATCCTTGAATCAATTTGATCCGGGTTTCACGGGGATCTATGACGTCATCCACCATTCCACGGGACGCGGCGACATATGGGTTCGCAAATTTCTCACGATATTCCTCGATCTTTTGTTCACGAAGTTCATCCGGATTCTCACTGTTTGCAATCTCCCGGGCAAAAATAATATTCGCTGCCCCTTGAGGACCCATCACTGCGATTTCCGCATTTGGCCATGCAAAAACTAAATCAGCCCCGATGGACTTACTGTTTAGTGCAACATAAGCACCTCCATAGGCTTTTCGTAAAATCACCGTCATTTTTGGAACGGTAGCTTCTGAATAGGCATAGAGGATTTTTGCACCGTGTCGGATGATCCCGCCATGTTCCTGCTTGATTCCAGGAAAGAAACCAGTTACATCTTCAAAAGTGATCAATGGGATATTGAAGGAATCACAGAAACGAATAAAACGGGCTGCTTTATCAGAGGAATCAATGTCGAGCCCTCCTGCCATGAACTTCGGCTGATTACAGACAAGGCCAACGACTTCCCCTTTGATACGGGCCAGTCCTACGACGATATTTCTTGCAAATTCCTTCTGAACCTCCATAAAGCTGTCTTCATCCACAATTTCATTGATGACCGTGCGGACATCGTAAGGACGGATAGCATCGAATGGAATCAGGTCCGTTAAATTCCCACGATAATCATCTTCTTCATCCACTTCCAAACGAGGAGGCTTCTCTTCATTATTTTGTGGTAAATACGCTAATAGTCTTCGAACCTCAAGAAGGACCTCTTCTTCCGTTTTCCCTCTGAAATGAGCATTCCCGCTGATGGAGTTGTGGACCTTCGCACCGCCTAAATCTTCCGAACTGATTTTCTCACCGGTAACTGTTTCAATTACTTTGGGTCCTGTGATGAACATTTGACTTGTATCATCCACCATAAACACAAAATCCGTGATAGCAGGGGAATAAACCGCTCCTCCTGCGCATGGTCCCATGATCACGGAGATTTGTGGAATCACTCCGGAATAAATGGAGTTTCGATAGAAGATGTGTCCGTATCCATCTAAAGAAACGACACCTTCTTGAATTCTTGCACCACCTGAATCATTTAATCCAATGAATGGAGCACCATTTTTGACAGCCAGATCCATGACATGTGAAATCTTCTTCGCATGCATTTCCCCCAATGCTCCGCCAAATACCGTGAAATCCTGAGAAAATAAGTAAATGGGTTTTCCATTAACTTTCCCATAACCTGTAACGACTCCATCCCCAGGGCCCTGAACCCCGTCCAGCCCAAAGTCTGAACAGCGATGCTCAATGAATGGATTCAGCTCTACAAAGCTGCCCGGATCCACTAAAATATCGATTCGTTCTCTCGCAGTCAGTTTTCCTTTTTCGTGCTGCTTATCTATTTTTTTATCCCCGCCGCCTAATTCTACTTCTCTTCTGCGATCATATAATTCATTAATCTTTTCATAGATATCCATTATGTTACTCCCCTTTGATGTTTGATTTATCACATAGTTCATATAGTACACCGTACGCTGACTTTGGATGCATGAAGGCAACTGCAGCTCCGCCGGCTCCCGTTTTTGGTGTTTCGTTGATCATCCGGACTCCCTTGGCTTGCAGTTCCTTGATCCGTTCTTCAATTCCCTCGAC
Organism: Rossellomorea sp. NPDC071047; assembly: GCF_050270195.1. Taxonomy (NCBI): domain Bacteria; kingdom Bacillati; phylum Bacillota; class Bacilli; order Caryophanales; family Bacillaceae; genus Rossellomorea; species Rossellomorea sp. NPDC071047. The sequence continues at coordinate 367,366 of NZ_JBNNJT010000001.1, read as the reverse complement.
ACCAAAGGCAATATGGTGAATACCTTCTCCCTTTTTCTCAATGAACTTGGCAATCGGACTTTCTTTATGTAGTGGTTCAAGTAATTCAAGCTTGATATTTCCACCATCAATGAACGCTACTTTCACACCTTGATTTCCCACTTCTTCGACCTTGACGAGTGAAAGACCAAGAGTATCTTCGTAAAATGGAAGAACATCGTCTATTGATGATACTGCTATTCCGATGTGGTCTACCTTTTTCATCCCTATCATCCCCCTGTTGTTTACATGCTCCACCCGTATAGTATTCGATAAATGTTGTCGAATTCCCTCCTAATCCGGCGAATAATTAAAGCGTTTTCTTTTATTCCAATGGTTGTCTTCTCTCACTATTCACGATAAAATAGAGTTGAAAATCGCCTCTTTAAGGTGAGATGAAGAATGGAGAGATACAATGGGCAATAAAAAATTACAAAAAATAATTGTATTTGTCATGTTGTTTGCGATGATTGCGTCGACAATCATGGCGGGACTGACTTTCTTATTATAATAGAAAACAAAGGATCTGCTTTTCGACCGGGTCGATTAGCAGATCCTTTTTATTTTATCGCACCGTGATCTTTTCCAAGCTGATAGAAGCTTTTGTTCGTTTTGGCTACTAGAACCTTTGTTCCGACTGGCACCTGATCAAACAGATATTCGACATGTTTATTGTGCATTCGGATACATCCATTTGAGATATATTTTCCTATGCTTGAAGGTTGATTCGTTCCGTGGATTCCATAGATCCTTCCGTCTGTCCCCTCGGCGTCAAATCCGATCCACCTCGACCCCAATGGATTCCGTGGGTCTCCACCGGGTATGTTTTTCTTACGGTAATAAGGGTTCTTAGCTTTGACTGTTACATTAAATAGTCCTTCCGGGGTGAGGGTCGTCGTTTTCCCTGTTGCTACCGGGAATGTGTGCTGAACCTTCCCGTCGTCTATGAAGGCTAATTGATTACTTTCCTTGTTCACGATAATAAATGGATCCCCGGGAAGTGGATTCCTTCCAAGGGGCCATATGGGAGAAGCGAACAAGATAATGGCAAGAAGTATACGCATCCTATCACCTTTTTTCGTGTTTTAGGTGTAGTTTACTTCCTTTTGTTCTTTTTCATCCTTCTTTATTCCTTTAAATGAGCTTTTCAGAAGAAGATACTGCTCCATCTCTTGAACAAATTGATAGAGAGCGGCGCGGGTTTCGAATTCTTCCCTCGTCTTCGGTAAATCCATCTGTTCAAACTCCACTTTCATATCGTACAATTTTTTCAAATAAAACAGGGCCGTGTTTCCCGGATGTATGTGATCACTAAGCTCATCCAGAAATTCTGCAATCCGATGTCCTTGCTCTACCGTCAATGAGATCGATGTCGCAATCGGTAAGATACGTTGTAGGATTTCGAACTGTTTTTCCCTCATTTTAAAATACAAATAATATAAGTTCTCATGCCGTAAAAAGTGATTTTCAACATCTTTAAATGCTATAGTCTTCGCTTCTTTAAGTAATTGTTCTGTTTCAGTGATTTCTCTTCCATCCCATTGGCTATCATTTGTTCGGAGGTAGTTGATCATCTCACAAAAGATTTTATAGAAATTGGCTTCGATCCTTTCTTGATATTCGATCATCTTTTTATCAACGCTCGGCATATACAAATTCATAACAAGAGCGATCCCGATCCCGATGACAATGATGCCTAATTCATTCTCGAAAAGCCCCATGGTTACCTTACCTGCCGAATAAATATGTAAAATGATAACGGAACTGGTGACGATTCCTTCTTTGATATTCAGCGCTACCGTTATCGGAATGAACACAAGTAATAACAAGCCGATTACGGCAGGATGATAAGCAATGAACTCAAAGAAAGCAGCCGAAATCACCATGGCAATCACACAGGCCAGGAACCGGCTCCATGAAGCGTTAACCGATTTCTTCTTCGTGTTCTGAATGCACAGTATCGTCAAAATCCCGGCTGATACAAAGTTATCCAACTGAAACCACTGTGCAATGCTGATCGCAACCGCTGTGCCGATTCCAGTCTTAAGTGTTCGATACCCGATTCGAAACATTGATTTTTCTCCTAACTCTTTCTTTTTTTAGCTACTATAGAATACCATAATTCCCCTTGAACATAAAAAGGAGGATTAACGAAACTGTTCGCTAATCCTTCCATCGTTTAAAGTATTTTTTCTAAGAATTCTTTTCCCCTGTCGCTTTGCGGGTTCGAGAAAAACGGAAGCGGCTCTCCTTCTTCGACGATCTTACCATCATCCATGAATAAGACTCTGTCTGCCACTTCTCTGGCAAAGCCCATTTCATGGGTTACAATGATCATCGTCATCCCTGAATGAGCAAGTGACTTCATGACTTCCAGTACCTCTTTGACCATTTCCGGATCCAGTGCAGATGTCGGTTCGTCAAAAAGCATCACTTTCGGTTCCATGGCAAGTGCCCTCGCAATCGCTACACGCTGCTTTTGGCCTCCTGATAAACGGTTTGGGTATTCATCACTCTTTTCTTCCAAACCGACCTTTTTTAGAAGGTCCGTCCCTAATTTTTTTGTTTCTGTTCTGTTTAGCCCCTTCACTTTCACTGGAGCGTAGATCACGTTTTCCAACGCTGTCATATGAGGAAAGAGGTGAAAGTGTTGAAATACCATGCCTATATCTTGTCTCACTTTGCTTATATTCTTGCCTTTCACAACAGCTTCTTCAAAGTATATCGATCCTGAAGTCGGTTCCTCTAAATAATTCAGGCAGCGGAGCAGAGTGGATTTCCCTGAACCGGAAGGGCCGATCAATGCGATAACCTCCCCTTTTTCCACGGAAAAATCTATACCTTTCAAAACTTGAAGCTTTCCAAACGATTTGGTGATTTTTTCTGCTTTAATCATTCCCACGTAGTCTCCCTTCCAGCGCTTTCCCTAACAAAGTTAGTATCATGACAAGCACATAATAGATCAGTCCTGCAAATAGGAGTGGTTCGAAAAAGGAATACAAATCACTACCTACCATATACGAACGTCTCATTACATCGGCTGCTCCGATTACGGTAACGATGGCCGATTCCTTCGTAAGGGTGATAAATTCATTCATTAAGGCAGGCAAAATGTTTTTAATCGCCTGAGGCAGAATCACGTCTTTCATCATCAAACGATACGGAACACCAAGAGCCATGGCCGCTTCCTTTTGACCTTTATCCACTGCATTGATTCCTGCACGGATGATCTCGGATATATAGGCAGCTGAATTAAGTGAAAAAGAAAGGATGGCTGCTGTGTACGGTTCGATCTGAGTTCCAAAAAGCTGAGGCGAACCATAAAAGATGATCATTAATTGCAGAACTAAAGGAGTCCCCCGAAAAACCGATGTATAAATATCTGCAAGGAATGTTAAAGGTTTGATGGAACTTATTTTACAAAGAGCAAGCAGAATACCGAAGGCAAATCCAAGTATTCCTGCTAACCCTACAATTTTAAGAGTGACCTTCAATCCTTCCAAAATAAAAGGAATCGAAGGGATCAGTTGTTGAAAATCAAGTGGCATTGTATTCTCCTCCAATCTTGCTGTTAAATAGGAATGGCTAACCGATGATGGGTTAGCCATTCTATCAATCTACTGTTCTCCATCAAACCACTTTTCAGCCAGTTTATCCAATTCTCCATTTTCTTCGAGCTTTTTCAATGCATCGTTGAATTTGCCTGTAAGCTCACTGTCCTTTGGAAGTGCTACGGCAGAACCGGCCTCTTCTTCGTTCACGTCCATTGTATTTCCTTGAAGCTCTTTATTTTTATCCAAATAACCATTTGCTACTGTATTTTCTATGATAATGGCATCAAAGCGTCCATTCTGCAGATCCTGTATCAGCTCAGGAATACGGTCACGGGTCTCCACTTTTAATGGGATCGATGTGGAAAGCTCTTCTGCAGCATCCTGCTGGATGGAACCTAACTGAACACCCACCGATTTCCCATCAAGATCCTTTTCACTTTGAATTCCGCTCTCTTTTGTTGAGATGATCATATCTTTTGCTGTGTAATAGACATCACTGAAGTCAACGTTCTTTTGTCGTTCCGGGGTAGGGGTCATAGCTGAAAGCACAAAGTCCACCTGGCCGGTTTTAAGAGCTGAAATTAATCCGCTGAACTCCATATCTTTGATCTCAATTTCATAACCAAGTTCATCTGCCAGCATATGAGCCAAATCGATGTCGTACCCGATAAATTCATCACTGTTTGCCGTATCCACGTATTCAAATGGTTTATAGTCAGCCGACGTACCCATAATCAGTTTTTTTGCTTCACCTGAAGCGGTTTCTGCATTCTCTTCTCCTCCACCACACGCAGCAAGAGTAGTAGAAATGATTAATACTAAAATAAGAGATACTATCTTTTTCATTGTAATTCCTCCTCGATTGAAATGTATAAATATAATATATAATGTATATTAATTACTATATTCGTATTGTAGCAAAGATAAATATTTATGCAATAGTTTCTATAATTATAGATAAATGTTTATATTTTCTGAAAATTATAGTGTTTTTTTTTAGGTTTTTATAAGGCAGAGTAAATAGAGAAGGATGAATATTATTCAAATTATATGCATTAATAGTGGATTTGAGCGTCGTCGTAACTTCTGGCTGTCACAATTGAGGTAAGTTTCACTGATAATTGAGAGGAATTGAGTATGGATTCGGTAAGAAGGATCATTTTAATCGAGATCTTAGAGATGGATAAAGCTTCTCGGCAATTTAAGAACCAAATCCCCCTTCATAATCCTTAATTGCGTCATTTTGAGAGGGAATTGCGTATCTTGGTAAAAAAAGGAATTCGCCAGTTCCAACTTCCACAACCAACATAAAAAACCCGTCAAGCTTCTCACTCTACCTGTGAGAAACCAGACGGGCTATTTTCATCTTACTTACACTTCTTCACAATACTGATCGAAGTACGATTGAATTTTGTTCACAACCGACATCGGGTCGTGACCTTCAATTTCATGTCTTTCTACCATCGTCAATAGCTTTCCGTCTTTTAATAGAGCAAATGACGGTGAAGATGGCGGATAACCGGTAAAGTAGCTGCGCGCTTTTGCAGTGGCTTCTTTATCCTGGCCGGCGAATACGGTTACTAATTGATCTGGTCGTTTATCATAATGAATGGAATGAGCTGCTGCTGGACGTGCGATTCCTCCGGCGCAACCACAAACGGAGTTAATCATAACGAGTGTGGTGCCTTCTTTAGTGAAAGCTTGATCTACTTCTTCTTCTGTTGTTAACTGAGTATAACCGGCTTGTTCGATTTCTTGACGAGCCTGGCGAACAACATCATTCATTAATAAATTGAAATCTATATCCATGCTTGAACTCTCCTTTTAATCGCTGACTTAATCATTCTCCCTAAAAACAGGAATTTTGATGTACTCCTATCATAACAATTTCAAACCCTATGTTTCAATTAAAAATAACTAAACCCGTCAATGAATTGCGCCCTTATATCGCTTAAGCAATTCTTCTACTGCCTGAGAAGTGGTATAGTCCCCTTCCTTCACACGCCCTTCCATGTGTGGAAGTGCAGACTTTATATCCTTATGGTAAAAGAAATCTGACAGGATTCTTTCTTTCAACATCGTATGAAACCATTCCTGCTTTTGGAGAAGTCGCCTTTCTTCAAAGACTCCCTGTTCTTTTGATTGCTTCTCAAACTGTCGGATCACATTCCACATCTCTTTTAATCCCTCATTTTTCAAGGCAGAACAGGTATAAGCCTTTGAGCTCCAACCTTTAGTTGCGGGAGTCAAGAAGTGGAGGATTTGGTTCAGCTCTCTTTTTGTTTTCTCAGCGAGAGGTTTATTTTCTCCATCCGCTTTGTTGACAAGTAATGCATCGGCAAGCTCCATGATCCCCTTTTTCATTCCTTGAAGCTCGTCCCCCGCTCCAGTGATGACGAGCAGGAGGAAGAAATCCACCATTTGCCTCACCATCACTTCACTCTGACCGACTCCAACGGTTTCAATGATCATCAGATCATATCCGGCCGCTTCGCATAAGAGAAGGGTTTCACTGGTTTTCCGGTGTACTCCACCAAGTGTTCCTGCAGTGGGGGAAGGTCTTACAAAAGCATGGGGGTTTTTCGATAATTGTTCCATCCTTGTTTTATCCCCCAGAATACTGCCACCGGAAATGGAAGAGCTGGGATCAATCGCAAGGACGGCAACCCGGAGACCCTGCTCACATAACATTTCCCCGAACGCTTCTATGAATGTACTTTTACCGGCTCCCGGCACACCTGTAATGCCGATCCGAAAACTTTTACCCGTATAGGGAAGGAGCTCCTGCAACAGTTCCTGTCCCATGGCATAATGCTGTTCTGCATTGCTTTCAATCAGCGTGATGGCCTTCGCCAAGGAGCTACGGTCGCCTTTCAAGACCCCGTCCTTTAATTCGGGAATCGATACAGAATCCTTTTTCTTCTTCACAAACCGCTTCTTTCGCCCTGAATCATTCTCTGCCATTATTCAGCCACTTCCTCATAGCCCAGCATTTCATAAATTTCTTTGATGACTTTTTGTGCAGCAACGGGTATGATCGTTCCTGGTCCAAAAACGGCAGAGGCTCCGTTATTCAATAGGAAGTCATAATCCTTAGCGGGAATCACTCCACCAATGACAACGAGAATGTCTTCTCTGCCTAATTTCTTCAGTTCCGCTACCAGTTGAGGAAGGAGTGTTTTATGTCCTGCGGCCAGTGAACTTACACCGATGACATGCACGTCATTTTCGACTGCTTGCAGAGCCGTTTCTGCAGGCGTCTGGAACAATGGTCCGATATCCACATCGAAGCCGAGGTCTGCGAACGCCGTGCTAATCACCTTAGCACCTCTGTCATGCCCGTCCTGACCCATCTTTGCAATCAGGATACGCGGTCTTCTTCCTTCGTTTTCCAAAAATTCTTCTGTCATCTCTTTCACGACGTTGATTTCTTGTTCATTTGAAAAGTTCGAGCTGTACACCCCACTTATACTCCGGATCGTTGCTTTATGTCGTCCTGATACTTTTTCAATGCTATCAGATATTTCTCCAAGTGTCGCCCGGGCTCTCGCTGCCTCTACCGCTTTTTCAAGTAGATTCCCTTCTCCTGTTTCTGCTACAAGCGTTAATGCCTCAAGGGTTTCGGTTACTCTATTCTCATTTCGTTCTTCTTTAAGCATTTGAATTCGCTCAATTTGCTTTTGTCTTACAACTGTATTATCTATATCCAGCGTTTCAATCGGGTCTTCTTTGTCCAGGCGATACTTATTTACCCCGACAATCGCTTCATCCCCGGAATCAATCATTGCCTGTCTTCTCGCAGCCGCTTCCTCGATCCGCATCTTCGGCAATCCGGTTTCAATGGCCTTGGTCATTCCGCCAAGCTCTTCGATTTCTTCGATATGCTCCCAGGCCTTCTCTATCAACTGATCGGTCAAGGATTCAACATAATGTGAACCGGCCCATGGATCAATCACTTTGGTAATAGCGGTTTCCTCTTGAAGGTATAGTTGTGTATTACGTGCGATCCGTGCAGAGAAGTCTGTCGGCAGGGCGATCGCTTCGTCCAATGCATTGGTATGAAGGGATTGTGTATGACCCATAGCAGCCGCGTGCGCCTCAAGTAAAGTACGAATGACATTATTATACGGATCCTGCTCCGTTAAGCTCCATCCGGACGTTTGAGAGTGGGTTCTGAGCGCCAACGATTTCGGATTTTCAGGACTGAATGTTTTCATCATTTTTGCCCAGATTCTCCGCGCCGCCCTCATTTTGGCCACTTCCATGAAATAATTCATGCCAATCGCCCAGAAGAATGAAAGTCTTGGTGCAAAGGAATCGATATCGATACCTGCCTTGAGACCTGTCCGCACATACTCAAGACCATCTGCCAACGTGTAAGCAAGCTCAATATCGGCAGGCGCTCCCGCTTCTTGCATATGATACCCGGAAATACTGATGCTATTAAACTTCGGCATATGTTTGGACGTATACTCAAAGATGTCTGCAATTATCTTCATGGATGTTTCAGGAGGATAAATATAGGTGTTCCGCACCATATACTCTTTTAAAATATCATTTTGAATCGTACCGGACAGCTTCTCCTGCGAAACGCCCTGTTCTTCTGCCGTGACGATATAAAATGCAAGGATGGGCAGCACCGCTCCGTTCATCGTCATGGACACAGACATTTGATCAAGGGGTATTCCATCAAATAAAATCTTCATATCCAGAATCGAATCGATGGCGACTCCCGCTTTTCCTACATCCCCCACCACCCGGGGATGATCGGAATCATAACCACGATGAGTAGCTAAATCAAAAGCGACAGACAAACCTTTCTGCCCCATACTTAAGTTTCTTCTATAAAAGGCGTTGCTTTCTTCTGCTGTTGAAAATCCTGCATACTGCCTTACCGTCCAAGGACGATTCACATACATGGTAGGGTACGGTCCCCTTGTATAAGGAGCCAAGCCTGGGAGGTCTTCTCCATGGGATATATCTTTTGAGTCCTCTTCTGAATAAAGAGATTTTATGATGATCTTCTCATTTGTCTCATAGGTGCTGCCTGTATGAGACCCATCATTCTTTCTCGCTTCTTTCGAATAAGGGTTGATTTCTTGCCAATCAGGCTTTGTCATTGTCAGTTCCCTCCTCCCAGATGGTTAATAGCTCATCTACTTTTTTCAGTATGTTTTGCTTGTTGTAAATGGATCCATTCAGTCCTAAACGAACCCACTCATGCTCATCAGGTATTTTCCCTGCTGCGTCAATTACAATGGTCGCATCAATATGATGAATGGACTCAATCAGCATAGGCAGGTTTTGTTGATATTCTTCCTCTGTTCCACAAACCACATAATATGGATAACGGGTTTCTTCCACAAATTGAAGTATATCTTCCTTAGAGAAGCACTCTTTACTTTGATTCGCATGAATGCCCCCCGTCGCTAAAAATCCTTTTACAAAATCAGCGCGGGGCTTATGGGTTTTTAGCTTTCCTAACCCTATTAAACCTGCCACCGGTTTACTTGTCAGCTTATGTGTCCTTTCTCTTAATCTTTCAAAAGGAAGCGACAATCGCTCACCCACATTATTAGATGATGGAGTTTGAAATGTCTCCTCAAGATTTGCATAGATATTCGTCCCGATCATCGAGTTTTTTCTTGTGGCTAAATCATGAATACGTGACTCTCTCACTCTATTTATTTTTTCATGAATGGTACCATTTCTCAGACCGACAAGGATTCCCCCATCTCCATGGACCTGTTGAAATTCCTTCCATGCAAGCTTACCTACCTCTTCTGATAACCATTCCACATAATATGAACCGCCCCCAGGGTCGACCACTTTATCCAAATGAGCTTCTTCCCCAAGGATCAGTTGCGTATTCCGGGCAATTCTCTCAGAAAACGCGTTCACTTCCCCACTCACTTCATTGAATGGAGCAACGAGAAGGTAATCCACCCCTGCAAGAATGGCAGAAAACGCTTCTCCTCCCCCGCGAAGCATATTGACATACGGATCGAGTGTGGATTTGTTCAATTGAGACGTTTCCGCACTGCAGCTGACCGAATGAGCGATCGCTTGTTCTGAAAGTCCATAAGACGATAATACTTCTTGCCACAATTTCTTAAAGGCCCTGATTTTGGCTATTTCCATAAAGAAATGGCTGCCTACTGAAAAGTGAAAATGCATTTTCCCAGCTATCTTTTCTATGGTCCATCCCTTTTCCTGAAGTGCTTCAATATAAGCGACCCCTTCACTCAGGCCGTATGCCAATTCCTGCGTGGCACTTCCTCCACTATTATGATACTGGGCAGAATCAATGATTATGGTCTTCAGATTAGGCAGATGCTCATCTACATCTTTTACAACTTCCAACCAATCTTCAAACAGCTCCCGATTTTCATTTATTGGATCAAAGCCCATCACACCTCTGATTTCCTTCAGTTCAGGAATTTCCATCATTCGTTGAATAGAGAGTGCTGTCTTTTTTTCAATGGAAAAGACCGGAGTCTCTAACTCAACGACTTCTTTAATAAATTGATGGAACCCTTCACTTATGTCTAAGTCACCTAATTGAAATGCAACACAGTTCTGTCCCCGGGATAATGCATCCTTCATTGCAGAAGTGAGTTCTTCCCAAGTGCCCCTTTTGACCGGTTGAGCGATGAACCATTTTGGAGTCCGCTCCAATTTCCCTTCAACATTAGGGATATAAGATTTCACCCTATCCACTTCTGGTAAATCATCCTGCGTGTATAACGGTTTAAGTTCAATATTTTCATAGGTTTTCGTATGTAAGGAACGAATCCCTTTCCCCTTTAACGCTATTTCAGCTGCTTCTTGCCATTCTTTAAGTGTTCGTCGACTGAATGATTGTTCTTTCATATCACTAAGCTTCATAGTACCCCTCTTTCGACCTGCATGATTGTAATCGGTTACATTTACATCTGAAGAACTTCACTTAACTAGCTTGAGTGCGCATTGAACATTCGAAATATTTATACTAATACTATTTTAGTATATAAAAGAAAACGTATTTCTTCAATCTCTCTGGTAAATGAATCAAAAAAGAAAGAAGAGTCGACGGGGTCGACTCTTCCTCCCTTAAGCTTTATTTCTTTGTATTGATATACAATTTACCTTCTGCACGTTTCGTTGTGACATTTCCATAATCATCGGAAATCTTCACTTCAATAAGTGCTCCAGGTGCCTTTACATTTGAAGTGGCAGTATAATAACCAACGTAGTGACCTTCTGATGTTTCCATCATTGGAAGCTCATTTGCGTTTGTTACTTGGGATCGTGCATTTGTCAGTGGCATCTGGATGACAAATGTAGCATCTAAACCAGGCTCACTGTCAAATTCGATTTTAACCGATTCACCCTTCTTCAGCTCTTTATCTTCAGCAGGGAGAAGATTTTCAACAGCGATGTCACCAAATTTAGCAAAGACAGTCACTCTTTGTTTCTTTTTGTTTCCAGCTTTATCTTTCGCTACTACCTGGATGACATTTTCTCCTTCATTCAGAAGCAATCTATGACTGAACTTCCCATCACTTACAGAAGCTTTCTCGCCATTTACTTTTACCCAGGCAAGATTTTCATCGCCAATCGTTCCTTCTACGGTGATGGCTTCACGATTCGTTTTCATGCCTTCTTTAGGAGACGTGATGGCAAGTTCAGGCTTCACTTGATCAAGGGTGATGGTCACAGGCTCAGATGGTCCCGTCATCCCTTGTTCGGTTGCTGCCTTTGCAGTAATCGAGTTCTCCCCATCGTGTAATGAAACATCCGCAGAGAAGGTGCCATCTTCCATCGTTTCTGCTGTCGCCACTTCGTCGTCACCATTAAAGAGGTGAACGGTTGTGGTCGGGGCAGAAGTCCCTTCAACGGTAACCGAATCCTTATTTGTAAATGATCCATCTTTCGGTGATGTGATGACTGGTGAAGTGACTTCATAATTCACTGTTGCACGAATCATGTAGTTCCCTTCGTCTTCTGGTGCTTGAGACCATGCGCCTCCGACGAATTGCCAGCTTCTTGCCGCATATTCGCCATCTTCATCTGTTCCAAGTCCAGGTGCATTCGGATTTGGAGCTGATTGAATGTATACCATGTAGAAATCACCTTCTACCATGATGCCATGCTGGCTTAGATCTACATGTGTCCATTCCCCGTTACGTAAAGCAGTTCCATCAAACGGACCGGCTAGTTTCTTACCAGGAGCGCCATCTGGACCAGATGCATCATAAACGGCAACCTGGAATTCTGTTCCTCCCGGTACTGGCCATTCTGTATCCCAGAAGCGGAATAACCCACCTGTAACCAATGCTGTTTCATTGCCTTCTTCAAGAGACATTTTCACAGCCCAGCCATTACCTGCATCATAGAATGCACGTGCGTTTTCAGCTGTTCCATCATCGTAACCAATTTCACCGGGATACCCGATGAAAGGCTCTAATGAAACATCGGCATTTGTGGCTTCTCCACCTTCAACTGTTACTGTCATTTCCTTACTATAGTAGTAAGGTGCAACTACTTTAAGGGTGTACTCACCTTCATATGCCTCCAGCTCATATTCACCATTTTCATTCGTTTCTACCGGCTCCACAACAGCATCTTCAAGTAAGAAGACAGTAGCTCCCTCAACCGGTTCTCCAGAAATTTCATTTGTGACTGTTCCCGTAATATTCCCTTGAGGAATTTCTTCAAGTGTAAAATTGGCGTTAGATGTCTGATCTGCTTCAATCGTTACACTTTGTGTTTCTGATCTGAATCCATAGGTTGATGCTTGCAGCGTAAACTCACCGGCTGCATGAGTCATTTCGTACGATCCGTCGGCAGGGTTCGTATATACCGAACGTCCCGTTTCCAGTACGCTTACTTCCGCTTGCAATGGAAGCAGCACCGGTCCTGGTACGTTTCCTTCTACCGGAGTTTCTTTGCTTACATGTTTAGCCATTTTGATTTTATTCGGATTTACACTCGGTTTCTTTGAAACGGATGATGACTTCTCATCCTTCGATTTCAATCCAAGGTTCATCTTCTTAGCTGGAAGAATCGATTCAGCACTTAGTTTCACATCGTCGACGTACCAGCCCTGTTTCACAACACTTCCATCTGATGTAACATTGAAAGCGATGTAGATTCGCTGACCGGCAAATTGACTCAGATCCACTTCTCCGTCGACCCAGCCATCCGTATTCCCATTCACACGAAGGGCTTGCGTCCACTCTTCACCATCTGTGGATACAAACACATGACCATAATCATAGTTTCTTTCTAGCTCATGCCACTGCTTGAATTGTAAGTAGCTATTTCCTTCAGGTAAATCGATCGGAGGCATTTGTAAGGACATGTTGGCACTGTTGTCATACGTACCATCCAGACTTGTTGCATATACCTTTTCTCCTGAAGTAGCTGCTCCAGGACCATTTACCGGTACACCCCACTCCCAGTTGTTTCCTGGGCCATAAGAATTCCAGCCACTTGGAGAAGACTCAAAGTCCTGCTCATATCCGACTGTGATTCCCGGAAGAAGAGTGACAGAATAGGCATCCGTTTCTACTTCATTTCCGCCAAAGTCCATTGCCGACCATTTATAAGTAACACTTTCTCCTGTCAGTGCTTCCCCAGGAATGGTAGCCTCATAAGTTCCTGATGTATAGTCACCTGCAGATCTTGTTGCTTCAACAGATTCCCAAGCACCATCCTGATTTTGATAATGTAATGAAACATTCGTTACACTCACATTATCATTTGCTTCCGCTTGTAGTGGCAGATTCATTCCTTCAAATGCTTCACCAGGGGCTTCATGACTGATTACTGGAGCTTCAGAGTCATCCCCTTCTTTTGAAACTTGCCCTTCTACTTTTCCAATACCGCTCATTACGGATGAAACAGCATCGAATGCGTTAACCAAGCCATGACCATATCCATTATTAGGTGTTTCAGGGAAAGTACCGTCTGTCAATGGAACAGCCGTTGACATTAAGATTTCTTCCATTTCATCAACCGTCAAACTTGCATCCACTTGTCTCAATAATGCTGCAACTGCAGAGACGTGAGGACCCGCCATTGATGTACCATTCCATCCGCCTTCGTAGTTACTTCCCGGTACTGAAGAGCGAATATTCACTCCCGGTGCGGAAATTTCAGGTTTAACTTCCTCGTATGGAGAAGGACCCTGCAGTGAGAAACTTCCAAGGTTGTCATTAATATCCGTTGCACCCGTTGCAAATGACTCAGGGTAATTTGCAGGTGTAGCAATTGAACCCGGGCCTCCAGGATTAAATAATGTTGTATTACCAGCAGAGAACTCAGGGAATATTTCGGCCGCTCTCCATGCGTTCACCATATCCCGGTACCACTCATCAAGACCGGGACCCCCACCCCATGAGTTATTGACAACATCTGGAGCCATCTCCGGATGCGGGTTGCCCTCAGCATCCTTAGGAGCAAGAATCCATTCTCCCGCTTCCAACAAATCAACATCTGTTCCTCCATCTGCCGTGAATGCTTTTACAGCAATCCACTTTGCTCCGGGAGCGACGCCGATCTGATTGCTGCCGTCAGGTTCTGAACCAACCATTGTTCCTGTAACATGCGTACCGTGTCCTTGATCATCATAAGGTGCACTTTGCCCTGCTGTTGCATCAAACCAGCTGAATTCATGATCAGGGGCATCAGGATTTTGAGGGTCATATCCTCTGTACTTTTCCTGTAAAGCCGGATGATTCCATTGAACACCTGTATCAATCGATGCTACAACGGTTCCAGCTCCATCAATTCCCATATCCCAAACCGCAGGTGCACCAACTCTGTCAATATTCCATTCAATCGATGCCGGATTGTTTTGGACTTCTTTTTCTGCAACGCTGGCTGAATCTTCAACTTTTGCCGGTTGAATGAGCTGACGCGTTTCATTCGGCAAGATTTTCTCAACTTCAGCAAATGTTGAAATTTTATCCATTACCTCTTTTGTGGAAGTAACGGCCATTCCGTTTACAACATAGAAGTCTTTTATTTCTTTTACTGCACCGGACTTCTTCTGTTTCGTTAAGTATTCTTTCACTTCTGCTTGAGATTCAAGGGCCGTGGCACGAAGCTCGGAAACGACCAAATTTCGCTTCAGTAATTTTTTGCTGTTAGCAGACAGCTTCTGCTTTTTCGCTTTTTCAGCCGCCTTCTTAGCTACAGCCTTCGTATCAAGCTGCTCCTTGAACTTCACTAAGTATGTGACGTGCTTATCTTTCTTGAATTGATCATGTAGTTTCGATGTGATCTTTGATTGTGGACTTACCTTTGCGCTTTCGCTTGCTGAAGTGGATGGTTTTTCTTTAGCCAGAGCTGATTGTGAGGTATTCGCTGCCCCTGCATTGAATGGAAATAGTAATGGGACAAACATTACTAAGGTGAGTACAATGGATAACCATCTTGCTTTACGCTTTCTACCTGTCATCTAATTCCCTCCCAGTAATTTTAGATTCCTTCAGTAAACCCGACACCTCCCTGATTCACTACTTGGTAAAAAGTAGGTGTTAAACCAAAGATAACCAATAACAATGTAAAATGTTGTAAGTTTATGTCGGATTAAATCTGAATATTCGGAAATTAATAGAAAAGTCACCCTCCCGCCTATTTCTTGTATGCATATAGTCACACAGAAAATATAACTAGAGGAATATTATGGATTATAATGCACATCTCATAGGTTAAAAGGATGAAGCATCTCTGTTATTTCACATTCAGCAGAGAATAAATGAGAGAGAAGACATAGGAGGGAATTTGATCTTGAAAGCACTCGGAAAACTACCTATAAATAGTAAAAAATTCATTGTCTGGATATTCTTTCAGTTATAATTTTCCATTATTTCCTGGATCTTTGGGCCTGCCATTTCGTTTTTATAATCCTTTCTATCCAGGAATAGAAAAAAAAAGGACCAACCACCCAGGGTCAGTCCTTGTCACTATTAATATACAGATGTATTTTCTTTTGATGTGTTTTCTAAGATTTCTTTTACCCGCTGCAAGAATCTACCGCATACCAATCCGTCAAGAACACGGTGATCAAGTGACATACACAGGTTCACCATATCACGAACTGCAATCATCCCGTTGTTCATGACAACCGGACGCTTCACAATCGACTCCACCTGAAGGATTGCTGCTTGAGGATAATTAATGATCCCCATCGATTGTACTGAGCCAAATGACCCGGTATTATTAACTGTAAATGTGCCTCCCTGCATATCTTGAGAAGTCAATTTACCGCTGCGGACTTTTCCGGCAAGCTCAGTAATTTCTCTTGCAATTCCTTTGATCGTCTTTTCGTCTGCATTTTTGATCACAGGCACATAGAGTGCATCATCTGTGGCCACTGCAATGGAAAGATTGATGTCTTTCTTTTGAACAATCTTGTCCCCTGCCCACATAGAGTTGATTTGCGGATACTCTTTAAGGGCTTGCGCTACAGCTTTCACAAAGAATGCGAAGAATGTCAGATTAAAACCTTCACGCTGCTTGAATTCAGTCTTAAGGGAATTTCTATAGTCAACAAGGTTGGTAACATCCACTTCCATCATCGTCCAAGCGTGAGGAGCTTCATGCTTGCTGCGAACCATGTTTGATGCGATGGCTTTACGAATTCCCGAAACCGGGATTTCAATGTCACCAGGTACAACAGGAACGTTCGCTGCAGGTGCCGATTGCTTGGCCGGTTGTTGAGCTGATTGCTCTTTCACAGGTGCTTGCTGAGGAGCCGGAGCTTCAGCCTTAGGTGCCGGAGCCTCTCCTGCTTTTGGAATATTACCTGACTCAATGACCTTCTTTAGATCTTTACGAGTGATACGGCCGCCGTTTCCAGTGCCTTCTACTTGATTCAGATCAATATCATGCTCCTGAGATAGCTTTAACACTGCAGGAGAATATCTTGCTTTATTCCCACTATCTTTACTTGGAGCCTTCACTTTAGGTGCTGTTTGAGGTGCTTCATCCGCTGCCTTCTTAGGCTCTTCTTTCGGAGTTTCTTCAACAGGTGCAGAACCTTCACCTTCCACTTCGATCGAACAAATGATTTCCCCTACTTCAAGAGTATCTCCTTCGTCTGCAATCAATTCCTTAATGGTACCTGTGAAGGATGATGGCACTTCTGCATTTACTTTATCCGTTTGAACTTCTGCAATCGGATCATATTTATTAACGGTATCACCAGGTGACACCAACCATTTACTAATTGTACCTTCTGTAACACTTTCCCCTAGCTGAGGCATTTTCATATTTTCAATACCCAATGAGGAACCCTCCTTACTGTGCGTTTAATTGGTGTTGACTGTGATTAAAATTCTGCAAGTTCACGCATTGCTTTTTCTACTTTGTCCGGGTTAATCATAAAGTATTTTTCCATTGTTGGTGCATACGGCATTGAAGGAACGTCAGGACCAGCAAGGCGTTTGATTGGAGCATCAAGCTCGAATAAACAATTTTCAGCGATAATCGCAGAAACCTCACCCATGATGCTTCCTTCTTTATTATCTTCTGTCACGAGCAGAACTTTGCCTGTTTTAGAAGCTGCTTCAATGATCGCTTCTTTATCTAATGGATAGATCGTACGTAAATCAAGGATGTGCGCCTCAATTCCGTCTTGGGCAAGCTTTTCTGCTGCTTGAAGAGCAAAGTGAACACACAAGCCGTAAGTGATGACTGTGATGTCTTCCCCTTCACGCTTCACGTCTGCTTTTCCGATTGGGAGAGTATAATCATCATCAGGTACTTCTCCCTTAATTAGACGGTAAGCACGTTTGTGTTCGAAGAATAATACTGGATCTTCGTCGCGGATCGCCGCTTTCAGCAAGCCTTTCACATCATAAGGAGTAGAAGGCATGACTATTTTCAATCCTGGCTGATTAGCGAAAACCGCCTCAACGGATTGAGAGTGATAAAGTGCTCCGTGGACCCCACCACCGTATGGAGCACGAATAACCATTGGACAGCTCCAATCATTATTCGAGCGATAACGAATACGTGATGCTTCAGAAATGATTTGGTTCACAGCAGGCATGATAAAATCAGCGAACTGCATTTCTGCAATCGGTCTCATACCATACATGGCAGCTCCGATTCCAACTCCGGCAATAGCTGATTCTGCAAGTGGTGTATCGATGACGCGGTCTTCTCCAAATTGATCATACAATCCGTGAGTCGCTTTGAATACTCCACCTTTTTTCCCTACGTCTTCTCCAAGAACGAATACTTTCTCATCACGTTCCATTTCTTCTCTAATGGCCATTGTTACGGCATCAATATATGAAATTACTGGCATGATTGAATTCCCCCTTACTTCTCTTCTGCATAAACATACTTCATCGCTGATTCTGCTTCAGCATATGGAGCGTTTTCTGCATAATCCGTTGCTTCGTTCACGAGCTTCATAATGCGATCATTAATTTCTTTTTCAATGTCATCGTTCATAACTCCTGTCTCTTTCAGATAAGCCCCGAACGTAATGATTGGATCGTTTGTTTTCGCTTTTGCCACTTCGTCCGGAGAGCGATAGCTTCGATCGTCATCATCAGAGGAGTGAGGAGTTAAACGGTAAGAAACTGTTTCAACAAGAGTTGGACCCTCTCCACGACGGCCACGATCCGCTGCTTCCTTGACCGCTTTATATACTTCGATTGGGTCATTTCCATCAACCGTGATTCCAGGCATTCCATAACCAATGGCACGATCGGACACTTTCTCACAAGCTAATTGTTTTTCAATCGGAACCGAAATCGCATATTTATTGTTTTCACACATAAAAATGACAGGAAGTTTATGTACACCTGCAAAGTTTGCGCCTTCGTGGAAATCTCCCTGGTTGGAAGATCCTTCACCGAACGTCACAAACGTCACAACATCCTTCTTCTCCATTTTGCCGGCAAGTGCGATCCCAACGGCATGTGGCACTTGAGTGGTTACAGGAGATGAACCCGTTACGATATTATTTTTCTTTTGACCAAAGTGACCAGGCATTTGACGTCCACCTGAGTTTGGATCTTCTGCTTTAGCAAAACCTGATAACATTAATTCCTGGGCAGTCATTCCGAATGTTAATACAACACCCATGTCACGATAGTACGGAAGTACATAATCCTTTTCACGGTCTAAAGCAAATGCAGCACCAACTTGAGCCGCTTCTTGACCTTGACATGAAATTACAAATGGGATTTTACCCGAACGGTTCAGTAACCACATGCGCTCATCGATTTTTCTGGCAAGCAGCATTGTTTCATACATTTCTAATACTTTCTCATTGGAAAGTCCTAACTCTTCATGACGATTTTCTGCCATTTTGTTTACCTCCTACACAATCTAATGGTTGGAAAGGTAGAGAGGACCTCTACCTTCCCTATTGAAATTAATTGTCTACTTGTAGTTCAAGAACAGTAGGCTACACGTTTCTATGAGTGAATTGCCTTTCCATCTACAGCAAGGGCTGCCTCTCCGATCGCTTCTGACAGGGATGGATGAGGGTGGATTGTGTGCGCGATTTCCCATGGGGTTGCGTCCAATACTTTAGCAAGTCCCGCTTCTGAAATCATGTCCGTTACATGCGGACCAATCATGTGTACGCCAAGAATATCATCGGTATCCTTGTCTGCAATGATCTTGACGAATCCATCCGATTCACCATAAACAAGTGCTTTCCCAATTGCTCTGAAACTGAATTTTCCGGTCTTCAGGTTATATCCCTTTTCTTTCGCTTCCTGCTCAGTAATCCCTACGCTTGCAATTTCAGGATTACTGTAGATGCATTTTGAAATGAGGGAATAGTCAATAGGATGCGGCTTCTCATTCGCCATATGTTCCACTGCTGTGATTCCTTCGTGAGATGCAACATGAGCTAATTGAAGTCCACCGATGACATCCCCTATCGCATAAATATGAGATTCCTTTGTTTGGAAGAAATCATTCACTTCAATAAAGCCTTTTTCCATTTTAATATCTGTGTTCTCTAAGCCAATACCTTCAACATTCGCTTGTCTTCCTACAGATACAAGGATCTTCTCTGCTGTAAAGGCTTTTTCTTCTCCTTTATGTTCAGCTTTAATGGTGACCTCTCCGTCCCCTTTTTCTAAGGATTCAGGAAGCACTTTTGCACTTGTCACGATTTTGACGCCTTTTTTCTTCATTAGACGCTGCATTTCTTTAGATATCTCATGGTCTTCGGTTGGTACGATTTTATCGGCATATTCCACAACGGTTACCTCTACATCAAAGTCAGACAGCATAGAGGCCCACTCAATACCGATGACTCCTCCGCCAACGATGATGATCGATTTTGGAAGAGCTTCAAGTGAAAGCGCTTCATCTGAGGATAATACGTATTCTCCATCAATATCAAGTCCCGGTAATGAACGAGGTCTGGAACCTGTAGCAACGATCACATTCTTAGGGATCAACATAGCATTATCTTCCCCATTGTTCATTTCAACCGAAATCGTCCCAGGCATCGGGGAGAAAATAGAAGGTCCTAAAATACGTCCAAGGCCTTCAAAGACATCGATCTTGCCTTGTTTCATCAAGTGTTGAACTCCTTTGTGAAGCTGTTCAACGATCCCGTCTTTTCTAGATTGAACTTTTGTGAAATCTAACTCCACTCCATTGATTTTCACACCAAAGTCTTCACTGTGTTTAGCTGTAGCATATACTTCAGCACTGCGAAGAAGGGCTTTACTGGGTATACATCCTTTGTGTAAGCATGTTCCCCCCAGTTTTCCCTTTTCAACGATTGCTGTTTTTAATCCAAGTTGAGAAGCACGAATGGCGGCTACATAGCCACCTGTGCCTCCCCCTAGAATGACTAAATCATATTCTTCTGCCAATCTTGAGTCCTCCTTGCTCTTATACTCTTGCTTCTTCTTTTACATTTCCAGGGTACACCTTATAGTCTTCTTCACTTCGCAAGACCCTCAATGCCCCTTCCGCAAGAGCTTGCAGTTCATTTTCTCCTGGTTGAATCACGACATCTGCTATCCAATTGATTCGATTGCTTATCGCTTTAACAAACTCTTTACCGTAAGCAAGGCCACCCGTTAACACTATGGCGTCTACTTTCCCATTAAGGACGGCACTTGCTGACCCGATCTCTTTTGCAATTTGATACGCCATCGCATCGTACACTGCTTTGGCATTTTCATCGCCATTTTCAATCATCTTCTCTACTTTTACTGCATCGTTAGTTCCAAGATAACCGACTAAGCCCCCTTGACCCACGAGTTTCTTCATGATTTCATCACGGTAATAATCACCTGAAAAGCATAGGTCAACTAAATCACCCGCTGGAACAGTACCTGCTCTTTCAGGACTGAATGGGCCATCGCCATGCAGACCATTATTCACATCCACCACTTTCCCATTGCGGTGGGCACCGACGGTAATTCCACCGCCCATATGAGTGATGATCAGGTTTAGGTCCTCATATTTCTTTCCGAGTTCCTTTGCGACTCTTCTTGCTACCGCTTTCTGATTTAACGCATGGAAAATACTCTTTCTTTCAATGAGTGAAAAACCTGAAACCCGGGCAAGTGATTGTAGCTCGTCCACTACGACAGGGTCGACAATATATGACGGAATGTTTAATCCAGAGGCAATTTCAAATGCTAAAATCCCACCAAGGTTTGAAGCATGCTGACCTGAGAATCCTTCTCTAAGGTCCTTCAGCATGTCATCATTCACTAAGTAGGTGCCGCCTTCTATCGGTCTAAGAAGGCCCCCACGGCCACAAACAGCACTTAGTTTTGAAATGTTGATCCCTTCTTCATCTAACGTTTGAAGAATGGTATCCTTTCTGAATTCATACTGATCAATAATAGTTGGGAATTCATTGATCTTTTCTGTATCATGACGAATCGTCTTTTCAAAGATAGATCGATCATCATCGAAAACACCAATTTTGGTTGATGTCGATCCAGGGTTAATGACTAATATTCGATGTTTGTTTTCTTGCACTGTTGTTACCTCCATTTGGGTAGCTATTATTGTAATGTTTGTACGTTGAATTTTTCCCCTATGATAGATAACCCCTTAATCTGTTCGATGTTCGCATTTACAGGGAAGAAACGCTCTACTCTTTATAGAAGTAAAGCGTTTTTTCTTCTAATTATCCACGTCTGCTTAAAATATGTTGACCGTTTTGTAAGAACTGGCTTCTTGAACGGCGCATTTTCTCGATTCTTTCTTCCGCCATACGATCAGCAGCTACGTAAGTTGGAACATTATCACGTTTAGCGATTTCAATAACCCGCTCAACGTTGTTGTACACTTGCTCCACTTTTTTCATCGCTCTTTCACTATTGTAGCCGTATAATTCATCCGCTACGTTGATAACTCCACCAGCATTGATGACATAGTCAGGTGCATAAACGATACCCATCTCATGAATTGCGTCACCATGACGAGTTTCTTTTAATTGGTTATTCGCAGCCCCTGCAATGACTTTTGCTTTTAGCTGAGGAATGGTTTCGTCATTGATGATCGCTCCTAGAGCACATGGTGCAAAGATGTCACAGTCAACTCCATAAATTTCGTTGATATCAACCGCTTTTGCCCCGAATTCATCAACAGCACGCTGAACAGCTTCTTTATTGATGTCTGTAACGATCAGATTTGCTCCTTCTTCGTGAAGATGGCGGCACATATTGTACGCAACGTTACCGATTCCTTGAACGGCAATTGTTTTTCCTTCCAGTGAATCTGTTCCAAAGGCTTCTTTCGCTGCAGCTTTAATTCCACGGTATACTCCATAAGCCGTAACAGGAGATGGGTTACCAGAAGAACCAAAGGCTGGTGAAATACCTGTAACATAGTCTGTTTCTTCATGAATCAAGTCCATATCAGCAACTGTAGTACCAACATCTTCAGCTGTAATATAACGACCGTTTAATCCCTGGATGTATCGACCAAACGCACGGAACATTTCTTCATTCTTATCTTTGCGAGGGTCACCGATGATAACCGTTTTCCCTCCACCTAAGTTAAGTCCGGCAGCTGCATTTTTGTACGTCATACCTTTTGCAAGACGCAGAGCATCTTCAATCGCTGCTTCTTCAGATTCGTATGTCCACATACGAGTTCCTCCAAGTGCAGGTCCAAGAGTTGTATCATGAATCGCGATGATCGCTTTCAACCCTGATGCTTCATCTTGACAGAATACCAATTGCTCATAATCATATTGTTCCATATAGCTGAAAATTTTCATTTTTATTTCCCCCTAAAGTCTAATTATGTTTGATGTATCTTTATTTATTTGAAGCAGAGCATATGGCCAGTGCCAATGAATATAATTTACTTTCTGCACTGTCTGCTCTGGATGTTAACACGATTGGTGCTTTTGCTCCCGCAATCACTGCCCCGACTTTCGCTTTCGCAAAATAAATCAGGGACTTGTAAAGGGCATTACCCGTTTCGATATTCGGAACGAGCAGGATATCTGCTTGTCCTGCGACGTCACTTTCAATCCCTTTATGTTCGGCAGCGTGATGAGAAACTGCATTATCAAGGGCTAATGGTCCATCGACGGCACAATGACGAATCTGACCTCTTTGATTCATCATTGTAAGGGAAGCGGCATCCACTGTTGCCTGCATGGCCGGATTCACTACTTCAACCGCGGCTATCGGGGCAACTTTCGGATGGTTGACACCGATTGATCGGGCAATTCCAACGGCATTTTCAATAATTTGCGCTTTTTGCTGCAGATCAGGTGCAATGTTCATCGCTGCATCCGTAATAAATGTCAATCTATCGAACCCAGCCACCTCAAAAGCTGCGACATGTGATAATACATTTCCTGTACGGAGTCCCCACTCTTTATTTAACACTGCCTTTAATATGACAGCAGTAGGAACATTCCCTTTCATTAAAGCACTTGCTTCATTTTCCTTTACAGCCTTCACAGCAAGTTCCGCAGCTTTCTGTGGAGAAAAAGCATGCTTGATTTTAATGTTGCCGTGTGATCGAAGCTGCGGCGCAACCTCTTCTAAAAGAGAGAGAATTTCTTCTTTATCACCAAATAATAAAAATTTGGCCATGTTTTTTTCAACTGCCATCGCGACAGCCCCAAGGACTTCTTTATCTTCTGCAGCTGCAACCGCTACAGTGGAATTTTCTATCTGGGTTGCTTTTTCCACCAAAGATTGTAGATTCATGTATGTCGTTTCAACCCCTTTTTTCTGTTATTATGTTCCCATTAATCTATATGCAAGAACCGTGCCAACTTTTAAAGTGTTGAAAACGCTTCATTTCCACATATTCAACCATGCAATTTTTTTCATACCACGCAAATTATTTCATGCTAGTTATTTCAATGTTATATTTTTCAATTTTATAATACAAATTTCGCACTGAAACACTTAACGCTTTGGCTGCTGCCGTTTTGTTACCATTATTCTGCTCCAAAACCTTCTGGATTATATTTTTTTCATATTGTTCTACTTGAGTGGCCAAATCCTTGATGTTTCCCGAGGCAACAGCAGCAACCTCTTTAACGTGGCTCTTAGATGTATTCTCCAGTTGAGGTAAATGGTTGCTATCTATCTTCACTTCGTTGTAGTTCATAAAGATAATCGCTCTTCCCAATACATTCTCTAGCTCTCTAACATTCCCCGGCCAATGGTAATTCATTAACTTGTTCATAGCTTCCTCTGTAACCCCTTCAACATTTCTACCGTAATCCTGGTTGATCTTGGTAATCAAGGTTTCAGAAATGAGCGGAATATCTGATTTACGATGTCTCAGAGGAGGTATTTGAATCGGCATTCGGTTGAGCCGGTAGTAAAGATCTTCTCTGAAAGAACCGTCGGCTATTCCTTTTTCCAAATTCACATTCGTCGCCGCGATGACCCGGACATTAATCTGGATGGATTTTGTCCCCCCTACCCGGACAATTTCGTTCTCCTGCAGGACCCTTAGTAACTTGGCTTGAGTGTTGGCGCTTAACTCTCCAATTTCATCCAGGAATATGCTGCCATTATTTGCTTCTTCAAATAATCCTCGTTTACCTCCTCGCTTTGCTCCGGAAAAGGCACCTTCTTCATATCCAAATAATTCACTTTCCAATAGATTCTCCGATAATGCAGCACAATTGACCCTCAGGAATTTGTTGAACTTTCGATCACTTGCATTATGTATCGCGTGTGCAAATAATTCTTTACCCGTACCGGATTCACCCCGCAGAAGAACAGTGGCAGGCGTTTTCGCCCCTAATTTAGCTTGTTCTACAGCAATCATCATTTCCTCTGAGTCCCCGATGATATCTTCAAACATATACTTTGCTTCAAGGGTCCGAATGATTCTTCTCGCGCGATCTAACTCCTGGGTGAGTGACTGAATCTCAGACATATCATGGATGACACCGACACTGCCCTTGAGCTTATTATTTACTATGATAGGAGCTACGTTAACGATTACTTCTTTACGTTTCGGGCCAACACGCATTCTTGTTCCCCTGATGGCTCTTCTTGTTTGCAGGACTTTCAAGTGAATACTCTCACCTTCGGAAATATCTGCTGTTGCCGGTTTTCCGATTACTTCTTCTTGGGTCAGTCCTGTGATTCGTGTATAGGCAGGGTTAATTAATATCCCTTTCCCCTCTTCGTCGACTACAGAAATTGCATCATCGCTGGAATGGATGATAGCTTCGAGCATGGTCTGAATTTCTTTGAGGTTCGTTATCTCCTCTGCAAGATTCACGACCTCCGTTATGTCTTTAAACACAGAAAAAGCACCAATGATTTCATCATTGTCGGTGATCATCGGAATACGATTGGAGATGATCTTCAGCCCATTATCTAACACCACTTCTTGATTGGTTTCAGTACGCCGTGTTTCCATCGTGGTGGTTAATTTACTTTCAGGTATCACTTCGGAGATATGCATCCCGATAACGTCATCCTGCTGCTTCCCGATCATCCGCTCTGCGCTTTTATTATAGAGCATCACACTTCCTTGATCATCAATACCGACCATACCATCATCAGTCGAGTTAAAGATAAGATCTCTTTTAAACGACTCACTTGTTAATTGATGGATGAGATCTTCCTTTTCTTCCAGAAGCTTTGAGATAAGGAAGGCAACACTGCCTGGAATAATGACTGTATTCTTCCCTCGTTTATCCCTTATATCTTCAAACACTTTTTGTTCACCGGTCACTTCAATGACGATATCAACAGTATCATTCAGGAATTGTCGCCAATCCGTACCAACTGGTATCCCCAGCTCTTTAGCCAACAAAATACCTGAAGCGTTTTCATTTAGGTCTACAACTGCAATCACTTTCATGACTGAAGCTTCGTGGAGGATCTTTAAGATCGCAGTTCCACCTTTACCCCCACCGACAATTAGAACTTCTTGCAACATTTTTCACCCCGACTATCAATACCTGCAATTTTTTTCACAAACATAATGTTACACTACTTTTCTAAACTTGACAATTTTCTAGTTGGAGTTAAAATTTTAGTATGGAAGCTAAAAAGGAGTTATGCACCTCATGGTCCGACTAATTGCCCTTATTATAATGTTGATTCCTGGCGCACTTGCCGCACTGGGGATTAAATTGATGAGAGATATGTTATTTGGTATTCTGCAGTCACCCATTCCTTTTTTATGGCTGCAATTCATTATCGGGTTGCTATTCTTTATTTGCGGTCTCGGTTTTATTGCGGGATTTGTTCTCCACCGTGACCGAAAAAGGAATAAAGTACAGTCCCGATTCACTAAAAAAAGCTAGCGTAATATTCTACGCTAGCTTTTTTTATGATCTCTTAATTTCAATGCTCTTTCAGGAAAGTCCGTCACGATTCCTGAACAGTCAATACTCAGAAGTCTCTCCATCTGGTCTATCTTATTTACCGTATAGGGTCTGACAGCTATACCGTTTTTCATGGCTTCCACAATGATCTCATCGGGTGCTGCCTTTAAATTGGGATGTATAGCTTTCGCCCTTATGGACCTGGCATAAATCCAGGGCATATATAGACCCGATGAATACAAAGGAGCAATTTCTACTGCTGGCTCCAATCGGTAACAGGCCACGATCGAATAGTGATTAAATGAAGAAATGATGATTCGATCCTCAAACCCAAACTCCCTGATCAACCCGATCACTTTTTCCTCCAAGCCCTGATAGTCCATAATGCTGTTTTTCAATTCAATATTACAAAGCATCTCATTGCCCTTTAACCATTCAAATACCTCTCTCAATGAAGGCACACGATTTTTTTTAAACAGCTTACTTTTAAATTTGAAGTTCGCCTGCAGCTTTTGAATTTCCTTAATCGTATAGTCTTTGACAAACCCTTTCCCATTGGTTGTGCGATCAACCGTTTCATCATGAATCACGACGATTTCGCCATCTTTTGTCAGCTGAACATCTAATTCAATACCGTCGGCCCCTACTCTTTCAGCTTCATAAAATGCGTCCATCGTATTTTCCGGGTGAGTCCCGGCTGAGCCACGGTGTGCAAAGATTAGCGTCATGAGTGCACTCCCTTTTCTTAAGATAATCTATTCCTGTATGTACATTCTATATCGAGCTTTATGAATGTTTGTCTCTCTCCTATTATATACTTATTTAAAATCTTCTCAAAGGATGAAACCTTTATAAAAAAATCCTGAGAATCTCAGGATTTTTTTGTTTCAATGCAACTAATTAAAACCAGCAGCATCTTCTTCTGCGGCGACGGTCTTCAATACCTCTTACATCGTCTCTGTCACAACGGCGTACAGCTCTGCAGAAATCCTCTCCTCTAATAAAAGCTCTCACAGGAACTCTAAAGTCGTCTCTGTCTCTGTCAAAAGCACCAGCAACATCATCTCTATCACGGAAGCATCCCATTGTCTCACCTCCCCTTAGTTGTTTTTGCATTACATTGTATCTTATGTAAGAATGGACAAGCCGTAAGGGCGTACTCCTACTATTGAAAAAAGAGGCGACTGTTACTGAGAAAAAAACCGAAAAATGATTCGACGATCTCACCCACAAACCAAAAAACCCCACGAATCCACCTGGGCTCATAGGGTCTTAAAATCGTACTATTCAGTTGGAAGATGACTGGACTAGTCCTTACCCTTTCATGAAGCCATATGCTCCAAACGAAGCTTATCAGCGACCATTGCGATGAATTCTGAATTTGTCGGCTTTGCCTTTGACATGCTCACTGTGTATCCGAAAAGAGAAGAGATGGAATCGATATTCCCTCTGCTCCATGCCACTTCAATTGCATGACGAATGGCCCGTTCTACTCTTGAAGCTGTAGTGTTGTATTTTTTGGCAATATCAGGATAAAGTACCTTTGTAATTGAACCAAGTAATTCAATATCGTTATAAACCATAGAAATCGCTTCTCTTAAATATAAGTAACCTTTAATATGTGCCGGAACACCAATTTCGTGGATGATGCTTGTAATACTTGCATCTAAATTTCTTGGTTTTTGTTCTGTATGCATTCTGGATGAGGAAGGTTTTTTGATGATTGGGTTTGATTTACCGCTTACTTGCCTAATGTGACTCACTAGATTTTCCATATCAAATGGCTTTAGGATAAAGTAAGAAGCTCCAAGGTCGACGGCTTTTTTCGTAACATCTTCTTGACCGAAAGCCGTCAGCATGATGACATTAGGAATGCTCTTCTTTTCACGAAGTCGTTCGAGCACAGCGAGCCCGTCCAAATGAGGCATGATAATATCCAAT
This sequence comes from Rossellomorea sp. NPDC071047, assembly GCF_050270195.1. Classification (NCBI taxonomy): domain Bacteria; kingdom Bacillati; phylum Bacillota; class Bacilli; order Caryophanales; family Bacillaceae; genus Rossellomorea; species Rossellomorea sp. NPDC071047. The sequence goes on along the minus strand of NZ_JBNNJT010000001.1, from coordinate 339,073 downwards.
ACCAGGACATCAGGATCCACTTCTTCTAACAAATCTAAACAATCTTGGCCATTATGAGCAATCCCTACTACTTCCATATCATTTTGTGAAGCAATGTAGTCCTCCAATAATGACGTAAGTTCACGGTTATCATCCACAACACATACTTTAATCGATTTCACTACAGGTTTCCTCCTCAATCCTAATTAATTCATCTCTGTAATTTTATTCTAAATTACTTTTTCGACAATGCAACCTAAATTCCTTTTATTTTTGAAAAAAACTTAAAAAATATTATATTTTCTTTGATTTTCTAAAGATTTCTTTATATTTCGACCCCATTCGATATCCACTCAACGATTTGTCGAATAATCTTTATTTTAACAAGTTTACCTTACTTTTGGCAAACCTTCCTTAATTTTTATACCCTTCTTTCTGAATCATACCTTAGAACGCTTGCAAATGTTAGAATAAAAAAAGAACCCTTATAAGCACCCACGATCGGGACTTTAGTAAGGGTTTACCACTATTAGCTTGCTCGGTCATGATTTTTCTTGTAAATATCGATTCCCGCTTCACTCAGCATCCATTCAATATGAACGCCATAGCCGCTTGTAGGATCATTTACAAACACATGTGTGACAGCTCCGATGACTTTGCCGTTTTGAATAATCGGGCTTCCACTCATGCCTTGGACGATTCCACCGGTTTTATCCAACAGCTTGGGATCTGTTACTTTCAAAACCATTCCTTTTGTTGCCGGATATTTCTGTGGAATGGTGCTGACAATTTCAATATCGTACATTTCTACATCTTTTCCATCCACCACAGTCAATATCTGGGCAGGTCCTTCTTTCACTTGGTGGGAAAGAGCGATGGGCATTGGCTTATCCATGAGATCGTTACCTATGGATTGATTTAATTCACCAAAAATCCCGAATGGACTGTTCCTGGTTATGTTTCCAATTACGTTGCGATCAGAAGAAAAGCGAGCTAATTTTTCACCAGGTTTTCCATCCGTCCCTTTTTGAATGGAGGTTACTTCTGAATGAACAATTTCACCGTTTTCAACGACAATGGGTTTTTTTGTATCCATATCAGAAATGACATGGCCAAGCGCCCCATACTTTTTGGACTTCGGGTCAAAGAACGTCATTGTGCCGATTCCCGCTGCAGAATCACGAATATACAACCCTAATTTATAGTTTTTTTCCCCTTTTTCTTTTAACGGGAGCAATTGAGTTTTTACGGTCTTCTGTTCACGCTTGATCACAACGTCTAAAGATCGGGATTCTTCTCCTGCTTTCTGAACAAAAGGAGCAACATCCGCAAGTTCTTCAATTTTGGTTCCGTTTATTTCTGTAATCATATCCCCTACCTGAATTCCTGCTTTTTCTCCTGGAGACATCTTACCTGCATCTGTTTCAACCAGATGATGACCTACGACTAACACCCCGACAGTATTTAATTTCACCCCGATGGATTGACCACCCGGGATCACCTTGAAATCTTTCAGTACTTCTACATCGACTTTTTTAATGGGTAACCCAGCTAACTCGAATACCACTTCATCCTTGCCTACAGAACTTCCTTGGATTGAGAGCTGACCTTCCTCTTCTTTCAATTGAACATGTTGATTATCAGACGAACCCATCGTCGTAATAGATGCAGCCTTAGGGAGAGCAACTTGATCCCCTTCCATTACCCTTACAGAGTTCGGAGTATCGATAAACTGTTGAACCGGTTTGTAGAAACCAATAAGACAAAGCGAAACAAGGAGAATTCCACCTATACATTTTCTTAACCAATCTAAACTCAATATATTCACTCTCCTCGCTTCTAATCCACACACACTAACTATTGGCTACAGTTTTAATTTTGCCTTTAAAAGCCACATTTATAACTGGTAATCATGAAAAAAAAGCTACCCGAATTGGATAGCTTTTCATGTTTCTTTAATGGAACCTGCTAACTGCAACAATTCCTTTGCATGTTCCAATGTTAAATCTGTAATTTCCACTCCTGAAATCATTCTGGAGATTTCTTTAATCTTTTCCTTCTCTTGAAGGCGTTTAACCATTGTGCTCGTTCTGCCGCCTGAAAGTTTTTTCGAAATAAACAAATGACAATCCGCCATCGCAGCTACTTGCGGCAAGTGAGATATACACATCACCTGGGAATGAATGGCCACTTGGTAAATTTTTTCAGCGATGGCTTGTGCCACTCTACCACTCACTCCCGTATCCACCTCATCAAAAATGATGGAGGTAATTCCCTGGTGCTTGGAAAAGATCGTCTTCATGGCTAACATAATCCGGGAGAGCTCTCCACCTGAAGCCACTTTGGATAGCGGCTTTAAAGGCTCACCTGGATTGGTAGATATGTAAAACTCCACTGTATCCCAGCCATCTTTTTTAAAATGATGGAAGGAAAACGATTCTTTTTCCCCACTTTTCACAAAACGAACTTCAAATTTCGTTTTATCCATGTATAGTTGCTTTAATTGCTCATGAATACTTGCAGTTAATTTTTTCGCCCATTGCTTTCTCGTTTGCGACAGATTTCTCGCCTCTAATGATAAATCTTTCTCAAGTGATTGTAATTTACTTTGTAAATGTTCGACATGAGAATCTTTGTTCATGATGGTTTCGATTTCTTCTTCAATCTTTGAACTGTATGCGAGAATTTCTTCCACAGAGGATCCATACTTTCTCTTTAAACCGTTAATCTCGTTCAGTCTCGTCTCGATGAGATCCAAACGATTCGGTTCAAATTCAAGTTGATCTAACTCCCCTCTTACTTGTTGAGCAGCATCTTCAAGCATATAAAAAGCATTCGAAACAGATTCCAGGGTCTTATCATATTGAGAATCCACCTCTGCAGCTGTCTCGAGATGACTCATGGCAAGGCCTGTCCAGTCCAGCCCTTTCCTCTCGCCTTGTATGCTGTCATAAGAAGTCTGCAGCGCTTCAAAAAGCTTTTCAAAGTTCATAAGCTTCCGCTTCTCTTCCATAAGCTCATCATCTTCGTTTAATTGCAGGTCCGCATCATGAATTTCTTTAAGCTGAAACTGAATGAGATCCAATCGATGCGCCATCTCCTGCTCGTTCTCATTAAGCCTGTTTAGCTGCTTATAAATGGATAGGTACTCTTTGTATACATCTCCGTAACTGGAGAGACCTGAAGCGATTTCTTTTCCACCGAATTGATCCAATAAGGATAGATGCAGGCTTTCGTTCATCAGCTCTTGATGCTCATGCTGTCCATGAATATCAATAAGTGAAGCCCCGATTTCCCTCATGATCGCAATCGTCACTAGCTTACCATTGATCCTGCAAACACTTTTCCCTGTACTCGAGATATCTCTTCGAAGGATGATCATGCCTTCTTCGATCTCTATCCCGAAGCTCGCCGCTTTCAGAAAGCAAGGATGCGTTTCATTATCAAGAATAAATAACCCTTCAATTTCAGCCTTCTTCTCCCCGTGCCGAACGTATTCCGAGGATCCTCTTCCGCCAACCAATAAGTGAATGGCATCAATGATAATCGACTTCCCAGCTCCAGTCTCCCCTGATAGAACGGTCAGACCTTCTTCAAAAGAAAGAGAGAGGGATTCAATTATGGCGAAATTTTTGATTGATAGTTCTTGTAGCAAAACATTCACCTCAAATAAAAAGGAACTTTTCCCTCAAACAATTTAAAAGAAAAGCTTCCTATTGGATTTTGTATGAAAGCTGCAAATACCCAGCCCATTAAATTAGAATTGATCCTACAATTTATAGCATGTCTAAAAAACGTTCTGAAACAATCTTCGTTTCTTCTTCAGTGCGGCATATGATCAAACATGTGTCATCCCCACAAATGGTTCCCAGTATCTCTTCCCAGTCCAGGTTATCAATTAAAGCACCGATAGCATTAGCATTACCAGGTAGAGTCTTCATGACCAGCATATGTCCGGCCTGGTCCACTTTGACAAACGCATCCGTCAGGGTACGCTTAAGTTTTTGCAGAGGATTAAAGCGCTGATCAGCAGGCAAACTATATTTGTATCTGCCATCCATCAACGGCACTTTAACTAAATGCAATTCTTTAATATCCCTCGACACGGTAGCCTGGGTCACATTAAAGCCAGCATTCTTAAGACTTTCCACCAGCTCATCCTGTGTTTCCACATCTCTATTCGTAATGATTTCTCTTATTTTTATATGTCTTTGCCCTTTGTTCATCATAGAACATACACCTCTTACATTTGATTAAAACCTGTATAAATATACCTCTACGCTTATGTTAGCCTATTTTGTATGGAAGTACAATAAAAAAGAAAAGCGGAAGGGGCTTTGCCCAGAGGCGACAAGCATAAGACGAACATGCCTGAAAGGCGCTTTTTGCCTTTTGGGCATGTTTGACTTATGACCTCGAGCCTCTAAGCTCTGTAGCTGGACAATAAGAAAAGCGGAAGGGGCTTGGGTTGGCCCGACAAGCATATGGAGAACTATTAGAAGCTTAGAATACGGAAGTTCAGGATTTATTATCGACTTTCAGTGATTATCGACATTTTAATTTTATTATCGACTTTCCTTTTATCCAATTGTCAACATTCATTTATGGCCCTTCAAAAATGGAAAAAAGCCACCCTTCAAAAAAAGAGCAGCTCACTTCTTATTGCGTATTCGCTTTTAACTGATTATGAGCTTCCTCAATAACCTCATCCGGTGTATTGCTTAAGAAAGATTCGCCACTATCTGAATCCCCGGACCATTTCAGATGGATCAGGAATTCAATATTCCCATCTCCTCCTGTAATAGGGGAATAGGACAAACCGGCAATATGATAGCCTTCTTTAGTAGCCAGGGTCATAATCTTCTCGATTACCATTTTGTGCACGGCTGGATCCCTTACAATTCCTTTTTTTCCGACTTGATTCTTACCTGCTTCGAACTGTGGCTTAATTAAAGCGATACAGTCCCCACCAGGCACCAATAGGGTTTTAAGGACGGGTAATATGAGTGAAAGGGAAATAAAGGACACATCAATGGATGCGAAACTCGGCATTTCACCTTGTAAATCCGCCGGCGTTACGTAGCGGAAGTTGGTTCTTTCCATCACGACGACCCTATCATCCTGTCTAAGCTTCCAGGCAAGCTGATTATACCCTACATCAAGTGCATAGGACATCTTTGCCCCGTTTTGCAGGGCACAATCCGTAAATCCTCCAGTGGAAGCACCAATATCGATCATCACTTTACCGGCCACATCCACATCGAAGACCTGGAGAGCTTTCTCAAGCTTCAAGCCTCCCCGGCTGACATAAGGAATCACTTTCCCTTTCATCGTCAGCGGGATATCTTCACTCACTTTTTCTCCAGGCTTGTCCAATCTCACTTCATTTGAGTAAACAAGTCCTGCCATAACAGCTCGTTTTGCTTTTTCTCTTGTATCGATTAATCCTCGTTCTACCAGGAGTACATCTACGCGTTGTTTTTTTACTTTCATCATTAAGCCCTTTTTTGTTTTTTTGGTGTTATGGTTAAAATACGGTCTACGACATTTTCTTTAGTCATACCGATTTCGTTCAGCAATTCCTTCACGCTTCCATGCTCGATGAAGTAATCAGGAATTCCTATGCGGTCGATCACGGCATTATGGTAACCCTGTTCTTGTGCGAACTCAAGGACACCGCTTCCGAATCCTCCTTGAAGAACCGCCTCTTCTATCGTTAAAATAGGCATTTCTTCTCCTAGGATACTCTTTAACATCGCTTCGTCCATTGGTTTAATGAATCTTGCATTCACGACCCGAACGGAAAGCCCTTGTTTCTCAAGCTCCGCCGCCGCTTCCATCGCCATTGGGATCGTGGTACCAAACGTCAGGATAGCCGCATCTTTCCCCTGCTTTAACACTTCCCATGTTCCGATTGGAATGTTTTTCAGCTCTGAATCCATAGGCACTCCATATCCGTTTCCACGAGGATAACGTAACGCAATTGGACCATCATTATACTGCAGAGCCGTATTGACAAGATGTTGACCTTCATTTTCGTCCTTAGGCATCATGATCACCATATTCGGTAAATGCCTTAAAAAGGCAATATCGAATACACCTTGATGCGTCTCACCATCGGCACCGACTAATCCCGCACGGTCAATCCCGATGAAGACATTTAAGTTTTGTCGGCATATATCGTGAACCACTTGATCGTACGCTCTTTGCAGGAATGTTGAATAAATGGCCAGGAATGGCTTCATATTCTGGGTAGCAAGACCCGCTGCAACAGTAGTTGCATGCTGCTCGGCGATTCCTACATCAAACATTCGATCGGGGAATTCTTCAGCAAATCCAAGCAGTTTGGACCCAACCGGCATGGCTGGAGTGATCGCAACAATTCGTTCATCCTCACGGGCAATCTTTCTGACGGTCTCACTTACAAGCCCACTCCAGGAAGGGGGGGCATTTATTGGTTTAATCAGGTCTCCTGTGTCAATCTTGTATGGACCCGTACCATGCCATGTGCCCTGCTTGTCTGATTCAGCAGGATGAAACCCTTTTCCTTTTTTCGTTATCACGTGTAAAAGGACAGGACCTTTTGTTTTCTTCGCATACTGGATGTTTTCAGATAAATCATTATAATCATGGCCATCGATTGGACCAAGATAGGTAAAACCTAATTCTTCAAAGAACATACCTGAAACGAATAGATATTTTAAACTGTCTTTTACCCGCTCAGCCGTACTTGCTAATTTTCCGCCGACAGCAGGGATTCGTTTAAGAATGTATTCCATTTCATCCTTCACCCAGTTGTACTTCCCAGCAGTGCGCAAACGGCCCAGAACACTGTGAAGGGCTCCAACGTTTGGGGCAATGGACATTTCATTATCATTTAAAACGACGATCATATCTTTCTTTTCATGACCGATGTGGTTAAGTGCCTCGAGTGCCATACCGCCCGTTAAGGCACCATCTCCGATCACAGGGATGATGAAAGAATCTTCTTTTTTGACATCCCTTGCGATTGCCATACCCATGGCTGCGGATAGTGAAGTAGAGCTATGTCCCGTTTCCCATACATCATGCTCGCTTTCATTGCGTTTTGGGAAACCACACAACCCTTTGTATTGTCGCAACGTATCAAACTGACAAGCACGGCCAGTCAAGATCTTATGTACATACGACTGATGACCAACATCCCAAAGGATTTTATCTTTTGGACTTGAGAAATGCTTATGAAGGGCAACGGTTAATTCGACCACCCCTAAGTTTGGACCAATATGACCGCCAGTCTTAGATAGATTCTTTATTAAGAAATGGCGAATCTCTTGACTGAGCTCTTCTAATTGTTCATTTGACATATTTTTAAGAAAAGAAGGCTCCTTTATTGATAATAAATCCATGGGGTCCACTCACTTTCATCACTAAATATTTTGTTTCGCACGCTTGTAACGTTTTTTCTTGTTTTTATCTTTTTTGTCTTTTTTATCTTTAATCACTACGATATGAAATCGATCTTCAAAAAATTGTAGAACTTTACCAACTCTAAATATTATATCCTTAGAATAGGTGATAGCAAACGTTTTTCCAAGCGCTTTGCCTCCAACGGTCAAGGAAGCTATGATACTTGTCAGTGTTACGCTTACAATATATTCCCTTAAAGAGCCGCCTTCAAGCTGAAAAGATACGGCTAATTGGATAATGACAATCGCTGACGCAGTACCACTTATAATCCCTGAAATATCGCCGATTACGTCGTTACAGAAGCTTGCGAACCGGTCTGCGTTCCGGACGATTTTGATTGAATAACGTGCACCGTACACTTTTTTGGCCGCCATGGCATGAAAAGGGGTTTCATCAGCAGCCGTTGCAGCAATCCCCAGCATATCAAAGAAGATTCCGATAAAAACGATGATCAATACAACAACCAGCCCTGTATACCACGCGACTCCATTTAAAACCATATTGGATGTAACTGAAAAAATAGCCGCTAACACAAATGTGATAACGGCAATGCTGACACTCCACTTTATTGAGTTTTTCATTGTTTCATTCATTATCGTTTAAACACACCGTTTCTATTGTGTAAATATTATCAATACTATGTAATTGGATGGTCATATAAAGAGTAAAAATTGCAGCTTAGGTCCAGTAGGTTTTCCCAATCAGATACCGGATGTTGCCATACCGGCGGTTTCCCTTTAAATCCGACTTAGCCGCGTCACCACAAGCTAGACTGGATTACCACTTAGTCCGCACTATAATCCTCTTTATATGTCCGAATATGAACAGTCTAGGAGTTTTCCTCAACAGTCCTTAACGCAATCCTTAGCCTCTTTTGCAAAGAGGATTTCATATGGGCGAAAAAGCACATATCAATGGCCAACTGATGTGTACCTTGTAACCATAATCCCCTCTCTCTTCACTCAAGGCAGGCTACGCTGCTAGTGAATCATCACATCGCAGGTTCATACTTTGTTCTTATTGCATATGCTTATGCCAGCATAAGAAACAAAGCCTCCGCGGCTTGCGGGTCAACGCCCACATGCCATTGTGGATCGCCCTCAAGCCTTACTCCCAGATATGACCCAAGGCTGGGCGCCTCAAGCCAATTCCAGGAACTTCATCGATGTGCCCTTTAGTGGATTTTTAGGCCCACCTTCAGGATTGGTGGACTGACTAGAATACTGCACCACCCAAATTTTCATTCTAGTGATATTATAACATATGTTAAATAATTTGCTCAAACATAGAATGGTTTTAATGATTCCGGGCAACGATTAATTGGGCAATTTCGGTAAGGAGACTGGAATCGATTGTCATTTGATCCAGTGAGGATAACGCTTCGTTCAAGTGGAAGTGAAGCTTTTCCTTAGCTCCTCCTATCGTCAAGAGACTTGGATATGTACTCTTATGTTTCGATTCGTCGCTCCCCACTGGCTTTCCAATAATTTCTTCGGAGCCTTCAATATCAAGGATGTCATCTTGAATTTGAAAGGCAAGGCCAATATGATAAGCAAATTGCTTTAGTAATTCAAGTTGCCCTTCCGACGCATCGGAGATAATTCCGCCTGCCAATACACTAAACGTCAGTAACTTACCTGTTTTATGCTCATGAATGCTTTCGAGTTCTTTTACATTAAGCTTCTTATTTTCCCCTTCAATATCCGCTACTTGTCCACCAACCATGCCTTCCGGTCCTGCACATTTTGCTAAAAGACCGATGAGCCTTACCTTGTGATCACTTGTAAGGCCCTTGTCCTCTGCAATCATTTGAAAACTGTAGGTTAGTAAAGCATCACCGGCTAAAATCGCCATCGCTTCACCAAACATTTTATGATTGGTCGGCTTCCCCCTTCTCAAATCGTCATCATCCATGGAAGGAAGGTCGTCATGTATCAAGGAATAGGTATGAATCATTTCAAGGGCAGACGCAGTATTTAACCCTCGTAACGGGTCTTTATTAAAGGCTTTGATCGTAGCTAAAAGGAGGATGGGACGAATTCTCTTTCCACCTGCTTGCAAAGAATAGATCATAGCTCTCTTCAAGTTAGAGGGCATAGAAAGGCTGTCTACAGTCTGGACCATATGGTTGGTAATCATTTCTCCATGCTTTACTTGAAATTCTTTCAAATCAACGTGAGGATTCACCCTTTATTCCTCCTCATCCAGATCGAAGGCTTTTTCCCCTTCATCTGTCATCATTTTTGTTAATTGGTTTTCTGCTTTTTGCAACGTATCATGACAGTATTTCGAAAGATCCATTCCTTTTTGATAGAACTCTAACGCTTTCTCCAAAGGAACTTCTCCCTCTTCTAATTTCTCAACAATCTCTTCCAGTTGTTCCATAGCTGTTTCAAATGATAATTCTTCTTTAGACTTTGCCATTATTTTCACGCTCCTCAACTGATTCAACTTCGCAATGTATTTTTCCATCCCTGACATTTATCTCTAGACGGTCACCAGCTTTGACTTGCTTGGATGATTTGATCAATGTATCATCATCCTGATAAACCAGGCTGTACCCCCTGTCCATGATTTTCAAAGGACTGAGGGCATGCAAGGTAGACAGGGAAGAACTGAAACGATTGTTCTTTTCTTTCAGTACCTGCTTAAATTGCTTATCTACCCTCGACTTCATAAATAAGACTCTTTCGCGTTGAATGGAAATGAGTTGCGAAGGATGCACACGTTGAAGTCTTGAGTGAAGCCGGGTTAATTGGTCACGGTTTTGTCTCACATGCAAACTTATGTTTTTCTGCAGCTGGTCGGTCAGCCGGTCGACAGTTTCAATTTTTTGTTGATACAGATTACGCGGATTTCTTAAAGCGTAAGACTTAGTTAAACTATTTAAGCGGCTGCGCTCACTTTGAAGCTTAGTCTTGAACGCTTTGATCAGTCGTAATTTTCGATTCATGATCCTTTCCAGTAAATCATCAATGTGGGGAACCGCTAATTCTCCCGCAGCTGTTGGTGTAGGAGCTCTTAAGTCGGCTACAAAGTCAGCGATCGTAAAGTCTGTTTCATGTCCGACAGCAGAAATGACGGGAACTTTTGACTCAACGATGGCTTTTGCCACAATTTCTTCGTTAAACGCCCATAATTCTTCAATCGAACCACCACCACGGCCGATAATCAACACGTCAATATCGCCTAGATCATTTACCTTTTTCATTGCCCCGGCAATCGATCCTGCCGCTTGTTCCCCTTGAACCAAAGCAGGGAAAATGAGGATTTCCCCAATAGGATATCTTCTTTTGATAGTTGTAATAATATCTCTGATTGCAGCACCTGTCGGAGATGTCACAACGGCAATTCGCTTCGGAAACTTAGGAATCACACGTTTTCGGCTTTGATCGAAATAACCTGCTTGCTCGAGCTTCTCTTTCAACTGCTCATAGGCCAAATACAGCTCACCGATTCCGTCAGGCTGCATTTCTTTTACATAGATCTGATATTGCCCGCCTGATTCGTAAACGGAAATATCTCCCCGGATCAACACATTCATTCCATTTTCAGGCCTGAATTTCAGTGATTGATTGTTACTTGAAAACATGACAGACAAGATACGGGCTTTTTCGTCTTTCAAGGTAAAGTACATATGGCCGCTTGAATGTCTTTTGAAATTAGAAATTTCTCCCCGTACGAATAGATTGGATAAATGGGGATCCCTATCGAATTTGCGCTTTATGTATTTTGTCAGAGCTTGTACCGTTAAATAACGTGATTGATCGAGTTCCATGCTCAAGTGACTCCTTTGTTTCTTGCAATTTGTAAAGGCTTTTATATGTAGGAATACGGAAAGGGACCAGCGTTTAGCTGTCCCTTTCCGTTTTATGTTACCTATAGTGTACTATTTTTTAACCGTTTTGGCGATTGGCAAGGGCCCATTCTGCAGATTTCACTGTATTGTACAGTAACATCTTGATGGTCATAGGACCGACACCACCAGGGACCGGTGTGATTTTTCCAGCCTTCTCCTTCACTTCTGAGAAATTCACATCTCCACAGAGCCCGCCGTTTTCATCACGGTTCATTCCGACGTCAATGACGACGGCTCCAGGCTTAATATCTTCTGATCCGATTAAATTCGCCTTTCCTACCGCAGATACGATAATATCAGCTTGCTTTGTGTAGGATGCCATATTCTTTGTCTTCGAATGACAATACGTAACCGTCGCATTTCGATTCAAGAATAAGTGTCCTGCCGGCTTTCCGACAATATTACTTCTTCCTAAAATCACGACGTGTTTACCTTCTACTGAAATGTTTTCATATTCAAGCATCTTCATGATTCCAAGCGGCGTACAGGAATAAAAGGTATCTTGATTAGTGACCATTTTTCCAATCGACACGGGATGAAACCCGTCCACATCTTTAGATGGAGAAATCGTTTCAATCACGGTTATTGGATTAATATGCTCAGGGAGAGGCAGTTGAACCAGAATGCCATGAATATGACTCTGATCATTTAATTCTTCAATTTTATTCAGCAGTTCATCTTGAGTCAAACTGGATTCATATTGATAAAGCTCTGAATGAATCCCCAGGTTACTGCACGCTTTTCTCTTCATTTTGACATATGAATGAGAAGCATGGTTATCTCCTACCAGGATAACAGCCAAGCCGGGAGTTACATCCTTTTCCTTAAGCTTCTCGATCTGACTTTTTAATAGTTCACGATAATGACCTGCAATGAGTTTGCCATCAATTATTGAAGCTGACATTCCACTCGACCCCTAACATTGTTAAGATTGACTTACCTTTGAAAGAACACCATTGATAAACTTGCTTGATTGATCATCTCCAAAGATCTTTGCAATTTCAACTGCTTCGTTTATGACTACCTTATTCGGAACGTCTTCCACAAACAGGAGTTCATATACTCCTAAACGCAAAATGTTACGATCGACTTTTGCCAGGCGGTCAAATGACCATTTCTCAAGGTTTTCACGAATGTGCCCATCGATACGTTCCTGATTATCGATAAACCCGAGAACCAGCTGTTGAAGATACGCATCCATCTTCTCCTCTTCTTCCAGCACATTGGTTAACGCAACTTCCGGCTCAATCCCACTCATATCTATTTGAAATAACGCTTGTAAGGCCTTTTCACGAGCAACTCTTCTCTTCATCTTATATTTACTCCTTTTAATCCATCAATTTTCATACCTTTGATAATAGCACAAACTAAGGGCAATACGCACGTCTATGTAAAAAAATCAATATTCTGAAAGAAAAGCGGAGGGGCTTTGAAAGAGGCGACAAGCATAAGACGAACCTGCCGGAAAGGCGTTCTTTGCCTTTTTGGCAGGTTTGACTTATGACCTCGAGCCTCTAAGCCCCGGAGCTGGACAATCAGAAAAGCGAAGGCGGGTTGGTCAGGCCCGACAAGCATTTCTTGAGAATCCCTGAAGGCGTTCTTTGCCTATGGGGATTCTCAAGAAATGACCTCGAGGGACTACCCGCCGGAGCTGGACAATCAGAAAAGCGGAGGGGCTTTGAAAGAGGCGACAAGCATAAGACGAACCTGCCGGAAAGGCGTTCTTTGCCTTTTTGGCAGGTTTGACTTATGACCTCGAGCCTCTAAGCACCGGAGCTGGACAAGTAGAAAAGCGGAGCCGACTGGGTTGGCCCGACAAGCATAAGATGAATGGACCGGGAAGGCGTTCTTTGCCTTCATGGACCATTTAGCTTATGACCTCGAGGGACAAGGAGGCGGCGCTGGACAAGCAGAAATGCGGAGGCGGGTTGGTCAGGCCCGACAAGCATTTCTTGAGAATCCCTGAAGGCGTTCTTTGCCTTTGGGGATTCTCAAGAAATGACCTCGAGGGACTACCCGCCGGAGCTGGACAATCAGAAAAGCGGAGGGGCTTTGAAAGAGGCGACAAGCATAAGACGAACCTGCCGGAAAGGCGTTCTTTGCCTTCATGGACCATTTAGCTTATGACCTCGAGGGACAAGGAGGCGGCGCTGGACAAGCAGAAATGCGGAGGCGGGTTGGTCAGGCCCGACAAGCATTTCTTGAGAATTGAAAAGCGCTTCTCAAGAGAATCCGGCCGGAATTCCGATAATTCCAGCCGTTTCGATGAAAAATCCAGCCGAAACCTTTAGGAATCCACCGTTCCAGGAAATAATCCGACCAATTCACGCAATAATCCAGACATTTTACAAAAAACACCAATTGTAACACAAACCCACACACAAAAAAAGAACGGCCCCCTAAAGGACCGTCCCTCTCTTACATTTCGTCTTCAATTTCAGCTTCAAATTTCTGATTCTCAAATTGAATGCCTACGATATGAACATTTACTTCATCCGCTTCAAGAGCAGTCATGTTAAGCAGGGCTTGACGAATGTTATCCTGGATTTTTTGAGCCACTGTCGGGATGGCTACACCGAATTTCATGATGCAGTATACATCCACGATGATTCCTTCCTCGGCAAGTTCCACTTTGACACCTTTACCGTGGTTTTTCTTTCCGAGACGCTCGACGACACCTGTTGCGAAGTTACCACGCATTTGTGATACACCTTCTACTTCTGAAGCAGCGATACCTGCAATTACTTCAATCACTTCAGGTGCGATTTCAATCTTCCCAAGGCCGTCTTTACCGTGAGACATTTGTAAAAGGTTTTGATTTTCCGCCATGTAAGGCACCTCCTGAATTAACACTAGGATTTCATTACTTCGTATTTCTCCAAGAACTTCGTATTGAATTCTCCACCAACAAAGGTTTCATGATCTAATAATTTCAAATGGAACGGAATGGTTGTGTGTATACCCTCAACCACAAATTCACTCAAGGCACGTTTCATTCTTGAGATCGCTTCTTCACGTGTCGCTCCATAGGTGATCACTTTGGCAATCATACTATCGTAGTATGGAGGGATCATATAACCAGGATATGCGGCTGAATCGATTCTTACGCCAATGCCGCCTGGTGGAAGATACATTTCTATCCGTCCTGCTGACGGCATGAAATTCTTCTCAGGATTCTCTGCATTAATACGACATTCAATTGCCCAACCAGTGAACGTTACTTCTTCCTGTGTAAGGGAAAGCTTTTCCCCTGATGCCACGAGAATTTGTTCTTTAATCAAATCGACTCCCGTTACCTGTTCTGTTACAGGGTGCTCTACCTGAATACGGGTATTCATTTCCATAAAGTAGAAGGATTGATTAACGTAGTCATATATAAATTCTACCGTGCCGGCACCAGTATAATCAACCGCTTTCGCTGCTTTTACCGCTGCTTCCCCCATTTTAACACGAATTTCTTCTGTTAAAGCGGGAGATGGGGTTTCTTCGATCAACTTTTGAAGGCGGCGCTGAATCGTACAGTCACGTTCCCCAAGATGGATCACATTCCCGAAATTATCAGCCAGCACCTGGATTTCCACATGTCTGAAGTCCTCGATGAACTTTTCAATGTAAACACCAGGGTTACCGAATGCTGTCATGGCTTCTTGCTGAGTGATCGTTACTCCTTTAACAAGCTCTTCCTGGCTTTTCGCAACACGGATCCCTTTTCCTCCACCACCTGCAGTGGCTTTGATGATGACAGGATAACCCATGGATTCTGCAAGCTTAACCGCGTCTTCTGCGTCTTTCACAATGCCTTTTGAACCCGGTACAATCGGAACGCCTGCTTCTCTCATGGTTTCACGAGCCACGTCTTTCGTACCCATCTTCGAGATCGCTTCTGGTGAAGGACCAATGAAGATGATATTGCAATCGCGGCACAGGTCTGCAAAATCTGAGTTCTCGGCTAAAAATCCGTAACCCGGGTGAATGGCATCACAATCTGTCAGTTTTGCCACGCTAATGATGTTAGTGAAATTCAGGTAGCTGTCTTTCGATGCAGTCGGTCCGATGCAATAAGCTTCATCCGCTAATTGAACATGGAGTGCTTCTTTATCTGCTTCAGAATAAACGGCTACACTTTCGATGCCTAAATCTCGGCATGCACGAATAATACGTACCGCAATTTCTCCTCGATTGGCGATTAATACCTTTTTTATCATATCTATTTTCGCTCCTTATTCAGGTTTGACCAAGAATAACGGCTGTCCATATTCAACCAATTGACCGTCTTTTACTAAGATTTCTGTAATTTCACCTTTTACTTCCGCTTCAATCTCATTAAATAGTTTCATCGCTTCTACGATACATACGACAGAGCTTTCATCGACTTTATCTCCAACTTTCACGTATGGACCTGATTCCGGGGAAGAAGATTGATAGAACGTCCCTACCATTGGAGACGTGATTTTATGTAAGTTTGAATCTTCAGCTTTTGCTTGTGGAGCTTCTTTTTCTTCTGTATTTACAGAAGGAGCTGTTTCCTGTACAGGCGCAGGAGCCTGCTGTACTGCTTGAGCTGCAGGTTTTACTTCCTCTACTGCCTGGACGAATTGTGGTTGCCCGGGAACTGTTACACCATTATTCTTTTTAAGTTTTATTTTCGACCCATCATGCTCGTATGTAAACTCATCAACACTAGAATGATCTACGAGTTTGATTATTTCACGAATTTCTTGAATTTTTAACACGGTTGACACCCCTCTTATAGTTTAAAAAAATTATGACTAGCTACTAATATCATACGATAATACCTCGTATAAATTCAATATGCGATTACTACCATTCTGTAAAGCGCATACAACCCTATTCTCTATTCTAGACCTTTTTAGGAAAAAAATAAAATAATAGAAGAATTTTTTTGATTTTTGTTGGGTGGTTTATGTGTGATGAAAGTCCATGCACTTCCTTTTTTAAACAAAAAAATAGCCACCTGAAGGTTCCCCTCCGGTGGCACTGGTTTACACGTTAATTTGTTGGCTGGAACTCTACCGCTACCGGTTTCATCTGCCCAACTTCACTCATCACAAGACGGATGATTTCATTCGCATCGGCTGTTGAGTGCTCCTTGTCGGATTTTACTGTAATACGGATATTTTCACCGTTAGCTCTGACTAACGCATCTTCATAACCCATTGTTTTAATCATTGTTTCCAATACTGATTCTGTCATGGCCAACTCTCTTAAGTTCTCCATCTCCTCATAGGCAGCGCTTTTTTCCTCTGCTGATACATCGGCGTTCGCTACTTTCGCTTCCAGTTCTTCACGAAGCTGTTCGCGTTGATCCAACACTTCAATTCTTAAGGCTTCGAACATTTCATTTCCAGCTGCGTCTGTTACGACTTCCATGTCAGACATGGTTTCCTTCCCATCTTCTTTCGCTTGCTCCTTTCCGTCCTTTTCTTCATATGCCATATCCGTCACTTGCTGTGTTGGAGAAGTAATGTAATAAACTGAAAGCACGATCACAAGACTTAACATCGTTAATAACCAAACTGTTTGTTTTTTAAGTAACATCTATCATTTCCCCCTTATTTTTTGGGCAGAACCGATACCCTGTGACTTGGTACGTCTAATCCTCGAGTAACAGCTTCTATGATCCATTTTTTGATTTGTATATTATCGGCCCCTTTTGCTACAACAAGGACACCGCTGACTTTAGGTTTTTTAGTTTCTTTTACAATGGGAACTTCTTTCTCTCCATCCCTCACGATTACCATTTCTTCATCTCTTGATTTATCCTCGATCGATCGTTTTCCACCTTGCTTATCTTCTTCTGAGGTGGTTTGTGACTGTGAGGATTCATTCTTTTCATATACTTTTGACTCAGTTGCCTCTACATTGACCACAACATGTACTTCGCTGACCCCGACAATTTGATCAAGTGCTTCTTTCAATTGGTTTTCGTATTGATCCTCGTACCCTCTCATGGAGCCATCCGATTCCTTATGTCCGGAGCCGAATGTCGCGACCTCTTCAGGTGCTCCTTCGTCTAATGATTTCGAGACCTCCAGGCTGCTATCACTGCTCCAAAGATCACTGATCAGCATAAAGGCGATACCTACCAACAGCACAATGAGGAAGTATTGAAACTTATTCCCTTTTTTATCCTTTGGCGGTGAATTGGAATTTTCTTTTGACAGCCATTCCTTCAATGCGTTAAGCGGACCTTTATTAAAGTTCATCGGCTTCCCCAGTCCCCCCTTCAACTGTAATGATTATTTTGTCTGGTGTAAGATTCCATTGCTCGGCAAGTAAGGAGGCCATTTGGGACGTACTTTCTTCAGGGGTTTTCTTTCTCGGCTCAGCTCCCGTATCGATCTCCACGCTTTGAACAGTTTCAATCGTAGTGTTTTCTTGCTTGTCTTTTACAACAACTGTCACTTCTGTGATACTATCCGGGACATTCTCCAAATCATCTGCTTTTACTTCAACCTTCTCAATGACCTTACCGTGTTCATCCATCATCTCCTTTTCAGCTTGTTGTTTCATTTGGACAGCCATCTGTTCTAAAATATATGCACGTTGTGAGGCTTGTATTTCTTTTTTCTTCATTTCTATTAAATTTTCTACTGAATTATTCTGAGAATCTCCATTTATATCAATTGATTCCATCACCGTATCAAAATCGGTTGCCATTAATTTAAACAAAGGTGTAAGGATTATGGTGATCAATAATAATCCAGTCACGATTTTCGCATATTTTTGCATATTGGAACTGGGAAGAAGCATGTCAATGACGGTGGCTAAGAGAACAAAGATAATAATATTTGTAATCCAATCGGTGAGAAATGACATGACGGTACTCCTTCCTCTTTATCGCATCATCATCGTGATATTTCCTGCCGCGATGATGACGGTAAGACTCAAAAAGAACATAAAGGACACAATGGCAAGGGCCGCAAAGACATAAATCACACTTTTGGCAATGATATCGAGACATTCTATCACCGGTCCTCCACCGAGGGGTTGCAGGAGAGCGGCTGCCAATTTATAAATAAATGCAATCATGAGGATCTTGATTGCCGGAAAGGCTGCAATGATAAGGACAATGGCCACACCAGCGATGCCCACCGTGTTCTTTAATAGAACGGAAGCGCTGATCACTGTATCCGTCGCATCCGTGAACATCCTTCCGATCACAGGTACAAAATTTCCTGTAACAAATTTCGCTGTTCGAATGGTGATTCCATCCGTGACTGCTGCAGTAGCTCCCTGCACGGATATAACACCAAGAAAAACGGTCATGAAGGCCCCTAACAACCCGATGCTCCATGTGCGCAATAACTGGGCAAGCTGAGTTACTTTATAATGACTGGAAAGGGTACTTACGATACTTAATAGTGCCGCCAGAAACAGCAGGGGCAGCACGACATTTTGGATCAACAAACCGCTTGTGTTCATTAAAAAGATAATCACAGGATGGAAAAATGCTGCGGATACAACTCCCCCCGAAGCGGCAATAAGGGCTAACATCAGAGGAATGAGGGCAATGATGAAGTGAACCATGGTGGAGATGGCATCCCGGGTGTAGTCGATCGCCACGTGAAAACTATTAAGGGCTATGATGATCAACACCATGAACACAATGCTGTATGCAACCTTGCTGACACTCCCTCCTTCAAATGCATTCTGCAGGGATTGAAGGAACATGCTGAAAATCGTTAGCATAATCAGTGTTCCTAATAGCTTCCCATTCATCACAAGCTCCTGGAAGGCGAACTTGAAGATTCCACTAAACCATGCTTTAAAGGAAAACTCTTTTTCTCCTTTGATAAAATCAACCAAACTGCCCTTTTGACTTTCAGGAAGGTAGCCACCGTATTGATCTACGATACTGTTCCAGAATCCTTTTAATTCTTCGATCCCTAATTGATCTAACTGCTGATCGATCATTTGCTGTTGAATTGTCGAATCGGGCGGATTCTGTTCCTCCCCTTCTTCAGCTTGTCCACTGGAGGCTCCTACGAAAATGATTACGAGTGCTATGACGAGTATTCGATATATTGGCAACAATTTTTTCCACCTCTTAACGTTTCGCTTATCCAGTTGGGATCATGTTGATAATCGTTTCGATAATCACTGTCAGAATAGGTACCGCCATTGCTAAAATCAAGATTTTCCCAGCCAGTTCCACTTTTGCCGCAAGCGCTCCCTGTCCGGCATCTTTTGTAATGTGAGAAGCGAATTCCGCTATGTAGGCGATGCCGATAATTTTGAGAATGGTCTCTACGTATACCATATTCACATTTGCATTCGCAGCAAGCTTCTCAATCATATGAATGATGGAGTAAATTTGATCGATCAGAAATAAAAAAATCGAACATCCAACAAACACAACAAGCAAAAAAGCAAAATTCGGTTTCTGTTCTTTCACAATCAAAGCCAGAAAGGTCGCAACAAGTGCTATACCAACAATTTGAATGATTTCAATCGCGGACGCCCCCTCTAACCTTGATATAAGAAGACCGATTTAATCTTTTGGAACAGATCATCGACAATCGAGGCCACCATGAACAGAATATAGATGAACCCAAACAATGTGACCCACTGTGCATATTCTTTCTTCCCGACCTGATCTAAAATCGTATGCAAAAAGGCCACTACAATCCCCACCCCTGCGATCTTGAAAATAATATCCACATCAATTCCCATATTCATTTCCCTCCCTGTTTCTAAAAGCTGTTCTCGCAAGCGATTGGCATGTATAAAAGTATTGACCTTTAATGCATCGTTAAAGTAATAGGATGATCAATAATAAACCTGATAAAAAACCCAAGCTCTTCGTCATCTTTTCATATTTTCTCTGCTTTTCTATTGCCTCTGATTCTTCTCTTTCCAAATGTTTTAACGCTAACTGTATATGCTTCTGCTGTGTCATCATGTCATGTTTGCCCAGGTTTTCTCCAAATTGTTTCAGGATCTCGTATTCACCTGTTTTAAAAGCCGTTAATTTCCAAATATCATTCAGGCTTTCTTCCCACGCTTTCTTCACTGAAATCTCCTGCTCCGTTAATTTCTTTGAGAACGTTTCAAAGAACCATGAAACAGGTTTTTGGAGCTGCTTGGAAATCTTTCTGGTCGCTTCATGCAAAGGGGTATGACTGTAAGTGATTTCTGCTTCCAATGACTGGAGTGCCACCTTCAACAACCGAAGCTGCCTCGGTCTTTCCGTTAAATATTTGGACGCTTCGAAACCAGCCCAGGAAGTTGAAAGCAGGATGAAAACAGCACCGATTAGTTTAATCATTTATGTCACACTCACTTTTTTCAGAAGAGATTGACCGTGTTCATTCCACACTTCATGAACCTTACCAGGCTCATCCCCTCTCCTTAGTTCAACAAACCGCTCAATGGTTTGGAGACTCACAATGTCCTTGATAACCGGTCTCTTCGCAACTTCATCAAATGTAGATCCATGAGTCGTCATCACAAGAGTAATACCGGCATTAACGGCTTCCTGGATGGCTTGACCATCTTCCGCGCGGCCAATCTCATCCACGATTAGGACGTCGGGACTCATGGAGCGGATCAGCATCATCATCCCTTCAGCCTTCGGACATGCATCCAGCACGTCCACTCTCGGTCCAAACAACAGCTGAGGGATTCCGTTTACACAGCCGGCAATTTCGGACCTTTCATCGACAATCCCTACTTTAAACGGGGGGATCTTTTTTTCCGGGATGCCCGTCGAAATCATGCGTGCAAGATCTCTAAGCAATGTCGTCTTTCCTGTTTGAGGCGAGCCGATAATCATCGTATGCTTCCAGCCACTATCATAAACATATGGAAAAATAGATTGTGCTATGCCAAGCTTCTGTCTCGCAATCCTGATGTTAAAGGAAGACAGGTTCCGAATCCCTTTCACCACACCACCCTCTAGAATGACCTTCCCAGCAAGACCGACTCGATGTCCGCCTTCAATCGTGATATATCCTCTCTTCAGTTCTTCTTCCAATGTATAAAATGAATGCCTGGATAGTTTGTTTATGAGCTGTTCGCTATCTTCCTCGGTAACGGTATAAGAGAGAAAATATGGCTTCCCCCTGGCCGTGACCTCCAACACACGGTTGGTACGAACCCTAATCTCTTCAATACGGTCAATAAGATCTTGTGGAAGGTTCAGGACTTTGTCAGAAATAGTGCTGGGGAGTAAGGCTAGAACTTCTTGCATATAGGTACCTCCTAATCTTGTTCCACTTCGGAATATATGAAGACGAAAAATGAACCTTCGTACATGCTTCCCGATAATACAATGTATTCTAGTGGCATGAGATTATGACAGTAGAGTTGGAAGATTTGAGGTAGGATTAAAAGATTTGGTTTGGAGCGAAGGGGATGAAGTTGGACAGGGGATGTCGAGTTTAGACCAATGGCAAATACAATTTGATAACGGCAGATAAAATGAATATACGGAGATAAAGCAATACACAACGCGACAAAGACCCAACTCGCCCTAAATAAAAAAGCCTGAACGGGAATAATCCCGTTCAGGCTTTTCACATTATTTATCCACGTGATACGTAAGATCCGTCCGTTGTATTAATGATCAATGTGTCTCCTTCGTTGACGAAGAACGGTACGTTAACCACTAATCCTGTCTCAACAGTAGCAGGCTTTGAACCACCGGAAGCTGTATCGCCTTTGATGCCCGGTTCCGTTTCAGTTACTTTTAATTCAACTGAGTTAGGAAGCTCTACTCCAAGAGTTTCTCCCCCGTACATCATGATGGACACTTCCATGTTTTCTTTCAGGTATTTCAATTCATATTCGATAGAAGAAGCAGGAAGTTCGATTTGATCGTAGCTCTCATTGTCCATGAATACATGCATGTCACCATTCGCATACAGGTATTGCATTTTACGGTTATCGATTTGGGCTTTTCCTACTTTTTCTCCTGCACGGAATGTTTTTTCCTGGATGGCACCTGTGCGCAGGTTACGAAGTTTGGAGCGGACGAATGCTGCCCCTTTACCCGGTTTAACATGTTGGAAGTCGATTACTCTCCAAATTCCGTTATCGACTTCAATCGTCAAACCTGTACGAAAATCATTTACTGAAATCATATTTATTTCCTCCTATTGTCTAGTAGACCTGTCTTTAGGACTACAATGGTAGAATGATTAGATCTTTTGTAGAATGTGTCAGTGTTTCATTGGAATCTTCTGTTATGAGTGTATCATCTTCAATACGAACACCGCCAACACCTGGAACATAGACGCCCGGTTCAACCGTTACGATCATTCCAGGCTCCAGTACCACATCGGAACGGGAAGACAATCCTGGTCCTTCATGGACTTCAAGGCCGATTCCGTGACCCAATGAATGTCCGAAATACTCTCCATAACCCTTTTCTGTTATGTAATCACGCGCAATAGCATCCGCATCTTTACCTGTCATACCAGGCTTGATTTTTTCCATAGCCAAAAGCTGTGATTGTAGAACGACGTCATAGATCTCTTTCAATTTCTCACTTGGTTCTCCCACAGATAAGGTACGTGTCATATCGGAGCAATATCCTTTATAGTATGCGCCATAATCCAACGTTACAAAATCACCTTTTTCAATGACTTTATCACTGGCAACCCCATGAGGAAGTGCAGAACGATTACCTGAAGCAACGATGATATCAAAAGATGAAGATGTCGCTCCCGCTTTTCTCATGAAGAATTCTAATTCATTGGAAACTTCTAACTCTGTCACACCCGGCTTAATAAAATCTAATATATGCTTAAATGCTGCATCGGCAATATCCGCCGCATCCTTAATTATCTTAAGCTCTTCAGGTGTCTTAATCAAGCGTAACTTTTCTACCAGCCCTGATACCGGTACAAGTTCTGCTTCAAGCACTTCACGATAGCTATCATAAGCACTGAATGTCATGTAGTTCTTCTCGAAGCCTAATTTCATAATCCCAAGGTTTTTCACTTGTTTGGCTACTTCCTCATGGATGGGGCCAGTGTGCTGGACGATTTCAAATCCGGCAGCCTGCTCGGTTGCTTGCTCGATGTATCGGAAATCTGTTATGAATAATGCTTTCTCTTTGGAAATCAGAACTACACCTGATGACCCAGTAAAGTTTGTCATGTACCGGCGATTGTAGGTACTAGTAAGTAAGATCCCGTCAAGTTCGTTTTCTGAAAAAGTCTCTCGTAATCGTTCAATTTTCATCGTTTTCCACTCCCTTAATGTTCTTTATGATCGCTTGTAAAGCCAATTCGTAACCAAACAGTCCAAATCCGACGATCTGGCCAACCGTTTCAGCTGCCACGACAGATTGATGCCTAAACGCTTCACGGGCATGTATATTTGATATATGCACTTCCACTACCGGTACTGATACCGAAGCCACTGCATCTCTTATCGCATAGCTGTAATGTGTGAAAGCACCGGGATTCAGAATGATTCCCCCATACCCTTCATCTTCTGCCCTGTGTATGTAATCAATCAGTTCCCCTTCATGGTTCGATTGAGCTGAA
Organism: Rossellomorea sp. NPDC071047; assembly: GCF_050270195.1. NCBI lineage: Bacteria > Bacillati > Bacillota > Bacilli > Caryophanales > Bacillaceae > Rossellomorea > Rossellomorea sp. NPDC071047. The sequence goes on along the minus strand of NZ_JBNNJT010000001.1, from coordinate 315,265 downwards.
ACGAGTTGAAAGCCTTCACCTTCTGCTTGTTTTGAAAGCTTTCCCTCAAGTTGCGGCAAGGTGACATGTCCATATATACCGGGTTCACGTTTCCCCAGCCTATTTAAGTTAGGACCATTTAAAAGCAAGATTTTCATCATATGTAAACCCCTAAAAAAATAGAATGTTCATCATGAACATTCTAACACAAACCTTATACCTATACCTACATAATTGTCTGATAATGAGGATTTGTTAATGTGAAACTTCCCCTGATTTTTCTTTCTCATTCTGATGTCTCAACTCATTTTCTTCATAGGAAATCGAATAGCCAATAAATACTCCATACAAAATATACAGGCAGAAGGTTGTGATCAAAGTGTGATAATCAATGGATGTAAAGGATTCAATGCTCGGGAAGAGCGGGTTGAGCAGTAAAAAGAACGCTAAGTATAACGCTACACCGTAGGCAACCCCTACCCACATAGACTTGAATTTTCGTAATAAACCATAATAAATGAGGGCCACACCTATAGAAATCACCCCGTAAGCCACAATGGAAAGAACGATACCGATCCATTTGTCCACCCAGTCACCAACCGCCCACGGCTCAAATATAATATTTGGCTCGATTTTCGTAAAGGAAAAAAAGTAACAAATATAGGCAATTGCACTCCATAATATCCCACCTATAAATCCCGTTACTACAACCATTGCCATGAAGGATAGTGGTTTTTCTCCCTGATTCTGCTCTAATCGTGGATTTTCCTTACTTTCTTCTGTTCCATCCTGAATCTTTTCATGTTGTCCCTTTTGTTCAGCCATCAGTAACACCTCCATTCGTAGTATGTCCCAATGATTTAAACATTTGCATGGTTTTACTTATTTTTCATCTGTGGATGATAAGGAAATATGGATGATAAAATCCTATCTCTAGTCCTTTGATTCATTTTTTAGTAAAATAGATAATATCTTTCCAGTTTCAGAAAATAACTCCAGCAATATTTTCAGAAATTCGATAACTAATATGGTTAAATAACAAGGAAATTGTCTAGAATAATAGTATAGATATGTATAATGGATTGTATTGCAAGGAGGTGGCTTTGTTGAACGCTCGTAATATCTTTGTTATCACCTTAATATTGTTAGCTATTGTAGGGCTCTTCACTTCCCTATTAGGAAATCCTTTAGGGCTAGTAAAACAAATACTTGTTACAGCAGCTGTGATCGGAATTATCTACTTTATTTACCGAAGATGGTTCAGCGGAAGGCGGGCTGGTAATAGTAATGAACAGAGAGCGTTTCTTAAAGCAGCCAAACAATCAAAGAGGCGGCATAAGAAAAAATCTCCAAGTAAGCCTCAAGTATCAAACGCCTCAAAGAAACGTTCGATACGAAAGAAATCCAATGCCAACCTTACTGTAATTGAAGGAAAAAAGAATAAGAAAAACAATCGAGCCTCATTTTAGGAGCTCGATTGTTTTATTAATACGGCCATTTTTGGAGAAATGCTTCCGCTTTTGATTTTCCGTATTGAAATAGTTCTGCTCTTTTTTCCGGCGTTAATCCGAATTCAGTCGTGAGCACACCTTCAGTTGGAATAAAGATGATGTTTTTTTCAAGTTTTCTGGAAATGTATCTTGAATCATGTGCATCTTTCATCGTAGTAAAGAGGGCTTCATACATATCAATCGCATTTTTGATTTGTTTTTTGGGCTTTCCGACTAAATCGTGACTTAACTTCACCCCGATGACCGGCCTTATCTTTTTCACATTTTCCCGATCGAACAGCCACATAGGAAAGTTACTGAGCACCCCGCCATCCACCATGAAACTTGTTCCTTCTAAAGAACGCAGCTTTACAGGTTCGAAGAAGTAAGGAAGACTCGCACTCATTCGTATCGCCCTGGCAACAGGAAAAGTTTCTTTCGCTATACCGTACTTCTCAAGGTCATCCGGGAGAACCAATAATCTGCCATTCGATAAATCTGAAGCAATGACCCGGAGTGAATGGGGTGGTAAATCGGCAAACGTATAAATCCCCCTTGCTTTCAGCTTCTCTTCCACCCAGCTTTCAAGAGCCGCACCTTTATATAAACCTAAACGATAGTAAACCCGAAACCATTTTATGATAGGGAGAGAGATCATCGCGTTTGAGTCCAGCAATTTATTAAAATCAATATCATCCATGATTTTGAGGAGCTCCCTGCTTGAATAACCGGCAGCAATAAATGCTGCAATCACCGCTCCGGCACTTGTTCCTGCGAGCCTCTTAAATCTGTAGCCCTTCTCCTCTAATGCTTGATATGCCCCAATCAACGCGAGTCCCTTTATGCCTCCGCCTGAAAAAACACCATCGATGTCCATAGGCCCACTCCTTCAATGTCTATTACTACATCTTTAATTCACAATGAAGGGTTTTAGACTAAAAAAATAGGAAGGGAACCAGTCCCCTCCTAACATTCTTCATTTATTATAGACCGCATTTCAGCTGAGCGCCGCAGTTTGTACAAGTATTGCAGCCACCCATATCTTTTACCGTCCCTTTACGGCAGACTGGACACGTATTCCCTACTTCAGAACCAATGGTTACGTCAGTTGAACGTACGTCCTGAATCGTATCAAGTAATACGATCGGCTTTTTCGATGTAGGAATGTCTTTTTGTTCCTGTTCGTCCTCGTCATCAAAGCTGTTTTCTTCTGCTTTGAGGGTAAGAACCTGTGAATCACGGCTTCCGTCAACGTAGACGGTTCCACCTTTTGCTCCACCTTTATACAGTCGCTCATACACTTTTTCTACTTGCTCGACCGTATAACCACGTGGGGCATTAACCGTTTTTGAAATTGAGCTGTCGATCCAATTCTGAATCACACATTGAACATCAGCATGTGCTTGCGGCGCCAGGCTCATGGAAGAAACAAACCATTCTGGAAGATTGTCAGCATCTGCATCTGGATTTCTATTCAAGTAATCCTCTACAATATCCGCTTTAACTTCAATGAACTTACCAAGACGCCCACTTCTGTAATATGTGAATGAGAAGTAAGGTTCAAGTCCGGTAGATACTCCAACCATCGTACCTGTTGAACCTGTTGGGGCAACGGTCAATAAATGAGAGTTTCGAATCCCGAACTGTTGAATGTCGTCACGTACATCCTCCGGCATTTTCTTCATAAAGCCTGTTTCCACAAATGCTTTTCGTAAGGCTTTCGTTTCTTCGTCGGTGCTTCCAGTCAGGAATGGGAAGCTTCCTTTTTCCTTGGATAATTCCACGGATGCACGATAAGCGGTTGTTGCGATGACTTCAAATACTTCATCGACAAGTCTGTTGCCTTCTTCAGAACCGTATTCTTTTTCACAGTAGATCAACAGGTCTGCAAGACCCATCACCCCAAGGCCAACACGGCGCTCACCAAGGGCCTGCTTTTTGTTTTCTTCTAGGAAGTACGGAGTCGCATCGATGACATTGTCCTGCATGCGCACACCCACTTCAACGGTACGCTTCAATTTTTCGAAATCAACGGTTTTCGTCTCTTTATCGGCAAACTGAGCAAGGTTGACAGCTGCCAGGTTACACACGGAATATGGAGCAAGAGGCTGTTCACCACATGGGTTCGTAGCAACTACCTTTTGACCATATGCCTTCGCATTTGTCATATCATTCGCGTTATCAATAAAGAAGATTCCAGGCTCCGCAGAGTAAGTTGCACAAACGTTGATAAGATTCCAAAGCTCTTTCGCTTTGATCTTACGATAAGTACGCACTTTGTAGCCAAGCTTTTCCCATTCACGGACATCACCTACGTTGTGCCATTCTTCATTATAGTATTTCATTTGCTCTTCGTTATAAGTTTCCACATCAGGGAAGCGCAGATCATATTCACGATCGTTTTCAACGGCTTCCATAAAGTCGCTTGTCAGGCAAACGGAAATATTCGCACCTGTCAGGAATTCTGAATTATGGACGCTGTAGGTTCCGCCTGTACGGAGCTTTTCTTCTGCATTCTTAAGAATTTTCGCATCAAATCCACCGTAGCCAGGGATTTGTCTATAATTAAGGATTCCTTGATACATCGCTTCCTCTTGTTCTGTCAGAGGGGTGAATTTCAACTTATCCTGTGCCGCCTTTTTGATGGTTTCATCTTCTGTATTTTCAAGAAGATAACGCAGAATACGCGGGTTTTGCATTTTAGAAATGATAAATTCGATAATATCGGGATGCCAATCTGAAAGCATGATCATTTGTGCTCCACGTCTTGATCCCCCCTGCTCAACCAAATGGGTTAATTTGGCGATGTCATCCAGCCAGGAAACCGACCCGGAAGATTTACCATTCACACCTTTAGCCAGAGTGTTTCGCGGACGAAGAGTCGATCCGTTCGTTCCGACACCCCCGCCCCGGCTCATGATCTCCATCACCTGCTTGCGATGTTCCGAAATCCCTTCACGAGAATCCTGTACGAAAGGCATCACGTAGCAGTTAAAGTACGTGACGTCCGTTCCGGCACCCGCTCCGTAAAGCACCCGGCCAGCAGGGACAAAATGCAAATTCACTAATTCATGATAGAACTTTTCAAACCAATCTTGTCTCTTTTCAGGAGTTTCTTCCACTTCTGCCAAGCCTGTTGCGTTACGCTTCGCAATTTGTTCATAGTAGACTTCCAGTGGCTTTTCGATTACATCGAGTGTTCTTGACACGATTCCGGTTTCCATTTCTTCCGGCTTGTCGATGGCACTTCTGTACTCTTCTTCGATCCAAACATCTGCTTTCTTTGTTTCCCAGTCGATGCTCGAAATGTAACCTAATCCTCTTGCAGGGAATTTAGGATCTTCTTTGATGGTGAGGACCACGAAATCCCCTTCTGAAAGAGTGATCTTTTCCGTGTCTTTGAAAGAATAGCGATCAATCATGACAAGACGGGATACACCCTTATGTGTAGTAGTCATATCCGGGGTTATGGGATGTACTTGAGGAAATAATCCGATATCCTGATTTAATCTTTCGATGTTTAATTTCATTGTGTTTTTCGACGCAACAGTCATAAAGACAACTCCTTCTATCTCAAATCTTTCATTTGTTTGTTGTTCACTTTGATGTGTAATATCAAATAATACGATATCATAGCTCAATTGGAAAAGCAATAAATAAACACAACATATAGTGTGTAAAAAAATATTCAACACACCACATATTGTGTTTCAGGTCAATAGGTCATTTGTTTGTCAAACGGATAATAAGCCAATAAAAATAGAAAACAGGAGGAAATAATAGAAAATCATATAATACTCCGACCTTTTCTATTAATTTAGAACTTGATATTAATCCAAGTCTCGCAACAGTTGGTAAAATAGGAAAAAAGCGACAAGCATCGCTTTTTTTCTACAAAAAAATTTTTATCGTTTAAAATTCCATTCATCTGATTCGTACCGGTTCACGGCAAGGTCCACAACATATTGTGTTTCCTCTTCAGAAAGTTCATATGGGTCCAGGTGGATATTCAATCCTTCTTCAAAACCTTTTTTGAACGCTTCCTTCGCCATTTCCATGGTGACCGTTTCCGAACTGATTTCGTTCATTGCGACGGCCTTGCTTTTAAATGCACGCTGCATTCGCTCTTTTACCCGGTCAGATGGATAGTTAAACAGGCTGAACAGCTTATCCTCATCAAGATCCAATAGAATGGAACCGTGTTGAAGGATGACGCCTTTTTGACGCGTCTGGGCGCTGCCCGCTACTTTCCTTCCTTCTACCACCAGTTCATACCAGCTCGGTGCATCGAAACAGACTGCCGAACGTGGATTTTTTAATCCTTCCCGCTCTTCTGTTGTTTTCGGAACAGCAAAGTAGGCTTCGAGTCCAAGTCCTTGAAATCCTTTTAAGACCCCTTCAGAAATCACTCGATATGCTTCCGTAACGGTCTTAGGCATCTCCGGGTGTTCTTCTGAAACAATGACACTGTACGTCAATTCATGTTCATGCAGAACCCCCCTGCCTCCCGTCGGTCTTCTGACAAAGCCAAGTCCGTGCTCTTTGACTGCATCAAGATTGATTTCCTTTTCAACCTTTTGGAAGTAACCGATCGAGAGAGTAGCTGGATCCCATCCGTAAAATCTGATCGTAGGAGGAATTTTCCCCTCGCTATGCCAATCCAATAGCGCCTCATCAAGTGCCATATTATAAGAAGGGGAACAATTCCCTGAGTCAATGAATCTCCATGTTTCTTTTTTCATGCATCATACCTCATTTGCGTCTTCTCTTTGATATTTTGTTATGTAAAAAATCAACTTCATTTAAGTCCGTTACTAGTCTATCAAATCCAATCGAAAAAACAAAGAAAAACAGATTGGAAAGTGTTTGCTGTAAATTAATAAATTTGTTTTGATTCTCGGAGCTTTCATGAATATAATAGAAGTTAGCGCATTTGTAGAAAGGAGCATGAATGATGGAAGGATTATATATTCTTTTAGTCGTACTTGGTGGAATCATTGTTTATTCACTCTTTACGTTCTTCTATCAAAAGAGAATCGTTAATACTTTGACTGAAGAAGAATTTAGAGCAGGATATCGGAAAGCTCAGTTGATAGATGTTCGTGAAGCGAATGAATTTGATAACGGTCACGTACTTGGCGCACGAAATATCCCCCTCTCTCAAATTAAAATGAGACAAAAGGAAATCCGTGCCGATCAGCCCGTTTACCTTTATTGCCAAAGCGGACTCCGCAGCGGAAGAGCAGCTCAAATGCTTCACCGCAAAGGGTACCGGGATCTTCACCAATTGCAGGGCGGCTTTAAAAAGTGGACAGGGAAAGTAAAACATAAAAAATAATGTGAAAGGATTGCCTTTAGGGCGATCCTTTTTTAATTGGTGGAAATAGCCGGGTGGATTGGCGTTGGTGGTTCTCCCCCCACCTCCTTGAAGGTCCGTCCCTCAAAAAAAACCCCGCAGCAATTGACTGCGGGGTTTTCCAATTTTACAATCTTTAGTTTTCTTTTGTATAACGCAGTACCGGTTTTCTTGCTGCCAGTGTTTCGTCCATACGTTTGACGATGGTTGTGTGTGGAGCTTCCTGGACGATTTCCGGTGTTTCCTCTGCTTCTTTGGCAATCTGGATCATGGCATCAATGAAGGAATCCAGTGTTTCTTTTGATTCTGTTTCCGTTGGCTCGATCATCATGCATTCTTCCACATTTAACGGGAAGTAAATCGTTGGTGGATGATATCCGAAGTCAAGTAATCGCTTCGCAATATCCAATGTACGGACGCCAAGCTTCTTCTGGCGTTTTCCGCTGATGACAAATTCATGCTTACAATGACGATCGAATGGAAGGTCAAAGTGAGGTGCCAGGCGGCGCATCATGTAATTTGCATTCAGGACCGCATTTTCCGTCACGGCTCTCAGCCCGTCTGGTCCCATCGTTCTGATGTACGTATAAGCACGAACGTTGATGCCAAAGTTTCCATAGTAAGGTTTTACACGTCCGATGGAGTCAGGTCTGTTGTAATCGAATTCGAATGTATCGCCATTTTTCACAAGGACCGGTTTTGGAAGATACTTAATCAAATCTCCCTTCACTCCGACAGGACCGCTTCCCGGACCACCGCCTCCATGAGGACCCGTAAAGGTCTTATGAAGATTTAAATGCACGACATCAAATCCCATATCTCCTGGTCTCGCTTTTGATAGTACGGCATTTAAATTGGCACCATCATAATACAGCTTTCCACCTGCTTCATGTATGATTGCAGCCATTTCCAGAATGTTTTCTTCAAATAATCCAAGAGTGTTCGGGTTGGTAAGCATCAGGGCTGCCGTATCATCCCCGACTACACGCTTAAGATCCTCTAAATCAACTAAACCATTTTCGTTTGATTTTACCGTTATCGTCTCGAAACCTGCTACAGTCGCACTGGCCGGGTTCGTTCCATGAGCTGAATCGGGTACGATGACCTTCGTGCGGTGGGTATCACCATTCGCTTCATGGTAAGCACGGATCATCATAAGACCCGTCCACTCCCCATGAGCACCGGCAGCAGGTTGAAGGGTCACTTCATCCATGCCCGTGATCTCTTTCAAATGCTCTTGAAGGTCATACATCAGTTCAAGGGCACCTTGAACGCTTTCCGCTTCTTGAAGAGGATTGATATGAGCAAATCCATTCAAGCGTGCCACGTTTTCATTCACCTTTGGATTGTACTTCATCGTACAAGATCCCAATGGATAGAAGCCGGAATCCACACCATGATTACGTTTTGATAATGCCGTGTAATGGCGCATGATATCCAGTTCAGATACTTCTGGAAGCTCCGGTGCTTCTGTACGGATATAATCGGATGGAATCAGATCAGACAGTTCTACCTGAGGAACATCCATTTCAGGTAAGCTATAGCCTGTGCGGCCTTCTTTAGATAATTCAAAAATAAGAGGTTGATCTTGCTTATTCATGACAATCCCCCAATTCTGCTACGAATGCGTCGATTTCTTCTTTGCTGCGAAGTTCAGTAACAGCCACTAGCATGTGCTGTGATAAGCCGTCATCCAATAATCCTAAATCGTATCCACCAATCATTTCTTTTCCTAAAAGCTTTTGATTGATTTCTTTAACCGGCATATTTACCTTTACGACAAACTCATTGAATGATGGTCCTTCAAATGCAATGGTGAATCCTTTTGCTTTAAAGGCTTCTTTTGCATAATGTGCTTTTTGGATATTTTGAAGTGCCATCTCTTTAACGCCTTGTTTTCCAAGCGCCGTCATGGCAACAGATGCAGCGAGTGCATTTAATGCTTGATTGGAACAAATATTAGACGTGGCTTTATCACGACGAATATGCTGCTCACGTGCTTGAAGTGTCAGTACGAATCCTCTGATTCCATCTTCATCGACGGTTTGACCTACAAGACGCCCTGGCACTTTACGCATAAGCTTCTTGTTCACTGCAAAGTATCCACAGTGAGGTCCACCGAAGGCACTTGGAATACCAAATGGTTGTGCATCACCAATGACGATATCGGCTCCTAATTGACCAGGAGGAGTAAGCGCCCCTAATGCAAGTGGGTTTGAAGAAACCACGAACATCGCTTTTTCAGCATGAGTAACTTCTTCAATGGCTTTTAGTTCTTCCACCCGACCGAAGAAGTTAGGATATTGAACGATTACCGCGGCAATTTCATTAGTCATTAATTTCTTAAGTTCTTCCACATCCGTAACACCATTTTTGTGCGGGATTTCTACTACATCTATATATTGGCCTTTTGCATAAGACCGCAGGACATCACGTGATTCCGGGTGCACAGTGCTTGAAACCAGGACCTTTTTCCGACGGGTCTGCCCCGCACTCAGCATAGCTGCCTCTGCAAGGGCCGTCCCACCATCGTACATGGAAGAATTGGCTACATCCATGCCAGTAAGCTCACAAATCATCGTTTGAAATTCAAAAATGGCTTGAAGTTCTCCTTGCGAAATTTCCGGCTGATAAGGTGTATAGGCTGTATAAAATTCAGAGCGTGATAATACATGATCCACGATGATCGGCATATAGTGATCGTATACCCCAGCCCCTAAAAAGGATGTATGACTTTTCAGGTCAGCATTCTTCGCTGCCATTTTTGTCAGTTCCTTCACCAATTCCGTTTCTGACTTCGCTTCTTTGATTTTGTAATCCCCTTTGAAACGAACCTTCTCGGGAATATCTTCAAATAGATCACTAACGTTGTCTACTCCTATGCTGTCTAACATTTCCCTTTGATCCTGCTCTGTCATCGGTAAATAACGATGCTTCATGACCGTCATTCCTCCCCTATTTCTTTGGTCTTTTATAGAATGGTGTGGCTACTACTTTCGCTTTTAACTTTTTCCCTCTGATTTCAACCAGTACTTCCGTATCTAAAGAAGTAAACTCGTTATGCAGTAATGCTAATCCTACATTTTTCTTTAATGTCGGCGATTGCGTACCGGTTGTGACTTCCCCTATTTCTTCTTCACCGGAAAACACTTTATAGCCATGACGGGGAATTCCGCGATCGATCATCTCAATCCCGACGATTTTTCTTGAATCGCCTTCTTCTTTTTGCTGTTTCAGCACTTCCTGACCGATAAATGGAACCTCTTTATTTACTTTTACGGCAAATCCGATTCCCGCTTCGATCGGTGTAATCGATTGAGATAATTCTTGTCCGTAAAGGGCAAGATTCGCTTCAAAACGCAATGTATCACGTGCACCCAGTCCGCATGGAAGTACTCCAAATTCCTTTCCTGCATCCAGGATGGCTCTCCATATCGCAGCCGCATCACCTGCATCACAATAAATCTCAAATCCGTCTTCCCCTGTGTAACCGGTACGGGAAACAAGTGCGAGTTTACCAGCGATATTCACATCGGTTTGAAATTTAAAAAATCCGATACCGCTTAATGAATGTTCGTTTGTAAGTACTTGTAAAACCTGTTCAGCAAGTGGACCTTGAAGTGCCAATTGTGCCATATGTTCAGAGATGTTGTTGATTTCAACGCCATCTGTCTCATGTTCTTTCAACCATTGAAAATCTTTATCTATATTTGCAGCATTGACAACGAGCAAATAATCATTGTCTTTTATTTTATACACTAATAAGTCATCGACCGTCCCACCATTTTCGTAGCACATAGCCGTATACTGTGCTCCACCATCTTTCACTTTGGAAACATCGTTTGTCATCATTTTTTGCAAGTAATCAAGGGCACCTTCACCCTTTACTTCAATTTCTCCCATATGAGAAACATCGAATAGCCCTGCCCGGGACCGTACCGCTTCATGTTCTTCCTTAATGCTTGAAAACTGCACTGGTAAAGCCCAGCCACCGAAGTCGATGGTCTTTCCTCCATACTCTTTGTACACTTCGTATAAAGGTGTTTGTTTTAACTCTGACATGACTTTTCCCCCTTATCTTCTTTACATGCATTCTTCCTTAACCAAGTTTTATCCCATGAAAAAAAGGACAGAAAAACCCCTTTTCATAAAGAAGTTTCTCTGTCCTTGCACCTGAAAGTTTACCGAAGAACGGCTTTCCCCTTTGGTGGTTTCCTGTAAGGAAACACTCTCCAGAGTTGCGTCCAACAAGAGTCTTTTTGCCTGAGAGATTCACACTTAAATGTGCTTGCTCCTTCGGCGCTGTATGCACAGTCTCTCCCCTTGTTATCATTCGCCAATATTCCTTGAAACATTTGGTCATACTAGAAATATACAGAAGAAATGTTGTAAATGTGAATGTTCGGATTTTCGAGTTTTTCTAACATTTGAAAATCTATTTTCATCCTACCATTAAATACGAGGATTGAGCAATCATTTTTATTAGAATTAAGGAGATGTTTTTCAGATGAATGTTGAGGTTTTATTTGATGAAGAATGGGGCGAGGGTCTCGAGAATTTAATTGATAACGATGGCCCATGGGGAAATTGGGAGCTTTATAAGCTGGCCATCGAATTTGAACATCATCTTGCAATTCCGAACTTTGAAGGCCTGCAAGCCCCAAAACATTTGGCAAATGTCACTCCGCTCCCCCATCAGTTGGAAGCAGCAAAGCAGGTTGTCGAAACGATGAACGGAAAAGCGATCCTTGCAGATGAGGTCGGATTAGGTAAAACCATTGAAGCCGGATTGATATTGAAAGAATACATGATTAGAGGATTGGTGAAGAAAGTATTAATATTGGTTCCCGCTTCCCTTGTCTCTCAATGGGCCTATGAATTAAATAGTAAGTTTTTCATTCCAGCTGTTCCGCAACGAAAAAGTTACGTATGGGATCAGTGCGATATTGTCGTTTCCTCCATGGATACTGCTAAGCGGAGTCCTCATCGGGAAAAAGTGTATGAACAAGACTATGATCTGGTTATTATCGATGAAGCTCACAAACTGAAAAATCATAAAACAAAAAACTATGAATTTGTCCAGAATCTAAAGAAGAAATTCTGCCTACTGCTGACAGCGACACCTATCCAAAATCGCGTCGAAGAGATCTTTCACCTGGTTTCTCTCCTTAAGCCTGGACATCTCGGAAATGAATCCGGTTTTTCTGACAGATATAAAAAAGGTGATCGCACTCTTCAAGAGGATGAACATTTAAAAAGTCTCATTAACAAAGTGATGATTCGTAATAGACGCAGCGATACGGGTATAGAATGGACAAAACGGCACGTAAAGACTGTCTTAATCGATTTTAACGAAGCTGAAAGAGATTTATATAACAGCATCGATTTGCTCAGAGGGAACTATGATGACTGGGCTAATTCAAGCTCCTTCTCTCTATTGACACTTCAAAGAGAAGCATGCAGCTCTCGTGAAGCAGTATTTTATACTCTCAAAAACATGCTTGAGAAGAAGGAAGCTCCGACTGCTGGTTTTGAGAATACCATTGGGACTCTGATGAAAAAAGTAGAAAACGTGACAATGAACTCCAAGGCTCAGAAAGCACTGGAAATCGTCCAATCGATCAATGATAAAGTGATTATATTTACAGAGTACCGGGCGACACAGCTATATCTGCAATGGTTTTTAAAACAGCATGGAATAAGCTCCGTACCTTTCCGAGGTGGATTTAAACGAGGGAAAAAAGATTGGATGCGTGAACTCTTCCAAAAGCATGCACAGGTGCTAATTGCTACTGAGGCCGGAGGGGAAGGAATCAACCTTCAATTCTGCCATCACGTGATCAACTTTGACCTGCCATGGAATCCTATGAGGTTAGAACAGCGAATCGGTCGTGTCCACCGTCTAGGACAGACAGAGGATGTTCATATCTACAATTTTGCTACCAGAAACACGGTCGAAGAACACATATTAAAGCTTCTTTATGAAAAGATCAATCTCTTTGAACGAGTAATCGGACAATTGGATGAAATCCTGACCCGTCTGGATTTCCGTGACTTTGAAGAGCATGTAACCGATATTCTTTCTTCATCCAGGACGGAAGGGGAAATGAAGATTAAAATGGAGAATCTAACGAGTATGATTCAATTTGCCGAACAATTAAAGGAGGAGAAATCAAATGCAGCAGCACGAAATTCATCAATTTCTTGAGAGATACTTTGTGGCTAATGGATGTGACCTGGTGGCGAACGGAGACGGACATATGACCGTCCAGCTCACGATTGATTTAGATAAAGAGCTGATGAACCGCCCATTCTACTGGCACTACCTTGAAAAGACGGGAGGTATTCCAAATCCGATGACATTATCCCTTATTACCAATCCGGATAAAGCACCTGAAGACTTAAAAGGAGAACCTATTCACTTTGGTTCTCCGCGGTTACACCAAATCTTCCATTCAACAAGAAATTTAGCAGGGTACATTCGCTTATACGAAAACCGGCTCACACCGAATGGTCAGCAAACCCCTCTTCATCCATGGCTCGGACTGAATATCAAAATTTCGTATCAATCCAACCGAAAGAAAGACAGTATTAGAAGCATCGGATTAAACCTGATCAATGGCGTCATTCAGGAAAACTTTCACACGTCATTGATGTCCAGAAACCTGACACCTAAGATTCCTGATTTCAGTTTCACATTGACACCGATCATTAAACCGAAAAGCGGAGTGAACCGCATTCAAACGTACCTATATGAAGAAATCAAAAAAGAACCTGTTGAATGGGCTGAGCAGGCACGAAAGACATGGGAAGAAGATTTACAATTATTGAATCACTTTTACGGAGATCAAGAGGAAAAGCCTGAATCTTATTTCCTGGAACAACAAGCATTGAAAGAGCAATATGAACCTAAGATATCCATTGATATCATCAATGGCGGGATTTTTTATTTACAGCATTCCAATTAATCATAACCGGAGTAAGTGGATCTGCCTTACTCCATTTTCCATACATAAAAAAACGACTGCCCATCAGGCAGCCGTTTTTTTATTTATTTTTCTTAAACATGATCATGAAAGCATATGGAATAATCCCGAACCAGCGAAATAGGAATGGTTCTCTTTCATTCTTCCGTTGCTTCTTTATACTTTTACGTTCATGAGGTGATTTTTCATAATGTTGGACAAATGTTTGTGTTATGAATTTAACATAATCATTCACTGACATAAAAGCACCACCTCCTGCTTTTATCAGTATGCCCGGCTATAAGTAATTTATTCAGCTTGCCCATCTAGATGAGGCAGTATTTCTTCAATAACCTCTTCTATGGATTTATTGTCTGTATGAATCGTTATGGAGCTTCCACTCTCATACAGTGGGAAGCGAAGGTTGTACAAACTCGATAAACGTTCCTTGGAGTTGTTTTGTACGAGTGGACGATTTTCATCGCCTTCTAAACGGGACCATAAGGAAGCAAAAGGACAAGTCAGGTGGACTACAAAGTCCTGTTGTCGTAAGATCTCCAGGTTCTCTTCCCTTTCAATCACTCCACCACCCGTAGTGATAATCGCTTGCTTGTTGACTAACTCAAGGAGCACTTTGTTTTCCAGGTCCCTGAAATGTTGTTCTCCCTGCTGATTAAAGATCTCATTAATAGACTTTTTCTCTTTGTTCTCAATGTAACTGTCCATATCAATGACCGGAAGATTCAGTAATTCCCCAAGATGTTTCCCAATCGTCGTTTTTCCTACCCCCATAAATCCAATAAAGAAAATCGGTTTCATATTCTACTCCCAACTTATTATGTGTTTTGTTTCCCTATTATACACAACCGTTGTTGGAAGAAAAAGCTTCTCATCCCGTTTGAATGTCACTTCCAATCTTATTTCATCCGGGTTGACCATTTCGCTGTGGGTCACGATTTCACCATAATCCCCTTTCAATTGTTTGGAAGTAAGCAACCCGCTCTCCATCTCCAACAGGACCGCATGGGACACACTCACGTTTCTTTCATAAATGTATTTTAAATTTGTTAAGTATAGATATTTACTAATAAAAAGATCCTTTGCAGCAAACCCTATAGATAAAACAATCATCAGCAGCAATAAAGTATATGGCAATATAAATCCCTTATTGTTAAGGGATCCCTGCTCCTTGTTCGGTTGAAAAGTAAAAGAATTCCCCCTCCACTTTTTCTCCACCCACAAACTCCAATTCCATATGCACTCCCTGGATAATGGAAGCAAAGCTAAATGAATCCACTGACTGCAGAACGACTTCATGCCCTCGATTATTTACCCTCCTTCGAATGGATTGATTATACTTTTCGTACGAAATGGATTCACCACTCACCAGAAAAGAGATGTTATCTGGCGTGATCACTACACTTTCCCCTCTCCATAGTTCATTTCTCAAACTTTCATTGAATAGATTCCATTCATAATAATGTGGAGGAACCATATCATTTTTAATCGTAGAAAAACCCTTCATGATGAGAGGGATGCATAGGGAAATCATGCAAAATACTGTGAAGCTTAACAGTGCCTCGATTAATGTATATCCTTTGTTATTCAGCCTTTGAGATACAGACTTCACGGGGATCCGCGTCTCTTTTATGATATTGGACACACGCTTCTTCATTGACTCCCCCTTTCCAATCGAGTTCATATCTGACTCCTTTATACATTCTTGAATGATTCACATACTCGTGACTGACGATTGCCTTCTCCACCCCTTCTTCAAGAAATTTCAAAGCCTCCACTTCATGCTGAAGTCGTTGAAGTTGAGATGCATATTGGATGAGAAAAGGTATAAATACACCTGCTATCATAAGGATGCAGCTGAAAGCAATTAGGGTTTCCGGAAGTGAGAAGCCTCTAGTATTCTTGTACATAAAACCTCCCTTGCCCAATTTGAAACATGAGCTGAATCATGGTATCTCCCATTTTTAAGTTCAGCTTGCCGAATCGATTTGTATTTCCATCCGGATAGAATGTAATGTCTGATATGCTGTTTACTGATGTAAACTGAATGGAGGATGATACCTCTCTTGAGACAATCATTTGTCTGGTAGCGGTTTTCGCAACGTATTTATTTGTTGTAGGGTAAAAGGTCAAGGTGATGGGGACTTGATGTCTAATGCTGTAGCTCTGGATCTGATAGAGGTCTGATTGGAGCTGGGAAAGAAATAAGCTCTTTTCATTCATTTCTTTCATAGGTAGGACAGAAAAGCTGACCCAAGACAGAAGGGTCGTGAAAATCAATAAGACGACAAGCATCTCAATAAGGGTATACCCCGCTTCTCCATTTCTCACTTCATTAATTAGAGGTTACCTTCCCTTCGGCATCAATGGTGATGGCACTTCCGTCGGGGCAGGCTTTATAATTCTCATTTAGATACCCATCTGTGACGAGGGTATCTATGGTGACCGGAAGCGCATTCCCATCCATTTTGTATGCCTCAACCTGTCCTTCCACCATATGAACAAATGCTTCGCAGCCTTTGGAATTAATTGAATTGCTTTGGTTGGTGACGTTGGGTATCGTAATAAAAAGCAATACAGATATGACTAATAGAACAATCATCATTTCAATTAGGGTGAAGCCTTTTTCGTTTTTGAGCATGGTGTTCCTCCTTGAGTTTTGTGTATTTGTTACTAATGTGAAGTCGGTGAGCGGGGAAACTCATTTAATGTTCTGCCGTTTAGAGGCATTGCTGGAATTGGCTATTTTTAGATTTTTTCTAAATACCCTGCATCATCTGAAATAACGGCATCATAATGGAGAAGTAAATCGCCATTATGAATAGACCTACGAAAGTAAAAATCATCGGCTGAATATATTTAAGTAATGCATTGGTATTCTCCTCTAATTCTTGAAAACATATCTCACTATAAAGCCCCAGTTCTTCTGCCAATCGTCCATTGGATTGACCGTGATGGACAACGAAGGGTAACTCTTTTTGAAAAAACGGAAGCGATGAGAAACATTCATGAAATGGTTTCCCTTCTTTTAATCCTTTGATCAATTTTTTTGAAACGTATTGTAACGTTGGTCGGAAGGATTGACTTTCGATGATGAGAAGGGACTCTGTGATGGATACTCCGCTTGTGAGAAGGAAGCTAAGTTCTCTCGCAAAAAAGTGTGAGTGACCAAGCCTTAAATAATTTGACAGATAAGGAATTTTGCATAGGGCGACTGAGATTTTAATAGAAGAAATTCTTTTTTTGAACAGGGAGAATACTATTGTGCAGATAATGAGTGATAGTAAAGATATACTGAAAATCATTGGAAACCTTTCGATGAAGTGGAGGAGGTGCAAAAGATTCGCTGAAGGTTCATATCCGATAGAAGTATACAGAGACTGAAATCTTGGAAATAGAACTTTTCGAAGTAAGACCATCATTAAAATCGAAACGATGATGAGCATGAATGGATATTGAATGACTTGTTGTATTTTTTGCTGGTTTTTCCTTCTTTTTATCAGATATTTTCCCGCCTCTGATAAAGTGTGGCCCATTTGACCATGATGCTCGGCGAAATAAATTTGTGCACTGACTTGACTCGGGAAATTTAGCTGATTGTTGATGACTGAAGAGACGGACTCTCCTTTTTGCAGCGAACCCATCATTTTCTTTTTTAATTTGAGCGTACTCTTTTCTTTAGGGAGCAAGAGAAAATCGATGGCTTCTGAAAAACTATAGCCCTTTTGGAGGAGGTCTCCAAGCCTTTTAAGAAACTTACCTTGATCATCGCTTTTCTTCATGAACCCATTTCCTATATTCAAGTTCTGAAACAAATCCTAGTGCCACCCCCTTATTGATCAAGGTTTGGAGTGTATGATACCGATACTGGACCGACTCCCCCTTCGCCTCCTTTATTACTTCTTTCAAAGCACTTCCTGTTACAATTTCATAGACAGAAGCTCTATTAACCTTTTTACCTCGAAGACAATTCCCTCCACACTCCGTTTTGCAAATCGGGCACACTAACTTTAGTAATCTCTGTGCCGATACGGCTAACAGTGTTTGTTGAATATCATGCCATTCGATTCCTAATTCCATTAAACGGTAAATCGCACCTTTTGCATCCCTCGTATGCATGGTCGTTATCACTAAATGACCTGTTAAAGCAGCCCTCACCGCAATTTCAGCTGTTTCCCGATCCCGTATTTCCCCCACCATAATAATATCGGGATCATGCCTCAATATCGCTTTTAATCCAGCGGAATACGTAATCCCCGCTTTTTCATTCACTTGGATTTGCACCATTTCTTCATGTTGCTTCTCAACTGGATCTTCTAGAGTGATCACATTTCGGTTCAGGGCAACAGTGCAGTGATGGACAAGGGAATACAAAGTTGTCGTTTTCCCACTGCCGGTCGGTCCTGTGAATATAATGAGACCATGAGAATACATAAGTAGAGCGAGTAATTTTTTTGCAGATGAAGGATACAGGGACATTTTATCGATTGGTATTTGATACTTTTGGGGGAGTATACGAATGACGAGACTTTCTTTTAAATGAGTAGTTGGTAAGGTAGATATTCTGAGAGATAGAGGTGTATTTCGAACGGTAAGGCTGAAGGAGCCACTTTGCGGCTTTCGTTTTTCTCCAATGTCCATGGAAGCCATGAACTTTAAATGGGCAATTAATCGTTCTGCCTGATTCGAATCAATGGTCTGGAACGGTACTAAAACCCCGAGTTTTCTAAACTGAATCAAGTAATCTTTCGTTCTCGGTATTACATGAACATCTGTCGCCTCACTGCTGAAAGCTTCTCCAATCATTACTTCTGATAGGGATTCTACTGAGTGAAATATACATAGGCACCACCTTTCTGTTTTCCTAACTTAAGATATACGACATTAATTTACAAAATCCTTCTTTTTCTTGAAATTTTTTCCCGCCAAATACATTTGGGAAAATTGAAATCACTTCTTCCATGCTCAACCCCGACCCCAGTCATTCACACATTCAATCCTCGCCCATATACATAAAAAGAATAAAAATCATAAAATCGAAAGTGGTGACAACCTCCCATGAGTAAATACATGGATTACACCTCTCCGGAAGCACAATTCTCTTTTGATGTGAATAAAAGTCCCTTATTTAAAAAAGACAATCAAAATTTAATAAATATCTTAGGTCTAAATCAGTTGAATACGTTGGATAACTCTTCCCTGCTTGATATCTATTTAAGTAAACATAATTTTGTGGAACCACACTACCATCAGAACGCAGCTGAACTGGTCTATTGTATTTCCGGTGAAGCTGTTGTTTCCATGCTCAACCCATATACTAAGGAAGTCTTGAATTTCCGTATCTCACCTGGACAGGTGGCAAACGTTCCACAAGGCTGGTGGCATTATGAGGAAGCAACTAAAGATCAAACCCACCTTTTAGCCATATTTAATGCATCTACCCCGGAAGTGATATTGGGTTCTGATATCTTAAAATTCACGCCTTCAAGCGTCATGGCTTACAATTATTGTATGAATGAATCTGAGTGGATCAAAACGACAGAAAATGTGAAACCAAGTACTTACATCGGTCCTGGCTGCTTAGAATCTCAAAGACATTTATCTCAACGACAGTCCCATTTCGCCTATTCCCCTTACCATTATCAATATCAGCCAAATCCTTGTTATTATCGTCAGTGCATTCCAAAAACCATTTAGAAACCGGGAGGGACTTTTTTTATAAACAAGTGAATAGAATGGCAAAATATAACCATACTATATTTTGTAAAGATGACTCAATGGGCTATAGCCAAGCGGTAAGGCATCGCACTTTGACTGCGACATGCGTTGGTTCGAATCCAGCTAGCCCAGTATTAAAAGCGGAGGCGGCTTGCTCAGCCCCACTACCACATTGAAAACGGCAGGCACTTTCACAAAGTGCCTGCCGTTTTCAATCCAACCTATTATTAATAATTATATTCAGCTGCTTTTCTTCAACGATCTGTCCTTGTTAGCAAGGCTTTGCAATCCCTCTGGGTTGTATCCGACCACCAGTTTTTTACCGTCTGTTAACAAGGGTCTGCGGAGAAGTTTTGGTTCTTTGATAATTAATTTAATCACTTCTGATAGAGGTAAATCGTTCACATCTTTACCTAATTCTTTGAAGGTTTGACTTCTTGTGGCCAATATTTCATCGAGTCCATCGGTGGTAAGGGATAGTAGCTCCATCAGCTCTCTATGGGTAGGCGTCTCTCTGAATAGATGTCTTTCATCAAAATCAACGGAATGGGCAGTTAACCATTTTTTGGCTTTTCGGCAAGAGGTACAGCTCGGATAAGTAAAAAATGTCAGGTTATTCACTTTCATGACCTCCTTAAATTTAAGCTTGCATGTTTAGGATTTGTTAAACATATTGTACATTAGTTGTATAACTTTTGTATAGTAATATCCCTTGGGAATTTGTGAACTTTTTATAAACAATGAATGAATCAAGCTCTAATAGGATTTTCATTCATATCCATTCTTTTACTCGAGGCTTATAATAGAGTTATTAACCACAAAATTGAGGTGTTTCATTAATGGATATGACACTGAAGGTTACAAGCGTACTTTCAGACCCGACCCGTTATTCCATTTACTTGTACATTAGTGAGAGAAAGCGTGAGCTCTCAGTTCAAGACATCGCCGAGAAGTTTCATATTCACCCGAATGTTGCCCGTCTACACCTATCAAAGCTTGAAGAAATACGAGTGTTGCAATCAGAATATGTTAAGACCGGCAAAGGTGGCAGGCCAGGCAAACGATATATTCCATCTGCAGAACTCGTCCAGTTATCATTTCCTCCTCGAGACTTCCGTTTGCTTAGCGACCTCGCCGTTGCCTCATTAGCCAAGCTGGGAGAAGAAGGTTTTAGGGTTCTGGTGGAGACAGGATATGAGTACGGTAAAAGTTTGGTGGACCACTACCTTGAAAGCCGTAACCTATCCTTAGTTGGGTTAACTCATGCTGAAAAGCTGCATGTATTATCAGAAATCGCCAAATCGATCGGCTTTACTTTAGATGAGGCAATCAGTGATTCAGATCAAATCAAGTTCCACTATGATCATTGCCCTTTTTTTGAGAATGCTCAGCTGGAACCGGTGTTCATATGTGGTTTACACAACGCATTATTAAAAGGAATGTTTGAAACTCTATACTCTGTGGAAGAATTTAAACAAGAAGAAAATATGATAAATGACTGTTCCACGTGTAGATATCACGTAATCGTCACAAACTAAAAGCAAACGGATATTTACTTTTATGGTAGTATTCATTTATAATATTGAATGATGGACTTAGGGTGCAAAGGAGGGTTACATATGGATCGTATGTTTAGAGTTCTTGGATTTTGGACTGGTATTTTTGCTGTAATGTTCTATCTTGGTGATATGACCACGACATCATTAATCTTTTTAGGCCAAACAGGATTCTTCATTATGCTTAGCTATTTAAAACTGTCCGAACGTATGTATATTTACATTTTCGGTGCTTACTTAACAGTGTTCTTTGCTGGATTTACTTATTGGACGACCTTTATGATGACTCCGGGTGCAGGAGGACACTAAAAAAATTCCCTTTAGCTTATGGCTAAAGGGAATTTTTTTGTGAATGTTAAAATCCATTTAAAAATGGATTTGAATCCATTTCTCCTTCGATCGATGTTTCCGGACCGTGACCAGGTAGAACCGTCGTGCTCTCAGGCAGCGTTAACAACTTTTCATGAATGCTTGCCAGGAGCTCTTTATGATTTCCTCCAGGTAAATCAGATCTTCCGATACTGCCCATAAATAACGTATCTCCTGCTAATACGATTCCACTTTCTTGTACATAATAAGAAATACTACCAGGTGAATGACCAGGCGTTTCAAATAGTTCTAGCTGAAAATCACCAATGCTCAGGTGTTTTTCATTTGTTAATATGTAATCAGCTGGCTTAAGTCGGATCAGGTCACCCATCATGAATAATTGAGATCCGTTTAAAGCAGGATCCAGTAACCACTTAGCTTCTTTCTCATGGATATATACCGGAATGCTATAGTTGTCACGTACTTGATCAACCGCTCCAATATGATCAAAATGAGCATGAGTAAGGAGAATGGCCAACGGAGTTAACGAATGATTCTCTAACCACTGAATCAGCTTCTCCCCCTCACCACCAGGATCCACTACCAGGCATTCATTTTTTGTGTTCCATAGAATATAGCAGTTGGTTTGTAAGGGACCTAACGGAATTTGTTTCCACTGCAACGTATCCACCTCCAAATGTGATACTATTATTGTAGCAGAACTTATCACATCATAAAAACATGGTGGAAAGAGTGCCATAGAAGTGTCAAATTTTTGACCTCGACAAACAGAGGAAAAAAATATAAAATGTTAATGAGTGCATTTATGTACATATAGTCATCATGTAGTAAAAACGCATTTTAATGAAAGGGGTCATATAAATGGGTCTTGTAATTATTACAGCATTGGTTACATTATTAGCATTGTTTGCGGTAGTAAGCACTTTCAAAAACAAGAACGCTATGGGAATTCTATTCTCCCTGGCAACATTAGGTGTTTTTGGTTGGTTTACAATTATGACTGTCCTTCACTCTGGTTACCCAGGTGGGCATTAATTAAACAAATGAATCATCATAAAAAAGCCATCCGTTTCATAACGGACGGCTTTTTTACTTTGGCTCTATTAGTAAACATTCGGTTTTATAAATAAGATCTGCAAGCGCTCTGTCAAACAGTGTGTGCTAAATGGTGAGGGGAACCGCTCCGCTTTCCGCGGACGTTCGGCCGAGCCTCCTCAGCTTCGCTTCCGGGGTCTCGGCACGCTCGTACTTCCGCAGGAGTCTACGCAGTTCCCCTCACCATTTATAAGTAATCTTCGTGACAGTACAAGAGGAAACCACTAAAAAACTTTCTACAATAGGAGCTTTTTTGTGAATGTCTATCCATCATAATAAAGTTAAAATATAGTAGCTCAGAGTGGATTGTAGCGGAAGGCACTTGACTCCTGCGGGAGATAGAGGAAAGCAAGTGCCTGAAGCGGAAAGGAACGGTCCATGTTTTCACACTACCACTGATGATAAATAAATTATTAGTTATGTAGGCACTAAAAAGTACCCTATAGACCTTTGCAACGGGTACGTTATAATGGAAATATATTTATGTCGACCAGGATAATAGCCTGTGTAGCAGTCTATCCTATATAGAAATGATCGTTCTGGAACGGAGGATTACTAGTGAAAAAATATAATATACCTGTAGAGGCTTCCTTAGAAGTCATCGGGGGCAAGTGGAAAGTTGTGATTCTTTGTCACTTGATTAAAAGCAAGCGGAGAACCAGTGAATTGAAGAAACTAATGCCTGGAATCACTCAGAAAATGCTGACGCAGCAGCTAAGAGAGCTCGAAGCAGATGGAGTCATCAATAGAATTATTTACAATCAAGTTCCCCCAAAAGTAGAATACGAATTAACTGAGTATGGATGGTCGTTAAAAGGACCTTTAGATATGCTATGTGAATGGGGAGAACAGCATATTGAGAAAACCTATCCTGACAAAAGCGAAGTGTTGGTGGATAGTGAGGAAGCATAGTTCATGAAGACAATGGGGTGAGTATCTTTAAGATACTCACCCCTTGTTAGCTGCTTATTGTTCAAGTTGACACTGTACAGAAGATAGCTTTCCTTCCATTGTAGTCTTCTTATCACGGCGATCATCAATCCGAATATTTGTTGCTACCCGTTTAATACCCTGTTGGAAAGGGGATTCATGAATGTCTTGTATGACCTGAAACAAAACTGGAAGATCCCCCTCGATGATTGTATTCATCGGAGTTAATTGAAAGCGGATTTCCCCTTTTTCCTCATACTCTTTAAGTATTCTATGTAAGTCCGCTACATAGGAACTTACACTAGGTGATTCCGTCCCGATTGGAATGACTGTAACATCAACGATTGCCATTATAGATCTGCTCCTTCTTCTTTCAGTAGTTGAATGATGGTTGAGTCTGTCAAATCGATTACTTTCTCAAGTTGATTTCCATATAAACAATAATCCCCATTTGGTGAACACTGAATAGGTTCTAAAGGAAGGTCCTCAAAAAGAACATTTCCTTTTCCAGAAACAGTATCCCATTTTTCTAATGAGAATGTACCGGAGTAAGTATCAAAGGCACCTGGTTCATTTGCCACGAAAGTAATCAACTGACCCTTCCCTTCTATCATATCATAGTGAGGAATTAACCAATCAGAATAACGACTCAACAGATCTACTTTAAATTCAGACTGAATCTCACCATTAGAAGTAATGAATTGATACGTAAACGGACCTACTTCTTCACGAGAAAAGATAGATAAAAGAGAATCGTTAAATTGATTGAAGTGGACGCTTGTATCCACAATCATTTCCTTCCCACCACCCTGAATGTTCTGGGATATGAGTGGAGCTGCAACGCTGATTTCTTCCGGATTCCAATCTTGATAAAGAATGGAGGATTTCGATTGCCATTGCACAAATGGCTGCTCAACTTCAATGGGATCCATTGATTTCGCTTCTACATCAATATGAAAGACTTGAAAGCTCCACTCTTCGCTGAAGCTGGTCATGAGTAAAGCATTGTCATTAAACTTGTTCCAAGAATGAGTCAGTTCATAGGATGGGATGTCTTCTTGAAATAACACCTCTCCTGCTCTGTCTATAATCGTCACCCTGGCTGAATATGATGCTGGTGCAGAATGGATGAGTATTTTTTTCTTATCGGGTGAAATGCTTGCACTCACAAAAGACGAAGAATTACTATAGATCTTCTTATTGCTTCCATCATAGAGATTATATATAAAAAATGAAGATAGACCATCATCATTTTGTACGGACAGAACCTCTGAATCTGAAAGCCAGCCAATGTTTTCTACAAAACTGTCTTGAGCAAGAATTCCTGAAACGACTTCCTTGTTTTCAGTCTTCTCTTTCCCGGGGGGAGAAGTTTGAGTATGTTCAGATTGACAAGCTGATAGCCACAGTATACTTAATAGCAAAAACAGCAAAACACTTACCTTTTTCTTATTCAAAATCCTTCTCCCTCCCTCAATTTATTCCATAATAATTAGTACGTTTTAAATCAGAAAATGTTTCAAAATTATTAAAAAAACATTACAAAAATTCAAAAAAGTGATGACCAGATGTTCACTCACACACCATTTGGGTCACCACGATCGGTTATTCTTTAAATAGGATGATGATTAATTTTACTCCTGATTTTCACTTTCTACAATAGTTATTTATGGAACCTGTCAAAAGATTTTTCGAGTCATTTTTTGTGATAAGTCGAAATTCATATTGTCTTGTCGGGGCTGTTCGAGCCGCCTGCGCTTTTGTTGTCGTCCAGCTCCGCCGGCTAGCCCCTCGAGGTCATAAGCTAAATTGGCCAAGAAGGCAAAGGACGCCTTCCCGGCCAATTCATCTTATGCTTGTCGGGGCTGATCAAGCCGCCTGCGCTTTTGTTGTCGTCCAGCTCCACCGGCTAGCCCCTCGAGGTCATAAGCTAAATTGGCCAAGAAGGCAAAGGACGCCTTCCCGGCCAATTCATCTTATGCTTGTCGGGGCTGATCAAGCC
>NZ_JBNNJT010000001.1:234553-289729 GCF_050270195.1 Rossellomorea sp. NPDC071047 | reverse complement strand
GCCGCCTGCGCTTTTGTTAGTACCAGCGATAGATGGATACGAGGAAGATCCCGAGCATGTCTTGGTAGATTTCGTTGAATTGAGAGAGGGGCAGAGGATTTATTCCTTTTCCTAACTCTATGGTAAACCCCGCTTTCTTGAAATCTTTAATGAACCAATCCTTGTAACCCGCGTAGCTGTCTATATATCTGACAGATTCATACCCGCTCACTCTGTTAAAGTCTGCTGCCAGCTTGACAGCTTCAGGAGGTTCCAACCCTTCGTATCCCCAATAGAATTCCTTCCCCTGAGTATGGAGGGCAAGCAGCCGGTCGAACTTTTCCTGACGGGCCAGTTTTGCCATAGCGATTGTTTCAGGTTCTGATAGTGGCTTATATCCTGGGAAATCTCTCGGGGCGGGTGCTTTTTCTTCTTTTCTTTCTTTCTCCACCTCCCATTTGGCGGGGAATTGGTTATTCAGATCCACTCCTCTAATATTTGCTTTCCAGCCTGTAAAGTCGGAACTTCCACGATTGATCTCGATTAATTCTTTTCGTTTGTCTTTCGGCGGACCATTCAAGACGAGGTCTACTCCATCCGGATTAACCATAGGTACAAACGATATCGTCACCACCTTATACAATGGCAGGGTTTGAATTCCTCTCATGAGGTTTCCATTCGTTAACGATAATAAATAGTCATTAATGAACGTCATTAAAATGGAAGTGGTTATCCATTCATTTGCATGAAAAGAGGCATCTATGTGAACCTTTTTCTTTCCAGTTCCAACTCTCATTTCAATGAGATCTTTTCCAAGGACACTTTCGCCAACCGAGTTTAATTTGATGAACGGATAGGCCGCTTTTAATTTCTTCACATCTTCTTCGAATGTTTCTGAGCTATAGGCTTGTTTCCCAATGACTATCGGGTGTACCACTCTTGATGGTAGAAAAATGCTTGACCCTATTTGTACACGGTTGGGATTAACCCCTTCGTTCAGTAGGAGTAAGGAGTCAACTCCAATATTCCGCTGCTCGGCAAGCGTCCAAAAGGAATCTCCGCTTTTAATTGTATAGCTTTCTTTTCTGAATCCAGGGAGTTCTATCTCTGTGCCAATCTTTAATCTATCAGGATCAACAGAAGGGTTCGAATCAATGATTAGTTGGATTGGAATATAAAACAACTGGCTATAGTACCAAAGAGAATCGCCATTACGAACTTTCACTTTCATGAAGGAACCTCCCTATACATACGTCCTTACTTACATGTATGAGTGGTTCTATATTTCATGACAAAAAAAAGCTTGCGAATCCCTTCGCAAGCTCTTTCTTACTATTCATCGTCTTCGTTTTCACCATAAAAACGAAGGAGGTCTCCATTAATGATCTTATCGGAGTATTCCAGCTCCTCATTTACACGCTCTTTGTATGGCTCACAGTATTTCATATCCGTTGTTTCTTCGGATCCTTTATTCCAGCACTTTTCACCTGCAAAGACATAGTCTTCAGTGATGAATCGACCGTCACGGAGAATAGCCAGATTTTCATGTTGACTGGAGAATATATCAGAACCAAACTGGATATCTTCCTTCGTATCAATCCCTAATAGATGCATAATCGTTGGTTTTAAATCAATTTGCCCGGAAACTTTAGAAATGGTCTTCCCTTCCTGGCCCGGAACATGAATGATTAAAGGTACTTCTTGAAGTTGTGTACTTACCAATGGTGTAACTTCTTTGCCGAGGTATTGGCTCATAGCCTTATTATGATTTTCGGATATGCCGTAGTGATCTCCGTACATCACGATAACAGAGTTCTCATATAAACCTGATTCCTTTAAGTCTGTAATGAAGTTCTTTACAGCTTCATCCATGTAACGGACAGTTTGGAAATACCGATTGACCGTACCGTCATTGGATGTGTAAGGATCGATAAGCTTATCCTCTTCATCTAATGTGAATGGATAATGGTTCGTCAATGTGATCATCTTCGTACTGAAAGGTTGAGGCATCTCTTTCATATGCTCAACAGATTGCTCGAAGAACGGAATATCCTTCATACCCCAGTTAACGGAATTCTCTTCCGTCACCTCATAATCCGGTAATGAGTAGAAACGTTCGTATCCTAAGGAATCATACATAATGTCACGATTCCAGAAGCTTTTATTGTTTGCATGCATAGCAGTTGTATAGTACCCATTTTCACCAAGCTTTTCAGTCATGGATTCAAACTCATTTCCTGAATGAGTGAAGAATACTGCTCCCCTGTTCAATGGGTAAAGGGAATTATCGAGTAAAAACTCTGAGTCAGACGTTTTCCCTTGCTGAGTTTGATGGTAGAAATTATCGAAGTAATAGCTTTCTCCAATAAACTCATTCAGAAAAGGTGTAATTTCCTGACCATTCATTTCGCTGTTAATGACAAAATTCTGTAGTGATTCAAGTGATACGATGATCAAGTTCTTATCCTTTGCCACACCATACATTTCTTTATCAGGTTCGATGTAACTTGCGCGAACATAATTATCAATATCCGCTAATTCACTGCCGTCTGCCATTGCTCGTTGAGCGGAAGACTTTGATTGCAAGAAAATATCATACACATGGTAGTTATACGTTCCAATATTCTTTACTAACATTTCACGATCAAACGTTCTTGTCAGCAGCTGTGGTCGTTCCGATTCTGCCAAGCCAAGGTTAAAGAAAACAAGGGCCGTGGCAACCAGGAAATACGCACGTCGATTGGCTCTGCTATAGTTTTGCAGAGAGAACCATGTTGGTTTTAACTTGATGATAAGAATTAACACAATGACATCCGTAAAATAGAACAAATCCTTCCAGCTCATAATTGCGCTGGCACTTGTACCTAAATCAGAGAAATTGCTTGTTTGAAACAGGACTGGGAGTGTCAAAAAGTCATCAAAGAATCGATAGAAAACAACGTTTCCGTATAGGACAAACGAAAGGACGAAGCTTGCAGCGATAATATAGCGGGTGCGAGACTTATCCTTCTTAAGAAGTAATCCTACTCCGAAGATAAATAGTAAGAAACTTAGTGGATTGATGAAGAGTATAAGTTCTTGGAGTGTATTTTCTATCTTTATATCAAAACTAGTTTTATAGACAATGTACGTTTTAACCCAAAGGAGCAATGCAGCGATGATAATAAGAGAAGCCTTTGGTGTCTTTTTCAATTTCATTTAATCAACCTCCTTGCTACAAACGGTTCATTCGTATGTAACAAATTCATGTAATATTTGTAATGGTAAAATCAGGTAATATCCGACGTGCAACCTTGACCTATCTTAATACTTTTTTTACAAAACGTCAAACTCCATTTCACATTGATCAAGTACAATAAATATTTAAGTCTTATTCTCTTACCCATACTATTAGACGATTGAAACCGTTGAAAGTTTCAAAATAACTATATTTTTTAAAAATGGTTCCATCGTCCCCGGGGCATAAAGACTAGTTCTGAACTTTAGTAGAATCACACAAAAAAGAACCCTCCTTTACAGGAAAGCTCTTTCTTAGAAATAATTATGTAACTTATTTCATCAAATCTTATTCTTTACTAACCAGGCTGCACCGATCACACCGGCGTCATTTCCAAGTGTAGCAATACTCAAGTTTGTTGAAGTACGGACGGTAGGGAATGAAAATTGCTTGAAATATTTCACGACCGGGGTTAATAAGATCTCACCCGCTTTGGATACCCCTCCACCAATGACGATCTTTTCAGGATTCAGTGCATTCCCTAAATTTGCGAGGGACAACCCTAAATAGAAGGATAATTGATCAATGACTTCAAGGGCAAGTTCATCTTGTTCTCTGGCTGCATCAAAAATATCCTTTGCACTGACAGTTCCATGGGACTCTCTTATTCCACGCAGGACAGACGTTTTCGTGGTCGCATCCAGTTTTTCATTTGCAAGACGAACGACTCCAGTCGCAGAAGCAACCGTTTCCAAACAACCTGTCTTTCCACAGTTACACTGGAATCCACCTTCAGGAACAACGGTAATATGCCCGATTTCACCACCTGCACCTTTCACCCCGTGCACGATATCTCCATTTGTTATGACTCCCCCGCCAACACCTGTCCCAAGTGTCACACAGACAATATCCTTTGCTCCGTCTCCTGCACCTTTCCACATTTCACCCAATGCCGCGCAGTTTGCATCATTGTCAATAACGGCTGATAAACCTGTTTCCATTTCAAGTAAATCTTTTAATGGCGTATTTTTGTCCCAGCCTAAATTAACGGCTTCGTAAATAATCCCTTTCGCCATATCGACAGGTCCCGGCGCACCCATTCCGATTCCGACTAGCTTATCTTTTGACTGATCTAAGTCTTCAAGCTTCTTATCAATCGCTTTAGCAATATCTACAATAATATTTTTACCATTTTCTGATTTATCAGTAGGTATTTCCCATTTATGTAAGAGCTCACCGTACTTATTCAAGAACGCGATTTTTGTCGTCGTTCCTCCTAAATCTACACCGACCAACCATTTTTCTGTCATCTTTATCACCTGTCCTGTTTTTCTTTTTCAATTTCTATTTCATGTCGCAACAAAAACAATGCTGTTTGAAAATCCCGCGTGTCGATCAGCTGGGATTGATAAAGTTCTATAAGTTCGCCTTCCATTAGTTGCAGGTCGGAAAGACGATGCCCAACATAGATTATCGTTCCATAACTTTTTAATAGCTGTTGGATATCATAAATCGTTTTCATAACATACACCCTGCTTTCTATCATTCACATTAAAGTATAAGTGAAAATCCCTATCTTCTCAATACGCAGCTATCAAATATCCTATCTAAATAACAAACAAAAAAAAGACCTCCTTAATGGAATAACCAATAAGGAAATCTCTTCAACCTTTATTAACGATCGGGATCTTTCGGGTGTAAGAACCGTGGTCGTCTGTTTTTTAAGGGCATAGGCGAACGCAGGAAGACGTCCCGGAATGCTCTCAGGTTAAACGGAATGAATGGCCACATATACGGAATATCAAAGGAGTTCATTCTTGAAAGCATAATAATCCATAGCAGTATACCAACAACAAATCCGTACACTCCAAATAATGCAGTGCAGATCAATAAGAAGATCCTGACTAACCGGTTGGCTAAGCTCATCTCATAGCTTGGCGTTGCAAAGGTACCGATTGCTGCAATGGCCAGGTAAAGAATGACTTCGTTGATAAAGAGACCAACTTCCACCGCCACTTGTCCGATCATTAACGCAGCAACGAGACCAAGGGCCGTAGCTAAGGAAGATGGGGTATGAATGGCAGCCATCCTTAGAATATCGATTCCGACTTCAATGATTAAAAATTGAAGGAACAATGGTACTTCACCCACATCATTTGGACCCACATAACTCAATGCTTCCGGCAATAGTTCAGGATGAATCGCAAATAAATAATAAAACGGCAATAGGAAAATCGAACTCCACACAGCG
Source organism: Rossellomorea sp. NPDC071047 (assembly GCF_050270195.1). NCBI lineage: Bacteria > Bacillati > Bacillota > Bacilli > Caryophanales > Bacillaceae > Rossellomorea > Rossellomorea sp. NPDC071047. The sequence goes on along the minus strand of NZ_JBNNJT010000001.1, from coordinate 284,282 downwards.
ATAAACCTGACAAAGCGTAAGTAGGCTCCAACTGAAGGCTTGTTCCTATATTCTTCTGCATGCTGGAGATGATGCCAAAAAGTTGTCGGTGTAATCAAGACACTCGGTGAGCCGTCCACCATAATAATGACGTGTCCTTCATATAAATGTGCTGCAGCTGTATCCGGCCTTTCCGTATAACGGACCATAGGGTACGGATTCCAGTGGCGCCCGGCAATGAATTCTTCAAGTGTCTTCTCTCCCATGGGAAGACCATCTGTGTCGATCTTCGATAGGGCATCTTTGATTTTGTGGACCAAATTTGGATCGGCAATGTCTTCTATATAGCTGACGACTATATCCGTTTTGGATCTTCTCCCAATTTGCATATATTCCATTCGAAGAGAAGGATCACGAACTCTCCTTCTTGTCAAAGCAGTATTGAACACAATCGTCTCGACATACCCATCCCTTGAGCCCCTCACCACCCGTTCGATATCAGGTTCCTGTGGTCCTCTGACTGGATACGTTCTTGCATCGATCATAATGACCTTGTCAATACCATCCACCACAAGGGCAGTGGGACCTGCCAATACTAAATCAATCACTTGGTTCAGATCATCTACTTGCTCGATCTCTATGTAAGGGATGTACGTCTTCAATAATTTTTCCAATGTGTCTTCTTCTAATTGTTCAGGACTAAGTCCCGACAAAAGCTTCATCAGATAATGCATAATATCATCTTTAACAAAGCCATCCACTAAAAACATCGCCATTTTTCTCTCAGCATACTCCAAATCCAATTGAATGACATCAAAACTTTTGTCTACTGCTAAGGTTTCCCTTAGATAATTGGTGTTTTCTTCAATCTGAGTAGAGACAGGCTTTTTCTTTTGATTTGTCATTAGCCTTCACTCCCAATACCTTACATGAATTTCCATCTTTACCATCCTAGACAAAGCAGCTAGAAAACATACATCCTATCATATTGGTATCATGCGCTTCATACTATTAACTAAATGGACATACTACTGGAGTGAACGAAATGAAACAAAGACTAAAAGAAGCCATGCCTTTTCTTGTCATCATGTGCATTGTTGCTCTTGGGATACAATTTGTTTACAAGCCCCAAACGGAGGAAAGCATTATTTTTTTCCCGATCAATGAAAATGTTTCCTATGAATATGCCACTACCATTCTGATGCTTCAACCTGAGAAGAAAAATGATCATTATGAGGTGAACTGGAAGGTATCGTCAAAGCTTGATACACCTGCCTATTTACGTCAGGATGTCGGCTTTTTATTTATGAACGGGAGACTAAAAGGGCTCATGAACGAATGGGAACAGGACACCGATCAAATTGTTGAGGAATCAACCATAAAGGGAAAAGAAAGTAGTCTTCTTCAAGCTGTGTCTTTCCACTATTCTGAAATCCATGAAACGGAAACAGATTTTACGAGTGCTCAGAAAATGTCTGAAGATACATTGTATGTGATTGATTCAAATTTCAGCCCTTTAAATGCCTTCCGACAACCCGGTACAGATGCAGAAAAAGAATGGAAGAACATACTGGACAAAGTGACCTCACAACAGCTTGACTATTTATGGGAAAAGGCAATCGCATCCATGCAAATCCCCATCGAGGACTATACATCCTTTCCATTAACCCGACTCCCTAAAATCGAAAATCAACCTTTGGAAGGATTCACCGAGCAAGAATGGGAACGTGTAATAGGAAACCTATGGGAAGGACTTTATAAAAACTATTATTTAGGAATTAAAAAAGAGGACGGCTCTGTCATTGAGTCAATAGACAGTGCCATCCCACTTATATTATTGAAAAAAGACCGAAAGGAAGTTCTCGTGTTACTGATTGATAAAAACGGAGAAGCTTCTTTACTTAAACAACAGATTTCCATTTAAGTGCTCTCCTGTAACTCTTTATAAAGTTTTTCATAATTTTCATCCTGCCTATTTAATTCATAGGCTTTTTTTGCATGAACAAGAGCTTCCTTTCTGTCACCTGAGTCGATCAGAATTAACGCAAGATTGTAGTGTGCTTCATGAAACTCACCATTTTCTTGGATCGCAGCTCTCAAATGATCTTTTGCTTGTGCTAATTTGTTCATCTTGATTTCAGCGTATGATAAGTAGAAATATGTCTGTGCATTTGGCGAGCCTTCTTCAACCACCGGGACAAGAATATTTTCCGCTTCCTCCCACTTTTGATTGGAAATCTTTTCTTGGGCGACGCCATTCACAGTGTTAACATCCCAAGAAGTTGGATCTGCTCCAATCCCCCTCGTCACCAGAACTCCGACAAGCAGGATACTTCCCGTCAAAAAAAGCAATTGACGCAGCGGGCGGTGACCATTCGGCAAGCTGACAATTCCCGCTGCAAGAAACCCTCCCACTAATCCGCCGATATGACCTGCATTATCAATTCCCGGGATGGTAAACCCCAGGACTAAATTCAACAGGATCACCGCTATGATATTGGTACCGATCGTTCTAAAGAAAATCTTCGGATATATTACGCCGAAATACAGCAGTGCACCGAAACAGCCGAAGATTGCACCACTGGCTCCTGCAGAGAGATTGGATGTGAATAGGAAGCTGGCCAGAGATCCCGTGATTCCCGATATCATATAAATGAAAATGAATCTGAGACGTCCGAACATTTTCTCCACTGCCATTCCAAGATAAAAGAGGGCCAGGGTGTTCATAAGTAAATGCAGTATTCCTATATGCAGAAAGATCGGGGTCACAAGGCGCCACCACTCTCCTTCAATCATGAGGGGATTGTACTTAGCACCGAACTCGATCAGTGTCTGTGGGTCCTTGCTTCCACCATTTAGTTCAAGAATTAAGAACATGATCAATTGGAGTGCAATGAACAAATAAGTAAAGAACGGCTTTCCTTTTTCAAACAGCTGCCTTTCCTTCTGTATCTGTTTGGAAGAAGAAGTCATGGTCATGCTTTTAATCCACTCTACATTGGCATCCAATACTTCAACTGGAAGCTCCCATTCCCCTTCATTGAAAAGAGGGTCATTCCTAAGCGTTTTGACACTCTGATCACCATGAAGAAGAAGTGGCTGAACGGAGGTCTTTTGATGGTTCACGGATTCCTGGAGTAGATCCGGATCTGCATCTACAGGTGGATAAGTGGAGACATAGATATTCTTCATTTGAAGCTGCCTCTTCCCAAGGGATTTTCTGATTTTCTCCCCATTCACCGAGGTCAATTCCAAATCCCGCTTGACCCAGTTTCCCCAATCCAGATCTTTCCGGACCATCCGAATGACGGCCGCTTCTTTTTTCCCGGTATTCTCAAGCCATATTTCATCCTGGTTGGGTGAGAGATTAAGAATTCTATATTGCTTATCTTCAACTAAATGATAAGCTATCTTCCAAAACAAATAATGATATCGTAAATCCACATCATCCACTACTTTCTTTTATAAGAAATCCTATTCTCCCCCTACTATACCGAACCTTTTCTAAAACTGTAAAACAAAAAGACTGTAAGAGAGGTTTTCCCCCTTACAGTCTTTTTCACTGTTATCCTCTGAATGCACCTTGAATGAATTTAGAGCGGATACCAGGTATCCCCATCGCTGCTTTCACAGCAAATTTCCTAATGAGAAAGTTCCCTAGAAGTACATTCAACAGTCGATATCGATTCGGAATCAAAAAAAGAACCAAACCGCCCAGCACTAACCATTTTGTCCATCCGTTCATGATGATCCCTCCTGTTAGTAGTTTGGATCATTATAGAGAAGCTTATCCCACTAAATTACAAGTAAACGATACTTTCTTTCGTTAATGTCAATAGAATATGAGCATAAATACTCCTGCAAAAAGACTAGACAGAGCATTCACTGTCTCATTGTTCATGAGAGGAAACCCCTTTGTTCTTTCTGTTTTGTGTTCACAGTGAAAGGATGACTCTGTTTGAAGATCGCAGACCGTACACCGGTACTCCAACTGAATGAACGCGCCCAGCACTGTATCCAGGATGTTTCCTAAAAACCCGGAAAGGAGAAGGAGTAATAAGAGAGATACATCCATGGCGTTCAACAAAATTAATGAGACTAGTGAGATAAGGGCAGATCCAAAGAAAGCAGCTACCGTACCGATAATGGAAACAGCACCCGACGTGCCTTTGGGAACTCTCCTGAAGGTTCTTATGGAAAACGGCATATTATGACTGAGAGGTCCGATTTCTGATGCCCAAGTATCAGCATTTGCCCCCGCGATTGACGCAATGAAGGCCAGTGTCCAGACTTCGCTTCCCGTCACACTGAATAATATGGCAAAGATGGCTGCAGGGCCTCCATTCGCCAACACTTGCTGCCAGTCCCTGATGGACGTTTTCGCTAAGCGCTCCTCGATGCCTATCTTGCTTTTCTTAAAAAGGCGTGACCATATGCTTGATGACAGGAAGAATACGCCTAATATAAACAGTCCCTCAAACCCATATGACCATCCAATAGCCATGCCTATCATTATGGCCATTACTGCGCCCGAGAGACTTAAATTACTGGTTTTCCACCCTGCTATGGCGATAGAGAAAATAAAAAGGAGAATAAAGAAATACTCATTAATCACAATCGATTCGTCCCTTTTCCGTCAAGATCGTTCCAACGGGTATGTCGAAAGATTCGATCGGCAATGTATCGACCATTTGCTCCACAAAGGCAAGGGACATCGTCAGACCCGAATAGCTTGAGAGTAACCTGTCATAATACCCCCCGCCAAACCCCAACCGATATCCCTTTTCTGTATAAGCTAAACCTGGAACGATCATCAATTCGATCGCATCATTATGTACCACGGTCGACTTGTCGGGGTCCGGTTCATACAAATCAAAATAGGATTGTTCGAGCTGGTGGAAATCATGAAGCTCGAAGAAGACCAATTCACGGTTTTTCGGAAAACATTTCGGGACCACTACCGTTTTCCCTTCCTCCCAACCCCGTTTGATGATATTCCACGTATCGACTTCCGGAGGCTTTGAAATGGTCACCGCAACGGTGGTGCTCTTCTTCCACTCAGGAGATTCAAAAAGTAATTGTTCAATTCTAAAACACTTTTGTTGAAACGCTATATGATCGATTAATTCTAATGATTGAAGCTGAAGATTCCGTAGTTCTTTTTTATACATAATATCCCTCCATGCTTGATATTATATTAATGGATTCTCTATGTAAATGCGATGATGTAACAGTTATGAGCATAAAAAAAAGCAGCGGATAAAATCCGGCTGCTTATTTCGTTTCGCGGTGAAGAGTCACACGCTTTAATTTCGGGCAATATTTTTTTAGCTCAAGACGGTCTGGGTTGTTACGCTTGTTCTTAGTTGTAATATAGTTACGCTCACCAGTTTCTGTGCAAGCTAAAGTAATGTTTACACGCATTATTGTTTCCCTCCAAACATATACATCTTCTACTATTCATACGACTTTTCTATAATATCACTTTTCTTTCGGAAATGCTAGTCCGTTTTTCATTCTATCACTTAAATTTGAAACCTCTTCCTCCAATGCTCCTTCAATGGCATAGACTTTGCCTTGTTTCACTTCAAAAGGCTTGAATGAGAAGTCTAACATATAGACCATCATATTAAGACCATTGGTAATTGGATAGTAATAAAGGCTTCCGTTACTAAGGGATTTCTTCCATAGTTGTAAGCCTTTCAAGTTCAGGGGATAGATGGATTTCTTAACAGAGCCCGCGCAGGAAACAATATTCGTGATGGCAACAAGTTTACCACTGTAATTCCAGAACGTATCCTTGGATAGTGATAATACCCCAACTCCATCTTCTTTACAAGCGAGCCATTCAATGAGAAAGAAAACCTTAAGCCGCCTGCTTTCCTTTGTGGTATTTTCCATTTCAAAGTGTAAGGATTCTCCCCACCCTTCAAGATGTTCATGAATTTTTACCCTTATGCCGGTAAGAGAGGTTAGTTTCTCTGAGTAAAGGGGTACATATTCATTATTCCTGTTCCAGGCTATTCCTTGGATATGGAATTTTCCATTCGGATTCTCCTTCATTAGCCTCTACACCTTTTGCCAGATTTTTATTTTCTTTCCATAATATCTGGCAAGCTCCCTTGCCAGATTTCGTCTGTCAGCTTTGGAATAAATGATGAATCCTCTTTTTGGATCACTGATGATTTTCGTCCGGCCGCCATCTCTATGGTCAAAAACGATTTCTTTCTGACTGGAGGAAGACGGAACCGTTTCCAGTAATTTAGCAAGGACGATGGGCTTCTTACCATTTGGACACGCTACTTGAAGTCTGGTGATAAAAGGCTCAATAATGTCTTTAGAGTGGTGGAAGCCTTTTTTTAAGGAGGGGGGAGAATATTGCCCCCTCATGAGGTCATCACGTGCGCATTTATATTCTTCCGGGTTTCCGATATCTCTCCAATAAGCACTAGTTTTAAAAACATAGACTTCCTCATTGTTCGTAAGAAGTTGCGGAATGAAATCCTGACCAAAATCCCTCGCTCCTAAGTGGGCATAGCGATCAAGCAGTCGTGGATCTAACATGTATACCCCGGTGTTCACCTCATTTCCTACCCACTCTTCCGGCTTTTCGATAAAATCAACCAATTTACGCTTTTCGTCTGTATGACAAATCCCATATTCTTTTGGATTCTCTACTTCTTTTGAGACAACGGTCATTACCGCTCTTTTCTCGTAATGGAATTCAATGACTTTATCTATTGGTATATTCGTGAATGCATCTCCACTCAACACCAGGAACGGTTCACGGAGTCTGTGCCTGGCGAGGAAAATCCCTCCTGCTGTTCCAAGGGGGGATTTTTCCTCCAGATAGGTAATGTTTACATTGAAACGTTTTCCATCACCAAAATAGTCTTTAATCGTTTCACTTTTGTAACAGGTGGTGATGAGAATATCTTTAATTCCATATGACCTGAGGAGGGTGATGCTGTACTCCAGAATTGGCTTATTCAAAATCGGAACCATCGGCTTTGCAATCGACATTGTATAGGGCCTTAACCGCTTGCCTTCTCCACCTGCCAATATCACGGCCTTCATCTTTTTATGCCTTCTACTTTTGATTGAAGAAGCACATCATCGTATACGTGGATAGTTTGTTCAGCGATTCGATCCCAACTAAACATGGATTGAGCCATTTTGAAACCGAGGTTCCCTAATTTCTCCGATTTTGAAGGATTTTCAATTAAAGAGACCAATTGTCCATAAAGGCTTTGTTCATGATTGGGCTCAAATAATAAGCCGGTTTGCTCATGTTTCACGATTGATTTAAGTCCTCCTGTATTGGATGCGACCACTCCTTTACGGAAAGCCATCGCTTCCAGGGCAACAATGCCGAATGGCTCATAAAGGCTTGGGAATATAACCGCTAAACAATTTTTCAAATAGTCATTCCGCTCCCTATCAGAAATGTATCCAATGAAGGACACACAATCACTCAGGTCTTCATGGGCTACCGTTTGACGATAATGCTCTAACATCGGGCCTTTTCCCGCTATGATAAAAGAGATGTTGAACCCTTCTCTCTTTAATTCCGAGGCTACCCTGATAATCGTGTCGAACCCTTTCTCATGAACCATCCGTCCGATTGAAAAGAAATACGGTGTGGATGGCCGTTCAAAGCTATAAGGAGAAGATTGATCAAGCTTCTCTAACTCCACGCCATTTGGTATCACTGCGACTGGAGCTTCGATAGTAAATAAGCTCTTGATTTCCTCTTTCATATGCTCACTGCACACAATAAGGTGGTCAGATGCACTAATGAGAAGCTGCTCCTCCCGGTGAATCTTGTGTTGTAAATCGGTATATATTCCTTGATTGCGTCCATGTTCAGTGGCGTGAATGGTTGTGATGAGTGGAACCCTATAGTACTCTTTCAGTTTCATCGCTGAAGTGGATACAATCCAATCGTGGGCATGAATATGAGTGATTCTTTCATCTCTTATTAGATCATGAGCGTAATGAATGAACGCCTGATTTAAATCAAATACCCATTTAAAGAAGTCTTCTTCATATGGATGCAGGGGATGCACACGGTGAATCGTCACCCCTTCCATTTTCTCAAGTGACAGGGCATCATTTGCTTTGGTCGTAAGAACGTGCACCTTTTTCCCTTTTTTCACAAGATTATTAGCCAGGTCATAAACATGCCTCGAGAGTCCCCCTACGATATTCGGCGGGTATTCCCATGAGAGGATCAGAACGGAATCCTGCTTCATTGCTTTTTCTTCTACATTGCCTGCGAAAAGCTTTTCGAGGATTTCATCAGATGGAAATGGAACGACCCTTTTACGATGAAGGAATAAATGTTCATCAACCTGACCTTCCGCTATCATATCAAGTAAGCTGTCAAAATGAATAGTCGTCAAGCCAGACTCAAAATTCGCACCTTCAATGCTCGCGATCCATTCCCGCATTAATTGATGTGCTACCTCTGTCTGTCCTGCAGATGAATACAGGTCGTCAAGTTTCTCTTCCATACGATGAATGATTCGAATATTCTTCATGGCCGCGTCAGAAAGAATAGGGGTTTGCTTCTCCATCCCAAGATATCCGAAACCTACTCTGGAAAGTGCTGTAGAAGATTCCATATTCTCCTCTAATGAGCGTGTGAACTCCCCGGTTATCCATTCATCGTAGCTTGAATGATCCTCGATGAAAACAACGGAGAGTGAATGATCGTTCTCTTGCAATGCTCCGATTCTTCCTTCTGTTACCGGTATTAGCTTTAACCCCCTAGGTGTTCTAATGACACCGCTATCCTTCTCTTTTTCACTATGTTCATACGAGTAGGAGGAAATAAATGTGAATTCAATTCCTTGCTTAGTAAGGTATAAGTCAATTCCAGGAACATACGCTGCCTGGGGTAACCAAAAGTACTTCGGAATCATTTGGAAATACTGCTTATACAACAATGTACTAATGCGCACCTGAGATTCAATCGCCCTCGGAGTCCTGTAATGCGTCAGTGGAAATGAGCTTACAGTTGTAGGAATCACGGTAGCTTTCCCTTCCACCACCAGACTCTTATAAGCTTGTACGAAATTCATGTCATGGGTCGTCCACTGAGAATAGATCAGCTGCCATTTACTCTTTTCATGCGGCTCTGCTTGTAGAAGGTTGGATTGAATGATTGAGTGAGCTTTCTCCTTAAACTCTTCACTCATAAAAAGTGAGAAGAGGGTAGGGTTCATCACGACAGGTATAGAGGAAGCTCCGTTACGCTGCAGAAGATCTAACAATGCACTATTTTCAAGAAGGATGGAAGTAAGTAAGTCTTCCCGTTCATTACATTGTGAAAAAGCCAGTTCGTTAAATTGTGGATATATCATCACTGCCGAAAGTCCTTTCATGCCTTTTCCTCCTGATTCATTACATAGTACGAATAGGTGCTCACATGCTCCACCCATTTCGGTTCTTTAATTAATCCTTGCTCATATTCAAATAACTCTTTCATACTATGATACTCCTGCTGATGGGACGTTCTTGGGGTGTGGATTACATTGGAACGGGTGAATGCAACGAAGTCACCGGACGGTAAGCGCAATCCAATTTCCATACAATAGCTTCTGTTTTCCTTTAGGCCATTTACAAACCAATCACTCTCGGTATGGGGAACATATGAATCTGAGTATGTGTGATGATTATGTCCGTTAAAGGAAATAGATGTAATATCATATAAACGAAGGACAAAAGGTTGAGGGTCATCATTCATTTTAAAATGGCTTTTCACATGGCGAATCCATTCTTGAGTAATGTCCCAATAGCAATAGATTCTCGATGACGCAGAGAACATGATTGATAATTCAGTGGCACGCGGGTTTTTCGCACGGGGCTTAGGCATCTTTCTTCCAAAGGAAGCTCTTCCTATCCGTTTTTTCGGTATTTTCGGCTCAATCACTTCTATAGGGACACCCTCATTTACAGTAGAGTTTCCATGAGCCTTCTGATACTTCACCCATTGATATTGAACTTTCCCCACGGTAGTATTCAGCTCTTTGGCAATTTTCCTGAATGACACTCCTTGTTCTTTTAACCGAATGATTTCTGTGATCAAAACAATTCCTCCTAAAGAGTAACCAAATATTATATAATTTCGATCTAAAAATTATGACAATTATCCATAAATTCATCGTAACACCCTATTCAAAAACCTACAATAAACGCATTTTGTCGTATCTTGTTAAACGTGGTGATAGTGGGGTTTATCATGCATTTTTTTTGCAAATTATTATGCTGGAATGATATTAAAGCGATTACATTATCGGAACGACAAGATTCTTTCATAATTGCCCAGTGTCATTCGACAAAATATTGGTTCTTTCCACAAATTTATCCTTCCACCTTATAGAGATAAGCCATTATCTATGCTATAACTAAAGGAGAATAATACTGCATGAGGTGATATAGTGGATTTACTATTCATTGGATTAGTAAGCTTCTCTATCCTATTACTAGTCATTTCGTTTTTCCAACGGGATCGGTATCGCGATATTGAAAAAGACATAGAAGAATTGTCAATGAATGTTCTTCAGGAGCATTATCAACTAAAGAAGAGAATACGGATACTTGAAGAAGAGTTGATGGTGAATGGCGATGCTCCTTTACAAAGAACAGCTCCTGTCAGAAAACCCATTCATGAGGTTGTGAAAAATCAGGTCATTGCTTTATATCAGCAAGGGATACCTGTCGAACAAATCGCAAAGCAATCTGCACTTTCTAAAACAGAAGTTCAGCAACTTATTTCGAAGCTGTAAGAAGAGGGTCATGAATTAAATTAAATTTATTGACTAAAATGCTGCTCAATAGAAGGCATAGAAAAAGCTGTCCATGTACGGGACAGCTTTTTTTGATAGTTTCTATTCATTCAAGTCGTAACGACGGCCTTTCACTAGATAGAATACACCTTCTGCAATGTTCGTTGAATGATCCGCAGCTCTTTCAAGATAACGGCAGATGAACGAGAGCTGAGTAATCTGAGCCGTGAATTCAGGCTTTTCTTTATTGAGAGTCAGAAGCTCTACAATCGTTTCACCATATAAGTCATCCACCTTATCATCCATATCAGCGATTTTCTTTGCTTTCGCCACATCTTCTTCGACAAATGATTCTAATGTAAGCTGAATCATTTCAGATGTGATGGCATGCATTTCTTTAATGTGATGAATCGGTTTGATCAGAGGTTCATTACCAATACGGATCGTTGATTTCGCTACGTTCACAGCGAAATCTGCGATTCTTTCCAAGTCTGAAGCAATTTTGATAGCCACGATGATTCTTCTTAAATCAGTTGCCACCGGTTGTTGCTTAGCTATAGTCAGAATGGCTAAATCATTGATTTCCTCTTCCAGATCATCGGCTTTCTGGTCTCCCTCGATAATGGCAAGCGCCGTATCAACATCCTTCTCTTCTAGCGCCACAATACTTCTCTCAAGTGCAACCTTCGCTATATTACCCAGATCCATTAATTTGGTCTGCAACTCTTTCAAATTCGCATCAAATTGTCCTCTTACTGCCATGATTATACCCCTTCCTCTTTCAACACTTAAGCTTCTCAATAGTAGGAATTAAACATCCGGTGATATTTATCCTTCTTCAAATGTGAATTAACCGAAACGACCCGAGATATAGTCTTCTGTACGCTTATCAGATGGCGTAGAGAAGATTTTATCTGTTTTGTCAAATTCAATTACTTCCCCGTTCAGGAAGAAGGCTGTGCGGTCTGAAATACGTGCAGCCTGTTGCATATTATGAGTAACAATAATGATACTGTATTCTGTCTTCAACTCTTGAACCAGTTCTTCAATCTTTAATGTAGAAATCGGATCCAGAGCAGAAGTAGGTTCATCCATCAGAATGACATCGGGCTCAATAGCAAGACATCTTGCTATACAGATACGCTGCTGTTGTCCACCCGATAGACCATATGCATTTTGAGTCAGACGATCTTTCACTTCATCCCAAATCGCTGCACCACGCAAGCTTTTTTCCACAATTTCATCCAATACTTTTTTGTTTTTGATTCCGTGGATACGGGGACCGTAAGCAATGTTGTCATAAATCGACTTAGGGAACGGATTAGGTTTTTGGAAGACCATTCCCACCTTCGTTCTTAATTCCTCGACACGATAATTACGATCGAAAATATTACGCTCACGATAAAAGATATCGCCTGAAGTTTTTACGCTTGGAATCAGCTCGATCATACGATTTAATGTTTTAATATAAGTGGATTTCCCACAACCGGATGGACCGATGATGGCCGTCACTTCATTTTCCATAATATCTAAATCAATATTTTTTAACGCATGATTCGTGCCGTACCATAAGTTAAGCTGCTTTGTCTGATAAACGGGCTTTTTACTTACCGAACGATTGATCATACCTTTATTATTGTTGTTCACCATTGTTGTTTCCATAATTGAAAGCCTCCTTCATCCATTAAAAACTAATAAATAAGAGATATTAATATCTTTTTTGAAATTTATTACGAATCAGCACTGCGATCGAGTTCATTAGTAACAGTAAGCCTAACAGGATAATAATACCTGCCGCTGCTACATCATGGAAATCTGCTTGTGGCCGTTTTGTCCAATCGTAAATTTGCATTGGAAGTGCTGTAAATGTATCCAAGATGGAACCTGGTGTAAATAGTAAAATCGTTGGTACCCCAATAACGACGAGTGGAGCTGTTTCTCCGATTGCACGGGAAAATGCTAAAATGCTTCCTGTCAGAATCCCGGGAATTGCGGCTGGTAATACGACTCTAGTAATAGTCTGCCACTTTGTAGCTCCCATACCATACGATGCATCCCTTAATTCTCTTGGTACAGAACGAATAGCTTCTTGTGCTGCAACAATAATGACAGGCAAAATAAGCAAACTCATCGTCAAACCGGCTGCCAGTACACTTTGACCAAGGGCAAAAGCCCGGGCAAAGATCGTCAAACCTAAAAGACCAAATACAACGGAAGGAACTCCTGCTAGGTTAGAAATATTAACTTTGATAAATTTATTGATTTTGTTTTGTTTAGCATATTCTTCTAAATAAATGGCCGTTCCCACTGCTAATATGAATGAAACGATGACAACAACGAACATCAGCCAGATCGTTCCCATAAAGGCGGCATAAATCCCTGCTTTTTCAGGGAACCTCGATCCCACATTTTGTAGAAATTGCAGATCCAAGTATCCAATTCCTTGAGTGAATACCCGATACAATAGTACAGCTAACACGACTAAGCCAAATAAAGTCGCCAGGAAGAAAAGCCCTTTAAAGACGCTATTCACCATTAGTCTGGAAGACATCTTCTTTAAGACATTTTCATGATTGATATACTTCATGATTAATACTCCTCTCTGAATCGCTTAGAGATGTATTGGGCAAGCAGGTTCATACCAAGCGTGAATAAGAATAATGTGAAACCTACTGCATAAATACTATAGTAAATCGTCGTTCCATACCCTGCATCTCCTGTACTTACCTGAACGATGTACGCTGTCATCGTTTGGATGGAATCAGTAACATTCCAAGAAAGGTTTGGAGAAGCTCCTGCAGCAACCGTTACAATCATGGTTTCCCCAATCGCACGGGAGATGGCAAGAACAATCGATGCAACGATGCCTGATACAGCAGCGGGCAAAACAACCTTAAGTGCCACTTCTAATTTAGTTGCCCCTAATGCCTGTGCACCTTCACGTATGGAATTCGGAACAGACGACATCGCGTCTTCAGATAGAGAAGCAATCATGGGAATAATCATGATCCCCACTACAATTCCAGGACTTAATGCATTAAATATACTTAATCCAGGTATAAATGACTTCAATAAAGGGGTAACGAATGTTAGAGCAAAGAACCCAAATACAATCGTTGGAATCCCCGCTAACACTTCCAATATCGGTTTGATGAACCGTCTTGAACGATCCGTTGCGTACTCACTCAAATAAATGGCGGAAGCAAGTCCTATCGGTACTGCTACCACTACAGCTATTCCGGTAATCTTCAATGTGCCCGAGATTAAAGGAATGATCCCGTAACTTGGATTCTGAATGGAAAAAGGAAACCATTCTGTTCCTGTTATGAACTGGAATACGGATACTCTTGAAAAGAATGTAAATGTTTCAAAGATAAGAGTAAATACGATACCTATGGTTGTTAATACTGAAACCCCGGCTATTGCAAATAAGATCCATGGTATAGACTTTTCAACAGAACGATTTAAGCCTTTACCACTTTTTTGTGCAATCATCTCTGAAACAGAGTATGATGATCCTTTTGAATTTGTAGCCATATAATGCAAACCCCTTTCATCCACATGACAAGATGAGAAGCAACTAATCGCTTCTCATCCGTTCATTTTGACTTTAACAACGATTAATACTTATTTAAGACCTTCTAATTTTTCAGTAGCTTCTTTGATTTTATCTTCAGGAAGACTTACATATCCAACTGCTTCTGCCATTTCAGCAGAGTTATCAAGAGTGAATTTCATGAAATCATATACAGCTTCATTATCTTTAACAGAAGCGTTTTTAGCATAAACGAACAATGGACGTGATAGTGGAGTGTATTCTCCGCTCTCGATTGTTTCGTTATTCGGCTCAACTCCGCCGATTTTCACTGCTTTAAGTTCTTCTTTATTTGCAAGGTAATAAGCATAACCGAAGAATCCGATTGCGTTTTTATCACCCGTTACACCTTGTACAAGAACGTTATCATCTTCAGAAAGCTGAATGTTTTGTTTAACCATATCTTTTTCTTCTAAAACTGCTTCATTGAAGTAATCATATGTTCCTGAATCAGTACCAGGAGAATAGAATTTAACTTCTTCATCCGGCCATTCCGGATTGATATCAGACCATTTCTTAGTCTTTCCATCTTCAAGCCAAAGCTTTTGAAGATCTTCAACAGTCATATCTTCTGCCCAGTCGTTTTCTTTGTTAACAACGATTGTAAGACCATCTTTAGCAACTTCGAATTCAGTGAAATCAATACCAGCTTCTTCTAGCTTTTGCTTTTCTTCGTCTTTGATTGGACGGGAAGCATTTGAAAGATCCGTTTCACCTGCGATGAACTTTTCAAATCCACCACCAGAACCGGAAACACCGATAGATACTTTTACATCAGGTTGTGTAGCTGCATATTCTTCGTTAACAGCTTCCATGATTGGAGCTACTGTTGATGAACCATCCATTTTTACGCTGCCGGAAAGTTGTTCTTCTGAACCACTTTCTGCTCCACCCTGAGCACCACATGCTCCTAATACAAGAGCTGATCCGATCATTGCTGACATTGCCAGATACTTAAAGCTTTTCATTCCTAAATTCCCCCTAAGAAACTTGGTTGTTTTGTCCTACGAGTAATAGATTAATAGATGAGTGTTAATGCGGTTTTAATCGTTTGTAAAGGTTTTGTAAATTCGACATGATTCTTCAACTTCAGACCCTTGCCAGAAGATGAAAAATCTAGTCAAACCCTTATTAAACATAGTATTGGGCAATGATTTGTAAATTATGTAGTTCCCTTAAAAAAATCATTTTTTATATCGATTTGATCCTGATTATCGTATATTTAATAAAAATGTTCTCTTGATTTTGAGTAAAAAGACTTAAAAATCACAAGAAAAAAGCTGATTCCCAGAAAATCATTTCGTGGAAACCAGCTAACGTTTGCTTAGTTATTCTGTTCTCTTTCCTCTTGCATTTGTTCTTCTGCCTCTTCAGCGTTTTCTACTTTTTTATTAACTGAAGTGGGATCTTTCTCTTCTTCTGCCCGTTTCTTCTTTAGTTCAAAGTACGTATCCATCACTCGCTTGGAAATGTATTTATTCACGTAAGGATCGGCTACTCCGCTTGCTTGGATATGAGAAGCAGGCACCATTGTGGCATACGCCACTTCCGGATTATCGAATGGGGCGTATCCGATGAGAGTCGTGTTGTAGTTCAGCTCTCCATCCACATACGTCTCAGCGGTGCCCGATTTACCTGCCGCATTATACGGTGCATTCTTGAATTGATCATACGCCGTTCCATCAGGGGAATGGTACACACGATAAAACCCTTTTTGGACGTGCTCGATTTGGGCTTGTGTCGCATCAATTCGATTCAGCACATTCGTTTCTTTTTCAAACAGGATTGGTCCCAAGCTTTCCAGATCGTTTGTCGGCTCTCTAATTTCTTTCATGATGTGTGGTTCCACGCGATATCCATCATTTGCAATCGTAGAGATATACTGAGCTAATTGCATCGTTGTATACGTATCGAACTGACCGATCGCTAAATCAAGTAAGAAACCTGGAGTGGTGTCTGTACCTGTAAGTCCGGAAGACTCACCAGGTAAGTCGATTCCAGTCGGCACACCCAATCCGAATTGAGCGTAGTGGTTCCGAAAGATGTCAAAGGCTTCGGGATTATTCACAATCGGCTCATTCGGTACATACTGACCTCCTGCTACTTTAAGAGCAACCTTCCACATATATGAATTAGAAGACTTCTCCAGAGCAAACAAGTCAGACATTGGAATTCGCTGGTATCTATTGAACCATGAAGATTTTGGCTTTGTTCCTTTGATTTTTAATGGTTCATCGATCAACACTTCTCCCGGTTTTAAATTCCCGGTCATATAACCAGTTAATACAGTAGCACCCTTTACCACGGACCCAACTTCATAAGAAGACGTAAAGGTTCCTAACGCAGCATCTCTCATCTCGTACTTGCCTGTTTCAGAGTTCTTCACATACTGTTTTCCTGCCATGGCTAATATTTCCCCAGTACTCGGGTCAATCATGACCACGTAAGCACGATCCAGGTTAGGAGACTCACCGCGATTCACAATCTGTTTTCGTAATTCTTCTTCTATAATCTTTTCGACTTCACGTTGAAGCTCCATATCGATTGTCAGAACGATATCTTTTCCCCGTTGACCTTCTTGAACGAGTACAGATTCCAACACGCTACCGCCTTTAGTGACGTTTTTGATTTGTTCCTTTTGACCTTGCAGGACATCTTCATACTCTAATTCAACGTAACTCTTCCCTACTCGATCATTCCGGTTGTAGTCCTTCGCTAAATAGGAATCTACCAGGTTCTTCGGCAAACCTTCTCTTGAGGAAGATACGTTCCCAAGAATCGTCCTCAACGTATCATCAAATACGTAGGATCGCTTCCAGTCTGTAGTGGTATTGATGCCGGGAAGTTCACTGAGATGTTCACTGACGACGGCGAATTCTTCAGGGGTGACCCCTTCGTTCTTCACTACTTGCGGATTTAATGCATATCCGCTGGAGAATTCACGATAAATCGCAATGATTTCTAGATCTTTTTCAGTCAGTGATGCTAACTCGTCTTCTGTGATTCGATCTAGTCTCATTTGGTACACTTTCGCATTTACATCATCTTCAGATAAATCTTCATTGCCTTGAAGCTTTTTAATTTCCTTTTCTGTCACCTTTTTGTCTGCTTGCTCTTTATTGTTTAATAACCAATAGTCTTTCTTGTCTCTTTCTGTCACTTCTTTAGTATCTTTTTCAATGTACTCAGAAAGCTTGGCAGCAACCTCCATCATCTCTTCGATCTTGGTGTTGTTTGCACGAGTATACGTAATTGCATTTAACGGTACATTATCCACGATTACATTCCCATAACGGTCATACATTTTCCCTCGTGGCACACCTGTATTAACGACAACATCCTCTGTTCTTTCTACTTCCTTCTTGTAGCTTTCTCCGTTCACTATTTGAACGAGTCCCAGTCTAAGAACCAGAAGAGAGAATAATAAGAACACGGCAAAAAACAGCAGATTCATCCGAACGGGAACATGCGTCTTTCTTTTTCTCTTATTTCTTTTCAATCTTTCCAACCCTTCCTCTATGTAAAAATATCTTTATATCGTTACCATCCCTTCTTATTTTATAGAAAATTACAGGGATAATCTAGACATAAGCAAAGAGAGGAAATCTTTCCCTCTCTTTGCTTAAATATCCTAAATCGGTAAGTCCACTTTTCGCACGAAGAAATATATGAGGGTATGACCCGCTCCTAGCATTAATAGGAGGATTGGGATACTCTCTTCGTGGTTAAAAAATGTGACGGCAATGATGAAAGCCAGGACTGAAACAATTCTTCCTGAATTCAAGAAGATCTCCCTCACGACAATATACTCGATTCTCATTTCAGCGGCGTTCCATCCCGTTCCGATTACATCATATGTCATTGAAATATAAGGTACCAGAAGTATGGGATATGCAATGGCAATCACACCGGCATAGAGCAATAACTTCGTATAAGTGACATCAAACACAATCAAGAATATTGCCAGATAAAGTAGGATTCCACCTAATAAAATGGCCTTTTTTCGAAACTTTTTTTTAATGACCCGCGATGCAATGTAATAGCCTACGAATGCGATCCCTGAGTTTATGAGTCCGAAGGTACCGATGGCAAATTCACTTCCTGTACTGATGAACACAAATACAGAAATAATGAAGATAAACGTTCCTTCTCTCAACCCCTGGAAGAAGTGGGCGTTCGTAATGAAGCGCCAGTTAGCATTGTTTTTCCTTTCTTCCAGAATTCTGAGGAATAGATATCGTCCCGATGCAGGGCGTCTTTTTAGAAAGAAGCTCAAAAGAACGGCTACTGCAAATAGCAGGAGAGATAATCCGAATACAATGGTATAGCCCTTATACGAAGCAAATCTGGAGATGATAAAACCTGCGAGGATCGGTCCGATCATTCCTCCAGCTGACGTTAATGTACCGAGGAAACCATTGAAGAAATCTCTCGTTTCAGGTTCCGTAATTTCAAAGGTCAGTACATTAAACGCTAACCAATAGAAGCCGTAGCCGATACCGAGCAACGCTCCTAACACAACCAGGTAATTTTCGGCCGACTCACCGAAAGCCAGTACAGATATGTAAAATAGAGCCAAAAAAATAACCCCGAAGCGTAATACAATCACCCGGTCTACTTTCTTTGCCCACCTTCCAGCTAATATAAAAGTTAATGGCTGAAAGATGACAACGGTTAAATTATAGATGCCTAAATCAATAAATTCACCTGATTGCTTCCACAAGTAGATGTTTACAAATGTGTTTGAGAGCGCAATACTCAAAGAATATAATCCGCCAATCAACAGCAGCAGAGTAAGATCTCTTGTTAAATCAATATCGCCTAATAACTTTTTATAGCTACTCATTTAAAAAACTCCCCTTTAACGTACCCCTATCTTGTGAAAAAGGGAGGGAAGTTATACAAAAAAAAGAGAGGTTCTTAAAAGAACCTCTCCTCGTACGATTAAATTATTTAGCAGCTGAATAAAGCTTGGCTACTTCATCCCAGTTTACAACGTTCCAGAACGCACCGATGTAGTCAGGGCGACGGTTTTGATAATTCAGGTAGTAAGCATGCTCCCAAACGTCAAGACCTAAAACAGGCGTTTTACCTTCCATTAGAGGGCTATCCTGGTTTGGTGTGCTTGTTACTTCTAATTCACCGTTGTTTACCACTAGCCAAGCCCAACCTGAGCCAAAGCGGGTAGCAGCAGCGTTAGCGAACTCTTCTTTAAATGAATCGAAGCTACCGAACTTGGAAGAGATGGCATCAGCCAGCTCTCCAGATGGAGCGCCTCCACCATTCGGAGATAATACTGTCCAGAATAGAGAGTGATTAGCGTGGCCGCCACCATTGTTGCGTACTGCAGTACGAGCACCTTCAGGAACAGCGTCTAAGTTAGAAACAAGATCTTCAATGGATTTGCTTAGTAAATCATCGTGACCTTGAAGTGCATCATTTACTTTCGTAACATATGCGTTATGGTGTTTCGTGTGGTGAATGTTCATTGTTTCCTTGTCGATATGAGGTTCTAATGCATCATATGCGTAAGGTAATTGCGGTAATTCGTAAGCCATTATAAATTCCTCCCTATGTATAGTTTCCTGAACAATGAATTCAGGCCGTTTCAGTATTAGATTACCAAAACTACTATATCTGTTCAAATATTTTGCCTTCTATTTCTCACTTTTCTCGTACAAGAATAAAATCCCCTATATTTTCATTACTAGTCATGAGAATGTATTTCCCCCTCAGATGACAAAAAAGAAATATACAGCCATGACAATCTGGATGATTCCTTTTGTCACGACACTGGAGATGAATCCAACTACTGATCCAACACCTACTTTTACGGCAGTCTTTAGATTGGATCTGTGTACGACCCATTCACCTATGATTGCACCTAAAAACGGGCCGATCAGAATCCCGATGACAGGAATGACAAAAGGGCCTAAAAGCAAACCGATCGTACTTCCCCATATCCCTGCTTTCGTGCCACCAAATTTCTTTACCCCTATGAGGTTCGCCATGTAATCAGCACCGAAAAGAAGAACCACAAACAGAACCTGCACAGTCCAGAATAACCAGCTAAAGGGTTCAAAGCTGAAAAAGACGCCGTATAAAATAAAGCTTCCAATCAGAAAGACGACACTCGGTAAGATCGGATATATCAATCCCACAAAGGCTAAAATCATTAATACGATGATAATACTCCAATAAACGATTTCCATCTTTTAACACCTCCCATTCAGTATAAAAAAAACTGACTCATTTGACAAATATCAAACGAGTCAGCACTTGTATTACTCTACTTCTAAAACCGCTTCGGCAATATTGACTGCATGATCTCCGATACGTTCTAAGTTACTGACGATATCGACAAACACGATACCTGCTTGTCCAGAACATTTCCCTTCGTTCATACGCAGTATGTGTTGCTTACGAAGCTTTCTTTCCATCTTATCGATCTGATCTTCTTTTTCAGCTACTTCCCTTGCAATATCAGTATCGTTTAAGTCTAAAGATTTCAACGCTTTTTCCACTGTTTCGATTGTTAGGTTGAACATTACTTCAAGGTCATTCATTGCATCATCCGTAATTTTAACCTTGTTGGTTTGTTGATATTCAATCAGTTCAACAATATTCTCGAAATGATCTCCTACACGTTCGATGTCGCGTACGGTATCCATTAAGATGGAATGACGTTCGGATTCATTTTCAGACAATGAAGCAGAAGATAAATCAACCAGGTAATTCGTAATTTTCTTATCAAGATTATTAATGGCACCTTCAATTTGATAAGCTGCCTCTGCATTCTTAGAGCTCTTTGACTTCAAGAACTCATTGGTTTCTTCTAATCCCTTAACAGCAAATTTACCCATGCGCAGTACTTCTTCCTTTGCTTGACCTAAAGCGATAGAAGGTGATTGTTCAATAAACATTGGATCTAAATGTTTAGAGTTATAATCAACAAGTGAATCCTGCCCAGGGATCAATTTCGTTACGATCACTGCTAATAGAGCGATGAACGGGAACTGAATAATCGTATTCGTTATATTAAATGAGCCGTGAGCAAAAGCGATTGTCATCGGTTCATTCAGGTTAAATGAAGATTGTAAAAACAGAACAAACTTAGTAAAAAATGGCAAAATGATTAAAAAGATTGTTGAGCCAATCAGATTAAAGAGTACATGGACTGCTGCAGCGCGTCTTGCAGCGACCGAAGCACCCAAAGCTGCCAGAACTGCCGTAATGGTCGTTCCGATATTATCCCCGAATAAAATAGGAAGTGCTGCCTGGATGTCCACTAAATCCGAACTGTATAGCTCTTGTAAAATACCGATTGTAGCTGATGAACTTTGAACAATCACAGTGAATAATGTACCGATCACAACTCCAAGAATCGGACTGGCACTCATACTTACTGTTAAATCATGAAAAGCCTCAAGTGAACGAAGTGGTTTCATTCCTCCACCCATTAACTCCAGTCCATAGAATAATGCACCGAAACCAAATATCATCTGTCCAAGATTATGCACTTTCTTGTTTTTAAAGAAGAATAACATGACGGTACCGACTGCAATAATTGGTAATGCATATTCACCGATATCAATCCCGATGATAAACGCTGTTACCGTTGTGCCGATATTCGCACCCATGATGACACCGATCGCTTGTCTGAGTGTCATGAAGCCTGCACTTACTAATCCGACTACGATAACCGTTGTTCCACTACTGGACTGTATTAAGACTGTAACAAAAATACCTGCCAATACGCCCATGAATGGGTTAGTCGTGAACTTATCAAGAATTTCTTTCAGGCGTTCACCGGCAGACTTTTGAAGTCCGTCCCCCATATACTTTATCCCGAAGAGGAAAATCCCTAATCCTCCAAAGAACTGAAACAACATCTCTTGCCAATTTAATTCCATTTTTTCAACCCCTACATATATTTTCGACATTAAACAACAAAAACCCCATATCATTTTTAATATATTATAGAGCAAAGGTAAATACTTTTTACCCCAAATTTACAATAGGTTAATAAAACTCGACTTTTATTACAAATATGTTACAAAATATAATCATTTCAAATTGTTAATATTCTCTACACTTGATGCAATAGAAAGACAAGCATAAAATAGGAAGGGTATGCACGAAAGGAGAAAAGTATAAATGAATGTATTTCAACAATTGTATAAAAGTATCTATTCCCCAAAAGACATTGCAACATTCCGCTTTCAGGGAATTGGCAAGACGATCCGTTACATATTCTTATTGGCACTAATATCCATTTTACCAGTGGCTATACAGTTTATATCGTTTGCAACAAGTGCCATCGACAATGTAAGAGAATCAGTGGAAGCTGAATTTCCACCCTTTACAATAGAAAATGGTTCGTTATCTGCAGATCAATCAGAACCTATCACGCTTGATAAGGACAATATCACCATCATCTTTGACAGTACAGGAGAACTTAAGGAAGAAAAACTTGACGCAAACGATGATACGATTGCCTTTTTGGAAAAGAGTTTTGTAGTCATCAATCAAGGAAATGTTCAATCTTCTTCCTATAGTTTATTTGGAGATACAGCTCTTACAAAGAATGGACTAATTGATTTATTGGATTCGTTAATAGATATGAAATGGATCCTCCTTCCCGTAGCGTTATTCTTTCTTTACTTATTCACTTCTGGAATGACGTTCTTGAAGATCACGTTGTTCGCCATAATCGGTATTACGTTTGCCAATGTCCTTAAACGAAACGTTAGCTACCGGCAAAGCTTTCGGATGACCGCCTATTCCGCGACGGTTTCCACCTTATTTTTTACCCTAATGGAAATGCTGCAAACCTATATTCCTGCAGCCCCGATATTGGATTGGTTTGTGATCACCGTCATTCTTTACTTAGTCGTGAAAGAGATCCCCCAAAAGAGGATCCGGGCATAATTAAAATCCCTGTCTCACCCGGAGACAGGGATTTCCCTTTTACGTCATTTTTTATAGGAACTATTCAGCTCCCTATAACTTGAATTGCCTGCTTAATTCCTTTAGTTGGTTAGAAGCATTCAATAGCTTTTCTCCTACTTCATGGGTATTCCTAACCTTTTCGTGCTGCTCTTCAAAGGCAGCAAGCATCTGCTCCGTTCCCGCTAACGTTTCTTGTGAAACGGAAGAAAACGCCTCTGTTGAAGCCTCAACCTTAGGGAGAGATATTTCCAAATAGCCCAAATCCGCCTTCATATTTTGTAAATCCGTCGTAACACCATCTATTTCATTTTTCAACAGATCAAACGATTCTCGTGTATCAGTGGCTTCTGATACGTAGTACTGAAACTCTTTGAAAAATTGATCGAATTGCCTTGAAGCTTTTAACGTGATTGACTCCATAATATGAATGGTTTCACTTATATTCTTCGTAGCAACTGATGATTGATCTGCAAGCTTCTTCACTTCATTGGCGACAACAGCAAATCCACGACCGGATTCACCTGCCCGTGCGGCTTCAATCGTGGCATTGAGGGCAAGGAGCTTCGTTTGTTCAGCAATTTGATTAATCATTGAAATCACCGTGATGATGGTGGATGATTGTTCATGGACTTCTTGAATGATCTCATTCATTTGCTTGAAGTCTCCGGATACCCTGTTCAACCCCCCGACCATTTTATCAACCTTGTACTCCCCGTCACCCGCAGATTCATTCATATCCTTTGTTTTCTCAAAAACGGAATTCATTTTCATAAATATGGATTTTACGGTCCTATTCATTTCTTGGAAGTGGTTGACACTTACTTCGGAAGTACCTGCCGTTTCTTCTGCCCCTCCCTTCACCATTCGGACTGTTTCTACCATATACTCATTTTCTTTCAATAGTTCTGATGAAGAGGATTGAAGCTGTATCCCTGTAGATGTTAAACTGTCTGTAGTTTGATGAATATTATGTATTAAGTCTTTCATTTTCAGTGTCATCGAATCAAAACTTTTTTGAAGGGAAACGATCTCCGGCATCGTCGTTTCGACAGGGATGTTGGAGGACAGATCACCATCCCTTATTTTCTTCATCGATTCGCGCAATTGAGCGATAGGGGAGGTCAGCCGATTCACAAATAATAAGACAATGATAAAGGCAATCCCTACGCTAAGAACAATCATAACCATTGTATAGGCGGCCATCGATCGAATGTCCTGCATATACTCTTCCTGAGGGACAACGATCACGTATTCACCTTGCAGCTCTTGAATCGAATGAAAAGCCATCGTATAGGTCTCCCCCTCGATGGTTGTTTCGATGGTCCCTTTTTCAAGTCCTTCGATTTTACCTATAAGAGGTTTACCAAATTGTAATTCAGAACCTTTACTTACTGAAAAGGGTACAGCTTCAGAATCTTTAATAAAATAGAATTGTGCTTCTATATTATCTTGGATCAATGCTGTATCCTGTTTCTTGATCACATCATTCAGTTTTTTCTCAAACTGGTCCTGTTTACCGACATAAATGAGCATCAAGCTTTGTGCGATATCACTCATCGAGGTCACCTCTCGATCCAAACGCTGTTCCATAAGATGAATCGTAGCTTGTTTCGACTTTAAATAAGATATCCCTCCAATTGTTGAGCCAGTAAAAGCAATCAGGAGTAAAATGACGATCAATAATCGATTCTTTAATGTTAAACCCTTGAAAAATGGAACAATCATTTTCCTTTTTAGAACCCTTTTAATCCGCTGTGGCCATTCTCTTAAGAAGTTCAATATTTCCGACAAATTCATACACCCTTCCCTAATCTTTCCACATTTCATTTTCTCAAAGAAAGATGAAGGAAATGTAAAGCTTGTGTAAAGGTTTATTGAATTTTAGGACGAAAGACCCCCTGCTTACGATTTGACAGAAGCATAAATAATATCAAGTTAAGAAGGGAAAATGCAAAGGTGATCAAGTACATTTCCAACACCTCTTCTTTCCAAAGGCTGTAGGCAATTGGTCCAAGTGCAACCCCACCGAACCTCACCGCTCCATATATACTGACAATCAGCCCCCTTTCATGTTCCGAAACACTCCCCGTAATAAAGGTATTAATGACCGGCAGCATCAAGCCCAATCCACCGAAACTTACTGTAATAAAGAACATCAAAAATCCCAATGATGAAAAAAAGATCAGAAAACCTAATGGGACCGACATCATTAACATCCCACATTTCATATACGTCCACCCCAGTTCCTCATCCGTCTTTAACCTCCCCCCACACCAGTAAGAGCAAATAGTCATCGCACCAAGTGGAAAGATAAATGTAAATCCTTTGAAAAAACCATCTATATGAAAAGTATTTTCAATATGGTAGGAAAGGAAGAAGAGAATGCCGAATAATAAAAATAAGCCTATCCCTCCAATCGCATATAGTGGAATTAATAAGCGTCCTTTTGAAATAAGGATGGAGTACAGGTTCTTTTTATCAGCCTTGTGATAACCCTCTTTCGTTTCAATCGTTTTTCTAAGTCCTATTAAAATCACCACGCACAAGACAGGAAACACCCAAAATGCATGATTCCAATGGACAAGGATAGCCAGTGTGGCACCAGTAAGAGGTGCGACTACCTTGCCTACCCCATTAAACACTTCTAACGAGCCTAACATCCTTGAGCGTTCCTGTCCCTGATAGATGTCACCGATCAATGCCATGGCCAGAGGTGTCGTTCCAGCGGCCCCCACACCTTGTAATCCTCGGCCAATCATGAAGAGACTAACAGTTTCATTTACTTCTCCACTCACAACACAAAGTACACTTCCCAGAATCATTATCCATAGTGAAGCAATGATTAATCGTTTACGACCAAAGCGATCCGACAACATCCCCACAAATGGAATCACCACTGCTGCAGGTATCGTGAATGAGCTCAAGATAAAACCGGACCAGCTGCTATTCAAATGTAAATCAGCTTCAATACTCGGGAGAATGGGAATAAGCATAGAATTTCCCAGTACCATTAATATGGGCAGTAAACCGATTACCAGTTGGACAAGCTTATTCGTCATGATTCGCAACCCCTTCATAGTCAGGTTCATTCTAAAAAACACGGGAGGAAAGTATATATGAAAAGAATGGCTATTTTCTTTGGTATTATCATTCTTCTTTATAGTGTCTATTATGATTTAAATAAGGGAACCTTACGGCTGCTTTATCAAGAATCCACCGTCGCAACAACTCAGCCACAGGTTAATCAGGCGTCTCCAACTGAGTCTCAGCAAACTTCTGAGGAAGATCCCTCCTCCATTCCTTACGTGGAAATGGAGGTCAAGCCGGGTGATACTGTTTTAAGTCTCTCTGAAGACCTTCTTGATGGTTCTATACCTGTTCCCATCGAACGTGTGATTACCGATTTCGAAGAATTAAATGATGTGCCCCCTGCTAAGATTCAAATTGGGAAAACCTACAAAATCCCGAATTATCAATAATCCAAGCATTCAAAATACACCTATTTCTTGTCATTTCACACAAAACACTGTTACAATAGCTTCGTATTACTTTTAATGAAAGTTTTTAGAACCTTTCTAAAGGAGCGAATTACACTTGAGTGAAATTATACATCGTTCAAAAACACGTCCGGTCAAAGTCGGAGATTTAACTATTGGGGGTAACAACGAACTCGTTATCCAAAGTATGACTACTACAAAGACACATGATGTTGAAGCAACAGTTAAAGAGATTCACCGTCTCGAAGAAGCAGGTTGCCAGGTTGTCCGGGTAGCTTGTCCAGATGAACGTGCAGCAGATGCGATAGCTGATATTAAGAAACAAATCAATATTCCACTTGTTGTCGATATACATTTTGACTATAAACTAGCCTTAAAAGCCATTGAAGGTGGAGCCGATAAAATCCGGATCAATCCAGGAAATATCGGTCGTCGTGAAAAAGTCGAGGCAGTTGTCAAAGCAGCGAAAGAAAAAGGGATCCCGATTCGAATCGGGGTAAATGCCGGAAGCTTGGAAAGGAAAATTCTTGAAAAGTACGGATACCCAACGGCTGACGGTATGGTAGAAAGTGCCCTTCATCACATCAAGATACTGGAAGATTTAGATTTTCATGACATAATCGTTTCCATGAAAGCATCTGATGTGAACTTGGCCATTGAAGCATACACAAAAGCGGCCAAAGCATTTGATTACCCGCTTCACCTTGGAATCACTGAATCAGGTACATTATTTGCAGGAACCGTAAAGAGTGCAGCAGGGCTAGGGGCGATTCTAAGTCTTGGCATTGGAAATACACTGCGTATTTCCTTAAGTGCTGATCCTGTTGAAGAAGTGAAAGTAGCCAGAGAACTATTAAAGTCGTTTGGATTAGCATCAAATGCTGCCACCTTAATTTCATGTCCGACATGCGGACGTATCGAAATCGACTTAATTTCAATTGCCAATGAAGTGGAAGAATACATCTCCACCATTAAAGCACCAATCAAAGTCGCGGTCCTTGGATGTGCAGTAAATGGACCAGGTGAAGCCAGAGAAGCAGATATCGGCATTGCCGGGGCTCGTGGTGAAGGACTGTTATTCAGAAAAGGTAAGACTGTCCGGAAAGTTCCTGAAGAGACGATGGTTGAGGAATTAAAGAAAGAAATCGACAAGATCGCAGAAGAATATTTTGCACAGCAAGAAGCAGAAAAGAAAGAGCAGGAAGTATAAATGCATGTAAAGAGGACTGACCTTGGGTCAGTCCTCTTTTTTAATTTCTTGAAACGCTCCCAATTTCAAGAAAAAGCGTTATTTTTAAAAGAACGGCAGTACAAATAATCCAATGATTATCGATACGGCCCCAATTCCGATTGCCCAGGCACCGAGCATTTCTGCTCCTCGTCTTCTTGCCACGAATCCAAGAACAATTCCCGCAGCCCCCATGATTACCGGGAGAATAAATAAGGAAAGAATGGATAGAGCAAGTGCGGAGTATCCCAATACACGACCTGAAGTTGTCGTATCTTCGGCAGTATCCTCTTCAAAATCGCGGCTTACACTCATTGGAGCAGCAATTTCTGCTGCTGTTTCTTCACGGTATTCTTTACTCACATCTGTTTCCGGATTGTCGTAATACACGTCGATATCTTGTAGATTTCGATCAACGCTGTTTAATTCGCGTCGTTCATCATTCATACAGCAATCCCTCACTTTCTGTGTTTGGGAGCCTTCTTATTGTGTGTCACTTCTCTATATTTACTATGCTAATGTTTGTCATTTTTGTTAGCTTACCTTCACTTTTCAAACCATTAATTGCTTTTTGAAAACATCGTTTATCTACTGGTCATAAGTGTGATAAACTTGAAGGAGTTTTTATAAAGAGGAGTATGATAAAGAATGAAACGTTTTGGAATCGATATTGATGGGACAGTTACGTCACCTGAATCTTTACTGCCTCACATAAATGATTATTTTAAGTTGAATTTAACCTTACAAGACATCACCCAATATGAGCTGACAGAGGTTCTGAATATTTCACCTCAAACATTCGGGAAATGGTTTAAGGAAGCAGAACCAACCATATACAAAGAATCTCCCCTTGCTCCTGGCGCAAAGAAAATACTGGATCAATGGAAAGAAATACATGAGCTTTATTTCATAAGTGCAAGAAGGTCCGACCTCATCCAATTAACCAAAGAATGGTTCAATAGCCAGGATTTGACGTATCATCACATTGAATTAATCGGCTCACATGACAAAATTTCAACAGCAAAAAAACACGGTGTCGATATTTTCTTTGAGGATAAACATGATAATGCTGTAGCGATTTCTGAAGAACTATCGATTCCGGTTCTGTTATTTAACACTCCATACAATCAAAAACCGATTCCTGATAGAGTCATTCGCGTAAATGACTGGCAGGAAGCGAACTCCTGGGTTCAAACCTGGCTTCAAAATGAATCATAAGAAAAAGCCTCTGATCGTTAGAGGCTTTTTCATTACTTATTAAACAAATCTTTAAATTGTTCCACCCGTTTCCGATTCACTTTAAAATCATAATATCCGAGACGTGAACCTGACTTGATATGTAGAAGATGTGTACTTTCATCAATATAGAGTTCCAGGTCATCCTTGAACTTCATCCACTTTGATGTGAATACCGCATGCACATAATGTGACTTCTCTTCCTTGATCTCTACATGATCGAACTTGCTAAGGGTATTATGGATTCTCTCCTTCGTATCCTCTGTGCTTCCACTGATGGGAAGTGGTGCAATCCTATGATATGATGTGAGATCTATCGTGCTTACACAGTTTTTTTTATTCGTTGGGCAATGAGTAAAAGGAACTGTTTCCATGAACGCATCTCCTCTCTATTCCTTCTCTATAATTGCATTTTTTCCCTCTTTTGCTGTCACTTAAACTATGGACATTTCAGTAAAAGAAAAAGACTTCCAAGAAAAACAAATTTATCATGAGTGGAAGTGTGAAAACATGGGGCGTGCCGAGACCCCAGAGCTGAGGAGGCTCGGCCGAACGTCCGCGGAAAGCGGAGCGGTTCCCCTCACCATCTAAGCACACACTTATTGACAGAGCAACAAGCAGACCTTATGTAACAAAATAACAAACTTTACGGAGTGAGCAAGAAAAAAGAGACCCTAAAAGGATCTCTCTACTGACATTGAGGGCATTTACCGTAAATTTCGAATTTATGGCCGGATATGTCATACCCTGTGTCCGTTAAATTTTCTTTTAATGCTTCCATGGGGCATGTGTGAATTTCTTTCGTTTTACCACAATCCATACAAATGAAGTGATGATGATGGTGATGACTTTCGCATGTGAATCGAAAATGTCTTTCACCTGAGAGTTCCGTCTCTTCCAAGATCTCAAGTTCAACAAACAAACTCAAATTACGGTAGATTGTATCAAAACTAAGCCCCGGGTAATCAGCTTTCATATTCTCCAAAACATCCCTGGCCGTTAAATATTTATTAGAGCTGGAAAACAGTTCCAGTAATTGTTCCCGTTTTCCTGTATGCTTATATCCTTTTGATTTTAACAGGTCCATTGCTTCCGTTACATTCATTTTCTACACCTCAACCTTAGAAGAATGACTCGACGTTCTTATTTTTTTAATCACAATTGTAATGAGAAGGATCAAAATAGCCGTCATGACAATCGTACCACCTGGTGCAAGATTCAAATAGAATGCACTGATCAATCCCACAATAACAGAAATTTCACCGAAAACAAGCGAAAACCCAATCGTTTGTTTAAATCCATGGGCAATCCTGATGCTTGCAGCAACCGGTAATGTCATAAGAGACGAAACGAGCAGGATCCCGACGATGCGCATGGAAGCCGCAATCACAAGTGCCACCATGACCATAAAGATAAAGTGGATCGCCTTAGCGGGGATACCTGACGCCTTTGCATGATCTTCATCAAAGGATAGAAGAAACAATTCCTTGTACAGCAAGATAATGACGCCGATGACAAGGACGCTGATTCCTCCAATCAAATACAAATCCCCTCTGCTGACTGCGCTGACACTTCCAAATAAATAACTAAATAAATCTGTATTAAAACCGTCTGCCAGAGAAATGAAAATGACACCTATCCCGATTCCTCCAGATAGGATGATCGGAATCGCAAGCTCTTGATAATGCTTATATAACATACGCAAACGCTCTATGAACAATGAGCCCATGACAGAGAATACCATCCCAAAATAGAGTGGATTCAATCCCGAAAAAGCAGGCATTGTTTTACTTAAATACAGGCTCGCTGCAATACCTGACAGAGTGACGTGACTCAAGGCATCCGCTATTAAAGAAAGTCTCCTTACGACGATGAATGCTCCTAATAAGGGTGCGATGATTCCGATGAGAATCCCCGTTAGAAATGCATTTTGTAAAAATTCATATTGAAAAATAGCTTGAAGCATTGTCTTCCCTCCAATCGATCATGAATGATGATGTTCATGTTCATGATTTAAAAAATGTACATCATGACCATAAAAAGAGGAAAGCTGATTTTCCTTAAGCTTCTCGAACTCTTCTGTTTTGCCATGGAAATGTAAATGTTTATTTAAACAAGCGACATGAGTCACTTTGTTCGAAATCGATCCAATGTCATGAGTGACAAGAACGAGAGTGATGCCTAAATCTTTATTTAAGGTTTCTAACATATCATAGAAGTTTTGGACGTTTTGACTGTCCACCCCAACTGTCGGTTCATCAAGAATCAGCACATCAGGCTGGCTGACAAGGGCCCGGGCAATGAACACCCTTTGCTGTTGTCCACCTGATAATTCTCCAATGTTACGTTTAGCGAATTGACTCATTCCAACTGATTCTATGGCACTATAAACATCATGTTTGTATTTAGATGAAATCCTCTTGAACAAGCCTGCTTTTTTCGCTAATCCGCTCGCCACCACTTCATAAACCGTGGCTGGAAAACCTGTATTGAAGCTATTGGCCTTTTGGGAAACAAACCCTATTCGATCCCATTGTTTGAACTTATGCTGCGGGATCCCAAATAGCTCAATATTTCCTTGTTTAACTCGCAGAAGGCCCAGAACAAGCTTTAGTAATGTCGATTTTCCTGAACCATTAGGTCCGACGATCCCAAGGAATGCTCCTCTCGGAATACTTAGGTTAATATCTTCGAGCACTCTTTCCCGCTCATATCTGAAATTCACATCTTCTATTTTTATAATAGGATTTGTAGTATCCATTTTAATCATCTCTCTTTATAAGAATCATTACGATTTAAAAGTACATAGGGTAGTATACATGATGTGTGCACAATTGTAAATCATTCATGCCCCAATACCATATAAAAAGACTGCTCAATTTGAGTGAGCAGTCCAGTCCTTTATTTGCATGCTATATCAATGAATCGCAGACTTAAATCGCGCACCCTTTGTTTCCTGTGTACTCATAATCGTAATGAAGGCATTGGGATCTACATCAGAAACAATGGATTTCAACTTTGTTACTTCAAGTCTGGTGACCACGACATAAATGACCTCTTTATCATTATCTGTGTAACCTCCACGCCCCTTTAACATGGTTGTTCCCCTGCCAAGTCTTTTTAGTATGGCGTCGGATACATCCAGGTAATGATCAGAAACAATGATAACAGCCTTCGTTTCATCCATTCCCTGAATCACCGTATCAATCGTTTTAAAGGCTATATAGTAAGTCATAACGGAATACATCGCTTCTTCAAGTCCGAAGACAAATGCTGCCCAGGCGAAAATGAAAATATTGATGAACATAACAAACTCCCCCACTGAAAACGGAAGCTTCTTCGTTAAAAGGATACCAAGAATTTCAGTTCCATCCAGAGATCCACCATGACGTATCACCAGGCCGACCCCAACTCCAAGAGTCAATCCTCCAAAAACAGTGGCTAACACTTTCTCTGTTACAAACGGATCAATATGGTGTAAAAGGCTTTCAATACCTGCCAGTGCGATAATGGCAAACAGAGAAGAAACGACAAAGGTTTTCCCGATATGTTTATACCCGTAATACATGAAAGGGAGATTAAGGAAAACCAGCAGGGTTGCAAAGTTCACAAATGGAATGGTGTCTGAAACTAAATAATCCAAAATCAGCGAAACACCAATAATTCCACCATCGATGATATTATTTGGAACAAGGAACAACTCGATCGATATAGCAGCTAAGGCCGCTCCAATCGTAATAAAGATCAATCGGTAAATAAAATGAAGGGGACTTTCTTTTTTATGGACTCTTTGGGTCATCGGCAATTCCTTTCCTTTCACTTTATTTTCTTATAAAAATGTCACTTTCTGATCAGGTGTTACATATGTATCTTTTGAGGAGTGATAAACATGAAGTTGTTACAAAACGTGATTAATCACAAAATCAACAATATCACAAATGAAGAATTATTAAAGTACGCCAATCAATATAACATTTCATTGACGTCCCAGCAGGCAACAAGCATCGTCGCCAGTGTAAAAGGAAAGAACATCAATATTTTTGATGACAAAAAACGCAGTAAATTAGTGAAGGACTTAGCCAGGGTCATTGGTCCTTCCAAGGCGAAGGAAATCAACCAACTCTTTTTGCAGCTCATCAGATAGTAAAAGAAGAGGAGGCGTCCCTATTGTTGAGAGATGACCTCCTCTATTGCCTTTTTTATTGATTCAGTATTTTCGTTAATACATCTTCATCGAATGTTTGATTACGCAGCATATCAATTTCGTACTTGTAAGGAGGTTTTTTATTTTTCTTATCTTCCCCTACATACGGTGTTTCCAAAATCTTAGGGACCTCTTTCAGCTGTGGATGATGCACAATATAGTTCAGTGCTTTGAATCCGATATGTCCGAACCCTAAATTTTCATGTCGATCTTTGCTGGCTCCACGTTCATTTTTACTATCGTTAATGTGTAAAACCTTTAAGCGATCAATCCCGACAATCTTATCGAATTCTTCCAAGACTCCATCGAAATCTTCCACAATATTATATCCTGCATCATGGGTGTGACAAGTATCGAAGCAAACAGAAAGGCGGTCATTCAGTTCTACTCCATTGATGATCTGAGCTAATTCCTCAAAGGATCTTCCACATTCTGAACCCTTCCCTGCCATTGTTTCCAGTGCAATCTGCACTTTATGGTCTTTAGTTAACACTTCATTCAGGCCTTCAATGATCTTTTCGATTCCCTTATCCGCTCCTGCACCTACGTGAGCACCAGGGTGAAGCACAATCTGCCCCGCTCCCAGAGCTTCTGTGCGTTCGATTTCAGAGCGGAGGAAATTGACACCCAATTCAAATGTAGCAGGGTTCGTCGTATTTCCGATGTTAATGATATAGGGAGCATGTACAACGATGTCCTCTATCCCATTTTCTTTCATGTGGGCGAGACCTGCTTCAATATTTAAGTCTTCGATCTTTTTTCTTCTCGTATTTTGAGGTGCACCTGTATAAATCATAAATGTATTAGCTCCATAGGAAACGGCTTCCTCACTGGAAGCTAATAGCATTTTTTTACCACTCATTGAAACATGGGATCCAATCTTAACCATTCTTCTCAACTCCTAAGAAAATCTCTCTATATTGTATCGAATGTGTACAAATGAATCACGTTAAAACACTTATTTATTCCTGTTTTTCATTCTTCTCTCACGTTTCTTGATTTGATCCATTTTGTACTTCATTTTCTTTTTGTAGCCCGGCTTAACTGTTTTCGGTTTTCGAACCATGGATTTCGCTTTTTCATCAATCTCATCAACATTCGTTTTTTGACGGTTCTTACGTTTGTTCAGGGGTGGTAACTCAGACCATTCCCCTTTCTTAATATCTTGATGAACAAAGCTGATTCCGAGCTTTTCCAGACGATTCAATGCATCTTCATCCGATGGTGTATAAATGGTATAGGCAATTCCGCTATTACCGGCACGCGCTGTACGTCCGGAACGGTGAACATAAAAATCCAGATCTTGTGGCAATTCAAAGTTAATGATATGACTTACACCTTCAATATCAATACCCCTTGCTGCTAAATCAGTCGCTACGATGTACTGATAATCCAGATTTCTCGTTTGCTTCATCATTTTCTTACGCTCACGTGGGGAAAGGTCTCCGTGAATCCGTCCAACCTTTAAGCCTTTAGCGATCAACGCATCAGCCACTTCATCTGCTTTTTGTTTTGTATTAGTGAAAACGATACCTAAATATGGATTAATATCCACCAAAATATTGTACAATAAGTTAATTTTATCGCGACTCTTAAGAGGGACGATTACATGTTGGATATTCTTTGCCGATAGCTGCTCGGGCTCGACATGTGCATATTGTGGATTTTCCATATATTTTTTCAAGAAAGGCTTCAATTTCTCTGGAATTGTCGCAGAGAAAACAAGCATTTGTAATTTTTCAGGCATCTTAGCGGCAATCTGATCCACGTCTTCAATGAATCCCATATCCAGCATCAGATCCGCTTCATCAATTACGAGTAGACTGGCAGTATGAACAAATAAGGCTTGATCTTTCACTAAATCATTGATCCGGCCGGGAGTACCAACCACAATATGAGGCTGGTGTTTTAATTTCTCGATCGTTCTCTGCTTGTCCGTTCCACCAATAAAGCAGCGGGAAACAATGTTGCTATCCTTCGTGATCTTTAGTACTTCTTGATAGATCTGTTGTGCAAGTTCTCGGGTTGGAGCAGTAATCACGGCTTGTACCTGTTCAGAATCTGCATTTACCTTCTCAATAATCGGTAATAGGTATGAATGTGTTTTTCCCGTTCCTGTCTGGGATTGACCAATCGCACTTTGCCCTTTTAAAATCAGTGGGATCATTTTCTTTTGAATTTCTGTTGGTTCGTAGAAACCCAGTTCTTCTACAGCTTCATTAATGAAAGACTGGAATCCGAATTGTAGAAATAAATTCTTTTTCATTCTTTACATCTCCTTTATTCAAAATATCCTTTTATTTACGCTGTCATCGGGATGGATGTCTCTCGTACACATCATCACCATAGATATATATAAAATTTACGGATCACTTTATCACCACGTGTGATTATAATAACGTTAGCAAGCGTCATATTTAAAGAACATCTAACCATTATAATATTTTTTTGGCAAAACATCTAGTTCATACTTATTTTAATTTGAGATGATATTGTATGAATACCCTTTTTTCACCTATTGCATACTCTATACTGACGAGGAATTTATTCGAATGAAAGGAGGCTGTCATTATGCCGCCTAGAAGAATGAGGAATCAGGGACAGGATATGCGAAATCCTTTCGGGATGAGACAGCAGCGGGGATTCAACGGGTTCGGAATGCAGCAGCCTAGAAGGAATGGATTTGGACTGGGGCAGACGCAGCCACCTCCGTTTCAATTTGGAGGACAACGTCAAAATCAGGGATTCAATATGGGAATGAACCAGAGAGGAAGAAGCCGGGGGCCAGGTAAAGGTGGCTTATTGTCTAAGCTTCTTAAAAAGGGAGATAACCAGAATACCGGCGGAGGATTATTACAACAATTTTCCAGAGGGGATTCATCTTCCAACACGTCTGGATTTGAACGATCTCCCCAGGCGGCTGGCGGAATCCTCCAGAGCCTATTGAACCCCGGTAATGTGAATTCCTTTTTATCCAATTCGCAGCAATTGCTCCAGACCGCTCAACAGCTGGGTCCGATGTTCCAACAATATGGGCCTATGGTGAAAAATATCCCGGCACTATGGAAGTTATATCGTGGGTTTAAAGATATGCCTGCCGATGATGCGTCCGACGACGGGAATAGCGAAGAAAAAAATGCGGACATCGACATCCCTGAAGTGGAATCCACTGTTAAGAAAAAAAAGAAGAAGAAACCACCCGTAGAAATTTCAGAGGATAGTGAAGATTTTGATGATAACCAGACACCATCAAAGTCTAAATCAGGATCAAAACCCAAGCTGTATATTTAAGGCCAGGATCCCTAAAGGTACTGAATCACCTGTTTAGGGATTTTTTTATTTGTGCATTCAAAGGCATTTTGATAGGAATGAGTACACATTATTATCGTTCTCTTTGTCAGGAGGACTGTTCTCCTTTATAATGAAGACAAAACCTTTTCTCATGTAGGAGGATATTCATAGATGGAAATTATTAAGATTACTCCGAGAGGCTATTGTTACGGTGTTGTAGATGCAATGGTCATTGCAAGAAACGCAGCATTGGACAAATCGCTTCCTCGTCCAATTTATATTTTAGGCATGATCGTTCACAACAAACATGTGACTGACGCATTCGAAGAAGACGGGATCATTACCCTTGATGGCACCAATAGAAAAGAAATCATCGAACAAGTAAATGAAGGAACGGTTATCTTCACGGCACATGGAGTATCTCCTGAAGTGAAAGAAATAGCCAAACAAAAAGGACTTGTCACACTGGATGCAACGTGTCCCGATGTAACGAAAACCCATGATCTGATCCGCGCAAAAGAAGCGGAAGGCTATGACGTGATCTATATCGGTAAAAAAGGACATCCAGAGCCTGAAGGAGCTGTCGGGGTTGCACCTGAGATCGTGCATCTCGTGGAAACAGCAGAAGATGTAGAAAAGCTTTCTATTGAAAACGAAAAAATCATCGTGACCAATCAAACGACGATGAGCCAGTGGGATGTATTGGATACGATGGATAAAGTGAAGGAAATGTATCCTCATGTTGAACTGCATAAAGAAATCTGCCTGGCTACCCAGGTTCGTCAAGAAGCAGTTGCTGAACAAGCTGGAGATGCAGATGTCCTAATCGTTGTAGGAGATCCTAAGAGTAATAACTCCAACCGCCTTGCCCAAGTATCAAAGGATATCGCCGGTACTCCTGCACATCGAATCTCTGATATAAGCGAACTGGATATAGAATGGATTAAAGATGCGGGCATCGTTGCTGTAACAGCAGGTGCATCCACTCCTACTCCAATCGTAAAAGAAGTCATTAAATTCCTTGAAGCTTTTGATCCAAATGAGGAATCAACTTGGACAAGAGAGCGGAATGTTCCATTGAATAAAATTCTCCCTAAAGTACGAAAATCTAAATTGGGAACTAAATAAAAAACGTGAAAGGCCCCTTAGAAATTCTAAGGGGCCTTCATCTTTACATATACGTAAATGGGTTGGTTTCAGCTTTTGAGGCGAATATATTGACGATATACCCTTTTTCCGAGGATTTTTTCGCTAAGTAACCGGCCACTCCATCCTTCATGACTTTTTCTATGTGATGTCCTGCATCAACGACATTCAGTCCCATCATCATGGCGTCGTGGGCAGTGTGGTAATAAATATCCCCTGAGACGAATACATCCGCTCCCTGTCTTTTCGCTTTCCCGATAAACTTATTTCCATCTCCGCCAAGCACTGCTACTTTCTTCACTTTCGCTTCCCCATCACCAATGAGTCTGATTCCGTCCATACCGAATGTTTCTTTCACAAATAAAGCAAATTCCTTAAGACTCATCTCATTCTGTAAATGTCCGATTCTACCTAGGCCTAAAGCAGGCGACTCGTTTTTAAGGGAATAGATATCATAGGCAACTTCTTCATAAGGATGATGGGTAAACATCGCTTTCAACACCTTTTTCTCTAAAGAAACAGGATAAACGGTTTCCACCTTCTCTTCTTCTACTTCCTCAAGGAAACCTTGCTTCCCTATATGAGGGTTCGTGCCCTCCTCAGGGAGGAATCTTCCCTTTCCTTCAGTCGAGAAGCTGCAATGTGAATATTTTCCGATGTGCCCGGCTCCTGCATTCCCAAGGGCCGTTCTAAGTTCATTTGCGTTATCTTTTGGCACATAAACGACTAATTTACAGAGCTCCTCATTGTGAGTAGGGACGAGTACCGACGTATCCTGCAAATTCAGCATGTCGGATAAAAGATCATTCACTCCCCCTATCGCCACATCAAGATTCGTATGAGCCGCATACACGGCAATATCATGCTTGATTAACTTCTCGATCATACGTCCCTGGTATGTGTCAGTTTGCAGGGACTTCAATGGACGAAAAAGCGGTGGGTGGTGGGCTATAATTAATTTCACATTGTTTTTAATTGCTTCATCCACCACATTCTCCAATACATCCAGGGTGATCATCACATTTTCAACCTTTTCGTTCAGCTTACCAATTTGAAGACCAATCGGATCCCCTTCTTCTGCTAAATATTTTGGTGAAAATTGTTCAAACAGCTGAATGATCTCATGACCGTTTACTGTCTTCATGGGATAAGAACCTCCTCCACCATTTGTATTTTTTGAATAAGTTCCCGTTTTCGATCTTCCAACTCATCGGTTTTTTCCGCTTTTTCCATGTTATTCAATATATTTTTCCACTGTTGAAGCTCCTGATTCCACTTTCTCAAAAATGCATCATTACGCTCCTTCAATAAGAATGGACCGAGCAGAAGCTCTTTTTCAAGCTCACCAGAGTAGTGGCGTCTCGGATTCCCTTTTTCCGCTACTAAAATTTCATATATCTTATCATCTTCTTCAAGGATTTCTTCCCCTACTAAGTCCCATTCATTATCCATGAGCCACGTTCGGATGGACCTTGCACTCACATTCGGCTGAAGAATTAACCTGGGTTGATTGGTCAGCTTTGCTTTACCTGCCTCCAAGATTGAGGCAATCAATGTGCCTCCCATTCCGGCGATCGTAATACAATCCACCTCACCTGGAGCAATCACTTCCAAA
Organism: Rossellomorea sp. NPDC071047; assembly: GCF_050270195.1. Lineage (NCBI taxonomy): Bacteria > Bacillati > Bacillota > Bacilli > Caryophanales > Bacillaceae > Rossellomorea > Rossellomorea sp. NPDC071047. The sequence goes on along the minus strand of NZ_JBNNJT010000001.1, from coordinate 244,746 downwards.
CCATTCCCAAATCTCACCTCTACCTCCTGAGTTAATTGGGCATCTTCGACTTGTTTCTTGGCAGAAAGATAGGGTCCTTTCACTACTTCTCCTGCGATTGCAGAGGAAGCAATACCTTTATTGACGGCATAGCACGGTAAGTATGCATGATCTGAACCGATATCAGCGATTTTAGATTGCTTGGGTATGTATGACACAACTGTTTCTAGTCGTTTCGATAATTGTTGAATATTCATTCGTTCACCTTTAATCATTTTTATTGGGTAAATCATGTACGATAATTATTCTAACCAACTTTTCCCGATAAAAAAAGTCCTTTGCCCAAAGACAAAGAACCTTTTTCAATCATTGATTATTTAAGTGACTTGATCCAGTCTGCCATAGCATCCAGATTTCCTTCTTCTACTAGACCAGCCGGCATCATACCTTTACCGTTTTTAATCGTTTCTTTGATCTCATCTTTAGACAGCTTTGTTCCTTTAAGAGCAGGACCGGCGCCACCTTCATAGTTTCCACCATGACAAGATACACAAGACTCTTTGTACTTAGCTTCCGGATCGAATTCTCCGCTTGAAGCCTGTTCGCCTTCTTTACCTTCCATTTCCCCGTGACCTTCTTCTTTTGCTTTTTCATCAGCGTTGTTAAGGCCTTCCAAAGACAAGAAGAAAACAAGACCAATTCCAAGAGCCATGATAAGTACGAATGGAATGATTGGATTACGATTCATGATTTAACCTCCTTTATGTACAACATCCAAAAATAGTGCTCTTTTCAACACTTTATATTTTACTGTAAAAAACGACAAAGTAAAAGTACTATCAATTAACTTTTCCATCTTTCTCACAAATTAGACACATTTCGTGTAAAATAAGGTCAGTTTTCTTTAAAAAGAAGGAGAGCCCTATTGCCCCAGAGCGGACCAATAGAGCTCCTCATAGCTGTTATGGTGTTTTCACCTTATTGACATCCTATCAGCCTTGAAATGACCATTCTCTGGACTTCTGAGGTCCCTTCTCCTATTTCAAGGAGTTTGGCATCCCTTAGATACCTTTCTACATGGTATTCTTTCATGTATCCGTATCCACCGTGAATCTGAATGGCCTCATCTGCTACTTCCATACTGATTTCTGAAGCGTATAACTTACACATGGAAGCTTCTTTTGAAAATGGTCTTCCCTGATCTTTCAACCACGCTGCCTTATGAACCATGTTCCTTGCCAGTTCAATCTTCATTGCCATATCAGCAAGCTTAAATTGAGTGACTTGAAACTGTGATAAGGTTTTGCCAAATTGCTTTCTTTCCTTGGAATACTGCAGTGCTTTATCAAAAGCAGCCTGTGCGACACCGACAGCCATAGCACCGATTCCGATCCTTCCACCGTCCAGTGTGACAAGGAACTGCTTGAAACCTTCTCCCTGCTTTCCTAACAGGTTTTCTTTCGGTACTTCAACATCTTCAAGAACCAACTCTGTCGTGTTTGATGAATGAAGGCCCATTTTTTCATAATTATCGACTACCGTGAATCCTTTTGCTTTAGTCGGAACGATAATCGCACTAATTTCTTTGTTCCCATTGTTTCTACCTGTAATCGCTGTTAAAGCGAGATGATTCGCATAGCTTGCATTGGTAATATAGCACTTATTACCGTTAATGACCCATTTATCCCCTTTATCTTCTGCAGTGGTTTGGGTGCCGCCTGCATCAGAACCTGCATTGGGTTCAGTCAGACCGAAAGCTCCAAACGATTCCCCTGTACAGATTGGCGTTAAGTATTCCTGCTTTTGTTCATGAGAACCAAATAAGTTAATGGGTGCTCCTCCAAGAGAAATATGCGCAGAGTACGTAATACCTGTCGACGCACAAGCTCTGCTTAGCTCTTCGGTTACGATTGCGAAACTGACCGTATCAGCACCTGCCCCCCCATATTCCTCGGGAAACGGAAGTCCCATCATCCCCAGATCAGAAAGCTTCTTGAAAATTTCTTTAGGAAATTCCTTTGTGCGGTCCCGATCCAATGCACCAGGAGCCACTTCTTCTTCAGCAAATTCCCTGATTGTCTTTTTAATCATTGTTTGTTCTTGTGTTAAGTCAAAATTCATCCTTATCCCCCTTGTCTAACTTTGATGACTGAAAGCCCTGAATTCATTTCCATAATAGCGCTTTTAAACATAATCACTGCACTCTATGAATACGCTCTCATTCTTATTATAAAAGGGAATAGAGAATTTTCTCAACTTTAAAAAACTTTTAAATTTTCAGAAGTTATAGTAGTATAAAAATAATTAGTAGGATCAACCCTGCCATACCTGACAGGCAAAAATAACCCAGCTTCCATTTCAAACCTGCAGTTATCCAAAGGAAACAGTTCATAAATAAGGTTATGTACATACCGAAAGAATTCCTGCCGAATAACTCTTCAATTATTTCTATGGAGGACAAAAGAAGTATACAAGCAGCAGCCATATACAAGAGTATTGGCGATAATTGTTTTTTAGTATAATAAATTCCTATCCCTACTAATAATCCGACAAAACTTGCCAAAATCGTTGTTTGCAAAACGATTGACAATTCAGTAAAATAAATGACAAATAATGAAATTAACATAGCACAAATTGAAAATAAGAAGTCTTTAAGCATTGTCTTCTTTTTGGCTTTCTTTTGATCGCTTTGTTCCATAACATCTCCTTCGGTATATAATGCAAGGAGATAGTCACAATAGTGCTCTGGCAGCATACTAGCTTGCTTCCAAAGTTGTATTTCATTCACAATTAAATCTTTTCTTGAATCCTTTACTGTTTTCACAGTTGTCACACCTTTATCTCTTAAATCTTTTAGCTACAATCATTCGTCAAAGGTGATGAAAAAACCTTTATTTCGAGCAAAAAAAAACCACCTCTATTCACAATAGAGGCAGTAAATGGGGTTTCTATTCTAAAAAGTCCTTTAAGCGTTTGCTTCTGCTCGGATGACGCAGTTTTCTAAGAGCTTTTGCTTCTATTTGACGAATACGTTCCCTCGTTACACCGAAGACTTTCCCTACCTCTTCAAGTGTACGGGTTCTGCCATCGTCCAGGCCAAAGCGTAAACGAAGAACATTTTCTTCACGATCTGTTAAAGTATCCAGTACATCTTCAAGCTGTTCCTTTAAAAGTTCGTAAGCAGCATGTTCTGAAGGAGATTGAGCTTCTGCATCTTCAATGAAGTCACCTAGATGAGAATCATCTTCTTCACCAATTGGCGTTTCAAGGGATACCGGCTCTTGAGCAATTTTAAGGATTTCCCGAACCTTTTCAGGCGTCAGATCCATTTCTTCTGCGATTTCTTCCGGTGCCGGTTCACGCCCTAAGTCTTGCAATAACTGTCTTTGGACACGAATAAGCTTGTTGATGGTTTCAACCATATGAACCGGAATACGAATCGTTCTGGCCTGGTCAGCGATCGCACGGGTGATGGCTTGGCGAATCCACCAAGTTGCATACGTACTGAATTTGTACCCTTTACGGTAATCAAACTTTTCTACCGCTTTAATCAGACCCATATTTCCTTCCTGGATAAGGTCTAAGAATAACATACCTCGACCAACGTAACGTTTGGCAATACTAACAACAAGTCGCAGGTTCGCTTCAGCAAGACGTCGCTTAGCTTCCTCATCGCCTTCTTCAATTCTCTTGGCAAGATTTATCTCTTCCTCTGCAGATAAAAGATCAACTCTTCCAATTTCTTTCAGATACATACGAACAGGATCATTTATTTTAACTCCTGGAGGAACGCTTAAATCATTCAGATTGAATTCTTCTTCCTCTTCTTTCTCTAACTCCGTAGCACCCGGATCATCATCTTCGTCATTTTCATTGATAATTTCTACACCTTGTTCACCTAAGTGTTCGTAGAATTCATCCATTTGATCGGAATCCAACTCAAACCCTGATAATTTATCGGCAATATCTTCGTATGTGAGGACCCCTCTTTTCTTACCTTGGTTAACTAAAAATTCTTTCACCTGATCAACTGTTAATTCTGATGCTATTTGTTTGGAACGCGCTGACTTTTCAGCCATTTGTTCCCCTCCTTCCAACTTCCTTACAAAACTTTATAGAGACTTACGCAGCTGTAAGATTTCCATTGCAATTTGTGCTTCTTTTCGGTAATCCTTTAGTCGTTCTGCTTCTTTTCTTTCCACTTCTTTTTCTTTTATTCTCAACATCTTTTGATGTTTTAACACCTGATTGACATAATCTACTAATTCTTGGTCCGTACTTTCTTCGCTTATTGACATCATTTCAATGTCCGTTACGATCCTTCTTAACCTCTCATCGGGAAGATACCCGATAAAGGCACTGGCACTTGGAGGTAGACCTTCTTCATAATAACCCAATAAATAAGTAATAATAGCCTGATGTTCATCAATATTAAGGTTAGTACCTGCAAGCCACTCCTGAATCTTATAAGCGATGTTCGGGTCCTTAAGCATATAGGCAATCAATCTTCTCTCAGCCGTTTGGTAAGCGGGCAAAAGTTTTGACTGGGTCTGTCTGGTGAAATTACCTTGCATACCTACCTGTTTAGGCGGTTTGGAATTCCGTTTATCGGGGCCTTCCAGATCAAAGAGCTGCTGTTGAAGAGCCTCAAGAGATAATTGGAATTCATCTGCTAAATACCTTAAATAATAATCCTTTTCAACCGCTTTACTCAGTTGGGTAATTTCCTTTAGTATGTCTTCTATATACTTAAGGCGATCTCCTTCATCATTTAAGTTTTTATTCAGCTTATAGTACCGAAGCTTAAATGCCATGAACGTTAAGCTTGCCCCTATTACATCTTGTTGAAACTTTGTTGGACCATATTTTGAAATGTAGTCATCAGGGTCTAATTGTTCCGGTATTGTGGCGACACGAATGTTCAGCTGATGATTGTTAAGAAGATTCCCTGCCCGGAATGCGGCTTCCACCCCAGCAGAATCACCGTCATAACAAATGATCACGGAATCAGTCAGGCGTTTAAGAAGTCCGATTTGCTGCTCTGTTAATGAAGTACCCATAGTGGCTACGCCATTTTCCACCTCTGCTTCACTGGCTGATATGACGTCGGCAAATCCTTCAAACAGAATGGCCTGCTGTTTTCTTCTAATCATTGAACGCGCGCCGTGATAGTTATAAAGAATGCTGCTTTTGTTAAAAATTTTCGTTTCCGGACTGTTTAAGTACTTCGGTTCATCATTCGCATCGATGCTTCTTCCTGAAAAAGCGACCGTATTCCCCTTCGTATCAACTATAGGAAACATGATTCTTCCCCTGAAGCGATCCAGGAAGGAATTGTCTCTTTCTCTTCTAACGAGTAAACCTGCCGCTTCCATCAGCTCCAGGGAATAGCCTCGCTTTTGAAGGAACTTAACCGTGAAATCCCAGCTTGGAAGTGACCACCCAATCTGAAATTTAGTAATACTTTCAGTCGTAAACCCCCGAGCCAGTAAATATTCGAGGGCTTCCTGACCTTCTTTTGTATTTAGAAGGAGATGATGGTAAAATTTACTCAATAACCCATGAGCTTCCATCATTTGCTTTTCATCTTCTTGGGGGGGAAGCTCCCTTTCAGACGAAGATGTCTGTATGGATATTTCTTCTCCTACTTTAGAACCAAGCTTTTGCGCTGCTTCAAGGAAGCTCAAACCATCAACATCCATTAGAAACGTAAACGCATTTCCCCCGGCCCCACATCCGAAACAGTGAAATATTTGTTTGTCAGGGGAAACAGAAAAAGATGGAGTATTCTCTCCATGAAACGGACACAAACCAAAATAATTGCGTCCCTGCTTTTTCAGTTGTACATAATCACTGACGACATCTACGATATCGGTTGACGATAATATTTTATTTAACTTATCTTCAGGGATTCTTTCAGACACGATTTATCACCTGTTTTTATTTACCCTCTTAATCCATTCTGTACTTATTCCGATTCTCCTGCAATTTCCGACAAGATTTTATCGAAGGAATTACAAAATGTTTCTCTGTCTTCATTTGTAAAAGGTTTAGGACCTTTACCATAGTTTCCTCTTCGGCGTTCTTTTGCTGCGACGTATCGATAATCGAGTGCCGTGACTATACTCTCTTCCCTGTAGGCTTTTCCCCTGGGAGAGATGGCATAAACTTTTTTTGGTAAAACCAATGACGCCAACCCGATATCCTGTGTAACCAGTACATCGTGTGGTTGAACATGGTTCATGATGTATAAGTCAGCCGCTTCTTTCGAACTATCGACATATACCCACCTGCCTTGATCAGGTGTGTTTTTCCTATGGGCATGAGAAGCAACAAAAACAACTTCAAAGCCATATCCTCTGGTAATTTTAATGATTTCCTGCTTTACCGGGCAAGCATCTGCATCTACATATACGGTAGACTTATGTTCGCTAATACTAACTATTCTACATCACTCCGTATTATCCTTCTCTCTTTATGAATTTTCCTAGAGAATTGATAAAAATTGTCGAATTTTAATTAAGACGAGACTTGACATATCACAATAATTAGTTTATTCCTTAAGAGTTTAGTCTAAACCTATTTTAAATATTTTTATCACAATTTTTTATTATAGTATAATCGGACAAGTTTGACCACTATAAATACTCAATTTATGAAACCTTTGATTGCTCACGTTTAGATTCACCAAAAAAGAATGATTCTCTCCCTTTTTTATTCAGGAAAAGAATCATTCTTTTTAACTGTTAATTGTTTGAGTGCTGATAGATATTCGTAATGACATTGGCTGTTTCTTCTACAGCTTTGTTCGTTACGTCAATCACATGGCATCCGATGCGATTGGTTATTTTCTCGAAATATTTCAACTCATCTTCAATGCGTTGAATATTCGCATAGCTTGCCTGATCGTTCAAGCCCAATGACTTTAATCTTTCCCGGCGAATCGTATTCAACTTCTCAGGGCTGATCTTTAATCCGAAGCACTTCTTAGGAGAAACCATAAATAATTCCTCTGGCGGATCGACTTCCGGTACTAGTGGTACATTGGCCACCTTAATCCTCTTCAGTGCAAGATATTGTGATAACGGCGTCTTTGAAGTTCTGGAAACACCTACAAGCACAATATCCGCTCTAAGGATGCCTCGGGGATCCCGCCCATCATCGTACTTGACGGCAAACTCTATCGCTTCCACTTTCTTGAAGTAATCATCATCCAGCTTTCTTACCGTTCCCGGCTCGAACAACGGCTCTTTTTGGTAAGCTGATTGATATTTATCCATTAATGGACCGATAATATCAAATGCGTACAATTCTTCTCTTTCAGCTTCTTTTTTAATATACGCACGCATATCCGGCTTTACAAGAGTGTATACGATCAGTCCCTGGTTTAATTTCGCCAGGGAAATCACTTCATCGATATGCTCTAAGTCCTCTACATACGGAAAGCGTTTAATGACCGTATTGGAACCATTGAATTGGCTAATCGCCGCTTTTGTGACTAGTTCAGCAGTTTCACCCACCGAGTCGGATACAACATAGATGATCGGTTCTTTCACGATCGCTCACCACCTTCTAATATTCATCTGCTAACGCTACAAATGCTTTCGTGATATTTGTTTTCGTAATTCTGCCTATGACCTCTAAATCGCCTTTTTCTGTTTTCTTAATCACCGGAACAGAGTCGATTTGTTTATGAATCAAGTCTTTGGCCACGCCTATTAGCTGGTCATCCTTTTCACAGACCGTAATATTAGGCATTCTCGTCATAATGATATTCACCGGCAAGGTACTAAGTTCCTGCTTCCCGATGCTCGCCCTCAATAGATCCTTACGTGACAGGACGCCAACTAAGTACGTATTGGCATCCACTACAAACAATGTGCCTACGTCCTCGAGGAACATTGTAACAATGGCATCATACACAGAAACATTTTCATTCACCACTACAGGAATCGATTGATAATCTTTAACATATATTTTGTTAAGGTTTTCTGTCAACAGCTGCGTTCCTGTTTTCCCTGTATAGAAATATCCCACTCTGGGACGGGCATCCAGGTAACCTGCCATAGTTAGAATGGCTAGATCAGGCCTGAGAGTCGCCCTGGTCAAGTTTAATCGATCGGCGATTTGTTCACCAGTGATAGGTCCGTTGTCTTTAACTATTTGTAAGATATGTTCTTGACGCTTATTAAGTTCGATTGTTACTCACCACCTAACGGACAAACGATTTATGTTATACTTTATATGAAATATTATATACTATTTAAAGAAAATGAAAAGAGCATATTATCATTCAATTGTGTCAACACTATATTTTAAATTTCACTTAACACAGATTATCTTTTTTTGATACAAACTTCAAATCTTTTTCCTTCTACTGATCAATAGTTGTTTTTATTTCTTTAACATGATAAAATGTCTTCATCATAATAATGCTATGACGGATCAATAAGTACTTGCTGCACTTCAAGCGACCAGGGACGGTGAAAGCCTGGAAAGCAAGGAAACGGCAATCCCGAGCTATTTTACATTTAAAAGTGGGTATACATGACGTATATCAACTAGGGTGGAACCGCGAGTATCAAGCTCGTCCCTAGGCTATATGCCTAGGGACGAGCTTTTTTATTTTATTACATACATGATGAAAAGGAGTGACTTTTATGTCAATGGAACAAGTAGTAAATTTAGCGAAGCATCGCGGGTTTGTTTTCCCGGGTTCTGAAATTTACGGAGGACTTGCTAACACGTGGGATTACGGTCCATTAGGTGTAGAGTTAAAAAACAATATTAAAAAAGCATGGTGGAAAAAATTCGTACAGGAATCCCCTTACAACGTGGGTCTTGATGCAAGTATCTTAATGAATCCACAAACTTGGGTAGCTTCTGGTCACGTTGGAAACTTCAACGATCCAATGATCGACTGTAAGCAATGTAAAACACGCCATCGCGCAGACAAAATCATTGAAAATGCCCTTGAAGAAAAAGGCATCGAGATGATCGTGGATGGACTTTCGTTTGAAAAAATGGAAGAAATCATCAAAGAGCACAGTATCGCATGCCCTGACTGTGGAAGCCAGGATTTCACCGATATCCGTCAATTCGATTTAATGTTCAAGACTCACCAGGGTGTGACAGAATCATCTACAAATGAAATCTATTTACGCCCGGAAACAGCTCAAGGTATATTTGTTAACTTCAAGAATGTTCAACGCTCCATGCGTAAGAAGATGCCTTTCGGTATTGCTCAAGTCGGAAAAAGCTTCCGAAATGAAATTACACCTGGTAACTTCACATTCAGAACACGTGAATTTGAACAAATGGAACTGGAATTCTTCTGTAAACCCGGAGAAGACCTGGAATGGTTCTCTTACTGGCGTGAATTCTGTAAAAACTGGTTACTTAACCTGGGAATGAACGAAGATAACATGCGTTTACGCGATCATGACAAAGACGAATTGTCTCATTACAGTAATGCAACTACGGATATTGAATACAAATTCCCATTCGGTTGGGGAGAGCTTTGGGGTGTAGCAGATCGAACAGACTTTGACCTGAAGCGTCATATGGAACATTCAAACGAAGACTTCCACTACATGGATCCTCAAACAAATGAAAAGTATGTTCCATACTGTATTGAACCATCCTTAGGTGCAGACCGTGTCACTCTTGCATTCCTATGTGACGCATTTGAAGAGGAGGAGCTTGAAAATGATTCACGAACAGTACTCCGCTTCCATCCCGCACTGGCTCCATTCAAAGCAGCAGTCCTGCCGCTTTCTAAGAAATTATCGGATGATGCATTCAAGGTGTATGAAGAATTATCACAGGATCTTATGATCGACTTCGACGAAACAGCGTCAATCGGTAAACGCTACCGACGTCAAGATGAAATCGGTACACCATTCTGTATCACATTTGACTTTGACTCGGTTGAAGATGGCCAAGTGACCGTACGTGACCGTGACACAATGGATCAGGTAAGAATGCCGATCAGCGAAGTAAAGGCGTTCTTACAGGAGAAGATTAAATTTTAAAACCTAAAGCGGAGGCGGCTCGTTCAGAGGCGACAAGCATAAGACAGCCCTGCCGGAAAGGCGTTCTTTGCCTTTTTGGCAGGGTTGACTTATGACCTCGAGCCTCTAAGCCCCGGAGCTAGCAGACACCTAAAGCGGAGGGGCTTTGCCCAGAGGCGACAAGCATAAGACGAACATACC
>NZ_JBNNJT010000001.1:0-234455 GCF_050270195.1 Rossellomorea sp. NPDC071047 | reverse complement strand
ACGAACATACCGGAAAGGCGTTCTTTGCCTTTTTGGTATGTTTGACTTATGACCTCGAGCCTCTAAGCCCCGGAGCTAGCAGACACCTAAAGCGGAAACAAAACCCCATAAAAAAACAGGCCCATTCACCATGGTGAATGGGCCCTTTCTATGTAATCACAAGCAGCATTATAAGCTAGAATAAGTCCTTCAGGTTATCCATTTGGTCTAAGAACCTTCTGGATTTTAATGTCAGACCCGAATTTTCATCGTAATAAGTCCTGATTACCCGCTTCAATTGACTCTTTGTTTCATCTTTCACCGATATATTTCCCAATCGATTGATATCGAAATAGTAAAATACCCTCAGAAGCTTCACTGTGCCCTGTGAGATCGGAAAATGATGAGGATCTTCACTTAAACAACGATGACAGATGAATCCATTTTCTTTAAATGAGAAAGCAAATTCACCATCCGCTTCCCCGCATACACTACATCCATTCAAATGAGGATACAGCCCTAATACAGGGAGCATCTTCATTTCAAATATGTGCATAAGAATTTCGGGATCATAGTCTTCATTTAAATAGTGAATGGTCTTGTAAAGCAATTCAAATAGGAATGGGTTCGGTTTCCGGTCCTCCGTCGCTTTGTCTAGAAGATCGACGATGTAAGTGGCATAAGCCGTCTTAAACAAATCTTCCCTCACATGCCTTAAGGATTCAACCATCTCTCCCTGTTGGAGTGTACCTAGCCCACTTCCTTTAATAAAAAGGAAATAACCATATGTAAACAATTGTGAAATGGCGGATAGACGGCTATTAGGTTTCTTTGCCCCTCTAGCCATCAATCCTATCTTTCCGAATTCTCGTGTGTATATGGTAACAATCTTGTTCGACTCACCGTAATGATTCGTTCTGATAACGATTCCTTCACACTTCTGCAGCATATAGCCACCTCCCGACATCAATCCATCAGGGTGATGACAAGCTTATCACGTTAAAGGAAAATCAACTTCCGCTGTTTCTTCTTCAAAGCTGTAAGGATCCTCTACCGTCTCCTTTTCAAGCTCCTTAAAAAGTAAATAGGTGTCTATACTTCCTGTCTGCGAAAAAAATTTCCATGTTAAGTCTAACATAAAAAAACCCACCTTTCTGGATTTAAACTAGCAAGACTTCATAAGCTTTCTTGTGATTAGAATGAGCATTTTCTCTCTAAAAGATGCGGCCTAAATATTGTTAATTCGGCTATCAATATTCGTCGTCGCTGAATCCAAAGTCACGCAGGGTAGAAGATCGGTTTCTCCAATCCTTCTGTACCTTCACCCATAGTTCAAGATAAACCTTTGATCCCAACAGGTTCTCAATGTCAACACGGGAGCGCTTTCCTACTTCCTTTAGCATCGACCCCTGTTTTCCGATGACAATCCCTTTTTGCGAGTCTCTCTCCACAATAATGGTTGCGATCACGTCAATAAGGTCCTTCTCTTGCTTTCGCTCCATTTTATCGATCACGACTGCAATGCTGTGGGGAATCTCTTCCCTTGTCAGGTGCAGGACCTTCTCACGTATGAGTTCTGAAACGATAAAACGTTCAGGATGGTCTGTAATCTGATCAGCAGGATAAAATTGAGGTCCTTCTGGCAGTTGATCCTTTAATAATTGCAGAAGGTTATCCACATTATTTCCTTCAAGTGCTGAAATCGGAACAGTCGCCGCAAAAGGAAACAGGTCATTATATTGTTGAATCATCGGCAATAACGCATCAGGATGAATTTGATCAATCTTATTAAGAATAAGGAAAACAGGTGTTTTGACCCCTTTTAACTTCTCGATGATGAAGTGATCTCCTTTTCCCAAACCTTCTTCTACGTTGACCATAAACAAAATGACGTCCACTTCTTTTAAAGTGTTCTGAGCAATCTTCATCATGAAGTCTCCCAGTTTATGTTTCGGTTTGTGTATCCCTGGAGTATCGATGAATATCATTTGTGCATCATCTGTGGTGAACACTCCCTGAACCTTGTTTCTTGTTGTTTGAGGCTTATCACTCATAATCGCAATCTTTTGACCGATTACACGGTTCAGGAAAGTGGACTTCCCTACGTTCGGCCGTCCGATGATGGAGATAAAGCCTGATTTGTATTCTGTATTACTGCCTATATTACTCATTTAAATCCTCCGGTGAAAAAGCTCCTGGTAATAGTTCTGCAACGGTTAGTTCTTCCACATCGCCTTTAAGGTTTGTCAGTACGACTTTCATCTCTTTCGGACATAACTCTGAAATGACCTGACGACAGGCTCCACATGGCGGCACCGGTCTTGCCGTGTCTGCTACAACCGCAATCATTGAATAGTCTGTATCGCCTTCTGAGTAAGCTTTGAATAGAGCTGTCCTTTCAGCACAATTACACATACTGTAGGCTGCATTCTCGATATTACAACCGTGATATACTTTACCATCCTTAGACAGAAGGGCCGCTCCCACCTTAAATTTACTATAGGGTACGTATGCTTTTTCTCTCGCTAGTTTAGCTTCTTGTATCAATTGTTCTGCATTCATTAGTTTAACTCTCCTTTTAACCCTTACAAATTCATTTTACTACAATTTTCATAAAAGAAAATGGGCTGTTATCATTTTGTAATGAAATAGTTAGATAATTCAAATTATTTATCGATTTTGTCCTTTGCTCCACTTATTCTATACAAGTATAAGAACGTTTTCAAATGAATTAAAGGCTGCGGGAAAGAAATCGTTCAATTTCTCTCCCGCAGCCTTTGTTTTTAAGGTATTCGCATCTTCTCTGCATCTCATTAAAGAGCAGTGATAAGTTCAAGCAGCTTTGGGATGAATATAATGGCACCCACAATCGCTGTACACACGGCAAAGAGTAAGACAGCCGCCGAAGCAAGGTCCTTTGCCGCTTTCGCCAAGGGATGGTAGTCTGAAATTGAGAGGTCCACTGCCTTTTCGATAGCCGTATTCATGGTTTCAAGTGCCAGTACGGAAAACACCAATATGATCAGGATGATCCATTCCATGGCAGATACGGAAAGCAGATACCCTAAGATAAAAACAATTATCCCTACACACGAGTGAATCCTGAAATTCTGCTCCGTGGACCATACAGATTTAATCCCATCTGCCGCGTATCCAAAAGACTTCAAGAACCTGAATAGGCCGAACTTAGTCCCTTTTGAGTCCATACTCATCTAGAATATCCTTTTGTCTCTGGAACATTTTCTTTTCATCCATTTCATCCATATGATCATAGCCTAATAAATGCAGGAATCCATGCAGAGCTAAAAAACCAAGTTCACGGGAAAATGAATGATTGTATTCTTCAGCCTGCTCCTTGGCTCGGTCGATGGATATGATGATATCACCGAGAACCCGGGGAATTTGACCACCTACTATTTCGACTTCGTCCTCTCCCAGTTCTTCAAGAGCAAAGGAAATGACATCCGTCGGCTGGTCCTTATGGCGGTATTCACGGTTAATTTCCTGAATCCTTTCGTTCGTCACAAACGTAACCGACACTTCGCTGTCAGCTTCGACCTCTTCTTTTTTTGCTGCAAAGTTCAAGATGTTTTGCACCAGACTTGTTTCCTCTTCGGATAATTTTTCAGTTTCATCAATAAAGTCGATCAATAATGTCATGCTTTTTCTCCTTTTGCTTTAAGTTCCGGATATTCTATTCTCGGATGAAAAATTCCATTCAGTGTCTCACAAAGAGACTTCTTAACTGTTTCTAATTGCTTTAATGAAATATCGCATTCGTTGAACTGACCGTCCTGCAGGCGGTCTTGTACTATGGAATGAACAAGCTGTTGAATCTCTCCCTGCGTGGGAGATTTTTTAGATCTGACAGCCGCTTCTACACTATCCGCAATGCTGATAATGGCCGCTTCCCTTGTTTGTGGTTTAGGACCGGGATATCGATAATCTTCTTCCTTAACATCTTTCCCTTGTTCCTTAGCCTTATAATAAAAGAATTTCAACAAGGTTGTCCCATGATGCTGCTCGGCAATATCGACGATTTCCTTTGGCAGCTTATGCTTCCGCAGCATGTCGGCACCATCTGAAGCATGACTTATAATAACATCCCTGCTCGTCTCAGGCGAGACCCGATCATGTGGATTTTCCATATTAAGCTGGTTTTCTATAAAAAAGTGTGGCCTTTTTGACTTTCCGACATCATGATAGTAGCACCCGACTCTCGCTAATAGTCCGTTTGCACCAATGGATTCACATGCAGATTCTGCAAGATTCGCTACCATGACACTGTGATGATATGTACCAGGTGCATCGGTCAGCAGCTTCTTCAATAATGGTTGTGTAGGGCTTGAAAGCTCCACCAGCCTCATGGAAGAAAGTATGCCAAACCCGGCCTCGAAAAACGGCAGAAAACCGATTGTTAATATAGAGGAACTGATTCCTGATACCAGGGCAAACACGAGATAATACACATATTCACTGTTCGAATAAGAGGTTCCGCTTAATAGAATCAAGAAACCGAGGATCAAAATATTCACAAGAGCTACGTAAATCCCCGCCCTTAATATATTGGAGCGCTGATTTCGGCTCACTAGGAAAAGAATCCCGGATACGCCACTGAATAATGTATATATAGCAATTTCAATATCGATTGATCCTGAGAACTGCTGATGGAATACGATACTCGAGCACGCTGAAAGGATAAACACCATCATCATGGCGATCCGTTCATTCAGGAGGATCCTAAGTATCATCCCTGTGAACGCTGCAGGGAATATGAAGGCTATATCATTGATTTCCAGCTGCTCTATGAGTCCCACAATCTTCATGATTAAGAGTGATATCACAAACACGATGCTCGTGAGGATTAAATAATTTTGTTTACGTTCCTCGGTTACTTCCAACGTGTAGAAGAAATAATACAGTGAACTGATCACGACAAGTACAAAGAGCGCCAATCCGATGTATGGCCGGAAGGAAAACGTATTTTCCACCATACCCAACGACTTCAGGATACTGTATTTTTTAGTGGTGATCAGTTCGCCATCTTGCACGATGACGCCACCTTCGATAATTTCGACCTTCTGTACATTTGCCTCGGCAAGTTTCTTCAACTCATCCGTTTTTTCAGCATCATAGTAAAGTGTCGGCTCCAAAGCGACTTTCCCCAATTTAACGGCTGCAGTGGATAAATCACCTTCGAAGGAATAATTGGTGATCCGCTGTTCTAAGTTCAATTTTGCTTCGTTTAGTTCTTCCTCTTTCACCCCGTTTTCCATGATGATTTTCATCTGTGTGGATACGATGGTCTCTAGGCGCGACAGGTCATCTTCTGTAGCCACCAGGAGTATCTTTAACACATCATCACTTAAACTGTTGGTTATATTATTATTTTTATCCTTAGGCAATTTTGCTTTCAGGAGTTTCAGCTGATCATTAATATCGGAAATTGGTGAAGGCTTTAGATCATCTTCTTCACCTGCCTGTGCTGAAGATTCTTTCTTCACTTCGTTTACACTTTCAATCAGAGAGCGAAGGAGGGATATGGAGTTGTCGACAGCTCCTTCTTTCGTGGTATAGACATTTGCTACCTCAGCCTTCGCTTCTTCCTTCTTCTTCTCGGTGGCCTCATCGTCGACGAACTTCTTAGGAGCCCTTATCGTAGTAGGAGCTTCTTCGTACAAATTGATATCCAGGGTTTTCGGTTTTACATTACCAAATAAAACCCCGAAAACAATAATGCCAAGTAACACAAATAAGAGATTAGTAAAGAGTCGGTAGCTAAGAAAGCTCCTTATTTTGAGTAAGAATGGGTGCGTTTGCATAAAGAACCCCCTGTTATGTAAGTACAATTTCAACCAGTGCAAGGTATAGAGCTCACAGAAAGCATGAGAAAAACAATCTAGCAATTATGTAAAATGATAACAGTTTTTCACTTAATTATCCATGTTAACCCTATAAAAAAAGATTGACCCCTGCATGCGCCGCCTGAATGAACAGGTGGCATGAACACATTGGATCAATCTCTTTATCGTTTTACTTTTCAATTGTTTCATAGGCATTGATTATTTTAGCGACTAACGGGTGACGTACCACATCTGCTTGATCAAGATAAATAAAGGATACGCCTTTTACATTTTTCAATATTTTTTCAGAAGAAATCAGTCCTGACTCGCTTCCCCTCGGTAAGTCCACTTGAGAGCGGTCCCCTGTAATAATCATCTTAGAATCGAAGCCAAGTCTGGTTAGAAACATTTTCATCTGTGCTTTCGTTGTGTTTTGTGCCTCATCGAGGATGACAAACGCATCATCCAGTGTACGACCTCTCATATAAGCAAGAGGGGCAATTTCAATGGTTCCTCTTTCTATCAACCGAGCTGTATGCTCAGCCCCCAACACATCATGCAGAGCGTCATATAAGGGACGTAGATAAGGGTCCACTTTTTCTTTCAGGTCACCCGGAAGGAAGCCAAGACTCTCTCCCGCTTCAACAGCAGGCCTTGTGAGAATAATCTTCTTTACCTGCCCGTTTTTCAATGCATGTACCGCCATCACCACAGCAAGATAGGTTTTCCCCGTACCTGCCGGACCAATCCCAAACACCATATCGTGTTTTTTGATAGCCTGAATGTATTGGCGCTGTCCAAGGGTTTTCACCCTGATGGATTTACCTTTTGCATTTTTCGTGATTTCTTCATTGTACAAGTCTGTAAAGTATTCAAGTGTCCCTTGTTTGCCCATTTCCAGTGCATAATGGACATCTCTTTGGCCAATATTGATCCCTTTACGTATTACAGCTACGAGTCGATCTGAAACATCAAGGGCGAGACTTACATCTTCTTCCTTACCTGAAACCAGCAATTCTTCGCCTCTTGTTACGATCGAAACGTGTAGTTCCTGTTCTATTAATTTAAGGTGAGAATCTGAAACACCAAACAAAGCGATGGCTTCATTAGGGTTTTCAAGTTGTAATTTCATTAAGATTTCATCTGACATTCGTTAGTCTCCTTGAATAATTGGTTGTCCTACTGCAATATTTTCTAATACTTTGAAGTGAATTGTTACCCTAACTTTACCATTCTCAACCTTTTCTTGCAAAATTTTTTCACCTATGACTTCTGCATCCTCCGGGAGAGTGGATTCCAAATTACTCTTGGCCAGCTTCTTCGCGGCATCGATGGCTTCTGATTTCGTATAAGTTCTTTCCACATCCTCTTTTTCTTTAAAGCTTTTATCAATATAATATATTGGCAGCTCCCATTTCAAGAAACGAAGGTTTTTTTTGTTCTCTTCCACGATGGACTCTTTATACTCAACTTTCCCGAATCCCCAAATCGGAATATCGAAAGAGCCGACCCCGACATAATGCTTTCTTTTTTCATTGCCGCTAAAAACCAAAAACTGGGATTTCAACGGTAGATCAACGTTAGATTTATACCAAGTTTCCCCCAGGATTTTCGCCTTGGCCGGGACACCTTTAGGATCTTTTTCATTCCCGATCAAACCGGATACAAGGAGCTGACCTTTATTCACATAATCATTGACGTTCACCTGGGGATCTCCTTCTTCTACGAACATCTGAGTGATGATCGCTTTCTTCTTCGCTACAATATGCTGCAGACCGGAGGATTCAGAAGGCTCAGGGGCGTTCTTCTCAACCACTTGGAAGTGAAAGGTTGTCCCTTGCAATTCCACCCCTACCCATGTAATATTGTTCATCCTGTAGGATAGCTCTCTTTGAATATTTTCTACATCCGGGAGTGAGAATTGCAGTTTCCCTTTTGATACTCCCATTTCTTCCAGCTCTTTTCTTATACTGTGCTCCGTTTGCGGTGACGCCCCCTTAATTTGAATGCCCCACACCATATTGGAGAGCAGGAACACGATGATGAAGAAAGCAAGTCCACCAATCATGAACCCTGAGTTCTTCAGGGAGCGCTTGAACAAAAATGGAACTCCCTGACCTCTTAGAAATGTCACTTTACACTCGGATGTTCGAACAGCTCTTCTGAAGTTATGTACATCCTCTAAGGATAAGTAAAAGGTGATGGTTTCTGTTCCAGCTCTCTTCACATTCCAAATCGTGATACCCGCCCGAAGCAATTGATTGATGACCCTCTCGACTAGTCTGCCTTCCATTTTCACAAATACCTTTCCCCTTAGAAAGGTGAACCATTGATTCTTCAAATCCGTCCCTCCTATTGTTCTAAATAGATCACTTCTACGATCTTCCCCTGAAGAAGAATTTCTTCCGGAAGAATCATCTTGATGACAAATTGTTCACCTTTTATTAAAAGTTGACCTTGTTTTAGCAGAAGTCGTACCTCTCGATCTGTGAACGTTAACAGACCACGATGGTTTTCTATATAAATATGAATTTGTCCAATCATTGTGACGCGAGGAAGGTCCATCATGACATCTTCAGGTAAATCCATTTTCTGGGTCATCCATTTACGCATGTGTTGTAAAAAGCTTTTTGCCATAAAAAAAGAACCCCCTTTCATCTCATATTTATGAAATGAAAAGGGGTTTCATCACTCTTATTTTTGATGATGGCGTTTTTTTGATCTCGGAGGTCCGAATACCTCAGAAAAAATGAATCCTTTTACGATATCATCTTCCTTGTTGAAATCAATATTGAGAGTTGAACTTTTCTCCCGTATCTTCTTTGCCTGGGTTTGATGAGCTTCCAGCCTGCGGGAATAACGCTCTTCCTTCTTTTGCAAATCCGCATAAGTTGTTTCTGCTTCCTTCCTCTTTTCTTCAAATCGACTTTGAATGGAAGAGGCTGCGTCTTTCAATGGTTCTTTGTATTCTCTCGGCACTCTGCTCCGTGCCGGTCTATCTCTCTCCCTTTCTCTCTCTCTTGCATGAGGTTCGGATGGAGGGGCAGATGCCGTTTGAATCGGTTTTTGCCTTACCGGTTTATCTGAAGGCGACTCTTTCACTTTATTGAAAATCGACGTGATAAGCCCGATCAGTATGGCAATGATTAAAGGTTCCATGGAGAAAACTCCTTTCTCACAAGGGGATATTACTTATCTTTAGAATTTTTCGGATCATTTTTATCCCCGGTTAGTTTGCCAATCGAGTCTCTCATTTCCGTATCGGCGTCGATATTCTTTATGTTCATATAGTCCATTACACCGATATTACCTGACCTGAGCGCTTCAGCCATGGCAAGAGGTACTTCTGCTTCTGCTTCCACAACCTTCGCTCTCATCTCTTCTACTCTTGCTTTCATTTCCTGCTCATTGGCAACGGCCATTGCTCTTCTTTCTTCCGCTTTCGCTTGAGCAATGTTCTTATCAGCTTCCGCTTGTTCTGTTTGCAGTTCTGCTCCGATATTCTTGCCGATATCAACGTCCGCAATATCAATCGAGAGAATTTCAAATGCCGTACCTGCATCCAGGCCTTTTGATAGGACCGTTTGAGAAATCAGATCCGGATTTTCCAATACCTTCTTGTGGTTGTCGGATGAACCTATTGTAGATACAATCCCTTCCCCTACACGGGCAACGATCGTCTCTTCCCCGGCACCCCCGACAAGGCGGTCGATATTCGCACGGACTGTAATACGCGCTTTCGCTTTCACTTCAATTCCATCCATTGCGACACCGGCAATGAATGGTGTTTCGATCACTTTAGGGTTAACACTCATTTGAACCGCTTCAAGTACGTCACGACCTGCAAGGTCAATCGCCGCAGCACGCTCAAAGGTCAATTCAATATTTGCACGATGAGCTGCAATCAATGCATTCACCACTCTGTCTACGTTACCACCAGCTAAATAGTGACTCTCAAGCTGATTGATCGTTACCGTGATTCCTGCTTTATGGGCTTTAATCAATGGATTGATCACACGACTCGGGATAACACGTCTCAACCTCATTCCCACAAGTGTGAAAATACTGATTCTTACTCCTGCTGCAATCGCTGAAATCCACAGCATGACTGGTACAAATGTAAATAAAACTGCTAATACAATCACTCCCACCACAATGGCAACGAGCAATAAAATCGTACTTGGTCCTATAACCATATTCTTTTCCTCCTAAGTAATTATGAAATGTCTCTTACAACAATCCGTGAGCCTTCTACTTTCACAATCTTAACTCTTTCGCCAGCTTTAATAAAGCCGCCCTCTGTCACTGCATCAATTCTTTCATCATCCACGATCACGGTACCGGAAGGTCTTAGAGGAGTTTTCGTTACTCCTTCTTTACCGATCAACTCTAATCGATTGATGTTTGATACATATCCACTTTCTGTGCTTGTTGAATCTTTTAAAATGATTTTGTTGAAAAATTTCATTTTTTTACCAAACACCTTTACAAATATAATCATTGTAGCAACGGCAATAAGTAAAGCGATAAGAAGAGAAATTCCCATTTGCACTACATCGCCCCCTGCCAACATAATACTTGCGAGTATTGCCCCGATGCCAAGTCCGCCTGCTATGCCCCCCGGGATGAAAAATTCCGCAACGACCAGAGCGACCCCAATGATAAAGAGGATTATCGTTTCGTAACCGGCAAGTCCCGCCACTAAGTGTCCATAAAAGAATAATACAAGTGAAATCAACCCGATAGAACCGGCAATGCCAAAGCCTGGTGAATACAATTCGACAATCAACCCAAGGCTTGCCAACGAAAGAAGAATGGGTACCACGACCGGGTTGGTTATAAATCGTGCCAGCTTCTCCGCAAAGGTCTCTTCAACATTTACCACAGAAGATTTATCGACACCAAGTGATTCGTATAACTCATCCAGATTCGCAACGGTTCCTTCAGAGTACCCGACTTGCTTGGCTTCTTTTGAACCGAGGGTTAATAATTCTCCTTTTTCAATCCCCAATTCTTCGATGACTACCGATTCATCCGCCATAGCTAATGCAACTTGAGGATCTCTCCCATTTGATTCAGCGGCACTCTTCATGGCAGAAAGCCAGTAACTCTGAGCTTTCTTATCAGCGGCATTTCCAGCTTGATCGATCACGGCCGCAGACCCGATTTGACCATTTGGAACCATATAGATTTCATCTGCATGAAGGGAGATGAAGGCACCCGCCGATAAAGCATGATTATTCACGAAGGCAACCGTCTTTGTTTCTACGCCGTCTAGAAGCTGACCAATATCACCAGCTGCAGTGACCAGACCTCCAGGCGTATCGATATCAAAAACAATCAGTTCAGCATTGTTTTCCTCTGCATCCCTTATCGCTCTCTCCAGAAATGCATGAAGGCCTTTTTCAACTTCTTTGTGAATAGGAATAACATATACTTTTTTTGTATTCTCAGCAGAGCTTAACAAGGGCTGTAGAAAACTGAACCCAAGAATCATCATGAAAAATATAAGTAGACCTTTTTTCAACGCAACCCCCTCGTTTCAGGTAATATTCCTTGATACTCTATGTACGATTGACCTTTAAAAAAGTTTCAACTTTTTTAAGAATATTATGTTGTTGGCGTGGAATTTATTAATATTGCAAAAAACTTGATGGGCTGATCTTGGTTATTAAGATACTTTACTTTTTATTATCAACTTGCTCAAGCTTATTTTCAACCTTCAAACCTTATTTTTAGCTTTCCCAAATTTATTACCAATCCTCCCCGCTTATGGCACTGCCGCCCTCTTTAACGCGAATAAAAAAACCGGAAAGCATTATGGCTTTCCGGTCTCTTTAATCTTATGATAAATGTTGAAGAACAAGTTTGTTGACGAGAGCTCCATCGGCTTTCCCTTTTAATTTAGGCATGATTGCTCCCATCACTTTGCCCATGTCGGCTTTAGAAGTAGCGCCTACCTCCGCTACTGTCTGTTGGACAATAGCAGAGACCTCTTCTTCTGAAAGCTGCTTCGGCATATATATTTCGACGTAAGTCAGTTCTGTTTGAATTTTTTCAACGAGGTCTTCGCGACCAGCGTTTTGAAATTCCTGGAGGGAGTCTTTCCGTTGCTTCACTTCTCGAGAAAGGACAGTCAACTCTTCGTCTTCAGAGAGTTCCTGTTTCCCATGTTTAATCGCTTCATTTTGAAGTGAGGCTTTAAGCATGCGAATCACAGAAAGCTTCTCTTTTTCTTTATTTTTCATCGCTTGTTTCATATCATCATTTAAACGATTGAGAAGACTCATGCTTACACCCTCTCTTAGAACTTACGCTTTCTTGCAGCTTCTGATTTCTTTTTGCGTTTTACGCTTGGCTTTTCATAAAATTCGCGCTTTCTAAACTCTTGTAAAGTTCCTGTTTTAGAAACTGAGCGTTTGAAGCGACGAAGAGCATCTTCAAGCGATTCGTTTTTACGAACAACTGTTTTTGACATCTCTCTTTCCCTCCCTCCGAACACACTACACTTACATGTTCAAGTCAAGAAATGGTTTGTACCAATTTCTTAAGACGCAAAATATTCCCGCGTCCTTTACTTCACCAATAGGTTATGGCTTTGCCCTTGGATCATTGTCACAAGGGGACAGAAAGTGTATGTCTTTCTTGGATGAATTCTTTATTAATATAAAGAAATCCATGTACTTTGCCATTATAATATATGATATGTAATAGGTCAACAATTTATCATAAAACAGGTCACATAAATAGGCATGTCTCTCTCTTTTCTTCCATACATTTGTATAAAGCAGGCTGGTGTGTGGGAGGAATATCATGATTTTACATGGAGTTGCCTTTATTTTTTTTATCTTATGTTTTTTGCTGGGGATGACTTGGCTTCGGTCAGGGCTCTTTAATATTGCCAATCAGAAAATTAAGAAATGGCTTCATTATTTAACGAGCACTCCCGCTAAGGGTGTTCTTACCGGGACGGTAGTGACAGCGTTTATCCATAGCAGTTCTGCCGTTATGGTCCTCACGGTGGGACTGGCCTCTTCAGGCTTGATACCATTCAGACAGACTATCGGGATCATGCTTGGATCGAATATCGGGACAACGTTCACCCTTGAAATGTTCACACTGGATATGAATTATCTTATCGTCCCCTCCATGATTATCGGGTGTATTCTTTACTTCTTCCGCTCACCTTCCATCCGAAGTGCGGGGATGATATTCATCGGGTTTGGATTAATCTTTACGTCGATCCGCGCGATTCAGTGGTTAGCTACTCCATTAACGACTCACGAATCCTTACGCACGTATATCATTGAAGTGAACGAGCATGTTGTACTCGCCCTACTTGTTGGTTGTGTATTAACGGCGATCATCCAATCCAGCACCGTTGTGACAGGGGTTACGATGGGATTTCTGGCAGCAGGTTCCATCGACCTGCATGCAGGAATCGCCATTATGCTCGGCGCAAACGTCGGGACGTGTATTACAGCCTTTATCGCAAGCATCGGTGGAGGAATTCAAGCGAAACTGACGGCGTACGCTCATATATGGCTTAACGTTATTGGGGTCGCTCTTTTCATCCCCTTCATTCCACTACTCGGATCGGTTGTTCGATCTTTAGCAGGCTCACCCGATTTACAATTGGCACATGCCAGTGTACTATTTAACATTTTATGCTCGATCCTAGTGTTGCCATTTGCGAATCAATTCGCCCGATTCATCGAAAGAATTCATCAGCCAAAAAAAAGCTGAACAAGGATTGAGATCCCCGTTCAGCTTTTTTCTTATTAATAGTCAGAGTCGCTTGTCAAGCCTTGTACGATTTTTACACCTGAGCTTGCTCCCAGGCGAGTAGCTCCAGCGTCAATCATTGCTTGAGCATCTTCAGAAGAACGAACGCCTCCTGAAGCTTTCACACCGATATCAGGTCCGACTGTTTTTCTCATAAGAGCGATATCTTCCACTGTCGCTCCACCAGTAGAGAATCCAGTAGATGTTTTCACATAGTCTGCTCCAGCTTCTACAGATAATTGGCAAGCTTTCACTTTTTCTTCATCCGTCAGCAGACACGTTTCAATGATCACTTTTGAAAGTGCCTTACCTTTAGATGCTGCCACAACAGCTTCAATGTCGCGTTTAACCAACTCATGATCGCCACTTTTCAAAGCGCCGATATTGATTACCATATCAACTTCTGTAGCACCTTTTTCGATTGCATCCTTTGTTTCGAATGCTTTCGTTTCAGGCGTAGAAGCTCCCAGCGGGAACCCGATAACCGTACACACTTTCACTTCAGTGCCGCTTAATAATTCGCTTGAATATTTTACCCATGTCGGGTTAACGCATACAGAAGCAAACTTAAATTCTTTCGCTTCCTGGCAAAGTACTTCTACTTGGTCTTTCGTTGATTCAGGTTTAAGTAAAGTATGATCAATCATACTTGCAACGTTCGTAGTCATTCATTATCTCTCCTTTAACAGTTGTCCGTACCTCTCTTATCATAACAAAACAAAGAGAAAAAGACGAGCATTTCTTATTAGCATCTCCAAAAAAAGAAAACCTTTTCATTTTTAATAAGAAAATAAAAACAACCCCGGCAATCTTTGCCAGGGTTGTGCATTTATCATTTTAAACAGTACACTCTCGCCTCGTATGGCTTAAGAGTTATTTTGCTTACAATTTCATGTCTGTCTACATCATAGTTATTCAACAGAAGATTAGAAGAGGAGACTTCCAATTCACCAAGGTCACAAACGGCATCATCAGTGGAAAGGTTTGTGATTACGATCATGGATCGATCTTCTCCTGTGCGGGTATATGCATAGATTTGCTTGTCTTTTTCAAGAAGCAGGTCATAGATCCCGTACGTGAAGACATCTTCTTTTTTCTTTAGCTGAATCATTTTTTTATAGAAGTTCAGAATGGAGTCTTCATCCTTTTCCTGAGCTTTTACATTAATTGTTTTATAGTTTGGGTTCACTTTCATCCAAGGCTTGCCGTTTGTGAATCCACTGTTTACCTCATCAGTCCATTGCATCGGTGTTCTGCTGTTGTCTCGGGAAGAAGCCCATATGATGTCCATGATATCCTGGTGAGGTACTCCTTCTTCACGTTTCAGACGATATAGATTCTTGACCGCTACATCATCATAATCTTCAATGGATGGGAATTGGACATTTGTCATACCGATTTCCTGACCTTGATAAATAAACGGAGTCCCCTGCATCAAGAAGTACATGGTCGCCATGGCAGTGGCACTTTCTCTCCAATATTCTTCATCATTCCCCCAAGTGGAAACAACTCTTGCTTTATCATGATTTTCGATGAATAGAGCATTCCACCCGTTACCTTCAAGGCCTTTCTGCCAGCGGGTCAGCACCTTTTTCAATTCGACAATATCAAGGTCAGGGTTGGTTTCTGCGTCCCAGAGACCAAGATGTTCGAATTGGAAAATCATATCCATCTTACCATATTCTTTTCCGACCCACAGTTCCGCTTCATCGGCTTTTACACCATTCGCTTCCCCAACGGACATGACATCATAGTTTGCATACGTCCGATCCTTGAATTCTTGCAAAAACGTATGAATCCCTTTTTGATTCATATGCATATCGAAAGAAGAAACATACTTTTCCTTTTTCGGATTTGGCATATCAGGAAGTCCTGGACGTTTCTTAATATGGCTGATGGCATCGATTCTGAACCCATCAATCCCTTTATCAAGCCACCAATTGACTGTGTCATAAAGAGCGTCGCGGACTTCTTCATTTTCCCAGTTCAAATCCGGCTGCTTCGTAGAGAATACGTGAAGGAAATATTGATCTGTTTCATCGTCATACTCCCATGCCGATCCTCCAAAGATGCTTTCCCAGTTATTTGGCTCCTTGCCTTTTACGCCATCTCTCCAAATATACCAGTCACGCTTTGGATTTTCTTTAGAGCTCTTAGACTCAACGAACCAAGGGTGCTCATCACTTGTATGATTAAGTACTAGGTCAATGATCAGTTTCATATCTCTCTTGTGAACCTCATTAAGTAATTGATCGAAGTCCTCCATCGTACCGAAGTCTTCCATAATGTCCTGATAATCAGAAATATCATATCCATTATCATCATTAGGTGATTTATACATTGGACAAATCCAAATCACATCGATACCTAATTCTTTAATATAATCCAACCGTTGAATCACGCCCTGCAAATCACCAATTCCGTCGCCGTTTGAATCCTGAAAACTCCTTGGATAGATTTGATAGCCTACCGCTTCTTTACGCCATGCCTTTTTCATCATAACACCTCATCAAAGTATAGTAAGATACAAACGCTTACATTTAATGCAATCGTTTGCACTATTAGTTTAAAAAAAAGACCTGTTTCATTTATTATATTGACATTAATAGTTTACAACCTTCTTCTTCACTTATCAATAGATAAATTGATTCTATGCAAAAAAAGAAAGTGGTTTCAAAGTATTATTGTGCAAAAACAAAAAGCACCCAACCATCGTCAGGTGCCTTGATCTATTAAATTGCAGCTTTTTCTTCTGTTTCTTCAAGGACACGTACGAATTGGCCTTCGTTTAGAGGATAACCTGCTTTTGTGATCTTCACTTTCACAAGCTTTCCTACCATGTCTTCTGTTGCAGGGAAAACCACCTTCAAGTAATTATCCGTATATCCTACATAAAGGTCATCCTTATAGATCTCTTCAGGGATTACCTCTAACACTTCATTTTCGAATTGAGAAGCGTATTCTTTCGCTAATTGGTTAGAAAGTTCAATTAATCGGTGAACTCGTTCGTTTTTGATATCTTCATCGATTTGGTCGTCCATACGTGCTGCAGGAGTCCCTGTTCGCTTTGAATAAGGGAACACATGAAGCTCAGAGAATTTATGTTCATTGATGAAATTATATGTTTCCATGAATTCTTCTTCCGTTTCACCTGGGAAACCGACAATGACATCAGATGTAACGGCAAGTCCCGGTAATGCCTTCTTAAGCTTTTCCAAGCGCTCTGCAAAGAATTCCATCGTATATTTTCTGCGCATTCTCTTAAGGACCGTATTGGATCCTGATTGAAGTGGAATGTGTAAGTGTCTGACAACAATATTTGATTGATCGATCACTTCGATGACTTCATCCGTCAGTTGACTGGCTTCGATGGAAGAGATACGAATTCTCTTCAGCCCCTTCACTTTTTGCTCCAGGTCTTTAAGGAGCATGGCAAGGTTGTAGTCTTTCATGTCCTCTCCGTATCCACCTGTGTGAATACCTGTCAGCACGATCTCTTTATAGCCGGCATCCACAAGCTGTTGAGCTTGATGAATGACTTCTTCAGGATCACGGGATCTCATAAGTCCACGGGCCCATGGAATAATGCAGAATGTACAGAAGTTATTGCACCCTTCCTGGATTTTAAGAGAGGCACGGGTACGATCCGTAAATGCCGGAACATCCAGCTCTTCGTAGACACGATTCTTCATAATGTTTGTAACGCCATTGATTGGTTGGCGTTCTTGTTTATATTCTTCAATGTATGTTAGCATTTTTCTTCGGTCCTGCGTTCCTACCACAACGTCAACGCCCGGTATCGCCATAATTTCAGCAGGGGATGTTTGAGCGTAGCATCCTGTTACACAAATCACTCCGTCAGGATTCTTACGGATGGCACGACGAATGACCTGTCTGCTTTTCTTATCTCCTGTATTCGTTACCGTACACGTGTTAATGACATACACGTCGGCAATCGAATCATATTCTACACGTTCATATCCTTCTTCTTTAAACAGTTGCCAAATGGCTTCTGTTTCGTAGTGGTTCACTTTACACCCTAGAGTGTGAAACGCTACTGATGGCATTACAATCACCTCATAAGTTCTAATTGATAGCTGATGGCTGAGAGGACATACAATGGAGCAGTCTCCGTCCGTAAGATTCTTGGGCCAAGACCACATGGGATAAAGCCCTCGCTCTTACACATCTCTACTTCTTTTTCTGTTAATCCGCCTTCAGGACCGAATATGACAAGGACACTTTGTCCATTTTCAATCGTTGATAACACCTTCGAAAGATTTCCCTTTTCTCCGGCTCTTGCCTCTTCTTCATATGCGATCAGTTTGTAATCAAACTGTGCCTGTATTAATTGCTTCAATGAAATGGGGGCAGATACGTCGGGAACAAGGAGTCTATGAGACTGTTCCGCTGCTTCCTTGACGATTTTCTCCCATCGTTCCACTTTTTTCTTTGCTTTTTTATCGTCCCATTTCACAATAGAGCGATCCGCATTAAAAGGGATAAATTGAGTGGCTCCAAGCTCTGTTCCCTTTTGGAAAATCAACTCCAATTTATCCCCTTTCGGCAGTCCGCTCGCAATGGTTACTTTAATTGGTAATTCTTTAGTCGTTGTTTCCCATTTTACTATTGATAGTTGTACTGAGTCACTGGAAATCGTTTCAATACGGGCAATTGCTGATGCTTGATCCATAAAAACAACATAGACTTCATCATCTTCCTTCATTCTCATGACACGGATGATATGATGATAGTCATCCCCTGTTATCGTAATAGGATCATTTTCTCGATATGTGTCATTTATAAAATATCGTTGCATACAGTTTCAACTCCACCGTTTTTACTTAAATTCACATAGGCTTCTTGGCAATAATAGCGACCCAGTCTTCCATGACCATAATCTCTTCAATAATAAATCCGGCAGACTCCAATGCATCACGTACTTCCTGCTTCTTAGGCTGGATAATCCCAGAGGTGATAAAAAACCCGCCCGGTTTCACAAGTTCGAAGGCATCAAGTGTAAAGCGTAAAATGATTTCAGCCAAAATGTTCGCTACAATCACATCCGCTTGCCCAGTAACGCCATTCAATAAGTTATTCGCGTCAACCGTCACAGTTTGTTGAACTTTGTTCAGCTTCACATTCAGTCTCGCTGAACGAACAGCCACTTCATCCAGGTCATACGCCCTTACATTGTCTGCAGCTAATTGTGCAGCAGCAATGGATAATACACCTGAACCGGTTCCTACATCGATGACTGTATCGTGTTTTTTAACGATTCGCTCAAGGGCCTGTATACACATGACTGTTGTAGGATGCGTCCCTGTCCCGAACGCCATGCCTGGGTCCAATTCAATGATGAGTTCGTCACTATGAACCGGTGTATAGTCTTCCCAAGTAGGGACGATCGTAAATTTATCGGAGATTTTCACAGGATGGTAGTATTTCTTCCACGCCGTTGCCCATTCTTCCTCATTCACTTCTGAAATCTCCACTTTGTTTTCACCAATGTCAATATCATAGGTAACCAGGTTCGTAATGCCCTGCTTGATCTCGTCAACGGTTTCACCAAGAAAGCTATTCACGGGTAAGTACGCCTTGACTAAGACACCTTCACTCGGATAATCATCAGGATTGAGTTGGTAGATCTCTCCAAACATATCTTCTCTTTCCTTAATTAATTCGGCAGGGTCTTCAATGACCACACCGCTTGCTCCAGATTCATGAAGAATGTTTGAAATAGGTTCAATCGCTTCATTCGTAGTAAGAATACTGATTTCTGACCATTTCATTGATCTACCAACTCCGTTCTTTAGTTATTCGCCTTTAAAGGCTTTTTTCACTTTATCAAAAAAGCTTTCATGCTGTTCGTCTGGAACCTGTCCGCTAATATCCGCAAATTCTCTTAATAGTTGCTTTTGCTTATCCGTTAATTTAGAAGGGGTAACCACCTTCACCTGAACATGCTGATCACCTGTACCGTATCCACGTACATTCGGTACTCCTTTACCTTTCAAACGGAATCTCGTGCTTGTTTGAGTTCCTGCAGGTACTTTCAGCTTTACTTTCCCGTGCAGGGTCGGCACTTCAATTTCATCACCTAATGCTGCTTGTGCAAACGTTACTGGCATTTCACAATAGATATCATCTCCGTTACGCTCAAAGAAATCATGTGAGCGAACGTGGAAGACAACGTACAAGTCACCGGCAGGTCCACCATTTATACCCGGTTCACCTTGACCTGTCACACGCAGCTGCTGTCCATCATCGATACCAGCCGGGATTTTAACAGATATTTTACGGCGCTTCTGTACTTTTCCAGCCCCGCCACAAGTTGAACATTTCTCCTTGATTTGTTTACCTGTACCGTTACAGTAGTGACAAACGCGTCTGTTCACAATGCGGCCGAACGGTGTATTCTGTTCTACATTCAATTGACCAGATCCATTACAGTGAGAACATGTATTGACCTTTGTTCCCGGCTTTGCACCTGAACCATGGCAGGTATCACATTCTTCTTCTCTCGGAATCTCGATTTCTGTGTCTTTCCCAAAGACCGCTTCTTCAAATGTCAGTGACATCGTGTACTGAAGGTCGGCACCTTGCCTTGGTGCATTAGGATCTCTTCTGCGGCCACCGCCGCCACCGAAGAATGTATTGAAGATGTCTTCGAAACCACCGAAACCTCCACCGCCAAAGTCAGCGCCGCCGCCAAATCCCTGGTTAGGGTCAGTATGTCCGAAACGATCATATTGAGCACGCTTTTGATCATCACTCAATACTTCATAGGCTTCCGATATTTCTTTGAATTTTTCATCCGCATCCGCTTCTTTATTAATATCCGGATGATATTTTTTGGAGAGCTTGCGGTATGCTTTCTTCATTTCGTCTTTTGAGGCATCTTTTCCGACACCAAGAACCTCATAATAGTCCCGTTTACTCATTAAAACACCACTCCCGAATCCTTTGCATAAAGGTTATTTTAACATTGAGCTTTGACTATTATCAATAAAAACTCAACATTCCTTCTAATTGATTGTGTCAGTCAGATGAATGAATCACCTTCTGTTTCTTTCAATCATAGAAAAAGTCAAAGCCAAGAACCGCCCTGACTTTGACTTTTTCGTTCATACTAAATTATTTCTTGTCGTCGTTTACTTCTTCGTATTCAGCATCGACTACATCGTCGTCTTTCGAAGCTTCACCTTCTGCTCCTTGAGCTGCTTGAGCTTCCGCTTGAGCCTGCTCATAAAGTTTCATTGTTAAGCTTTGAACGATCTCCTGTAATGCATCTTTCTTTTCACGGATAAGATCCAGATCGTCTTTCTCGATCGCTTCTTTCAATTCTGCTTTTGCATCTTCCGCTTTTTTCACTTCATCTTCTTCTACTTTGCCTTCAAGGTCTTTTAACGTTTTTTCCGTTTGGAAAACAAGTTGGTCGGCTTCGTTGCGAAGTTCGACTTCCTCTTTACGTTGTTTATCCGCTTCGGCATTTTCTTCTGCTTCCTTCACCATGCGTTCTACTTCATCATCTGAAAGACCGGTAGAAGACTTGATTGTAATGTTTTGCTCTTTACCTGTTCCAAGGTCCTTCGCACTTACATTCACGATACCGTTCTTATCAATATCGAATTTCACTTCGATTTGTGGTACGCCACGTGGTGCCGGTGGAATATCAGATAATTGGAAGCGACCAAGCGTTTTGTTATCAGCAGCCATTGGGCGTTCACCTTGTAATACATGGATATCAACAGCTGTCTGATTATCAGCGGCAGTTGAGAATGTTTGAGATTTAGATGTCGGGATCGTTGTATTACGCTCGATCAGCTTCGTTGATACGCCACCCATTGTTTCAATACCAAGTGAAAGTGGTGTAACGTCAAGTAAGACAACATCTTTAACGTCCCCAGTAAGAACTCCACCTTGAATCGCAGCACCCATCGCTACAACTTCGTCAGGGTTAACACCTTTAGATGGCTCTTTACCAGTTTCTTTTCTGATTGCTTCTTGTACAGCCGGGATACGAGTTGATCCACCAACAAGGATGATCTTATCGATTTCACTTGCAGAAAGACCAGCATCTTTCATCGCTTGACGAGTTGGTCCCATTGTACGTTCTACAAGATCTGAAGAGATTTCATCGAATTTAGCTCTTGAGAGAGTCACTTCCAAGTGAAGCGGACCAGCTTCTCCAGCCGTGATGAATGGAAGTGAGATCTGAGTTGAAGTCACTCCTGAAAGATCTTTTTTCGCTTTCTCAGCAGCGTCTTTAAGACGTTGAAGAGCCATTTTATCTTTAGAAAGGTCAATGCCATTCTCTTTTTTGAATTCAGCTACAAGATAATCGATGATCACTTGGTCAAAGTCGTCTCCACCCAGACGGTTGTCACCGGCAGTAGAACGTACTTCGAATACACCGTCACCAAGTTCAAGGATGGATACGTCGAATGTACCGCCACCAAGGTCATAAACAAGGATCGTTTGATCTTGATCCATCTTGTCTAAGCCGTATGCTAGTGCAGCAGCCGTTGGTTCGTTGATGATACGCTCAACTTCAAGACCTGCGATTTTACCGGCATCCTTCGTTGCTTGACGTTCTGCATCATTGAAGTAAGCAGGTACTGTGATGACTGCTTTTTCCACTTTTTCTCCAAGATAGTCTTCTGCATATGATTTTAAGTGTTGAAGGATCATAGCTGAAATCTCTTGTGGAGTGTATTCTTTTCCTTCAGCTTCTACTTTGTGATCTGTTCCCATATGACGTTTCACTGAGATGATCGTATTTGGGTTTGTAATGGCTTGACGCTTTGCTACTTCCCCAACTTGCTTCTCGCCATTTTTGAACGCAACGACTGATGGAGTTGTGCGATTTCCTTCTGCATTTGCAATAACCTTTGGCTCTCCGCCTTCAAGTACTGATACACATGAGTTTGTTGTACCTAAGTCAATACCGATAATTTTACTCATAGTAAGAAACCTCCCTGTATTGTATATGTAATGTCTTTATTATTGATTGACCTTCACCATGGAAGGACGAATTACTCTGTCTTTCAATTTGTATCCCTTTTGGAATTCTTCAACAACTACATTGCTATCGAAATTTCCATCTTCTGTTTGCATAACTGCTTGATGCAAATGTGGATCAAACTCTTGACCTACCGCTTCAATTGGCTCTACTCCCTCTTTCTTAAGGGCTTCAACAATACTTCTATGAACCATTTCCATTCCTTGAAGCAGTGTTTTTGTTTGATCATTATCAGCATCTATATTTAAAGCACGCTCGAAATTATCAAGTGCCGGCAATAGTTCAGTGATCAGTCCTTGAGCACGATATTTCTCCTTCGCTTCGCTTTCTATATTGACGCGTCGGCGGAAGTTATCGAAATCAGCTCTTAAACGGAGATAACGATTCTCAGACTCATTCAGCTTCTCTTCCAATTGTGAAAGCTCATCTGATTCATGTTGTTCTTCTGCTACTTCCTCTGCTTGAGGTTCTTCAGCGAACACTTCTTCTACCGCTTCGCTGTTTTCTTCTTTCGCATCATGCTGCTCTTGTTTTGTTTTTTCAGACATAACATTCACCTCCTTAATAATCTGCGACCATTACAAGGCGCCAGTAGGCCATTAAACCTGCTTCCTGGCCCTATTTTCCTTTATACAATATGTCCACTAATCTTCACTTTGATACAGTTTCGTAAGAACCTTGGACATATCATTTGAAAAGAAATTAAGTAAACTCACGACACGGGAATACTCCATTCGGGTAGGCCCGATAATCGCGATGGATCCTAATTGTTCTTTACCAATAGAATAAGTAGCGGTTATGAGACTGCAATTCTCCATAGCAAGATGATCATTTTCTTTCCCGATTTTAATGTTCAATCCTGTAGCGGATGGACGAATCAAGTTGTAGACGCTCTCCTCTTGTTCAATCATCTCAAGGAGCATACGAACTTTATGGACGTCATTAAACTCAGGTTGGTTGAGTATATTGGTTTTCCCACCAAAGAACAGCTTATCCGTGACTGTTGGATTAAAGGAATCCGTGATCGAGTGAAGGATAAAATCATAGTTCTGAATATGCTCCCTTAGTAAAAGAGCGACTTCCTTGAAGATTTTATCGTTTAACTCACTGATTGGAACACCTGATAAACGGTCATTTAAGATGTGTACAAGCTTCTCAAGCTCTGCTGCATCCATTGTCGGCGGAATATGGAACAGTTTATTTTCAACATGTCCGTTATCCGTGACGATAATGGCGATGGCTGTATCTTTGTTCAAAGGAATGAGTTGAATCTTTTTCAGCTTGTTCTCCTTTAGATCGGGACCTAATACGATAGTCGTGTAATTCGTCAGCTCGGAAAGAATCTTTGCCGACTTCTGCACCACTTTCTCCAGTTCATATATCCGCTCAGTGAAAATGGAGCGTATTGCATGAACGTCATTCTTTTTTAATTTCTGTGGAGAAAGCAAGTGATCCACATAATAACGATAACCCTTTTCAGATGGAACACGCCCTGAAGAAGTATGTGTTTTTTCAATAAAACCCAAATCCTCCAAATCAGCCATTTCATTTCGAATCGTAGCCGAGCTGAAGGAAATTTCATCCTTCTTGGACAAGCTCCTCGAACCGACAGGCTGGGCTGACAGGATAAAATCATCAATGATCACTTGAAGAATTAGAAGTTGTCGATCTGTTAACAACATTCATCACCCCTGTTAGCACTCTATCAAGATGAGTGCTAAATCTAATTAATAAATTATCAAATCAGAAAAGGGATGTCAATATATTAGATTACTCCCAGAAAAGATTGAAATACTTCGTTACCTAAAAAGCGGCCCTGCTTCGTAAGTGCGATCCGTTCTTCATTCACAGTAAGCAGTTTCCTTTTCTTCATTTCTTCAATCGATGAACCGAAAACAGACTCGATGCTGCAGTCGAATTTTTGTTGAAAAACAGACTGACTTACACCCTCTACCTTACGTAATCCGAGGAACATTTCCTCTTCCATCATTTCGGCTTTGGTGACTTCATGCTGCTGGATGGTAGGCAGGGAACCTTCTGCAATAGGGTCCATATATTTTTTCAGGGGACCATAATTGGAATATCGTACTCCGTTTATATATCCGTGAGCACCTGCTCCTAAACCATAATATTCATTATTGTCCCAATAAACGAGATTATGTTTGCTTTCGAATCCCCTTTTAGCAAAATTACTGATTTCATATTGATTGATCCCGTATTTCTCCATCGTTTCGATCAGAATCTCGTACATAGCCGCTTCCTGATCTTGAGAAGGCAGTGACAGCTTCCCTTTCCTCATCAGGTTGTAGAAGACCGTCTTCGGCTCTACGATGAGTGAATAAGCCGAGTAATGAGGAAGATCAAGGTCAAGTGCTTTCTTCAATGTATCTTGAAAATCTTCCTCCGTCTGCTTAGGCAGGCTATAAATCAGATCAATGCTGATATTCGAGAATCCTACTTTTTGAGCCGTTTCAACAGATGTATACACATCTTCGCTTCTATGTGTCCGTCCGATTCCTTTTAGAAGCTCATCATTGAAGGACTGAACACCAAAACTCAATCGATTCACACCGTGGTCCTTTAACACTTGAAGTTTGTCCTCCGTCAAATCGCCTGGGTTTGCTTCAAATGTGAATTCCCCCTGATCAAAGGGCAGATGAGTGTTGATCGATTCGCATAATAGATCAAGCTGGCTTGCATTCAATGATGTCGGAGTGCCGCCACCGACAAAGATCGTATCCAGTTTGTCAGGAGACATGACTCTTTGCTTCATTTCATTGCCCAAGCGGATTAAATATTCATTTACGGGCTGACCTTCTAAAAAAACTTTATTGAAATCGCAATAGTGACAGATATGTTCACAGAAAGGTATATGAATATAAGCTGATTTCACCAAATATATCCCTCCTTCAGGGGCATTCATAGAGAAAAGGGGGTAAGCAGCGCTTGGTTGTTACAAGCCACTTTCCCCCTTTATCATCAAGATAATTATTTTTTATCAGTATCGTCCATCTTCAAGACGGCCATGAAGGCTTCTTGTGGAACTTCTACATTACCAACGGACTTCATACGTTTTTTACCTTCTTTTTGTTTATCAAGAAGTTTACGTTTACGTGAAATATCTCCACCGTAACATTTTGCCAGAACGTTCTTCCTAATGGCTTTGATGGTCGATCTTGCGACAATTTTCTGGCCGATCGCTGCCTGGACGGGGACTTCGAATTGTTGTCTCGGAATTAATTCCTTTAATTTCTCTACAATCAACTTCCCGCGTTCATATGCGAAATCACGGTGAACGATAAAGCTCAGGGCATCGACATTTTCAGCATTCAAAAGGATATCCATCTTCACAAGCTTGGATTCTTTGTATCCGATCAACTCATAATCAAATGAAGCATACCCTTTCGTATTAGACTTCAATTGATCGAAGAAATCATACACAATTTCAGCAAGCGGGATTTCATAGACGATGTTCACTCGTGTGTCATCCATATACTGCATGTCGATAAAGTTCCCGCGTTTTCCTTGGCAAAGCTCCATCACGGCACCAACGTAGTCGTTCGGAACCATGATTGTTGCTTTAACATAAGGTTCTTCAACATGATCCACTTTTTGAGGATCAGGCATCATGGACGGGTTATCCACTTTCACTTCTTGACCATCTGTCAATTTGACATGATAGATAACACTTGGCGCAGTCGTAATAAGGTCGATTTTGAATTCGCGCTCAATGCGTTCCTGAATGATTTCCATATGAAGTAGTCCCAGGAATCCACAACGGAACCCGAATCCTAATGCTTGAGATGTTTCAGGCTCATATTGAAGTGCCGAGTCATTCAATTCAAGCTTCTCAAGTGCTTCCCTAAGATCGTTATAGCGATTTGAATCGATTGGATATAATCCGCAATATACCATCGGGTTTAAGCGGCGGTAACCTGGTAATGCTTTTTCAGCAGGGTTTTTCGCAAGAGTGATGGTATCCCCAACCCGGGTGTCCCCAACATTCTTGATCGCTGCTGTTAAATACCCAACATCCCCGACCGTTAATTCTTTTTGTCCCGTCGGTTTCGGAGTGAAGACACCGATTTCCGTTACTTCAAACTCTTTCCCGGTCGCCATCATGCGGACTTTATCTCCGACTTTGACACTTCCTTCCATCACACGGATGTAGGCAACGACTCCTCTATATGCGTCATATAAAGAGTCAAAGATAAGGGCTTTTAGTGGGGCATCTGGATCTCCCTGTGGGGCGGGTACTTTTTCAACCACCTGCTCCAGGATCTCTTCAATCCCGATTCCCGCTTTAGCTGATGCAAGGACTGCTTCCGATGCATCCAGACCGATGACATCTTCCACTTCCTGTCGAACCCTTTCAGGATCTGCTGCAGGAAGGTCGATTTTGTTGATGACCGGCAGGATTTCCAGGTCATTATCCAAGGCAAGATACACGTTTGCCAATGTTTGCGCTTCAATCCCTTGAGCTGCATCCACAACAAGGACGGCTCCTTCACAAGCAGCTAAACTACGAGATACTTCGTATGTAAAGTCTACGTGCCCTGGTGTATCAATCAGATGAAAGATATATTCTTCTCCATCCTTTGCTTGATACTTTAATTGCACAGAATTTAATTTGATTGTGATTCCACGTTCTCTCTCAAGATCCATTGAATCCAGTAATTGCTCTTTCATCTCACGCGCCGTCAGTGCTTTCGTTTTCTCCAAAATACGATCGGCAAGGGTAGATTTCCCATGATCTATATGAGCAATAATTGAAAAGTTTCTAATTCTCGATTGTCTTTCTAATTTCTCTTCACGGTTCATTATACGTTCAACTCCTGTTATTTCCACACATGTACACTATTTTGAATTATAGCAGTAGACTATATATTATTCAATGTAAACTAAAAGGCTATACGGGAATTGTCCATTTTCAAAGTAATTCATTGAAGTTCCTATAGAAAAAGCCACAAAAAAAGAGAAGACTGGAACAAGTCCATACGCCCTCCCTTATATTAACGAAGCAATAAAGTTCACTATTTCATTGGTGATACTTTCAATCATATTCGCCAGCGCCTTTCCGATTGAGGAAAACGCATTAAAAGCTTTCATGTCCTCTAATTTCTCTTTCTTTTCGCTTAACGTTTTCGATTCTACTTCATTTCCAAGGAAAGACGCTTCCACGTTTCCTTCCCCATCCTGACTCACTCCCACCGGCGAAGTGAATTTTTGTTGTTCATGTCCCTTCATTTCCACGATGCCTTCATTCGCATACTGCATTCCGATCAGTACCCCGATAAATAATGCAGATATAAGTAATGCACATTTAAAAAAGAATTTTGTCATTGGTTCCTTCATCCTTTTTACTACTGACTTGAAGCAGGAGTGACAGGTGTATGATTCACCTTTTCAGCCTGCCAATAATATTCAGCGAATACTTCAGCGAAAACCTGTGCAGATCGTTCCAATTCCTCGAATGTATTATCGACTCCACCAAACTCCAGTAACATGGCATTGCTAGAAAGATCCTGGTTGAACTTCCCGTTGGTCCCGCTTCCCTTTTTCGCAATCACTCCACGTGAAATCCCTTTATAGTTCGCTTCCAATAATTTATGAAGCTCTGTTGCCACCTTTAAGTTCTGCTCGTAATTCGGATGCTCTTCCCCAACGACAAATGCAAGCTTGGCATACGATTTTCCATTGATCGTCCCTGTTGTGACAGCCCTTCTTTGAGAATCACGATGGATGTCAACGAGATACAGCAAGTCTTTATTACTTGTCATGGCAGCCTGCACTAAAGGTCTCGACTCCTGGTAAGCGGCCCAATAATCCAATCCTTTATTGTTTAAGGTCTGAATCACATCGGTTTTATCTATGCTTGTTCCGATACCCTGGTCCTCTAAGTTCCTCTTCACCATGTCTCCCACCTTGGTGACATTGACTTCTGAGTGCATGGCTGAATCCGGATTGGTCACACCGTCCAAATAAGGGAGATAGGATTCACGGGTATGAGTGAAGTAAAGATGAACCGTTTTTTTATTTCCGGTTGATAATGGCGGGGCCACGTCCCCACTCTTTTGATCCGGGTCTTTAAGATTCTCAACATTCTTGAGTGGAGCTTCATTTCCTGCCTCAAGTGCTTCAGGAGGCGGGACCGACTCAATCGGCATATTCGTAAAATCCGTTCCTTCCCCGGCCACAAGGATATCCCCGTCGAAAATCGAGAATCCCGGAAGCTCTCTCCCCAGGAAACTTCGGGGATCTTCAAAGCTCACATTGGTAGCCACCTGAAAAAGGAGGGATGACACATTTGGTAAATCCTGCTCTTCTTCAGTCAATATTTGATTAAAAGTCCGGTTTTCTAATGCCAAGATCTTATATAATGCATCACCCTTCACATTGGAAGCCGCTTGATTCAATGAATTCGATGTAATCCTATATTCAGGGTCCAGGGAGGTGAGGATGCCCGTTATCGAAAATATCGAGAGCAACCCTGCCACGAAGATCAACATCCCTTTCAGTATCGTTGACATATTAATCGCTACTACATAATTAGGAGCTTTATACGACCTCATCCTCCCACCCTTTCCTTTAATCTACTCTAGTACAACGTATGCCATTACTAGAGATAGTAGAACTATATTTAGTAGTCATTATGAGGTTATTGGCGGAAAGTTAAACGGGGGAATCTATTATTTTTAAACAATCTAAACTTTAGCGCACACTGATTCAGGAACCGGGAGATCCGAGAGCTGACAAATTCCTCAAGACCCGATCACTCTACTCCCAATTCATCAAAAAACGCCTCAAGGGTCAATACCTACCCCTAAGGCGCTACTTTCACCTGCCATCTATCTCGTCTGATAACCCGTATTCTCCTGATCAACCGCATCATGCAGTGCAGCATTCAAACCGCTTGCGATGAGGTTGGCCATATCTTCCATGAACACGTCCACTTCTTTAGGTGTGACCATCAGATTATGCCCGATGGGAGCCAATACTTCATGTATCAATTTTCGTTTTTCATGATCCTCGAGTGTTCCGACAATTCCCATGTAGGTTTGACGATGTTGTTCTTCCGGAAGATCTTCTTCTGTTAATTTTCTTCTCTCGCCGAAGCTTAATCCCGCCGGGGCAAGGGATCTGGATGGACGGTCCCCTTCTCTCATTTCCTTCCCAAAATGCTTTAGTAGAAAGTCGACTGTATCACTTACAATTGTGACAGCATCGAGTACGGTCGGAACGCCGATGGCAATAACGGGAACCCCTAACGTTTCCTGATCCAATCCTTTTCGCTTGTTTCCTACACCTGACCCTGGATGTATGCCTGTATCCGAAATCTGGATGGTTGAATTGACACGCTCAATGGACCTTGAGGCCAGGGCATCGATGGCGATGATGAAGTCGGGTTTGGATTTCTCCACTACACCGAAAATAATATCGCTCGTTTCAATGCCCGTGAGCCCCATCACACCAGGAACCAGGGCACTGACCGGTCGATATCCCTCCTCCACTGATTCCGGCTGCAGTTCAAAAAGATGTCTCGTCACAATGATATCCTCACATACGCGGGGCCCTAATGAATCGGGGGTTACATTCCAGTTACCGAGCCCAACAATTAAACAGCTGGCATTTTTACTGATTTTATTATTACTTAAAAATTGATTAAATTCATTGGCAAATACTTTTTCAACTCTTTGTTGCAGTTCTGCATCTTCCTGGCGAATTCCATGAGCCTCGATGGTTAAGTAATTACCAGGTTTTTTACCGATTTTCTCTTCTCCTTCAGGTGTAACGGTGACTAGGGAAACCTTTACACCATCCTCTTCTTTCTCTTTAATCATGACTCCTTGGATGGACGACGTATCTTCCGCTTTATCACTGACGACCATTTCTCTTGCTTCAACGGCAA
This sequence comes from Rossellomorea sp. NPDC071047, assembly GCF_050270195.1. NCBI lineage: Bacteria > Bacillati > Bacillota > Bacilli > Caryophanales > Bacillaceae > Rossellomorea > Rossellomorea sp. NPDC071047. The sequence goes on along the minus strand of NZ_JBNNJT010000001.1, from coordinate 203,914 downwards.
GATCGGTTCGAATGGAATATTTACTAAGATCGATTTCTTCTTTTTTCATTTCGACTCTACCTCCAGGCTTGGGATGATATCTACTATTTTTTTATGTTTACCTTTTTCGTATGGGTTCATTCACTCGTTTAATTTCACTACATAGTATTGCAATATCACTGTTCGTTTGATAAAATATCATTTGTTCTTATTGTTTAGGAATTTAAATCGAGTCACATAGAATCTCGATCCTTTTATAGGAGGTGACAGGAATGCCAAATATCAAATCAGCTATCAAACGTGTAAAAACTAGCAACGAGCGCAACGCTCAAAACGCTGCTGTGAAATCTACAATGCGTACTGCTATCAAGAAAGCAGAAGCTGCAGCTGCTAACAGCGCAGATAACGCTAAGGAATTAGCAACAGAAGCGGTTCGTCAATTAGACAAAGCAGCTCAAAAAGGTCTTATCCACAAAAACGCTGCGGATCGTCAAAAGTCTCGCCTTATGAAAAAAGCGAACTAATTAAAAAAACCACCTCGCCCTATGGCCAGGTGGTTTTTCTTTTGCTCATTATTTCATCGTAATGACTCAGAAATCACGTGAAACTCTGATCATGAAGTTTAAACAGAAACATTTCAATCATCAGTTCTTTTTTGATTTTTCCAGTTTTGATTTCGTAATCTCCTTGAGATAGCAATTCGATGATATGGGCGAGTTGTTTATCGTTGAAGTGCTTTGCCTGACCTGCTGCAAGTTTCACTCTGAAAGGGTGTACTTTTAGGTAGGAAGCAATTTTTTGCTGTCCGTATCCTCTTCGTGAAAGTTCCTTCGTTCCATATATCAGTCTGAATTGTCCTGCCAGAATCGATAGAATCTTCAACGGTTCTTCATTTTGTTTGAGAAGATCGTAATAAATTCTCAATGCTTCATCGATTCTTCTGTGAACGACCTTGTCCACTAATGTGAAAATATTTTGTTCCAGCGACCGTGCTGTTAACCGTTCCACCACTTCTACGTCGATTCTGTTTGTATCGCTTGCGTATAAAGAAAGTTTGTCAAGCTCTTGTGTGAGCATCATTAGGTTTGTTCCAGCCAGGGTCAGTAATAGTTCAATCGCATCTTCATCTATCTGAACACTATTAGAGGCAGCACGTTCTCTTACCCAGGATTTTAGTTCATGCTCGTTCAGCTTTTTGGCCTCTACCACTTCTGCCAGTTTCTTCAGGGACTTTGTGATTTTCTTACGCTCGTCCAGTTTTTCGTAATTCGCTGTAATGACCAAAATCGTATAAGGAGCAGGGGATTGTATGTATTGTTCCAGTCGTTTAATGTTGTGCTCTACCTTCTCTTTTGTTTTTTCGGCTGTCAAAAAAACAGGGTTTTGTAGGATGACGACCCTTCTCTCCCCCATAAATGGAAAGGTTTCTGCATCTTCTATCGCCACTTCCACAGGAGTTTCCTCCAGATCATAACTGGAAAAATTAAAATCCATTTCTTCTTCGGAAAGGGCATTTGATACAATTCTTTGTTTCGTTTCATTAATAATAAATGACTCATTTCCGTAAACTAAATATATAGCTCCGAATTGAGATTTCTCTATTTTTTTCCAAATATCAATAACCAAGTCAGCACTCTCCATTAAGTCTTTTCTCTACTCTATGGTAAAAAAGCTTTTTGGTTTTGGCAAGGGGTAAAGGGGACATCCGTCATATGGGACACCCCCTATATCTATATTAACGTTAACGGAGAAGACCTAGGAACCATCTCCGTCAAGCGGTATTTCCTTTGTATTGATTAGTGTCACCTGAGCTCGGGTAACTTATAGGTGACAACTCTTGTCAGTAAAGGAAAAAGTAAAGTGAAGTATAGATTTTTCAGTAGCGATGTTCTATACTAGAATAGAAATAGGAGGGGTAGTTGTGAACCAATTTGAAAAGAATGTACAATCAAAAAGAAATGATGCAGTAGATTCAGGCGTTGGATTTATTGTTTCTTTTGGATTCTTTGCGACAATGTTCGTTATTGCAACTGTTATTCAGTTAATCGGCTCTTAATGAAGATAGGAGGCAGACCTTAAAGAGATTCCGGTTTCTTCAACTTCCACTTATGGTACTGGTGTATCATACAGATGGCTTGAAGGTGCCTGACTTCTTGTGATAGGTCTGCCCCTTTTTCATTAGCGCTTAATTTGTTTTGTCATACATCCTATGGCAGGTGGGCTGAAAACGTTCCTTTTTTATCCCAAAAACGATAGGTGATGGCCCCATTTTCTCCCGTGCTATATATAGTTATTCCTCTTCTCTTCAATCGTTCCATTACTTCAGGATGCGGATGCCCAAAGCGATTGGTTTCACCTGCAGAGATCACCGCCACAGACGGATTCGTTTCAACGAGGAACTCTTCAGTTGTACTCGTATTACTCCCATGATGACCTACTTTTAACACATCAATCGGCAGATCGAAGTTTCGGATGAGCTCTTTCTCACCCTGCTCTTCTAAATCTCCGGTAAATAACCATTTCAATGACCCGATTTCTCCATACAATACAATAGAGTCATTATTCCCTTCATACTCTTCATCCTGCGGGGAGACAATATGCAATCCATCATTATCACCTGCCCACCTGTACGGATAATGGGCTTCTTTCACAGGAATTCTCTTTTGTCGGGCGATTTTCATGATTTTCCTCATTTCGCCTTTCTCTTCGCTGTTAGGACTCATCAGGATTTCCTTCACTTTCATCTCCTCAAGAACCGCTTCTGATCCGCCAATATGATCGAGATCTCCGTGTGTTAAAATCAGGGCATCAACGGACGTGATACCTTTACTTTTCAAAACAGGAACGACGATGTCTTCCCCAACAGAAAAACGATTCTTTCTCTCTTCCCATTCTTCTTTCGGAAACTGCACTTCCCCACCTGTATCGATAAGATAAGTTCCCCGATTGTACGGCAGCTTAATCAATGTAGCATCCCCTTGCCCAACATCCATAAATACAATCTCTCCATGAGGATGATAAGTATTTAAAAGCAGATGAAACGCTGCATAAAATAGCAAAAAAAGCCCGGAAAGCATGTATTTCCTCTTTTCAAACCAAACAAACGCAAGGTAAATAGCAATGAGGTAACCAATCAATAACAGAAATGAAGGCTTTCCCGTTACTATTGTGCTTAATGGAAAAGAAGCGATAAAGGTTGATACCCATTGTATTCCATCCATAAGATGTTTATGGAGAAGAATCATCCACTCAACTGATAGAATATAGACGATGATGGTCAAGGGAAGAACAATGACTGAGAATAGGGGTACATAAAGAAGATTCGTGAGAAAGCCCATCAAAGAAAATTCATAGAAATGATAGATGACGATGGGTAACGAAGATAGCTGAGCAACAAGTGTTACTCTCATTAATTGTGCAATGGATGAAGAAGTATTTAGAATAACTGCTGAGGATACTACAAGTGAAAAACTCACCATAAATGACAGCTGAAACCCAACATTGAAGACAGTATAAGGATCATATAAAACCAACATCACAAACACAACGGACAAACTGTCGATTGTTCTTAACTTACTTGCCACTTTTCTACTTATCAGTATCACGATCAGCATGGAAGATGCCCTCATCACGGAAGGAGATGCGCCCGTCAGTACGATATAACATAGGAGAAAAACAATCCCTATCCATGTCACCGATTCTTTTGTGACGCCGATCCTCAATAGACAATAGTAAAGAACCGCAAAGATCAACCCGACGTGCAGGCCGGAAATAGCCAGTAAATGAACAACACCCAGCTCTCTGAATGCCTTCATCGTGTCTTCTGTGATCATCCCTGTTTCACCAAACAGTAACGCTTGGGTCACTCCTACCGTTGAAGATGGGAATTCCCTTTCTATTTTTTTCAACCCATCAAACCTTAGATGTATGAGGGCGTGTTTCCATTTGTTTTGATTCACGCATCCCCCGAATGCTTGTACTTCGAGTATCCAATAAACTCCTCGATGAGCCAAATAATTTTTATAATGAAACAAGTTTGGGTTTTTATTCGGTTTTGGTTCTGTAAGCTGCCCCTTCACTTCACACACAAAACCGGGTTTCACTTGTTGGAATTCTTGTTTTTCTTCTTCTGAAGAGAAATAATAGCGCATGAGAACCTTCTCATTCTTGATTTGAGCGAGGGTAACAAAGGAATTCCCATCGATGGTCGGAATGTCTCTGATCACAATTTGTAAGTCGACCGGTTCAGGTTGTGATGACAGAACGGTTTTCTGTTTCTTATCTTGAATAGTGGTGTTAAGAAAGGAAATAAGAAGAAATAGAAGACAGAGAAAAAGGATGGTGGAGGTCGTTTTTCTGAGGAAAAGGGATAGAAGGAGCACAGCAAGGACGACAGCACCCCATTGGAATTGAAGTGCAAGGAGCGTCCCTGTCAGTACTGAAAATGCCGAGTAAAGGCATATCCCTCTATTCATTAAAGAGTTTTATGTATTCTTGTTCATAGTAAGCAAGCTTCTCATCTTCAGCACCCTGATTTCTCAAGTCTTCGATTAATTGAAGCACCATGGAGGCTTTTTTATTGTGTTTTACGTCGATGCTGCTCTCTTGAAAGGGCACTTTCTCTACATGGACGTTTGCCTTTTGAAAAAGTTCAATCGCATAAGGATGATTTTTATAATCTTTTGCATAATAAACTGTTTTGATTCCTGCCTGGATAAGAGCCTTACAGCATTGAAGGCAGGGGAAATGAGTAACATATATATCCGCATTCTCCGTTCCGACCCCGAACTTTGAACACTGCAGCAGGGCATTCATTTCGGCATGAATGGTCCTCACGCAGTGATTGTCAATCACATAGCATCCTTCATCTATACAATGATCCCCTCCTGCAATGGAGCCGTTATAGCCTCCTGCAATGATTCGTTTTTCACGAACGATGGTTGCCCCCACCGCCAGTCTTGTACACGTGCTGCGCAGGGCAAGGAGCTGACTTTGGGCCATAAAATATTGATGCCAAGCGATTCTTTCCATCACCAATCCCCCTTCTATGTTTTTAGATGCTTGTTTAAGTGTATAAAGACTTCCTATGTTTCGTCAATTCATTGAACATAAATATATTCTTTTAATTTCTCAAACGTTTTTTCCCCGACTCCAGAGATGTTTTGAATCTCTTCTATAGTCGCAAACGGTCCATGTTCTTCGCGATATTGGATAAAGGTTGAAGCTTTCGCAGGGCCAATTCCGGGCAGTGTTTCGAATTCCTGTTGAGTGGCTGTATTAATGTTGATACGATCCTTTCCCGAATCGTTCCCAGACATTGGAGAAGCCAGCAGGGGCGGTTCTATTTCCCCGATTCTAGGGACATAAATCATCATTTCGTCTGAGACCTTTACCGCTAAATTGATCACTTTCTTATCTGCATCCGGGGTGAAACCACCGGCTCGATCGATCACAAACTTTAACCTGTCTCCCTGCCTGACTTCATATAATCCAGGTTTCACAACCTCTCCCTTTACGTCTACAAATACTTTTTCGACTATTTTCAATTCTTCAGGCTCCTTTTCTGTTTTAATGGGAGCGGCTGTAAAAGAAGCCTCTTTAACTGGAGGGGCGGAAGCGTTTTTTAATATATACGCAATCAGGACAATGGCACAAATCACAAGAATCACAAGAACCGTTCTGTATTTTTCAATTAGGGATTGCACAGGAAATCACCTCTGGTGGAATATTCATTGAAAGGAATTCATAAGTTTTAGGAGAGAGTGTGATAGAAGGAGGGCTGCACATGAAAGTGGGTATCATTGGAACGGGGAACATGGGGAAAATCATTATTGAAGCTCTCATTGAATCAAAGGCGATTTCTCCTTCACATCTTCATATTACGAATCGTTCATTAAAAAAAGCCGAGGATATAAAGGAAAAATGGAATGAATTGAATGTAAGCCATTCAAATGAAGAAGTGATCAAGTCATCTGATTTAATCTTCATATGCGTAAAACCTCATGATGTTTATGATGTGATTCAGGAGAATAAAAAAAGTTTTAACAGGGATAAATGCGTAGTTTCAATAACCAGTCCAGTAAGTGTGGAACAATTAGAATCGATCCTGACCAGTTCCTGTGCCCGATTCATTCCAAGCATTACGAATCGTGCACTAAGCGGAGTGTCACTTTTAACGTATGGAAGTCATTGTTCAGATAAATGGAGGCTGGATTTAATGACACTGGTTGAGCATATTTCCACACCGGTAGTCATTGATGAAAATGTGACGCGAGTGGCTTCTGACATTGTCAGCTGTGGACCTGCTTTTTTCAGTTATGTTACACAAAGGTTTATAAACGCCGCTACAGAAGTTACAGAAATCGACAGGGAAACGGCCACTGTTTTAGCATCTGAAATGCTTGTTGGTCTAGGGGACTTATTGAAGAAAAATATCTATACATTACCGACACTTCAAGAAAAAGTTTGTGTAAAGGGCGGAGTGACTGGAATAGGAATATCAGTAATGGAAAGAGAGCTGGGAGATGTTTTCGAGAAATTATTTGAAGCCACACAGGAAAAGTTCGTGGATGATATTGAAGGAACGAAATCACAATTTGGAGTCTAGTGAGGCTCCTTTTTTATATTTCGACACGAATTGATATTTTCCTTCTTTTTTAAAAAATCTTTTTCATAAAAAAGCCGGATCAATCTCTTTTCAAGAGATTGATCCGGCTTTTATCATTTCTTCTTACACGTAAAGAAAATTCTTTCGCTATGGTCTGTTGGGGCTTCTTCTGTGAAGTCTGCAGAGATATTCAACACTTCGAACCCTGCATCCTCCAACCATTCATTTAAGGTCAGAATGGGATATGTGCGCTGTTTGTGAAGCTCTTCTACTCTGTCGTACTGATTCGTTTCCTCATCTTTCACGAAAAAAGTCAGTTCATGCTCTACACTATTGGGAGCTTCTCCAGGGAAGCAATCCCAAATGTACGAGACATGTTCGTCCGAAAGGGTAAATGTCTGGTTTATAAATATTTGAGTCATTTTATAAATGGAATGTACATCAAACAAGAATAAGCCATCATGGTTAAGATGAGCATATATACTTTTGAACGTATTTTTCACGTCTTTTTCGTCTTCCAGGTAATTCAGGGAGTCACAAAAAATCGTGATGAGGTCGTATTCACCTAGAGAATCAAGCTTTGACATATCCTGTTGAAACAGATTAAGCCTTACGTTCATTTCTAAAGCCTTTTCCTGAGCTACCATCAGCATATCCTGAGAGAGATCGACACCTGTCACATCATAGCCGTCCCGGACAAGGCGCAGCGATAATTCCCCGGTGCCACAAGCGATGTCAAGGACGCTCTCCCCTTGGATAGAATAGGCTTTAGCTTGTTTATTGACAAACTCCAACCAGCCGTCGTATTGGACGTCCTGCATTAAATAATCGTACACATAAGCAAAACGTTCATAACTCATTTAGTTACTCTCACCTTGTCCAACCTCGACGAAGGATGCATCTCCCCATAAACGCTCTAGATTATAGTAGCCTCTTTCCTCTTTATGGAACACATGAGCGACTACATCACCTAAGTCGACTAAGATCCAGCGTGCTTGATCAAAACCTTCCAACCGTTTGACTGTATAGCCGTTTTCTTCTGCCCTGTCCTTTAATTCTCGTGCAATTGCCTGTACCTGTTTGTCTGAGTTACCGTGACAGATCAGAAAATAATCCGCAATTAAAGAAACACCTTTCATATCTAATACAACAATATCTTCAGCACGCTTATCATCAGCGGCATTAAACGCTAATTCTACTAAATTTTGTTCCATTCCTTCATCTCCTCTTGTTTAAAATTAATCCGTTATAAAAGCGGAATGTATCTGGGTAGATTGCTTGATTTTTTTTCATAAGAAACGTCATGGTATTTTGAAGTGCCTTCAACAGTCCTCGGTCTAATGATTCTTGTGCGAGTTCCCGCACTTCTTCCACTCCGGGAAAATGTCGATTCGGTTCGATGTAATCAGCTAAATAGATCACTTTGTCAAGGATGGTCATCTCTTCTTTACCCGAAGTATGGTATCGGATGGCATTTAAAATATCTTGATCCTGTATACCAACTTCACGCTCTACAAGTAGCGCTCCTACAGGTGCATGCCAAAGCTCGCTATTGTACTGCAAAAGATCCTGAGCCAGCTTCTCTTCTACAATGATGGTTTGCATTTCCTCTTTATCCCGGAACTTCGCATAGTCATGGAAAATCGCCGCTAATTCTGCCTTTTTCTCATCGGCTCCATATCGCTTTGCGAGCTCTATGCTTGTTTCCATGACTCCACAAGTGTGTATATAGCGATGTTCCGTTAAATGTTCTTTCACGATTTCCAAGGCTTTTTCCCTATTCATACAATTTCTCCTCCTTTATGAACCGATACACATCGTCGGGGACTAAGTAGCGTACTGATTGTCCCAGTTTCACTGTGTTGCGAATGTAGGAAGAAGAAATATCAATGGCCGGTACTTCAATCAATTGAACGTTAAACGAAGTGTCATGTGAATAGGAAGGACGATTGACACCAATGAACCTGACCATTTCCTGAAGCTCCTCTATCCGGTACCACTTCGGGAGATATTCAATCATATCCCCGCCGATGATAAATGAAAACTCGGTGTCCTCTTCCCTCTCGGTTAATAGCTTGATGGTGTCGTAAGTGAATGAGGCACCCTCTCTTTCAAGTTCAATCCGTTCAATGGAAAAGTGAGGGTTTCTCCCAATCGCTTTTTGCAGCATGAAGAGACGCTGTTCTACTGATACACTTTCATCCGCCTGTTTATGAGGAGGAACGTGATTCGGTAGAAATCGTATTTCATCCAAATTCGCCTTCTCTAAAACTTGTTCCGCAATAACCAAATGGCCCATATGAGGAGGATTGAATGTCCCTCCCAGGAGTCCAACCTTTTTCATCATTTTATCAATCCTTATCGTGGTAGGATTAATTGCTTGTTTTCTTTCGATTCCTTGTATAGGACAATTGTATTACCAATGATTTGGACAATTTCTGCCCCTACTCCTTTGGATAACTCGTCAGCAACCTCGGACTTATCCATATCACAGTTTTGGAGAATACTGATTTTCATCAATTCTCTTACTTCAATCGCTTCTCCGATTGTTTTGATCATATTTTCATTGACTCCGCCTTTTCCTACTTGGAAAACCGGATTTAAATGATGCGCTTCTGAACGTAAATATCTTTTTTGTTTACCTGTTAACATGTTGACCTCCTAGTTGTTGTAAAACGGTGTTTTTCATAATTGAATATGGTGGAAATATTCCCGTCCACTTTTCAAATGAAAGGGCTCCCTGGTACACAAACATATCAAGACCATTTTGAGTACGGGCACCTTTCTGATTCGCTTTCTTCAAGAATGCTGTTTCCAAAGGATTATAGATAATGTCACTAACGATGCATCCCTCTTTTAACTCTTTGATCGTTAAAGGACTATCTTCTATATGAGGAAACATTCCTATAGATGTTGTATGGATGATCACATCATACTGGTTCAATGTGTTTTCAGCAGCCCCAAGAGATAGAAAATCCGATTTCAAATCAAAAGGGCACGCTTCAATCATCTTCTCAGCTCTCGGTGCCGTCCGATTGGTCACATCGATTCTCTTCACTCCAATAGAAGCAAGGGAATAATAAATGGCTCTTGCAGCACCACCGGCACCGATGATCAGCATCGATTTATCTTCAAGTTGTTCATCAGTTATATTTTTTAAGCCTTCCACAAACCCAAGACCGTCTGTATTATAACCGATCAGCTTGCCATTTTCATTGACAATCGTATTCACTGCCCCGATCGCAAATGCCAATGGATCCATTTCATCTAATAATGGCATGACATGTTCTTTATGGGGAACTGTCACATTCACTCCTTGAACCCCCAACGCCTTTATTCCATCAATGGCTTGGGATAGCTGCTCTTTTTTTACGTGAAATTTCACGTAAGCAGAATCCATTCCACATTCCAGGAACGCAGCATTATGCATCTGTGGAGACATAGAATGAGCAATCGGATCTCCTATAACACCATATAGAGCCACAGAATCCCTCCTAGATTAATGATTTTCTCAAGAAAACACTAACGCCTTTAGGAACATGGGCAGCAATGGTAGCCCCTCTGTCATTCACTGTAATCCATCCTAAACCTGAGAAGACGATATCCGTTTTTGCTTCTTTAATTCTGAATTCATGCCTCACAAGTGGAGGGAATGTGTCCATATCATCTTTTCTTGGCGGCTGCAACAGTTCTCCAGCATGATTCTTATAGAGCTCATCGGCTTTCTCAATCTTTGTGCGATGAATGGATAGCTCATTTGAGAAATAACAGGTATATGCCTGACGCTCGCCAGCCATGAAGTCAAAGCGTGCCAACCCACCGAAGAAAAGGGTTTGTTCTGGATTCAACTGGAAGGTTCTCGGCTTGATTTCTTTCTTAGGAGTAATGATTTTCAAATCCTGTTTATCAACAAAATGGGCCATCTGATGATGATTGATAATTCCCGGCGTATCAATGAGTGACTCTTCGTCATCAAGTGGAATTTGAATCATATCAAGAGTGGTGCCAGGGAAGTGAGATGTCGTAATGACATCTTGTTCACCTGATACATGCTTGATGATACGGTTAATGAACGTTGATTTCCCAACGTTTGTACACCCTACTACATACACGTCTTTTCCATTTCGATAATGTTCAATCGCTTCGATGGCATCAGTAATTCCCTGACCTTTTGCGGCACTCACTAACTGAACATCAATCGGCTTTAATCCTAATTGACTTGCTTCATGTTTCATCCAATGAATCAGCTTGCTGGGTTTCACAGACTTGGGAAGGAGATCCACTTTGTTACCAATAAGCAGAATCGGGTTAGATCCTACGAAACGATGCAATCCAGGCAGCCAGCTCCCATTGAAATCAAATATATCGACAATCTTGACAATCAACCCTTCTGAATCACCAAGTTCATTCAATATTTTTAAGAAGTCATCATCCGTTAAGGGGACATCCTGGACTTCATTATAATGCTTTAATCTAAAGCAACGTTGACAAATAATCTCTTCTTTTTGAAGAGCTGAGGAAGGTGCATACCCCATTCCTTCCTTGTTCTCCGTCTGGATTTCAACGCCACATCCTATACATACAACTTGACTCACTTTTTATCCTCCCACTCAAGCATGCCTTTACGCTTGAAAAACTTCATTATTCTTCGTTCTACACGACGATTGAACTTAGTGATGAACCCATCTGATTGTGCAACGGGAACAACCAGTATCGTATGGAAGCCGTTTCGATTTCCGCCTAAAACATCCGTTAAAAGCTGGTCTCCAATGACTACCGACTCTTCCTTCTTTACACCCATCTCCTGAATCGCCCTTTTAAAAGCACGTCCCATCGGCTTACGGGCCTGGAATATAAACGGAACGCCTAAAGGTTCTGCAAATGCCCCCACCCGGTTTTTGTTATTATTGGACACAATCGTCACAAGGATTCCATGCTCCTGCATTTCTTTAAACCACTGAATTAATTTAGGGGTGGCATTGGGACGATCCCATTCCACTAACGTATTATCTAGATCTGTAATGATCCCTTTGATTCCTTTTTCTTTTAAATACTCCGGTCTGATACTGAAAATATCTTGAACCTGTTCATCGGGTAAAAATTGCTTTATCACTTGCAGCACCTCAAATTTCATTATCATTTATATACTCTAATGTTTACTTTTCTTCTTAGTCGTATAGCTCCACGTCCATTGTTCCTGCGGATACCTATTCTCTCTATAGTGTCATTAACCTATAACAGATTAATGATAACCAATTTTTCCTGCAGATTCAAAATAAATCACATATATTCCTGGAATTCCATAAATATTCCCAAGGAGATTAAATATTTTTCGACAAATTTCCAGATGCATTCATGGTTGTGGATAACCTTATTCACATTATACAAGACATAAACATCGCTTATTTACCAGTTATATACAAGTTAGTCACAACTTATCCACCGCGAACTGTGGATAACGGAACGCTTGTTCTGAAAAAACAAATTTGGTAAAGTTTAATTACTACTTAAAAACGTACTGACATTATGTTTCGAAATACAAAAAAGATGATGATTATTGGAGGTGGCATTAATGAGGAAATTATCGGACGAACTGTTGATTGATTCTTATTTCAAAGCGTTGGAGTTGAAACTCAATACAGAATTCATTCGCCTCATCGAAATGGAAATTCACCGTCGATCTCTTACTAATAAAATAAAAGCTTCATCGTAGAATACTAACATGAAATGGGACGGATTTGTTTAAAATCCGTCCTCTTTTTTATATAAGGATGTTTTCGTAATCTTTAGAAAGCAGCGTTATTAAATAAAATCTCCAATCGTTTCCCCTACCGTCACATTACTAGGTACTTCCTTATTCGGCGAGAATCGGAACGTACCTTTTTCAAAAAGAAGAATGACGGTGGAACCGAAGCTGAAGTATGCGACTTCTTCGCCTTGCTTCCATTCTTTCCCCTCATGCACATAATCAACACTGTTGACAAACATGGCCCCTACTTTTACGACGGCCAATTTGGCCTTTACATGTTGAAGCTCCGTAATTGAACGGAAGTTTTTTGAAAGGGCTTCTTTTCCGTACATCAATCCCAGTTCATTGACCGGGTAGGAATGCTGTCCCAATGACCATCTCTTTAGAATCGTGCCTGACACCGGGCTGTGAATGCGGTGATAATTTGCAGGGCTTAAATAAAATACCGCAAATTCTCCCCCACTATAATCAGAAGCATCCCCTTCACTGCCAAGCATATCAAGAATGGAGTAGGACTTTCCTTTCACTTCAATGACAAGGTCATCGGAAATGCTGCCCGTATCGGCCAATAATCCATCGACTGGACTGACCGCTTGATTCTCACTATAGTTCACGACCCTTGCATCTTCTTTCAGGTTTCTTATAAAGAAATCATGTAGCGTTTTATAGTCAGCTACTTGACCTTCAATTTCATCCACATTTATTTTGTACGTTTTAATAAATGATGAAATAAACGGCCGACTCAAAGGAGACTGTACAAATTTCCTGATCATATAGGAGGACCATTTTTTATTTGTTAGTTCGATAAATAGACGATAAATGGATTGCTTCATTAATATCCCTCACAAATTTCTAAAAAACGATTAACTTTAACAGTTTAATAAGTATATAATAAAATATTATTATATACTATATTTATAAGAATCTTTTTTCACTGTGGAATTTAACATTTATTGTTATTGCCGGTCCAAATGTATGTAAATCGAATATGCTAGCCAAAAGACATGTTCAGTAGTGAACAAACTTATTCAAAGGGAGTGAGTGATGATTGTTTCTCTCCGAAGTCGTCGATCAAACATTTAAAAAGCTTAAAAGTCAAACGGCCAACCTCATTACTTTGTCCAACTTATCATTAGGTGGATTTGCTATTATTTCAATACTTCATAATCAATTAAACCTAAGCTTGTTATTGATTTTCATTGCTGCCTTAACGGACCGCTTCGATGGAATGGTTGCGAGGAAAATGAACATTGAGTCAGAGTTAGGGAAACAGCTGGATTCCATGAGTGATATCATATCATTCGGTATAGCTCCTGCCTTGCTCCTGTATATATCCGTTCTTAATCAGTATGACTTTCCCGGAATGTTTTTCACCATATTCTATATAGGGTGTGGCGCTTTTCGGTTAGCCCGCTTCAATATTTCAGAAAACGATGGCTACTTTACGGGATTGCCGATCACCGTAGCCGGATGTTTACTGACCCTGTGCTACCTGGCTATCCCGTTTGTTTCAGGTGTACTGATTTTATGTATGACAATCACTCTAGCTGTATTAATGATAAGCCCTTTTACATTGAAGAAGATGTAAGAGGTATAAGAGAGCCCTGTTCACCTTGTGAACAGGGCTCTCTCAGGTTATTAATGTGGTCAGGCTAACAGTTATTGTAGTACCACCATCCACCAAATAGGAAAAGTAAGATTAGTAATACAACGACTAGAGCGAAGTAGAATCCGCCACCACCATAATAACCTGGATAGACTGGTCCATAACAAGGGTATCCATACGGCATTGCAATACCTCCTCACCTACTTTTACTACTAGTATATGTTCATAAGGAAATAGCGTATAGGCAGATTCCAACTTTCTTACCCGCATCCTCCCGAAAGAAAGTTTGCGTTTTCTCTGATTACTTTCTGAAGGACATGCAAGGACATCCCTTTCGTAACATATGAATGAGTATAGGCTTAAGTCCTCATGGAGGTGTGAATATGTCTGGAGTTCTAACGGCACTGGGGTATTTCTTTAAAGAGTTAATTTTCCTCGTTTCTTACGTAAAGAACAATGCATTCCCTCAACCTCTATCTGCAGCAGATGAACGAAAATATTTAAGGCTGATGGCAGAAGGAGATGAGCATGCCCGTAATATGCTCATTGAACATAATCTGCGATTGGTTGCTCACATCGTTAAGAAATTCGAAAACACAGGCGAAGATCCAGAAGATCTAATTTCCATCGGGACCATCGGATTGATTAAAGCAATTGAAAGTTATTCAGAAGGAAAAGGTACAAAGCTTGCTACCTATGCGGCAAGATGTATCGAGAATGAAATACTTATGCACCTTCGTGCACTCAAAAAGACGAAAAAAGATGTCTCTCTTCACGATCCTATCGGTCAAGATAAAGAAGGAAACGAAATCAGCTTAATTGATATCTTAAAGTCTGAGAGTGATGATGTCATCGATACGATTCAATTAAGCATGGAACTTGAAAAGGTAAGAAAATACATTTGTGTGCTGGACGAGAGGGAAAAAGAAGTGATCGTCGGTCGATTCGGATTAGACTTAAAAGAGGAAAAGACACAACGGGAAATTGCCAAAGAATTAGGAATCTCAAGAAGCTATGTTTCACGAATCGAGAAAAGGGCACTCATGAAAATGTTTCATGAATTTTATCGTGAGGAAAAAGAAAAGCGGAATAAATCATGAAAGCGATCCAGACTCGGATCGCTTTTTTCATTTTTTATTCTACACTGACTTCAGCGGCAATAATCAGACCAATCACAGATGTTACGACAAGACCCATTATCATTGAAAACACCGTAATCACACTCCCTCTTCAGCAGTCATTACTACCTGCTCTTCTTACTATTAATGTATCATGAAAAGCCGGATATTCCCCTCTCATCCGTGAACAACTTATTACTAAAGATTGACAGACCTGTGTCTGCCCTAAGCCCTCGTAAACCCCAATAAAAAATGAGGAGGACACCATCCAAAAAGGCATCCTCCTCACTCATTCTATTTCTTATCCTGCTTCTTCTTTTTATGGAAGAAAGCCGACCAAAAAACAATATTTAAAAACATCGTTCCACCCACCTTTTGTTTCGTTAGGCAGTATCCTTCTCTACCCATAGCGCATTAAGCATTTTCTCCTGTACATAAATCATATTTCATTCTCCTCTCCATTATTTAGATATCATTAGAACAATTGCGACATGTATTGGCTCTTGGTTTTCGTTTCTTCATAGGATTTTGAAACCGTTTCATTGTGAGTCGCTTCTTCAAACGTTTCTTGTTTCTTATTGAACGTTACCGTAATAAATAAAAGATTAAGTGTCATACGTATCACCCCTTTCAAAGTGCCCCAAAGCTTCAAGGCATACTAAAAAGCCACAAAGAGACCGATCCTTGTGGCACAAAAAAGCCACAGGAACCTACATTCTCCCTGTGGCTATCATTTAATGGATTTAAAATTAAACGTAAAACATCCCACAAGTGGTCGAATGATGAAAACAATATGAAGTTGTGTCTTTTTTTCCAATAAGCACGAACATTTTCTTCGACCTCCCTCTTGTGATTTTCTTCTTACATTGGTTAGTATATCCAATTTTCACAGTAAAGTAAACCACTTTCCTCATTATTTTTTCTACAAATTTCCACATAAACATCTAAGTCGGTTTTGAAGCAGGGTTGAACCAAACGAAAAAAAACGGGTCCTCAATGAGAACCCGCTTTCCATGATCTATTCATCTATAGATTGCATATCTTTTTTATATTTGATCGCTTTTGTAAAAAATATGAGTGACAATCCGAGTAAAACAACGGTCCCTGTCATGAGGGTCATGGTTTTACTTGGTGTGACGGTTTCTGTTGGAATAATTACCCCTAAATACATAAAGACACTAAGTGCAAGTAACGTAAAACCAAATCGTTTGAAGTCGTTCATCTTTTGTTGAATGGTTCTTTTTTTTGCGTTCTTCATGTGCATTCACCTACTTTAGAACTAGTAAACTCTCATTCTATGGTAACATACTGACCCATGTCAGCTGCCATGTAATTGATACCAGTTCTGCCAGTAGACGAATTACTTGGAAAGGGCATTTTCAATATCTTCAATCAGGTCCTCTACGTCTTCAAGACCGACAGAGATACGTACCAACCCGTCGGTGATCCCTAACTCATTTCGTCGATCCGCCGGAATGGACGCGTGAGTCATGCGGGCAGGTACTGATATTAAACTTTCTACCGCGCCAAGACTTTCTGCCAACGTGAAGTATTTTGTGTTCGTGAGCAGACGATCTGCATTTTCTTCACTACCTACATCAAAGGAAACCATTCCCCCAAAGCCGGATGCCTGTTTCTTGGCAATGTCATGGTTGGGATGAGTTTCTAATCCTGGATAGTATACCTTTGATACTTTCGGGTGTGATGTAAGATACTCGACTATTTTCTTCGTGTTTTCTTCATGCTCTTCCATTCTCAGCCCTAAGGTTTTAATGCCTCGAATCAGTAACCATGAATCCTGCGGTCCAAGAACCCCGCCCGTTGAATTCTGTACAAAGAATAATTCTTCAGCAAGTTCTTCGGAATTCACAACGACCAGTCCTGCCACCACGTCACTGTGTCCACCGATGTATTTCGTTGCACTGTGGAGAACGATGTCTGCTCCCAGGCTGATTGGGTTTTGCCAGTATGGCGTGCTGAACGTATTATCCACGATCGTCAATAGATTGTGCTTCTTGGCCAAAGAAGCCGCTGCCTCGATATCGGTAATTTTCAGCAGTGGATTCGTTGGTGTTTCAATGTAGACAGCCTTTGTATTCGGCTGAATAGCACGTTCAATATTGCCGATATCACTTGAATCAACGAAAGTGGATTCGATGCCGATGCGGTTTAAGACCTTGGTCATGACACGATACGTTCCACCATACACGTCGTCCGTCATGACTATATGATCTCCGCTATTGAACATCATCATAACTGCCGTAATACCTGCCATTCCCGATCCGAATGCAAAGCCTTTTTCTCCTCCTTCCAGATCTTTAATCAACTCTTCAAGTGCATGTCTAGTCGGGTTCCCTGAACGTGAATATTCAAACCCTTTATGCTTTCCTACTTCATCCTGCTTATACGTACTCACCTGATAGATGGGAGTTGATACAGCACCTGTTTGAGGATCTGTAGGAATACCGCCGTGAATTAGTTGTGTTTTCTTCTTCATGATTAGAGTCCTCCTTCATATATTTTCTTACTTAGATAGCGCTCACTCGAGTCCGGGAAAATCGTGACGATATGGCTTCCCGGCTCAGCTTCATCCGCTTCCTGTAATGCAGCATGCAGCACTGCACCAGAAGAACTTCCGACCAGCAAGCCTTCCAGCAGCGCAAGCTCTTTTACTCGTTTAAAGGCATTGTCGTCCGTCACAGTATGGATGCTGTTAAAATAGCTTGGATCCATATAGTGAGGTAAGAATTCCATGCCGATCCCCTCTGTTTTATGAGGTCCTGATGTTCCACCGTTCAAGATGGAGCCTTCAGGTTCAACAATGACTGTTTTGATGTCCTTATTTCTTTCCTTCAAGTACTGAGCAGTCCCCATGAAGGTACCCCCTGTCCCTGCACCCGCAACAAATGTTTGAATGTTGCCATCCATCTGATTCCATAGTTCAGGTCCCAACGTTTTGTAATACGTCTCAGGATTGGCCGAATTCCCAAATTGCTGCGGAGAATAAGAGTTCGGGATTTCCTTTACCAGTTCATTTGCTTTTGAAATGGCCCCCTTCATTCCTTCCTCGGTTGGGGTATGAATGATTTTGGCACCTAATGCTTTCATAAGCTCCTGCTTTTCTATGCTGAATTTTTCGGGTACGCAAAACATGACGTTGTATCCTGAATTCACAGCTGCAAGAGCCAGGCCGATCCCCGTGTTCCCTGCAGTCGGTTCGATGAAAGTGCCTCCCGGTTCTATTTTACCGTTACGGATGGCATCTTCTAATAATTCCCTGCCCAGACGATCTTTCACACTACCTCCAGGATTGAAGAATTCCAGCTTAGCAAAGAGGCGAACTCCCTTCTTTAATGGGAAGTTTGTAAGCTCGACAATCGGTGTATTCCCAATCAGGTCATGTACGCTATTATACACGTCCATGTATTCAGTCCCCCTTCATAAGAAAAGCTGACTCCATGCACCTCTCCTGTCCCCAAGTGCATACGATTGGAGGGCTCTCCTGAACACCCCTGTTCCATATGTTTTAATGAGAAAGTTGGTACCCGGGTCAGCTTTATTTTTCTCGTATTATACAGACTTTACAATGCTCATAACCATTTTGGCAGAGTGGAGGGCTGCCTTTTCTAAATATTGTTCGAAGGAAACATCTGATTCCTTGCCGGCAATATCAGAAAGAGATCGGATGATGACAAATGGTACGTTGAATTGATGAGCCACTTGCGCAATGGCGGCTGCTTCCATTTCAACTGCTTGTAAACCGATGAATTTGTCACGGATCGCTTCTACACGCTTAGGATCATTCATAAATGAATCTCCCGTGGCGATCAATCCTGACACCACTTGTGCATCTCCAAGTTCCTTCACGCTATCAATGGCTGTCTGCATTAATTTCTTGTCTGCTGTAAATGCGGCAGGAAGCTGTGGTACCTGTCCGTATTCATATCCAAAAGCCGTCACATCCACATCATGATGCCTTACTTCTGTTGAGATGACAACATCACCGACATCTAGCGAAGGATCGAATCCTCCGGCTGATCCTGTATTGATGATGCAATCCGGTTTAAAATGTTGCAGAAGAACGGCTGTTGACATCGCTGCATTCACCTTGCCGATTCCTGAGCGAAGTAAGATCACTTCTTTGTCTTTCATCATTCCACTTGTATATTCACACCCTGCGATTGTTTCCACTGTCGGGTTTAAAATATTTTCTCTAAGTAAGGCTACTTCTTCTTCCATTGCTCCAATGATGGCGATTTTCATTACTAAAACCTCTTTCTACTGTTTAGTCGCCTCCATAATCCACACAAAGGTATTAACTTGCTTAAATGTGACTGAAAACCCATTCTGGTCCAATAATTCCCTTAGAACACCCAAGGTAGTGTAATATTCCCGTTTTAAATCTTCAGCAAGGTTGTAATACTCTTTTTTGACTGCTTGGGATATGGCGGCTTGATAGTGCTGATCCGTTTCAAACATCGTATCGGCAAATACTATTTTACCACCATGTGCTAGGAGCTTTCCATATATGCGAAAAGCTTTTCCCTTTTCTTCATCTGTTAAGTGATGAAATGCATAGGAGCTCACGATGGAATCTGCCGTTCCCTCTAAAGAAAAGTCGAGAAAATCTCCATCCATGAACGTTACCTCTTTTCCAAGCTTCTGCATCCCAATGGCTCTCATTTCAGGGGAAGGTTCAAAAGGAACCACTTCAAGTCCTCCGTCCAATAATCTCCTGGTCAAGTTTCCTGTCCCCGGCCCAAATTCAACGACCCTTCCCTTTGACCGGGAAACCACTTCGTCAAGAATGGATTCATAGTGCTCGAAAACAGCTTGATATTCAACATCTTTCCCCGTTACTGTATCGTCATAAGAATCTGCCCAATCCTGGAACAAATCCAAAAATTCTCTACCCATGGTTAAGCACCTCAGCTACATTAAGTTTATAATCCCTATAAACATACTATGAATTAAAAATAAAACTGTTATTAAATTATCATATTCTTTGAATGAATTCAACAAATAATAATTGTAAAATCCTTTTTCCGACTCTAAAATAAGGGGGGGATATCCTGTCTGTAAGGAGTTCACAGTAATAGAGGAGGATAAACATATGAATATTTCATTTGACTTAATAGAAGATAAAGTGGAGTTTTTTGAAGCAGATAGCTTACGAACGTTGGAAAAGAAGGTAGATGAACAAATCCAGCATAATAAAGCGATCATGCTGAGCGTCCATCATGTAAATCATGCCGTTTCCATTGATGAAACTGGCAGAAGATTGTATAGTGCAGCTGTTCATTTTAAAGTGAAAAAATGATTCAAAAAAGGCTCTCCCAATGGGAAGAGCCTTTTTCATCATATATTAATCTTTATCATTTTCCACTAATTCCTGCACTTTGGTAGGCTGCCATCCTTTACCGTCCACCCATTGTAGATATACCCTGTAAGGCGTCTTTGTATCTTTAGCCGTCACGGTGGCCATGGACTTCTGAGGACCGCCATTCCCTTCCATCCACCAAACGGTCATGTTTTCTTCGGGAATGCCTGTTGCATAAGAAGTAGCCTTGATTTTTTCCTGCCAGTCTACGGTGCCTTCATCATATACAGACACGTGTTCACCGGTTTGCTCTGTTCCGATCGGCTTCCAGTTAGGGTGCACCATCGTTTTCTTCACATTGGGTTCGTCACTATCTTCCACTTTTAATTCGCTTTGTTCTTCACCCTCTAATGCGACAGTATCCTCTTCATCAGAAGCTTTGTCTTTTTGCTTTTCTTCATCGTTTTTCTTTTCTTCGTCCTTATTTTCTCCATTATCTTTTTCCTCAGATTTTTTATCCTCATCTAAAGAAACAGATTTATCGTCTTTTTCAGCATTCTTATTGCTAGAGCCTTTAGATTCTGTATCAGCAACGCCGGAAGATGCCTTCTCATCGCCGCCTCCCATCACTATTGTTGCTCCGACAACGACAATCAATAAAAGTACGACTGCAATCATTATGTTCAATATTTTATTAGAATTCTTCTTGGATCGTTTATCTAATCGAGATTGGTATTTCGCCATTACGTTCCCTCCCTATTATCCTAAACATTTTAACATGATTAGAGGAAAAGAATAAAGCGAAACATTATCCATCTCAGTTGGCTTTAATTACTTTCATAAGAAAGGGAAAAAGGTCGCAGGACCATTGTACATCAGGGCTAATTATTCTCAAGATTATATATGGCATCTACGCTATCTTTGAAAATCGGATAGATCCCTCCCTCATCGATCTTTACATCCATGTTGACGGCAACGAGGGAGTATTTGGGATTTTCAAAGGGAAAATATCCTGCAAACCATTTATTGTACAATTCATTTTCCTTCGTTTCTTCTCCCCGATAATTCCCTGTCTGGGCCGTTCCCGTTTTGCCGGCAATCGTGTAGGCAGCCGTTTGCAGGTATGGAGCTGTTCCTTCAGGGGAGTTCACCACTCCCCTTAAATACTGCTGAAGCTTCATGGCCGTAAATGGAGTGATCGTTTCACCCTCAGCCTCCTGTTTGGGGAAAGAAAACATCTTCGTTCCGTTTTGGTACTCGACTGCGGATACGGCACTAACCTGATATTTTCCCCCTCCCCTTGCGATGGTGGCCATCATATTGGCCATACCAAGGGGGGTGACACGAACTTCTTGTTGTCCAATGCCTGTTTGGGAAACAAGTTTTGGTTCTTTTCTGTGTTCTTCATTCGCGAAAATCCTTCCTTCACTCACCTGAAGCTGAGGAAAGCTTTCATAATGAAAGACGTTCCCTTTCCAGGCAATGTCTCCAAGCAAGCCGATCTTTTCAGCATATTCATCAAGAAGATTGGCATCTTTCTCCGTTAGTTCATTCGCCAGATCCGCAAACGTCCGGTTACAGCTGACCGCGATACTTGTCTTGATATTAATGTTTCCGTGGGGTTTTTCTGCAGGACCGCCTAGAATATCTTCATCACAAGCAAACAGCCTGCTTTCATCCACAATCCCTTCGTCCATGGCTGCAGCGGCGACAACGGTCTTAAACACGGAACCGGGGATCAACGCTTTCAGCATGTAATTCGTTGCCCCTCCACTAAACGGGTCACGGCTTTTCATGGAAGGTCTTGAAACACTTGCAACGATTTCACTTTTTTCAATATCAAGGAGCAGCAATCCTCCCTTTTGAATGTTATACGTATCGGCGACTTCTTCCAATGCTTTCTGCATCCCGGCATCGATTGTCGTTTTCACATTAAGAGGGTAGAAGGGATTGGCGGGGGCCAGATATTTCACGTCTACACCAAAGAGCGGACCTCCGATGGCATCCACATGATAGATCAGCTTTGCTTCTTCTTCAGCGACCAGCCACTCGTCAAAGCTTTCTTGAAGGCCGGACACGCCAATTTTCTGGTTCGCTCCTTTTACTTTATCCGGATAACGCTCATGAAACACCTCTGTATTTTCTCCTGTTACGCCGATCAACTGAGAAGCAGGGACTTCGGTGCTTTTGAACTTCTTAGTGAGTGCAAACACTCCCTGTATTTCAAGGGCATTAATGTCACTCATTTGACCTTCCGTCAGCTGTAAGGGTTCTTTTCCGCCAAAGATGATCGGTCCTTTCGCTTCCGCAAGCTTTGATAGGATTGTTTCAGGTGGTACATGGAGAACATCTGCCACTTTTTCTGCAGGCCAGTCCATTTTTTTCAAGAAAGGAAAAAGAACAAGAACATTTTTCTCCGTATACGTAAGTGGTTCCCCGTTCCGATCGAGAAATTCTCCCCGGCCTTCATCGATCACCAATTGCTGCGTTCGTTGAGAGACACTTTCTTCAAGAAGATTGATTTGATGTTTCGAATAGGATTCTGTTTGAAATAATTGCAATTGCATAAGTCTGGCTGATAGCGCAAAAAGAGCAAGTAATAAAAAGATACTGAGTAACCTGATTCGTTTTCGTTTCATTTTGTCACCTCGTCCCCATTGTTGACGAGTTTCGGATGAAATAATCTTTTTCAATGCATAAAAAAGAAGAGACTCCTAATGAGTCCCTTCTACATGATCAGCTTACTTCAACAATCTTCACATTCATTTCTCCACCTGGAGTTTGAACGCTTACCTTCGCCCCTACTTTATGACCTAGAAGGCTTTTCGCGATTGGTGAATCATTTGAAATTTTCCCCTCAAATGGATCCGCTTCTGCACTTCCAACGATTGTGTATGTTTCTTTGTCTCCGTCCGGCAGTTCAACGAACGTTACTTTTTTACCTAATTGTACTGTATCTGAGTTCATATCATCTTCTTGAATGATTTTCGCATTGCGAATCATGTTTTCTAATGTAGAAATACGACCTTCAACAAATGCTTGTTCATCTTTCGCTGCGTCGTACTCTGAGTTCTCGGATAAATCTCCAAAGCTGCGGGCGATTTTAATGCGCTCAACAACTTCTTTACGTTTAACCGTTTTCAAATTCTCCAATTCTTTTTCTAACTTCTCTTTACCTTCTGCTGTCATCGGAAATACTTTATCTGTACTCATGACCCTCTTCACTCCTTTTCTATCTAAGAGTTTCCCCATACTCTTTATGTAAATGTTCATTTGCAGGTTATGTAAAGGTAGGGAATGGAGAGAGAATTCATTCTCTCTCCATTCCCTGCTTCTTTACAATGTGGGAAAATGTAAAATCTACCTATATGTCTTTATCTATGCTATCGTATTACAAAAATGACTTTTGTTCAAGAATTGTTTGAATTTTTGTTACCATTAAATCGATTGCCACGTGATTATGCCCGCCTTCAGGAATGATCACATCAGCATATCGCTTTGTTGGTTCAATGAATTGATTATGCATAGGACGAACGACTGTGATGTATTGATCGATGACTGAATCGATAGAACGGCCGCGCTCTTTAATATCGCGAAGCATTCTTCTGATGATGCGAAGATCGGCATCTGTATCTACATATAGCTTAATATCCATTAAGTTACGCAATCTTTCATCTTCTAATACTAAAATTCCTTCTAAAATAATAACATCTTTCGGTTCAACGAGAATGGTATCCTCTGAACGGGTGTGCATTTTATAATCATAGACCGGTTTATTTACGGGCTGATGATCAATTAGACCGTTCAAATGTTGAATTAATAAATCATTATCAAATGCCAATGGATGATCATAATTCGTTTTAAGACGTTCCTCAAAAGGTAGATTCGATTGATCTTTATAATAATAATCCTGCTGCAGCATTAAAATCGAATGACCTTGAAATTGTTCATATATGGCTTTGGTAACACTTGTTTTACCTGAGCCGGATCCTCCTGCTACACCAATCACAACGGGTTTATGCTTCATAAGTATTAGGTGTTCTCCTTTCGCATCATGTTATCAGGATATACTCTCTGATGAACCTTGAATTTCACAATTTGTAATGGGTGACGTGCAACATCAAGCTCATTTCCTTTTTCATCCCACATCTTCTCGACAACTTGTGTAAAGTTGGAGATTTCAGGACCGAAAAATTCTACTTCCTGTCCTATTTTAAAATAGTTTCTCTGTTGCAGAGTGACGATTTGAGTTTCTACGTCGTAATCTAGCACAAGTCCGACAAATTCATAATTTGTGTTTTTCTTATTATGAACTCCAAACATTTGCTCCTTGAAGCCTGGAACTCCCTCAAAAAACGCTGGAGCTGTTTCACGATTTGCACATTTATCTAGCTCTTTCAGCCATTCTTCTTGAATCGTAAAGTTATCGGGATCTTTACAGTACTCGTCAATCACTTTACGGTATACACTTACGACAGTGGCTACGTAGTGAATGGATTTCATGCGTCCCTCGATTTTTAAGCTGTCAATGCCCAATTCAATCATTCTCGGTATCGATTCAACCAGCTTTAAATCTTTAGGGCTCATGGCAAATGGTGCATCACCATCGCCGTAAAGAGGATTTTCATTTTCTCCGTCGACTTCATATAAATCGTAATCCCAACGGCATGATTGACAGCAACCGCCACGATTTGAGTCACGGGCCGTCATATGGTTACTTAAAGTACATCTGCCGGAATAGGCAATACACATGGCACCATGGATAAAGGTCTCGATTTCAATATCTATCTTTTCTTTCATTTCACGGATTTCGTCGCCGCTTGCTTCACGTGCCAATACCACTCGATCAAGTCCTTCTTCCTTCCAGAACTGGACTGCTTTCCAGTTTGAAAGGGACTGCTGGGTGCTTAAATGCACTTCCACATTTGGTGCGACTCTTCTGCATGTTTCTATGATGAGTGGATCAGCGACAATAATCCCCGCGACTCCCGCCTCCTGAAGCCCACGTAAGTAGTCTTCCAGGCCATCCATATTCTCATTATGGGCATAGATGTTGGTTGTTACATAAATCTTTGCTCCATAACCTCTCGCAAAATCCACGCCCTCTTTCATTTGTTCGAAGGTGAAATTCCCGGCGTTTGAGCGCAGACCATATTCCTGTCCGCCAATATAAACTGCATCTGCACCGTAATGGACAGCTATCTTCAATTTCTCCAGATTACCGGCAGGAGCCAGTAACTCAGGTTTCTTCACAATGACACGTCTTCCATCTACAATCTTGGATATTGGTTTTTTTACAACCGTGGCCATCGTAACTCCTCCGTTCTAATCAATCTTCATTTCGTTCTTAATACACTGTTTCTTTAAAGAAAAATCCAGTATCCAATGGACGATTTTCTGGTTGCAAGCTTTTCGCTTCTTCCAAAAATCCGTCTTTTTGCTCGTCATATTGATCTTCGTCTTCTATACATAGATCAATGGCTTTTCGATATAGTTTCGTCACCCCAAGTATATATTCTGATGATTTCAGGACACCATCGATTTTGAAGGAATCAATGCCTGCCTCGATCATCTCACCCAGTTCATCGACAATACACATATCATTCGGACTCATAATATGAGTGCCATTCTCATCTTCATAGATTGGGTATTTATTATGACGTTCTTCATCGTGCAGGAACATATTACGTTGTTCTTTACGGTTTTCAATCTCCATCGCCTTTCCTCTATACTCAAAATAGTTTCCAAGTAAAGAGCGTTTTGATTGAAACATGCAGGTCATTCCGTGGACCTGGACCTCGATTTCTACTTCTGCATTCTCTTTCATCTCCACAATGGTATCCATGCTTAACTCCCTGGCCAGAACAGCGCGTTTCGCCCCTTTTCTGCCCCAATAATTACATGTATACCAATTGGTGGCGGTCGTTTCCGTGTTCCAATGAAGAGACATATCCGGTGCCACTTCTCGGGCAGCCATCAACACAGCAGGATCCCCGAACACAATCGCATCCGCGCCGGCTTCTTGAAGAAATGCAATATAGTCGTCAAGTTCAGATATTTTATCATTATGGAAAAGGGCGTTCATGGCTATATACACTTTTTTACCGTGTTTGTGTGCCACTTTGATCGTTTCTGCTACATCTTCTCTTGAAAACTCGCCAGCAAGCCTTAAGCCATATCTTTGCTCGCCAATCATAAACGCATCCGCTCCCGCCAACGCTAACGGTTCAATATCAGAAACAGAGACAGGGGTCACAAGTAATTCTGGTTTTTTCATGAGCGATCACCTCTTTTTTTACTGATGGCAATGCCGTCTCCAACGGGTAAAATACTCGTATCAAATTGCCCATGACTCATGAGCCACTCGTTATAATTCCTTAATTTTTTGACCATGTTCCGGATTCTTTTCTGTTCTACCTCTTCTTGGGCGACAAGTCCCTTGAACAAGACATTATCCGAGTAGACGACCCCTTCCTCTGAAAGCATTTCTGAGTATAGTTCAAAGAATTTAAGGTATTGTCCCTTGGCGGCATCTATAAATATGGCATCAAAAGGACCGTGCTTTTCGACTTCTTCGCCGAGCTCCAAGGCATCACCGAATAAAGTTACGACCCTCTTTCCCATCTCAGAACGGGAGAGAAAGCCCTGCGCTGCATCAAACCTTTCTTCGTCACGTTCAAGTGTAACGATTGTCGAGTTAGGAAGAGCCTCCGCCATTCTGAGAGCGGAATATCCAATGGCAGTCCCAATTTCCAAGATACGTTTCGGTTGTTGTATACGTAACATCCCCAGCAATGCTTCAATCCCTACCAGCTCCATAATCGGAACGTTATGAGCTTCTGCATATTGCTCCATCTCAGCAAGTAACGGGGGACGTTCTTTCACGATTGATTCTATATAGTGAATAACCTGTTCATTCATAAATAAGCCTCACGATCATGTTCATAAGTGGTCCCGGGTAACGATCCATTCTCAGACAACATGAAAAGAAGAAAGCTACAATGAGCTTTCTACTTCACACACATCTTCATAAAGATATCGCCCGTATATAAAAATAACTTGTACTATTTTATCACATAGAGAAGAGGAAAGCGAATATTTCTTTCCTCTTCTAACCGCGTTATTCTTCTTTGTTTGTAATGTACTTCGCCTTTTTCTCGTTATGTTCTTCTAATGTTTCAGAATAATAGACGGATCCATTGGCAGAAGCCAGGAAATAGTAATACTCTGTATCCTCCGGTTCCAAAGCCGCTTCAATCGAAGACACCCCTGCATTCGCGATCGGACCTGGCGGTAAACCCTTCACTTTATAAGTGTTATAAGGTGAATCCACTTCAAGATCTTTGTAGACGGTTCTTTTTTTATGTTTACCTAATGCATAAAGCACTGTCGGATCGGTTTGAAGAGGCATACCTTCCTCAATACGATTATAGAAGACACTTGAGATTTTTCCTCTGTCTGCTTTTTCTGTTGCTTCTTCTTCAATGAGGGAAGATAACGTAAGAAGCTCATGGGCCGTGTATTCCCTATCTGCCATCGCTCCTTCATATTGAGCGAGTACTTCGTTCGTTTGTGCAATCATCTTCGTTAAAATCGCTTCTAAAGAAGGCTTTTTCTCATAGAAAGGGTACGTCGCAGGATATAGATATCCTTCCAAAGGACGTTTGATTTCTTTATTTAATATTTCATCAGTTATCAATGCCGGATATTCCTGTTTTAATTGCTCGAGCCATTTCTTATCATTTAATTTATCTACAATTTCTTCTTTTTTGTATGGCGACTTATCAGCAATAAGCTCAGCGATTTGATCTAATTGCAGTCCCTCAGGTATGGTAATCTTAAATTCTGCTTTTCTCATTACCTTACCTGTTTTTAAGCTATTAACAATTTCATTTAATGTCATGGAAGGTGTCAAGTCATAAGAACCTGCTTGAAAACCGGATTCATTGTTAAATTTCACATAGTATTTAAAAATTGTAGAATTCTTAACGATTCCTTCATCCTCCAGAATGTTCCCGATGGATGTCACTCCAGAGCCTATAGGTATTTCGACTTTCACTGGTTTCGTATTGTCCGGATCGACGGGTTTTAATGCTGAATTCACGTAAAGGTACCCACCAATGGCCGTTCCTCCAATAATGATGACAAGACAAAGAATGACAAGTCCTACTATTTTTCTAATGACCTTTGCCTCCTCTTGTCTTTCCAGCAATTTTTTCATAAGTGTCTCTTTTATATTTTTGTTCTTTTCCAAAGCTATATTTCCCCCTTTCGAGCAAAAAAGCGGGATATCCGTTAAAGGTAATTCGACATCATCTCCACTATTATACAATATTTTGCACAAAGTGAAACAGGGACCTGCAAAAAGGTGAATTTTTTGTCCCTTTTTGCGGTCCCTGTTTCTTATGAAACTATAGCTTATTGCTTATTCTGCGTCTTCTTCTTCGTCTAAGAAAGTGTTTAACATTTCTTCGATCATGTCCCACTCATCTTCAGTTTCAATCGGCTTTAATTCGCCTTCTTGACCTTCGTCTCCAGGAAGGAATGCAGAAGCATGAATTTCAATTTCTTCTTCGTCGTTCTCATCTGCTCCCAGTGGATAGTAAAGGACATATGATTTATTGAATTTATCTGATTCAAACGTGAAAAGAACCTCGCATAATTGTTCATTTCCTTGTTCGTCAACTACTGTAATTTGTTTTTCTCCGTGTTCCATGAACATTCACCTCATTATTTTTGGCTGTCAAGATATCCTTGGAGGATCATCATTGCCGCCATTTTATCAATTACTTTCTTACGTTTCTTCCTACTTACATCGGCTTCTAAAAGGACTCGTTCCGCAGCCATTGTACTCAGTCGTTCATCCCAGTACTTAACGGGAAGGGATAACTCTTGCTGAATTAATTCTCCATAAGCTTTAGACGCTTCTCCCCGGGGACCAATTGAGTTGTTCATGTTTTTAGGCAATCCGACTACAACTGTATCCACCTGGTACTCTTCGGCAAGTTCCTTTAATCTGTCGATCCGGAACACACCTTGATCTTCGTCGATCTTAATCGTTTCAATTCCTTGAGCGGTCCAACCAAGCTCATCGCTAATTGCGACTCCCACTGTCTTAGAGCCGACGTCTAAACCCATTACACGCATGTATTATCCCTCTTTGTGCTGTTTCAAATACGATTTGACTAATTCTTCGATGATCTCATCACGTTCTAAACGGCGGATGATATTTCTGGCATCTTGATGTCTAGGAATGTAAGCAGGATCTCCAGATAATAAGTACCCTACGATTTGATTGATCGGGTTGTATCCTTTTTCTTGAAGAGCATCATGAACCTGCAGGAGTACTTCCTTCACGTCATGTTCGAACGGCTCCTCTGAAAAATCAAATCGCATCGTTTTGTCAAAAGAACTCATTTTTAGCACCTCTCTTTAGGCTTGTCTTTTTGACAACCGAATTGTTAATCGTTACCTACATTGTACACCACTTTAACACGGAGTTAAATGGATTTGACCCATTCTTCTACAATTTGCAGGGCTTCTTCTACTTTTTCCGGGTGTTTACCCCCGGCTTGAGCCATGTCCGGACGGCCACCGCCTCCTCCACCACAGCGTGAAGCCACTTCTTTAACAAGTTTTCCAGCATGATATCCTTTTTCGACTAAGTCCTTCGTAACTCCTGCAATGATCGTAACTTTGTCGTCTCCAGTTGTTGCCAACACAATAACCCCGGAGCCCAATTTCAGTTTAAGATCATCCATCATTGTACGTAATCCATTGCTATCTCCAGCAGCCACTTTCGCGGAAAGAACATTCACCCCGTCAATGACTTTGACTTGATCCGTTAAGCTACCTGCTTCTATGTTAGACAACTTTGCGGATAATGATTCATTTTCTCTCTGAAGCTCTTTCATTTCTACTAATAAAGAGTCCACCCGGTTGACGACTTCTTTAGGGTTCGCTTTAAGTTTGCCTGCTACTTCTTTCAGTTGAGAAACTTGATCATTCAACACTTTATAAGCATTCTCTGCTGTAACAGCTTCAATCCTTCTTGTGCCTGCTCCGATTCCACTTTCAGAAAGGATCTTAAATAACCCGATTTCAGACGTGTTCGATACATGACAGCCACCACAAAGTTCTAAGCTATATTCTCCAATCGATACGACGCGGACTTCTTCGCCGTATTTTTCTCCGAATAGAGCCATCGCCCCCATCGCTTTTGCCTCTGATAATGATTTAAGGGCTGTGTTCACTGAAATAGCCTTCCAGACCTTCTCATTGACGATGGTTTCGATTCGCTCAATCTCTTCCTGGGAAACAGAACCGAAATGAGAGAAGTCGAATCGGAGGCGATCTGGTTCTACTAAGGAACCTGCCTGGTTTACATGATCTCCAAGAACATCTTTCAATGCCTGATGAAGGATGTGAGTAGCTGTGTGATTTTTCTCGACTCTTGTTCTGGATTCACGGGATACTTTAGCAAGCACCTGTGCATGTTGCTCTATTGTACCTTCTTCAACGATGGCAGAGTGGAGGTTTTGGCCATTAGGCGCTTTCTTGACGTTTGTCACCAAAACTTTCACACCCATAGCTTCAATGTATCCTTTATCTCCGATTTGTCCGCCGCTCTCTGCGTAGAAAGGTGTCTGGTCGAGGATGAATTGACATTCCTGTCCTTTATCAACTTTCGGTTGGCGCTCATTGTCAACCAACAGTTCAAGAATAGTAGCAGTCGTTTCTAAGGTATCATACCCTACAAAGCGACTTTCTACCGTGATGTCACTAAGGACTCCACCCTGCACCTGCATGCTTCCTACATCCTGGCGAGCCGATCTCGCTCTTTCACGCTGAGCTTCCATCTCTTTCTCAAAACCATCATGATCAACTGTTAATCCCTCTTCTTCTGCATATTCTTCCGTTAATTCAACCGGGAATCCGTACGTATCATACAAACGGAAGACATCCTCACCAGGAACGATCTTGTTACCTGCAGATTTTTGTACCTTGATGATGGAAGAAAGAATAGCAAGCCCCTCGTTCAATGTTTCGTGGAAGCGATCTTCTTCATTTTTCACTACTTTTTGGATGAATTCCGCTTTTTGCTTCACTTCCGGATAGAAATCCACCATGATTTCAGAAACAACCGGAACCAACTCATACATGAATGGACGGTTGATTTCAATTTGTTTCGCAAATCGAACCGCACGGCGAAGCAATCTTCTTAATACATAGCCGCGGCCTTCATTGGATGGAAGAGCTCCGTCACCGATCGCAAAGGAAACCGTTCTGATATGATCAGCGATGACCTTGAACGCTACGTCGATTTCACTGTCCTTGCCGTATGACTTACCGGAAATTTCTTCAGTAGCAGAAATGATCGGCATAAATAAATCAGTATCAAAGTTTGTAGGTACTTCCTGAACCACACATGCCATACGTTCAAGTCCCATACCGGTATCAATATTCTTCTTAGGGAGTGGAGTGTACGTTCCGTCAGGGTTATGGTTGAATTGTGAGAACACGAGATTCCATACCTCAAGGTAACGATCATTCTCCCCACCCGGATATAATTCAGGGTCTTCAGGATTGTCCCCATATTCCGACCCGCGATCGTAGAAGATTTCTGTATTCGGGCCACTTGGACCTTCCCCGATATCCCAGAAGTTCCCTTCAATGCGGATGATTCGTTCAGCTGGTACGCCTACTTTTTTGTTCCAGATGTCAAATGCTTCATGATCTTCAGGGTGAATGGTAACCGAAAGCTTTTCGGGATCAAAACCGATCCATTTCGCGTCAGTCAAAAATTCCCAAGCCCATTCAATTGCTTCTACTTTAAAATATTCTCCGATCGAGAAGTTTCCAAGCATTTCGAAAAACGTGTGATGGCGTGCTGTTTTCCCTACATTTTCAATATCATTAGTACGAATCGACTTTTGGGCATTCACGATCCTTGGATTTTGAGGGATGACACGTCCATCAAAATATTTCTTTAATGTCGCTACCCCACTATTGATCCATAAAAGGGACGGATCCTCATGCGGAACCAATGATGCACTTGGTTCCACCCCGTGTCCTTTTTCCTGAAAGAAATCTAAAAACTTCTGACGAATTTCTGCGCCTGTTAATTTGTTCATTTCAAGCTTCCTCCTTTATATGTATGGTTAAAAAAGAATACAAAAAAGCCCTCATCCCTAAAACAGGGACGAGAGCTGTTTCTCGCGGTACCACCCTGGTTATGAATAAAGGAAAGCCCTTCCGCTTTTCTTATATTCATCCCTCAAAACACCTTAACGCGGATAGACGGCAGGCTTTACCTGCACTCAGGATTAGCATTCGGTTATCCTTCATCTAAAATCCCTTACAGCCTGGGGGATTCCTCTCTGGTAGATGGGCTATAACGTACTCGATCCTTCATTGCTTTCATTTTATACGAATACTTGTATATGTTGGATTATAGAAATATTCACTGTATTTGTCAATGTTGATTCTTATTTTTCTAGTCAATCTTCACCATTTGCATGAATGAAATGGGTTCGTCCATGTAATATCGCTACTTTTACCACCGCTAAAAAAGGTACTGCAACAATCATGCCGATCACACCCCCTACCTCACCACCAAGGATAAGGGCACCCATAATAAACAGTGGATGCATATGTAGGCTTTTTCCGACAATGAGGGGCGATAAGATATTCCCCTCAAAGAATTGGAGAACTATGACCATGATGACGACATATATCATCATATTGACTGAAATCGTACTGGCCACAATGGCAGCAGGAACGGCTCCGATAATCGGTCCGAAATAGGGTATTACATTGGTTACTCCAATGATCAACCCGAGGATCAAGGGATACTTCATACCGATCAACCAGAGTGTTAATGCTGAAAGTCCCCCTATGATCAAACAAACTAAAAGCTGTCCCCGGATATAGCCTCCCAGCGATTCATCCACATCCCTTGAAAAAGAGATTGCGCTATCCCTCCATTTTTTAGGAGTAAGCTGCCACAGGAATTTTTTCACTTTCGTAATATCCTTTAATAAATAAAAGGATACGAAGGGAATGATCGCAACAAGCAGCAAGCTGTTCATAAACTTCATCACAGTGGCCAGAACGACTGCGACAAGCCCCGTCAACCAGGCTTCGATCCCGTCGATTCTTTCCTCTAATTGAGATTGTATTCCGTCAGGCCAAGTGGAGGTCTCGCTTTGCACATAGTCCAGCCACCTCTGGTATTGTTTTGTAAAAAGTGGCGCATTCTCTGATAAATCTTTCAGCTGATGTATGATGATTGGAGTCCCCTTATAGACCGCATACCCTAATCCTCCGAAGAAAAGGATGTAGATGAGCATGATCGCTATCCCTCTATGAATGCCCGCCTCATGGATTTTTTCTACTATTGGATGAAGCAAATAGGCAATGAATCCCCCTATCAAAAAGGGAAGGAGCGAAAAGAACAATACTTCCAGGACCGGATGCCATACAGGCTTTAATAAGTAGAGAATATATAGGAATATAGCAAGAATAAGAGCTATTGAAAGTCGGTACAACCATTTGGCATAGGGTTTCTTTTCCATCATCAACACTCCCTTCTCTTCTATATTGTTGGAAGATAGAAGGGTATTTTATTCATTTAGGTATAACATAAAAAAAGACTGACCCGAAAGTCAGCCTTTTAGCTGTTAAAAAAGTTTCTTTACTTGTTTACGAATTCGTTTCATTTGTCTTTGGTTCATCATATTGGATCTTTGTGAATAGATAGAAGCAGCGATTCCTGCTCCAAAACCAACGATGGATGCAAATGTTTTGTTCAAGAAAGACACCTCTTCCTAGCTTAGTCGGCGTTCTTCCTCATCAAACAAGTCGTCTAAGGAGCTCAGTGATCCATCCTCTTCCACTTGATGAGTATGAATGACTCCCTTTGACAAGGAAAGCTCTATATAGCAACCCCAACAATAATATTGGTTGATGCCGATCTTTCCGATATCTTTGCTCTGACAATTTGGACACTTCATCGGTAAGGTTCACCTCTATTACACCAAACCTGGTGTGTATTCCCTACCATCATGACCAATCAGAGCTCATTTTATACTTGTTCAATGAGAATATCCGCTAAAAACGATGTTAGATCACCGTTCTTATATAGTGTGGGATATTTTCTTGATTTCATAAGGAGTAACCTTTTCCAAAGCACCCACCTAAATTTATTTATTCAATTTTCATGATGTTGCCTGCTCACTTACTTCCTTCACATAATCAACCTCAAACCCAAGATCTTCAAGCATCTGGTGATCGGCTGTCCCTTCCTGGCCGGCTGTCGTTAAGTAATCGCCAACAAAAATCGAGTTGGCCGGATAAAGTCCCAGTGGTTGTAAACTGCGAAGATTCACTTCCCGCCCACCTGAAATTCGAATCTCTTTTGTCGGGTTGATGAAACGCATTAAACAAAGGACCTTCAAACAATATCTCGGATCGAGGTCGTTTGTCCCTTCAAGAGGGGTACCATCTATAGCATGTAAAAAGTTCACGGGAATGGAGTCGGCATCAAGCACCTTTAAACTGCGGGACATATCAACCACATCCTGCAATGTCTCTTTCATGCCGACAATGATTCCGGAACAGGGAGAAATCCCTTGTGCTTTCGCTTGTTCAACGGTATTCACCCTGTCTTCATATGTATGGGAAGTGGTGATGTTTTCATGATGATTCTCTGAAGTATTGATGTTATGGTTATAACGGTCCACCCCTGCTTCCTTTAACCGTTTCGCCTGATCGTCTTTTAATAACCCTAAACACGCACATACTTTTAAGTTATACTGCTCTTTGATTTCCTTTACTGCCGAAACCACATGATCGACTTCACGATTGCTCGGGCCCCTTCCACTTGCCACAATGCAATATGTTCCCACATTTAGCTGGTGAGCATTTTCAGCTCCTTTTAGAATTGTCTCTTTATCCACCATGCGGTATTTCTCAATCGGAGCATTTGAAACAATGGACTGTGAACAATAGCCGCAGTTTTCAGGGCATAAACCCGATTTCGTATTGATGATCATATTCAATTTCACTTTGTTCCCATAATAATGTTTTCGAATCAGGTAAGCGCTATGCAATAATTCCAGAAGCTCATCATCCGGACTTTGTAAAATCGATAAAGCCTCTTCATTTTTGATTTCCTCTCCGTCGATCACTCCAAGTGCCAGTTCCTTCCACGTTTTCATGTGAAATTCCTCCCCTTTTATGCCGCTCTTTTTATATTTTTAAATGTACTCTTTGATAAGACCGATTTCTCCAGGCGATGAGCCATAATTCCAGCACACACGGCTAATATGATATCCTTCGGTAGAGGGACCACCATCCAGGCCCATGCAAGTTTATAAGTAAACCCTTCAGGAGCTGCAGCCCATAGCTTGTATGCAGCATACATCCAGTTCGTTCCCACCACATAATTGACAGTCATCCCGACTAGTGCGGCGAAAATGTAGACCTTGATTCCTTTATGTTTTTCTACGATTTTACCTGTAATGTAAGCTGTGAAAATAAACGAAACGATAAATCCGAATGTCGGACTCACAATAGAAGATAACCCTGCTCCAAATCGTGCAAAGACAGGAACACCCACTAATCCTACCAGCGCGTACACTGTCATGGAAATCGCCCCGACCCTGCTTCCAAGGATCGCTCCTGCTAAAATGGCGAAGAACGTTTGTAACGTAATGGGTACACCGCCCACTACCATAAAAGGTACGAATGTGGTGATGTTGGCACCTATCGCCATAAGAGCAACAAACATCCCTGCCAGTGTAAGATCGATTGTCCTTAATTTTCTGTTCATCTGTCTTCCCCCATCTGTCTTTTTTCTACAAGATAAGGATATCCCTTTCCTTGAATATATGTCAACTTAATTTATTTTTACGTTAACAATTATTGTTATCAATAGGCTCATCGCAATGATTGCTTATATTTATAAACTGAAGATCTGCTTAGGCTCTGTCCATTAGTGTGTGCTGGATGGTGAGGGGAACCGCTTCGCTTTCCGCGGACGTTCGGCCGAGCCTCCTCAGCTTCGCTTCCGGGGTCTCGGCACGCCCGTACTTCCGCAGGAGTCTACGCAGTTCCCCTCACCATCTATAAGAAATTCGCCTGACAGAGATTTAAAAGTGACAAAAACAAACTATAGAAAACAGAATTTCAGTACACTATTGAAGATCGACCACTACTCTTCACTAAAGGTTATTTACCGCGGAGCAAAAAAGATTATCTACAGAAAAGAGTGATTTTCGAACTATTTTTTGTCATTCAAGGAACAGATATAGCTATTTATGCAGTAAACATTTGCTACCAAATATAGACCAAATGAATTGTCTGACCCATTTGAAAGTTAGTTCAATATGCTTTTCCTAATTATGAGTTAACACTCATTTTTTTGTACTCTTTCGTAGAAAATTTGTTTATCTATACATACAAGCAGAAACAAGGTAGTAGCACAGAGTGGATTGCAGCGGAAGGCACTTGACTCCTGCGGGAGATAGAGGAAAGGTCGAGACCCCGCAGGGCAAAGCCCGAGGAGGCTTGACTTCCTCCCCGCGGAAAGCAAGTGCCTGGAGCGGAAAGGAACGGTCCTCGTTATGTTCCCACCTTCATCTAGAACACAAATTCACTTATTTGAAAGATGTGCAAAACCAGTGGGCGAGACAGTAAACCAATAGAAAAAGGTCAACGAATGAATAATTTCTACTAGAGAAATATTCATTCGTTGACCTTATGCTTTCATGAAATCATAGGGGCTGATGCCTTCCATTCCAATCATTGGATCCTCATTCAGCAAGAATTCTTCAATGGGTAAACCTTCTACAGGAGAAAGTGCCGTATTCTCTTCACCAGCGGTTATACCGTTCAGTTTTTCGCTTAGAGATGTTTTGCGGAGAAAATCATCTTCCCTCTCCACTCCAAGCTTAAAAGCATCAAGCTCACCGCAAAGAATGAGGAATTGCTTGCTCCTGGTGATGGCAGTGTATAGAAGATTTCTTCTCAGCATCCGATAATAGCTTTTCACGACAGGTAAAATCACAATGGGAAACTCACTACCTTGTGACTTATGGATCGAGCAACAATATGCATGGGTAATTTGCATGAGATCCTGCCTCGTATAGGTGACTTCATTTCCTTCATATGAAACGATGATCATATCTTGCTTCTCGGTGTTTTCCTTCGCATAAAAGATCGAGACGATTTCACCGATATCCCCATTGAAAACATTGTTTTCGGGTTGATTGACCAGTTGAAGAACCTTATCCCCGATACGATATTTCACATCTCCAAAGGCGATCTCTTTCCGGGTACCGTCATTGCTATTGAAGATTTCCTGAAGGAGTTCATTCAATCGATCGATACCTGCAGGGCCTCGATACATAGGAGCAAGGACCTGTATATCCTTTGGGGAGTACCCTTTTTTCTTCGCGTTCTCAACGACTTTTTGAACGACTTCGGATATCTGATTGGTTCTGCACGGGAAGAAGGATCGATCCTTTTGCTGTTTGGTCAGATCTGGAGGAACCTGTCCCTTTTTCATATAGTGGGCAAGTTCAATAATGGAAGAGCCCTCTTCCTGTCTATAAATATCCGTTAACCTGACTGTCGGCACCACTTCCGATTTCAATAGATCCTTCAGTACCTGGCCGGGACCTACAGACGGTAATTGATCCTCATCCCCGACAAATATCACTTGAATATCTTCAGGCAGGGCCTTCAATAATTGATGGGCAAGCCATGTGTCGACCATGGACACTTCATCCACAATTAACAGCTTCCCTTCAATAGCCCGTTCTTCATCGCTCTGAAATCCTTCTTGACCGTTCCAGCCTAAAAGACGGTGAATCGTCATGGCAGGGAGGCCCGTGGATTCTGTCATTCTCTTCGCCGCTCGACCAGTCGGGGCTGTCAGTAAGACAGGGAAGGGTTCATCTTTGTAATCCTTGGGATCCAGGGAACAGCCATGGAGATCAGCAAACAGCTCGACAATCCCCTGAATGACGGTCGTCTTACCGGTACCGGGTCCTCCCGTTAACAGAAGCATGGGAGACATTAACGCTGTTTCGATGGCTTCTTTTTGGGAAGGTGCGTATTGAACCCCCAGTCGGTCCTCTAATGCTCCAAGTGACAGAAGAAATTCGGATTGAGGAAATTGATCTTTATATTGGGTTTGAGACAAAATCTTTTCGATGTTTGTCACGATCCCTTTTTCCGAGAAATAAAGAGAAGGAACATACACCTTTGTGCCTTCTCCAATGACTTTTCCCTCTTCCTCCAAGGAAACCAGTTGACTGGATATTTCAGTGTAATCGACCTTTTCGGGCTGACTTTTCTCAAGGAGCTCCTTCACAGTTACAATGAGTTCTTCTGCCTCGAGATACACATGGCCCTGCTTTACACAAGTTTGTTCAAGGGTGTATAAACAGCCTGCTTTGATCCGGTCGGGATGACTGCCTGTCAAACCAATCTTAGAACCAATCTCATCGGCCCGTGTAAAGCCGATCCCTTCAATATCTTCCACGAGCTTATAGGGGTTATTTTGAATGATCTCAAGTGCCTGCTCTTTATAGGCTTGATAGACCTTCATGGAAATTTGGGGTCCAAAACCCAGATCATTCAGCATGATCATGACCCGCTCCAAGCCTTGATGCTCGGAAAGCGTATCATAAATACTTTTCGCCTTTTCCTTTGGAAGTTTGGGGATTTCATCAAGGAGGCTTGGATTTTCGAGTATTTTCGTGATGGCGTTTTCCCCGATATGCTCCACTATCTTCTCAGCTGTTTTCTTCCCGATCCCTTTAAATAAATCACTTGATAAATAATGGACGACACCTTGTGTGGTTTGTGGGATTTCTTTCTTGAAATGCTTCGCATGAAACTGCATGCCAAACTTTGGGTGTTCTTGAAATCTTCCGTAAAACACATAAGTTTCATCTTCATGTATCTTGGGAAAATTCCCGGTTACGACCGCTTCTTTGTCTTCATAAGAATCATTCGTTTCGTCCACCCGGATACGGACGACGGTATAGAGATTTTCCTCATTATGAAAAATCGTGACAAGGTGTCTTCCTTTTATATAGATTTCTTCCTCACCAAACAGCTTTAAAGAATCTTGCTGGCTCAAATCAGTGAACCTCCTAACTATTCACTTTGTTCATTTTTCAGCTTTTCGATCATCTTGATGCCATAGCCCGCCAGCATATGATCTGGTTGAACTTCGATTGCTTTGTTGAAATACATCAGTGCCGTATCTGCATCATCCTTATGACCTGCATAGGCAACCCCTAAGTTGTAGTAAGCATCTACGTGAGTTGGATCTGCTTCCACTACTTGAGACAAATGCGCAATCGCTTCTTCATATGCTTCAACCTTCGCTAAACATAGACCTAACTGGAAGCGTGCCTCCACGTCATCTTCATTCAGCTCGACGCTTCGTTGTAAGTAAGGAAGTGCGAGTCTCGGCTGCTCTAATTGAAACAGGCTTACTCCAAGCATGAAGTAAACGTCGGCATTCTCCATTCCCTTTGAAACGGCCTTTTCAAACTGATCCTTTGCTTCATCAAAGTTATTTTCATTAAAGTACAGGTTCCCCAGGGAATAGTATGCTGCCCCTGCATTCTCGTCGATCGAGATCGCCCGTTCGAAAAACTTCTTCGCCTTATCATTGTCTCCAACCGACATTAATACGTTCCCGAAATTAATATATCCGACAGGATCCTTAGGATTTTCTTCGATGGTTTCTGTAAAGAGCTTCACAGCCTCTTCTACTTTTCCTTCTTGTAATAACTCAATTCCTTTTAGATTCTTATCCATTTAAAACACCTCTATAGTAGTATGGTTTATGTATGCTTTATCGTTACTAGTATAACATAAGGCACTCCCAATATTGTTATACATCAATGATGAAAAAAGGACTGAGAGAAGAGAGGTGATACATCTCTTCTTCTCAGTCCTTTTTTGTGTTCAGCCTTAACCTACATACGTAAGTTTCTTCTCATCTTTATAAATGGTATCGATCGTTCCTCCACCCAGACACTCATCACCGTTGTAGAAAACAACGGCTTGTCCTGGTGTAACAGCACGTATAGGCTCGTCAAAGATGACTTTCACCTTACCATCTTCCAAAGGAATGACCGTTACTTTGTTATCATCCTGACGGTAACGGAATTTGGCCGTACAGGCGAATTCAGCTGGTTTCTCACCATTTGAAGTCCAGTGAACATCCGTTGCGAGGATGGAATCTGAATAAAGGGCGGGATGCTCAAAGCTTTGACCTACATAGAGCACGTTTCTTTCAAGGTCCTTACCGATGGCGAACCACGGCTCACCTGCTCCACCTATACCCAGTCCATGACGTTGGCCAATCGTATAGTACATCAATCCATCGTGTTTTCCCATCACTTTACCGTCTAATGTTTCCATCGTTCCCGGTTGGGCAGGTAAGTAATTGCTTAAGAAATCTTTGAAGTTGCGTTCACCGATGAAGCAAATCCCCGTACTGTCTTTCTTGGCAGCTGTGGCAAGGCCCGCTTCCTTCGCAATTTCCCTAACCTTTTTCTTATCGATGCCGCCTAGTGGGAACATCACCTTTTCAAGTTGCTCCTGCCCTAACTGATTGAGGAAGTACGTTTGATCCTTATTGTTGTCGACACCTCGGAGCATCTTGTATTCTCCATCACGGTATTCAACCTGTGCATAGTGGCCGGTTGCCAAATAATCTGCACCAAGTTTCAATGCATGGTCAAGGAATGCTTTGAACTTGATTTCCTTATTACACATCACGTCCGGGTTTGGTGTTCTTCCCGCTTTATATTCATCCAAGAAATACGTAAACACTTTATCCCAATATTGTTTTTCAAAATTCACAGCGTAGTAAGGAATACCAATTTGGTTACATACCCGAATCACATCGTTGTAATCTTCTGTTGCGGTACAAACCCCATTTTCATCGGTATCATCCCAGTTTTTCATAAAAATCCCGATGACTTCATAGCCTTGTTGCTTTAATAATAATGCGGCCACAGAAGAGTCCACCCCACCAGACATTCCAACGACCACTCTCGTATCCTTTGGTTCTTTTTTCACTAACGCCACACCTCCTTATTCGTTCAATCGCCCGTTTCAGGCGAGTTTTTTATGTTGTTAATCGCTTCACGATCTTTGCGACTTCATGGGCAGTCCAGACAATCTGCTCATCCGTGTTCCCCTGACCAAAGCTGAAACGGATGGAGTTCCTTGAATTCACTGACTGTTTGCCAAACATCGCGACCAATACATGTGAAGGCTCTATAGATCCAGCCGTACAAGCAGAACCGCTTGAAACAGCGATACCTGACATATCTAAATTCACCAGCATGGATTCTACATCCGTGCCGGGAAAGCTTAAGTTTAGCACATGGGGCAATCCATGCTCAAGAGATCCGTTCTCCTCAAAATCAATGCCTTCTCCGGCTAAGGTCTCTTTCAGTAAAACCTTGAAACGAGAGTAGTGAGAATTCTTCTCTTCAATGGCTTTTTGAGCAATTTCTACAGCCTTCCCCAGACCAACAATGGCCGGGACGTTTTCTGTACCTGCTCGGCGCTTTCTTTCCTGTTCTCCACCATATAATCCAGGCTGAAGTTCCACGTTTTTGTGTGAATAAAGAAAGCCTATTCCTTTAGGACCATTTATTTTATGACCCGAAACCGAAAGCAAATCGATTCCAAGCTCTTTCACGTCAATGTGTGTCAAGCCAAACGCTTGTACAGCATCTGTATGAAAATAAGTTTGATGATTTTGCAGAAGCTGTCCAATCTCTTTAATCGGCTGAATCGTTCCTACCTCATTATTTCCAAACATAATCGTAACAAGGATTGTATCGTCTCGAAGTTCCTTTTGCAGTTCCTCCACCGATATCCTGCCTGTAGGGTCTACAGACAGATAAGTCACCTCAAACCCTTGGGATTCAAGAAATTCACACGCATGTAAAACAGCATGGTGCTCTGTTTGTGTCGTAATGATATGATTTCCTTTTCGTCTATTCGCCTCGGCAGAACCGATGATAGCTAAATTATCCGCTTCAGTCCCACCGCTTGTAAATATGATATCATTGTAATCTGCATGAATACTTTGAGCGATGATGGTACGTGCACGGTCGACAAGATGTCGTGATGCACGCCCAAATGAATGAATGCTCGATGGATTACCAAAGGACTCCTTCATCACTGAAGTCATTTCTTCAATTACTTCAGGATGCATGGGAGACGTTGCAGCATGATCCAGGTACACTCTTTCCATTTTTCGTTACCTCCTAGATATAGAACATGTACGCATCTGATTCACCGTCATCTGAATGACTGGCTAAATCTTCTATCGTTGTATTATCGAGTACTTCTTTAACGGCATCCCTGATCCGGATCCATAGCTCACGTTTTGCCGGTTCTTCATCTTCAATTCCTTCTACAGGACTAATGGGACCTTCAAGGATCCTGATAATATCTCCCGCTGTAATTTCAGATGGCTCATGTCCCAATACATAACCACCGTACGCCCCCCGGATACTTCTAACAAGACCGCCATTACGCAGTGGAGCGACCAGCTGTTCAAGATAATGTTCCGACAGCTCATGCTGCTGTGCGATCGTCTTCAGTGAAGTCGGCCCTTCACCATGGCGTTTTGCTAATTCAATCATAATCGTTAAACCGTATCGGCCTTTAGTTGATATCTTCATGTCCAGCACCTCTACTATATTTAATAACGTCACGTTCAGACGTATTTTTTATTCTGTATAGACTTTTGTTATTATAGCATATCCGTCCTCTAACTGTGAAAGGGGCGGCATCAATCACTTTCCCCACCCCTTTCCTAAAGCCACAATATTTCCTTATGAGAACCTCCTATGATAAAGTGAATTTAACTAGAACGTCAGTTTGGAGAGATGTTTCATGTCGATTAAACCACTTGCCTTTAAGATGAGACCGAGGACCATTGATGAGATCATCGGTCAGCAGCATTTAGTTGGAGAAGGAAAAATCATAGACAGGATGGTAAAAGCGAAGCAGCTGTCATCCATGATATTATACGGTCCACCGGGTATAGGAAAAACATCCATCGCGAGCGCCATTGCAGGAAGTACGAAATACCGTTTTAAAACATTGAATGCCGTAACCAATAATAAAAAAGATATTCAAATCGTTGCAGAAGAAGCCAAGATGTCCGGGAAAGTGATCCTTCTATTGGATGAGGTTCATCGCTTGGATAAAGGGAAGCAGGATTTTCTCCTTCCTTATTTGGAAAACGGTATGATCACATTGATCGGGGCAACGACGAGCAACCCCTACCATGCCATTAATCCAGCAATCAGAAGCAGATGCCAAATTTTCGAGCTAAAGCCACTTACGATTGATGAAATGAAAATCGCCTTGCATCGAGCCATAAAGGATGAAGAGCGTGGATTAGGTGGATATTC
Source organism: Rossellomorea sp. NPDC071047 (assembly GCF_050270195.1). NCBI lineage: Bacteria > Bacillati > Bacillota > Bacilli > Caryophanales > Bacillaceae > Rossellomorea > Rossellomorea sp. NPDC071047. Next base: position 160,055 of record NZ_JBNNJT010000001.1, on the reverse strand, counting down.
ACTTGATGTAACCTCTGATGCCATTGAACATTTTGCAAGCAGCAGCTTTGGAGATGTGAGGAGTTCGTTAAATGCATTGGAACTGGCTGTCTTGTCCACTTCACCGAAAGAGGACGGTGTTATTTTTATTGATGTCAATATCGCAGAAGAGTGCCTGCAAATGAAAAGCTTTTCCCACGATAAAGACGGTGACGCCCATTATGATGTCGTAAGCGCGTTTCAGAAATCGATCCGCGGGAGTGACGTGAATGCCGCTCTTCATTATTTAGGCAGACTCGTTGAAGCCGGGGACCTTCCGAGCATCGCCCGCAGATTATTGGTGATTGCCTATGAAGATATCGGACTTGCCAACCCCCAAGCGGGACCAAGAACACTGGCGGCAGTCGAAACAGCTGAGAAAATCGGGTTTCCAGAAGCCAGAATCCCTTTAGCCAACGCGATCATAGAGCTTTGTCTCTCACCTAAATCGAACTCGGCGATCACTGCCATCGACCTTGCACTCGGTGATATCCGTAAGGGAAAAAGCGGTGAGGTTCCGGATCACTTGAAAGACGCCCATTATCAAGGGGCAAAAGAACTTGGTAGAGGGATCGAATACAAGTATCCACACAGCTATGAATCAGGGTGGGTACCTCAAACCTATTTACCAGATAAACTTAAGAACGCTCAATACTATACTCCTAAATCCACAGGCAAGTTTGAACAGGCGATTGCACAGGTGTATGAGAAGATTAATAAGCAGATGAAATAATGGTTTTCTCTGCTTTACAGCAATTTTTAATGAAGATAAAAAAACTTTTGCCACCCTTGGTCTTACTTGTTCCACTTTTCCCCAAACTTGTGCCAGTTTGGGGATTTGTTGTGCAAAATTGTGAACAACGGGTTAATTGCCCAAAGGTCTAAGCGCACATATTCAATCATAAACTTTCAAGAGTCAATGCCATATCACACCACCCCATCATACATTAGTAAAAAGGCCTGGAGGTGTATGGATTGATTATCATTGAAAATGGATTGTCCAGTAGTGGGTTGCAGAATCTATCACCTGTAGAAGAAAACATCGTTAAGGCGCTGGAAAGCAGTCCTACAGAGTATCGTTATGGTAATTTAGGCGAGCTCAGATTTGAGTTGAAGATGCGGGAACGGTTCATTGCCAATGCTAGGAGCATGGATGAAGGTGACGCCAAATTCGCTGCTTTTGAACACTCCTATTTCAACTCTACTTTTTGGATCAAGACTCCCTACGGATATAGACTTCGCGACTCGAAGCTTCCATCAGAGGCCATTGAAGATATATTCACAAATAGCTCTGCCTATAGCTTCGAATGCGTCACCAGCATTGTCCTCATATACTATAAATCGATTCTTGATACGATCAGGACTTCTTATTTCAATCAACTGTTCTCCCCCCTATTAGTCTGGGGTCACAATTATGACGATGATATGAGTATGGTCACCTATGAAGGGGTGGACTATATTCCAGGGGATGTTTACTATTTCTCAAACCCTGACTATGACGATCCGATATGGATGGGGGAAAATTCTGTGTTTTTAGAAGAGGATCAGTATTTCGGGCACGGAGTGGGGATCATGACTCATGATGAAATGATAGAAGCTTTAAATACTCTTCGAAAAAAAGATGCCACTGAACCAGCCTTTCTCCTGCAACAGGTCACACGTTTGAAGTTCTCAGATTTATACCGATATGCATAAAAGTGACGAACTCTGATGAGTCCGTCATTTTTTAGTGCTTTTTTGTTGTCCAGCTACGGCGGCTAGGCCCTCGAGGTCATAAGTCAAACCACCCATAAAGGCAAAGGGCGCCTTTCAGGGTGGTTCGTCTTATGCTTGTCGGGCCTGACCAAGCCGCCTCCGCTTTTCTATGCCGCTACATCTCTTTTATTAAAGACGATGAATGCAAGGAGCTGGAAGATGATGAAGTAGATGATGAGCATGGTGATGGAGAAGCCCATGGTCATTCCGTCCACTAGCGGTGGTGTGAAACCTGTATATTGAGTCAGATCAGTGTTTGCGAACAAACTGAATTTTGCCCAGTCGAATCGAAGAGCCAGCAGACTCGTTGCATTGGCTCCCACAAATAATAGAAACAAGGAGATCCCGATAGCCAGTGAGCTGCTTCTGAACACAGTTGAAATCATGAAGGCCATTGTAGCCATCATCACGACATCAATGGTTTTCAACAAGTACGTTTTGATCAAGTACCCGACAATGTTCTGCTCAACAACCTTGCCATCTACATACGCCAAGTGGGTGGACTGATCTGTTCCGCCAAATAATAGAAGGCCGATCAGGAACGATACGACAAATAATATAAGCAGCATGTTCATTCCGTATAAGATGACGGTGAAATACTTCGATAGAAGAATCTTTGTTCTTGAGATGGGACGAATGAGCAAAAGCTTGATCGTCCCCCAGCTAAACTCACTTGCCACTATGCCTGCTGCCACAATGATGGCAAACAGACCGACAACAAGTACGGAAAAGGCATTCGTTTCAACAAACGTCCAGACCGTTTCTTTTACTTTCGGTTGAATATCATTTTCAATACGATATTCATTCAGGGCAATTCTTCGTTCAGTGTCCTTCTCTATGAATTTGTTCATATTTGGATTTTCAGATAACATTTGTTTATCCGCTTCCACTTGCGCTGAGAGTTCCTGCTTCCAGTTTTCCGATTCCTTGGCTTTCCCGTCATCATATTTCGTAAAAGCTGCTGTCACTCCAATGATCAGAATAAGCAATCCGAGCATGACATATGTTCCGACCCGTTTAAATATTTTTGTCCATTCATTTCTAATGAGACTAAGCATGCACGACCTCTCCTTTTTCATTCGTGATTTCTAAGAACCTGTCTTCCAGTGTCTTGGCAATTGGCATGACACTGAAGATTTGAACATCCGCATCCACTAATGCCCGTATGACATTCGGTACTTGTTCCTTCGTTAAAGCGACCTGTACTTCCGAACCCTTCGTTTCATATTTGATTCCCGGATCGAACTTATTGAGTACAGCTTTGATCTTTTCTACATCATTCACCTCAAAATGGTAAACCTGTTCGGACCCTTCAACGAAATCACGTACCTGCTGTACATCCACAAGCTTTCCGGATTGGATGATCCCGATTCGATCGCACATCATTTCCATTTCAGATAATAAGTGACTGGATACGATGACCGCCATACCCTCTTCCTGGGCTAGCTTTCTGATATACGCACGAATTTCGCGGATACCGGCTGGATCCAAACCATTTGTAGGCTCATCGAGAATGAGGAGCTTCGGTTTATGGAGCAGGCATTGCGCAAGACCCAAGCGCTGTCTCATCCCAAGCGAATAGGTTTTCACTTTATCATTTATACGGTCCGTTAAACCGACCAGTTCGATGACTTCCTTCATTCTTTCTTCTGTGATTCCATTTTGCATGCGGGCAAAATGCTTTAAGTTCTGATACCCGGACATGAATTTATAGAGCTCAGGGTTTTCTACGATGGCACCGACATCCTTTATGGCACCTTCGAAATCTTTTTTGATGCTTTTCCCAGAAATCAGGACGTCTCCTTTTGAGATATTCATTAGTCCTACTATCATTCGGATCGTCGTTGTTTTTCCTGCTCCATTCGGTCCCAGAAAACCGAATACTTCCCCTTCATACACATCAAAGGATAAATTATCGATAATGGTCTTGCCTTTAATGACTTTCGAGACACCCTGTAATTGCACAACCGTCTTCATCACTTCATCTTCCCTTCTTTTTTCGTTGTTTGTTTCAACCACTGCAGGACAGACAATCCTTCTATTTCTCTAAGCTCCTCTACCTGACAGTGCCCTTTAATTTCACCATCATGGATGATATAAGCTTCATCCAGAATCCCTTCAATTTCATCAATTTCATGGGTTGCAATGATCACTGTTTGATTTCCGAAATCGATATAGGATAAGAGACCTTTTACGATGGAGTCCCTTACCATGGGATCCAATCCTGAAAATGGTTCATCCAGGAGCAGGACCTCAGTATTTCGGGACAAGGTAAGAACAAGTTTCAGTCTGCCGCGATTTCCTTTTGATAAATGCTTGATTTTTTTCTTACTTTCCAGATCCATGAATCCCACTAACTCATGTGCACGCTGTATATCAAAGTCGGAGAACTGAGAGGCGTAAAACCGGATCATCCCATCAACGGTAAAGGCTTCATAAAACATATCCAGTTCTGTTAAATAAGCCACTTCACTGGCTCGCTTCCTGGTAATCGGCCTACCGTTCATGGTCACTGTACCTGAATTAGGTAGAACCAAGCCTGCGATCATCTTTAAAGTGGTCGATTTCCCGCTGCCATTTGGGCCAAGCAAACCATAAATCTTCCCTCTTTCGAAGTGAAACGACGTTTTTTTCAAGGCCAATTCATTGCCATATTTTTTGGTCACAGCTTCAAATCTCACAACCAATCCTATTCCCCCCCTCTTTGAACAAAATATCTCTCGACTCTTTTAATCATCTGTTCTTTTGTTAACCCCAGTTCTTTCATGTTTTTAATGAACAACTCGATTACTTCCTCTTGAACTTTTTCGTTCAAAACCGAAAGAACCTCTTCCTTTTCCGTGACAAATGTTCCCTGCCCTCTCCTCGTCTCCACAATGTCCATCCTCTCTAATTCGCTATACGTACGCTGAATGGTATTTGGATTCACCCCCGATTGAACGGCCATTTCCCTAACAGAAGGCAGTTTGTCCCCAGGAGATAATTCTTTTCTTACAATCTCTCGTATGATCCGGTCAGCTATTTGAAGGTATATAGGCTTGGAAGCTGTATATTCTTCTGTCATATACTACACCTCAACCTTACGATCTAATAGCCAACAGGAAATGATAAATACGATAATCATGATCATTCCTTCGAATACAAACGGCAACAACGGGAGCGGGATCATTTCAGGGTCAAAACCTGCATTCGCCTCATTAGATCCAACCGAGAGAAAGACGCCGGAACTCACTTCAACTGTAAAAGTATCGAAAAGTAATCTTTCCACCCACTTAATGCTCATAAGAAATGCGACCACACTTTGATACAAAATGATAAAACCAGCTACAATGATCCATCGTATGTTCTTAATGGATGGATACTTTGAAAGTGAGTGGTAGAAAGTCCACAGGAAAATCGTCCATCCGGAAAAATATAGACCTACTACAGTTACTCCTAAATTAAATAGGACACCTTCTTTAATTGGCCAATAGGAGAAAAGAGAGTCATCAGGGAAGACCGCCATCGTGATCACCCCTAAAAGATCCACTAATAGAAGGGACAGCGTAGAGTATATAAAGGCAATAATCAGTTTCGGCAACAAAAGCATAAATCCACTATTAGGACTATGGAGCCAAAGCTGCGTCTTTCCTTCTAATCGAAGCATGGACAAGACAATACCCGGCAAAAACGCAAAGTGAAACACGCCGATCATGATAATAAACACTTGAACGATTATAGGCTCGTTGACGAAATTTCCGATCACCATTCCTATGATGTAAATCAGAAAAATTATGGCAATCCAGCCATAGAACCAAACCTTGGAGGTTTTGAAGTCTTTCCAAAGAAGACCTTTAAAAGCGTTCATACTTGCACTCCTTCATAACGTGTTTTAGTGTTCTAGTTAGATAGTACACTATGACACGTTTTACCGTCAATCCTTTTTTGACCCAATTAATGGAATTATTTTCAAGAATGTATTCCGCTAAGAGGAGGCTGGAAGTTAGAATTCACCAAACTGTTTAGAGCAAAAAAGACTGAATCCATATGGATTCAGTCTTTTTCTGGGCATTATTTGTCTTTTACCCTTTTGATTTCAATATGCTTTAATAGCTGATTCATCACATGACTGGCTGCAACAAGACCTGCAACGGATGGGACAAATGCGTTTGAAGATGGTGGAAGCTGCGCTTTACGAATCTTCGCATCATCATTACCTACTTCTTTTCTGATTTCTTCACGGATGACGATGGGACTCTCATCAGAGAAAACAACAGTCACGCCTTTTTTTATGCCTTCTTTTTTCAGACGGGTCCGGATCACCTTTGCGATTGGATCCGTATGAGTCTTGCTGATATCCGCAATTTTGAAGCGTGTCGGATCGTTTTTATTGGCCGCTCCCATGCTCGCGATCAATGGAATATCGCGTTTTAAACATTCTTTCATTAAATGTATTTTGTACGAAATCGTATCAGAAGCATCTATGACGTAATCCAATCCCTGATTGAAGAATTCCTCGTAGGTTTCTTCCGTGTAGAACATTTTTAAGGCGATGACTTCACATTCAGGATTAATATCCTTGATGCGGTCCCTCATCAGATCGACTTTCGGCTGACCTACTGTAGAAAGCAATGCATGAACTTGACGATTCACGTTTGTAATATCCACATCATCTTTATCCACTAACACAAGACGGCCTACACCTGACCTGGCTAAAGCTTCGGCTGCAAAGGATCCCACTCCCCCGATTCCGAGTACTGCCACGGTACTATTCTTAAGGGTTTGAAGACCTTCCTTACCGATCGCTAGTTCATTCCGTGAAAACTGGTGTAGCAAAATAATCAACTCCATTATAAGTATTCAACTAGGTTTATACTGAATTAGAATAAAGGATACAGGACTGAAAATCAATATGAAATGTTGTCCTCCTCATTCGTTTACCCTATTGAGAGGAGGTTTAGCCTCAACAAAAAAAGCCAGGCAACTTTCAGCCTGACTCTTCATTCTATAGGATCTTCATTAAAAATCATGTTTGGACGAGTCCCAATCGTGCCGTCGCCATCATTTCCTTCGTTTTGAACCCGCTCTCGGCAGGTGGGTGCTTTATTCCACTATTTGTTAGTCCTCGGCATGAGGCATGAACGCCTAGCAGAAACGTCAAGCTCCCAAAGTTTGAAGTGTTCGGTCAAAACTGTTAGGTAAAAACGTCGCACACATCAGGACTCGTTTGTGATTGTTTAAATAATATCATATCACCTTGATGATTTCAACGAATGACCCTCGGAACTTATTTACATTATTCTACATCCAGCGACAAGGATAACTCTTTTAATTGAGCTTCACTCACTTCACCAGGAGCATCCGTCAACACACAGCTGGCACTTGCCGTTTTAGGGAACGCTATGGTATCACGGAGATTTGTTCGTCCCGCAAGGAGCATCACTAAACGGTCGAGTCCAAGGGCGATCCCGCCATGTGGTGGTGTTCCATATTCAAAGGCCTCCAATAGGAACCCAAACTGCTTTTCTGCTTCTTCTTTTGAGAAACCAAGTACTTTAAACATCTTTTCTTGAATATCACGCTCATAAATACGAAGGGATCCCCCTCCAAGCTCGTATCCATTCAATACTAAGTCATATGCTTCCGCACGGACCGAGGAAGGATCTGTCTCGAAACGTTCCAGGTCTTCTCTCACCGGCATCGTGAATGGATGGTGGGCTGCATAATAACGATTCTCCCCTTCATCAAACTCAAGCAATGGCCAGTCGGTCACCCATAGGAAATTGAACTTTGTTTCATCAATCAGTTTCAATTCTTTCCCTAACTTCAGGCGAAGGGCCCCCAGGGCATCTGCCACTACTGATTTTTTATCAGCCACGAACAGCAGTAAGTCTCCCGATTCTGCATTCGCTGAAGCAGAGATTTGCGCAGCGTCCGCTTCTGTCACAAATTTAGAAATAGGTCCTTTTAAGCCTTCTTCTTCTACCTTTAACCATGCAAGCCCTTTTGCACCGTAACGTGCAACAAACTCTGTCAACCCATCGATGTCTTTACGGGAATACTGGGAAGCCCCGCCTTTTACATTGATCAGTTTCACCTGACCACCGTTTGCTACAGCGCCAGCGAATACTTTAAATCCGGATTCCTTCACGATTTCCGATACGTCGATCAGTTCCATTCCAAAACGCGTATCCGGTTTGTCTGAACCGTAACGACTCATGGCATCATCATACGTCATTCTTTGGAATGGTAATTGAACATTCAGGTCTTTCACATCAGTCATCAGCTTCTTCATCATATCTTCTACAAGGGAAATGATTTGTTCTGTATCCATGAAACTCATTTCCATATCGATCTGAGTGAATTCCGGCTGACGATCTGCTCGAAGATCCTCGTCACGGAAACAGCGGGCAATTTGGTAATAGCGGTCGAAACCGGATACCATCAGCAATTGCTTGAAGATTTGCGGTGATTGTGGCAGCGCGTAAAATTCACCTTGGTGAACACGGCTCGGCACTAAGTAATCACGGGCACCTTCAGGCGTACTCTTCGTTAAGATCGGAGTTTCCACATCCAGGAATCCGTTTTCGTTTAAAAAGTTACGGAAAGAGGTGGTAACATTATGACGCATTTTTAATGTTTCCATCACCGCTGGGCGGCGAAGATCTACATAACGATATTTCAAGCGGACATCATCAGACACTTCCATCTGATCATCTATCATGAAAGGAGGCGTCTTCGCTTCATTAATGATTTGAACCTCTTCTACATGAATTTCCACTTTCCCCGTTTTCAGGTTAGGGTTGACCGTTCCTTCTCCTCTTGCCACGACATTACCTGTCACACTAAGTACGTACTCATTACGAATTTTCTCCGCAAGGGCGAGGGCTTCTCCGGATAAGTCCGGATTAAAGACGACTTGTACGATTCCTTCTCTGTCACGAAGGTCGATGAAGATTAATCCACCTAAGTCCCTTCTCTTTTGTACCCAGCCTTTAATCGTAATTTTTTCACCGATATATGATTCTGTGATATCTCCACAATACGCTGTTCTTTTTGTCATCATGTTCTCCTCCTTGTCAAAATCAACGGGTTCTATTTACCAAGTTTGCCTTTCACAATCTCTACAAAACGATCAAGACTTACTTCTTCCTGCTCACCAGTAGACATATCTTTCAGGTTGATTTTATTTTCCTGTAATTCATTGTCGCCAATGACGGCTACATATTTCGCTTCATAGCGGTCCGCTGCTTTAAATTGACCTTTCACCTTTCGATCAAGGTAATCCTTTTCCGAAGAAATCCCCACCTGTCTTAAATTGTGAAGAAGCTTAACTGCATAGTCCTTCGCTTCTTCTCCCATCGAAACGATAAAACACTCAACGCCTTGCTCGATTGGAAGTTCAACGTTTTCAGCTGCGAGTGCGGAAAGTAGTCTTTCGATACTGAAGGCAAAACCGATTCCTGGAGTTTCCGGACCACCGATCATTTCCACCAGCCCATTGTAGCGTCCTCCACCACAAAGGGTCGTGATGGCTCCAAAGCCTTCTGCATCACTCATGATTTCAAAGGCTGTGTGATTATAATAATCAAGGCCGCGAACAAGAGTCGGGTCGACTACGAATTCAACATCCATACCGGTTAAGTGGGTTTGGACTTTTTCAAAATAGGCTTTCGATTCATCATTCAAGTATTCGAGAATCGATGGCGCCGTAGCCATCAATTCATGGTCACGATCTTTTTTACAATCGAGAATACGCAACGGATTCTTCTCTAAACGATTCTGACAGTCTCCGCAGAATTCATCGATTCTTGGTTTAAAGTGATTGATCAGCGCTTCTCTGTGGGCGTTTCGACTGCCCGTATCACCAAGACTATTAATGACTAACTTTAATTGAGTGAGTCCCAGCTTCTTGTAAATCCCCATCGCGAGTGAAATCACTTCTGCATCAATCGCCGGATCTTCACTTCCCAATGCCTCAACCCCGAACTGTACAAATTGGCGGTAGCGGCCGGCTTGTGGTCTTTCGTATCTGAACATTGGACCGGAGTAAAAGAGCTTCGTTGGTTGATTTGGAGCCCCGAACATCTTATTTCCTACAAATGAGCGAACAACAGAAGCGGTTCCTTCAGGTCGGAGCGACAAGCTTCTGCCTCCACGATCTTCAAACATATACATTTCTTTTTGAACGATATCCGTGGTATCCCCTACGCCTCTGGTAAACAATTCGCTCGCCTCAAAGATAGGTGTGCGGATTTCTTTATACTGATAGGCGTGGCAAAGATTCTTCGCCACTTCCTCTACGTACTGCCATTTTTCTACTTCACCTGGTAGAATGTCCTGTGTACCTCTTGGAATCTGAATGGACAAGTTGATTTCCTCCTTTTATCAAGCAAATTGATATTTATGTAAATAAAAAAAGCCCTCAGTCCCTTGTATATCATACAAGGGACGAGAGCTGTTATTCCCGTGGTGCCACCCTAATTGAAGTCTATCAAGACCTCCACTTAGCCAGTTAACGCCTGGTACGTTCATCTCCTACTAAAGAATCTTTTTCAGAGAGAAACCTCCTGAGTGTTCATTCACTAAGTCACATTGTAGAAATGCTCTCAGCCAAGGCATTTCCTCTCTTTACACGTGGGTGTCAGCTACTATGCTCGATCAACGGTTTTTGTAAATGTTATTTTATTTCTATAATGATACGGATGCCGTTAGTTCATGTCAAGAGGTTAAAGAAAATTTCGTTACGATCTTTCCATTTTCTTTTTCAGTAGCTTAACTTCTTTCAATGATAACCCGAACTCGGAAGCAAGTTCCACGTTTAAGGCATCTTTCTCTCGTTCTAGAAACTGGTGAAAATCCACACCGAACAGCTGGTTATCACCATTTGCATTCATAAACCCTTTTTCACTTGACCTCAATTCCATCATCCTTTCAAAACAATCCTTTACTCTATCATTTCCAATTACCTATTTTTATTTCGTTTTAGAGGAATTTAATTTTTTTTATCGTATTAAAACCATAAGGGATTTTTTTGATATATCGCCGGAATTTTGATCAATATCTACGTGAAAAGATCCGATATTACTATTGGCGTTTGTATTTTAAACAGGAGGTGAAGATGATTAAGAAATTAATTGCAACGATACTGATTGTGCTCATGATCATTCCTTTTCAGTCACTCGAAGCTGATCATGCACATGCAGAAACAGGCACGGCCACGATCAGTGTTTCGACTCTGAATGTCCGTACGGGGCCAGGACTCAGTTACCCGGTTCTGACGAAGGTACATAGAGGGGAAGAGTACAGTATAGTAGACACACAAAATGAATGGTATAAGGTCAAGACCGGTAGTGGAGAGGGCTGGGTGGCTGAGTGGCTTATCTCGGTAGAATCTGCCGCTTCCGATGTTTCTCCCAAACAGGAAGCACGGGTGAACACCGACGGGTTACGCGTCAGAAAAGGGCCCGGCACCTCTGAAGGAATCGTGACGGTTTTAAACACGGGTGATAGAGTATCCGTTTCCGACGAAGAAGGTGACTGGCTGTTCATCGAATCGGGAAATGACAGCGGCTGGGTACATGAGGAATACGTGTCGAAAAACGACACAACTTCTTCCCCATCGAAAAAGAGTGAGAATAAACAAGGGATCATCACCGACAACTCCCTTAATGTACGAACCTCCCCTTCTCTTCAAAGTTCCGTCCTGGGAGTATTGAACAAGGGAGATCACGTAGAGGTAACAGGAAGTGTCAGCGGGTGGTACGAGATTCAATTCGGAAGCGACAAGGCATGGGTGAACGATGCATATGTAGAATTCTCTACGGGCGCTAATGAAGATGAGCCCTCCCCCTCGTCCTCAGATCTTATTGGAATCATTACGGTTCACGGTTTAAATGTCCGTGATGAAACCTCTTTAAACGGGAGCGTGGTTGGAAAGGTCTCTAAAGGGGAGAAATATACCTTATTAAAAAAGAAAAACAATTGGTATCAGATTAAGCTCTCAAATGGAGAAAAAGGCTGGATTGCCGGTTGGTATGTCCAAAAAACCGTTACTGCCTCCGCCCATGAGAGTGAACCATCTTCAGAAAATGAAAACGTCACAGTCCTATATAATGGTACCAACATCAGAAGTGAAGCAAACGCCCGGGCAAGCGTCATCGAACGGGGCTCCAGTGGTGACACCTTCCCCGTCATCAGCAAAAACGGGGATTGGTATGAAATTGAATTAGAGGACGGCAGTGCAGGTTTCGTTGCCGGCTGGGTGGTGTCCATCCGATCCAGCACCGGGGAAAACACCACTCCTTCACGCAAGCGGAGCGGCGGCTTACAAGATAAAGTCGTGGTGATTGATCCCGGACATGGAGGCAGAGACAGTGGAACGACCGGAGCAAGTGGGACATTGGAAAAGCTCCTTACCATGAGAACCGGAGAACTCCTTGCCGAAAAGCTAAAGAGCGCTGGAGCCAAAGTGGTCTTAACAAGGAAAAACGATGAATATCTTTCATTACCATCAAGGGTATCATTATCTCATTATTATCAGGCTGATGCCTTTATCAGCCTACATTTTGACAGCATTCTTGATTCATCTATCGTCGGCCATACTACCTACTATTATCAAAACCAACAGAAAGAACTTGCAGATGATATTCATGGGAGCCTGGCAGATCGATTACCGACGAAAGACCGCGGAGTACGAGTAGGAGATTATCACGTTGTACGTGAAAACAATCAGCCGGCTGTTCTTTTGGAGCTGGGATTCTTAAGTAACCCGGCAGAGGAAGCCAATGTCAACACACAATATTTCCAAGACCTGGCGGCTACGGCTATCTATCATGGATTAGGGGATTATTTTTCCGACTGATGCTGCGATCTGAATAAAAATAAGAAAAGCTGATCCTGATTATTTGCAGGATCAGCTTTTCTTATTTACTTTCTATTATTAACGTAACAGGACCATCATTTGTTAATTTCACGTCCATCATAGCTCCAAATACGCCCGTTTCCACTTTAATACCTTTTTCTTTTAATACTTTATTAAAGTGGTCATAAACAGACTCCGCGTGATCTGGCCTCGCTGCATTCATGAAGTTTGGCCTTCTTCCCTTACGGCAGTCCCCGTAAAGAGTGAATTGAGAGATGGAGAGAATCTCGCCTTCTACATCCAGCAAGGAATGATTCATCTTCCCCTCTTCATCTTCAAAAATACGCAAATTCACTACTTTGTCTGCAACATAACGAGCATCTTCTTCCGTATCTTCATGGGTGATCCCTACAAGTAATACAGCACCTGAATGAATGGCTCCCTTTACTTCTCCATCAACAGTGACGGAGGCTTCTTTACTTCTTTGCAGTACAACCTTCATAAAGAAATCTCCTTTAGTTCATGATTCTTCTTACAGCGTAAATATCAGAAATTTGTTTAATTCTTTCCACGACTTTGTGCAAATGGGAAATATTGTGAATCGAAATGGACATATTGATGGTTGCCACTTTGTTTCGATCGGATTTGCCACTTACAGCCGATATATTCGTCTTCGTCTCGTTTACCGCCTGAAGAACTTCATTCAAAAGGCCTCTTCGATCGTAACCGGAAATTTCAATATCCACATTGTATTCTTTCCGGTCATTCCTATCACTTTCCCATGACACTGGAATGAGGCGCTGCTCTACTTCATCCGCCATTACGTTTGTACAATCAGCACGATGCACAGAAACCCCACGGCCTTTCGTGATAAACCCAACGATCTCATCCCCGGGAACAGGGCTGCAGCAACGGGATAAACGGATAAGAAGATTGTCAATCCCCTCTACCTGGACACCGGCATCTTTTTTACGTTTGACCGGTTGGGCATTCAATTCCTTCATCGTTTCTTCCAGGCTGTCTTCCTGTTCACGTTTTTTCCGGTCTCTCTCCGTTAAGCGGTTGGCGATTTGAGCCGCCGTAATCCCGTTATAGCCAACGGCTGCATACATATCTTCTTCGTTTGAAAAGTTAAACTTCTCAGATACACGTTTAATATTTTCAGGAGTAAGGATTTCTTTCACATCGAAATCTTGATTCTTGATTTCTTTTTCTACTAAATCCCGGCCTTTTTCAATATTTTCTTCTCTTCGCTGTTTTTTGAAGAATTGCTTGATCTTATTCTTCGCTTGGGATGTTTGCGCAAGCTTCAACCAGTCCTGACTGGGGCCGTAAGAATGCTTGGACGTGAGAATTTCAATGATATCCCCCGTTTTCAACTTATAGTCAAGAGTGACCATCTTACCATTTACCTTGGCACCGATCGTTTTGTTACCGATTTCTGAGTGTATACGATAAGAAAAGTCAATCGGAACAGATCCTGATGGGAGTTCCAGTACATCTCCTTTAGGTGTGAACACAAAGACCATATCTGAGAAGAGATCAATCTTAAGAGACTCCATGAACTCTTCCGCATTGGCGGACTCGTTCTGGAACTCCAATATTTCCCTGAACCATGAAAGCTTCTTCTCGAAGGAAACTGTTTCGTCCGCTTCTTTACCTTCTTTATATGCCCAGTGTGCCGCCACACCGTACTCAGCGATTTGGTGCATTTCAAGCGTTCTGATTTGCACTTCAAGAGGATCGCCTTTAGGACCGATGACCGTTGTATGAAGTGATTGATACATATTCGGCTTCGGCATGGCAATATAATCCTTGAACCTGCCGGGCATTGGCTTCCAGCACGTATGGACGATTCCTAATACAGCGTAACAATCCTTGATGCTGTCAACTACGACACGGACGGCGAGCAAATCGTAAATTTCATTGAATTGTTTATTTTGAAGAGCCATTTTGCGATAAATGCTGTAAATATGTTTAGGACGGCCAGAGATTTCAGCTGTAATTTTCACATCCCCCAGCTTATCCTTAACCTCATTTACAACATCATCTAAATACTCTTCACGCTCCGCACGTTTTTTCTTCATTAGGTTGACAATACGATAATATTGTTGAGGATTTAAATATCGGAGCGATGTATCCTCTAATTCCCACTTAATCTTCGATATCCCTAAACGATGTGCCAAAGGAGCAAAGATTTCCAGTGTTTCATTTGCAATTCTTCGCTGCTTCTCCTGTGGCAGATGTTTCAACGTTCTCATATTATGCAGACGGTCTGCCAATTTAATCAGAATGACACGGATATCCTGAGCCATCGCCACAAACATTTTCCGGTGATTTTCAGCCTGCTGCTCTTCCTGTGACTTGTATTTAATCTTTCCAAGCTTTGTGACCCCATCTACAAGCATGGCCACTTCGGCATTGAATGCTTCTTCAATTTCTCCAAGAGAAACACCCGTATCCTCCACTACATCATGAAGAAAACCGGCAGCGACGGTTGCCGGATCCATTTCCAGATCCGCAAGTATTCCCGCTACCTGGATGGGATGAATGATATAGGGTTCACCAGATTTACGGTACTGCTCACTATGAGCATCCCTTGCATACTCATAGGCTTTCTGGACCATCCCTACATGCTCGTCGTTTAAGTATTCTCTTGTTTTATCAATAACCTGTTCAGGGGTTAGTACTTGATCTTTAGCCATGATCAAAATCACCTTTGTATTTTATTATATTTCACTAGTGTTCGATTTTAATGATTGTTACTATTATCAAAAAAAAATAGGGTTATGTAAAGGGGTTAGTGTAAAATTCTCAGATAACATCTATTTTCGTCGATAATTGTCGATGAAAAAATCCGCATTACCCACATCCACCATAGATTTGACCCTTCCAAATAAAAAATAAGGGCTGACATTCAAAACCAGATGTCAGTCCCTTAAGTTAACAGTATATCACATAGTATATACGTGTATTAGAATTGATAAACAATATTAGTATTGCATTAATGTAAGAATATCATAGTTGTCAAGCTTGTCGCGTCCATCAAGGTACGTTAATTCAATTAAGAATGCAGTCCCAGCCACAATTCCACCTAATTCTTCTACAAGCTTGATGGTCGCTTCGATCGTGCCACCCGTTGCAAGCAAGTCGTCCGTGATCAGAACCCGTTGTCCAGGCTTGATTGCATCTTTATGAATCGTCAGAGCGTCTTTACCGTACTCTAATCCGTATTCTTTTTGAATGGTTTCACGCGGTAACTTACCAGGTTTACGTACAGGGGCAAAACCCACTCCCAAGGCATACGCCACTGGGCACCCAATGATGAACCCTCGTGCTTCCGGTCCCACAACCAAGTCGATTTGTTTCTCTTTTGCATACTCTACGATTTGATCTGTCGCGTATCTATATGCATCACCATTGTCCATTAATGTAGTGATGTCTTTAAACCTGATTCCTTCTTTAGGCCAATCCTCAACGATCGTAACATATTGTTTTAAGTCCATGCTTTTACTTCCTCCTCAATTGTAACAGACTCTTCTATCCTTTCATTAAACCAAGTCTTCAACTCTTGATAGGAAGAATATAACAATTCGTTTTCAAGCTCGTATTGTTGTTGTTTCTTCTGATATGTTAGAGATTCAGAAAGATCTTTCTTGGTTTTCTCAGGATTGAGAGAAATAAATCCATTCACTATTGTAACAAACTTCAAATCAAAAAACACCTGTGACATGAAATCTATTGTTTCTTTTGACCAGCCTTTGTATTTAGCCAGGTCATCACCGTGTTTATTTAAATCAAATGATCCACGCTTTGTTAGAAATCCATAGTACCATTTGAAATGCTCACGCGTTGGCATCGTACTGAAAAAATGATCTTCATCCTGGAAGAAATGGGCATAGATCCGGTGAGGTTGACCTTTCTTCAAGAGCTCTTCAAGTATTGGTTTGGAAGTAGGCAGATCCAGAAGAACCAGGCTAGCCTTATCGGTTGCAAGTCCTTCAAGTGAAGAACCATCCTCAAGTAGCATCACATCATCTTTTTCCAAATTCATCTTTTCTAAAGTAGCCGGATTAAAACAAATAATTATTTTATTTTCATGGGGAATTAGCCCATTCCATTTATGCACTTGCTTGATCCCGCGAACGTCAAATAATTGCCAATGCTCAATTTTCACATCTTGTAAAAACACCTGAGGCTTCTTGCGATTATTCCATTCATTGATCGATAATTCACCTATAACAGAGGCATTCGAAAATGGCGTCATATGATCGGCCAGTTCTCCCAATCCAAAACCTACACCGTCCAATTGTACGCCCTTATCTTCTAAGACCAGCTTCAGATGATTTTGTGCAGACCCGATTTTTTTATAGTGTTCGATGCTTACATTGTCTATGATCCACTTCGGTTTTGGATTATGCATCCCAAAAGGGGCAAGAAGCTGAAGCTTTTCTATCGACTCTACTGAGATTTCTTCCACCGTAACAGAAGCATCAAGCTGTGTGACTGGTATAAAGTCATCTTCCGTTAATTCAGTCGAAGCCAACTCATTTAATCGGTTCCTGAACTGGGCTACATCGTCTAACTGTAAGGTCATACCTGCAGCCATCGGATGTCCTCCAAAATGCGGAAGGATATCACGGCAGGTTGATAAATTCTTGAACAAATCAAACCCTGCGATACTTCTTGCCGATCCCTTTGCGGTTCCTTTTTCAGAGTCAAAGCTGAGCACGATGGTCGGACGGTAAAACCTGTCGACTAAGCGTGAAGCTACAATGCCGACTACTCCAGGATTCCAGCCTTCTTTCCCGATTACAAGTACAGAGTTATCCTCCAGGGGAAAATCATTCTCCACCATCTCAACCGCTTCTTCGGTCATTTGAGACACGATCGCCTGTCTTTCTTTATTCAAGCGGTCAATTTCTTCAGCCAGAGCCTTTGCTTCCTCGGCATCTTCTGTAAGCATAAGATCGACGGCAGGGTCTGCATCCCCTAACCGGCCGACTGCATTTATACGGGGAGCAATCATGAATCCAATGGATTCTTCCGAGATTTCCTGTTGTTGAGCATTTGCAATCCTGCATAATGCTTTGATTCCCAATCGGCTTGAAACCCGTAGTTGCGCAATCCCACGCTTGGCCAGAAGGCGATTCTCCCCTCTTAATGGTACTAAATCAGCGATGGTCCCAATCGCAGCAAGATCAAGCAGGTGGACAGGCAGTTCCCCGTAAAGAGCATGAGCCAGTTTGAATGCCACCCCTACTCCTGCCAGTTCTCCAAACGGATAGGTGGTACCCTCGACTTTTGGATGAATCAAGGCAAAAGCCGGAGGTAATTCCGGTCCGGGTTCATGGTGATCAGTAATGACCAAATCGATTTCCAGTTCTTTTGCCAATTTTGCTTCATTCACAGCGGATATTCCCGTATCGACTGTTATGATGAGCGTGAATTCCTCTTCCTTTGCCCAGCGAAAGGCATCTTCATTCGGGCCATATCCTTCGCTGAACCGGTTAGGGATATAGAATTCGACATCTGCACCCAAGTCCCTTAACACTGTCATCAATACGGACGTACTACTTACACCATCAGCGTCGTAATCACCATAAACAAGAATCCTTTCCCCATTTTCAATGGCTTTATGGATTCTTTCCGTTGCTTTTTTCATATCTTCAAAAAGAAATGGGTCGTGAAATGAATCACCTGTATCAAATAAAAAATTCCGGGCTTCTTCTACATCGTCCAAGTCCCGGTTGATTAATAGTTTCGCCACAAGCGAAGGTACTTTTAATTCATTTGCCAGTTCTGATATTTTATGTTGGTCTGATTCTTTCATCATCCAACGTGTTTTTGAGTTTAACATACGTTCACCCCTCAGCCTTACTCATTATACAAAAAGGAGGGTGTGGTTTCAATCTTAATAGAAGGAGGGTTTTTTTCTTATTCAATAAAAAAACAGCCTGGTGGCTAAACCACCAAGCTGTTTACTCTCCCGTTTCTCCTACTGAGCCGGGAGCACTCTTTTTCAAAGGGACTTTTTCGGCCTTTTCTTTATGCATTCCTTCAGCTTGTTCTTTTAACAGTAAATTTTCTTTCTCTAAAGCCTTTACTTTTCGTTGGACGACGAATAATCGAAACAGTCCAACCGACCCGATAATGATTCCGCCCATGAATACAGATCCAAGTATGACTAATATAAGAGGCCAATCAGCTTCACCAAAGAAATAATTGACGGTGACAGGGTCTACATTGATGACAGCGAAAACGGAAACGACCAATGCAAAGAAAATACCTAATAATAACGTCCACTGAAATTTCATCGGATTCCCCTCCTTATGATAAGTCTATTTGTTCATCCCTTTCTTCAGAAGCCGGATTGTACGGATTAATATGAATGAATACATCATTCACATTGGACTCCTCCAGAAGCTTCTTCTTTACCTGCTTCCCGACGCGATGACCATCCTCGACAGTCATATGCGGATCTACGCTGATTTTCAAATCAATGATGACGTAATGCCCATGTTCCCTGGCATGGAGTTCATTGATTTCCTTCACTTCGGGTACAGAGTCCACTATTTTACGGAAGGGTACGATATCCTCCTCGTGCATGACGTGATCCAGCGTATTATGTATGGATTCCGCTCCCAAGTGCCAAGCCATCCTGAGGACAAGGAGTGAAACAAAGATACCGGCTACCGGATCGGCGTATACAAGAAAATCAATATCGAATTTCCCTCCGAGGATGGATGCGGAAATCCCGACAAGTGCGGCAATGGATGAAAAGACATCTGATCGATGCTCATATGCATTGACGATCAAAGCATCACTCTTTATTCTTTTACCCAATCGATATTTATATTGAAACATTGCTTCCTTCACAATAATGGAAAAGATGACGGCATAGATAGCAATTGCTGTCGGAGGTGTTAGAGGATGAAAGAAAGATTCTATGGACGATTTTCCAATCTCAATCCCGACTAAGAACAATAAGACGGCCACAATGATCGCTGCTATGGACTCGGCCTTCCCGTGCCCATAAGGATGATCCTGATCAGGAGGCTGCTTAGCTGCACGTAATCCGATATAGACGGCGAGTGACCCTGCAACATCCGAGGCAGAGTGAACGGCATCTGCAATCAACGCTCTACTATTCCCTAATATACCGGCTCCCCACTTAATAACCGCCAGTACAATATTCCCTACAACACCAATCATTGCAGCTATTTCAGCTTTCCTAAAACGGTCTTCATGATTCAAGCGGTGTCGCCTCCTTTCAACTATTAGTATTGTAACCCAATACCGAAAAAAAACAAAAAAAGACAGGTCCGGGGAGAAACTCTCCCCGGACCCATTCCTACTCTTATACTTGCGGTTCGTCTGACCACGTTTTCTTTTCTTTCACGGTTTTGATCGTACCTTTTTTCTTAAGTTCTTTCTTCTTCAACACAAGCCAAACTTGAGAGGCAATGAATACAGAAGAATACGTACCTGAAATCAACCCGACTAATAAAGCAATGGAGAAGTTACGGATGGACTCACTACCAAAGATCATGAGAGCAAGAACCGTAAACACTACCGTTAATACGGTATTCACTGAACGCCCCATCGTTTGTCTGATACTTTGGTTCACTACATCTTCAATATCTTTATCCGTTTTCAGCCTACGCTTCTTATGAAGATTTTCCCTTAGCCTGTCAAAGGTAACGATCGTATCATTTATCGAGTAACCTACAATGGTTAAGACCGCTGCGATAAATGTAAGATCTACTTCTAGTCTTGTTAAACTGAAGAAGGCAATGATAAAGAATGCATCATGCAGGAGTGCAAGGATAGCACCGGCTGCCATTCTCCATTCAAAGCGGAACGTCACATAGATGACAATTCCGATCGATGCGATCGCTACAGCGATCATTGCATTCTTAGCAAGCTCTTTCCCGATAACTGGTGATACGGTGCTGATGCTTGGTTCAGCTCCATACAATTCGTTAAATCGGTCCTTTAATGCTGCGATTTCATCTTTGTTTAAATCTTCCGTATAGCGAACGACGGCAATATTCCCATCGTCCCCTGAAATCACTACATCTTCAGAAGGCAATTTCATTTCTTTCAATTCGTCTTGAATTTCTTCTGTCTTTAAGCTTTGATCAGCAAGGATTTCCATACGTGAACCACTCACGAAGTCGATCCCCAAATTCAATCTGAAAATGGCCAGGATGATGATTCCCGCCGTGATCAGGATAGCTGATAATCCGAAGAATTTTTTGCGCTGTGCAGCAAAGTCAAAGCGATCGAAACGAGTTGGCAGATCCAGCGTATCGTAATTTTCCGCCAGGTCTTTGATTTCGTTTTTGTTCACGCCGAACCAGCCTGGTTTTTTATTAAAGAAACGGCTGTTTACCCACAGTCCCAGTAATAAACGCGAACCCCATACAGCAGTAACGAAGCTTGTCAGGATACTGACAATCAACATCGTTGCAAATCCTTTTACAGAGCTTGTTCCATATAAGAATAGTACCGTTGCTGCAAGGATCGTTGTGACGTTAGCATCCAATATCGTTAAGAACGAAGATTTATTACCCGCTTGGAAAGCTGAACGAATAGGCTTTCCAACGCGCATTTCTTCTTTGATCCGTTCATAGGTAATGATATTGGCATCGACGGCCATACCGACCCCAAGGATGAGGGCTGCAATTCCTGGAAGTGTCAGGACCCCATTCATTAAGTCGAAAATCAATAGAATTAAGTAAATATAAACAGAAAGTGTAATCGTAGCAATCAGACCCGGGAAACGGTAATATGCAATCATGAATAAGAAGATGATTGCAATCCCGATGATACCGGCAGTGACTGTTTTATCAAGTGCCTGTTGACCGAACTTTGCCCCGACTGAAGTGGAATATTTTTCATCCAGCTTTACAGGGAGTGCTCCTGCATTCAATAGGGAAGCAAGATTCTGGGCACGCTCAACGGTGAAATTCCCTTCAATGATGACTTCATCGGAGTTGATCGGCTGTCTTACAGCGGGATCTGACAAGAATTTCGGATCTTCTTTCCCGACTTCCGCTTGATAAGAATCTTTTCCTTCCTCGAAATCAAGCCAGATCACCAGCTGATTTTGAGGGGCCATTGCAGATATTTCCTTCGTCAATTCATAGAATTTTTCACGATCTTTTAATTTCAAGGAAACGATTGGATTGTTCTTGTCATCGAAGGTTTGCTTCGCAGAACCGGATGCAAGATCCGAGCCATCCAACCGGACTTTATCATTTACGTCGCGGAACGACAGGTTGGCTTGAGTGGACAAGATTTCTCTTGCTTCGTTTTGATCTTCCACTCCCGCTAATTGAACACGGATCCGGTTTCCATCTTCAATTTGAATATTAGGCTCACTGACACCCAATACGTTAATACGCTTGTCCAATGCATCTGCTGTATTGGACACCGTTTCTTTCGTAATTTCCTGACCCTTCTTAATCGGTTGAACTTCATAAAGAACTTCAAATCCGCCTTGCAGGTCCAAACCTAATTTAATGTTATCGACAATACTCTTCGTTGTTCCTCCCATAGTACCTGCAAGTAATACCACAAGTATAAAGAAGGCAATTATTCGGCCACGCTTTACCATTATGTATAGATCCTCCTTGCCGTTTTAAAAACCATACGAACTATGTGCTTCAAAAAGTAATATAATTCCTAAAAAATTCAGGCATTCTCATTATCTATGAGAACGAAAAAGGTGTCAATTTCTTTTCAGGCTATTTTCCGTGCTTATTAGGACGTAGAAGTTCGTTCAACTCATCTTCATTCACATCTGCGAACCAATTGGGGGACCTGTATGCTTCAATCGTTTCAAAACTCATATACTCCCCGGGTTTAACCGTTAACACATCGCTCACTAACTGAAAGAATTTCACATCCGTTTCGGGTTTCTTCCATTTCTTCTTCGTTAAGTAGGACCAAAGTCGGCCGACATCTGCTTTTCCATAGCCAAGAATTTCAAATTCTTCTACTTTGCTTATTAGTGCTGGTTCTAACGATTCATAGAAACGATCATAAGGATGCTGATTACTCTTCATTCCCCGTTCACCCCATCTGGGCTAAATATAGCCGGAATTGTTCACTACTTGTCATGCTTTGTCCACCCTTGTGCATATACATCATTGTATACGATAATACCAATTTTGAGAAGGCAGGGAATTTTATGTCAAAATTTCTTAAGGGCACTATGATCTTAATGATGGCAGCCTTTATTACTAGAATATTAGGGTTTGTTAACCGGATCGTCGTCGCAAGATTCATCGGTGAAGAAGGCGTCGGTCTTTTTATGATGGCTTTTCCGACCCTGATCCTTGTCATCACCATCACTCAAATGGGCCTTCCCGTAGCCATCTCAAAAAATGTGGCTGAAGCTGAATCCAAGGGAGATATCCGGAAGGTCAAAAAAATATTGGTGGTTTCCTTATCGATCACACTTGGGCTTTCCCTCATTTTCACTCCGGCTCTCATTCTGCTTGCCCCATACTTGACAGAAGCTTTATTTACTGATGATCGAATCTATTATCCTTTGGTTGCCATCGCTCCAATTATTCCGATTGTAGCAATTTCCTCTGTCATCCGAGGTTATTTCCAGGGAAGACAGAACATGAAGCCTTCTGCATATTCCCAGGTCATTGAGCAAGTGGTCCGGATTACGTTGATTGCCGTATTAACGAAAACCTTCCTTCCATATGGGATTGAATATGCAGCCGCTGCTGCCATGGTGGCGTCTGTATTAGGAGAACTCGCTTCTCTTCTTTATCTATTTGCCAGCTTTAAAATCAAGAAAAAATTCAAGATTAGACGAAATTTCTTCACCTCGATCCGAAACGGCCGTGAAACGTTTAATGAATTGATGAGTGTGGCCCTTCCTACAACCGGGAGTAGAATGATCGGGTCGATCGCCTGGTTTTTTGAACCGATAGTCGTTGTCAACAGCTTGGCCCTTGCTGGAGTGGCGGCCGGAATGGCAACGAAGCAGTATGGATCCCTTACAGGATATGCGCTGCCTCTCTTGTTCCTCCCGTCATTCATTACGCTCTCATTATCTCAGTCTCTTGTACCAGCCATTAGCGAAGCCAACTCTCAAAAAAACTTCACATTAATTGAGCACAGGCTTCAACAGGCGCTGAGATTCTGCTTGATTACGGGAGGCATATCCGTCGTCATCCTTTACGTCTATGCCAAGCCTCTCATGCAGGTGATGTACGGAAGCGAAAGTGGTGCTGGTTTCTTAATGATAATGGCCCCATTCTTTATATTTTATTACTATCAAGGGCCCCTGCAAGCTGTTCTCCAAGCTCTTAACCTTGCAAGAGCCGCAATGATCAACAGCCTGATAGGAGCCGTGGTAAAAACCGGGGTCATCTTCATTCTTGCCTCTCAACCCGCTTTTGGCATCAATGGGGCCGCTCTCGGGATTGTTACAGGATTCATGCTCGTCACCTTGCTTCATTTCATGACCATCCTTAAATATATTCCGATGACGATTTATTTAAGGGATTACTTAAAGACCGGCTTCGTACTGATTGCCACAGGATTATGGGCTCATTATTCGTATCTATACGTATTTAGCGGTGAAGGCCTGGTTTTCCGCTTATTGTTTGGAGTCATGTCTTCAACGATTGTATACCTTATCCTCTCCATCGTGCTTAAGCTTATCGTGAAAAACGACCTTGCACGCATTCCATTCATCCGCCGATTTATTACGGTATAATCATCACACGAGGCTGGGACATAACTAAAAAACTACCATATAAAGACGAACAATTTCAGTGTATGCTCTTAATATCGCTAATGATTTCCGTGCAAGACTACGCTTTCCGCGGGTAGCTCGTGAGCCTCCTCGGCAAGCCTGCGGGGTCTCACATAAGCTACTTTTCCCGCAGGAGTCTTCGTCTTGCACTCCAATCAACCGCTGGAAAGCGCTAAATCTAAATGTTCATTGGAACAAATAAAAATCCGAACTAATTTGCCTCTAAGAATGCAAATTAGTTCGGGTTTTACTTTTACTAAAACACTTTTGCCCCAGCCTCATGAACGTTAACGAATAGACTAATGATTTTTTTCATCAATATAAAATTGTCCATTTTGAAAGCTGCAAAATGAAATCTCCTGTATATTTTTAAAGCCCCTATCCCTCATTTCCTTCCGTAACCAGAAAACCGTTTTCCCGATCATATCCAGATGAGTGGTCTGGACCTCGCCATCTAATATCAACGGCAAAGTCATGGACTGGGACCCTTCCTCCTCTTCGTCTTTCTTTAATACCGATAATTTCCCTGAAGGTTCCAAGATTGCAAATTCCACATCTGCCAGATTGAAGATATCTTTTTCTCTTAATTGCAGGAGTAGATCATCATAGTTATACCTCTGTTTTCTCATCACCTTATCATCAATTTTCCCATTATGGATGATAACGGAGGGTTTACCATCCAACAGTTCACGAAACGGTTTGGACCTGAGGGAAAACCAGGCAAATACGATTTGGATCATCACAATGACCCCCATTGGAAGCAACGTGTGGATGATGGGGTCCTGAGGTTGTTCAATGGCCATGACAGCCATCTCGGCAATCATGATAAAGACCACTAAATCCAGTATGCTTAGTTCACCGATCTCTCTTTTTCCCATGATTCGAAAAATAAAGATGATCAAAAAATAAAGAAAAAGAGTGCGTATAATAATTAGGAAATATTCCTCCACTACTTTTCCCCCTCATACATTCGTCTTTTGTAGTATCGACAGATAGAGAAAATTAATGGGAGGAATAATTATCCACCTAAAAATGGCCGGATATATTTGAAATACACATAAATGGTTGAAACAGCGAGGGAAATCAACGTCACGGGAACACCAATAAGTAAATATTGATAAAACTTGATATGTACATTTTCTTTCGATGCCAGTCCTGCTATCACAAGATTTGATGAAGAACCAAGCAATGTACCATTCCCCCCTAAACACGCACCCAGAGCCAACGACCACCATAATGGATCCATATTGACCATACCGAATTCACCAAATTCCTGGATGACCGGAATCATGGCAGCTACAAATGGAATGTTATCTACAATGGCAGACAATATACCGGTTCCCCACAAAATGACGAATGCCGTTTTCTTCATATCTCCATCTGTCATCCGCAAAATTTCACGGGCGATTTCATCTATGAAGCCCGCTTCTTCGATCCCTCCCACAAGAAGGAATAAGCCCATAAAGAAAAACAGCGTCCCCCACTCCACCTCTTTTAATATCGATTCCGGGGGATAAATCTTTTCGAGAAGCAGCATCAACAGAACAGCCCCTGCGAGGGAGACGGTCGTCACATCGAGATGAAACATCGGATATAGGGAAAATCCGACCAACACCAGGCCAAGCACAAACAGGGACTGAAGGAGCCCCCTGTCTTTCTTTAAATACTCCTCTGCCTTAATTCCTTTTAGGAGTAACTTTCTGTCTTCCTTGACAAAGAGGACTTCTTTGTACAGGACACACATGATAAGTAAAGTAACGACGTAAACCATCAAAACGACGGGTAATAAATTTTCAATAAAGGCATTAAACGTAAAGTGTTTAACCGCCTGACCGATCATCATATTAGGCGGGTCTCCAATTAAAGTCGCCGTTCCGCCAATGTTACAAGCGAGGATTGTCATAATGAGAAATGGGATGGGAGGAAGTTCAAGCAGCTTCGTCAGTTTAAAAAGGATCGGTACTAATAACATGGCAATCGTTACGTTAGCCAAAAAGGCAGAGCCTACCGCAGCCAATAAGGAAAAAAGGGTCAGAAGAGCCAGTCCATTTCCATTCACCCATTGTGCAAACCTGATGGCGATATACTCAAAGAACCCCGTTTTACTCGTCAACGTTACAATTAACATCATGGAAAAAAGCAGAGTGATGGTCTTCCAATCTATATACGTAAACAACGCCTTCTCAATGGGAAATGCCCCAATTAAAAGCATGGCGACACCGCCTGCCATGGCAGCGAGTACCCGGTTCCACTTCTCAGTCATCAGCAGGATGTATACCGAAACAAACACAATCAACACGATCATCGGAGACATGGTCACAGCCCCTCCTTCTCAAGGAAGTTTCATACTAGTCTATGAGGCTTGACCATGAAAAATTTCTAGTCTTTTTCACGGGATGGATGAATATGCTTGTACTATCACATGAATAAAATTTATTGAGTTAGAAGGGAGAGGACCATCATCGAGGCGAAAAAAATGGGAGGTGCCGTTCTATACGGGACAACAACCATATTTGTCATAGCGATTGTCGCAAGCTTATTATTCTCTTTGCTGCTTCGGTTTACGGAACTGACTGAGGGCTCCATCACATTATTTGTCACCATCATATCGTTTCTGTCTTTATTTGTTGGCGGATTTATGTCAGGTGGAAAAGGAAAGACAAAAGGATGGGTTCTGGGAGGATCAACAGGGCTCATTTACACCCTGGTCATCTTCTTATTTCAATACCTCGGGTATGATAGTCTGTTTTCAATGGAGCAGCTTATCTATCACGGTTGCTACATCCTCACAGCCATGATGGGAGGGATCCTCGGGGTGAATATGAGTGGTGGGAAAAGGGATAACTAGTTTCCGGACCAAATAAAAAAAGGGTACCTCCCAATGTGCCTTGGCACAATGATGAGGAACCCTTTTTTATTATACTTGATCTGCTCTCACTACTTCTCTGATCGCATTACGATCATATGTAAGACGGCTGCCGTCACCACATAGAATGACTACTTTTCCTTCTTCGATAGCATCGATCGCTCCATGCAATCCACCGATCGTGATGATTCTATCACCCTTCGCAAGCTCATTTTGCATTTTTGAAATGGCTTTTTGACGCTTTTGCTGAGGACGGATCAGTAAAAAGTAAAACAGAACGAACATTAATACTAAAGGTAAAATTGTTCCTAAACTTCCTCCCATTCTTTTCCCCTCCTTTCATCTATCTATTTATGGTTTAGCTTTTAGAAGTTTTTCGCATCAGGTCGGTTGAATCCGTATTGCTCGAAAAATTCTTCTCTAAAGTCTCCCAGACGATCTTCACGAATCGCTTGTCTGACTTGCTCCATTAATTTTAACAGAAAATGAAGATTATGATAAGTCGTAAGGCGAATTCCGAACGTTTCGTCACATTTAATTAAATGACGGATATACGCACGGCTATAATTTTTACATGTATAGCAATCGCAGTTCTCATCAATCGGTCTGAAATCCCTTGCGAATTTAGCGTTTTTCACAACAAGGCGGCCCTCGCTTGTCATAAGGGTACCATTACGGGCGATACGGGTTGGAAGCACACAATCGAACATGTCAATTCCGCGCATCGAACCATCGATCAGTGAATCCGGTGATCCAACCCCCATCAGGTATCGAGGTTTATCCGACGGAAGATGTGGCGTAGTGAAATCAAGTACTCGGTTCATGACGTCCTTCGGCTCGCCTACAGAAAGTCCACCTACAGCATAGCCTGGAAAATCCATGGATACAAGGTCACGGGCACTTTGCTTACGAAGCTCTTCGTACTCCCCACCTTGGACGATCCCGAATAACCCTTGATCCTGCGGTCGCTGGTGAGCTTCCAGACAGCGCTCTGCCCAACGTGTCGTACGCTCCACAGAACTCTTCATATATTCATATTCAGCTGGATACGGTGGACATTCATCGAAAGCCATCATGATATCAGAGCCCAATGCGTTCTGAATCTCCATCGCTTTCTCCGGACTGAGGAAGAGCTTATCCCCATTCAGATGATGACGAAAATGGACTCCTTCCTCTTCAATCTGACGAAGCTTACTCAAACTGAACACTTGGAAACCGCCTGAATCGGTAAGGATGGCACGGTCCCAGTTCATAAATTTATGAAGGCCCCCGGCTTCCCTGATGATTTC
The DNA here is from genome assembly GCF_050270195.1 of Rossellomorea sp. NPDC071047. Classification (NCBI taxonomy): domain Bacteria; kingdom Bacillati; phylum Bacillota; class Bacilli; order Caryophanales; family Bacillaceae; genus Rossellomorea; species Rossellomorea sp. NPDC071047. The sequence continues at coordinate 131,493 of NZ_JBNNJT010000001.1, read as the reverse complement.
ATGGCCCGGACGTAACCATAGATGATAGGTATTACTAAGAATGATGCCGGATTCCATGGATTTCAAATCCTCCGGTGACATGGTTTTCACAGTGGCCATGGTTCCTACGGGCATGAAGGCCGGCGTTTCGAATGAACCGTGTGGCGTATGAACGCGGCCCAGTCTTGCACCGGTTTGTTTACATGTTTTAATCAATTCATATTTTATTGCAGTCAACGTGTGAAATCTCCTTCCACTTTCCATAAAGGGGTAAATAGTTTGTTTAGCGCATTACTTAATAAACATTGCATCTCCAAAGCTGAAGAAGCGATATTGTTCTTTGACGGCCGTTTCATAGGCATGCATTACGTTTTCCTGCCCCGCAAAGGCACTGACCAGCATGATCAGGGTCGATTTCGGTAAATGAAAATTCGTGATCAGCCCATCGATTCCTTTAAACTCATAGCCTGGATAAATAAAAATATTGGTCCATCCATTTTCTTCTACAAAGGTTCCGTGTTTTGATGCAATGGTCTCAAGAGTACGTGTTGACGTTGTTCCGACCGTTATGATACGGCCTCCCTTTGCTTTCACATCGTTCAAAAGACGGGCCGTTCCTTCAGAAACCTGATAGAACTCAGCATGCATATCATGTTCCTCGATCGTATCGACGGAAACCGGTCTGAACGTACCCAGACCAACATGAAGGGTAATAAACGCAATATGTACACCCTTTGCTTTTAGTTCTTCCAGCAGTTCTTCCGTAAAGTGAAGACCGGCAGTCGGAGCAGCCGCTGACCCTCTTTCCCTTGCAAATACGGTTTGGTAGCGGTCCTGTTCTTCCAACCGCTCGCGAATATATGGAGGCAGGGGCATTTCCCCCAGTTCATCAAGAACTTCGTAGAAGATCCCTTCATAATGGAATTCAAGTATCCTTCCCCCATGCTCTTTTAAACCAACACAGGTTGCTTTTAACTTTCCGTTTCCAAAGACGATCTCCGTGCCTACGCGTATTCGTTTGGCAGGCTTTACAAGCGTCTCCCACTGATCTCCATCCTCTTGTTTCAAAAGAAGCACTTCAATATTGGCACCCGTATCTTCTTTTTGTCCAAAAAGACGTGCCGGTAGTACTCTTGTGTCATTTAAAACGAGACAATCCCCTTCGTGAAGAAAATCAACGATATTTTTAAAATGGAGATGATCCATGGATCCATCCTTTTTATCCAACACCATCAGTTTACTCTCGGAACGATTCTCCAGGGGAGTTTGGGCAATCAGTTCTTCCGGTAAATGAAAATCAAAATCTTCTACTTTCACAATTTGTCACCTAGCTTATTTAAATCTCACCCATGATTCCTATTTAAATCGCCCAATTAAATAAAAGACAACGGAAAGTATAACACTTAACAGAATAGAAGTCATAAGTGGAAAATAAAATGTTGTATTTTCTTTTTTAATCATAATGTCTCCAGGAAGCTTACCTATTTTGATAAATTGCATCAGGAATCCGATAATAAGAATGATTCCACCTATAATCATTAGTAGCTTAGGCAATCCCGTCAATTGTTTGGCACCTCCAGCTGGAAATGTTCATACACAAGATGTGTGACGATCCTCCCTCTTGGAGTCCGTTGGATAAACCCGATCTGCAAGAGGTACGGTTCGTATACATCTTCTATCGTGTGGGACTCTTCCCCGATACTCGCGGCGATTGTATCAAGTCCTACTGGCCCGCCTCTAAAGCGCTCGATTATGCCCTTCAGAAGCTTATGATCGATATGATCAAGGCCCAGCTTATCCACTTGAAGAAGCTCAAGGGCTTCCCTGGAAAGGTTGGTCGTAATATCCCCATTGCCCTTCACCTGAGCAAAATCCCTCACCCTGCGGAGTAACCGATTGGCGATACGCGGGGTTCCCCTCGACCTCTTGGCCAATTCTTCAGATGCACTTGCTTCGATCTTTGTATTTAAAATCGCGGCTGTCCGCTGAACAATTTCATTCAACTGTTCCTCATTATAATATTCCAAACGGCACAAAACTCCAAATCGGTCACGAAGAGGGGCTGATAATGCACCGGCTCGAGTCGTCGCTCCCACGAGTGTGAAAGGCGGAAGATCTAAACGAACAGACCGGGCACTCGGGCCATTCCCTATGACAATATCCAAACAGAAGTCTTCCATTGCCGGATAAAGAACCTCTTCGATGGCCCGTGGCAAACGATGGATTTCATCGATGAACAGCACATCACCGGGCTCCAGTGCCGTCAGGACGGCAGCTAAATCTCCCGGTCTCTCAATGGCAGGGCCGGATGTGGTGCGCAGGTTTACGCCCATTTCATTTGCAATGACAGCAGCGAGGGTTGTTTTCCCCAATCCCGGTGGCCCATAAAGAAGAACATGATCCAGTGTTTCCTGACGCATCTTTGCCGCTTCAATGAAAACCTCCAGGTTATGCTTTACTTTATCTTGCCCAATATATTGTTTTATTGTCTGAGGACGCAAGGAATATTCAAAGGAATCTTCATTTAACTCTGATTCGCCTGATACGATTCTTTCTTCCATCCAGACTTCCTCCCTTCATGGAATCCACTTATTTCAATAGAAGCTGAAGAGCTTTCCTGATGATTTCGTCTGATGTATGCCCTTCTCCTTTTAACTTTGGTGTGATTTTCTTGATTTCACGTTCTGAATAGCCAAGGGCTTTAAGGGCAAGAATCGCTTCATCAAATGCTTCATCCTTCCCTGAGGACACATCGGACCCCTCCGGATTTGAGAATAAACTTGGAAAATAATCAGGCACAACATCCTGAAGCTTCCCTTTTAAGTCCAGGATCATCTGACGTGCTGTCTTCTTACCCACACCGGGAAACTTCGTCAAGAAACTCTCATTCTCTTCTTCAATGGCGGTGATTACCTGCTGGGGAGCACCCGAAGCAAGAATCGCTAAAGCTCCTTTTGGACCAATTCCTGAAACATTTAATAGTTTCATAAATAGCAGTTTTTCTTCCATTGCCAGAAAGCCATAAAGGGCAATAAGATCTTCACGCACATGCTGATATGTAAAAATCTGAATCTCTTGATTTTGATATTTAGAATAAACAAACGGATTCGCCGTATACAACTGATACCCGATCCCATTATTCTCCACCACTACATACTCGGGACCCACTTGAGTCACTGCCCCTTTTATATATTCATACATCTCATTCTCTCCTTGTTCCCACTATCACTATTTATCTAAAGTCTTTCATACCATGTTAAAAAGTTATATAAAACCTATTGTATCATATCACTATTTGAAGTGATGGGAAAGGGAGACATAAAAGAAACACTTGTTCTAATTTTATCAGATTGCGAAAGGCTTTTGCAGGCAAAAATTAAACGATAAAAAAACCAGTGGCATGTGCACTGGTTTTACACTCTTATTTAGGGACGGAGTACGCTTTAAATTGTTCGAGTACCTCTTCATATTCCTGCTTCGACTTAATGGGGATGCCCTTGACTAAATCATCATGCCGCTTACTTTCAAGCTTCTCTACATCAATCTGGAAGAAGGATTGAATAATCTCTGCCTGTCCCGGTTTTCCATTAAAAATGGATAGAACACCATTATCGGATATACCGAAGTATCCATTTGTCTTTAGGAGAGGGGATATATCATCCATCTGCTTTTGAAACACGACCTGTTCTTCCGTCATATCCATCAGCTGCCAATCCTCGTATGCAGCCCAGAAGTCTTCCATGCTCCAAATCGTTTCCTGCACGATTTCCTCACTGACCTCACCATCCAGATATACTCTTTCCAGTATCACCGTGATTGTGTGGGCGGACGCAACCTCTGCCGGTGTTTCATTCAGCTCGCCTCCATCAGCGGCCTGCTTCTCTTCTGTATAAAAGAACGTGAAGTAAAAAGCACCTATTAACAACATCACCATAAACACGATTCGAACCTTAATCGTCATCGTGATCACCTCGAACTTAAATTATGTAACGCTCTATCCACTAGTCTTGCCAAACCATGTTAAGAATATCCAGTCTGAAGTGAATTTTTTCGAGGGACGGACCTCAGGGAGTGCTGTTTCATCTTTCCCTTCTTAAGTAAGTGAACTTTGAATGAACAAAAAAAGACTACCAAAGAGATTGAACTCTTTAAGTAGTCTCACCTTGCTTATTCATTGATGCGGTGCTTTACTGACTTAAACATATCGTGCATATCAAAGTTAATTCCTTCTCTTGGGCCGCCGTCACGTAAATCATTGTCAATGTTCCTTACTCGACTGAATGTACCTTCATCGGTCACGACCGAAACCGTTCTTCCATGAAGATATGGCTGTACGGCTTTTTTTACTCTGGTTTTCGTTTCTTCTATTTTGCTATGGTCATCAAGCTCTACAGCGATCAGGACATCAGAACCATAAGCTACCGCACGAACGTCACTGACATTTTCAACTTTTCCTGTGACATCGCCAATTTTCTCAGCCAAGTCACCTTCATAAGCTGTATAGTAAGATCTCTTCGCATTTCGCGTATTATCATCAAGATGGCCGTGATAATTCGCATCACCATGGCTCGCGCGACCGTCCTGGGCCATGAAGTTCTCGTCATAGTCAGCGAGTGGTCTTGAAGGGTTTTGAGGATTTCCATCTTCATCCTTCACTTGAAGGAAATCACGTTTCTTTTGACGTATATCCTGCCCTTCTCTCCCAACAGAGTGATCGTACATTTCAGTTAGAGGTCCGTCCCTCTCATCTTCCTTATCTCCCCCGTGGCCTTCGTTTGAATAGAAGCCTAGGGGCTCATAGGAGTCTGTATAGCGATCTTGGGCTTCCTCTTCTCCACTATTACATGCAGCAAGGCCCAATGTCATGACGGCTGTTAATGGTACCATGAATAATCGTTTATTCAATGGTGATTCCTCCTTCAACCCAATACTTGAGCATATTTTGTGCTCACCATTAGGTTGTGAAAGGATCTCACCTTTCATTCGGGTCAAAGTTTGGAGACATCCCCTACAATTGGGTATTGATCCTTTTCACTTCTCCATGCAGCTCTTGATTGAATTGCATTCGCTGTGAAAATTGATGAAGGGTTAAATTGATTAAGTAACCCCACACACGCTGCTTATAGGATTGATCTTCTCGGATGAATCGGTTCCACTCCCGAAACACATCTGATGGATACATTAATCCAAGATAAAAGATGAGCTCATCCTCGTATGATTTGAATGGTTTCAGGCGTTTGACGTCACTCAGAGACCAATTTAAATAAGGTAAAATCCGGTTGCAAAACTGCAGGTCATCGGTTAACTCTGTTGAAAGTGACATTAAATCAAAGTCAATCATATACACCATACCGTTCTTTCCTCTTAAGAAATTATGGTGTGCAACATCTCCATGTGTAATGCATTTTCCATACTCATCGATGTCGATTGATTTTAATTCTTTCAGTGCCCACTTCCCCCATTCTAAATACGTATACAAATAATAAGGTTGAATGAAGGCTTGCAAATAGGGAAGATTATATTGAAACTGCATCATTCGTTTTTTCCATTTTTTCAGCCACTTGTACCGTGGAATTTCAGTTGTCCATGAATGGTTGATTTTTTTTGATACTGAATGAAATTTTTTTAGTACCTTTAATGCATCTTCCCGATCTTCAGGGTGATCATAACGGATGGAACGGGACGTTTCTAACCATGTGGTAATACCGATCGGAAATCCTTCAAATAGTAATATCTCCCGCTCGTGAATTGGATGGAACGGCAGTACGTGATAAAACCTTTCCCTTAACAATGTTGAAATCAGCCGTTCCTGATGTAAGAATCTCATTTGATTTGGAAACCGCTTCACAAACCACTTTCTTCCATTGCTTTTGAGCTTCCACTTTCCTTCTTTTAACATTTTCAGGGATGCTCCGGGATCGTTTAACTTAGATTGTAAAAAAGAAAGGAGACGATGTGAATAATCGTCCCCTCGTACATGCATGTTAGCCCTCAAAGTCATCGTCATTGAAGTTCGGCATGGAAAATGCTCTTGGACCAAACATTCCTTGCGGTCCCATCGGCATGCCCATTCCCTGACCTTGGGGTCCCATCGGCATTCCTTGGCCAGGCATACCTTGGCCAGGCATTCCCTGCCCCATCATTCCCGGTCCGAAGCCGTATGGTTGTTGCTGCATTCCTTGAGGCATTTGTTGTTGCATTTGCTGTTGCATCATTGGATGATGCATCATTGTGCCATACCCTTGAGGTCCACCGCATCCGCAATCACCTTGATCGCTTGCTCCCATTACTCCGGACGGCTGACCCATCGGCATTTGACCACCCATTTGGGCTCCCATCACTCCGGATGGCTGACCCATCGGCATCTTGCCACCCATTTGGGCTCCCATTACTCCGGATGGCTGACCCATCGGCATTTGATGTCCATACATCGAAGAAGGAGACTCATCTGACATTGCTCCCTGAACTTGACCTCCCGGCCCCATTGGATACCCGCCTGGCATCCCACCATGGAATCCCGGTCCCGGCATGACAGGAGAGACTGGATAGCAATTCTGAGGATACATCATGGCAGGTGATACTTGTTGCGGCATTTGAACGGATGGGTAGTCATTTTCATCTGACACACCCATTACTCCCGACGGCTGACCCATTGGTTGTTGCATTGGCATTTGCATCGGTTGTTGCATATGCATCGGCATTTGCATCGGCTGTTGCATCGGCATTTGACCATGCGGCATGTATGGCATGACAGATGAAGATTCTTCTTCATGCCCCATTTGCGGCATCATTGGCATCTGCTGCATTCCAGGCATCATGGAAGCACCCTGAACCCCGCTTCCAGGTCCCATTGGCATTCCTTGACCCATTGGCATTCCATATCCTCCTGGCTGCATTCCCCATCCATGTGGTGGACAGAAACCTGATCCTGGCATTACCGGTGATACGGGTACGCAATTATTTGGGTTAAACATAGGCTGGGTGTTCCCTCCTTGTGGTTGAGATGGCATTTGTAAGCTTTCTTCTTCTTGAATACCTTGAACGGCTTCTTGCTTCGGTTTTGGTTTTGGCTGTTCTTTTGCTTTTGGAAGTACATTAGTAGGTTTAGGCGGCGTTTGAGGTTTTGGTTTTGGCTTTGGCTTTGCTTGCTGCATAGGTTGTTGCATTGGTTGTTGCATTTGCATATTCGCCATATTCATCATGTAGTAGTTGTTAATATCTATTTCCGGCACTACTGGTTGAGGCATTTTAGGTGCAAATGGCTTTTGTACTTCTTTCGGCTTTTCTTTCTTTGGCTCTTCTACCGGCATGGCCATAGGCTTTTGCTCTTTGAACGGATGCTCTGCTTTAGGCATCTCCTTCTTTGGCATTTCCTTAGAACCGTACTTGATCTGTGTCTCTTTCTTTACGGATCCGCCTGTAGTCGGCACTTTAATTTTCATGCCAGGCATGATCATGTCTGGGTTTGATAGCTGGGCATTCATCTGTTTTAACTCTTCGAAATTCACGCCATACTTCTTGGCGATCTTCCAAAGAGTATCCCCTTTTTGAACAATATGGATTTTCACTCTTTTTCCCTCCTCAGGCATAAGTCTATATATCCTATGACAAGATAGGCAAATTGCTAATCATCTACATAAAAACTTATGAGTGATTCAAAAAAAATATACCGTCCCAGGAGATGGGAAGGTATATTTCAGCTTGGTCGTACGATTATTTAACTTCATCAAGCACGGGCTAACATGCGTTCTAAAGCGAAAATTGCATTTTTAGCAGTATCTTCATCCACTTTAATGACATTTTCGGATTTCCCCTCCATAATCTTTTCCAAAGACCATACTAAATGGGGTAAATCGATGCGATTCATCGTTAAACAAGGACACATATATGGATTTAGGGAAACGATCGTCTTATCGGGATGTTGATTGATCAGTCGTTTCACGAGATTCATTTCTGTTCCTATCGCCCAGGAAGATCCCGGAGCCGACTGTTCAATCGTTTCTATAATATATTTCGTGCTTCCATTAAAATCTGATTTCTCCACCACTTCACGGCGACATTCAGGATGAACGATGATCTTCATGTCAGGATGATTTTTTCGGATTTCCTCTATATTCTTCTCTGTGAAGTTTTCATGTACGGAACAGTGGCCCTTCCAGAGGATCACTTTCACCCCATCAAGGTCTCCATCATGGATCAGCTCGTTTCTAATCGGATCCCAGACAGCCATTTCACCTAATGTAACACCAAGATCAGCCGCTGTGTTACGTCCTAAGTGTTGATCAGGCAAGAAGAGAATCCTTTCCTTCTGCCCTAATGCCCATTCGACCATTTTGTGTGCATTTGAAGAGGTAACCGTAGCTCCTCCATTCTTTCCAACAAAGCTTTTGATTGCTGCGGTGGAATTGACATATGTGAGGGGAATGATGGTGTCACCGAATTGCTCCATCAGTTTGATCCATGCCTTTTCCGTTTGATAAATATCTGCCATATCTGCCATGGAACACCCCGCCCTCATATCGGGTAAGATGACAACTTGATTTTCGTCCGTTAAAATATCTGCCGTTTCAGCCATAAAATGGACCCCGCAAAACACAATGAATTCCGCTTCTTTATTTTGAGCGGATATTTGGGCGAGTTGGAGGGAATCCCCGACGGCATCAGCAAATTGAATCACTTCATCTTTTTGATAATGATGCCCCGGAATGAAAAGCTTCTTTCCTAATTGAAGTTTGATTTCCCTCACTCTGTTTTCCATTTCTTCCGTTGTGAGGCTTGTAATCGATTCAGGCAATACACCCGTTTCTTTTGTTAGTTCATCCAGTAACCCCATGTTCATACCCCTTTCGCTATTCTTACTCTTGCGCTGATATCAAGTGATTTCACCGAGTGTGTCAAGTACCCGAGGGAGATATAATGAATACCGGTCTCTGCATAAGCACTGAGACTTTCCCTCGTGATCCCACCCGATGCTTCCGTCACGATATGAGAGGGAACAAGGGGGATCCACTTCCGTATCACCTCTGGACTACAGTTATCGAACATAATGACATCTGCTCCGCTTTCGATCGCTTCCACCAACTGCTCCCTAGTTTCGATTTCCACTTCAACTTTCACCATATGACCGATTTGACTTTTCACCTTTTTCACAGCATTTGTAATCGACCCCGCAAATGAAATATGATTATCCTTCAGCATGACAGCATCATAAAGGCCATTTCTGTGATTGAATCCCCCACCGGTCCTTACGGCATATTTCTCAAGCATCCGTAATCCGGGGGTTGTTTTCCGTGTATCACATAATCTGACTCCACTCCCTTTCACCTGCTGTACGGCTCGATGGGTTTCGGTGGCAATACCGCTCATGCGCTGAATCAAATTGAGGACAACTCGTTCAGCCTGGAGAAGATCCCTCATAGGACCTTTGATTTCAGCAATCAATTGTCCCGTTTCCACCATTTCTCCATCTTCAACGAGCACACTTGCTTGGATTGATGGATTGAAGAGGCCGAAACCAAGCTCAATCACATCTTTCCCACAAAATATACCGCTCTCTTTCATCAGGAATGAAAACGATCCTTCATCGTCTTTAGAAAACAGAATTTCTGAAGAGTGATCTCCATCACCCAGATCTTCACGGTAAAACTCTTCAAGCATAGATTTTAGTTTCATTTTGTTCATGATATTCCACCCTCAATCTACCATCATTGTTTTGTAAAACCATTTTCCGTTTTAACCATTGATTATTATCTTCACGAGGGAAGTCCGATCGAATATGACCTCCCCTGCTTTCCTTCCGCAATAAAGCAGACTCGGTCACAAGCAAGCTTACGATCCACATGAAATATTTGTGAATTTCTTCACGTGAATTAAAATCGAGAAGCTCATGAAATGTAAGAGGCTGTGCCTTTAACCACTTCAAGTGAGCGAGCAGCCCTTCTTCATCCCGAATGATCCCGACACGATTCATCATACCTTCTTTTATATCTGCAGATTGAAAGGGGATATTCAGGGACTGTCCCTCTTTAATCTGGCCGGATGTGGAGTGGAAATGAGGTGTGTGACTGACTCCCTTATGAATAAGAAATTCACCCAGGCGTTCCCCGTACACCAATCCTTCTAATAATGAATTGCTTGCCAGTCGATTAGCCCCGTGAATTCCGGTGCATGCAACTTCCCCGATGGCATATAAACCTGGGATGTTCGTTCTCCCGGCATGATCTGTTACGATCCCACCCATCATAAAGTGACATCCTGGGGAAACAGGGATCATCCCGTCCTTGATGGAAATGTTATGTTTCAAACAAAGAGTGGAGATGGAAGGGAATTTCCCCTGGAAATCTTCTATTCTACTAATATCCAGATACACTTTCCTTCCCCTTTGCAGCTCCTTATAAATACGTTCAGCGACAATATGCCGGGGAGCAAGTTCAAGTTGTGGATCGACTCCAGACATGATCCTTTCTCCCTTATCATTTAACAGTAGTGCGCCTTCCCCTCTGACGGCTTCTGAAATAAGTCCGCAGGTTTTCCCGTCCAGCCAAAGGAGGGTCGGATGAAACTGAATGAATTCCATATCTGATAGCTTTGCCCCTGCAAGAAAGGCAAGCGCCATTCCATCTCCCGTCACAGCTGGATGATTGGATGTAGAGGAATATATACCGCCGATTCCTCCTGTGGCGAGAACGACATGGGAAGCATAGTAATAGCGGATTGAATCATTCTTATCCTTCGTTTTCACCCCGCAGCAATGGCCATTGTCGTCTTTAACAAGCTCGTAAACCATTTCCCCTTCGATGAATTCAACCTTTTCCATTGAAAGGGTATTCAATAAATGCTTCACTAAATATTTCCCCGTTTGATCTCCACCACTATGCAGGATCCGATGTGCACTATGCGCCCCCTCCATGCCCAGAGAGAGACTCCCATCCTCTTTTCGATCAAAGGGTGCTCCTTCATCCACCAGGGATTGAACGATTCTTTTTCCATCTGCTATGAGTCGATTCACACCCTCTTCATCCTGGTGATAGCGCCCTGCTTCCAATGTATCTTTAAAATGAGCATTTACAGAATCCATCAGTCCTAAAGGTGCCGCAATCCCGCCTTGAGCGAGGTAAGAGTTACCACTTTTGATTTTATCCTTTGTGATAATCATCACATAAAAATGATTTTGAAGTTGACGTGCCAATTGCAAGGCGGCAATGCCACTTCCTACGATGATAATATCGGTTTTTTTCATCAAAAACCCTCCTGATTATTTACAGGTGTCTTGACACATATATTTACACATATTTAAACTAATGACAAGAGTTTTTTACCAGACTTATATATTCAGACTATTTTATTAAAAGGCAGGTTACATGATGAACTATTTTGATTACGCCGCTACAACCCCTATAGATCCTGAAAGTTTACATGTCGTTCAAACCGTCAGTAAGGAGTTCTGGGGCAATCCGAGCAGTCTTCACGACATTGGTGGAAAAGCACTGCACTTACTGACTAAATGCAGAGAAAAATTGGCTGGAATGCTTGGGGTCCCATCCAAAGGAATATACTTTACCTCCGGAGGGACAGAGGGTAATCATTTAGCCCTTGTCACACTTTCACTAAGCAGACAAGAGAAAGGAAAACACATCATCCTGGGTGGCGCTGAACATTCATCCCTGCATTCCTCTGCTGCTTTTCTTGAGCAATTTGGCTTTACCGTTACGAAAATCCCATTCACATCTCAAGGGCTGATCGACCTTCAAATTTTAGAAGAATCGATTTCGGAAGAAACAATCATTGTCAGCATCGGACACGTCAACGGAGAAATCGGCACGATCCAGCCATTGCACGATATTAAGAATCTATTGAAAAACCGTGACATATTGCTGCACTGCGATATGGTTCAATCATTCGGTAAATTGGACATCACGGAATACACTTCCATCGTCGACAGCTTTACACTCTCTTCTCATAAAATATATGGACCAAAGGGAGTCGGCGCTCTTTATATCAATCCTTCCCTGGATGTATCTCCCATGATCCCGGGACAGACTCATGAAGACGGGTTCAGGGGAGGAACGGTGAATGTGCCAGGGATTGCGGGATTCGTGACTGCCGCATCTATATGTCATGACTCCTTATCAACACCGCATTTTATTCGACTGAGAGCGCATTTCTTATCACAATTAGAAGAGCAACTGTCAGGTACTTACACCCTCTATGAAGGGCCTGCACCATCACAGCTTCCCCATGTGATCGGACTTGGCATTCACGGGCTCGAGGGTCAATGGCTCATGCTCGAATGCAACAGGCATGGATTTTGTATTTCCACAGGCAGTGCGTGCGGTGCGGGATCACAGGACATGTCTAAGACATTAACAAGTATGGGAGTCGGGCACAGAGCAGGAAAAGAATTCATCCGGATTTCATTTGGCATAGATACGAAGGAAGAACACGTAGAAGCATTGGTACAAACTTTATCTGAAATCCATGCGACTCATATGTCTTCCTTAACTTGAAGAACGAGTTGTGGTATGATTTCCTATATAAAATTGGGGACGGAGGAGATATCTTTGGCAGGAAAAAAAATCCTTGGGGATGAGAGAAGACAATGGATCCTCGATAAACTAATTACAAAACAAGCCCCTGTAACAGGTGGAGATCTCGCTAAACAGACCAATGTCAGTCGACAAGTCATCGTAAGTGACATCACATTGCTGAAAGCAAAAGGAGAGCCCATCATTGCGACCAGTCAAGGCTATCTGTACATGCCAGCTTCCAATCAGGAAACGCTGATTGAACGCACGGTTGCCTGTCAGCACACGCCTGAACGATCCGAAGAAGAATTATTTTTACTTGTCGATCACGGCGTGACGGTTAAAGATGTAAAGATCGAACACGGCGTTTACGGAGATCTAACCGCTTCGATCATGGTTTCAAACCGTAAAGAGGTAGAACAATTCATGAACAAAATTGAGGATACAGGAGCTTCCTTTCTATCGGAACTAACAGATGGAGTTCATTTACATACGCTAATGGCTCCAAATGAAGAAACGCTGGAAAAAGCAGAAAATGCCCTTCAGGAAGCAGGGTTCCTTATTCAATCTTAATAAAAGAGGCAGATTTCTAATTGGAAATCTGCCTTTTCACTGTTCAATTATCTAATAAATAAGAAGAATACGTCCCGATCATTTTTACTTTGCATCCGAGGGCTTCCATTTCACTGATCGCTCCCGGCAGGAGAACATCATCCATTTCATGGGCCACATCAATCAAGAAGAAATAATCCCCTAAACCTGTTTTCAACGGTCTTGATTCAATTTTGCTTAAATTCAATTGTCTCCAGGCAAAGGTTGATAATACCTGATGGAGAGCTCCTGACCGATCTTTCGGGAGAGTCACCATCAAGGTCGTCTTCTCCATGCTTTTTTCCTGGCAAAGTGATAAGGGATCGGCCGTCTTATGTAATACGATGAACCTTGTATGATTATAGGCAAAGTCATGAATGTTTTCATGCAGAATCGTCAACCCGTATTTTTCAGCCGCCAACTCGTTTCCGATCGCACCGAGAAACGTGTCAGGGTTCTCACTCACGAATTTGGCTGCGGCTGCCGTACTGGTCGTTTGTTCTAAAGAGACGCCACGAAACTGCTTATGTAAAAACTTATGGCACTGGGCCAATGCGTGGGAATGGGAAAGGATTTTTCGAATCGATTCTTCGCTATCTCTCCATTCCGGATGTATCATTAAGTGCTGCTGAATCGCCGACGTCAATTCTGCTGTAATCGCTAAATTCGCTTCATGAAACAAATAATCGACTGTAATATGTACCGAGCCTTCCAAGGCATTTTCTAATGGAACAACGGCATAGTCCACCTCATTCTCTATCACCGCTTCAATGCAATCGGGAATCGTTACATACGGTACAGTATCTTGTTCTGGGAACGCCTTCTTGACAGCTAAATCTGTAAAGGAAGCCTGGGGTCCTAAATATGCAATTTTCACTCTGATCTTCCTCTCACTCTCACCAAATTTATTGAACATTCTAACACGTATAGCATCAAAGAGGAAGAGCTTTTAAGCAAAAAAAAGAAGCATCAGGCTCCGGAACCCAACACTTCTACTTTCTCTACAAATTCTAATCGTCTCAGCTTTGAAAGTAAGTCTTCCAATCCTATCGTAAGGTCTGTCACATTTAGTGATAGCGTGACATTGGCTCTTCCTTGCAATGGAATTGTCTGATGTATCGTTAAAATATTGCATCCATGCTTGGCTGTTTCACTCAGTAAATGAGACAGCGTCCCTGAACGATCTTCCAGATGGAAGAATAGCGTGATGATTCTCTCCTTCACAACGGTGTGAAATGGAAACACAGTATCACGATATTTATAAAAGGCACTCCGGCTTAAATCCACCCGATGGACCGCTTCCCATACTGAATCGGCTTTTCCTCTTTCAATCAATTCTTTCGCATCCAGGGTTTTCTTCATCGCTTCGGGCAGCACATCTTCACGTACTAAATAAAACTTGCCCTCTTGAAATTTTTTCCCCAATGACTATTCCTCCAATTGTCTGGCTCGAGAGGCTCGAGGCAGCAAGCCCCGTATAAAACCGCTTTCGCTTACTATTGTAGAACAGGTGGCGGCAGATTTCAGCCGCCACCTGTCATTTAGTCTGAGTAGATAAAGGATGAAACTTAATCTACAAATTCGAACTCATATTTTATTAAACGGATCGTATCGCCATTTTCGGCACCGCGTTCACGAAGGGCATCATCTACACCATACGAACGAAGCTGTCTGGCGAAACGTCTTGCAGAATCTTCCCGGGAGAAGTCCGTCATCTTGAACAATCTCTCAATTTTCGCACCGCTGACAACGAATGTTCCATCAGGATCACGAGTGATTTCGAATTCTCTTTCCTCTTCCTCATGTTTATAAAGAACACGGTGAATACCCGTTTCTTCTTCTTCATGAATAGGAAATTCAGAAGTCGTTTCCACTTTATCAGCTACCGCATAAAGAAGCTCACTTAGCCCTTGACGCGTAACAGCTGAAATTGGGAAGACAGGGAAATCTTCCTGCAGTTTCTCTTTGAAACTCTTCAGGTTTTCTTCTGAATCAGGCATGTCCATTTTATTGGCAACTATGATTTGAGGTCTCTCCGTTAAACGAAGATTGTATTGCTTAAGCTCTTCATTGATTGTCAGATAATCCTCGTATGGATCTCTTCCTTCCATTCCGCTCATATCAATCACATGAACAATAACACGTGTACGTTCAATATGGCGGAGGAATTGGTGACCGAGTCCCACACCTTCATGGGCTCCTTCAATTAATCCAGGCAAGTCAGCCATGACAAAGCTTCTTCCATCTCCAGTTTCCACCATTCCAAGATTCGGAACGATGGTTGTGAAATGATACGAAGCAATCTTTGGTTTGGCAGCTGAAACAACTGAAAGCAATGTGGATTTCCCGACACTCGGGAATCCTACCAGTCCAACATCTGCAAGTAGCTTCAATTCCATCACGATATAACGCTCTTGTCCCGGCTCCCCTTTTTCAGAAAGCTCAGGGGCAGGGTTGGCAGGTGTAGCGAAACGGGAATTCCCTCTCCCTCCGCGACCACCTTTCGTGATCACGGCACGCTGACCATGCTGCACAAGGTCGGCAATCGTTTCCCCTGTATCATCATCCTTCACGACTGTTCCAGGTGGAACCTTTACAACCATATCTTCCGCATTGCGTCCATGCTGATTCTTACTCATCCCGTGCTCTCCACGAGTTGCTTTGAAATGACGCTGATAGCGGAAATCCATCAACGTTCTTAAGCCTTCATCCACTTCAAAAATGACGTCTGCACCGTGACCGCCATCTCCTCCGGCAGGACCACCTTTAGGTACATATTTCTCACGACGGAAGGCAACCATACCGTTTCCCCCGTCACCGCCCTTTGTATAAACCTTGACCTGATCTATAAACATACTCTCACTCCTAACTTATCCGTGAAATCGCCTCATCGGGCGACTACATGAATGACAAGAACCTCTTCTTGAAGTTGTTCAATTTCTATATTTTCTCCGTTTGATCGTTGATACTTTATCCAGTCTTCCACCAAGCTTATACTCTTTAGTATACCTGTGAAATCAAATATAAAACGGGATTGTTCTTTTGTAATGTCCAGTAAGATGGATAATTGATTTTCTACATTGTTCATTACATTTGATTCAAGGAATTCAAGCAACTCCTTGCACCAGTTGTAAAGCCTTCGATCTTCAAGCCCGTGTGATGACTCCGATTGAATGACTTCAAAATCCAGCTTAATCAAATGTCTTGACCAATTATATGTTAATATCCATTCTGCCAATAATGGAAGCTTTAAATTCGATAGCTTCGATTCATTTTGTGCAACAAGGACCATTTCCTCGATCACTTGCTTCGCCCGCTCCACGCGATCAAGATCCAAGTTGCCTTTTATTAATTGCAAATCATTCATCCAGTCGTGGCGAGCATGCCTTAACGCCTCGACTACACCCCAATTTTCGCTCATAATCTAACTCCTATACTTTAAGTGCTACCTGTAAGTATATCAAAGATGGGACTCTCGCGTATATTGTTTCTGTAAAATTGGTGGTGAATGAAGATTAGGTGGGATGCTTGATTTACAGGAATTGAAAATAAATCGTTAAATTTGAAAATAAATGGGTGGAAATTGAAAATAAAATTCAATTTTTGAAAATAAATAGGTCAAAGTTGAAAATAAATCGCTTTTCCACCTGCTTTTTTCAAACACTCTCAAACCCGAGCCATCACCCATATCCCTGATAAAAATAAAACTCTAACCGAAAGTCGGTTAGAGTTTTCGTTAAAGATATGCGATTAAGCTTCATTCGCAACTGGGTATACGCTCACTTTTTTCTTGTCACGACCCATGCGTTCGAAACGAACAACACCGTCGGTTTTAGCGAAAAGTGTATCGTCGCCGCCACGGCCGACGTTTAGGCCTGGATAAATTTTCGTACCGCGTTGACGGTAAAGAATTGATCCACCAGAAACCATTTGACCGTCTGCACGCTTAGCACCAAGGCGCTTTGAGATAGAGTCACGACCATTCTTAGTCGAACCTACTCCTTTTTTGGACGCAAAAAACTGAAGGTCTAATCTTAACATCTGTTCCACCTCCTACTTTTTGAAGGTTATTTTAATAAAATCACTATAGTCTCTTTCAATCGTTTGGAGGCTGATAAGCATGCCGTCTAGCAGCAGCTGAATCTTGCTCTCCGTTTCTTCCGGAAGATCATCAGGGATGACGCAGCGAAGATATCCACCATCAGAGGATTGCTCGATGGCCGGTTCCACACCGGTCAACGCCATAATGGCATTAATACTGCCGAATGAAACAGCAGAAGCACCTGCACAAACAATGTCTTGCCCATTTTCGGCAAAATCAGCATGTCCATCCATGGAGAAAGAACGAATCCTTTTCCCGGAGGAATGCTCTACGTAAACGTTAATCATGATATCACGCCTTACGCGTTGATTTCGTCAATGACAACTTTAGTGTAAGGTTGACGGTGACCTTGCTTACGACGGTAGTTCTTTTTCGCTTTGTATTTGAATACTACAAGCTTTTTCGCGCGGCCTTGTTTTTCAACTTTCGCTGTTACAGTAGCTCCATCCACTAAAGGACTTCCTACTTTCACATCGTCACCACCAACGAATAGAACCTTGTCAAAAGTTACCGTATCGCCTTGTTCAGCGTTTAGCTTTTCGATGTAGATTGCTTGACCAGCTTCCACACGGATTTGCTTACCACCTGTTTCGATAATTGCGTACATAATCGCACCTCCTTATAAACTCAGACTCGCCAATGACAGGTGTTGGATTGCTCCAAGCTTTTCTACCTGTAATGAGCGGTTGTAGCACGGGTGCTACAATCAATAACATTAGAATCCTATCATAAAAATCGATGTACTGTCAATAACATTCAAGAAATTCATATTATCTTTGTCACATGATAATAAGGATGTTCATGAGTGATTTTCTTTATTTTGATTTCTTTACCCAACGCTTTCTCCAATCTGTGAAGGTGGACGTTCTGCTTTCCGGAAAAGACGGTTGCGACTTCCCCAGTAGCTTCCACTTCAATCAGGGTGCCATCCATTCCCTGCACTTCCCACAGCTCACGTTCAAGCTGGAATGCGAGCGTCTCAGGCGTCATTTCTCTCCCTGTACCAAGGCATACAGAGCAGGGACGGGTCAAATAGACAGACAGAGGCTGACGGGTTCTTTTTCGTGTCACTTCAAGAATGCCAAGGGATGTAAAGCCTACGATCGTCGTGCGCTGCTTATCCGATACAAGTGCATCTGAAAATACATCCATCACTTCCTGTTTGTGACTGTCCTTTTTCATATCGATAAAATCGATGAGAATCATGCCGCTCAGATTACGAAGGCTGAGTTGCTTCGCCATTTCTTTCGCTGCCAGTTTATTGGTTTGTAAGATGGTCTGTTCTAAATCGTCTTTACCAGTAAACTTTCCTGAATTCACATCCACAACGGTCATGGCTTCTGTTGACTCAATAATGATGAATGCTCCATTATCGAGCCATACCACTTTTTTCAGTGTGTTCTCCCAAACAGAGGCAACATGGTAATGACGGAGAATATTTTCATGACCCTGATAGAGCTCGAAGGTCCACTTATCTTTTATCCCGGCTCCGCTCATTTCTTCGAGATGAAGAAGACTATCATAGTCATCGACTACAATTCTTCCTCCACTCCCCTTTTTCAGTTGCTCATGGAGATCCTCATAGAAAGTGTCCTGCCTGGATAAGAGTGAGGGACATTTAGCTCGCAGAGATATCCTTTCCAGGCTTTCATATCTTGAACGTAATGAGTGCAGTTCCTCTTGTAACACTCCTTCTCTCACTTCAACGGCATTGGTGCGCATCACAATGCCTTCTTGCGGATTTTTCCACTCATTCCCTAAGCGTCTCAGGACCTTCCTGTTTTCATCATCCACTTTTTTAGATACCGCCACATAGTACCCTTGTGGCATGTACACAAGATGATCCCCTTTGAGCTCGATAACGGCCGTCAATCTTGCACCCTTCGTTCCCATCTCATCCTTCATGACCTGCACGATGATTTTTTGCCCTTCATGCACGCACTTTCCAATGGGGTGAGGATCGTTTCCAGCATGGTATGCCTCTATGTTTTGGGGAAAGTCCTTTTCATGAAGATAGCCATTTTTCCCCTCGCCGAAATCTACAAATGCCGCACCCAGCCCTTTTTGAACCTTGACGACTCTTCCAAGATAAATATTGCCTGTTAAGCTTTCCTCTCCAGGCTGATATGTATATAATCCAATGATTTCATGGTCTGATCGGTACACCCACCGCTTTTCCCTGCTCTTACTGTGTACAATGATTTCATCCAAACCGAAAACCCCTTTCAACGAAAAAAGTCATAAGAAAAAAGGGTTGATACCAACCCTTTTACCAGTATGCCCTTACTTTATACAGTTCGTCTTCATTCGTCAATAAAGGTAGAG
Source organism: Rossellomorea sp. NPDC071047 (assembly GCF_050270195.1). Classification (NCBI taxonomy): domain Bacteria; kingdom Bacillati; phylum Bacillota; class Bacilli; order Caryophanales; family Bacillaceae; genus Rossellomorea; species Rossellomorea sp. NPDC071047. The sequence continues at coordinate 111,972 of NZ_JBNNJT010000001.1, read as the reverse complement.
AAGGTCCTTCGTTTTGGCAGAGGTCATCTTTTCGGCAAAAAAGGCGTGGAGGAGCTCATTTTCGTCCAGCTTCCCTACTTCAATACCTTTTTCGAAAACAACCAGGGGATGCTTCACCCCCCGCTGAAACTTCTCCACTACTGTAATGATGGAATCTTCACTTTCGATGGGAAGTGGACGCAGTTCCACAAATTGATGACTCTTCCCGTAATACCGCTCTAACAAAAACTTCATGAACGCATACCGCCTCTGTTTCCAGTCCACCCATAATGAAAAGTACAGGAACGAAAGAACGATCCACAGGTTCAAATGAAGGGGAGCGATGATAAGTACGACCAGGTGGAACAGCAATAATAAACCAAAAGAAAAGAGAAGCGTGTATTCATACGCTCTTAAATAATTAAGCTTCGTAGCTAGAAGCAAGGAAATCATCTTCCCTCCATCCAGCGGCCAAATAGGCAGTAGATTAAACAACAGCACCATCATATTCAACTGAAAAAAGAGAGAAAATGAGTCCGTGCTGATCACTCCGGTCTCCATAAGCCCCCAACCTGAAGCTATGAGCCATATGTGCTGCAAGGGACCCGCAGCCACCACCCAGAACTCCTCCCGTAAAGAACGGTTTCCATGCTCATCCATCTCCGCAACCCCACCAAAAGGCAACAGGGCGATTTTCTTTACTCTCCAGGAAAAAGAATGAGCCATCAGTCCATGTCCCAATTCATGGACCGTAATGATGAAGAGAAGCAGTATCAGTTCAAAAAAATGAGCCGTCATAATCGCAATGGCTATGACAAGCCAAAGCAAAGGGTGCACATGAAATTTTTTCAAAAGTGAAATGATATTAGTCAAATGACATCACCTGTATCGGGTCGATAAATTCATCACCCATTTTTATCGCGAAATAAAACTCTCCTGTCACATCGTTCTGGCTGCTGGTGGAAACCTTGCCTACAAGAGATCCCTTCTCAATCGATTCATACTGTTTCACATCAATCGATTCAAGGTGACCATACCAGGATTCTGATTTGTCTGCATGTTGAATGACGACTGTGTTCCCAAGCTCCTCTTTCTTACCTGCAAATATAATCAAGCCTCCCTTCATCGCCGCTACGTCTTCGCCTAAGCCCGTTTCAAGCATAATGCCCTGTCCATTGGTTTTAAAATTTTCAACGACCTTCCCCGACGCAGGTACGGCATATTCCGCACTTTGCGTAGTGGACGATTCTTTCTTGGTATTACTTGTCGGTAATAACGCTAATGGTTTTCCGAATTGGTCCTCATACCAAGTGGAAATGGCTGCAAACTGGAATTCAGTATCCATGGTTTTCGTGACAACCGATTTCGCTTCATTGAATACAGGCGAGGGACTCTTAAACATAATCGCCGTCACCAATACCATGATTCCCGCTCCAAGTATCTTAAGCATAAAGGTTTCCTTTTTAAATAATGGATGCACTCCCTCAGGTGGCGGTCCCCCTTCAAAGCTTGTCTGTCGTTCCATTCCATAGCGCTCCTCGTCCGATGGGAGAAAGTATGAAGAGTTCTCGCCTGAATTCGTTTTCTTTCGTTTCGCTATCCGCTTACGTATTTCATCCGCTCGATTCCCCATGTACACCATTCCTTTTTATAAGGTATTGTTTCATAAACGTCTGATTCAATTCTGGATGCATCACCCGGTCCAAGAGTGATTCTATACTAAATGGTTCTGGTCATGATGAGGGACAGGGGGTGTTAGATCCATATTAAAAAGAGATCCATTCGATTACACATGATTTGCTACAATGTATGACTTGTCCTGAAGGAATATTCATGGGGAAAATAAAAAAAGTCCCGGCAAAACGCTCACTGCGCTTTACCGGGACTGAATTGATTCTTATGCTTTTACACCGAATAATTTTTTAATTCTTGAAAAGACCCCTGCACGTTCTTCTTCCAAAGACTGTAACGGAACCGATTCACCTAAGATTCGTCTGGCAATGTTCCGGTAAGAAATGGAGGCTTTGCTTGTTGAATCAAGAGCGATGGGCTCACCTTTATTGGAAGATTTGATCACATTATCATCGTCGGCAACAATACCAAGAAGATCGATGGAAAGATGGGCTGTGATTTCATCCACATCCAACATCTCACCATTTTTCATCATATGATTGCGTATGCGGTTAATGACGAGTTTAGGCGGTTCAATATTCTCTTTCTCCAGTAAACCGATGATTCGATCCGCATCCCGTACAGCTGAAATTTCAGGTGTCGTGACGACAATCGCACGATCGGCACCCGCCACAGCATTCTTATACCCCTGCTCGATCCCCGCAGGACAATCGATAATGATATAATCATAGTCTTGCTTTAAATCTACTACTAGCTTTTTCATTTGCTCAGGGTTAACAGCGGATTTATCACTTGTTTGTGCAGCTGGCAGTAAAAATAGTTTATCCTCGAAACGCTTATCTTTCACTAGAGCTTGATGTACTTTACAGCGGCCCTCTACAACGTCTACTAAGTCATAAATGATTCTGTTTTCGAGTCCCATCACCACATCGAGGTTTCTGAGGCCGATATCTGTATCAATTAAACAAACCTTTTTGCCTTGTAGAGCTAATGCTGTACCAACATTGGCAGAAGTAGTCGTCTTTCCCACTCCACCTTTACCTGAAGTAACAACTATGGCTTCACCCACATTAGCTTCCTCCTTTAAAACTAGTAATATTTGGTCTAAGATGCTTTAAAACTTGTAATCGATCCACAACAATCTGTCCCTGATCATCGACATAAGCACATTCCATTTCGTGCTCATCATCTTCTTCCACCCGATCAGGTGCCCTGTTCAGGGAGTCCCCTATCCGGAGCTGGGACGGAACCATTTTGGATGCCACAATGACAGCCTCCATGTTTCCATTGTGGCCTGCATGGGCAATTCCTTTCAACGAACCCAATATGTAAATATTCCCTCCAGCCAGCACTTTCCCGCCAGGATTGACATCGCCGACAATAAGGATGTCCCCTGACACTTCCACGACTTGTCCCGATCGGATCACGCCGGTTAGAGTTTCTATATTTCGTTCATCTATGAGTTTCTCTGCTTCATTCTTTGTGATCACATTACTCCATACTTCATTCACTACTAAATTACGTTTTTGTCTTACGATCTCTTTCAACTCTTCTACTTGATCATCCGTCAGGTAGCGATTCCCTGTCTGGATATTGACCGTGAGCAGGGGAGTCCCTTCTGTTTCCCGGTAATGTGCAGACAGCTTATCGTCCAGTTCCTTCTTTAAGTCATGAAAGGAGCATTGATCATTGAGATGAAGAGTCAGTCCTTCTTTTGTTCCTTTTATCATCACATTTGGCTTTTTATTCATGGCGCAATTTTTCACCTCAGTCGTCTATTAAATTCGACATAAGCAGTGCCATTTCCTCTTTTTATGAAAAAATTACTAATAGAATTTATTCATCCAGCCACTCTTTCCGTTTTCGGAGAAGATAGTTCCTGAGTGGAAACGCCACAACTAAATAAAACAATATATTAAGGACCAATGTCGGCCACAAACGCCAGTCCACGAACTGCATGAACGTCAAATCAGTCCGTTGGATAATTAAATTGATTTGATACACCAAAAACTCCAATACGGAAAGGTTCAGAAGTGAAATAATTCCCAATACAAAGAGATTATTATGTAAAATCCTCATCATCTGGTGAGATAAAAAGATGACAAATGGAAAGAGCACCAAGTAAATGCCATTGATTTCTGTGTAATAAATATCAAATAGAAAACCAAAGATGAACCCATAAAGCAATGCGGTGCGATATTGATAAAACGCACAAATAAAGAACAGCACGATAATCAGGAAATGAGGAACTATGATTTTCTGATCAAACCACTCTTCATTGGGAAAAAGGTGAACAAATAAACTCTCACTGTAAAAGAAAAGCAGGGTAATAAACGGAAGGAGGAGCCTACTGATCATTGCCATCCTCCTCAGCATCCGCTTCCTGTTCCGTCACACCCTGGATGTCACGGTCGATGACCATGACGTGCTCCAAGTGATAGAAATCAGCTGCAGGCTTTACATATGCCGTTTGAGTCAACCCGTATTGATCCGGTTTCACTTCTTTCACTTCCCCGATGACCAGCCCCTTAGGGAATACTCCTCCAAGTCCCGATGTCATCACTTTAGAGCCTTTGTCGACTTTCATATCGTTGGAAATCCGCTTAACCAAAATTTCTTTTTTATCACTGTCATATCCTTCAATCCATCCGTTGATGTCTTGTTCTTTCCCTTGAATCACAGTGGAAATCCGGTTTTTTGTATTATTGGTCGAAATCAATTCAACAGTAGATGAAAATTCATTTACGCTTTTAATCTTTCCGATCAATCCAGCCGAAGAAATGACGGCCATGTCCGACTTAATCCCGTTCACTTCTCCTTTATCAATCGTCAGGAGCTCTTGCCAGCGATCTGGGTTCCTTGCAATGACGGTAGCTTGAATCGTGTTATAGGCACGAAGATCTTCCTTCTTTTCAAGGACCGCCCTTAATTCATTATTATCTTGTTTCAGGTCCTTCACCTTTGTTTCAAGTTTCACTAATTCATCTAAACGTGTTTTTAATTTTTCGTTTTCTGTGTATGTATTTTGAAGATCTTGAACGTTTTCAACAACTCCCGCTACATAGTTAACAGGTTTTGAAACCAATGACTGTCCGAATCCTACCATATCTTTTACAAACTGCTCAGGCCAGCTGATGCTATCTCGCTCCCGCAAAGAAAATCCGATTAATCCAACAAGGACGATGACACTGACGAGCAGAATGATCAAACGTTTATTCAGGAAGAATTGTGGCATGATGTACACCTCAACCTTTTCTAATTCTAGTAAATACTATATCAAAAATCGTTTATTTTTGATATCATTCGTCAAAATATTCATGGTTGTTCGAAAAAAGATGGGGCCGACCTTAAGGCTAACCAAGCATCCTTAAGGAAACGTCCCCCATTTCATTATTCTTTATTATTTTCCTCGATTTTTAAATAGGTGGATGTGGTCAAGGGCTTTCCCCGTACCGATTGCCACACAATCCAGAGGCTCCTCTGCAATGAGGACCGGCATTTTCGTTTCATCACTGATCACTTTGTCAAGATTACGAAGAAGCGCCCCGCCACCTGTCAGGACAATTCCTCTGTCCATGATATCAGCCGCGAGTTCTGGCGGTGTTTTCTCTAATGTACTCTTAACGGCATCAACAATCGTGTATACGGTATCATGAAGGGCAGATGCAATTTCGATCGCCGTTACTTCGATCGTTTTCGGTAAACCGGTCAGAAGGTCACGTCCGCGAATCTCCATTGCTTCGATTCCTTCAGAATCACCGGCAGAACCGACTTCCATTTTGATCGTCTCCGCTGTACGGTCCCCGATCATCAGGTTATACGTTTTGCGGATATAGTTGATGATGGCATCATCCATCTCATCCCCGGCTACACGAATCGACTGACTTGTCACAATCCCTCCCAAAGAAATGATGGCTACTTCCGTCGTTCCTCCACCGATATCCACGACCATACTTCCTGTCGGTTCCCATACTGGCAGGTTTGCACCAATTGCAGCGGCAAACGGCTCTTCGATCGTATAAGCATCCCTTGCTCCTGCCTGTCTAGTTGCATCAATGACCGCTCTTTCTTCAACACCGGTAATGCCTGAAGGTACACAAACCATGACGTAAGGCTTTCGGGAAAAAGCTCCTTTATTCCGCGTCGCTTGTCTTATGTAATACTTCATCATCGTGGCTGTTGTTTCGTAGTCAGCGATTACCCCATCTTTCATAGGGCGAAGAGCCACGACATTTCCCGGTGTTCTACCGATCATGTTCTTAGCATCATTTCCGACTGCAACGATATGCTTGTTATCTGTTTGAAGTGCCACAACAGAAGGTTCGCGAACGACAATCCCCTTGCCTTTCAAGTACACCAAAGTGTTAGCTGTTCCTAAATCAATCCCTAAATCTTTCGTTCCAAACATGAATGGTATCTCCCTTTCTGATACAAATTGGCTGGTTTTTAACGTTTTATATGTGTTTTCACAGGAGAGTTGTCCAATCACTCTCTATCCTCGTAATTTTCGTCACAATAGTTGTACGTTCATGCATAACGAAAAGACTCATTCCCTTGTAGAATGACTCTATCTTTATATTGAATCACCATATTGTTTGTAAAAATCATAAGCTTTATTATATCGCAACCAGGAAAAAAATCATAGTGTCATAAATACCCTTTTTCCTTTAAACTGATAAACTTTTTCTCCCCTATTATAAGATGATCGAGTATATCAATACCAATGATTCGACCACATTCCACTAATCTTTTTGTCACTTCTATATCTTCTCTGCTTGGAGTCGGATCTCCCGATGGATGGTTATGGATACAAATGATCGATGCGGCGGATCGTCGGAAGGCTTCTTTGAAGACCTCCCTGGGGTGCACGATGGAAGCATTCAGACTTCCAATAAAGATGGTTTGCTTGTGGAGAACTTGATTCTTTGTGTTGAGGTATAAGCATACAAAATGCTCCTGGGCCAAAAATCTCATATCGTTCATGACATAATTGGCTCCATCTTCAGGGGAACGGATGCTATATCTGTCATCAAATGCCAAGTTGCTGATTCTTCGTCCAAATTCGACGGCGGCCATGATTTGAACCGCCTTTGCAAGGCCGATTCCCTTCGTTTTCGTAATCTCTTCGAGGGAAGCATCTTTTAATAGATTCAATCCATCAAAGTGATTGAGCAGCCGGTTGGAAAGTTGAAGAACAGACTCGGATTTTGTTCCGGTCCGGAGAAGGATAGCCAGCAGCTCCTGATTGGACAGGCTTGCTGCCCCGCTTTGAATCAGTCTTTCACGGGGTCTTTCGTCCTGAGGGAAGTCCCGGATCATAAGCCTGTTTTCTTCGTGCTGGGATATTGTTTTAACCATTAGTTCCTCCTTTTTGTACGCACTGGAGTCATTCTGGTTGAAGATAGCCCATTTTAAGTAAGACACGATTCACCCTTGAGATCGGTAAGCCAACGACGGAGAAATAATCGCCTTTGATTTCTTTGACAAATTTCGCTCCGATTCCTTGAATACCATATGAACCGGCTTTATCAAAAGGTTCTTCAGATGCAATATAATCGTCGATCTCTTTAGAAGTCAACTCCCAAAACGTTACATCCGTTTTTTCATAAAAGAGTTCCTCTGCGTCACCATGCAGAATGGCCACACCCGTGTAAACAGAATGGGTAGAACCGGAAAGCATTGATAGCATTTCTTTCGCTTCTTCTTTCGATTCCGGTTTACCAAGGATCCGGTCATCCTTCGCTACGACGGTGTCCGAACCGATCACATAGTGGGCGGGGTATTGATTCGAGATTTCTTTCGCTTTCTTTCGGGCAAGATACATTACGACTTCATGGGGCGTTAAATCAGGTGAAAAAGTTTCCTCAACAGTGGAGCTGATAACGGAAAAAGAGAGTTGGATTTGTTGCAGAAGTTCTTTTCGTCGGGGAGATTGTGAAGCGAGTATGAGGTTGGACACACCATACCATTCCTTTCAGAGTAGAAATTGGGAGATACATGAATATACTACCAAATCCCACCTCTTTAAACAAGTAAAAATAGAGCCGGTACTCTTATGGTCAGCGCTTATATCTGACAAAATAAGAGAGGCTCTATTTTCGTTAAAAGATTATTTCCTAGAAAATAGTCTAATACAGTCGAAATTATAATCCACTGTAAAGTTGCAAGTAGGATAATAGCTCCTCCTGCACTTTTTGGGCATCCTCCGTGGACTTCATCCCTGCCGCGAGATTCCCTGCATTGACTAAGGACTCTTTCATGGATGCGATGGACTCTTGACCCACCTTGATTCCTTCCAGTTCCTTCACTCCCGATTGAATGGTTTGAATCGTCGTTTCATCAGGCGCTCCACCGACCATTCCACTGCTGCTCTCCATAGCTAATGTGTTGTAGAGCCCATTTCCCTTTTCCAAAAAGGCTTTCTCTTCCTTTGAAGCATTTATTCCTTTAGCTCCAAATACAAAATCTTTGGCAAAAACGTCTAGCCCTTGTTCTTTCAATTCAGCTCCAAGGGATTTTGCTGTTTCAAGATCCCCCGAAACACCCAATATAAGAAAGAATTGTCCATCCTTTTCCACACTTGCGCTGCTCAACCCTTTTCCTGCCAAGCTGTCCTTCATGGCATTAAGCGATTCCTCTGTTGAAAACACACCGCCTTGAAGAATCGCCGTTGAGAAATCCTGTAATTCAACAGCCGATACGGACTGCTTCCCTTCCGTATTTCCTTCTGCCGTCGTATCTTGCAACGTTGCCGCCGGCGCCGAAGGACCATCTGTTGTCGTAATGACTTTAAGCGTGCCGAACCCCAGCACCGCCCCAACCACAACCGCACCAATGATCGACATTAGAAGATTAACAGAATCCTGAAATGGATTTTTGAAAGACTTGCGCTTCTTTTTGTTACCTGACACATAATTGATTTTTTTGTATTCCTTTGGAGGCTTGGCTTCCTCATCGTCGGGAAGGATCCAATCGAACCCATTGTCTTCCGCCTCTTCCCCTGCAGCTGTTTCAGACTCCCCCAACTTCCAATCATAGACAAGGAGATCTTCATTAAAATCTGTTTTTTCACCATTAATTTTAATAGATATCTTTTGATCTTTATCTCTTTTATTATTCATCATCGCCACCCTCCTTCATCTATTTTTTTCCATGCTATCACATCCAATAAAAAAAAGAACAAGACTTTTGTCGTCTTGTCCTAATAGGTTTTCGTCAAATTTTTTAGTTTTTCTGCAGGGATTGAACTGAAAGGGTAGAAAACGGTATCTCTTCTTTATCTCCATCTACATTTGTACAGAGATTATACTCTTCCCCCAATAAACAGATGGATATCACACTCTCCCCATAAGCCAAAACATAAGACGATTCATCCGGTGCCATGACTGTTTTGGAATGCGGATCCAAGATCGGTTCAATCAATTGAGCATCGATCAATTCTTTATACGTAATCTTACCCGTTACCTTCTCTTGAAGCATGGCATCCTTCGCATAGTATTGCGCTGAACTTTTCATCGTAAGGGCGTTTGCCACAAACGCCTGTTTCTTTGATTTTTCAATCAGATTATTTATTGCCAATACAGCAATGACGGCTATGATCCCTAAGATCACGATAACAGCAAGCAGTTCTACAAGAGTATATCCTCTTTCATTCTCATGCATTATCATCAAACCTTTAATTGTTATCTAGTTCTTCTGATTTTTGTTCAGGAAACTGCTGAAAAGGATTCTTTTTATTTGACGGCAATGGTGCATCCAGCTTTGGCAGCTCCGCCTCAAGTTCCACTAAACCAGGTAAATAAAAGGCGGACACGACTAAATTCAATTGTATATTTTCGACTTCATCTTTATATTGAAGTAATTCGGCCGGTCCGCTGAAAGAAATCTGTTCGATCTCTACGATACGATGCAGCTCTTCTAATTTATTGATGAACTCTTCTAAATGAAAATAGCTCTTTGCTTCTACAGTAATCGTGGCTGTCAGTTTTTGAAGGCCTTGTGGAAGGACCACAACAGGTGCCGGGTTCACTTCAGTTCCTTCTTCAGTCACTTCACCATCCGTTTGGAAAACATCCTCCCCCGCGCCCAAGGTTTCAGTTGCAGGAAGGTCTACAGCACCTTCTGTAAATTCAATGCTTGTGATAAAACTGTCCGAGACGATTTCTGCTTTTTCCAAATCGATAAGGAACTGCTGAGTGAGGGGCTTGACCGGAACCTTTTGTTGTAGTGAACTCGAATTTTCAAAGGAAGCCTGTTTAATGGAAGAAATCTTTGAATCCAATGCTTCAATCAGCTTCTTTTCCGTATTGATTTCATTCTGTAGACTTTCTTTCTGATTTTTCACGGGTTGATAGTAGAACCATATTGCCCCTAGGATTAGGATTACTGCCATCACGATGGATATACTGATCAGCAGCCATTCTTTTTTCTCGAATCGTATATTCATTCCGAATCGCCCCCCTGCTCATCGGAAGTTTCCTCTGTTTCCATTTCCTTTATCTCTTCTCTATTTAACATTACTTCATACTGACCTATATACCTTGGTAAAATGGTCTCCGTATTAACGGCTGTTAAACTATCATTTTCTGAGATGGTTTCCGTAGCAAGCGACAATAAGGTTGCATCCTGTATGTACCGGGATTCCTTCAGATGCGTTAAATAAAATGCAGCTTCACTGCTTGTATCAAATTGAATCGATAGTTGGATACTCCCATCTTCAGCATATGTAAATTCCTTCACGAAACCCCGCTCCGGCAGTAATTCGACCAGGTGATTCAAAACCGGCACGGTATCGATGGGATAGCTTTCCGCCCAGCTGACTGCACTCTCCAATTGCACCCAGGCATCCGATGATTCAAAATCAGAAATGCTTTGCTCTTTTTCCGCTCTGAGCTGCTTGGTCCCTTGTAATTCCGTCGTAAGGACGTCCACATCTTTTCCGATATTCGCAGCAAGAAATAATATAATCATAAGAGCAAGGATGCCAACGGATAGCACTCCTACAACCACATACAACCATTGACGGCTTCCCTTTTCCTTTTGAGGTAATAAATTGATATCGACGAGCACTATATCACCTCTTTTAATCCTAAACCAATGGCGAGTAGAAACGCACTCGATAGTTCTTCATTGGTGTAGGCGTCGCGTGCGGCTGTTGGCACCTTGATAATGTCGATTTCAAACCGATCTGATAAAAGGGTGTGAATATCGCCTACCTTGGGATGGTCACCGGTTACGTATATTTTATTAATCATTGCTTCATCATTTGTAAGTGTGTATCGGTAAAAACTGATGACTTTGTCGATTTCTTTCATTACGTCATCAAACTGAAGGGATTGAAAATCATTATGATACACCCTCTCATCCATCACTTCCCGATCCTCTCCTAATCCGATCGGCCTGAAGAATACAGGCTGATGATCATGGAAGATGGACACGGTCACATTCGCCTGATTGAAATAGAGAAGCATTTCATGGTCTTCTTTACGAGTTAAATCCAAAGAGTGTACGTATCGATAAAAGGCAAGTGGACTAATATCCGCCACAACCGGGTTTAAATGGGCATCAGTCAAAAGCTGCTGATATTCCATGACAATATCCTCCGGTGCCGCCACCAGGATGATTTCTTTCTTGTCTCCTTTATTTCCTACAACCACCACATCAAATACCGGATTCTCAAAAGGCAGATGTATACTCGTCCCGATTTCCAGAAACAGGTGGCTCTTCACCTCATCGTCCTCAATATCGGATGATATCTCCATCTTTCTGATGATCATCTGAGTATTTGGAACGATGAATTGAACTTCCCTTTTCTTGATCCCCCAATCGAGGACACACTCTTCCAAAAGTGCTTGAAAAGCTTCTTTCTCAATGATTTTGCCATCCGAGATCATCCCGTCAGCAATTCGCTTCTCTCCAAAATGGTGAATATGTATAGGAGAAACAGATTTCAATTCTACAAATCGAATCCATTGATCACTGATGACGATATTGATTTTATTTTTATTCTTATTGAAGAGACGCGATAACATTTTGAATGACCCCTTTTAGCTATATAAAGAAAAATACCAATACAGGATTGGCTGGTGAAAGAAGTATGCTGCGAGTGTGCCTATTACGATATATGGACCGAAAGCAATGGGTTGCCCTCTCTTGTAGAAGCCAAGCATCAGGCCTGTAATACCGGCGACCGCCCCAAAAAGGGTAGCGAGGAAAAAGGAAAAAAGCATCACCTTTATCCCCACGACGAAACCAATGACCGCAAATAATTTGATATCACCGCCGCCCATTCCTCCCTTGCTGATGATGGCAATCAGAAGAAGCAGGCAAAAGCCGGTAACGCTGCCTGCAATGCTGTCCCACCACGGGTTTAACGGGATGCATATTCGTTCTATGATAAATAAAACTGAAAAAAACAACAGCACTTTATCGGGAATCACCATATATTTCAGGTCACTGATCGTGATGATCATGAACAAAGAGACAAGGGTAAGAGCGACAATCAGCTCCGGCTGTAAGCCTAACATAATATAAGAAAGTAAGAATAAGAGTCCGGTAGATAGTTCCATCAGTGGATAAAGAGGAGAAATGCGCCCCTTACACTGAGCGCATTTTCCACCTTGCATGATATAGGATAGTACTGGTATCAGTTCCTTGGCTGTCAGCGTATGCCGGCAGTACGGGCAGGCTGATCTTGGTTTGACGATTGACTTTTTGAGCGGTATCCGGAGGCCGACTACGTTGTAGAAGGAGCCTAGGAGGAGACCGTAGATAAAAATTAATGCCATGAGTATTATAGAGTTACATCATCTCTATTTATTTCACTAGGGTCTAATCCAGTAAAGTGAGCATTTCCATCCGAATCTACTAATGTAACAACATAAGTATAATTTCCGCTATCATCTCTGCTGATTGTAACCAGACTTTCACCTTCATCGTATCCATTATCATCAGATGGATTATCTACCTCTTCAAGATAACCATTTTCAATAAGATCTGTCATGCTTATCGTGTCTCCATCATCAGCTTCATCAGCTGTTACTGCTAGCCTTGCAGCACTAACCATTTGTTCGGCATTCGCAATATGAGCATCGATGCGAGAGTTATTAATCAACCCACCAATACTAGGAATCGCAATCGCGGCAATGATCCCTAAAATAACGACAACAGCAAGTAATTCGATAAGCGTCAATCCGCGCTCATTTTTCAATCTTTTCCCCATTTTCTTTAACATGGTAATTCCTCCTGTATGTTTATCAGTTACTAAAAACTAGTAATCTAGTACTAGTATACAACAACCATCCGACAAAAAAATCAAATTTTTTGTAAAATTATAGGTATTTTCTAATAGTTTTGAACATTATTGAAGATTTCGAACATCGGAACTAAAATCGAGGTCACGATTGTCCCGACCAAACCTGCCAGCATGACGATCATGAGTGGTTCTATCAGTGATTTCAGACGATCCGTGGCACTTTCCACTTCTTTTTCATAGAAGTCTGCGACCTTCGCAAGCATAGAGTCCAGGGACCCTGTCTCTTCTCCTATGGCGATCATTTGCGTTACCAATGGAGGAAAAGCCCAATGGCGTTTCATAGGGTCTGTAAGGGATGTCCCTTTCTCCAATGACCTGCGGGATTCGCCGATCACACGGGCCACCACTTCATTTTCCACAACCTTTTCCACGATGGCCAATGCTTGCAAAATAGGGACTGAGCTTGAAAATAATGAACTGAGCGTTCGCGTCATTCTCGCTAGTACAGCTTTTTGCAGCATCTTCCCGAAAATCGGCACTCTCAGGATGGCATAATCAAGATAATACTTCGATCGTTTGTCTTTTCTTAACATGGCCAGAGTGATGGCAATGAATACAAAAAACAAAATGATGATGTACCAGAACTTTTGCATGAATTCACTTGAAGCAATAACAAATTGTGTGATGGCCGGCAATTCGCCGCCGAAATCGGTCAGCATATTCACAAATGTGGGTACAACGGCAGCCAATAAGAATATGACGACACCGATGGCAATGACGCCGACAACCATTGGATAAGCAAGCGCCGAAATGATTTTCTGTTTCGTGATATGCTGCTTTTCATAATGAGTGGCGAGCCCTTCCAATGTTTCATCAAGGCTCCCTGACGCTTCCCCGGCCTTCAGCATATTGATCAGCATTGGCTCAAAAATCTTCTTGTGACGGGAGAAGGCTTCAGATAACGGGTTCCCGTCCCGCAATTCATCTTCAATTTCCCTTAGTGCTTTACCGAGTGCCTTACTCTCTGTCTGCTCGGCCAGAATATGAGTCGAATCAACCACTGTAACCCCGGCTTGAAGAAGGGTCGCAAACTGGCGCAGAAAAATAACAAGATGCTGTAACTTCACCGGACTTCCGATCGTTATGTCTTTGGTCATGAGAGTTTCGGGCATTTCCAAAATGTCTATGACCCTTACCTCTTGCTTCTTCAACTGAATGAGTGCATCCTTCTTTGATGATGCCGTGATGATACCCGATTTCTTTCCTTTTTGGTCCCTGCCCGTGTACTTAAAACGTCCCATCTATTGAGGAATCTCCTCTCTGCTGTAAGGAAACGCCATTTCCTTTGAAATGATGCCACTCTCATAAAGTCTCATTACACTGTCGCTCATGGTGTGCATGCCTGAAGTTTTGGACGTCTGCATGACATTTTGGATTTGGTGGACTTTTTCAGAACGGATCAAATTGGCGATCGCCGCATTATTCATGAGGAGTTCCGTCGCAGCCCTTCTGCCCTTTTTATCAGTGGTGGCAAATAATCTCTGTGAAAGGATCCCGACAAGGACAGATGCCAATTGAACCCGGATTTGCGACTGCTGCTCCGGCGGGAAGACGTCTACGATCCGCTCGATGGTGGCAGGGGCACTGGATGTATGTAGCGTCGCCAGTACAAGGTGACCGGTTTCCGCTGCCGTGATGGCAGTATGGATGGTCTCAAGGTCCCTCATTTCCCCCACAAGGATGATGTCGGGGTCCTGCCTCAAGGCACTTCTGAGCCCTTTTGAAAATGATTTCGTATCAAATCCCACTTCCCGCTGATCGATGATGGATGCCCCATGTTTGTGCAGGTATTCAATGGGGTCTTCCAGGGTGATGATGTGCTTCCTCATTTTCCGGTTCATATAATCCACCATGGATGCCAACGTGGTCGACTTTCCACTCCCCGTAGGTCCGGTGACAAGGAAGAGACCCTGTGGTTTTTCAGCAATCGTCTTCAATGCATGGGGAAGAAACAATTCCTCCATTGTAGGGATGGAAGTCGGAATAACACGTATGGCCAAAGATACGCATGATCGTTGTTTGAATGCATTCACCCTGAACCTTGAAACGCCCGGGATTCCATAGGAAAAGTCCAATTCACCCACTTCTTCAAAGGCAGGATACATCGTTTCAGAAATGACGGCCTTTGCCATCATTTCCGTGTTATCAGGCAGCAAATTTTCTTTACCGAACCTTTTCAAGTCCCCATGTATGCGGAAGATAGGGGGTGAGCCAACAGTAAGGTGGATATCGGACGCGCCCAGCTCGTAAGCAGACTTTAGAAGATAATCAACTTTTTCTTTCAATTCATTCACCTACTCTGAAATTGCTACTCTTAATACTTCTTCGGTCGTGGTCATGCCCTGCTTCACTTTCAGCAAGCCGTCATCGATTAAGAAGATGGTTTTATTCCGCACGGCATGCTCCCTTAACTTGGAGAAGGGTTCGTTGTTCAGAATGACCTTCTTCATTTCATCATTCATGACGAGGACCTCATGAATGGCAATCCTGCCTTTGTATCCTGTCATATTACAGGAGGAGCAACCCTTCCCCCTCGTGATGGTCTCGATTTTCATTCCCCTTTTGGCGAATATTTCAATCTCCCGCTTGGTAGCCGCCATCTCTTGTTTACAATCACGGCAAACTTTCCTGATCAAGCGTTGAGCCACGACCCCGCTTAGTGATGAGGCAACCAAAAAGGGTTCTACACCCATATCCAATAGTCTCGTTACCGTACTGATTGAATCATTGGTATGGATCGTACTCAACACTAGATGCCCGGTTAAGGAAGCCCGAATGGAGACTTCAACGGTCTCCCTGTCCCGAATCTCCCCGACCATGATGATATTCGGATCCTGACGCAAAATGGCACGCAGCCCTTTCGCAAAGGTCAAACCGACATTCTGATTCACACCGATCTGGTTGATTCCCTCCAACTGATACTCAACAGGATCTTCTATCGTAATGATGTTCACTTCTTCACTGTTTAGGTGATTCAAGGCAGCATATAAAGTAGATGACTTCCCTGAACCGGTTGGTCCCGTGATGAGTACAATCCCTGTCGGCTGTTGGATCATCTTCATGAACCTCTGTTGATTCACCTTGTTGAATCCAAGCTTTGTCAGGTCATTCAGACTCGAACCTAAATCCAGAATCCTCAACACTATTTTCTCTCCATAGACAGTCGGTAAAGTCGACACACGCAGATCGATGGGATGAAAGTCGATATTCACCTTGATCCGCCCGTCCTGAGGCACCCTGAATTCGGTTATGTCGAGATTCCCCATGATTTTAAGCCTGGCAATCAACATACTTTGCATGTGCTTCGGGAGATTCCTTTCGTTTCTAAGAATGCCGTCCACCCGGTAACGTATGACGACTTTGGTTTCCTGCGGATCAATATGTATATCACTCGCTTTTTGGGTCACCGCATTCGAAAGGATTCCGTTCACTAATCGTACGATGGGTGAATCGGAATCCACCACCGTATCTTCTTCTACTCTATTTTGATCCCTATGTTCCTGGAAAAGGTCTTCAAATCCATCCTCTAAGTCATAAAACTTATTGATGACTTTCAGGATATCATCCTTGGTCGCAATCGCTGTCTCGATTTGAAAGCCTGTAGCCAAACGCAGATCCTCGATTGCGTAAAAGTCCAAAGGGTCACTCATCGCGACGAAAAGCCTGTCCCCCTCTTTTTTGAGTGGGATCATCAGGTTCCGCTTAGCCGATTCTTTAGGAATCAAGTGGAATAAGTTCGTTTCAAAGGGGTATCTGTATAGGCTGACATGGGGAATCCCCAATTGGAATTCCAATACTTCAATCAACTGCTGCTCCGTAATATATCCTCTTTGAAGCAGGGCATCCCCCAGCTTCTGTCCCTTCGCCTTATCTTTCAGGGTATCTTGTAACTGGGATTCGGATATGATCCCTGCTTCAACGAGCAGGTCTCCAAGCCTCTTTCTAATCGTGGTCACCTTATCACCCGCTTTTACGACTTATTTAATATCTTTTTTCTTTGGTTTTGCTCCATCGTCTGATGGACTTGAAGAATCTTGATCGGCAGTGTCTTCACTTTCCTTCTCTGGAAGACTGCTCTCGTTACCTTCATCGTCCATTGAGGAAGTTTCATCCTTTTCCCCATCATTCGATTCTTCATTCGTCGATTCTTCCCCATTCTCCCCGGTTAGTACATTATCAAATGTCTCTCTAGGGGCTTCCTGTAATTCCTGCAACGGATAAACCGCAATCTTATGTTGTGGGGCATAAAAATCTTCATTGATCAGTTCTTCTGAAAGGATCTCACCTGAAGAGCTCAGTTTTTGCTTATAAACCCGTATCAGGATACCATCTTTCCCTTCTTGTTGGATATCGACGCTTCCTTTTTCAACAAAAGGGCTAAACTGTTTAATCACTCGTGGAGGGAACGTTTCCTTTTCCGACAAACGGACATTATATGAGTTTGGAAAAGGGATCCCTTGCAATTGAGCCTTGATTCTATTCTCTTGGATGGCAAGCTTCAGCTCATAACCGGTTGAATTAGGGTTGGTGATGACAAAATCCTGATTATTCATCGGATTGAATTTCGCCTCAAAGCCTAGTGTCACATAGTCCGGAAGCAGCTTGCTTATATTTCGTTCTATGATAGAAAAGTTGGAATATAAGCTGATCTGATAGAGTAACGATGCAACTGGACTTAAATCAGCCTGTGATTCAACTACAAATCCTTCAGTTTCCAGAAAATCCGAAAATGAAAATTGGGAATTGGGTGCAATGGGAATGGAGGGATAATTGTCTATAAAGCTCTTGATTGTTGGTGTAACCTCTAATTCATTCGACACGGCCTCATTTAGGACTTGTGGAGATTCATTGTTTGCTGCATAATCGTATATCTCTACTCTCTCTTCTTTATGAAGACTACCAGCCAAGGAGAGGACATACTCTCTTAAAGAAGGAAGGTTTATGTTTTCCCCCTTATAGTCAGCGAAATGATTTGAAAGAAACGCATCGAAGGCGTTTTCATCAATCGTCACAATTAAACTTGTATTTTCATCATCAGCAAGTTTCTCTATGCTTTCTTCCAAATGAAATTGAAAGAGAGATACATCGATTTTTGCACTTTCTCCATTGAAATCCAGCAGTAGGTTTTGATTTTGCTTCCATTCCTCTACTTTCTCATCCAGTATCTTCATTGCTTCCTCTTTGTTTGCTCCACCCAGATTAATAGATGCAACCGCTGCATGTTTCGATAGATTGAGTGACTTAACAAAGAACGTTTCATATGCAAAGACGCCTAAATGAGAAAACCCATATAGAAAAAATGTGGATAAGAACAAAACGGTCATCAGTTTAACAAATAGACCTTTTTTCACACTAGGCGCTCCTTCCCGACTCCTACTTAATATTCATCGTTAAATCAACAAAAACAGATGGACCAGCTTCCTGAGCAGCCTTAATATCAGCTTCCGTTAGAGATGAACCTTTGGCAATCAATAGATTACCCTCTAAATTATATATATCTTCAA
Source organism: Rossellomorea sp. NPDC071047 (assembly GCF_050270195.1). Lineage (NCBI taxonomy): Bacteria > Bacillati > Bacillota > Bacilli > Caryophanales > Bacillaceae > Rossellomorea > Rossellomorea sp. NPDC071047. Next base: position 93,543 of record NZ_JBNNJT010000001.1, on the reverse strand, counting down.
TCACACTTTTTCCTGTAAGTAATTGAGTCTGTTTCGTTTTAATTGTCTCTAGGCCATGTTGTTGCGTTTGTAAAATTTCAGTCTCTTCTTTGAACACAGGCTCAGGGCTTACAAGTTGATCAAGTGATCCTTTAAAATATTCTGCAGCGTCTTCGTTCACAATGATGATATCTTTCCCAAATGTCAGAACATGTTCCGTCCCAAGGAAAAACGTGCTGTCTTGGGCATTTAACTCTAAGGAAACGATAGCCCCGGTTTCATCATCCACATAAAACTCTTGAATGTTCCCGATCATTTGGCCTTTACGGGTCATCACGCGGGTATCGTTGATTTTAATTTTTTTATTCACGAGCTGGTTCGCAATCGGGATTTCATTTAAGTCGATCACTGCATTCTCATTTTCGACAGTGACGGCATACTCCCCTATACCAACTACCTTTTTGAACGGGATCGCCTTCACACTGACCTGCCAATCTTCATGCTCGATGGTCAGGAAATCAACCGAGCCCTTTTCCGGATTGATTACAAGGGATTTGACCCTCCCTATTTCACTTCCATCGAAAATATTTATGATTGGTAAAGCTTTCATTTCTGCACTCTTTTTCATATCATCTCACCTATTCTGTCATTTTAATTTCGTTTAACTCTTTCCATGCAAACTCATTTGTTTGTTCGATATCCATTTTAATGTACGGATACTCTATGAATCTCTTAGCAATCCCGTCAGTAAACATGTGTAAGTCTTCATATTGCCCTGTTGAAATGTAATGATCCATTAATATCCTTGCAAATGTATAGTAATCTTGATCATGTAAACTTGGATGCAAGTAATGCTTAATCATGTTCTCCATCTGATGGGAGGATAAAATGCTCTTCGAGAGTGTGATTTGTTCAATCATGGTCTTCATAACCTCTCTCATGATCCTGGACCTTTTAGGAAATGCATGTACGTGAAGATCTTCTTCACTGATATCATCAACAATACTACCTTGGGTTCCCTCAGATATTTCAGCTTTCTCATCTTCTACAAAATCATCAACCGAAGCATCTTCCAATTCATCTTTAGAAGCTAGTAAGCCCTCTAAATCTTCTATAGCTTCCGAATCATCATCAAATGCTTCCTTCATTTCTTCCTTTTCATTCTCAAGGGTCTCGTCAGGTTCATTTATTAATCTCTCAATCTCACTTAAAACGATATCTGAAGACTCATTTTCTTCTTCCGTTTCATTCATTTTTCCAATATCTTCGTATTCATTGGCATTCTCAATGAACCATTCACTTTCATCGTCATCGACCTTTATCGATTCTGTTTCAACAGTAGGGATTATCTCTTTGATTTCCGAAGCTTGCAATGGTTCATCTTGTCCTATAAAGACATCTTTTTCAGAATTTTCTTCAACGTCCACTTCGATTTCATTGAGATCATCCATTTCAATTGGAGCTATTTCCACTTTAACCTGGGCGGTACCCACTGTATCCTCTATCAACTCCAATTTTTCTTCCTCAGCCTCTGTTTCACCCTTTTTATTATGTAAATGATCCTTCAATCCCTTATGATCATGGACTATTTGCACAGATTCTTCTTCCAAATCCGTATCAGTGCCTGCAGTCAGGACCATAAGACCACTGAATCGTTGTTCAATCATATAAGAAGATAGGCCTAACAAAATCATTAGCATGATGCCGATCATCCAAATTGAATATTGTGTTGATGCGACTAATCCAAGTAGCGTTAACCCGAATGCAATGCCAGCAATGAGTAGTTTCCCTTTTACACTGATGCCTATTGGAATAAAATATAAAATAGGGAGCAACAGAATGAGTGCCAGCAACGAAAATAGGTATATCATCTTACATACATCTCCTCCCTGTGATATATTTCTTATAAATCAGACTTTTTTTTACAAGTTTCGACTACTAGATATTGTATAATAAAGTCATGTATTTTGAAAGCAGGTGTTTGGTTGAAATTACTAAAAATATATAAAAATAATAGAGGCTTCACTTTAATTGAACTTTTGGTTTCAATCACAATCCTGGGGATCGTCCTTCTTAGTTTCATGAATTTTTTCCTTCAATCCAGTACATATACGAATGGTAATCAAAAGAAGACCGTGGGGGTCAATGTAGCCAGGAATGTTTTAATGTTTATGGAAAAACAAGACTTCCTTGAGACCAGGGACTTTTTCTATGAAGTGAATACTGGAAGCAAGTCCCCAAAAGATGAATATCTCAAATTATTCATTTGCGGCGATGAATATCAAACCTTCTCTAACCTCTCTACTGAAACAGAAATGATTGATTCCTGTCCAGGCAAGAAATATATACATATAAACGGGTTAGAATACGAGACTGAAATTTATTCCGGGGAAGTCACGAACCTTGATGAATTAGATTACTATATTCCTATTACAATCGAAGTTAGGTGGAATATCAATGATAGAGAATACAGTACGACTGTTGATGGAAAAGTTAAAAGCGAGGATATTCGATAATAGAGGCATTACACTGGTTGAGTTATTACTTACCATATCCATATCGGCCATCCTGTTACCAGTTACGTATGGAGCAATGATTACCGGCTATAAGATTTATGAGAAAGTTTCGATTGATGCTCAATTGAGAGAAGACGCAGATTATGTTTCTGCAATGGTAATGAAGAATCTATATTCATACCCCTTCGATACAATTGAGGAGTGTGTGCCATCCTCTTCTACTTGTGTAAAGTTTATAAATGGCAGTGAAATATCTGTAGCGCCCTATTCTGGTAAGTCCTTCTACAGGGTAGAGGCTGAAGAGATTGTGAATGATGAACAAATTCTGCAATTAGTTCAAGTTGGGGAGAAAAAACAATGGAGCTTTAATGGGGCAATCATAACTACACCTTCTGATTTTTCGGGATCCGTCATCACTTCTACCTGCACATCTAAACCGTGCAATGAAGCAATCATACAGCTATCGTATAAAGTGTCACATCCGAATTTCGATAAAACCCTTAGTTTAGAGAGCAGCTTCGGATTTTAGAAGGGAGAAAACAGCTTGTTAATAACCAATCAAAAAGGAAATGCCTTACTTACCGTATTAATTACATCTCTTGTTATGGTGACGATCGGTATGGCTATCATAAGTTCAACGATAGGTGGAGCGAAACGAACCGAAGTCAGAGAGACCGACATTGACATTACATATGAAGGGCTAAAGGCAGCTGAAGAAATTTCATCCAAGCTTGTCTATCAATTGCAACCAGCAAGGGAGTTAGACATCAGCAAATTGACACCAGCGAATATAAATACGAAACTTGCAAACTTTTTTCAAGCTTCCATTCTTCCATCCTATCAGTCTCTTGATAGAATAAAATGTATCACAATCATTGATGTGAGCGGGACCAGTGCCATAAACCTGCTGGGTGACCACTGCACCAAATCCAATATTCCTGATTTCAAAACCTTTGAGCTTGACTACATTGGGACCAACCTTACGAGAGTATATGAAATCCTTATTCAAACTAAAAACCCTTCTTCTGAACAAGGGAAAATCGAAAAGACCGTTCGAAAAAGGATCATTTTATCACCCGTCCCAAGCTTCCTTAAGTATACTCTAGGCTCAAGGGATCAGCTTCAATTGAATGGATCTCCACATCTGGTCGGTAACATTTATGCTAACTCTTTAGGCATAAGTAAAGAGGCTAACTACCAACTTTCTAATAAACAGGAGAAAACACACTCAGCACCATTTCCCTCCGTTATGGGGGACTTGTATACAAGCTATAATAAAGCGAATTATGAACATATGAAAAGCTTGATAACTTCTAATCAGTTCTATCCGCTAATCGAACCTCCCAAAGTAAAACAGGATAGTCAATTTACCGATATCTCTTTTAATCAAACATACGAAGAAGAGGTTGGCAAAGTATTGGAATCTCTTGATCTACCAATGAGAAATAACATTACGCAAACAAATTTAACGAACTCAATCAGAATGGCTCTTCTTTCAAATTCCTTCTCTCCTGCTCTTGTAAAAGATGGGATCTTGGATGAGAACTCCCAGGGTAAGGTTAAAGTGAGTGGAAATATTACTATAAGAAGGCTAAAAGGTTCAGTGGAGGAACTGCTTGTTGATGGTGATGTTAATATTATCGCAAATTCTCCAATGAATATCGGGAATATTATTTCCACTGGTAATGTGACAATTTCTAATTTAGATAGAGAAATGACCATTGATAATATCGTGGCAGCAGGAAGAGTATCCATAGAGGCAAATTCACCCGTAATGCTCCAGGAGAATATAGTTAGTTTTGATCATATCTCTTTTCAATCACAAAATTCCACTTCCGTCATATCGGGAAATGTATTTTCAGGCAGGAATCTAACCATCCTCGGCGATGCCAATGACCCATCCGGTGAGAATGATGAAATCAAGTTTGATTCCGTCATTTACGCAAGGGGAAAAACAAGTATTTCTAACTTGAATATAACCGGGAAAGAGAGTGAAGACGGCACAAATAATACAGGAGAATTAATTTTACTCTCTAAAGGAGAGTTACTGTTAACAAGAATGAATGAATTTCAGTATTATGAAAATGAGAGTGAACAGAATGAATTCCGTTTGCTGCCGGACCCAGCTGAGAGCATCAAGCCGTTACAAGCTTTTTTCTACACTGACAGTGACGCTACCCTTTATGGAGTTGGTTCATTATTTTATGTTAACGGCGGAGTCTTCTCAAAAGGCAACCTTACAGTGAATGCTGTTCGTGGGGAGGTAAACAATATCGATGATGCAAATCAGGACTTCCCCTCTAATCAACAAGAGAAATTGTCAAGATTCATCGTAAACTATAACAAAGATGTCCTTCTTTCAAAGCTGGATACTTTACCAAAGGTTGAAGCACTCTCATTGATCAGTGATGAGATAATAGTTGAATGAAAGAAAGGGAGGTCCATTATCAAGGACCTCCCTTTTTATCACCATCTTCCATCGATATTGCCATCTCCGGTCTCCGGATTTTCGGTTTCATCTTCTCCTGCAACGACTTCGAAAATCGCAATTGCATTTATATCAGGATTTTCTTCTGAAGTAACCTTTATGGTCGTCACCCCTGCATTTTCAGGTATGACCTTCCAAACTCCATTTTCTTGCACGATGTCTACAACCTTATTACCTGTATCTACAACGTTCTTTATGTTTTTATTGGTTGCATTTTCAGGATTGAATACTAAATTAGAGTGTATATCGAATGAGTTACCTTTTAGCAATAAGGTGTACTTCGATTTTGTGAAGTCCATGCTTTTCAAATTTACAATCTTTGACTTAACAATGACTCGAATCAACTTTTTGTACTTCCCATTCTTGGTTTGAACCTCCACTAAATCTTCGCCGGGAAATAATCCTGTCATGCGGTTCTCTTTGGTGGAATTGACTTGACTGTAAGAGGAGTTGATCATTCCGTCATCTCCTTGCAGAACCTTCACATTATAATTATTGTTCGGTTTTCCAAACGGGAAGATATCGATATTGAATGACTGAGTTTCTCCTACATATAATTCAATTAGTGAAGGTACACGTATTAAATCGTCACCCTCGATCCAAATGGTTTTTTCAATGATGTAATCCTCGATTGCAAAACCACCAACGGCTTTTACCCGGATTTCATTCTTCCCGAAACGTTCAATGGTTTTCGTATCTCCCAACTCAAATTCTGTCCATTCTCCAGTAGTTTCTTCTTCATTTAGAAGTTGATAGTTGTAAGAAACATCCCTTCCTGGAATACCGTTGGAGAGATAGAACTCCACTTCATTCGATACGGAAGAACCATTATCTAAAATATTATCAGTGATAGGGTCTTTAACAATTAATTCAGGAACGAATGGTAAAACAGCCGTTGCTCCATTTCTGTAGATAATAGTTAGCTGAGTGGATTCACTCTTCAATGATTGTACTGGAATAATCGGGTATCGGTCATCCATTCCAGCTTCCAGTGATGCTACAACACTTTCCGTTTGCCCCTGTATTCTTACCTTCTTGATCGTACCGTTTGAATAACCATCAAATGCAAATTCTTTTCCATTTTGCAGCTGGCGTGTCCTTACTTTCGCACTGATTTCGTTATTATTCGGGCTTAGATTGCTACTTACTTTGTTCCCGTATCTTGAATCGACATAATAGACTTTCGCCTGTGGCATTTTAACATTATTTATTGCCCAGACGGCGTTCATCGTTATGGGTATCTCAAGTGTAGGTTTAGTAAAAGCACCGTTTTCAAACATCATTTTTTGTTTAACCCTGATCATGGCAATTTGTTGCCCATTAATATTCTGGATTGTTACACCAGAACTTTCTTTAACATTGATACCATCAGGTAAGGGTTGGTGTATAATGATCTCACTTAAATCACCTTTTGCTTTTGGATTTACCAACCCGCCAAAATCCAGTTTGAACAGTCCGGTGAAAGTATTCGTTTCTCTTCCATCCTCAATAATTAAATTGAACAGATCTTGATTGATTCTATTAAAGTCTACCCTTCCTGTTACCGATGCAGGTGCATCATCTTTCACTTCAATCGTCACCGACTTTTTATCACTTGAACGGAAGTCTCTTTCTTCTGCCGTTTTAAACTGTACTTTTAAATCCTTAAACGTATAGGATCCCTTGTTAGAGAATTCCACAGGAAGTGATACTGTAATCGGAGTCGGTACGCCCTGTCCTACTTCATATACTGTGGAAAATGGCAGATACACTGTATTATTAATCACTTTGTATTGATTTTGGTCAACTGTCACATTCTCAGGCAACTGTACGACAATTTCACCATCCAATTTAACGGAATTTAATTTATTGGCCAATTTTTCAAATGCATCGGAGACACTTCCTTCACTTGCTTTGATGAAGCTGCCCGACGTTTGTTGTGCCAGCATTTCGAGATAACGATCGTCCAGATCTCCTTCTCCATAACCTAAGGTATGCATCGTGATTTTATCGTTGTATATTTCCTGGGATACTTCGAGTCCTTTTTGTTTGATCAAAGCTTGCATTTGCTGACTATTCGTTTCCAACTCACCCGGATTGTACCAACCTGCATTAAATGACGTACCATCCATAGTAAATGACGGAATGTATAAAGACTTCAATTTACTATTATCATGGGCATATATTTTATGCATCCATCGATTGTAACTGTATCTATTTTGAAAGTCATATACCAGTTGTTGATCACTCTCGACAACACTTGTTTCACCGCAAAAAAACCAAACTGGCTTCGTACATACTTCTTTTTTCACTTTTTCAATCGCCGTCGCAATCATCGGCTGTCCATCAGTTAAGAAGACAATGTACTTTTCATTCTTGGAATCTTTCAGCATATTCTTCGCTGCACGCAAGGGGTCTGTATAATTGGTGCCTCCATAAGCGGTGGTATGTAACATGGAAGTTTTAATGGCATCGAGGTCATTACTTAATGGAAGTATCGTTTCTATATCTGAAGAAAACGTAATAAGAGAGAACCGGTCATTACTTTGTTTGTTCTTCTCAAAGAATTGTACGGCATTGGTCAATCCATCCTTTGCACTTTGCATTTTATCCCTGGTGCTATTCATCGATCCTGATTTATCAAAGACAAAAACGACGTCTATAGGAGGTCGATTCGTTTCTTTCACCTCTCCTATTGGATTGATATGAAAGTCTAATGATGCTTTGGCATTACTATCCACAGGTTTTACAATTACTTCTTGGGACGGGGTAACATTGAAGTCTACTCTTAAATTTGAAGCTCCCTTGGCATAGGTGTTTGTCGAATGTAAATTAAATGCCAGAAAAAGGATGAAAAGTAATAGTAGTGAAATCTTTCCCTGAATTCTCATAATATCCCTCATTTGGTATCCTATAATGCTTTTATTATATCAATCTTCAAACTATTATAATAGGACTAAATACTCAAAACATAGAAAAAAGATGTCTATTGTCGAATAGACACCTTTTGACTATTTCACATACTGGGCCACCCGATTCCGCCCGGCCTGTTTCGCCCCGGTATAAAGGGCCCGGTCCGCATGGCGGATGAGTGCCAGGGTATCTTCAGCATCTTCAGGTGCGGTTGAAACTCCGATGCTTGCAGTGATCCGGACCATCATCTGTTTGTTGGATTCATCCAGGCTGTCATGGAGGGTGAATGGTTTGCTGGCTATCGCACTCCTGACATACTCAGCCAGACTGAGCGCTTCATCCCGTTTTGTATCCGGCAGAAGGATAACAAATTCCTCCCCTCCATACCTCGCAACCGTTCCCCTGGTATCGATAAGGGTGCTAAGGCGGTCTGCAAGTTCAATCAGGATTTCGTTACCGCTCTGGTGACCATAGTTATCGTTGATGACCTTAAAATGATCAAGGTCGAGCATGATGAGGGATAGACTTTTCCTTTTCCCAACATCTAGATGACTGAATTCCAGGGTCAGGAGATCTTCAAAGTAGCGGTAATTATATAGTCCTGTCAGGGCACACCGCTCACTGTTTTTCTTCGTTCGTTCATGATGCCTTGCATTTGCGATCGCCACTCCGAAATAGGAGCATAAAATATCGACGATCATCAATTGATATTTTTCATAGGCCTTCTTTTTGGAAGAAGCCAAGAGAAGGATCCCTCTTACCTTTTGACTTCTTACAATGGGAACGCATAAAACGCTCTCCACTCCATCAGGCATGTATCCCTCAGCGATGCCTGTCCATTCAGACCGTGAAGTATAGAGGACGGACTTCCCTGTTTCCCACACTACACCGCTGATCCCCTGGCTTTTCTTTAATGGACGCAGGTTATTTGACTTCATTTCTCCATTTTCAACACGTCTTAACAGGACAAGTTCTTCTTCCTGGCAGTCGAGAATATAGGCATATTCAACCGGCAGAGTCTCTATGATCTTCTCTATGAATATATCGAGCACTTCATTTACTTTAAGGCTTTCCGTTAACTGGTGACCGATTTCACCCGCTTTTTGAAGATATTCATTGATCTTTTCAGAAGAGTTATACATCTTCAAGATGATCGATAAGCTCACAAAAGGGATACCGATCAATAAAGAAGCGAAGGCTCCCAGTTCAAAGGTTAAATAATAGAGTGATAAAGAAAGGGGGAACATGATCATGTTTGCTGTAAAATCCCATACAAAATCCTTACTGTAAAATCGGACATCACTATTTACTACATAGTGTTGATAGAGCAGAAGCAATATCTGGTTAACCATGATCGATACGATTTGATAACTCAGAATAGGCAGGATCAATTGACTGATATCCCTTAATCCGACTTCTCCGCCGAATAGAAAATAAACAAGCCCACTGACTAATGAAACGATGAAGAACATAACTGAATTCAAAGGGATTCTATGCCAATCATTTTTGGTCAATTGTAGCCGGATGAGTAATGGAATAATAGAAAACTGCATGAGGATGATCTCAACAAATAATCCATACTTTATAAACCCTACAAGGGTCACCCACTGGATGAAGAAGATGGTCGCACCATTTATCACGATGGGCATAAGCGGGATAAAAGTAGCGAAAGCCACCAGGGTTAATAGCTCTAACTCATTTCCTGCAATATTCTCAGGAGGATAGTATTGATATGTAATGTACAAACCAGCGGGTACAACGGCCAGCCAGGACAGAAATATGTACAGCTTCTTTTTTACTGATAACGTCATATCTATCCTCCATAGGTCCACGATTAATTTAATATAGTCCGATCATACTATACTAGTTAAATAGTCACAAGTTTAAGAATATTTTATCAAAGCAGTCCAATAAAGTCACTTATTATTTTCTGTAATTTTCCAATTGGTCCATTAGAAATGGTTTTACTTCGGATAAAAAGTATAGTGATCCTGTTATTAACAGGACATCTTCTTCTTTCATGCTTTGTATTTTTTCAGTAAGGTAATCTCTCCAGTGGTGAACTTTCTTCTTGTTGGAATGGGAGGATAATTCATAAAGCTCTTCAACTGACGCGACTCGTGGAAAGTCAAAGGTCGTAAATCCAATTGCGTCCACCGCTTCTTCCAATTGAGTAATCATCGGTTTCAGCTCTTTGTCGTGCAGGGCGGAAAAAAGAACCGTTACTCTTTTATGATTAAAGCGGTCCTTTATGGTTTTCATCAAGGCTTGTACCCCTTCAGGATTATGGGCACCGTCAATATAAATCCCGGGATTGTATGATAGAGCCTCCATTCTGCCTGGCCATGAAGCCTTTTTCAGCCCCGCTTTAATATAGCTTCTTGCTATTTTATGCTTTTCACCAAGAAGTTCTATCACTTTAATGGCTATCGCTGCATTATTGATTTGATGTGCACCGATCATGGAAAGCTCATAGGTTTCATTTTGGACTGGAGACGTGTATTGGAACTTCTCACCTCTTTCGAGTATGGCTTGCCGTTCCACAGAAAAATCCTCTCCAAGTTCGAACAGGTCACTATTCATTTCCAGCGCTTTCTTTCTTATCACTTCAGCCGCTTCTTTCTGGTGAACCCCTGATATGACAGGAACAGAACGTTTGATGATGCCAGCTTTCTCAAAGGCAATGTCTTCTAAACTGCTTCCCAGAAATTGCATGTGATCCAGTCCGATGCTTGTGATCACTGAAATCATCGGTGTGATGACATTCGTCGAATCAAGCCTTCCTCCAAGTCCAACCTCATAAAGGACAAGGTCTACCGTTTGCATTTCGGCAAAATAGTAAAAACTCATGGCTGTTATGACTTCAAATTCAGAGGGGGTTCCCCATTCAGAATGCTCCATGCTTTCGGCAACGGGCTTTATTTTCTCCACAAGAAGAGTTAAATCTTCATCTGATACAGGCTCTCCATTGATGCTGATCCTCTCATTGAACCTCTCAAAATAGGGTGAAGTAAATGTGCCTACTGAATACCCTGATTCCTGTAATATATTTCGTAAATAGGTGACAGTCGAACCCTTCCCGTTTGTACCCCCGATATGAACGGTTTTAAGCTTTACATGTGGATTCCCAAGCTTCTCTAGTAAGTACTGCATTCTCTCCAGACCCGGCTTGATTCCAAGTCTGAGTCTTGAGTGTATCCATCCAACGGCCTCTTCATAGGTTAACAATTTCAGTCACTCCCCTAGGTTTCATTAGAAAGAGGGCTCAGATCAGGGCAGATTGCCGGTGAGAAAAACCTTCATGCATCCCCTCAACCTTAACAATCAGACCCGATTCTAAAGCCCTCTTTTTATCCTCTGTTCAAAAGATTATAGTGATTTAAGCTCTTCGATTCTTGCTTTAACAGTCGCTTGTTTCTCTAAATAATCTTTTTCTTTTGCTTTTTCCTCATCCACTACATTTTGAGGCGCCTTGCTCACAAATTTTTCGTTGTTTAATTTGCCTTGAACGCGGGAAACTTCTTTCGTCCACTTCTCCAGTTCTTTTTGAAGACGGGCAATTTCTTCTTCGATGTTGATTAATCCTTCTAGTGGAAGGAATAAGTCTACACCTGTTACAACCGCCGTCATCGCTTTATCTGGAGTTTCTAAATCTGTACCCATTTCAAGCTTCTCTGGATTACAGAATTTTTCAATATACGCTTTGTTCTTCTCGATGATCGTCAGGGTGTGTGCATCTTTTGCCTTCAGCATCAAGTTGATCTGCTTGCTCATCGGAGTGTTTACCTCAGCACGTACATTACGTACAGCACGAATGATGTCAACGAGCAGCTTCATCTCTTCTGCTGCCGCTTCGTCTGTAAGTTCATCTTGAACCGTCGGCCATGCAGCTACAGTAATGGATTCGCCTTGATGCGGCAAGTTCTGCCATATTTCCTCGGTAATAAACGGCATGAATGGGTGTAAAAGTCTCATTGTGTTGTCGAGTACATGGGCCAGAATCGAACGGGTCGTTTTCTTAGCCGCTTCATCCTCTCCATATAGAGGCAATTTCGCCATTTCAATATACCAATCACAGAAATCATCCCAGATGAAGTTGTAAAGAACGCGTCCCACTTCACCAAATTCATATCGATCGGCTAATCGTGTCACGGTCTCGATCGTTTCATTTAAACGGGTAAGAATCCATTTATCCGCAACTGATTTTTCACCGGAAAGATCGATTTCGTCATACGTCATTCCGTCCATGTTCATAAGGGCGAAGCGTGATGCATTCCAAATCTTATTCGCAAAGTTCCAAACAGATTCTACTTTCTCAAAGGAGAATCGTAAATCCTGCCCCGGGGAGCTGCCTGTAGACAGGAAGTAGCGAAGGGAATCGGCACCGTACTTTTCGATGACATCCATCGGATCTACACCATTGCCTAATGACTTACTCATCTTGCGTCCATCTGCATCCCGAACAAGACCGTGAATCAGTACGTCTTTAAATGGTCGCTCCCCTGTGAATTCCAGTCCTTGGAAAATCATGCGCGATACCCAGAAGCCGATAATGTCATAGCCGGTCACAAGTGTATTCGTTGGATAATAGCGTTTAAAATCTTCCGCATCCAGATCAGGCCAGCCCATCGTTGAAAACGGCCATAGAGCTGAACTGAACCAAGTATCCAGTACATCCTCTTCTTGTGTCCAGTTTTCGATGTCTTCCGGTGCATCGTTGTTTACATAGATTTCGCCTGTTTCTTTATGATACCAGGCCGGGATGCGATGTCCCCACCAAAGCTGACGGGAAATACACCAGTCACGCGTGTTTTCCATCCAGCGCAGGTAAGACGTCTCAAAGCGGTCAGGTACAAAGTTGACTTTGTTCTCTTCCTGCTGAAGTTTAACCGCTTCTTCTGCCAGAGGATCCATCTTAACGAACCACTGAGTCGAAAGATAAGGCTCAACCACTGCTCCACTTCTTTCTGAGTGACCGACTGAATGCATGTGCTCTTCAATTCTGAATAGAACTCCCGCTTCTTGCAGGTCCTTTACAATTTCTTTGCGGCACTTAAAGCGATCCATGCCTTGGTATTTATCCGCCTTGTCATTCATCGTTCCGTCTTCGTTCATCACAAGAACGCGTTCTAAGTTGTGACGATTACCGATTTCGAAGTCATTCGGATCGTGAGCAGGCGTTATTTTCACTGCACCGGAACCGAATTCCATATCAACGTAGTCATCTCCTACAATCGGAATTTCCCGTCCTACAATTGGAAGGGTAACGGTTTTGCCGATTAAATGTTTGTAGCGATCATCTTCCGGGTGAACCGCAACGGCCGTATCACCAAGCATCGTTTCTGGACGTGTTGTGGCAATTTCTATGTGACCACTTCCATCAGCCAACGGATATCTCATATGATAGAATGCACCTTGTACATCCAGATGAATAACCTCAATGTCTGAGAGGGCCGTTTTCGTTGCCGGGTCCCAGTTGATGATGTATTCACCACGGTAAATCAGGCCTTTGTTATAAAGGTCTACAAATACCTTTTGTACAGCTTCCGATAAGCCTTCGTCCAGCGTGAAACGCTCACGGCTATAATCCAGGCCTAATCCAACCTTAGACCATTGCTGACGGATATGCTCAGCATATTCTTCTTTCCATTTCCATGTTTCTTCTACGAACTTTTCACGGCCTAAGTCATAGCGTGAAATGCCTTGATTGCGAAGTTTTTCATCCACTTTCGCCTGTGTCGCAATCCCGGCATGGTCCATACCCGGCAGCCATAATACATCGTATCCCTGCATACGCTTCATTCTAGTCAGGATATCTTGCAGTGTAGTGTCCCAAGCATGACCAAGATGAAGTTTTCCTGTTACGTTCGGAGGAGGAATGACAATTGTGTATGGCTCCTTCTCCTTATCACTTTTGGCTTCGAAATATTTACCTTCCAGCCACCATTTGTATCGGCCCTGCTCAATGGCATTTGGATCATATTTTGTCGGCATAGATAATTGCTGATCTTGAGTTTCCATTTGTTTTCCTCCTATAGTAGTGCGAATCACTACACTTTTCTAAAAAAATAAAAAAATCCCCCGTCCTGTGAAAAGGACGAAGGATTCCATTCGCGGTACCACCTTTTTTCTCAGGAGAAATAAGCCTCCTGAACTCTCGACGATCATAACGGCTTTTAACCGGCTTCTACTACTGAAATTCATAGAAACAGCTCTTCAGGCGACCTTCCATTGTCTTAACGTAGAAAATCTCTCAGCTAACGATTTTCCTCTCTGAAAGTAAGGATCAATGTACTCTTCCTGTTCATTGCTTTTAAGTATTATTTATTTACTCATTATAGTATCGGAAAAGATAAACTTTCGTCAATCATTATCGCCAATTTTTCATAAAAATATTCATTTCGCCTACTCAGGCACCATTCTTTTTCTCATTTCATAGAATAAAGTAGTGAATATACCCAGGAAAGTGAGTGGACGAATATGAAGAAGATCAATCAATACACCATGCAGAAATGGATGGGGAACGCCCGGTTAATATGTAAACAATTCATCATACCCTTTACCATCTTTCAAGGTGTCCGGACCATTTTGCTTCCCACCACTTTTGATGTCCTTCTATTAACTCTGTTTATCGGTATCGGCCTTGCCATTTATTTTGATTGGATTTAATGGACTGACGAAAAGTGGACTTCGCCAGTCCTTTTTTTTATTCTGCCTCGGCCTCCTGCTCCTGCTTCTTTTTTTCCATTTCATCTAAACGCATGACCACATATTCCGTGTTTTTCAGAAGCCAGTAATGCCGTTGCAGTTTCTTAAGGGATTTCCGTTCATTCCGTTTGTCCTTCACTGTATGAAAATACTTTTCCACCACGGCGATGACAGAGCTTGGATAAGCTAAATAGCTCATGAACAGGAGCCGCTCCTCATTACGGACGGTAAAATGCTGAAAATACGTGGTGAGCCACTCGATACATTCCTCATAATACTTAGGATAGGTTTTCAATGTTCTGGACAAAAACGGCAGCAGGTCATGGAACGGTGATGCCATCTTTGAGTTCTCAAAGTTGTGAAAATACCCCATGCCTCTTTCGTCGAATAAAAAATGCTCCGTCGATACCTTTCCATGTGTAATGACCGTTCTGACCTTCTCAAGATCCTTTGTATCCTCATACCATTCATCCAGCATTTTCCGGGAAAATTTCAGAGCTTGGGAAGCGTCCTTATAGTACATACAAAAATGGAATTGAAAAGGAGACATATATGTTGTCCTTTCACATGCTTCCACATACTCATCGAGAAACTGCTGTTCTTTATCCCACCTGGATGTCAGCTGCTCATAATGAGATTCTCTCTCTTCTTTATCAATCTTTACTTCTTGAGAGGAGAGAGTATGAAGCCTTGCCAATTCCCGGAACATTTTCTGATGCTTTTCAAATTGATCTTCCCTTTCCTGGTTTAAGAGCCAGGGCATCACATAATATAACTGCCCATCATTCCACACTGCATAGCGCCCATCCAATGTCGGATAGATCGGAACAATCCGGTTATAGCCCCTTTGAAACAACATTTGTACATTCCTGACAAAATCAACTCCAGTTTGGGCAGGCAGCTGCTTCACAGCAAGTGTCCCTTTATTGGAGAATACTTTGGAAATCTTCCCGTAATTCTCAACAAAATGGGGTTCGACACCATAAGGTTGTAAGACAGGCTTTAATCCCTCCAGCGTTTGTACCATACCTCTCACCTTCTAAGATTACTTTTCTAAAAAAAAACGGACTAACTCCAATGAATTTGGTGTCAGCCCCGCAGTTTCTTCTTTATTGCAATTGCGCTCTACCCAGATGGGAGCGACTTTGCTATATGCCTTTAACCCTTGAAGACAAATTCGCTTTTCGGAATATATAGAACCTGCCCTACATAAACGTCTTGATTGGCTTCAAGTTGATTGACCCTCAATAGCTGAGGAATGGTTAGATCATACTTTTCTGCGATATAATCCAGCGTCTCTCCCTCTTGAACAATGCATACCCTTAATGTCGCACCCCTTTCCTCTTCTTTTCTCGCAAAGAAATCGGTAAGGGAGATGCTCTCATATTTCTTTTTACCTTTTGTCTTTTTCTTTTCATCCTTCTCTTCACCGCTATCTTCCATTTCTGCTTCCACTGCGGATGATGAAGAGGACTCTTCCTCCTCCTCCTGGTGTTTATATTTAGGAGGCGGTGTGTAGGCAGCCTTTGGTGCAGCCGGCTGTTCTTCAGATGACTCGCTCAGTTCATGTTGTGGCATTTCAAACACGTTTTCTTTTCGGTAATAATTTTCCTCATAGGTATGGGCAGGGTGAGCATCGTATTGAATCTGTACGGGTATCTCATCGTCTTCTTCAGATGGCGGTGTCCGTCCTTCCAGATTAAACGGCTGGTACTCGTCGTCTTCAGTATCCTCTTCTTCCTCCTGCTCTTCAACGTTTGCCGTTAAATCCTCGACGTCGTAGTTCTCATACTCGTATACTTCTTCTCTTTCTTCTTGTTCTTCTTCTGTCTCTACATCTTCCTCTGTTGTATCCACTTCTACTTCAGCAACTGCACTCGAACGGTAAAGCGGCTCATAATCTTCCTCTCTGCTGAATTCAGCTTCAAGAGGAGTATGCGTCTGCTGTTCTCCATAGATTCCTGTAATCGTTAAATCGGCATTCAATTTTAGACAGGCATTCTCAGGAACCATGTAGTCGAAAGACTCAACGAACACATCGATATCGCCCAGATTGGCAATTCTATTTTTCGGGATCGTCACATCGACCGGGAAACGGTGAACAAATTCATACTCACCTTTTTCCCTCTTTTCAACTATTTGGACAAACTTACCTCCCGTTTCAAACTCATCCTCTTCATCGTCCCTCGGTGAGGTTGGTAAATATTCACCGGATAGATCAAGGCTTCCTCTGATAAGTACATACTGCTCTTGCTCTTGTATCGTTATATGAGGATCTAAGGAGATAGATAGCAATTCTTCAACTTCCTGTCCTTTTTTAAACCAAATTGATTCTTCCAAGGAAAATCGCAAACACGATTGTTGTTCTTGTGACAAAGAAATTCCTCCTTTCAGGTTCCAAACAAAGAAATAGTAAACAATGCCATTATCACTTTATGAACCGAAAAGGAGGAATATGATAGGAAAACGAATATAAATAGCCGATCCCCATAAAAAGGATCGGCTACCATCATTACTTCTTACTAATCTTTTCAAACGCTTTTTCCGCTGCTTCGAGGGTCTTTTCAATATCATCATCTGTGTGTGCTGTCGATAAGAATAGTCCTTCGAATTGGGAAGGTGGTAAGAATACACCTTCATGGGCCATTTCACGATAGTAATCGGCAAACATCTCTAAATCTGATGATTTCGCACCTTCGTAGTTGGTTACTTCTTCATTCGTGAAGAAGATCCCGATCATGGAACCGGCACGATTGATTCTATGAGGGATGTTATGCTTTTCTGCCGCTTTCTTTAAGCCCTCTTCCAACAGGTCTGCTTTCCGTGCGAACTCTGTGTACGTTTCAGGTGTCAGCTGGCTCAGGGTTTCGTATCCTGCCGTCATGGCCAACGGATTTCCGGATAGGGTTCCGGCTTGATAAATCGGACCGCTTGGAGCGATTCTTTCCATGATTTCAGCTTTACCGCCGTATGCACCTACAGGCAGGCCTCCACCAATGACTTTACCTAAACAAGTTAAGTCCGGGGTTACATTGTAGTAGCCTTGGGCACATCCGTATCCGACGCGGAATCCAGTCATGACTTCATCAAATATCAGCAGAGAACCATGATTTTCCGTTATTTCACGAAGGCCCTCAAGGAAGCCGGGCTGAGGAGGAACGACACCCATATTGCCGGCAACAGGTTCTACGATCACGCCCGCGATGTCATCACCGAATTGTTCAAAGGCATAACGGATGCTTTCCAAGTCATTATAAGGTACCGTAATCGTATTCTTTGCCACGCCTTCAGGTACACCAGGGCTGTCCGGCAACCCAAGAGTCGCAACGCCTGATCCTGCCTTGATTAATAAGGAGTCTCCATGACCGTGGTAGCAGCCTTCGAACTTGATGATTTTATTGCGTCCAGTGTATCCACGCGCAAGACGCAGGGCACTCATCGTCGCCTCCGTACCTGAGGACACCATACGGACCACTTCGATACTAGGAACTCTTTCAATGACTAGTTCGGCAAGTTTGTTTTCAATCTCTGTAGGGGCTCCGAAGCTTGTCCCGTTTTCCGCTACTTTTTTGATGGACTCCACCACGCGGTCATTGCTGTGACCGAGAATGAGTGGTCCCCACGATAGAACATAGTCAATATATTCATTTCCATCGATATCGTAAATTTTGGCACCTTTTCCTCTTTCCATGAAAATAGGATCCATCTTTACTGATTTGAATGCCCGTACAGGACTATTAACTCCGCCAGGCATCAGTTTTACTGCTTCTTTAAACGCTTGCTTCGATTTCTCATATGAGCGCATTCCGGTTTCCTCCTTTAGTGATCTTTCAGTCATCCTTACAGGAACTTTCCACCAATTAGGATAACCAATTCGCTACATCTTTTGCGAAATACGTAATAATAAGATCTGCACCCGCACGTTTCATGCTTGTCAGTTTTTCCATTACGATTTCCTGTTCGTTTACCCAGCCGTTTTGAGCCGCTGCTTTCACCATGCTGTATTCCCCACTCACGTTATAAGCGACAACCGGTGCATTAAAGCGGTCTTTCACTTCCCGCATGATATCTAAATAGGAAAGGGCAGGTTTGACAATTAAGAAGTCTGCGCCTTCTTCTATATCCGATTGTGCTTCTCTTAACGCTTCGAGGCGATTGGCAGGATCCATCTGATACGTTCTGCGATCTCCGAATTGCGGTGTAGAGTGTGCTGCATCTCGGAATGGTCCATAGAAGCTTGAGGAATACTTAACGGCATATGACATGATCGGCACATCATGATAGCCGGCCTCGTCCAATCCGTGACGGATCGCTGCAACGAATCCATCCATCATATTGGAAGGAGCAATGATGTCAGCTCCTGCTTCAACCTGGCTGACCGCCGTTTTTGCTAAAAGATCAAGCGTGGGATCATTCAGCACTTTTCCATCTTTTACGATTCCACAATGTCCGTGGCTCGTATATTGACATAAACAAGTATCGGCAATGACGACCAGCTCAGGATAATGTTCCTTCACAAATCGGGTTGCTCTTTGGACGATTCCGTGGTCATGATACGCTTGTGTTCCTGCCTCATCTTTTTCAGCCGGAACACCGAATAAAATGATGGATTTGATACCTAAGGAAACCATTTCATCCATTTCCGCTTTTAAGTTATCCAGGGAAATGTGAAAAACCCCCGGCATGGAAGGAACAACATTCTTAATATTTTCCCCTTCCACTACAAATAGTGGATAAATTAAATCTTCTTTTCTTAAATGAGTTTCCCTTACTAACGCACGCATATGATCTGATTGACGCAGGCGGCGGTGACGGTTAAATTGCAGATCTTTCATGTGTAGACCTCCTAAGTAAATAAAGCTTTATTTTGATGATCTATTCGTGATAAATTCTTTCATTTCGTTTACCATTTCATTTACAGTATAAATGCCCGGACAGATTTTTACATATAATCCGTACTTTTCAGCCGTATTTTTTGTAATGGGACCAATGCAGGCAATGGGTATGTCCCTAATATTATCATAGAGGTTGTACTGATCGACCACCTTCATAAAATGATGGACCGTTGATGAGCTGGTAAACGTAATGATATCAGGTATCTCTTCTTCAATGACGTCCTTCAACTGACCGATGCACCCTTGTGGAAGGACGGTTTCATAGACGATCCATTCCCGACAGGACACCCCTGCAGTGGCCAGCTCTGAAGCAATGACGTTTCTTGCCAGGTTCCCTTTTGGGATCAGGACGTCGCCTGAAGGCTTCACTTTCGAAATGAATTCGTCTGCAAAGGCATCCCCTGTAAAATGCTCAGGCACGAAGGAAACAGGTATTCCATATATCCTGCAATAGTGTTCTGTTTTACTTCCGACTGCAGCAAACTTCCCGGAAAAAGAAGATAAATCGAGCTGTAATCGTTTCAATGCTTGAAGAAAGAACTTTACTCCATTTTTGCTGGTGAAAATAATCCATTCGTACGTATGTATGGTTGAGTGAAGATTCGTTTCCCACTCATCTTCATGAGGTTGAAAATGAAGGAGCGGCACCACAATCGGAACCCCTCCCACGTCTTCGATGAGGGAAGCCGTTTCACTGGATCCCTCACTTCCGCGAGTAATCAAAACCTTTATGTTTTCTAAAGGCCCTTTACCCTTCATTATTGATCTAGCTCCTCTTTCACCTGATCAATCAAAGCCTTGGCTCCCAGGTCTGTTAAGCTTTCAGCGACTTTTTCCCCTACTTGCTGAGGATCTTGACCCATCATGTATTCTTTATAAATCGTTTTCCCATCAGGTGAAGCTACAAGTCCCGTTAAAGCTACGTCCCCATTGTCTTTCAGCTCAGCAAACCCTGCAATCGGCACCTGACATCCGCCTTCCATTTTATGAAGGAAAGCTCTTTCTGCCGTGACGGTCTCAGTCGTCTCTTCACATGCAAATTTCTGAAGGAGCTCCAACAGCTCAGAATCATCTTCCCTGCATTCAATGGATAACGCACCTTGCCCGACTGCAGGCAGGCAAAGGTCTGGATCAAGGAATTCCGTTACAACATCTGATGTCCAGCCCATACGTGATAACCCTGCCGCTGCAAGGATGATCGCGTCGTAATCTTCATTTTTAAGCTTCGATAAGCGAGTATCGATATTTCCACGGATCCATTTGATTTCAAGATCTGGACGAACGGATAAAATTTGTGCCCCTCTGCGCAGACTGCTCGTTCCTATGATGGCACCGCCAGGTAAGTCTTTAAGCGCCACATGATTTTTACTGATGAACGCATCACGGTGATCCTCGCGAATCGGGATACATCCTATGGTCAATCCTTCAGGTAAGACCGCAGGCATGTCTTTCATACTGTGAACGGCCATATCGATCTCTTTATCCATCATCGCTTGTTCAATTTCTTTTACAAACAAGCCTTTTCCGCCGACTTTTGACAGGGTGACATCAAGGATTTGGTCCCCTTTTGTTACGATTTCCTTCACTTCGAATTCGTAAGAGGGATCCAGTGCTTTCAACTGATTGATCACCCAATTCGTTTGTGTCAGTGCTAATTTACTTCGTCTCGATCCAACAATGATTTTTCTCATAATGACCTCCTGAAAACTTATGAATACCAGAAATGAAATGAAGACAACCTACTGCCCAGGAAAAAGTTAATTAAAATGATCAAAAAGGCTGCAACATTAAGAAAAGCTAAAGATTTACCAAATATGTTCTTTTTAATGCGAAGATATAAATAACTACTATATAAAATTAATAGAATGAATGAACCTACTATTTTTGGATCATACCATAGGAATTCCGGCAGTTTGATGTAAGCCCATTGCAGCCCCAGTATCAAGCTCAATAGAAGCATGGCTACACCAATGGAGTTGGATATATATGAAATCTTTTCAAGTTTGGACAAATCGCTGATCCGCCATAACCTTTGTCCCCATTTTTTCTCCTTCAATAGTTTAAATTGCAGGAGGTAAAGCAAGGAAAACACAAAGGATAGTGAAAATGCCCCATACGAAAGGATTGCCATCGTAATATGAATCAGCAATAACTCAGATACGAGCTGTTCAGCCATCGCCCGAGACTCTACCTGTACCGGTGCAAACGTATGGATCGCCATGATGATGAATCCCAGTACATTTGTGAAGAACACCGTAAAGTCGACTCTTAATAATCGATTGATGACAAGTGACAGGGTGATGAGGACCCAGGCATAAAAATAAAGTCCCTCAAAGATGGTGAGGACCGGAAACCTGCCTGTATTCATCATGTATAGAAATAAAAAGATTGTTTGAAGGATCCAAACAATCGCAAGTAACCAGAAGGCAAACAGATTCGCCTTCCGGTTTTTGTTTAAGAAATCTATAAAGTAAAAGAGAATACTAATAGCATACAGAACAATCATAAGTTCATGCAGCCTAGTCATCGTTTGTTCAAACATAGACAATAACCTCACTTATGCTTGAAAAGAAGGTTGTGGTACAAGCTTAAGGTCGCTCTCAGTCTTTTCATTGGCTGCTTTCACTTGTTTCTGCTCTTGCACTTGTTGTTCAATATTAAAGATATTGATGAATAAATCCAGTTTATCTTCAGCATCAGGAAGTCCGGCTAATTCCTTCGCTTGAAGGATCGGATCCTTCAACAACTGATTGATGATACTCTTCGTATGCTTATTTAACACTTTTCGCTCACGATCAGTTAAGTCAGGCATTTTCCGTTCGATGCTTTCCATCGTTTCAGCTTGGATGGAGAGTGCTTTTTGTCGCAGTGCTGAAATAACCGGAACGACCCCAAGCATATTCAACCACTCTTTAAAAGCTACAATTTCAGCTTCAATCATGATTTCGATTTCCTCAGCCGCTTTCTTACGCTCAGCCAGATTCGCCTGAACGATGCCTTCTAAATCGTCGATATCATAAAGGAAGACACTCTCTAATTCTCCGATGGAAGGATCCAGGTCACGAGGTACCGCAATATCCACCATGAAAAGAGGACGTCCCTTTCTCATGCTTTCCACATGTGACATCATCTCTTTTGTAATGACAAAATCCTTTGCACCGGTGGAACTGATCATAATATCCGCCTCTACCAGGGCACATTGAAGCTCCTTCAGTGTTTTCGCATTACCACTGAAACGGTCTGCCAAGGTTTGAGCCTTTTCAAACGTACGATTGATGACCGTCACTTTAGTGGCTCCACTGCCATGAAGGTTTTGAATGGCGAGTTCGCCCATTTTACCGGCACCAAGAATAAGAACATGCTTACCCTCCAGGCTGCCGAATACTTTTTTAGCCAATTCAACGGCTGCATAGCTGACAGACACAGCATTGGAACCAATATCTGTTTCAGAGTGACCCTTTTTTGCTACCGTCACTGCCTGCTTGAACAGATGATTAAATACTGTACCAGTCGCACCTGACTCCTGTGCATTCAGGAAGCTTGAACGAATCTGTCCAAGTATCTGGGTTTCCCCCAACACCATTGAATTCAATCCGCACGCAACCTTAAAAAGGTGTTCGACTGCTCCTTCTTGTTCATAAATGAAAAGATAAGGCGTGAACTCCTCTTTATCTATATCGAACCATTGAGATAAGAAATCTTTTATATAATAACGACCTGTATGAAGCTGATCCACTACTGCATAGACTTCCGTTCTATTACATGTAGAAACAATCACATTTTCCAGAATGCTCTTCTTTTCCTTTAAAGCCTTCATAGCGAAAGGAAGATCAGTTTCATTGAATGATAAACGCTCACGAATCTCAACAGGGGCCGTTTTGTAATTCAAACCAACGACTATTGTATACATGCTATGCACTACACCCCCAACTAAAATCATTACTCTTATTATAACATGTCCTAAAAAGCTCCCAACCCGTAAATGTGAACAGAAATTGAAACCTAAGTATGATACATTTATAAAGGTAAGAAGGCCTGCTTCTTCCGGTACTTGCAAAACATTCATTTCATCATATACATTAAAGATTAAGAAAGAATGAACATGAAAGCATTTTCAATTCTAAAAAAATCTTTTATATTTCGACATTCCCTACTAATGTAGGGTACCAAAACAAGCCTGAAGAATCAAGTAATGGAAAGGTTTTTCACCTGTTTGCCGAGACAACTCGGCTTACTTTTATTATTATGTATTATTTTCCCTGAAAAAACAGTATTTAAAACATATAGCATAAAAAGATTCGGGAGGAAGAGTATGAAACAACAACAAAGAATTTTCCCAGGAATGATCTTAATCGGCTTTGGAGCATACTTTTACTTACAGCAGGCGAACATTGTCCTGTTTCAGGAGTTCTTCACTTGGCCTACTTTATTGATAATTGTTGGACTGGCTTTTCTCGGACAGGGATATGGAGGAAGAGATCATGAAGCGATATTACCGGGTACGATCCTCGTTGGATTCGGTCTCCACTTTCATGTTGTCAATAAACTCGAAATCTGGCCGGATCACCTGGGGACTTTCATTCTGATCATTGCATTGGGTTTTCTGCTCAGGTACCAGAAAACAAGGGCAGGGCTATTTCAAGGGGTGCTCTTTTTAACCCTGTCTATCATTCTCTTATTCTATGACAAAGTGGCGGGATGGTTTGGCTTCATTGGAGGTAACGTGGAGACTGCATGGGAATTCTGGCCGATTATCATTATTGGAATCGGCGTCTACTTATTATTTATAAAGAAAAAATGATTCTTAATATCCCATAATAAAAGCCCGGAATTTACTCCGGGCTTTTTATACGTACCATTATAGAACTGAATCCAGAAATTCTCTTGTCCGCTGCTCTTTTGGAGCGTTGAATAATTCCTGTGGAGGTCCCACTTCCACGATCCTGCCATCGTGCATATACACGACCCAATCGGCTACCTCGCGGGCAAACCCCATTTCGTGGGTCACGACGACCATCGTCATCCCCTCTAAAGCAAGCTCCTTCATGGTAGCCAAAACCTCTCCGACCAATTCAGGGTCCAGTGCTGATGTGGGTTCATCGAAGAGCATGATTTCTGGCTTCATTGCAAGGGCCCTTGCAATGGCCACACGCTGTTTCTGTCCACCGGAAAGCTTGGATGGATACACATTTTCCTTATCCCCAAGTCCCACCTTTTTTAATAGCTCTTTCGCATCCTTCTTTGCTTCCGCCTTCGGAACCCCTTTGACGTAAACCGGAGCTTCCATCACATTTTCCAGGACCGTTTTGTGAGGGAAAAGGTAGAAATGTTGAAACACCATTCCTACTTTTTGACGGATTTTATTTAAATCATGTGTATCCTGGTTGACTTCATCGCCTTCGATGACAACCTTTCCATTGTCCTTCAGTTCCAGGAAGTTTAAGCAGCGGAGCAATGTACTCTTCCCTGATCCACTGGCTCCAATGAGGCAAACTACATCACTTTCCTTTACGCTGATATCAATATCCTTCAATACATGTAAATCACCAAAGGATTTATTTAATTTTTCAACTTTAATCATTTCCTGACTCATACTCATCCCTCCCCCATCTTTATTAATCACTGACCGACATCCGTTTTTCTATGATATTGACAATCGTTGAGAATACCAGTACCAGAACCAGATAATAGATCGCTACAACGA
This sequence comes from Rossellomorea sp. NPDC071047, assembly GCF_050270195.1. Lineage (NCBI taxonomy): Bacteria > Bacillati > Bacillota > Bacilli > Caryophanales > Bacillaceae > Rossellomorea > Rossellomorea sp. NPDC071047. The sequence continues at coordinate 68,361 of NZ_JBNNJT010000001.1, read as the reverse complement.
GCAGGTAGGTCATGTAATCGAAGTTGTTGGAACCAAGCGTCGTTGCCACACTGAACAATTCGAACATCCCGATGAATGATGCTAGGGATGAGTCCTTTAATGCAATGATGAACTGATTGCCCAGTGGCGGCAGGGCCCGTCTGAATGCCTGGGGTAAAATGATCCTTCTCATGGACAATCCGAGAGACATCCCCAGGGACCGCCCCGCTTCCATTTGTCCTTTATCGATGGATTGAATGGCTCCACGGAAAATCTCGGCGATATAGGCACCATTATGGAAAGCAAGGCCCATCACGACAGACCAGAAGCCTGAGATATTTAATGAGGTTAATCCGAAGTAGAAAATAAAGATTTGAACAATCAATGGTGTTCCACGAACAACGAAAATATATAAATCCGCTAAAAGTTCCAATGGCTTGATTCCGGAAATCTTGAGAAAAGCGAAAAACAAACCGATCACAATCGCAATCAGAACAGATACAAAGGTTAATTGGAATGTTAATAACATCCCTTTAAGAAAAACATCATATGTACTTGTTAACGTTTCAAAAAAGTGCATGAACTTCCCTCCAGTCTATTCAATCCGTGTAAATAACGGACAAAAAGCGAATGCGCATAGAAGCACATTCGCTCTGTGTCATGCTGCCTTTACTCTTCTTCGGGATCTGATGTGATATCTGTATTGAAATACTTTTCACTGATTTTCTTCAGCGTTCCGTCTTCTCTTAATGTTTCTAAAGCTTTATTGACTTCATCCAGTAACGCTTCATTTTCTTTGCTTACAGCGATGGCTTGTTCACTGCGGCCGATCAGCTCACGCGCTTCGATATTCAAATCAGCAGCGATCGCTTCTTTCCCTGTAATGAAGTCGGTGATAACGGCATCATGCTTGCCCTTATTTAATGCTTCTAATGCGACTACGTCACTATCATATTGTTGAATATTATCCGTTACTCCCTGGGCAGTCTCTGCATAAGTAGATCCCTTTGAAACGGCAATCTCCATTCCTTCCAGGTCATCAAGCGTTTCTACAGTACTGTCCGGACGAACGAAAATCTGCGGGCCGGAATAATAATAAGGAGTTGAGAAGTCTACTTCCTTCAAGCGTTCATCCGTGATCGTATGGCTGGCAACCGCTGCATCAAAACGACCCGATTTCACTCCTTCTACAATTCCTGCAAACTTAAATTTCTTCTGTTCAGGTTCAAGACCCATTTCTTTCGCAACGGCTTCTGCCACTTCAATATCAAAACCTGACATGGTTCCATCGTTATTTGTTACACTGAATGGCTTGAATTCACCTGAAGCTGCATAAATGAATTTGCCTTCCTCTACTAACTTCGCACCATTTTCCGTTGTGGCTTTGTCGCCGCAGGCTGATAGAAGAAGCACAGAAAGTACTAACAAGACTAGGCTTTTCCAATTCTTCACTGGCTAGAGTCCCCCTTATGTAGCTTGTAATATTTTTAATCTTTCATAATTTTATCAACAAAAGAGAAAATTCTCAAAATTCAAATTTAGCTTATTTTGGTTATAATTACCCATTTTAGTGGATGAACCGGATTCAGCTTGATTAGAGATACATATACGGTAGTATCCTTTCATTTCCTTTCATATGCTTTGGTGATATAGGTCTATCAACCTTATACGGACTTCGGTAGACCCTCTTTTATACTACTTTTAAGCTAGATTGGTGTTGTAATTATTTAGTAATAACAAAACTGTTACTCAAGTAGTTAGTTATAACATAAGATCTGCAAAAGCTCTGTCAATAAGCGAGTGCTGGATGGTGAGGGGAACCGCTCCGCTTTCCGCGGACGTTCGGCCGAGCCTCCTCAGCTTCGCTTCCGGGGTCTCGGCACGCCCGTACTTCCGCAGGAGTCTACGCAGTTCCCCTCACCATCATTAAGAGATTTATCGTGACAGAGCTAAAAGTGTCAAAGTAAAATCTAACTAGGAAAACAATATTTTATTCCTCAAAAGGAAACCATCCTCTAATCACCTATATAGAAGTTGGTTTGATAAGTAAAATTAACCAAGAAACACCATAAAAAGTTGTTTGGTGAGGAAGGATACTAGACTACTCCGGGAAAAGAGAGCATCCTGTAGCGGAAATCAACTTTCTTCTGTATAATTGACAAATATTCACAAAAGTCATAAAAAAAGAACCAATCTCCACTCAAGTGGAGATCAGTTCTTTTTAAGGCTTATTTATAATACGACTTGATTGCGTCCCAGGCTTTGTCTTTTCCAAGGCCGGTTTCGGAAGAGAACATGATGAGATCGTCTTCACTGTCCATATTCAGTGTTTCTCTTGTTACTTTCAGGTGCTTCTGCCATTTACCCTTTGGTATCTTGTCAGCTTTGGTGGCGATGACGATGCATGGAAGCTCATGATGCTTGAGGAAATCGTACATCATCACATCATCATTGGTTGGCGCATGGCGCAGGTCCACGATCAGGACAACCGCCCTTAGCTGCTCACGAGAAGTGATGTAGGTTTCAATCATCTTCCCCCATGCTTCCCGTTCTGTTTTGGATACTTTGGCAAAACCATATCCGGGAACGTCCACATAATAGAGGGTTTCTTCTATTTTATAGAAATTCAGCGTCTGGGTTTTACCCGGCTTGGATGAAATCCTTGCCATGCTCTTACGCCCGATCATTTTATTAATGAATGAGGATTTCCCTACGTTGGAGCGTCCCGCTAAGGCAAACTCAGGAAGGATATCGCCAGGATATTGTTCAGGCCTGACTGCACTGATGACTAGCTCAACTTGATTTACTTTCACTTCTTTTCACCTACTAATGCTTTCTCTAAGACTTCATCGATATGGGATACAAGGATGAACGTTAATTCTTCCCTTACACTTTCAGGAATGTCGTCAATATCCTTTTCATTATCTTTGGGAAGGATAATCGTTTTAATTCCAGCACGATGAGCGCTTAATGTTTTTTCTTTCACTCCTCCGATTGGAAGTACTCTTCCTCTCAGAGTCATTTCACCTGTCATTCCTACTTCACGATTGACGTATTTACCTGTCAGTGCTGATACGAGTGCCGTCGTTATTGTAATTCCTGCTGAAGGACCGTCTTTTGGGACTGCTCCTTCAGGAACGTGGATATGAATATCATGTTTCTCGTGGAAAGACTCGTCGATCCCAAGGTCTTTCGCTTTCGAACGAACATAACTAAATGCCGTCTGAGCGGATTCCTTCATGACATCTCCCAATTTACCTGTCAGCACAAGCTTCCCTTTACCAGGGGCTAAAGATACCTCGATCTGCAAAGTATCCCCGCCAACGGTCGTGTAAGCGAGTCCTGTTGAAACCCCGATTTGGTTTTCTATTTCCGCTTGACCATAACGGAACTTTTTCTTCCCCAGGAACTCTTCAATATTACTGGACGTGATCACGACTCGCTTCTTCTCACCGGATACAATGATCTTCGCCGTTTTTCTACAAAGGGCTGCAAGGTGGCGTTCTAAACTTCTCACCCCGGCTTCTCTTGTGTAATAGCGAACAATATCAACAATCGCTTCATCCCTGACTTGAAGCTTCGATTTGTTTAAGCCATGATCTTTGATTTGCTTCTCTAATAAATGATGCTTCGCGATATTTAATTTTTCAAGCTCTGTGTAACCTGCAATCGTAATGATTTCCATTCTGTCTCGGAGTGGGCCTGGAATGGTCGATAAATCATTCGCCGTTGCGAGGAACATGACTTTGGATAAATCATATGTTTCTTCAATATAGTGATCGCTGAAGTTAGAGTTCTGCTCTGGATCAAGTACTTCAAGCATTGCAGAAGAAGGATCACCTCTGAAGTCACTTGACATTTTGTCGATTTCATCAAGGAGGAAGACAGGGTTGATGGTTCCTGCTTTTTTCATGCCCCGAATGATTCTCCCTGGCATCGCACCCACATACGTACGCCTGTGACCTCTGATCTCCGACTCATCCCTGACGCCTCCAAGGGAAATCCGGACAAAGTTTCGACCCAGTGATTCAGCCACCGAGCGGGCTAAGCTCGTTTTACCGACACCCGGAGGTCCGGCAAGACAAAGGATAGGACCTTTAAGAGATCGTGTTAACTGCTGAACAGCCAGATATTCAAGCACTCTCTCTTTTACCTTTTCAAGCCCATAGTGATCCCGGTTTAAGATCTGTTCAGAACGCTTGATATCCAATTGATCTTCTGTTTCAGTCGACCAGGGCAGGGATACAAGCCATTCAATGTAATTACGGATAACAGAGCTTTCAGCAGAGCTTGATGGCACTTTCTCATAGCGTGCCAACTCTTTCAATACGGTTCTTTCTACGTCCTCCGGCATATCAGCTTGTTCAATCTTGGACGTCAGATCTTCAATTTCACCGGTTTTTCCTTCTTTATCGCCTAATTCTTTTTGAATGGCTTTCATTTGTTCCCGTAAATAATACTCTTTTTGGGTTCTTTCCATGGAACGCTTCACACGCTGCCCGATTTTCTTCTCAAGGCTGAGCACTTCTTTTTCATTGTTAATGGTCTCGATCACCATTTGAAGCCGCTTCTTAATATCCAGTGTTTCAAGGACGTTTTGCTTTTCTTTCATTTTCAACGGAAGATGGGAAGCGACGATATCCGCAAGTCTTCCCGGCTCTTCAATATCTGAAACAGTGGAATACGTTTCGGCTGAAACTTTTTTGGATAGCTTTATGTATTGTTCGAAATAATTCAATAACGTCCTCATCAAAGCGTCTGTTTCTGATTCTTTCACATCGGAATCTTTGAATTCCTTAATTTCCACTTCATAAAAGTCTTTTTGCTCAGTAAATGTTTCAATAGACGCCCGGTTTAAACCTTCAACCAGAACCCTGATCGTTCCATTCGGTAATTTAAGCATCTGCTTTACCTTCGTAAGAGTTCCCATTTCGTAAAAATCTTCTTGTGTTGGCTCATCTATATTCATATCTCTTTGAGTGGTTAAGAAAATTAAATGATCATCCATCATTGCTTTTTCTAAAGCTTGTACGGAGCGCTCACGTCCAACATCTAAATGTAAGACCATTGTCGGATACACAAGTAAGCCTCTTAATGGAAGGAGGGGAACCGTTAAATTATTTTGATTTGCCACATATAACACCTCCGAATTTTGCTCTAAGTCTTTGTACAATTCTAACTTATTTACTAGGTAGTGTCTATTAAATAGGTATTTACAACTTTATTCAAACCTTTTATCGCATATACCATTTTCTCTTACATTCAAAAACAAACCGATTCGGATAGACCCGAATCGGTCAACAGTCTATACACTTTTCTTATTTTGTTCTGTTATAAGATCAGTTTGCAATGGAGTTTCCTTCATAAGGGCAAGATCCAATACTTCTTTAAGCTGTTTCACCGGGATCACTTCAATTCCCTCGATTTCACTTAACATGGCTTGCTGGTTATCATAAGGGATGATCGCTATGGTGGCACCAGCCAATTTCGCTCCCTTAACTTTCGCAGTCACGCCCCCGACTGGTTTCACGAGACCGTGGATGCTGATCTCACCGGTAACAGCTATGGTATGTTTCACAGGGATACGGTAAATGGCAGAGTAGATGCCAAGTGCCATAGCGATTCCGGCAGAAGGTCCGTCTACTGGGACGCCACCAGGAAAGTTCACATGAATATCATATTGATCTGCTGGCACCCCCATGGAACGAAGCACCGTAATCACATTTTCGATGGAGCCTTTCGCCATGCTTTTTCTTCGGACTGATTTACTGCGATCCCCAATGCTTTCTTCTTCCACAATTCCCGTCACATTGATCAATCCTTTATCCGTTGCAGGGATAACCGTTACTTCAATCTCGAGTAATGAACCCGTATTAGGACCTGTTACGGCTAACCCATTTACTAGACCGATTGTTGCTTGTTCATTGATTTTTTTCTGGTAGCGGGGAGAAAGCTGACTGGATTGGATGATCCACTCCAACTCATGATCAAAAATTTCTTTTCTGTTTTCTGTAATGGCCACTCCAGCCGCAATCTGTACCATATTAACCGCTTCACGTCCATTACGGGCATAGGAGGCAAGCGTTTCAAGACCCTTGTCACTAATCGTCATCTCTACTTTTTCAACAGCTCTGGCAGCTACTTTTTTCACTTCTTCATGCTCAAGCTCTCTAAAGAAAACTTCCATGCACCTCGAGCGAATGGCCGGCGGAATTTCACTTGGGGTACGTGTGGTCGCACCGATTAAACGAAAATCTGCCGGAAGGCCGTTTTTGAAAATATCATGTATGTGGGTAGGGATTTGATGATTTTCTTCATTATAGTAAGCACTCTCAAGAAACACTCTGCGATCTTCAAGTACTTTTAATAACTTATTCATCTGGATAGGATGCAATTCTCCTATTTCATCAATGAACAATACCCCTCCATGGGCATTCGTTACCGCCCCTTGCTTCGGCTGGGGAATCCCGGCTTGTCCCATGGCTCCCGCTCCTTGATAGATGGGATCATGGACAGACCCAATCAATGGATCGGCAATTCCCCGTTCATCAAAACGTGCGGTTGTGGCATCCAGTTCAACAAAAACAGCGGCAGGTTTAAAAGGGGATTTTATATTCTTCTTGGCTTCTTCCAGGACCAGCCTGGCAGCTGCGGTTTTCCCGACTCCAGGAGGACCATAGATGATCACATGCTGAGGGTTCGGGCTGCATAATGCTGCTTTCAAAGCTTTAATTCCATCTTCCTGACCAACAATATCTTCAAAGCTTGATGGTCTTACTTTTTCTGCAAGAGGTTCAGTTAAAGAAATGGATCTCATCTTCCGTAGCTCTTCCATCTCTTTTTTTGACTCTCGATCAATGGAAACTTTTTGCGTTCGCTGATTTTTCAATAGGTTCCAGAAATACAATCCAATGATGATTCCGAAGAATAATTGGATAAACAAAGCGATGCTAGTAAAGCTCATTCGTCTCCCTCCAAGTAGATACAAGTTGTTATCGGTTAGTATCTCCTTGACCCTGTGGGAATAAACAAAAAAATTCTGGTTCTAAAATGAGTAAAATTAATAAATATGGAACGACTACTGATGGTAAATAAGAGATAGTATTAAAACAAAGTCCGTTCCTTTCCGCGGGGAAGAAGTCGAGCCTCCTCGGGCTTTGCCCTGCGGGGTCTCGACCTTTCCTCTATTTCCCGCAGGAGTCAAGTGCCTTCCGCTACAATCCACTCTGTGCTTGTATTCCGACTGCCTAATGACAGAGATAAACAAAAAACTCTTATTTGTAGATAGGTTGAGGGGTTATTCCAATATTATCTACAAAGGAGCAGCAAACACCCACATTATGATAGCTTCTATATTAAATTTCAATGCAATGACAGAGGGTCTCCTGTACATCTGTTCACGAATCAAAAAAGCCAAGAATGATAACTCATTCTTGGCTTTACTTTAAGCTGTTATGCTGATGTTTTTTCTTCGTTCGGGTCGATCATGGTTCCATCTTCGAGCATTAGATGTGGAGCCGCATCTTCAAGAATGGTTTCTTTTGTAATGATACATTTTTTAATATCATCACGGGAAGGAAGATCGAACATCACATCCAGCATCATGGTTTCGATGATAGAACGCAGTCCGCGGGCACCCGTTTTACGCTCAATTGCTTTTTTAGAGATTTCAAGCAGAGCATCTTCAGTGAACTCAAGCTCCACATCATCTAATTCAAGCATTTTTTGATATTGTTTTACTAACGCATTTTTTGGCTTTGTCAGGATTTCAACAAGCGCTTCTTCATCAAGAGGCTCAAGGCTTGAAATCACAGGCAAACGACCGATGAATTCTGGAATTAATCCAAACTTCAATAGATCTTCAGGAACCACTTTAGAAAGAAGGGATTTGTCTTCTTTTACTTCAGCGTTTTTAGGATCAGATCCGAAGCCAATCACCTTTTGACCTAAACGGCGTTTAATGATCTGTTCGATTCCATCAAATGCCCCACCACAAATGAATAGTACATTGGACGTATCGATTTGGATGAATTCCTGATGAGGGTGCTTACGACCGCCTTGTGGAGGAACGCTTGCTACCGTACCTTCAAGAATTTTCAGAAGTGCCTGCTGAACACCTTCACCTGAAACGTCTCTAGTGATTGATGGATTTTCAGATTTTCGTGCTACTTTATCGATTTCATCGATGTAGATGATTCCTTTTTCAGCTTTTTCTACATCGTAATCAGCTGCCTGAATTAATTTCAATAGAATATTCTCTACGTCTTCCCCTACGTAACCAGCTTCAGTCAGTGAAGTGGCGTCAGCAATGGCGAAAGGAACGTTAAGAATGCGGGCAAGTGTTTGAGCCAGTAAGGTTTTACCGCTACCTGTCGGCCCAATCATCGCAATATTACTCTTGGACAGTTCAACATCATCGACTTTACTGCTTGAGTTGATACGCTTGTAGTGATTGTATACGGCTACAGCCAGAGATTTCTTTGCCTGGTCCTGACCAATTACGTATTCGTCCAGGATTTCCCGAATTTCACGAGGTTTGGGAACGTCTTTAAATTCCACTTCTTCTTCCGTACCAAGCTCTTCTTCTACGATCTCTGTGCAAAGTTCGATACATTCATCACAAATGTACACACCTGGTCCAGCGACTAGTTTACGAACTTGGTCTTGTGTTTTTCCGCAAAAAGAACATTTTAGTTGTCCTTTTTCATCATTAAATTTAAACAATGATTTTCACCCCTTAGTTAAAACTTCATAAAATCGTGCTCTGTTTCCAATAAACGAACGATTTCTTACATCCCATTACCTAAAGTTATGTACTGCATTTTATCATATTATATGTTCGTAAAGAAATTGATACGATTCTTAAGAATCATCTTATTATGTAACACGCATTTTAGCAAATATTTTACATTGCTAGTTAGTATCTTGTCCAATTGAAGTCAGGTAATGTAAGAAATCTAATTATGTATGTTCCTGGTGAAAAATAGTGCAACTCCGTTTAATAAGCTTTTTCCAAAAATAGTGGTTCTTATTCTTGTTTGATAAAACAATTAAAACTTATTAAGTGAAGCTTAGTGATTTGGCTCATTTACGCCATAATCATCAAAAGCGATGGAGCAAACTCGTTTGCTCTTTCGCTTTTGATGATTATGGCTACTTTTCTGCTTTGCTGAAAAGCGTGAGAAACATCCGTTTCTCACGAATGAGCCAAATCACGGGGATATCCGCTTCATTGTACAAAACAAGGCACGAAGAAATCGCGCCTTGTTTGCTATTTTTATTATGCTACAGTTTTGCTGTTTTCAACAAGGAATTCTACTGCTTTACGTACTTTAAGGTCAGCTTTAAGTGTGTCAAGGCCGCCTAGTGCTTGTTTGATGTTGTCAGCAGACATGTTGTATTGTTCAGCCATTTTGTTAACTTCTTCTTCTGCTTCTTCGTCAGTTACTTCAAGGTTCTCAGCTGCAGCGATTGCTTCAAGTGTTAGGTTTGTGCGAACGCGTTTACCAGCATCTTCTGTCATTTGACCGCGAAGATCTTCTTCTGATTGACCAGAGAATTGGAAGTAAAGATCAAGGTTCATACCTTGCATTTGTAGGCGTTGTTCGAACTCCTGCATCATGCGGTCCACTTCAGCCTTTACCATTACTTCTGGAATTTCAACTTCAGCGTTGTCAGAAGCTTTATTTACAAGAGTTTCACGAACGGCTGTTTCAGCTTCGTTCTTTTTAGACTCTTGAAGACGTTTTTCGATTTTTTCTTTAAGTTCAGCAAGTGTTTCAACTTCTTCGTCAGCGTCTTTAGCGAACTCGTCATCTAATGCCGGAAGTTCTTTCGCTTTGATTTCGTGAACTTTCACTTTGAATGTAGCAGGCTTACCAGCAAGTTCAGCTGCATGGTATTCTTCAGGGAAGTTAACTTCTACTTCTTTTTCTTCTCCAGATGCAACCCCGATTAATTGCTCTTCGAAACCTGGGATGAATTGACCTGAACCTAATTCAAGAGAATAGTTCTCAGCTTGGCCGCCTTCGAATGCTTCACCGTCAACGAATCCTTCGAAATCCATTGTTACAGTGTCGCCTTCTTCAGCTTTGCCTTCTTCTTTGACAGCTAGCTCTGCTTGTTTTTCTTGAAGTGAAGTAAGTTCAGCTTCTACATCTTCAGCTGTTACTTCTGTTTCCATTTTTTCTACTTCAAGACCTTTGTATTCACCAAGTTTCACTTCTGGTTTCACTTGTACTTTAGCAGTGAAGATTAAATCTTTTCCTTTTTCCATTTGCTCAACATCGATTTCCGGACGATCGATTGGATCGATTCCAGTTTCTTCGATTGCTTTCGCATACGCTTCAGGTAAGATGAAATCTAATGCATCTTGGTAAAGTGATTCCACACCGAAACGCTTTTCAAACATTCCGCGAGGCATTTTCCCTTTACGGAATCCTGGTACGTTAACTTGTTTTACAACTTTTTTGAATGCTGCGTCCAAACCTTCGTTTACTTTTGCAGCTTCAACTTCAATTGTAAGTACTCCTTGGTTTCCTTCTTGCTTTTCCCATTTTGCAGACATACTGTTCCCTCCAACAATCTATAATTGATCTTGTATTTTTACGCATAGTAGTAGATAGTCCCGTATGAATCTAGCACTATCATCGTAAATATATGAAAAACTTTTACATTACAACCATTACATTATAACATACAGCCACTGTCTTTCAACAGAGAGCATTTAAATATTAGGAGAGGAAATTTCCTCTAGTTCCGTAAGTCTTGCTAGAATCCACTGACATTGTTTGTTTTCAACCTGGTCTTTTAGCTCTTCTTCAAGGATTGCATCGGCAAACATCCCTGCCGTGTAGTAAGCATACACCGAAGCGATTGCTTTCGGTTCCTCCTCAATTGTAAAAGGATAGAGAAGAAAGGCATGCCTTTTCAGTAGTTCTTGAGCGTGCTGAAATAGAGTGGGATTCTTTTGTGCCAGAAGATCGTCCAAAGAGTCTGTGACCATCTTAAAGAAATCAGAATCGAACACATCTTCCAAAGCGGAAGGAGACACCTTCTCCTCCAACCCGAACTTCGCTACCTCTACTTCTTTATCCATTCCATGCTCCCTTAAAACATTTAAGATCATCGTTTGCAGAAATGGGTGGGCGCTTGAATCCTTTAAAACTGATTGCAACTCCTTAACGAACGGTTGAATGTTTCGATGAACCAGCTGCGCTACTATCAGCGTCTGTTCCTCCAGGCTCTTACCGGATAAAATAGACGATTGATCCTCTTCTGATGCTTCTTCTTCAGGAATTTGCGCTTTTCCGTTCACTACTTTTTCACTGAATTGGAGTAGTTTCCTGAAATGTTCTTCCTTTTCAAAGGGCACTTCTTTTTCATCAAACAGGGCGTTGATCGTGTCGACCACTTCCCTGTGCTGATGAAGCTGGATAAGAATCATCAAATACATATCAACTACTTCGAAGTAGTCCCCGATCCCTTCAAGGAGCATCTCTTTACATATGTATCTGGCTTTGTCGTACTGCTTGCTTTCATAAAGAGAAAGCACCAGTGCAGTATTAATATCGGGATTATCAGGTTCTAATTCATAGGCTTGCGTGAGCAACTGAGAGGATTCATGAACCTCTCCTTTCTCAAGTGCCTGCACACCCTTTTCCAGCAGTCGATCCTTCAATCCTGGAAACTGTACGATTTTCCCTTTTCCTTCATGATTTCCCTTAGTCATAAAACGTACCTGCCTAACTTTTTAGTTGCCTTTAGTTTAGCACGATATCTTTTGGATAACAAAAAAAGCCTACCCTTTTCAGGTAAGCTTTGTGTATGTAGGATTTATGGCGTCCCAGGAGAGATTCGAACTCCCGACCTACAGTTTAGGAAACTGTTGCTCTATCCTGCTGAGCTACTGGGACATAATTAATAAAATGTAATCACTCATAGACTACTATCTTAGATCAGATAAAAAAGGGATACTCTCACAGTAAACTGTGTCAGTACCCCTTGTTAGTCAATACCCTAATATAAAGGTATGTATGTAATGAGTATGGCGTCCCAGGAGAGATTCGAACTCCCGACCGACGGCTTAGCTTACCACTATGACTTTCGGCACCAGCATGGAGTCGCTGTTTGTGGTCTGGACTATATCTTCACCAATTTCAGGTGCGACACGTGTAGTCTCTACGGAACCTCACGATAATCAAAAGCATAGCGAATATGTTCTTTTTGATTATTCTTCGGAACATTTACCCTCAGAGTCAATGACTTCAAAAAGAGTTTCGGGTCAAAATAATAGCATTCATCCGTTTGCGGGCAATATACACAGTAAACATCAATTTCTTCTTTATTCACCTCTTTAGATTGAACACCTTTAGAAGTAGAATAATTAGAGCGAAATCTAATTTCGAGTGTACCTTTACTATTAAGTTCCCTATACTTTACTTGCACCCTTTTGAATACTCCATCTTTATAGATAACTATATCGAATGGTGAATGTTCAGTTGAGGGATTAAGTATCATATAACCTTTTTGGTATAAATCAACTTGAGCCTTTAATATTCCTAAATCCCCTTTATCTTTGGTGTGATGATTCAATGTTAATCACCTCACTGGAGATCGTAAGTTTCCTCGGTATTACCATCAGCATTACCTGTTAAGGCTTCACCGATATAGTGTCGTCCACTCTATAGGTTTCTGTTTCCCTAATAGAGGCTCCTATTCTTGAAGGCCGTTGCTCTATCCTGCTGAGCTACTGGGACGTGATTTGTTTTTCAAGGACAATATTTATTATATTCACATAGCATCAATAAGTCAACAGATTTTCAAAAAAAGTTTTATTTATTTTTCCGGGACCGTTTTTTCTATCTGTACTATTGGAAGAGAACCCGCCGCGGCAGGTTCTCACTATGATTTTACAATTGAAAGGATTGAGTCAATTCATCAAGAACCACATGAGCATGCGTTAAGAATCTAACCTTTATTTCCTGATCGTTTGCTTCTACCAATGCGTAGGTTCGTTCTCTCCTGCCTCTTGGCAAAAGAATGCTTCCAGGATTCAAGAACAATATGCCATTATTCAATTCTGCACCGAGTGTGTGTGAATGGCCAAAGAAAACAAATTGCGCGCCAACTTCTTCAGCTTTATAACGCAACTTCATCAGTGACATTTTTATTCCATACAGATGACCGTGCGTCACCATGAGTGAATGGCCCGCTACCTTTTCAACAAGGTCTTCGGGTAACCTGGCATCCATATCACAGTTCCCCCTCACAGCAAGGTAGGGGGATAATGACTGGTCGTCTGCACTTAATTCAGAATCTCCGCAGTGAATCATGGCATCTACTGTAGATTGATATTTCTCTGACAGTTCCAATAGCTCTTCTTTTGATCCGTGACTATCACTTACAACCAAAAGTTTCATTCTGCTCACCCTTTAAATAAAGTCTGAGATTATGTTCTTAAGTTTTATTAATGCATTTCCACGATGGCTGATTTGACTCTTCTCGTCTTGAGTTAGTTCAGCCATGGATTTTCGTAGAGTGGGAACGTAGAAAATCGGATCGTACCCAAACCCATTCGTCCCTCTTTTTTCTTTCAAAATCATGCCTTCGCATGTTCCTGTAACGGTTCTGGTCTCCCTGTTTGGCCCAGCAATCGCTAATACACAGTGAAAACGTGCGGTACGGTCAGATTCTTCAACAGATTCAAGCTCGCTTAAAACCTTCTCCATGTTCGCCTCGTCACTCTTTTCTTCACCGGCATAGCGTGCAGAATACACTCCCGGCCGACCTTCCAAGGCATCGATGGCCAATCCGGAATCATCAGCGATCACCAGTGCACCTAATTCTTCCGCAACCGTTTCGGCCTTTAAGATGGCATTTTCCTCAAACGTTTCTCCGGTTTCTTCAACATCCTCAATGTGAGGAAGGTCTAGTAATGTCTGTACCTCATATCCGTATGGAGCAAACATATGTTGAAATTCTTTTGCTTTTCCCCTGTTTTTCGTGGCTATGATCACTCGTTTTGTCATCTGAAATCTCACCCTTTATTGAAATCTTTTTACTATTTCACCTAATGATTGCTGTTGGATTTGGAATAGTTCGTGGATTCCTTCTTGTCCAAGTTTTAACAGTTGATGCAATTGGTCCATTGTAAAGGTTGCTTCTTCCCCTGTTCCCTGCAGCTCAACAAATTCGCCTTCACCCGTCATGATGATGTTCATATCCACTAATGCGCTGCTATCTTCAATATAATTCAAATCAAGAACCGCACCGTGCTCTTCAACAATCCCCACACTTGTGGCTGCCAGGAAACTTTTCAGTGGAAAAGAAGAGATTTTTTTACTGTCTTGAAGCTTAGCCACTGCGATTGCCGTGGCAACGAAAGCTCCCGTGATCGAAGCCGTTCTGGTCCCGCCGTCTGCTTGTATGACATCGCAATCAATCCAGATCGTGCGTTCTCCCAATGCATCCAAATCGACTACAGATCTTAACGCCCTTCCAATAAGACGTTGAATTTCCATTGTTCTTCCTGAAACCTTCCCTTTAGAAGATTCACGAATGTTTCTCGTTTCCGTTGCTCTTGGCAACATGGAATATTCAGCCGTGATCCACCCTTTTCCACTGTTTCTCATAAATGGAGGCACTCGTTCTTCAATGCTGGCATTACAAATGACCTTCGTTTCTCCAACCGTGATGAGGACGGAACCTTCCGGATGTTTCACATAATCTGTCTCGATTTCAATATTCCGCAATTGATTCTTTTCTCTACCATCTGTTCTCATATCATTACCTCCTGTATTTTCGTACGTTATGTAAAAAAGGTCTAATCAAAAATAGAAGAGGCGGCATTATGCCAACCTCTTTTCCGATGCTTCTATAATAGTATATCAAAAAATTGTTATTTAAAAACTAATTGCATTCACATTTTCTGGTCTTGTCACTGGTTCCGTGATGGTTTCGCCGTCTTTAGACACTGCCGTTGCTTCACCATTCACTAAAACGGAGACTCCTTTAATTCCTTTTTGCTCTGTCAAAGATAGAACGAGAGAATTCAACATATGTTCAGAAACCATTTTTTCTTCAAGGCTTCCATAGACCGCTTCGTTAAAGTTCAAAGTAACGGTCCCGTCTTCAAGCTTCGGATCATCCAATAGTTTGGCACCTGTAAAATCACTTGCAAGCGATGAGGAATATCCTGGTCCATCAATCAATTCATTCACAACTGCAGTGACTTCATCCACTGAATTTGAGCTCACGCGCTTGGTAACAGGGACGTAATACGATTTATCATCGGTTTGGGACACATAATACACCGTTAACGGCTTTGTACTGGTAGGGTCCACCACACCTGAAGTATCCACGTTAATACCGACTTTTCTTGTTAATCCTTTTTCATCAATCGGTGTTCCGTTAACAGGCATTTCAGTCAGTGGATATCCGTTCACTCTAAGCTCTACTTTTTCAACAGATTCAAATTGAGTAAGTGTCCACGTGACGGATTGAAGAATTTTCTGCTCATCTTCAGGCTGGTAGTTATTGAACTCCGGTGAGAAATCGGCAACGGCCGTTCCGTCTTTAATATCGACCGTCACTTGCGTATCTGCGGGAAGAACGGCTCTAAAACCATTCGGCAGCACATTTTGAACCGGTCCATTTACGACCAGATACTCAAGAGCTTGTTTAGCCACACTCTCTTCACCTGGAAGGGGCAGGGATTGTGAGACAACATACCCATTTTTATCGATTAGATAAAGCTCTGTCATGACCGTTTCAGCATTAGCTTCTTCCTTGCTCACCTCTTTTTCTGCGTCTTCTCCTTTAGCCGTATCCACTTTCTCCCCTTCCTTTAAGTAGGATAGGTCTTGAGGAGGATCGATTTTCTCTTTATCATCACCGAAACTAAGTAATCCACAACCTGAAAGATATACAGAAGAAGCTAAAACCGTTACAGCAATTGACACCTTTGCTTTTTTTGCCATTGGGAAACCTCCTAAAAGACAGTTTGTACTAACATATATACGAGCCTTCTCTATAAAATAGACCGAAACTTTTTGAAAATAAAAGAACCATCCGATCACAAGATCCTAATCCTGTAATCGAATGGTTTCTGCTTTCACTTCTCCAACTGTCAGCCAATCAAAGGCAATGCGTGAAAAGATGGCCGAAGACCCTGTGTTGAAAAAGCGGTGTTCCGGCTTTTGTACTCCCCTGTATAGGAGATTGTAGTAATCAAGAATCGTACTCACTTCCCGTGCCGTTTCATCCCCAGAGCTTATCACACTGATCCCAGGACCCATGTAGGCTTTGATCTTAGGCTGTAATAGCGGGTAGTGGGTGCACCCCAGGATCAACGTATCAATATCCGTATCTTTAATAGGGCGTAGAGTCTCTTCTACTATTTCATCCGCCATGGAGCTATAGTATTCTCCACTTTCAACTAAAGGGACAAACTTCGGACAGGCGAGTGATGTGACATCCAAGCTGCCGTGCAGGGAGTGGAGCGCTTCTACATAGGCACCGCTATTAATCGTCCCCACTGTTCCAAGGACACCGATTCTCTTATTATGAGTATGCTTGATTGCCGCTCTGGCCCCAGGGTGAATGACGCCTATGACCGGGATGTCCAAATGGGTCTGAATTTCATCCAGCACAACGGCAGTTGCGGTATTACATGCGATGATCAGCATTTTCATATCATATTGCATTAGATATTGGGTCATTTCCCATGTGAATGTTTTCACTTCTTGAGCTGTTCTGGGTCCGTAGGGACAGCGGGCTGTGTCACCAAGATAGTAGATGGTCTCTTTCGGTAACTGACGCATCACTTCCCTGGCAACCGTAAGCCCCCCAACCCCAGAATCAATGATGCCAATTGGTTGAATCACGTTATTCCCTCATTCTGGTTTCATTTCTTGATGAAGCTTTGCTAAATTATCTTTTAATAGTAACACTTCTTGTTCTGAGAAATCCGTCAGGACACTCTGTAAATAATTTTGCCTCTTATTGATGACTTCTTCAATAATTCTTTCGCCCTCTTTTAGCATATGAATCCGTACGACCCTGCGATCATTTTCATCCTTTACGCGTTCCACCAACTGATTTTTCTCCATTCTATCAACGAGATCGGTTGTGGTACTGCAGGCAAGGTACATTCTATTCGATAGATCACCAATGGTCATATCACCATACTCAAATAACCACTGTAGTGCAATGAACTGCGGCGGCGTGATGGTGTACTGACTTAATATTTCCCTTCCTTTTTGCTTGATGATTGATGATATGTAGCGCAGGTCTTTTTCTATATCTGCAACAACTTGTAGTTCTCCAATGATTTCTTTAGAATTCGTCATGATTACTCTCCTTTTAAAGTCAGAAACTGGACATGTACTCCTTATTGAAAACGGGAATCGATCACATTAGACCTTCCTGTTTTAGCTTCTATTTATATTATGGGACAAAAGCGGCCTTTCTTTCAGCCTAGACTTCCCCTACTAGCATTTTCGCTCTTTTACTGTAAAAATTCAAGACAAGTTCTCAAATGGTCCAGAACTAAAAGAGACTGACTCTCATTCAAACATTAATAGGTATCCGCGGAAGACCCGTTAATTGTTTGCCATTAGAATCAGTCCCTTACATTTAAAGCTTGAGTTCCCCCATGCGAAGAAGCTCTACAACAGCTTGAGATCGCCCCTTCACTCCAAGCTTTTGCATGGCGTTGGAAATATGATTTCGAACTGTTTTCTCGCTAATAAATAGATCACTAGCAATTTCTTTAGTTGTTTTGTCTTGAACTAACAGTTCGAATACTTCTTTTTCTCTTTTGGTGAGCAACGGTTTGTGTGTAAAATCATTGTCCTTCAATTATGGTAACCCTCCTTGCCTTCGCCAGCTTTAAACCGCGGGGATGGGTATTGTTGGTCGTCAGAATATCATATGTGAAGGGAGGGTTTAGAGTGACATAGAGGAGGAAGTTAAATGAAAAATAGGCAACGGTTTTTATAACACACTACAATGGGCTAAGAAACCGCCATTTTGCAGTCAAGCTTCGCCTTCATTTCTTCCGTCCAAGGGACACCTTTTCCAGTCTGTTTTGATATTTGGACCATGGTTCCTCTACCTGTAAAGCAAACCTCTTCTTTTTCATTCAGACCCATATAGTGTAAATCCACTGAAGATTTCCCCACACTATTTGCCTTTACACACACCTTGAGCTGTTCGTCGAAGAATACTTGTTTGACAAAATCACATTGTAAATCCGCAACGACAGGAATCGTATCGTGTTCAGGTTTTACCCAGTTTTGCATAAACCCTTTGTGTTTAAAAAATTCGATTCTAGCTTCTTCGAAATAAGTGAATGGAATTGTATTGTTCATATGTCCAAACATATCAGTCTCGGAAAACCGAACCTTTATATGGATTGAAAACGAAAATTCTTTTTGCCATGTTACTATATCTTCAATGTATGTAAAATGTTTCAAATTGGCTCCTCCTTTTAGGAAATGAATATAGAATAAGAAAATGAATAGTCATTCATTATTATAAGCTTTTTCTGAAAAATAAGAAACATTAAAAGCAAAAAAAGCACTCCCCCTAAGGAAAGTGCTTTTTGTTTAACGGTTAATCAACCATATGGTCGCTTCCGAAGAAGTTTTTAAACATTTGGAAAGTTGTCTCTCTGTTCAGTGCTGCAATCGAAGTCGTCAGAGGAATCCCCTTTGGACATGATTGAACACAGTTTTGAGAGTTCCCGCAGTTTGCAAGGCCTCCGTCGCCCATGATCGATTCAAGACGCTCATCCTGGTTCATGGCACCCGTTGGATGGGCATTGAACAAGCGGACTTGAGATAACGGGGCAGGACCGATGAAATCTGACTTACTGTTTACGTTAGGACATGCTTCCAAACAAACACCGCATGTCATACATTTAGATAATTCATATGCCCATTGACGTTTTTTCTCCGGCATACGCGGTCCGGGACCAAGATCGTATGTTCCATCAATCGGAATCCATGCTTTTACTTTCTTTAAGCTGTCGAACATGCGACTGCGGTCTACCTGCAGGTCACGAACAACAGGGAAAGTACGCATAGGCTCCAAGCGGATCGGTTGTTCCAATTGATCAACTAAGGCAGTACAAGACTGTCTTGGTTTCCCGTTGATCACCATTGAACAAGCTCCACATACTTCTTCCAAACAGTTCATATCCCAGTTAATAGGAGTAGTTTGTTCCCCTTTTGCATTG
Source organism: Rossellomorea sp. NPDC071047 (assembly GCF_050270195.1). Classification (NCBI taxonomy): domain Bacteria; kingdom Bacillati; phylum Bacillota; class Bacilli; order Caryophanales; family Bacillaceae; genus Rossellomorea; species Rossellomorea sp. NPDC071047. The sequence goes on along the minus strand of NZ_JBNNJT010000001.1, from coordinate 49,139 downwards.
ACCGGATTACGACGGATTTCCATCAGTGCAGAAATAACGTTCATATTCGGACGGTAATCAAGCTCGAACTCTTCTTGGAAAGGGGCTGTTTCCGGGCCGTCTTGACGAGTAATGATAAAACGGACTCTTTTGTTTTCACTCATCATTTATTTCCCCCTTTTTTCTTAGAATAGTCACGCTTCCGTGGTGCAATCAGTGAAGTATCTACTTCCTCATAATGGAATTCAGGTGAATTCGTTGCAGCATTGTATTTAGCCATCGTTGTTTTAAGGAATTCTTCATCATTACGTTCTGGGAAGTCAGGTTTATAGTGAGCTCCACGGCTCTCGTTACGATTTAAAGCACCGATTGTAATAACACGGGCCAGTTGCAGCATGTTCCACAATTGACGGGTGAATGTTGCCCCCTGGTTGCTCCATTTAGCCGTATCATTGATATTGATGTTTTGGTAACGTTCCATTAATTCCTGGATCTTTTCATCTGTCTGTTTCAGCTTATCGTTATGACGCACAACGGTCACGTTATCCGTCATCCACTCACCAAGTTCTTTATGAATGACATAGGCATTCTCAGTACCATTCATGGACATGATGTTGTTCCATTTTTCTTCTTCCTGTTTTACATAGCGGTCGAATAGAGAAGAAGGTACGGATTCAACAGTTTTCTCAAGCCCTGCTATATATTTAATAGCATTAGGACCTGCAACCATACCACCATATATAGCGGATAGTAATGAGTTCGCTCCTAAACGGTTTCCTCCGTGCTGAGAATAATCACACTCACCAGCAGCGAATAAACCAGGGATATTGGTCATTTGATCATAATCCACCCATAGTCCACCCATTGAATAATGAACAGCAGGGAAAATTTTCATTGGTACTTTACGTGGGTCATCACCCATGAACTTCTCATAGATTTCGATGATCCCTCCAAGCTTAATATCAAGCTCTTTCGAATCTTTATGAGAAAGATCCAGGTAAACCATGTTTTCACCGTTAATACCTAGCTTTTGATTTACGCACACATCAAAGATTTCACGTGTTGCGATATCACGGGGTACAAGGTTTCCATATGCAGGATACTTCTCTTCAAGGAAGTACCAAGGCTTTCCGTCTTTATATGTCCAGACTCGTCCACCTTCACCACGGGCCGATTCACTCATGAGGCGAAGCTTATCGTCCCCAGGAATGGCTGTCGGGTGAATTTGAATGAACTCACCATTTGCATAATAAGCACCTTGTTGATAAACGATCGATGCGGCTGAACCTGTATTAATGACAGAGTTCGTGGATTTACCGAAGATAATTCCAGGGCCTCCAGTTGCCATGATCACGGCATCAGCTGCGAACGATTTAATTTCCATCGTTTGAAGGTTTTGAGCAACGATTCCTCTTGCCACTCCTTCGTCATCCACGACGACTCCAAGGAATTCCCAACCTTCGAACTTATTCACTAGCCCAGCTACTTCATGACGACGAACCTGCTCGTCCAAGGCATACAATAATTGTTGACCAGTCGTAGCACCGGCGAAAGCTGTTCTGTGATGCTGCGTTCCACCGAAACGACGGAAGTCCAGCAAGCCTTCCGGTGTACGGTTAAACATTACTCCCATACGATCGAGTAAATGAATAATTCCCGGTGCCGCTTCAGTCATTGCTTTAACAGGCGGTTGATTAGCTAAGAAATCCCCACCATACACTGTATCATCAAAATGTTCCCAAGGAGAGTCTCCTTCTCCCTTGGTATTAACGGCTCCGTTAATACCACCTTGTGCACATACAGAGTGAGAACGCTTAACGGGTACCAGTGAGAATAAATCTACTTGCGTTCCTTTTTCTGCTGCTTTAATTGTGGCCATCAGGCCGGCTAAACCGCCACCGACAACGATGATTTTGCCTTTACTCATCGTGACTCACTCCTTTTCCTACCATACTTCGAGAGCACTTATTTAATCTATTAGACTCGTATCTATTTCTCCTTATACGAAGGCGAAAATTGCACGCATACCGACAACCGATAACGCTACAAAGATTCCGATCGTAACATATGTAGCAATTAATTGAGAACGAGGTGAAACTGTAATTCCCCAGCTCACGCAGAATGACCATAAACCATTCGCAAAGTGGAAGATCGTGGAAAGAACACCCAGCACATAAAATCCTAGCATAAATGGATTCGATAAGATGTTTTCCATCATTTGAAAGTTCACTTCAGCCCCAAATGCTGCTGCTACCCTTGTTTCCCATACATGCCAAGTAACAAAAATAAATGTGATTACTCCAGACACACGTTGAAGTAAAAACATCCAGTTACGGAAATAACCAAACTTACTTGCATTGTTCTTAGAAGTGAATGCAATGTAAATTCCGTAGATTGCATGGAAATACAATGGAAGGAAGATGATAAAAATTTCAAGGATATAACGGAAAGGTAAACTTTCCATGAAGTGTGCCGCCTGGTTAAATGATTCTTCCCCGCCAGTGGCAAAATGGTTCACGACTAAATGTTGTGTTAAAAATAATCCAACTGGAATAACACCTAGCAATGAATGAAGCCTGCGATAATTAAATTCTCGATTTCCAGCCATGATTTACCCCCCTTAATGATAAAATATGAATTCGTTTTCTAATGCATTTATAAGAATGATTAGACGACGATACATATTTTATATTGTAACAATAATGTGACATGTCCATTTTACTCCCAAGGAGTGGAAGCGTCAAGAAAACGTATACATAATTTCGACAATACCGCAAAAATATTTTCAATTTATTGATAACAGAAAAGATGAGGTATTGCCACGTTAAATGTTCGAAAATTCAAATAAATATCAAATAAAAATTATATCACCAAAATATCCCAAGGTCATTTTTCAAGGTATGGGATGATAAATCCCCTTTTCATGTATATAATAGTTTTATAGAAAGAGGGGATTTACTTGGAACAGAAAAAAGAAGAAGTACATCAACCGTCCGTTCCAATCTTCGGATATGAAATGTTACGTGACATATTGATTCCAGAAATTTTAGGAAAGCACACACCCGATATACTATACTGGGGTGGAAAACAGCTTTCTCGGAAATTCCCCCTTCAGTCATCAGAAGAACTGATATCGTTTTTCGCTGAAGCCGGCTGGGGAACCCTTACACTGCTGGAACAAAAAAAGAATGAGATGACCTTTGAAATAAGTGGACCGGTGTTAGAACGACGCCTTGCTTTAAAGTCGGATGTAACATTCAAACTGGAAACTGGCTTTCTAGCCGAACAAGTACAGTTGCAAAAGAAATGTGTGGCAGAGGCTGCCGACGAACTACATAAACGGAGTCATTCAGTGAAAGTGATTGTTAGATGGGACGAGAAAGATAAAGTAGAATAGTACTTACCAACATCCTTTTCCTACTCTAATAAAGGGTTGCCCATGACGGGGCAACCCTTTTTCACTTGTTGCGTACTGTTCCTTTAGTATTATAACGTGATTTCTTCCATCTTCACCGCGTCCAGGTTAAATGCAGTATGTAGGACGCTTGCTGCTTTTTGCATATTTTTCTCGTCTACGACAGCAGATACTTTGATTTCAGACGTGCTGACCATTTTCACCACAATGTCGTTTTGAGCTAACACTTCGAACATTTCCGCTGCCACCCCTGGATTTGAGATCATACCGGAGCCAACGATCGATACTTTTGCAAGCTCACTTTCATGCTCAACGTGGGTAAAGCCTAATTGCTCTTTGTTTCGTTCCAGAACAGCAAGGGTTTCCTCCAGGTCTTGTTCTTTAATAGAGAATGATAGATTGGTCGTATTCTGATCGGTTTGGCTTTGAATGATAATATCTACATTCAAGTGATTTTTGGCTAAGGTGGTAAACACTGAAGATAGTCCCGTTAATGCGTTTCCTAGTCCAAATACAGTTACACGTGTGATTTCACCTTCAAATGCTACTCCTCTCACGATCAGGTTTTGTTCCATGCTTGCTTCCTCCTCAATATACGTTCCTTCAATTTTCTCAATACTCGATCTGACTTCTAATGGAATTTGATAATTCTTGGCAAATTCCACTGCCCGTGGATGCAGGACTCCGGCCCCTAAATTAGCGAGTTCCAACATTTCATCATATGAAATGGACGGTAACTTCCTTGCTCCTTGAATATAACGCGGGTCCGTTGTGTATACCCCGTCTACATCTGTATAAATATCACAGCGCTCTGCTTTCAGGGCAGCCGCGATCGCAACGGCGGTTGTATCTGATCCGCCACGACCGAGAGTTGTAATTTCCCCCGATTCCGTCATCCCTTGGAATCCCGCTACGATCACAACTCTTCCCGATTGAAGATTACTCAACATCTTTTCAGTATGAATATTGGTGATCCTCGCGTTGCTGTGAACGGATTCCGTCTCGATCCCGGCCTGCCAGCCTGTGAATGAAATGGCATCGTGTCCCGATTGAATCAGGGCCATCGTGAGGAGCGAAATGGTGACTTGCTCTCCTGTAGAGAGAAGCATATCCATTTCTCTCTTACTTGGTTGCGATGTAATTTCCCTTGCCAATCCAACGAGTGTATCCGTCGTTTTCCCCATGGCGGATACCACGACCACAACATCATTTCCTCTTTCTTTTTCTTCTGCGATTCTTGACGCAACATTTTGAATTCTTTCCACAGAACCTACTGAAGTCCCACCGAATTTTTGAACAATAATACTCACTGCTTCTCCCTCTTTCTCACTTGAGTGCTTGGTTAAGACTCATCCTTTGATGGTGAAGAGTACAATCACAATCATCCTAAACGTTCATGGAACAGGTTCATCACCTGTGCTGGATAATAAAAAAAGCAATGAGAATAATATCTCATTGCTTTATGAACATACAGCAGAACATACTAAATAGGTTCATGGGCATTGTGAGATAGCTCTCCAAGATTGAATCATCTTGACAATCCTACATTTCTTAAACGTAGAACCAGCGGAATCAGCATGAGACCAAGACCACTTCGGCGAATCTCCCCTTTCTAGGCATCTCAACAGAGCTCATACTCCTCTTTACCTGTACTTTTGAAGTTCGCACCTCTATCACCACTTTAAAAAGTGATAATGTTATAAATTTTCGTTAATTATAGCATAGGGGGAAAATTGATTCAATGTCTAATTGAAACAATATTTTATTTTATTATTCATTGGTGAGCTGTTTTGAATGAGCATGCGGTGGGTGATTTCCGCTGCAGGTGCTCGCTTTCCGCGGGGCGTGGGTTGAGCCTCCTCGGGCTAAATGAACTGCACCCCTATTGTTGGACAACAAAACCAACAATAGGAGGGTGCATACACATATGGCCAAGTTTACCCGAGAATATAAACTTCAAATTGCTAAACGTTATCTAAATGAACTAGTTAGTTATCGAGATCTTGCGAATCAAGTAGGCGTAGATCAATCTGTTCTGCGTTACTGGGTGATGTTAGTTCGACATCATGGTGACCAAGCATTTGTCTTTCCCTATACAAACTATCCTTCTGCCTTTAAACTGAGGGTAATTCAATATATTACGGAAAAGAATTACTCTATTCGAGAGGCATCAGCCATTTTTCATGTCCCCGATCCTTGTATGGTTCGTAGGTGGATGAAAAAGTGGGAAAGAGCTGGAGAACATGCCTTCGGATCATTAGAAATGAGGCCTTCTACAATGACACCTAATCATAAGAATAAGAAGATCAAAGATAACTCTTCTAACCAAACGATGGAAGATATGAAAAAAGAACTTGAATACCTTCGTATGGAGAATGCGTATTTAAAAAAGCTAAACGCCTTAGTTCAGGAAGAACCATCACCAACGAAATCAAAGCGAAAGTAGTATTTGAACTAAGGAACGAATTCCAGGTGACTCGGATGATAAAAGTAGCTAAGCTGTCTAAAAGCACTTACTACCACATCATCAAAAAATTAGACCAACCAGATCCAGATCGTAAATGGAAAAGAAGAATTAATTTCATCTACCACAAACACTTAGGGCGCCTTGGGTACCGTCGCATTACGGACGTTCTTCAAGCAAAAGGACACGATGTGAACAAAAAGAAAGTCCTTCGGATCATGAGAGAATTGGGCCTTAAATGCATTGTGCGAATGAAAAAATATAAATCCTACAAAGGGAAAGTTGGAAAAGTAGCTCCCAACATCCTAAATCGCCATTTTAGAGCAGATAAACCTAATCAAAAATGGGTGACAGACATTACGGAGTTTAAACTGTTCGGTCAAAAACTCTACCTCTCCCCCATTCTAGACCTATTTAACGGAGAGATCATTACCTATACGCTCCAATCCAGGCCGACATTTGACTTGGTGGAGACGATGTTAGAACAAGGATTAAAACATGTAAATGAAGGCGATGAGCTCTTAATCCATTCAGATCAAGGATGGCATTATCAAATGGCCCAGTACCGAAGGACACTGAGAAACCATAACATTACCCAAAGTATGTCTCGTAAAGGAAACTGTTATGACAACTCCGTCATGGAAAACTTTTTTGGGATAATGAAGTCTGAATTCCTTTACTTACAAGAATTTGATAGTATTGAGCATTTTAAGGACGAATTAAAAAAATACATGTATTACTACAATCATCTGAGAATCAAATCAAGGTTAAAACGAAAAAGTCCGGTAGCTTATCGAGTGAGTGCTGAATTAGCTGCTTAGAATTTAAGTGTCCAACATTATGGGGCCAGTGCAAAAGCCCTGTGGGGTCTCAACTTCCACGCGTTTCCCGCAGGAGTCGAGCACCTTCCGCTCCAATCAACTCTGCTAATTCAAGGTATTACTTCTACACCAAACACAAACATCACATACCTAATAATGACTTAATCAATAGTACTTCACTGATTTCTAACATTCTATTTTAATTTCTGCACCAATTCCTTAGCAACGGCTTCAGGAATCCCTATCTCAATAAATTCTTCCACACTGGCTTCTTTCATTTTCTTCATAGAACCAAAGTGCTTTAGAAGTTGCTTCTTCCGCTTTGGTCCGATGCCATCAATTTCATCAAGAGTTGATTGAAATGCGCTTTTCCCTCTGAGTTGTCGGTGGAAGGTGATGGCGAATCGGTGGACTTCATCCTGGATCCGCTGAAGCAAGTAAAATTCCTGGCTTCTCTTTTCAAGAGGAATGATTTCCAAAGGATTTCCATACAGCAGTTCCGATGTCTGGTGCTTATCGTCTTTTGCAAGGCCGCCCAGTGGGATATCCAACCCCAATTCATTCTCGATGACATCCCTCGCCGCTTCAATCTGCCCTTTCCCACCATCGATGATGATGAGATCCGGTAAAGGGAGACCATCCTTCAAGACTCTCGTATACCGTCTGCGAACAACCTCACGCATGGAATCATAATCATCAGGACCCTTCACGGTTTTGATTTTGTACTTTCGATATTCTTTCTTCGCGGGTTTCCCGTCAAGAAACACAATCATGGCAGACACGGGATCGGAACCTTGGATATTCGAGTTATCAAATGCTTCGATCCGGAAGGGAGTATAAATGCCCATATGTTCCCCAAGGCGCTCAATTGCCTTAATCGTTCTTTCCTCATCTCTTTCGATCAGGGCGAACTTTTCTTCCAGGGCCTGCTTCGCATTTTTCTCGGCGAGTTTCACAAGCTCCCTCTTCTTCCCCCGCTTTGGCTGGGTGATTTTCACGTCTAACAGCTTAGCAGCCAGTTCCTCATCGATCACTTCCGGCAAAAATATTTCCTTTGGCTTAAAGTGATTTGATTTAGAATAAAACTGTCCTAAGAACGTAAGGAATTCATCCTCCGGTTCATTGTATAGAGGGAACAGTGACACATCCCGCTCAATGAGCTTGCCTTGACGCACCAAGAATACCTGAACACACATCCAGCCTTTATCAACGGAATATCCGAACACATCCCGATCAGTGAAATCGGTCATGGTCATCTTTTGCTTCTCCATTGTCGCTTCAATGTGAAGGATTTGATCGCGGAATTCCTTCGCTCTCTCAAATTCCAGATTCTCTGCTGCCTCATTCATTTTCACGGTTAATTGATTTTTGATATCTTTGTATCCGCCATTCAGGAACCTGGAAATTTCGTCAGTCATTTCTCTATATGTGTCTTTGCTTACTTCTTTGATACAAGGAGCCAGGCATTGACCCATATGATAATAAAGACATGCCCGGTCAGGAAGGGTAGTGCATTTTCGTAACGGATACAGACGATCCAGAAGCTTTTTTGTTTCATTTGCAGCTCCTGCGTTGGGATACGGACCAAAGTAACGCCCTTTCCCCCTTTGGACTTTGCGGGTCGTAATAAGTCTTGGGTGTCTCTCGTTAGTTAACTTGATAAACGGATAGCTTTTATCATCCTTTAACATGACATTGTATTTAGGATCATATTTTTTGATCAGGTTCATTTCAAGCACCAGGGCTTCCAGATCAGATGAAGTCATGATGTATTCGAAGTCCTCAATTTCTCCTACCAGCCGTTGAGTCTTGGCATCATGAGAACCGGTGAAATATGAACGCACACGATTCTTCAATACTTTTGCTTTACCCACATAGATAATCGTACCTTGTCTGTCTTTCATTAAATAACAACCGGGCTGATCCGGTAATAGAGCTAATTTATTCGTAATGGTAGGGTTCATCGACTCTCTCCCTTCTTGTCTGCCCATTTATAGACGGTGATGGTTGAATATACAGGATCAAATAGCTCCTGTGAGTGGAATACTTGGACTTTTTCTATTTTTTCATCAAGGTTTTCAATACCCTGTTGTTTGAATCCATTAACCACTGCTCCGGTCAAATAGATTTCTTTATTCATATGCTGAATGTCTTGAAGGAATTGAGAATAGGTTAACACTCGCTTATGTGAGTATGGTGCATCCAGATAGGAGTATACTCTTGTTTCTTCCCATGTGTATACCATAATCGGACTTTCCTCATTTTTTTCTGAGAAGTATGACTCTGTTTTGTATACGGCGGGTAGAGATGAGTGATAGTCGGTCAAGACGCCCACACTCGTTCCTATATGCAAAATAAACCAAAGGCTCAGGGTGATGATCTTCATTGTATTGAGGTTTTTCATCCACCCTATCAACATGAAAAACCCTACTATTATGGCCAGAGGCAGAATATGTCTCGGTTTATCAATATTTTGTGCAAATAATCCCCAGATAAAATAGGAGCCGAATGAAATCAGGAGCAATATAGTGCCTGGACCAGGTCTAGTCCACTTTCCAGTCTTTTTTACACTCAATAAAACCAGAAGCGCCGTGATGACCATAATAGAAAGTGATTGTGTAAATAATCCGTTCCAGCCTATATTGATAAATATATAGTTCCATAACCTTTCAAAATATCCTGTATCGGGCTCTACCGTTCCTCCCCATTCCGTAAAGTGTCCGTCGGTAAACCCAAAGGCAATCTGTAGCAGGGTCTTGAGGCTCCCTGCATTGGCAGCCAGTGCCGATAGCCACACTCCTTGTGAAAGTACGAGAAGAGTCAGATGAAAAGCGATGGCTTTCATTTTTTCTGAACCATTGCCACTCTCCTTCCAAAACAAAAACCAATAGTAGAGGATCCCCGCACCAAATCCGATATAAGATAATCGTATACCCATCAAGATGGCAAAGAGGAGAATGGGAAGGACAGCCGCATCCTTCGTCTTCCGTATCATAGCCTGGTGCAGACTCCATAAGTACCACCATAATACCGGTATGGCAGCACCTTCACTCATAGCTTGAACGGTCATCGCACTCGGATAAGAAAGGGAAAATAGTAATAGCGTCGCAATGATGGCTTTTTTTCTCTCTAGGTAATGGCCAAACAGCCAATAAACAGGAAGAATCGAGCTAACCAGCAATATCGTATTTAAAAGTTGGAGGGATAGAACCGCGTCAGCTATAAAAGTGTGAACCATCATCCCCCCGAAAATAAAAAAAGGATATCCTGGAAAATGAGGCTGCATCTTCAATAAATCAAATTCGATGACTCCCAGAGCATAATCGACTTCATCCCAGCTTGAAGCATAGGGCGGAAGCAATATAAGTCTGTATATGAAGTACAGGCTGAATACAGCCAGTATACTTAACATCCACTTGTTCAAATGTTTATCGATCATTGTTTCTCTCCTGTTTCTCTCCAAATAAAAACCAACTCAGTTTGGAAACCTTCTTAGCCTATTGTAAGGCTTTCTTAGAATGGTTTCCAATCATGAGTTGGCTCAGGGGGATTTAAGCATTTATTGAATTCACATCATCCGATTTTTTGATTGTCTTTTTCTGTTGTTCCATCCCTGCAGGCACGGACTTTCGTTTAAATGGGTTAATGAGTTTATCCGTTCGGATCAGGTAAATCCATAAGAATACGAATCCGAAGTAGAACCAATAGGCAAGCACCTGTTCAATCGTTGGATTATGGCTATAGCCGAACATTGCCGCCATGAACAGCCCGACTTGACCGCTGATCAGAACCTCATTACCCGTGTCTCTCTCATAGTGAAGCTCATCTTGAAAGTGTTCAGGCATGATCTCCACCAGATTATATACCTCCGCAGGCTTCCCTTCTGCTGTTGTGTATAAAGAGCCCATGATCCCAAGATCCTGAAGAATCCCTACTCCTTGAACAAGTAACCCGGCTGCGATGAACATGATCAGCAAACCTGTCACATTAAAGAACGTTTTCAATTTGAATTTCATGGCACCTGAGAAGAACGCATATCCAAGGACCATGGCAAGTAATAATCCACTGAGTGCCCCGTAGCTTGTGAATACTTTCGTTACGTCTCCTCCACTGATGGCAGCGAAGAAAAATACGGTTTCGACACCTTCACGAAGGACGATCAAGTATGAGTGAATGATCATCGCTGATACGCTGCCTGCCGTTAAGGCTGCATTGATTTTCTTCTCCATTTCAGTGTTGATCCCTTTGGACTGCTTCCTCATCCAGCCAACCATATGAGTCAGAAGTAAAACGGAAGCAAACATGATCCCCACCTTCAAGTAAACTTCAGCTCCAAAACTCGAGAACCCTGTCAGGACGACCTGGAACAGTAAAGCAACCAAAAAGCTGGATACAAGAGCAAGCAATACTCCTACATATACCCATTTCTTATACTTGTCTGCTTTTAATCTTGTAAGATAAGATAGAATCAACCCTACAATCAAAATCGCTTCTAAAGACTCTCTCAGTGTAATCAAAAACGCTTGAAAATCCACTTTATTTCCCCCTTTGATACCCCGGTGCTACTGTTTATTTTTACGTTTATTGATCGTAATCAGTATGATTAGAATCAAGACCAGTGCTAGTGAGAAGTAGAGCCAGAAGCTTGAGCTTCCCCCTTCACCTATCCCATCTAAAAATCCAAGATTCTCTTCGTTCAGATGACTTTCATCCGCTTTCTCAGAAGGAATCGGAAATAACGGTCGAAGTTCTTTAATGATCGATTCAACTTCTTTATCGAAAGCTTCAGGATCATTATCTTTGCTTCCAATCCCGAACAAACCGGGATTTCCCAAGGAATTTAACGCAGTATCGAATGCTGCATATATCTTGTCTGCCTCTTCCTGGCTTTTTTCTTCAACAACAAATGGTTCCAGTACATTAAACGTCCCTCTCGCTTTAGCAAGAAGAAGTTTCGCCTGCCCATAATCGTCGAATTGCTCTTGAGCGAAATGCAGTCTTCTTTCGATATTCAGCATCAACGCTGCTCTCCAGCTTTCTAATAAAAGATCCTTGTCTTTTTCCTCGAAAGCTTTTTTTATATCGGGCTGCACCTTTGAAAAATATAGTTCAAAATCTTTTTCATACGAATCATATATTTTCTTTGCGTTATCCCAGTCATCATTCTCTAAGCTGTTTTCCAGCTCTTTATACGCTTCAGCGATTTTCTCTTCCCCTGGATCCCCATAAGAATAAGCAGATGCCTGTGACGGGATAAATATGTAATTGAGAATAAATATCAGTGAAAGACTAAAAAAAAGGCTTTTTTTCATATGGAAATCCTCCTGTATTTTCAATGATAATGATTATCATTATACTTGTCAATACGATTTTAAAGGCCTTCAATGGATGTTGCAGAAATTTTGTGAACATTATAATCTATATCCACTTTTTCAACAGGCCGTTTCATTTCTTGTGCGATAGCCGGAAGCACATTAAACATATAGGCTTTGAACTTGATGAAGGATTGTCCCTTCGTCCGGACTCTATATTCAATCGGAACTTCCATCATTCTGAAACCTTTACGCATGATATTTAGAGTCACCACTTGAGCATAATTATAGTCATGAATGATTTCTGCATGTTCCATTACTTGTTTAGAGAATGCCCTCATCCCTGATTGACCATCATAGATCCAGGTTCTCAGCAACACACATTGTAGTAAGGTAAAACAATAATTACCGAGGCGGCGATGGATCCTCATTCCGTCGATGGTCCCCTTAAAGCGGGATCCCATTGTATAGTCTGACTGATTCGTGAAGATCGGCTCTAACAGCTCAGGAATTTGAGATGCAGGATATTCCCCATCCGCATCAATCATGACACCGATATCCGCTCCTTTTAGCAGCGATTCCTTTAACCCTCTTCTTACCGCAGCCCCTAAGCCTGAATTACGTTCCATATGTACGATATAGTCTGCTCCTGCTTCTTCTGCAACCTTAACGGTGTCATCGGTCGACCCATCATTCACCACAAGTACTTCGACCAGAACATCAGGATGAAACTCCCTGGGAATGTCACGGATGACATCCCCGATGGTTTCTTCTTCGTTATAAGCAGGTAAAAAAACAACAACCTTCTGTTTATTCACGATGTTCTTCCTTTCTTCTAAATGCTTCTTCTAATACAGGTCCACGTGCATGGCCCGGGAATGGTGCTCCCAGAATATGAGCGATGGTACTGGCCATGGAAACAAGACTATGCTTGGACTCTACCTTCCGTCCCTTATGGATGTTAGGTCCGTGCATGATAAATGGAACGAATCGTTCTCCTTCATCAAGATGCCCGTGTCCCCCGATTCCATCAGCCTGTCCATGGTCGGCACAGATAAATAATGTTGTGTTTTCCATCTTGCCTTCTTCTTTCATCCATTGGACAAAGTCTTCAATCAATCGGTCTGCTTCTTTTATCTTTTGCAAATACTCATCGTATAAAACCCCGCGACTGTGTCCGGTTTGATCGGTCCCGATCATTTGTACGATGAATAAATCCGGGTCTTGTTCTTTCATGATATGTTTCGCTTTTTTCATGATTGTCGGATCCGCTTTATCGTTATGCATGACGGCTGTGAACGTATCGACGTCAGCCCCCATGGAATCGACCAGATGGGCCACACCTAATAGTCTTCCCTTTTTCCCGACTTTTCGTAACGAGTCAAAAATGCTTTCGACTTTAATCCCAAGCTTCCATACCATATTCGAGGTGATCCCGTGTTCATACGGATACGTCCCGGTGAACATGGATGAAAAGCAGACGACCGTGCGGGCAGGATATACCGTCTCCATGTTGGAGAATTCTGTTCCTTCTGCCTTGAGGGAATCCAAAAACGGGGTTTCCGCTTCCTGAAATCGTTCTTTCCTCATTCCGTCTACCACGATGACCACTACACGATCTGCCCGATCTTCTTTCCAATCCTCCGCCTTCTTTGCATATTCTTCATACATCTTTGGCTTCCAATCAAATAAGTAACGGTGAAGAATAAATGTGAAAACCAAAAGACCTCCAAAGAAACTTAAGAACTGAACGATTGGCAGCTGCTGGCTTGTATCAAGAAGGGAGTACGTGTACTGCCAGTAAGCCAGCAATAATAGAAATTTAGGAAGCTGCTCCTGGGCATTCCCGCTTGTGGAGTCACTGTTTTTCAGTACGAGCTTCCAGAACCTTGTGAAGTTAAGCCACGACGTTCCGATGCGTAAGTGATAATATAATGTTCCCCAGAATAAGATCGTGAAGAAAAAGTAAAGACCGATTCCTAACAGGGATAACCCTAGATCCCATTCCCATCCAATGATTAAGTAAGCCACAATCGGCAGCCACAGGTAGTTTCTTAAAAACAATGGGAAATCATAAACAAAGAATAGTATAAAAAGTGGCAAGGTGATCGCTAAACTAATCGTGAAATTCAGCCAAAATGGTAACGAGGCAAAATCACCAAGATGAAAGAGAAGCATCGTACCTACAGTAAAAATGGGTGTGAAGGGTTTTCCTTCATTTAATAAATTCCAGCAGCGTGCCGCTACCTTTTCAAACTTAGAGGCGCTTTTCACTTCATGCCCCTCCTTTTCTTTTACTTAACTTTTTAATGAGTGTCAGTGAAACAGGATACTTCACTAGCGCATACAGTCCAACAGAATATGAGAATATGAATTTGATCCCATGTGTCAGAACTGCGATGGTAATACCTGTTTCCATCGTTATGGAGAATTGATTGAGGCCAAAAGCCATGATCGTTTCATAATTCGCTAGCCCACCCGGTGTAATTTGAAAGACCTGACCTAGAATGGTTAGGCTATTCACCCATATCCCCTGAAAGGTGGAAATTCCTGTATTCGTTGCGATGCAAACAGACAGCAACAAGGCCGCTTCCAATATCCAACTGATGAAAACAAGGAAAAATGCATAGAAAAATCCCCTCCCCTTTATGAGAGAGAGCATGACATTCCATTGCTGATAGAGAAATTGACGTTTGTAATAAGAAATCAATCCTATCAATAATAAGAGGATTCCTCCGACAACTAAAATGACATCAGTTGATAATGGGTTTTCTAATGATACATACGATATCCCCAATAATACGAGTAGAAAGAGTGAAAGAATATCCATCAGCCTTACTATAATAACAGATTGAGCAGAAGCTGATTTAGATAATCCTTCTCTTTCATATAAAATATACGAACGGAGAACATCCCCGCCCTTGATGGGCAGCAGATGATTGAGTGCCAAGCTGTACCAAAGACCATACATGGCACTGGAAAGCTTGATTTCATCACCTAGAAGTTTTTTCGTGGCTATCCCTTTTAAATAGAAAGAGGAACCATAAATGACCATACCCGAAATCACCATGACGGGATGAAGAATCAGTTGATATAAAAACCGCTTAAACTGCACATGGTCCCACCCTGTTGCAATGAACCATATAAAATAGCAAACGATCCCGAATCCGATTAAGTATTTAAGAGATTTATAAATGCTTTTCATTTTGTTTTGCCCACAGAATGGTATTCCCTATTCCCTCTTCAATGGTAGTGGTTGGAGAATATCCCAAATGAGATTGAGCCTTTGAAATATCCGAATGAGTAGAAAAAACGTCCCCCAGACGATACGTATCATAGTTCACGTTCATTCCAGGAAAATGACGGTGAAGAACCTCTAATAATGCGGTCATTTTCACTACCCGGCCACTCCCCAAATTATAGGTTTCTCCTCTTATCCCTTTTTGTAAAGTTAATTCAATCCCGTTGATGATATCATCAATATACGTATAGTCCCGTCCACTATCACTACCAAAAATAGAGATGGAATCGTTTTTCAGTAGTTTCGATATGAATTTAGGGATCGCCATATCCGGCCTTCCCCATGGACCATACACCGTAAAGAAACGAAGGATGTTCACATGCATATCATACATATTTGCGTACATATGGCAGAAGCTTTCTGCACTCCACTTCGAAGCAGCGTATGGTGAGATGGTCATACCATCTGCATCCTCTTCCTTTAACGGCATTCCCGGCTTATCCCCGTAAACAGAGGATGAAGACGCAAACAAGAAATGTTTGACTCCGGCTTCTCCACAAGCCTCTACAATATTGATCGTGGCTTTAATGTCATAATCCACATATTTAAGCGGCTCTTCCAATGAATAGGCCACCCCTGGCAAAGCGGCTAAATGGATGACCACATCAGGCTTTAATTCATTGATAATCGCTCTGGTCTTGTCACGATCTATTAGATCGACTTCGTATAAATCCCCGGTAGGGAATTGAATCTCTTTCAAATGCTGTTTCTTTCGATGAGCTGAATAATAGGCATGGAAACAATCAATGATTGAAACCTGATGACCCACTTTAAGAAGCCTTTTTGTCAGGTGCATCCCGATAAATCCCGCACCACCTGTAATCACTATTTTCACTTTCATCACACTCTCTTGACTTTTAGACAATAGGTTTAGTTTAGCACAATCGGGCATGGAGAATAAGAATTACTTACAAATAGAGACTGACCCCAACATGCAGGCCAGCCTCTATACACTATATTATAATTGATTCAGGATGTTAAGAATAGCTTCACTATGCTGTTTCGCTTCATCTGCTTTTTCAGCAGAGATTGCTTCAAACCATTTTTGAGAAAGATCAAACAGCTCTTGTGATTTCTCTTCTCCAAGTTTGTCTTTCACATTCACCTCTAGCATTTTAACAAACATATTGCCTTCCATCGCTTCTACTTTTGCTTTGGCAATATCACCAGACTCTACAGCTTCTGCCGCTTCTCCATGATATCCTTCTGCTTTACCTTTGATTGCTTTCGTATATAGAGAATTCACTTTATCAGCATCAATCGTAGATGGATCATTTTCCAGTGAGAAGATGGAATCCAATTCATTCGCAGCAGCCTCGTCTCCACCAGATAAAGATCCTTTAATAGCCTGGAGGAAGCCATATCCTTCTGCTTGCATAATCGCTAACTCTTCCGTATTTCCTTCTTCAACCGCTTTACTGATTTTTTCAGCATAGGAATTTGAAGCAAGGTAATAGCTTTGATAGATTGATTTATCCGTCACTTGCTTATAAACTGCGAAGTCTTCAGCATTTGAATCTGCCAATGCTTCTTCCTGTAGTGACAGGCCGTTGTTAATGTTTTCTACCATACTGGATTCACCTGATAACTCATATAATCCATCACGCTTTTCAGCTGTAGGAATGAATACATTTTCTGCCAAGTACTTGACTTCTGCAAACTTTGCTTTCGCATCATCCGCATTATCTGCCTCCAGATCTTCACTTGCTTGACCTTGTAACCCTTTTTGAACTTGATAAAAATAAGACTGCGTCAGTTTATCGATGATTTGACGAGCAACGTTTTTGTCGAGCTCACCTGATTGTCCACCTGAAATAGCGGCTTCAATCCCTTGAGAAAATTCACCATTCACTTCATTTACCGATGCTTGTAACTCAGAAGTGTAAATGTCATTGACAGTATCCCAATTTACTTCCTTGTCTTCTTTCATTTTCTCTAATTCAGCTTTCATATCTGAATACGCTTTAACTTGTGATTCTGTATTAAGCGTCATTTCTTCTTTTTCTTCTTTTGGTTCTTCTTTCTTCTCTTCAGAAGATTGACCTGTTTCTTTCGGTTCTTCAGATGAGCTTCCGCAACCTGCTAATACGGAACCAGTTAATAGAAATGCTGCAAAGATTTTGGTTAAGTCTCTCTTTTTCATATGTATGTACCCCCGAATGAATTGTAGATATAAATGATAATGATTTTCATTTCCGTTTAAAATTATATCGAGAATGATTATCATAGTCAACGTTTTTTGAAAATTTTGTTGAAACAAAAAAAACACCGGGGCTGTCATGACAGCCCCGGTGTTTGAAAAGAATTTCTTATACGTGTTTGTTCAATAGTTCAGCAAGTGCTTCCTTAGGTTGGAAACCGATTACTTTATCTACAACTTCGCCGTCTTTAAGGACAACTAAAGTCGGGATACTCATAACCCCGTATTTACCTGCTGTTTCCTGGTTTTCATCAACGTCAACTTTGACGATTTTCACTTTGTCGCCCATTTCGCCATCTAACTCTTCAAGTACTGGAGCGATCATTTTACAAGGTCCACACCAAGGTGCCCAGAAATCCGCTAATACCAGTCCGGAATTTGTTTCAGTTGAGAATGATTGATCAGTAGCATGTGTAATTGCCATTTATATGCGCCTCCTAAAAACTTTGAATGTAACGTTAGTATATCACCGTTTTTTTTGTGATGCTATTAATCTGCTCGTAGGTAATATTCCCTTCATATAACGGAATATACAGGGAAGAAAAATAAGGAGCAGCCACCCGGCTGCATCCTTATTTTCACTACATAATATGCTCATACCCTTTAGACGCTACTTCAAAACGTCAATTATATTAAGAAGAAGATACTTTAAGCTTTTTAAACTCTTCAGTCAGCATCGGTACCACTTCGAACAGGTCACCCACGATCCCATAATCCGCTACGTTAAAGATGTTCGCTTCAGGATCTTTGTTGATCGCAACGATGACTTTTGAATTCGACATACCCGCTAAATGCTGGATGGCTCCAGAAATACCACATGCAATATATAGGTCAGGCGTTACGACCTTTCCTGTTTGACCAATTTGCAGGGAATAGTCACAATAGTCGGCATCACATGCTCCACGTGATGCTCCTACTGCTCCACCAAGAACATCTGCCAGTTCTTTAAGAGGATTGAATCCATCTTCACTTTTCACTCCACGTCCACCGGCGATGATGACTTTCGCTTCAGACAGGTCCACACCTTCGCTTGCTTTACGTACGACTTCTTTAATGATTGTGCGTAAGTCTTTAATATCAACGGAAAGGGAAGAAACTTCTCCTGTACGTGACTCATCTTTCGCTAACGGCTCGATGTTATTTGGACGGATTGTCGCAAAAATCACACCGCCAGTCACAATTTTCTTTTCAAATGCTTTCCCGGAATAAATCGGTCTTGTGAAAACGAGGTTCCCACCAGCTTCTTCAAGGTCAGTTGCATCAGAAATCAATCCTGTGCTTAGCTTACTGGCCACTTTAGGAGACAAGTCTTTTCCAAGTGCAGTATGTCCGAAGATGATTCCTTCAGGCTTCTCTTGGTCGATAACCGATAGAACCGCTTGTGAATAGCCATCTGATGTATATTGCTCAAGTTTATCATCTTCCACAACCACTACTTTGTCCGCACCATATTGAATCATTTCCTCACCTAAAGCGCTTACACTTTTGCCGATTAAAACGGCTACTACTTCTCCGCCTTCAGACACTGTTTTACCTGCCGCAATCGCTTCAAAGGAAACATTACGTAATGATCCGTCCCGAACTTCTCCAAGTACTAATACTTTTCTCGCCATGTTAAATACCCCCTGAATGTTAGTTATTACTATGAGTCAGCCTTATATAACTTTCGCTTCATTGCGAAGAAGTGAAACAAGCTCTGATACTTGAGCATCCAATTCGCCTTCTAACACTTTACCTGCTTCCTTCTTCGGCGGAAGGTAGATTTCAATTGTTTTTGTCTTCGCTTCTACTTCATCTTCATCTAAATCAATATCATCCAATTCCACTTCATCTAAAGGCTTTTTCTTCGCTTTCATGATTCCTGGAAGTGAAGGATATCGTGGTTCGTTCAATCCTTGCTGTGCCGTTACAAGTAAAGGCAGAGATGTTTCAATTACTTCTGAATCCCCTTCTACATCACGTGTGACTGTTACCGTTCCGCCATCAATTTCTAATTTCGTGATCGTGGTTACATAAGGGATATCAAGCTGTTCTGCCACACGTGGTCCAACTTGTCCAGATCCACCATCGATCGCAACATTACCTGCCAGGATTAAATCTACTTCCTGTTCTTTTAAATAGTGGGCAAGGATTTTGGCTGTAGTGAATTGATCACCATGATCAAGGTCATCCTCTGTGTTGATCAGCACTGCTTTATCTGCACCCATTGCAAGTGCTGTTCTCAGTTGCTTTTCACTTTCTTCTCCGCCAACTGTTACAACCGTCACTTCTCCACCATGTGCATCGCGAACTTGAATAGCTTCTTCCACTGCATATTCATCGTAAGGATTTATGATAAATTCAGCTCCATCTTCAGCAATTTGACCGTTTTGGATCGAAATTTTCTCCTCGGTATCAAACGTTCTTTTCAAAAGTACATAGATGTTCATGCGTAAGTCCCTCCTAATAATGTAAACATTCTTTCCCTTAAAAAGATTTTGACAATTTAGCCCCTTTGAATGGGCAGCTTGAACATTCAAGACTGCCCCTCAATAAGAGTTTACTATATTACTAGAATGTATTCTAGCCTTTAAAGTGAGGTTCTCTCTTTTCAACAAACGCTGAAATACCCTCTTTGGCATCAGCGGATACAAAGATTTCACCGAAAAGATCCGATTCTCTCATTACACCCTCATAGAATCGATCATCTTTTGTATAACTTAACAGCTCAATGGCTGCTTTCATCGCCCCTGGGCTCTTCTTCGCTATCTTATCGGCCATTTCCTTCGCTTTATCAAAGAGCTGATCCTCAGGGTAAGCTTTATTGGCAAGTCCCCACTGTACAGCTTCTGTTCCACTGATTGGCTCACTCGTTAATAGCATTTCTGCCGCTTTTGCCCTGCCTACCAATTTCGGCAAGCGCTGGGAGCCGGCAAATCCAGGTACAAGGCCTAACTGAAGCTCCGGTAGACCGAGCTTTGCATTCTCGCTGACCAATCGGATGTGACATCCCATTGCAAGCTCCAAACCTCCGCCTAGGGCTGCGCCATGGATGGCTGCAATGATCGGCTTTGAGAAGTTCTCCATCCGTTCAAAAACGTCCTGGCCTTTTTTCGCCAACTTAGAGAATTCTTCACCCGTTTCAATCGTTGTGAATTCTTTAATGTCAGCTCCTGCAGAGAAGAATCGCCCCTCACCCTTCAGTAAGATCACCCGTACTTCAGCGTTTTCTTCAAGCTCATCCAGAACTGAATCGATTTCTTTAATAAGTCCGCTGGCTAAAGCATTAGCAGGAGGTCTTTGGATCAGAACCGTTGCTACCTTTCCCTCTAATGACCATGTTAAACTTTCCATCTCTCATCCCCCTAAACTAATTTAGTTCCTGCCGCCACACCCATGAAGTAATAGTTTGTGAATAGCAGGGACTTGAGCTACTAAGTCATATTTCTGTTCGTTCATCACCCACGTTGTCACCATTTCGTCCAGAGTCCCGAAGATCATTTGTCGGGCCAGCCTGACATCCAGGTCACCAGAAAACTCTCCGGATTCTATTCCGCTGATCAGAATTTTATCGACTAATTGCAGATATCCTTTTAATACATCGTTGATCTTCAAACGGATATCCTTATTGGACTGCCTGAGCTCCAGTTGTGTCACAATCGCTAGATGATGATCATCCGACAGAATTTTACAATGATTTTCAATCATCACTAATAATTTCTCTGAAACTGTCTGTTTTCCTGCTATAACTTCCTCAATTTTTTCGACAAAGAGTACCATTTTTTCTTTAAACAACGAAATCAGGATATCTTCTTTATTTTTAAAATAGAGATAAATCGTTCCATCAGCGACCCCGGCCTGCTTCGCAATCTTGGATACTTGTGCCTGATGGTAACCATTTTCTGCTATAACAATAACAGCAGCATCGATAATTTGCTTGTATTTAGGTTTATTTCGTTTCATGAGTTCTTGACCTGCCTTAAGGAAATATGAATGACCGTTCATTCATATTTTTATAATAAAAGTTTTCTCTTTACTTGTCAAGAAGAGATGCCTTGTCCAAATTTACAACAAAAAGAAAAAGCCCAATGGTATTCATTTTAACTTGTTTTCTGTTCTTCCTCTATTTTTTGGCGCTCTTCTTCTACAAGTGCTCTGCGTAATATTTTTCCAACTGCCGTTTTGGGAAGCTCTTTTCTAAATTCATAAATCCGGGGCACCTTGTAGGCAGCCAGGTATTTACGGGCAAATTCATTGAGTTCTTCCTCTGTCAGGACTTCTCCTTCTTTCAGGACCACATACGCCTTTACGGTTTCTCCCCTGTATTCATCCGGAACGCCTGCAGCAACAACTTCTTGAATCGCAGGATGTTCATAAAGGACCTCTTCGATTTCACGAGGGTAAATATTAAAGCCTCCCGCAATGATCATATCCTTTTTGCGATCCACAACATAGAAGTAACCTCTCTCATCCATATACCCCAAATCACCGGTCAATAGCCAGCCATCCCTTAACGTCTGCTCGGTTTCCTCCGGACGATTCCAGTAACCCTTCATCACCTGTGGACCTTTCACGACGATTTCACCCATTTCATTCGGTGGGAGCGGTTCTCCTGTTTCCAGTGAGAAAATGGCTGCATCCGTACTTGGCCACGGGACTCCGACGCTTCCTTTTATTCTTTCTTTATCCCAAAGGAAATTGGAATGTGTGACAGGTGAAGATTCTGTCAATCCATAGCCCTCTACCAGTTTCCCGCCGGTGACTTCTTCAAATTGCTGCTGCACTTCCACAGGCAATGGGGCACTTCCACTAAGGCATGAATCGATGGAGGATAGGTCATATTTCTTAAGTTCCGGATGATTCAGCAAACCGATATAGATGGTAGGAGCACCAGGAAACAGGGTCGGTTTCTGCTTTTGAATGGTTTTCAAAGTTGTTTCCGGATCAAATTTAGGGAGTAAGATCATTTTATATCCCTGCATGACGGATAATATCATAACGGCTGTCATACCGTACACATGAAAGAATGGGAGGATTCCAAGGACACGCTCTTCGCCCTTTTTACATTTATAAAGCCACGCATCACACATGGAAGCATTAGCGACAAGGTTTTTATGGGTAAGCATAACCCCTTTTGGAAAACCTGTCGTCCCGCCTGTGTACTGAAGAAGGGCCACATCGTTATCAAAATCAAATGCATGATCGGGACTTTCCGGTTTCGCTGTTTTCATGATCTCCGTAAATAAATGATTCTGTCCTGAATGGTCCACTTTTACAACAATGCCGTATTGTTTCTTCTGGATGAATGGGTAGATGAGATTCTTGGGAAATGGAAGGTAGTCTTTGATAGCGGTTACAATAATGTGCTCAAGTCCTGTATTCTTCATCACTTTCGACACTCTTGGATATAAAATATCCAACGTCAGGATCACCTTGGCCCCTGAATCCTTCATTTGGTATTCAATTTCCCTTTCCATATATAATGGATTGGTTTGTACGACAATTCCACCTGCGTAGAGAATGCCATAGTACGCGATGACGGATTGAGGAGTATTCGGCAGCATGATTGCCACCCGATCGTCTTTCTTAATTCCAAGCGATTTAAGGTAATGGGCGAACTTGAGTGCGGATTCATGTAATTCTGTGTAGGTCATTTCCTTGCCCATAAATTGAATGGCTACCTTACTGCTATAAAGGGTAGCTGCTTCAGTTAAATAGGACTGAAGTGGTTTTTCAGTCAGATCGAGCTCCGTGGGAATCTCTGCTGGATATTCAGCAAACCATGGTTTGTTCATTGTAATCCCTCCCTTTGAATATTTAGAAAATTTCTTCTATTCACTATTATAATATAAGGGGACTTCAGTTACAATTTCAATTCAATCCACTTGATACTTTTTTCCTATTTCTTAGGCTTGACCTTCCTTACAGATGATTTTATCAAAGAAAAAAGACTGCCTATTCAACCATATGACAGTCTGCTCGTACATTATTATTATTTTAGCATTGTATCAATATCAGCTTTATTCACAGATTGCATCGATTGAATTGAATCTCGTTCGTTATTCAACCGTTACGTAAAGAACAACATATAAATGATCCCAACGAGTAAAAATCCCCCACATAGAGTGAGTAATACCTTTGCCAATGTTTCCATATTCCCTCTCCTTACGATATACCGGCTCCTATTACATAGGATAAACCAACTGAAATAACTAATGAAATGAAGCCCACCGCCCTGTTATCTTTAGCGATTTCTTCATCAATTTTAAATTTGGGTGTGAGGAATTCATAAATGAAATAGCCGATCAGTAATAGAAAAAAGCCAAACACACCCCATCCGATTGTTGTCAGGATGGTATCGTTATGGCTGATGGAGTGGCGGAAAATATTCGCTATCCCAAATATTTTCCCTCCTGTTGCCATCGCCACGGCCAAGTTGCCTTTTTTTATTTCTTCCCAGTTCTTATACTTTGTGACCAGTTCGAAAATAGCTAAGAACAGAACCAAACATAGTATGACCACGCTATAATTCCCAGCCGTTTGAATAAATTCATTTTCCCAAAAGTTCTTCATCGTAAAGCTCCCTTTACCGCTTTAATTAAACCACTCGATTATTTTCACTATGAAAACCCGAACATATGAGCAGTCTAAAGGCTCTTATTTAAATTGAACAACTGTTACGCCGGTTCCACCTTCACCTGCATCCCCGAAACGAATGTTTTTGACCGATCGGTGATTTTTCAAGTATTCCTGCACACCTTGCCTTAAAGCTCCAGTACCTTTTCCATGAATGATGGAAACGCGGGGATAACCGGCAAGGAGAGCATCGTCGATGTATTTCTCCACTCTGGATAATGCATTTTCGAAACGCTCACCACGTAGGTCTAGCTCAAGGCTGACGTGAAAATCCTTTCCTTTCACTGTGGCGAGAGGTTTCGTCTCTACCTTCTGTTGAGATTGAATGAATTCAAGATCTGATTCTTTTACCTTCATTTTCATGATGCCCATCTGTACTTGCCATTCTTTCGCAGACACCCGTTCGACCAAGTGGCCTTTTTGATCAAAGCTTAAGACTTTGACTTCGTCCCCTGGCTTTAACTCATGCTCAGCCTGATTGACTTTTTTCTTTTGACCGGAAGTCTTCAATTTCGGAGTGGCATCTTCCAGTTGTTTTTTTGCCTGGATCAGTTCATGTTCTTTGATTTGAGCTGATTTTTCATGCTGCATTTTTCGTAAATCTTTGATCACTTGTTCCGCTTCTGCTTTCGCCTTTTCAACGACTTCAGTGGCTTTTTGTTGAGCTTTTTCATACAGTGTATCCTTTTTCTCATAATACTCCATCATTTGCTTCTGCATATCTTTATGCATTTTCTCAGCTTGTCTTAAAAGTTCATGGGCTTCTTCAAGCTCCCGTTCACCCTGACGTCTGCTGTCTTCGAGGGAGGCAATCATATTCTCCACTTCTTTGCTATCCGTTCCGATATGGGACTTCGCTCTCTGAATGACTGAATCTGAAAGCCCTAAACGCTTCGAAATCTCAAAGGCATTACTCCTTCCAGGAACCCCGAGCAAAAGCTTATAGGTAGGACTTAATGTTTCTACATTAAATTCCACACTTGCATTCACGACTCCTTCACGATTGTACCCATATGCTTTTAATTCAGGATAATGGGTGGTCGCCACGACTCTTGCACCCTTTCCATGTACTTCATCCAAAATGGAAATGGCAAGCGCAGCACCTTCTTGAGGGTCTGTACCGGCACCCAATTCATCAAACAGCACTAAACTCTCATGATCTGCCTTTTTAAGGATGTCCACGATATTGACCATATGAGAAGAGAAGGTACTTAAGCTTTGTTCAATCGATTGTTCGTCCCCGATATCAGCGTAGATGGTATGGAAGACGCCCACTTCTGATCCATCGAGAGCCGGGATCGGGAGACCGGCCTGCGCCATTAAACTCGTTAATCCCAAAGTTTTCAGGGTGACGGTTTTCCCCCCGGTATTTGGCCCTGTTATGACAATGGAAGAAAAGTCAGTCCCCAACTCGATGTCATTCGCCACCGCTTCATCTATCGGCAAAAGAGGATGTCGTGCTTTGTTCAGCCGCACCCGGCGTTCATTATTGATCGTCGGTTTAGACCCTTTAATGGATCGTCCGAACTTCGCTTTTGTGAACATGAAATCAATGTCTGACAGGACGCTGACAATCAATAGCAGTTCTTCTCCGGATTCCTGCACACTTTCAGACAGCTCCAGGAGAATCTTTTCGATTTCAGCTTGCTCTTTTAATCGAAGCTCACGAAGTTGATTATTCAGTTGAACGATGGCTTCCGGTTCGATGAATAATGTTTGACCCGATGATGATTGGTCATGAATGATCCCGCCATATTGACCCCTGTACTCTTGTTTAACCGGAATCACATATCGATCGTTACGAATGGTAATGATCGCATCGGATAACATTTTTTGAGCATTGGAAGAGCGGATCATTCGCTCAAGTTTCTCCCGGATCCGACCTTCATTGGCCCGTAGCTGCGTACGGATCGTGCGGAGTGCCTCACTTGCTGTATCAAGGATTTCCCCGTTATCATCCACGACTTTCCTTATATCCTGTTCTAGATAGGGTAGAGGAATGACCGTCCCTATTTTCTCCTGCAGAAGGGGAATGTCCACCTCTTCCTCCAGTAACTCCTCTACAAAAAGCGTCAGCTTCCTGCTTGCCCGTATCGTACTCGCTACCTGAACGAATTCAGAAGGGGAAAGCATTCCGCCTATTTGAGCACGCTTGACGTGTGGACGTATATCGAATATCCCGCCTAATGGGGCATGACCCTTCAATCTGAGGATGGTCATGGCTTCATCTGTTTCTTCGTGAAGAGCTGAAATTTCCTCATAATCAACCGAAGGCATGAGGGAGGATACCATTGCATGACCAAGTGCGGATGCAGAATATTGCTTTAATAATTCTTTGATTTTATCAAACTCTAACGTTTTTAATACTTTAGAATTCACGGAATGTATTCCACCTTTTATCAGTTTCGCTTAATAAATTTGATTAACTCTTTTTTATCCCATGTATTGATGACAGTATCTTTCTTGATCCAGCCTTTTCGAGCTGTTCCGATTCCGACTTTCATGAATTCCAGGTGATCGATACTGTGTGCATCTGTGTTGATGACAAGCTTTACATTCTGTTCCTGGGCTTTTCGGATATTTTCTGCCGACAGATCCAGACGGTTCGGATTTGCATTAAGCTCCAATGCCGTACCGGTTTCTTTCGCCAGCTGGATAAGGAGATCCATATCTACGTCATAGCCTTCTCTTCGGCCAATGATTCTCCCTGTTGGATGAGCGATGATATCCACATGGGCACTCTTCAGGGCAGTAGTCAGCCTTTCCATGATCTTTTCCTGGGGTTGTGAAAAACTCGAATGAATCGAGGCAATCACAAGGTCCACTTTTTCAAGAATGTCATCCTCATAGTCCAATGTACCATCGGGGAGTATATCCATCTCGATTCCTGAAAGGACTTCTATATCATCATACTTCTTGTTGATTTCTTTAATTTCATCGATTTGCTTAAGTAATCGTTCTGCTGTCAGCCCGTTGGCCACACGTAAGTACTGGGAGTGATCTGTGATGGCCATATATTGATATCCTTTGGCACGGCAGGCTTCTACCATTTCTTCAATCGAAAATGCACCATCCGACCAGGTGGTGTGCATATGAAGATCCCCTTTTATATCTTCTCCTCTGATAAGGGAATAATCTTCATGGAACTCTTCCACTTCTTTCCCATCTTCCCGCAGCTCTGGTGGGATCAAGGGCAAATCAAAATGGTGATAAAATTCTTCTTCGGTTTTAAATGTCTGTATCTCACCGGTTTCACTATTCTCCACGCCATATTCACTGATCTTTTCCCCGCGTTCTTTGGCCAGCTTTCGCATACGGACATTATGATCCTTTGATCCGGTAAAATGGTGAAGGGCAGTAGCAAATTCTTCAGGCTTTACGATTCGGAAATCGATGCTGACATCCCAATGATACGAAAGAGTCAACGAAACTTTTGTATCTCCTGCTGCAATGGTTTCTACGATATTGGGCAGTTTCAACAGACCTTCCTTCACTTCTTGGGGATACTCTGTTGCCAGAATGAAATCAAGGTCCTTGATGGTTTCTCTCATTCTCCTTAAGCTTCCCGCTCTTGAAAAGGTTTGGATGCTGTCCATGCCGAGGAGAAAACCTTCAATCTCCTCAGCGATCCCGTTCATAAAAGCGATCGGCAGACGGTCAGGTCTCTTGCCAACCTGGTCGATGGATGCCAGGATCTTCTCTTCCGTCTTCTTACCGAAGCCTGCTAATCCTTGTACTTTATTTGCTTTACACGCTTCCTCCAGGTCTTCTATATTTTCCACCCCAAGTTCACTATAAAGCTTCGCGATTTTCTTTCCGCCCAAACCAGGTAATTGAAGGAGGGGAATCAATCCCTTTGGAACTTCTTCCTTTAACTCTTCAAGGACAGAAGATGTGCCTTCGTTTATGTATTCCTCGATCACTCCTGCCGTTCCTTTGCCGATTCCACTCAGCTTCGTGAAGTCACTGATTTCCTGTAAGCTCCGGTCATCATTTTCAAGTGCCGCTGCCGCTTTTCGGTAGGCAGAGATTTTAAATGAATTTTCGCCTTTCAATTCCATATATATCGCAATTTGCTCTAATAATTTTATAATATCTTTTTTATTCAAGAGATTCACCTACTAACTTAGAATTAACGATCAGGGTCCTTTATGACTCCTCGTCACTTGCAAAAGCAAAACGATCCCATCTATATAGTAGCAAAATTGATAAAAAAAGAAAAAAGACTGACTTATAAGATGAACAAATCCGCTAAGGCATCCCTAACGAATTTGAATTGCATACTTATAGTCAGCCCCTTCTTTTAGGCTACATATTCAATCCACCAAGATTTCACCATATCAGAGAAAACAGGAGTATGTTTAACCATCGCTTGCGCAATAAATGAGTTATTAATGAATGTTTGAACCGACTCGATCGGCAATAATACGGCAATGAATAATAGAATGAAGATCATTAAATATGCTTCAATAAAGCCTAATACCCCTCCGCCAAGAACATTTAACTGCTTTAATAACGGAAGATGTGCGACAAAATCGAGCATCGATCCAATGATTTGCAGAATGATCCGGACCGCGAAGAAAATCATTGCAAATGCAATCACACGATAATAAGCCTGATCTAAATTGGTCGATTCAAAAATCATATTCAATGTGGATTGCTCGTCCAATACAGGATAAGGAATCCATAATGTTAACTTCGGTGCAAGCTGATCATAATATATGTATGCTACAATAAAAGAAACAATAAATCCGAATATGTGGACTACCTGCAAAATGAATCCACGTTTTAAACCTATTAAAAATCCTATCACCAGGATAATTAACAAAGCTAAATCCAGCATCTTTTTTTCAATCCTTTAAACGTTTGATTTCTCGTTCCAGCTCTTCAAACTTTTCTTGTAGTTTGAGATAATCATTTACGGCATTCACCGCTGTCAGGACGGCGAGCCTGCTTGTGTCGAGAGATGGATTCATGGAGTTTATTTCTCTCATCTTGTCATCCACTTTAGAACAAACAAATCGGATTTGACTTGTTGATTCAGTCCCAACAATCGTATATTGTTGACCATATATGTCTACAGTGGTGCGATTTTTTTGTTCTTCAGACAACCTGAAAGCCCCCCATTCATAAGAATCCTAAACATAATCATACCACGAAATCTTTAAATTTTGGAAGGGATTTGTCATATTGACTCACATTTTTTATTAAATACAAGAATTTTGTCATAAGGAGAGAGAAACTTGGCTAATACCGTCATTCAAGCAAACAAAGAAACCATCGAGAAGATGAAAGGCCACTACAAAAACGTATTAACGGACAAACTGCCTCCGGGTGCCGTTTTTGTAGCAAAGCCATCCGGCTGTACGATCACTGCCTATAAATCGGGGAAAGTATTGTTTCAGGGATCAAACGGAGAAGGAGAATCAAGTCAGTGGGGCAAAGTTGAGCCTCCAAAGGTAAAATCACCTTCCAAGGGTACGACGACATTGCCTGAAAACTTCGCCGACTGGTCTGTCATCGGATCAGATGAAGTGGGCACAGGCGACTTCTTCGGGCCGATCACGGTGGTAAGTGCGTACGTGAAGAGAGAGCACCTTCCACTTATGAAGGAACTGGGAGTAAAGGATTCTAAAAATTTATCCGACCCTCAAATCATCAAAATAGCCAGGGATTTAATAGCCGCCATTCCTTATTCATTACTCATTCTGCATAACCCTAAATACAATGCGATGCAAGCAAAAGGAATGACACAGGGAAAGATGAAGGCCCTCTTGCACAATCAGGCGATCCTGAATCTGTTGGAAAAAATGGCCCCGGAACTGCCTGAAGGAATATTGATTGATCAGTTTGTCGAAAAGAATACATACTACAAACATATTTCTGCACAAAAGAAAATCCAACGGGACCGCGTGTATTTCAGCACAAAAGGTGAAAGCATCCATCTTGCTGTCGCCGCTGCCTCGATCATTGCACGTTATGCCTTCTTAAAGGAAATGGACAAATTGAGTGAAAAAGCCGGTGTCGAGATACCTAAAGGTGCCGGTAAACATGTAGACGTTGCAGCAGCCAAGATCATTAAGCGTAAAGGGATTGAAGAATTAAAGTCTATGACCAAATGGCATTTCGCCAATAGTGAGAAGGCGATGAAGTTAGCCAGGAAATAAATAAAATCCCCATCGGCTGTGCCGGTGGGGATTTCTTTTGGATGGTAGTGTTATCTTGGATGCAACAGTTGAATTATGAATGATTTTTAACTGCTGAATTTACTGCAATATTCACCTGTTAAAATTCCATGGATATTCTCCTGCTGAATTCACTGCAATATTCACCTGTTAAAATCCACCGGATATTCTCCTGTTAAAATCCGTTCATTTTTCAACAGGCAAAACCCTCTCCAAACAGCAAAAAGGCGCCAGACCATTGTCTGACACCTTTCACTTGAATGTATTACCCTCTCAACTCTGCTCCAGCTTTTTCCTTCACTGTTTGCAGCACATTATCATGTACTTTAACCACTTCTTCGTCCGTTAATGTCTTAGCCGGATCGAAGTATTTTAACGAGAACGCAAGGGATTTCTTGCCTGCTTCCATATGTTCCCCCTCATAAAGATCGAAGACTGATACTTCTTTCAGAAGCTTGCCTCCAGCGTCTTTAATGATGGATTCCAATTCTCCCGCTTTCACTTCTGTATCGACTACCAGGGCGATATCCCTTGTAATCGATGGATGACGCGGGATTGGCGTGTAACTCAATGCCGGCTTTTCATAATGGAAGATTGGTGATGCCTTCAGTTCGAACACATAGGTTTCGTTCAGGTCCAAATCTTTTTCCGCTTCAGGATGGATCGCTCCTACAAAACCGATGACTTCATTGTCCAATAGGATTTCAGCGGTTCTTCCCGGATGCATGCCATCTACCACTGCCTGGCGGTAAGAAATGGCTTCAGAAACGCCGATTTCTTCGAACAGACCTTCAAGGATACCTTTCGCTACGTAGAAGTCAGCAGACTTCTTTTCTCCCTGCCAAGGATGAAGATGCCAAAGGCCCGTCATAGCACCTGCAATATGCTCCTCTTCTTTTGGCAGCTCTTCTCCTGGTTCCTGTAAGAAAACGGATCCCACTTCATAAAAGGCAAGTGAGTCATTCTGACGTGCTTTATTGTACGAAAGCACTTCAAGAAGCTGTGGAATGATGCTTAATCGCAGGTTGCTGCGCTCTTCACTCATTGGCATCAATAAGCGGACAGGCTCTCTTACGTCCAGTGCATATTGTGTTGCTTTCTTATCGTTTGTTAGAGAATACGTAATCCCTTGCAGGAGTCCCGCTCCCTCTAAATAACGGCGGACCGTACGGCGTTTCAACTGATGATTTGATAGTCCTCCAGGTGTTGATTCTCCCTTGGGAAGAGTCAGCGGAAGGTTGTCATAACCGAATAGACGTGCCACTTCTTCAAGTAAATCTTCAGGGATGGTAATATCCCCTCTTCTTGTAGGGGCGGTTACAACAAACGTTTCTCCATTTACTTCAACATCAAATTGAAGTCGGCGGAAGATATCTAAAACTGTGTCAGCTGAGATGGATGTTCCCAGTGAAGAGTTGATTTTTTCTAACGTAATCTCTACTTTCACAGGCTCAACTTCAAGTTCGTTAAATAATACCGTTCCTTCAAGCACTTCCCCCTGTGCATATTCAGCCATCAGTTGTGCAGCTCTCTCTCCTGCTTTCAGGACACGATCAGGATCGACTCCCTTTTCATATCGTGTGCTCGCTTCACTACGCAGTCCGTGATCTTTGGAGGCTCCTCTGACAATCGCCCCGGTGAAATAAGCCGCCTCAAGAAGGACAGTCGTTGTATCGTTTTGGACCTCGGAATCCGCTCCACCCATCACGCCTGCAAGAGCGACCGGCTTCGTACCATTCGTAATGACAAGCTGGCTGCTTGATAAAGTTCTCTCTGCATCATCAAGTGTGACGAATGTCTCCCCATCAGTCGCATGACGGACAAGGATCTCCTTCGAACCAAAGCGGTCGTAATCAAACGCATGAAGAGGCTGACCATATTCCAATAATACATAGTTCGTAATATCGACTACGTTATTATGTGGTCGGATCCCGGCTGAGATCAACGCATTTTGCATCCATAATGGAGATGGACCGATTTTTACATCTTTAATGATTTTAGCACCGTATAGAGGGTTATCTTCTTTCGCCTCCACTTTTACCGATACATAATCCGACGCTTTTTCACTGCCTTCGGATAACTGCGTTTGGGGTAGCTTCACTTCACGATCCAAAATGGCTGCTACTTCATACGCCACTCCCAGCATGCTTAAGCAATCAGAACGATTAGGCGTCAAGCCCAATTCAAGGATCGCATCATCAAGATTCAATAATTCCACTGCATCTCTGCCTACTTCAGCATCATCCGAGAACACATAAATTCCCTCTGCATGTTCTTTCGGTACAAGCTTTCCTTCTACGCCAAGCTCTTGCAGGGAACAAATCATTCCGTGGGATACTTCACCGCGAAGCTTGGCTTTCTTGATTTTGAAGTTACCCGGCAGGACCGCTCCAACCTTTGCGACAGCCACTTTTTGACCCTTTGCCACGTTTGGTGCTCCGCAAATGATTTGAACGGGTTCTTCTTCTCCTACACCCACTAAGCATTTATTTAGTTTATCCGCATCTGGATGTGGCTCACATTGTAAAACATGACCGACGACCACATTTTTGATTTCTTCCCCGATCCGTTCAACACCTTCAACTTCAATCCCGCTTCTTGTAATCTTCTCTGCTAACTCTTCAGGTGTGACACCTGATAAGTCTACATAATTTTCTAACCATTTATATGAAACAAACATGTGTTAGTACCTCCTACCGATTTTCTTTTACTCTTCTGTTCCGAACTGAGTGACAAAGCGCGTGTCGTTTGTATAGAAATGACGGATATCATCGATTCCGTATTTCAGCATGGCAATACGTTCAGGTCCCATTCCGAATGCGAAGCCTGTGTATTTCTTTGAATCAAACCCTGCCATTTCGAGTACGTTCGGGTGAACCATTCCTGCTCCAAGAATTTCGATCCATCCAGTTCCTTTACATACACGACAGCCTTTCCCACCACAGATTTTACATGAGATATCCATTTCGACTGAAGGCTCTGTGAACGGGAAAAAGCTTGGGCGCAAGCGGATTTCGCGGTCTTCTCCGAACATTTTCTTGGCAAACACATTAAGCGTTCCTTTCAGGTCACTCATGCGGATGTCTTCATCAATGACGAGTCCCTCGATTTGAGTGAATTGATGAGAGTGTGTTGCGTCATCTGTATCACGACGATACACTTTCCCTGGACAAATGATTTTAATTGGTCCTTTGCCTTTGGCCAGTTCCATCGTTCTTGCCTGAACCGGAGAAGTATGAGTACGCAGCAGGGTTTCTTCCGTAATATAGAAGGAATCCTGCATATCACGGGCCGGGTGTCCCTTGGGAAGGTTCAGTGCTTCAAAATTATAATAATCCTTTTCCACTTCCGGTCCTTCAGCAACGGTATAACCCATTCCGATAAATAAATCTTCAATTTCTTCCACAATCATCGTGAGCGGATGATGATTTCCCTTTTTAACAGGGCGACCCGGTAACGTAACATCGATCGTTTCAGATTGAAGTTTCTTTTCAACCGCTTCTTTTTCAAGAACTGCCTGCTTCGCTTCAATGGTTTCTGTAATGGCTCCACGAACTTCATTCGCAAGGGCTCCCATTTTAGGACGTTCTTCCGCTGAAAGTTTCCCCATTCCTTTTAAGGCTTCGGTTACGGGTCCTTTTTTACCCAGATAAGCTACACGGATATTGTTCAGTTCTTTTAAGTCCTGTGCCTCGTTCACTTTTTCGATTGCTTCTTGTTGAAGGGATCGTAATTTGTCCTCCATTTATACTTCCTCCTTTAATGTATATCCTCCGAATGATCGTACTGGATTGGTTTAAAAACAAATAAAAAAACCCCATCCCAAAAAGGGACGAGGTTTATATCGCGGTACCACCCTTATAAGCATATCCATGGTTATTTTGCTTTCGCAAAAAAACTTGGCAGACATACTCACTTCATTCGGATAACGGCTTTGCCGGAGCATCTTTACATTCATCATATGAATGGTCCCGATGCCAACTCGAGAGGTGAAATCTTCACATCATGCGTTCCTAAGAATGCTTTCAGTCCAGGGCATTCTCTCCCTTAAAGAAGGTCATGTGCTACTTTCCTCTTTCAACGTCTTTTAAGTTATATGTGCATTATTATAGTGAATTTCCAGGCAAATTTCAAACCTTTTCAAGAAATTCACTGCCCATTTTTAAAATAGTATAATAAAACCCCCGCAGCGATCGCTACATTTAACGATTCACTTTTCCCATAAATGGGAATATAGAGATTCTGATCGGTTTCAGTCAAGAGTTCGTTCGACATGCCATTTCCTTCGTTACCCACTATCAGTGCATAAGAAGATTGGGGCTTAATCGTTGTATACTCCACACCATTTTCAAGTGCCGTTCCATACACCGGGATGTTCCTTTCTTTCAACTCTGGAATGGTTTCAGCAAGGTCCCTTCTGATAATCGGTATGTGGAAGTGAGCTCCTTGTGCAGACCGCAAAACCTTAGGGTTATATGGGTCCACCGTCCCCTTTCCTAACACGATCATATCAATCCCAGCTGCATCGGCCGTCCGGATGATGGTTCCAATATTCCCGGGATCCTGAAGGCCATCAAGAAGCATGAATGTTGCCGCTTGTTCAATTTCATGCTCATCTTCTTTTTGCTTACAAATAGCAAAAATCCCTTGCGATGTCTCTGTATCGGACAAGGCTTTTCCGACTTCATCCGACACCATGGTCATAGAAATCGAGTCCACCGTCCATTTCTGAGGAAGATCGATTCCTTCCACTTGGATCAGTTCAAGGACCGTATCCTCCTGCTTCAATGCTTCTTCCACGAGGTGGAAGCCTTCAATTATGTATGTACGGGTAAGATCCCGTTCCTTTTTGGTCAATAACTTCTTCCACTGCTTCACAACAGGATTTTTAGAGGATTGAATATACTTCAATCGTATCCGCTCCTTTTACTTACTATTCAAGGTCTCATTATACCTTAACTTTCCTACATAATAAATTCAATTTGAGACAAGATAACAATGAATTCCTCATCCTAGCAAAAAGGAGAAATGTGTGATGAACCTTAACTTACGAAAAGCAATCATACACAACGTATCTGGCAACAACCAGGACGAACTGAGAGACACCATCGTCGATGCAATCCAAGGCGGAGAAGAAAAAACCCTTCCCGGACTGGGTGTACTCCTTGAAGTCTTCTGGCAAAACGCAGATCCACAGGAACAAAAAATGGTCCTCGAAACATTAGAGGAATCATTGCAACAGCAACAAACACAGTAAGGACATGGGCGACCCTTTCCAGGGGTTGCCCTTGTTTTTTCCTTCCCCATTTAAAATTTTCTCCAGTTTTGTTTTAGTATTACTCTTTCAGTGGTAATGAAAACATACAACTACTAACGGAAGGGGAGCGAATGTATGAGTCAGAAGAATAGCGCATTACTGATCATCGATATGATTAATACTTTTGATTTTCAAGGTGGAGAGAATTTATATGAAAACACTTTGAAGATTGTAGATAATATCCGTGACTTGAAGACGAAAGCGAAGGAATCCGGCATTCCGGTCATTTATGTGAATGATAACTACGGTCTATGGCAGGACAATATGAATGACATTATCGACCATTGCAAAAAGAAAAAAGGAGAAACCGTAATCGAAAGACTCCACCCTGATACAGATGACTATTTTATCATCAAACCGAAGCATTCATGCTTTTTCGGGACTCAACTTGATATCCTGCTTCACCAGCTGGATGTAAAAAACTTGATATTGACAGGAATCGCAGGCGATATCTGCGTGCTCTACACCGCTAATGATGCCTATATGAGGGAGTATGAAATATCGATACCGAAGGATTGCATGGCTTCAGAAACAGATGAAGACAATGAGAGTGCCATTCGCATTATTAAAAAAACGATCGGTGCCGACATGTCTTTATCTTATCAAATGACTTTTTAATGCCAGCTCCACTATTTCATGAAAAAGAGACCCTAAATCCGATAGGGTCTCTTTCCTTGCAATCAATCAAATGTAATCTTTGCCACTGTATCTTTATCTAACTTCTTGATTACTTCTGTAATCAGTTTAACCGCATTCTCATAATCATCACGATGCAACATTGCTGCATGGGAATGAATATAGCGGGTTGCAATGGTAATGGATAAAGCAGGGACTCCATTCGCTGTTAAATGAATCGCACCTGAATCCGTTCCACCACCGGCAATCGAATCGAATTGATACGGGATGTTATGTTCATCCGCTGTATCTGTTACAAAGTCACGAAGTCCTTTGTGAGAAACCATGGACGCGTCATACAGGATGATTTGCGGGCCTTCACCCATCTTACTTGATGCTTCCTTGTCAGAAACGCCAGGTGTATCCCCTGCAATTCCGACATCTACACCAAAGCCAATATCAGGCTGGATCTTGGCTGCTGACGTTCTTGCTCCACGCAGGCCAACTTCTTCCTGCACCGTTCCTACACCATATACCACGTTTGGATGCTCTTGACCTTTAAGGTTTTTCAGTACATCAATGGCAATCGCGCATCCTATGCGGTTATCCCAAGCTTTCGCAAGAAGCATTTTCTCATTGTTCATCACCGTGAATTCGAAATGAGGGACAACCATATCCCCAGGCTTCACTCCCCACTCCAGTACTTCTTCACGGCTTGAAGCTCCGATATCGATAAACATATCTTTAATATCAACCGGCTTTTTACGGGCTTCCGGAGGCAGGATATGCGGTGGCTTGGAACCGATCACACCCGTTACTTCCCCTTTACTCGTCACGATCGTCACTCGCTGGGCAAGCATGACTTGTGACCACCAGCCTCCCACTGTTTGAAAACGCAGGAACCCTTTGCTGTCGATTTGAGTGATCATGAAGCCGACTTCATCAAGATGCCCGGCCACCATAATCTTAGGTCCGTTCTCATCGCCGACTTTCTTAGCAATTAAGCTTCCGAGA
This sequence comes from Rossellomorea sp. NPDC071047, assembly GCF_050270195.1. Classification (NCBI taxonomy): domain Bacteria; kingdom Bacillati; phylum Bacillota; class Bacilli; order Caryophanales; family Bacillaceae; genus Rossellomorea; species Rossellomorea sp. NPDC071047. The sequence continues at coordinate 11,901 of NZ_JBNNJT010000001.1, read as the reverse complement.
TTATCAGTTGTGATTTCATCTGCAAATGGTTCTATGTATCGCTTCATTACGTTTCGTACTTCTCTTTCATTTCCCGGTACACCTTTTGCATCGGTTAAATCCTTGAGCATGGTCAATGTTTCATCTAATTTTGTCACTGTTTCGACCCCCTAAATGTTTATTCACTCTCATTATACTAAAATCTGTCCGATTCATCAAAATTTCCTGAATCTTCTCAAACTATCACTGGTGATCCGGATTAATATCCTTCTTTTTGACGATTATAATTCACTTCATTCTTCTTCACATAAGCGTCAAACACCTCTTCATGGGAGAAGCCTAACAGCTCACCCAAATAAACATAGTGCCTGAACAATTGTTGAAAATGCTCAACCGAACGTTCTTCAGAGAAATGATTGGCCGATTTGAACACTTCCAGGAATTGTTTGGTCACATCTTCATTTGCGTAATTGGTTTCCCCTAAATCAAATTGCTGGATGCCGATTTCCAGTCCCAGTGACAGGATGAAATGGATTCCATCTACAAATTCTTCAAGGATCACTTCCTTCGATGATGATGATTTCTTGCTCCAAAACTTAAAGCTTCTTGTTTCATTGGCAAGTTCCCCTACTTCAACAAGCAGGGCAAGGATCTTCTTTTCAATTAAATCTGCGTTTTCCAACCCGTGTTCTTGCTCAATATGTTGATCCAGCTTCTCTTGCATGTCCAATAACTTTTCAATATTCATGACGTTTTCTCCCCTCATGATGCCTGTTTTTCTAGTGCTCTCTCTTAGTATGACAAATTTTCAAAGAAATTTTAAATAAAATGAAACCTTTTTCTGTTTTCAACGTAAATAATAGAAGAATACTTATGCCTAGGGAGGTAATGGTAATGCTTTGGTTAATTCGGTTAGTGATTTTTTTCCTTATTCTTTATCTTTTATACCGCAGTGTGAAATACATTATAGACCCAAAGCGAAAACTGGAACTTGCCCAGGAGCAGAAACGTTTTTACTTTCTCGATGATCAGGAAAATGTACGTAAGAATTTTCACATAACGTATAAAGGAGTTCTTTTTGAAGGAGAAAAATATTTAGGAGCAACAGAAAAATCCTTTGAGGTGGTTTCCATCTTTGTTTGGTCAAGGAACATCTCTTCTTTAAAGGGACTGACTCAAGAGGATTTTCAATACCTCCACAATGAAATCAAAGAAAGATACCCGAATGCAAAGCTGGATTGGAAAAGCCCGATCCATGAATTCCTTCAAAAAAAGCAATAAAAAAATGGCTTAACCAGCCATTTTTTTTATTTACCCGGAAAGAACTCTCTCCATTCAATCACTCTTACTTTTTCTCTTAGTAGGTAAAAGAGTACGATGAGTGCAAGGAAAATCATGACGAGAATAGGAGGGGAAAATTGTTTGATGTATTGACCGAAAACCGTGTAAAAAAACGCCAGGGGAATATTAGAAATAACAGAGGCCCGGATGAAAGGTTTAAGCTTTTTCTTACGTTCAAGTAAACAAAGGTTCAAAAGCTGATAATGGACAAAAGGAATTAACCGCAGAATGGCAATTTGACCGGTTGTGAGGGTAGCATTTCTTCCAAACCATTTTTCCTTCAATCTCAGGAGCTTTTCATAGAATGATGTAAAACTCTTTATGACGAAATAAAAAGTAACAGATAAGAGCGTTAATCCGATTAATGAATACAGAGTGCCGAATATACTTCCGAACAGCACTCCTCCCGCCATACATACAAGGGCTACAGGGATGAACAGAAATTGCCTTAGAATATGAAACAAAACAAACAGAACAGGAGCCAAATACCCGCTAGCTTCCATGAGGGCGAATGCAGCAACTAACCGTTCGTCCATGGCTAAGGTGACCTCCTTCTGCTTTTCTAAGCTGTTATAGACACTCTCTATATAGTATGTAATGGAGACGGGTTAAAGAATGAAAACTTCAATTTCTACAACTTAGTATTCAGCCAGATAAAAAGCAGACTATGAAGCATGACAAGCAGTGGAAAACCGAAAGCGAATACTTTATGTTTCGTTTTATGCCTGTATACCTTCATTCCCATATATGCGCCGATGCTGCCCCCGAGGATCGCCACCTGCCACAAAGTACTCTCCTTGATGCGATATTCATTTCGCTGCGCCTTTCTTTTATCCTTGCCCATGATGATAAAGCCGATGATATTGATGACAATGGCATATAGATATAAGATAGCTGTTAATGCACCCATGTTTTCTACCTGCTTTCTGAATTGATTGATATAAGAAGGTTCTTCTCGTAAAGTTTGTTACTTTCTTAAAGAAGAGAGTAGTAGTTGATTTCCGCTACAGGATGCTCGCTTTCCGCGGGGCTGGCGGTGAGCCTCCTCGGCCGAACGCTAGCTGTAAGCGGAGCAGTTCCCCCCACCATCCAGCACACACTGATGGACAGAGCCTAAGCAGACCCTATGATAAATAATAACAAGCTTTTCGAATAAAGCCTATAAGAAAGGACCGGCCAGAGGCCAGTCCTTTTTGTCTGCCAACTTAGTCAGCAGTTAATTATTTGTTAAGTTGAGCTTTAGCAGCATCTGCTAATTGGTTGAATGCTTTTTCGTCAGCAATCGCAAGCTCAGCAAGCATTTTACGGTTAACTTCGATACCAGCAAGCTTTAAACCGTGCATTAAACGGCTGTAAGAAAGACCATTCATACGAGCAGCCGCATTGATACGTGTGATCCATAATTTACGGAAATCACGTTTCTTTTGGCGACGGTCACGATAAGCATACATGTATGATTTCATGACTTGTTGGTTTGCTACTTTATATAAAGTATGTTTTGAACCGAAATAACCTTTGGCTAATTTAAGAACTTTTTTACGACGTCTGCGTGTTACTGTTCCGCCTTTTACGCGTGGCATAATAATTCCCTCCTGTTTCTATTACTTCTTATTTTAGGTTGTCAAGCATATGACGAATGCGTTTGAAATCTCCTTTAGAGACAACAGCCGCTTTACGTAGCTTACGCTTTGCTTTAGTAGATTTGTTTGCGAATAAGTGGCTTGTGTAAGCGTGTGAACGTTTAAGTTTACCAGAACCTGTTTTCTTGAAACGCTTAGCTGAGCCGCGGTGAGTTTTCATTTTTGGCATGTGCTTTTCCTCCTCGGGTCCTTTATTTTTCGTTAACTGGTGCAAGCACCAAGAACATACTGCGACCATCCATTTTCGGTTTTGATTCAACGGTTGCTACATCTTTACACTCATCACTGAAGCGATCCAGAACACGTTGACCAATTTCTTTGTGCGTAATCGCACGACCTTTAAATCGGATTGACGCTTTAACTTTGTCTCCTTTTTCAAGGAACTTACGAGCGTTACGAAGCTTAGTATTGAAATCATGCTCATCAATCGTCGGGCTTAAACGAACCTCTTTAAGATTGATGATCTTCTGATTCTTACGCGCTTCTTTTTCTTTCTTCTGTTGTTCAAACTTAAACTTACCGTAGTCCATGATACGAGCAACGGGTGGTTTAGCATTTGGAGCAACAAGAACAAGATCAAGGTTTACACGTTCAGCAATTTCAAGAGCTTCATTCTTGGATTTAATCCCAAGTTGCTCACCGTTTTGATCGATAAGACGTACTTCACGGGCACGAATCGTTTCGTTTAAGATCATGTCTTTGCTAATAATTAGCCACCTCCAAGGTTTATTAAAAGAATACACGGCTTTGGCCGACGCACTCGCTTCCTTTTTTGCGTGTAACACACAAAAAAAGATGCGAGTGTCGAAACACCCGCACCTGATTATTAAGCATATATAAATGGCTTTAATAGTCAATCACATACCTGTAAACAGCACGAACGCGTTATTCAGGTGAGAAGCGGGTAGCTTCTTCTTGTACCAAACTGTATTCAATTCACCTTAGATACTATATCACATGACAATACCGCTGTCAAATAATCATTTAATATCACAACGTATTTCATAATATCAGACATCTAAGGAGAGTGCAATAGTTTTTTTGAAATTTATACGGCAGGGACGGACCTTGGAGCAAGGTCCGTCCCTCTTCTTTATTTATCGTTTCGCTTCTTTTGTGATGTGGCCGATGAACTCATCAAGAGAAATCGTTTCTGATTTTTGCTCTCCGTATTTACGGACGTTTACAGCCGTTTCCTTGATTTCGTTGTCTCCCACTACAAGCATGTAAGGGACCTTGCTCATCTGTGCTTCTCGGATCTTGTAACCGATCTTTTCATTACGGTCATCGATGTCCACACGCAGCCCTTCAGCCTGAAGCTTTTCTTTCACTTCTTTCGCATAGTCGAAGTGAACATCCGGTGAAACCGGGATCACCTGAACCTGCGTTGGAGCGAGCCATGTCGGGAATGCTCCTTTGTATTCTTCGATCAGGAATGCCACGAAGCGTTCCATTGTGGATACGACTCCACGGTGAATGACTACCGGGCGATGCTGCTTCCCGTCTTCCCCTACATATGTTAAGTCAAAGCGCTCCGGAAGTAAGAAGTCCAGTTGAACCGTTGATAGAGTTTCTTCCTTACCAAGTGCCGTTTTCACTTGAACGTCCAGTTTAGGGCCATAGAATGCCGCTTCCCCTTCTGCTTCAAAGTACTCAACGTCCAGTTCATCCATCGCTTCCTTGATCATCCCTTGTGCACGGTTCCACATCTCATCATCATCGAAGTACTTCTCAGTATCCTCAGGATCACGATAAGACAGACGGAAGGAATAGTCATTGAGATCAAAGTCTTTGTACACTTCCTGAACGAGGCGCACGACACGCTTGAATTCTTCTTTGATTTGATCGGGACGTACGAAGATATGAGCATCGTTCAGAGTCATTCCACGTACACGTTGAAGTCCTGATAAGGCACCTGACAATTCATAACGGTGCATCAGACCAAGTTCGGCGATACGGATCGGAAGCTCACGATAGCTGTGAATGCCGTTTTTGTAAATCATCATATGATGAGGGCAGTTCATCGGGCGAAGGACAAGATCTTCATTATCCATCTCCATGACCGGGAACATATTCTCCTGGTAATGATCCCAGTGACCGCTTGTTTTGTATAGCTCGACGCTTCCCATGACAGGTGTGTATACGTGATCATAACCTAAGCGCTCTTCTTTATCAACGATATAACGCTCGATGATACGACGGATCGTGGCACCTTTAGGCAGCCACATCGGCAGGCCTTGTCCCACTTTTTGTGAATTCATGAATAGATTCAATTCTTTACCGATTTTACGGTGATCTCGCTCTTTTGCTTCTTCTAAAAGACGCAGATGCTCTTCCAGGTCTTCTTTCTTGAAGAAGGCTGTTCCGTAGATTCGTTGAAGCATTTTATTATCACTGTTCCCGCGCCAGTATGCCCCGGCGATGCTTAACAGCTTGAATTCTTTAATTTTATTTGTAGACGGAATGTGGACTCCACGGCATAGATCTAAGAATTCACCCTGCTCGTAAATCGAAACCTGTTCCCCTTCAGGAATGGCTTCAAGCAGTTCAAGCTTGTACTCATCACCGATTTCTTCATACATTTTCTGTGCTTCGTCCCGGCTAACTTCTTTACGGACCACTTCCAGGTTTTCTCCCGTGATCTTTTTCATTTCTTTCTCGATCAGTGGAAGATCTTCCGGAGTGAACGTGTGCTCGGAATCAATATCGTAATAAAATCCGCCTTCAATGACCGGACCGATCCCAAGCTTTGTTTCAGGATATAAGCGTTTGATAGCCTGTGCCATTAAATGGGCCGTACTGTGACGAAGGATTTCCAGAGCATCTTCTGAAGGTGCCGTAACAATTTCAATCGTTCCATCTTCCTGGATCCCTGTGCGTAAATCAATCAATGCATTATTTATTTTACCAGCCAGCGCCTTCTTCTTAAGACCCGGACTGATGGACGCAGCAATCTCTTCTGTTGTTGTCCCTTTAGGAAATTCCTTGACATTTCCATCAGGGAACTGCATTTTCACTACTTCTGACATGTGATTTCACTCCTTAAGTAATCTCTATAAAACATAAAAAACCCCGCCCCTTCACGTTTGAAGGGACGAGGTTAATAAGTAAACTCGTGGTTCCACCCAACTTCTCATTGTCCACAAAACACAGACAATGACTTCATTGAAAACGAATAACGACATTTAGCCGTCAATCATTACTGTGAATCCGTCAAGATTCAGTTCATAATTGAAGTTCCGAGGTGGTAAATATCACTACCGAATTAGGAAGCTTGCAGCCAGGAGACTTCCCTCTCTGTGAATGGAATAGGAATATTGTTGTCCTCATCATAACCTTTATTTATTGACTTATTATGTAGGTATTATAATCGGTTATGTTTTGAAAAGCAAGAGCATTCCATAAAATAAGCAGCCTATTCATTCGCGATATCCCAGGAAGGATAGAGAAGTGTTTCAGGAAAATAACTCATCGGCAAAAGATCGATCCGTTCTTCAAAAATATTCTGTAGCGTCCTGATCAACTGATGGTCACGATTCCCGTACACGAGTATCTTCTCCGGTGCAAGGGATAACAACGGAGCAATGGTGTACGAATCAACATATAACGGGTGATTCGTCAGAAGGCGTTTATCAATCGCCTTCGTCAATTCCTGCCTTGTCATCTCTTTCATGTCTTCATCAAAGAAACGATAGCCGTAACCCGTGGAGCACAGATGGATCGTACGTATTTTCTGCTCCCTTGATGCCAGGTACTCCCGCAGCATATGGACAAACATTTGATATTCCTGCTCCATCTTATATTCATCTATCGCAAGATCCAGCATGAGGAGCAGTCTCTCCTGAAGCTTCTTCAGCCTGAACTTGCTGAAGGAGTCGAACGATATGGGGGCCTTTCCTTCCAACAAAAGCTCCAGGCTGTCATGAACGTATTCGGCCTCGTCCCATTCACCGATCAGCTCCATCAATTCAGGTCGTTCCCCCAGTCTCATCTCTGATACAATCTCTAATATTTGATTGATTTCATCCACATCTTCATAGAAGTAATTTTCCTTCAGGGCTGATTCGGACCAGTCCATGCATTTATCATTTAAGACAAAGTGGGAAACCCCGTTGAACAGCTTCTCTTTTTCCTTGAAGAAGGGGGAAACCTCTATCGTCAGATTATAGTGAGTTGTATGTTGAAAGAGCGTTTCATGAAACCATGATTGTACGAACTCTTTATTGAGGTGTGCTTGAAGCTTTAACGCATCATTTTTTTGCTTGAAAATAAATTCAATCAAACTTTCTCGCCTCCTTAAACCCAAATCCCTGATTTATATATATGGGAGGCTTGTATCATTTAGAAGTTGTTGAGGGAATTTAATTGACTCTTTTCGAATCTATTAATAGTAAATAAGGCGAGTAGTGGGATTTCCGCTCCAGGGGGCTAGCTTTCCGCGGGGCGTGAGTTGAGCCTCCTCGGGCTTTGCCCTGTGGGGTCTCAACTTTCCCGCTATTCCCGCAGGAGTCGAGCCCCCTTCCGCTCCAATCAACATTGTTATTTTTAAACATCTCAGAATTCGTTATCATTCACCCAATACAATAAACCCTTATTGGAACAATGCTTAGGAAATAAATAAATGAATCTATTTCACCAAAAATTCATTAATGAAAAAGAGAAGTTCAAACGCTAAGCGAATGACCTTCTCTTCTTTTACTTAATTCTATTCTCTTCTATTCCTTCCATCAATCAACACAGGCTGGGACAGGTATTTAATCCGCTCCATGATCCTTGCAGCCTTCAGCTTTTCTTCTTCTCCTCTTTGACTGTATGTCAAATGATGGGTGAGTTCGTTGAAGTTGAAGTTGGAGGTGAAGAACGTCGGGAGGTTTTCAAGCATTCTGTACTGCAGGATCGTCCCGAGGATCTCATCTCTCCCCCAGCTTGACATGGTTTCTGCGCCGATGTCATCGAGCATGAGGATCGGTGCAGCTTTGACCATTTCCAGTTTTTCATTTACCGAGTTATCTCCCAGCGATTGCTTGATTTCTCTAAAGAACTCAGGAACGTAGACAATCAGGGACGCGATTTTTTTCTCGGCGAGTTCATTGGCCATCGCCCCTAACAAATAGGACTTACCCACTCCGAACTTCCCATAAAAATAGAGTCCTTTCATTTTTGTGCCTTCTGTATAGTTCTCTACGAAATTCTTTGCCAGTCGGACTGCCTCCAATCGGCTTTTCGAATCAAGATCAAGGGTTGAGAAAGATGCTTGTAAAATATCCTTCGGCACATACAGGCTTTTGATTAAACGCTGTGCGCTCGTTCTTTCATCGTGAATGACCTTTCGAGGGCAGCGATGGTAATCGATGTCGATGGTGTTGCCTCTGATCACCAAATGAGGGTCATAACCTTCCATCATATTCTTACACTCCTGTAAAGAAGGACAGTAACGGCATTCTTTGCTTTGCGAAATGTATTCATATAACTTCATCAGACTCTCATTTACCATTTCCCCTGTTACACGGCCTTCATTCCTGCGAATAAAATCCTTCACATCATTGTTTTCAAGAATCTCTTTTTTCATTTGTTCATATCTTTGTTGAAACGAACCAGAAGCCGCCAACCTTTTCAGGGTGTTATTTATTTTCTCCACCGCTACGTTCACCTACTTCCGAAAATTTTTAAGCTCTTCTTCGAGTTTCTTCTTTTCTGCTTCGAAATCATATCCATCAAGGGAAGAATCATTTTCTTTCTCGGTTTCACCTTCTTGGAACCATTCCGGGAGTTTTTCTGTCCGAATCGGCTTTCTTCGTCTATTCGTTTTATTTTCCTTTTTCCCTTCAGCCCACTCAAGATACTGCTTGTGTTCTTTTTTGGCTAATTCCATGGCTTCACTTGCAGTCGTCACCTTTTTTCTCGACCAATGGGACGCGATTTTTTCCATATATCCTTTTGTGAGCTTCATGTCCGTTTTCAGCAAAACATATTGCACCAGGACATTCATGACACCAATCGGCAATTTCTGTGACATGAGCACCTCTTCAACCGCCTGAAGGTCTGACTTAGAAGGAGCTCCTCCATTCGATATGTCAGATAGAACATCCTTGGGCGACGTTGTTTCCAGATATTCAATGAGCTCTTCTTCTTTCGTACGGGGTTTATCCGATTTTACAGACGCTTTAGACTCTATTCTCGCAGTCAAATCCGGCAGTTGATCACCTGTCTGAACCCCATACCAATCACGTGCGGTTTTGCGCAGCAACTCTATATCGATGGTATCATCTGCATCCAGGGAGCTTAAGACGATATTTTTCATTTGAAGAGGGTCAATACCGTACAAATAGCTCAGCTTCAGAACCGTTTCCTTTACATTTGTTGTAAAGGCTTTTCGGGGAACCATTAATTCAGATAACCCTGCAAGTAGTAACTGAAAATCAAAATCGACATCATCCAGTGGAAGACCACCATTCTTCCCATATTTCATATATTGTTCACCAGACTTTGTCTCGGAATCCATATTTGCATCGTGGTGGAGAAAATTAATATGTTCCGATGTGAAAACGTCTTGAAAGGATCGTGTGATGTTTACATGTTGCTGTTTATCTACCGATTCGTCAGTAAAGAATTTCTTTAAACGCAAATAATGAGTTCTGCCTATTTTACGATAAAGATACACATTCAACATACCATCATGAAAGAATTCCTGAGGTGTAAGAGGAGGCTGCAGTTCATAAAGAAAGCTACGATCCTCGTTGTCCCTTTTTTCGTATGCCTTTAACAACCCTATCCCTTCAAGCTTCATTCTCGCTTCATATACTTCCTGAAGATTGACAGACAGAACGTTCATCAGGTGATAATGAGTAGAATCTGTTGACCATAGCCTGTTTTCCTCTACTTCTCCCCACAAACTCATATAAAGACTGTAACAAACCGAACCAATTAAAGGCTGGTACAGAAACGTGATGATTTTCCGATCGTATTCCTGAAGAATCCCATTTGTCCCTACCGTGTAGTGATCGATTGGTTGTATTTCATTCCAATGCTTCTTCATCATAGTTGGATTCTACCTTTCAAAAAAATAAAGAGAAAAGAGCTAAAGAATTACATCTTCAGCTCATTCTTCTACTCTTTTTTTATTAATTCTTTCAGTTCGTCTATAAATACATTAATATCCTTGAATTGTCTATACACAGATGCAAAGCGTACGTATGCAACTTCATCTACCTTAGCAAGCTGATCCATGACCATCTCACCAATCTTAACGGATTCTACTTCAGAAGCACCTTGATTACGGAGTTCCTTTTCAATGTCCGTTGAGATCTTTTCTAATCTCTCAAGAGGTACCGGGCGCTTCTCGCAGGCCTTGATCAACCCTCTCAAAATCTTCTCTCGACTAAACTCTTCTCTTACCCCTTCTTTTTTCACCACAATTAAAGGAAGCTCCTCTACCTTCTCGAAGGTCGTGAAGCGGAAATTACATTCTTCACATTCTCTTCTTCTTCTGATTGAACGTCCTTCATCAGCCGGACGGGAGTCCACTACTCGTGTACCATTATGCTGGCAAGACGGGCACTTCATAATATCAGCTCCGTTATTACATACTATTACTTTCATCATATTAAAAAGCTGCGACTTACACAAGCTTATAAAGGATTTACCGTTATTTCACTTTTGTCAGTTCGCCGTCAAGCTTTTGATAATAATGGTTAATCTGTGCTTTTAAGACCGTATATGTACCAAAGATCTTCCCTTTATCTGCACTGATCTTGAAATCGACTGCCGTTTCAAAAGGCCTTACTGTGATGATCGTTGCGACAATAAACAATTGGGGAGTACCATTTTTACGGACCGTAATTTCACCTCTGTCCTTAGACTGGGAAATCACCTCATACTCAGAGGATGAAAACAACTCTAATACTGCATTAAATGCACCTTGATGCATGGATTTATAATACCGTGATTTCAGGTCTTTATCTTCGTGCTGATCAGATGTCTCACATTCTGATTGAAACCGTTTAAAAAAAGTACGTATTCCGCTCATTTAAAGTTCCTCCCTTTATTTACCCTTATTTTACACGAAAACCACAGGAATGAAAATTCAAAATCAATTCCTGTACAAATGCATAAAAAAAGAGATGCATCTAATACGCATCTCTTCTGAGTTATCTTCGATTAAAGGGCTTGAGCCTGAGACTTCTTCACTTGTACCGGACCCATACCACGTGGCAATTCAATTGTTTCACGTGTGTCAGCACCAAGAGCATCTGCAATATATTCAGCAGCGATGTTAGGATCTAAATCACCGCAAGTATATACATCAATACTGGCATAACCATGTTCAGGAAAACTGTGAATAGTCAGATGTGATTCTGAAATGATCACAACTCCACTCACACCTTGAGGAGCAAATTTATGGAAAGCTACCTCACGTACCTCTGCACCTGACTTTAGCGCAGCATCTACGAATGTTTTTTCAATTCCTACTACATCGTTTAATTTTTCAAAATCGCAACCCCATAATTCTGAGATTACATGACGACCCATTGTTTCCATTTTCGTGTTTCCCCCTTTGACATAATTTTTTTCGTCAAAATGAACGTGTCCTTTGGCAAAATCTTAACTACCACGGGGGAAAGTTAGTCCGAAGAGGTCCTAACCCTTTAAGTAGCTAAATCAGTATTCATTTGCTAATAAGAAGTTCACGAAAAATAGTATACTTTGTTTAAAACTCTTTTGCAATAAATTTTTTTAAACTTTTTTATATGGGTAGACGATCGGTTGACTTCCGTGAATGGATACGGGTTATCACCCTGAAATTTAGTGATATTTAAAACGTTGTCCGTTTCTTTCCGCTCCAGGCACTCGCTTTCCGCGGGGCGGGCGGTGAGCCTCCTGATATGAACGAAACTGTCAATACTCATTATCCACATCGATTTAAAGGCAGCTTTAATAAAAG